>DASXEV010000041.1:0-195950 GCA_036489955.1 Opitutaceae bacterium
ATCGCCAACAGGGTTGGGATCCTGATGGGGGGCAAGCTCATCACCCTAGGCACGCCGGACGACCTCAAGAAGTCGACCGACCCCCGGATCCAGGATTTCCTAAATCCCAAGATAGACATCGAGCACCCCCGTTTCAAGAAGCTCGAAACAGAAGAGAAGGACTCACCATGAACACTGCACAACAGACCGCCCGTGTTGGGCTCTTTTTCCTGCTCGGCGTCGCCCTCGTCTGGGTGACGTTCGAGACCCTGAGCGACGGGAAGATCTTCGAGGAGCGCAGCCATAGCCTGATCGCGGGCTTCGACGACCTGCGTCAGCTCAAGACGGGCGACGAGGTGCGCCTCGCGGGCGTCAAGGTCGGCTCGGTCAAGCTGACGCGGCTCGCGGGACGCCGCGCCGAGGCCGTGCTTCAGGTCGACCCCAAGGTCCCAATCGCGAACGACGCGGTGGCCACCATCGTGATGGCCGGCCTCATCGGCGGAAACTACATCTCCATCAGCATGGGCAGCTCCGGCGCCCCCCCGCTGGCCGACGGCGCGGAGATCCGGACGCAGGACTCGCCGGACCTGAATTCTCTCATCGCGCAGCTCGGCGGCCTCGGCAAGCAGCTGCAGGATTCGCTCGGGTCGTTCAGCAAGTCGTTCAGCGGCGAGGGGGGTGCCGGAGGCATCTTCCAGAAGCTCGACAAGCTCATCACCGAGAACTCGCAGAAGCTGAACGACACCATGACCAACCTCCAGGACATCACGGGCAAGATCAACCGGGGCGAGGGCACCCTTGGCAAGCTCGTCAACGACCCCAAGCTCCACGACGAGCTCCTGGCGACGGTCGAGCAGATCAAGGCGGCGGCGGAAGAGGCGAAGCAGTTCGCCTCGAACGCGGAGGGCATCATGGACCAGATCAAGTCGGGCAAGGGCACGATCGGCACCCTGGTCTACGACCAGCAGTCGGCCGACGACATCCGGGCCTCGATCGCCAACATCCGCAGCGTCTCCGACAAGCTGGCCAAGGGCCAGGGCACTCTCGGCAAGCTGATCAACGACGACAGCCTCTACAACAGCGCGGAGGTGACGATCAAGAAGGTCGACCGCACGATCGACGGCCTCAACGACTCCGGGCCGATCACGGCCGTCGGCATCGCCGTCAACGCCCTCTTCTGAGCGCCACGGTCCCGGCGCTCAGGTCCTCGGACCGCGCTGGGCGAGGTTGCGGGCGCGCAGCCTCAGGCCGTTCAGGCGGATGAAGCCGGTGGCGTCGCTCTGGTTGTACCAGCTCTTCACGCCCTCCATCGACGCCACCTTCGTGTCGTAGAGCGAGTACCTGGACTTGCGGCCGCACGTGATGACGTTGCCCTTGTAGAGCTTGAGGCGGACCGTCCCCGTCACAAAGCGCTGGCTCTCGTCGACGAGGGCCTGAAGGGCCTCCCTCTCCGGAGCGAACCAGAAGCCGTTGTACACGAGCTCCGCGTACTTCGGGATCAGGGAATCCCTCAGGTGCATGACCTCCCGGTCCATCGTGAGCGACTCCACCTGCCTGTGGCCGTGGAGCATGATCGTGCCGCCCGGCGTCTCGTAGACGCCCCGCGACTTCATCCCGACGAAGCGGTTCTCGACGAGGTCGACCCGTCCGATGCCATGGCGCCCGCCCAGGACGTTCAGGGCGCGCAGGGCGCCCGCGGGCGACAGCCTCTTGCCATTCACGGCGACGCAGTCGCCCCTCTCGAAGTCGAGCTCGACGTACTCGGCCCTGTTGGGCGCGTCCTCGGGCGAGGCCGAGAGCTTGAATATCCCCTTGTTCCTCTTGGTCGTGGGATCGAACCAGGGATCCTCGAGGATCCCCGCCTCGTAGGAGATGTGCAGGAGGTTCCGGTCCATCGAGTAGGGCTTCCTCAGGGAGGCCTCCACGGGGATCCGGTGCTTCCTGCAGTACGCGATCATCTCGGCGCGGCCCGGGAAGGCCTCGCGGAACGCCTCGATCTTCCAGGGCGCGATGATCTTCAGGCCCGGCGCAAGGGCCATGTAGGTGAGCTCGAACCGGCACTGGTCGTTCCCCTTTCCGGTTGCCCCGTGGGCGACCGTGTCGGCCTTCTCGCGCCTGGCGATCTCGACCTGGGCCTTGGCGATCAGGGGCCGTGCGATCGAGGTGCCGAGGTGGTACTGGCCCTCGTAGACCGCCCCGGCGCGGATCATCGGGTAGACGAAGTCCCTCGCGAACTCCTCGACAAGGTCGAGCGTGTGGTGCCTCGACGCCCCCGTGCTGCGCGCCTTGCGCCCCAGGCCCTTCAGCTCCTCCTCCTGGCCGATGTCGGCCGCGAAGGTGATGATTTCCGCGTCGTAGGTTTCGCGGAGCCACTTGACGATGACGGACGTGTCGAGGCCGCCCGAGTACGCTAGCACGATTTTCATTTGGTCCCGAATGTACGGTCCCCCGCCCGGCCCGGCAAAGCCGAAATCGCCCCCCCCGCTACCGCCCCCGCCTCGCGGAGAGGAGGGTCAGCAGGGCCTTCTGCACGTGGAGGCGGTTCTCCGCCTCGTCGAAGATGACCGACCGGGGGTTGTCGAGGACGGCCTGGTCAACCTCCTCGCCCGGGTGCGCGGGCAGGCAGTGCATGAAGAGGGCGTCGGGCTTCGCGGCCCCGAAGAGCCCCGCGCTCACGGCGTACCGCCGCATGCGGGTCCTGATCCCCCTCGCCTTCGCCTCCTGGCCCATGCTCGACCACACGTCCGTGTAGACGATGTCGGCGCCCGCGACGGCCTTCCTGGGGTCCGTCGTGAACTCGAACGGGGCGGCGCGCCCCTCCTTGGCGAGGAGGGCGCGGATCGCCCTGCCCGGCTCGTGGCCCCTCGGCCCGGCGAGCGAAATCCTCATGCCGAAGAAGGCGGCGCCGAGGATCCACGAGTTGGCCATGTTGAACCCGGTGTCCCCGAGGAAGGCGATCTTGCGGCCCCGCAGGGCCCCGAGGAGGTCGCCGCCCGGGCCGGCCCAGCGCTCGGCGGCCGTGAAGGCGTCGGCGTACACCTGGCAGGGGTGCAACAGGTCCGTCAGGCCGTTGATCACCGGGACCGTGGCCGCGGCCGCCAGCCTCTCGACCTCGCCGTGGTCGTAGGTCCTTATGACGATCCCGTGGACGAACCGCGAGAGGACGCGGGCCGTGTCCTCGACCGACTCGCCCCGGCCGAGCTGCAGGTCGCCCTTGTTGAGATAGAGGGAATGCCCGCCCAGCTCGCCGATCCCGACCTCGAACGACACCCTCGTCCTCGTGCTCGACTTGGCGAAGAGCAGCGCCCAGGTCTGCCCGGCCAGCGGGCGCGCGCCCGGCTCCCCCCGCGTCCGCTTCAGGTCGCGGGCGAGCGAGAAGACCTGGCCGGCTTCCGCGGGCGTCAGGTCGCTCTCCTTGAGGAAGTGCTTCATCGTGTGAAGCGTGCATTCCTACAGGGCCGCCCCCCGACGGGCCAGAGCAAAAAGCGCTCCTAGCGGCGTGGGCGCGGCCCCGGCCGCCGGCCCGGGCCGCCCGCGTCCCGCGGCAGGCTGTCGCGCACCGCGCGGACGACGATGCTGCCCACGTCGCTCCTTTCCAGGATCGCCTTCGCCATCAGCTTCCTGAAGAGGGGACGCGGCAGCTGGACGCGCACGCTGCAAAGGAACTCCGCCATGCCCCAAACGTTACCAACCGTTATTAACAGTCAAATCGCAAAACTTCCGCTCCTGCTTGGAATCGTCCCGGAAACGCGCACGCTTTGACCATGCCCAAGCGCGGGAGATCCTACGTGAACCAGAGCATATCCTTCCCCCCGAGGCTGCTCGCCGAGGCGAAGGACCGCGCAAGGAAGCTCGGCCTGTCGTTCAGCGCCTTCGTCCAGAAGTGCCTGGAGCGGGACCTGGCGGAGAGGCCGGACGTCATTTTCCGGGAGGCCGGCGGCGAGGCGGCGATGGCCGCCGAGCCCCCGCAGCCGCCCCAGGAGCAGAGGGGCCGCCGGTCCCGGAGGCAGCCCGGCTCCTAGGCCCCCAGGACCTCGCGGAAGATCGCGACGGACCTGCCGAGCTCCTCGGCCGTGGCATTGAGGGGAGGCAGGAGGCGGACGACGTTGTTCGCGGCCGGCGCCGTCAGCAGGCCCTTCTCGCGGAGCGCGGCCACGACCGGCCCGTTGTCGGAGGTCATCTGGACGCCGACGAGGAACCCGAGGCCGCGGACGTCCGCCACCTTCGCGGGCTGCTCGGCCGCCATCCTGCGGAGCTCCCTGATCCACGGCGCGCTCTCCCGCGAGACGTGCCCGAGGAGGCCCTCGCTCTCGATGGCGCCCAGGACCGCGAGGGCGGCCGCGCAGGCAAGCGGCGTCCCGCCGAAGGTCGAGCCGTGCATCCCGGGCTGGAAGAGGTCCGCCGCCTTCTCGGCCACCCAGACGGCGCCGATCGGGAACCCCCCCGCCAGGCCCTTCGCCATCGCGATCGCGTCCGGACGGATGCCGGCGTGCTCGAAGGCGAAGAACCGGCCCGTCCTGCCGGCGCCGCACTGCACCTCGTCGGCGAGGAGGAGGAGGTTGCGCTCGTCGCACAGGCGCCGCAGGCCCTGGAGGAACTGCGGCGTGCAGGGGTTGATCCCCCCGTCGCCCTGGACCGTCTCGACGAGGATGGAGGAGGTGTCGTCGTCGACCAGGCGCTCGAAGCTCGCCAGGTCGTTCAGGTCCCCGAAGACGAAGCCCGGCAGGAGCGGCCGGAAGCCCTTCTGGACGGACTCCTTCGGCGTCGCGCTCATCCCGCCGAACATCCGGCCGTGGAAGCCGCCCTTGGCGGCGACGACGCGGATGCACTTGCCCTCCACCCCGCCCTTGCGGAAGCCGTGGAGCCTCGAGAGCTTGATCAGAGCCTCGTCGGCCTCGCCGCCGCTGTTGCAGAAGAAGACCCTCCCGGGGCCGGCGTACCCCACCAGCTTCCTCGCCAGCTCCCCCTGGTTCGGGTTCCTGAAGAGGTTGCTCACGTGGACGAGCTCCGCCGCCTGCCGCTGCACGGCCTCGACCCACCTCGGGTGGGAATGCCCCAGGGACGTGACCGCGATGCCGGAGGAGAAGTCGAGGTAGGCCCGCCCCTGGTCGTCCCAGACGGTGGTCCCCCTGCCCCGGACGAGCGTGACGGCGGGCCTCGCGTAGTTCCCGAGGACATTCGCGTCGTAGAGCTCCGCCGCGACGGAGCGGACGATGGAGGACGGCTCAGCCATTGACGATCTCGGTCCCGATGCCCTTGTCCGTGAAGATCTCGAGGAGCAGGCTGTGCGGCAGGCGCCCGTCGATGAAGTGGACCCTCTGGACGCCCTCCTCCAGGGCCCGGACGGCGCTGGCCACCTTGGGCCTCATGCCCTTGTCGATGACGCCCGACTTCTTCAGGTCCTCGACCTGGCTCGACCGGAGGGTCGAGATGAGGGACGACGCGTCCGGCGGCGCCGAGAGGAGCCCGGGGACGTCGCTCATGAAGAAGAGCCGCCTCGCCCGCAGGGCGCTCGCCACCTTCCCGGCGACGACGTCCGCGTTCACGTTGTAGGACTTGCCGTCGTGGCCCTCGGCGACGGGCGAGATGACCGGGACGAAGCCCTCGGCGATCTCCTTCTTGATGAGCTTCACCTTCACCTCCGTGACCTCGCCCACGAAGCCGAGGTCCACGGCGTTGCCGTCCTCGTCCCTCTCGAGCCTCTGGCACAGGAGGACCGTGTCCCCGGGAAGCCCGCGCGGCCTGGCCTTTGCGGCCGCCAGGGCCTCGCAGACGTCGCGGTTCACAACCTCGTCCAGCGTCTTCTTCACGATGGCGATCGTCTCCTCGTCCGTGACCCGCAGGCCCTTCACGAACTTCGCCTTCAGGCCCGCCTCCTCCATGGCCCGCGTGATCGCCTTGCCCCCCCCGTGGACGACGACGACGTTGATCCCCACGGCCGCGAGGAAGGCGACGTCATAGGTGACCCGCGCCCGCACCTTGGGGTCGGGGTCGTCCATGAAGCTGCCGCCGTACTTGACGACGAAGGTGGAGCCCCGGAAGTCCTGGATGTAGGGAAGCGCCTCCAGCAGGACCTTGGCCCTCTCCGTGACCTCGGAAACGTCCATCACGGGGTCACGCCGCCCCGGCGGGGCGCAGGTGACGGACAGGTGTCGGCGTGCGGCTCAGGTCGGCGGTTCGCACAGGTGCAGCCCACTGCTTACACCACGCCCGCCGGGCATTTCCACAACATTTTGCGCCGCGCGCGCAAAAAATTCGGCTTCACTCCGCGGCCGGGCGCCGGCACTTCTCTCTACCACAGCATGCCCAGCACGCAGTTGACCTTCGCCGACCGCGCCTCGCACCGCGCCTGGCTCGCCTCCAACGCCGCGCTCCCCGCGGGCTTCCGCGTCGGCACCGCGCGCTTCGACTTCGTCCCCGCGGAGGCGCCGAAGCCGGCCCGGATGACGCTGACCCTCATCGCGCTCGAGCGCCCGAGCGCGGACTTCGCGGCCGTCTTCACGAGGAACGCGTTCCCCGGGGCGCCCGTCCTCGTCGGGCGCCAGAGGCTCTCCGCGCCCGCGCTGCGCGCCGTCGTCATCAACAACAAGGTCTCGAACGTGTGCGCCCCGGGGGGCGTCGACGCGGCCGAGAGGATCTGCGCCGAAGCCGGCCGCCTGCTCGGCTGCGCGCCGGGCGAGATCCTTCCCAGCTCGACGGGCGTCATCGGCTGGGGCCTGCCCGTCGCCGCCATGGAGGCGGCGCTCCCGGGCGCCGTCGCCTCGCTCTCGGGCTCCAGCGTGATGCCGGCCGCCGAGGGCATCGTGACGACGGACCTCTACCCGAAGGTGAGGCGCGCCGGCGTGGGCAAGGGCAGCATCGTCGGGATCGCGAAGGGGGCCGGCATGATCGAGCCCAACATGGCGACCATGCTGGTCTACATCCTGACGGACCTCGCCGTCCCGCGGGGCGAGCTGCGCGCGGCGCTGCAGGCCGCGGTCGAGCCCTCGTTCAACTCGATCAGCATCGACAGCGACACCAGCACCTCCGACACGGTTGCCCTCCTCTCCTCCGGGCGCGTCCCCTGCGCCGACCCCGCGGCCTTCGGCGCCGCGCTGCGCCAGGTCTGCCTCGACCTGGCCGAGGACGTGGTCCGCAACGGCGAAGGCGTCCGCCACGTCATCCGGGTCGCCGTCTCCGGCGCGGCCGACTTCGCCGCGGCGCGCGCGCTCGGCAAGGCCGTCGTCAACGCGCCCCTCTTCAAGTGCGCCGTGGCCGGCAACGACCCCAACGTCGGCCGGCTCGTCCAGGCGATCGGCAAGCACGCCGGCCAGCTGCCGGGCGGCGCCGACCTGTCGGGCCTGTCCGCCCGGATGGGCGGGACGCTCATCTTCGAGAAGGGCGCGTTCGCCCTGGACCCGCAGAAGGAGAAGGCCCTCGCCGCCCACCTGCGGCGCGCCGAGCTCTATGCCTCGGCGCCCCCGAGGGACGGCGTCTTCGCGCCGCCCGTCGACTTCCCCGCACACGAGCGCTGCGTCGAGATCGAGATCGCCCTCGGCCGGGGGCCCGGCTCGGCCGTCATCCTCGGCGCCGACCTGACGCACGAGTACGTGAGCGAGAACGCGGACTACCGCAGCTAGGGGAGCCCGTCCGTCTCCGCGAAGCCGAACCAGAGGTTCATGGTCTGGACCGCCTGGCCCGCGGTGCCCTTAACGAGGTTGTCCTCCGCGGAGGTGATGACGAAGTTGCCCGTCCTCGGGTCGTGGACGGCGGACATGTCGACCCGGTTCGTGCCGACGACGTCCGCCGTGTCGGGGGTCTCGCCGCTCTTCAGCAGCTGGATGAACGGCGCCTTGCCGTAGGCCCGCGCCCACGACGCATAGAGGGAGTCCACTGTGGCCCCGGGGGCCGCCGGCGCCGTGATCGTGGTCGCGATCCCGTAGCGCATCGGCGCCAGGTGCGGGTTGAACTGGATGACGGTGCTCTCGCCCGTGAGGGCGGCCAGCTGCTCCTCGACCTCGGCGAGGTGCCGGTGCTTCACCAGGCCGTAAGCCTTCGCGCTCTCGCTCCTCTCGACGAAGAGGTAGGTCTCCTCGACCTTCCTGCCAGCGCCGCTCACCCCGCTCATGCTGTTGACGACGATGTGCTCCCTGGTGAGGACCTTGTCCCTGAGGAGCGGGACGAGGGGGATGAGGATGCTGGTCGGGTAGCACCCCGGGGAGGCCGCGATCCTCGCCTCCGTCCTCCACGAGGGGTCGGAAAGCTCGGGCAGCACGTACCTCGCCTGCCTGATGAGCTCGGGCGCGTGGTGCCTGCCGTAGTACTTCTCGTAGGCCGCCAGGTCCGCCACGCGGAAGTCGGCCGACAGGTCGATGACCCTCTTGCCCGAGCCCACGAGCGCCGCCGCGAACTCAGCCGCGGCGCCGTGCGGGAGCGCGAGGAACCAGAGCGGGATATCCCCCGCCGCGAGCGCCGCCGCGTCCGAGGGCACGAACCTGAGGCCCTTGTCCCTGCCGCGCACGGAATGGATCACCTCGGAAAGCGGCTTGCCCGCGTGGGCGCGCGAGGTCACCGCGGCCAGCTCCGCCCTGGGATGGGCGAGCAGCAGCCGGACGAGTGTCTCGCCCGCGTAGCCCGAGGCTCCGACGATTCCGACTTTCATGTGGTCAATCTAGGTTTGTCCCGGGGTTGCCCGCGTCCGGCAAGAATGAAAAAGGCCGCATCCGGCGTGCGGAGGCGGCCCTTGTGGGTGTTCCCGGGAGGCTGGGGATCAGCGCTTCGAGAACTGGAACCGCTTGCGCGCGCCGGGCTGCCCGGCCTTCTTGCGCTCCTTCTCCCGCGGGTCGCGGCGGATGTGCCCGGCCTTCTTGAGGGCGGGCCTGAGCTCGGCGTTCATCTTCTGGAGGGCCCGTGCGATGCCATGCGCCACGGCGCCGGCCTGGCCGGCGACGCCGCCGCCCGCCACGTTGGCCGTGACGTCGATCTTCTCCCTCATGTCGACCGTGAGGAGGGGCGCGTAGGCCTGCTTCGCAAAGTTCTCGTGCGAGAAGTAGGTCTCGAAGGGGCGGCCGTTGACGACCAGCTTGCCGCTGCCGTCCTGGATGCGGACCCTGGCCGTGGACGTCTTGCGGCGGCCGGTCCCTGTGAAGGCGTTTTCGGGTTTGCTCATGTTCAGACCTTGAGGGGCTTGGGATTGTTGGCCTCGTGCGGGTGCTTGGTGCCCGAGAAGACCCGCAGCTTCGTCAGCATGCGGCTGGCGATGCGGTTCTTGGGCAGCATGCCCTTCACCGCGTGCGTGAGGATGAACTCGGGCCGCTTCTCGCGCACCTGGCGCAGGCTGCGGTACCGCTCGCCGCCCACGAAGCCGGAGAAGAACATGTACTCGTTCTGCTCCTCCTTCTTGCCGGTGAGGATGACCTTCTCGGCGTTGATGACGACGACGTAGTCGCCGGTGTCGACGTGCGGGGTGTACCCCGGCTTGTTGCGGCCGCGGATGATGTTCGCGAGCTTTACTGCGAGGCGGCCCAGCACCTGCCCCTCGGCATCAACGAGATACCATTTGGGCTGCACGGCCTCCTTCTTCGCAAGGTACGTCTTCATGGGAAAAGAGGCCCAGAACACCGTCAGGAAAGGGGGGTGTCAACCCCCGTTTTGGGCCTTGGTTCCCCGCGGGAATTGGCAACGATGCGTGGCGCCATGACCCACCGTTCCGCCCTTGCCTGGGCCGGCCTCCTCGGGGCCGCCGGCGTCGCGCTCGGCGCCGCAGGCGCGCACGCCATGCGGGAGACCCTGGCCGCCCGCGGCGCCCGGGACATCTGGGAGACCGCCGTCGCCTTCCAAATGTACCACGCCGCGGCGCTCCTCGGCCTCGCCGGCTGGATGAGGGTCCAGCCCTCCCCCGGCCTCGCGCCCTGGTCCGCCCGGCTCTTCGCCTGCGGGATCGTCCTCTTCTCGGGCTCCCTCTACTGGTTCGTCCTCGGCGGCCCCCACGCCCTCGTCTACGTCACGCCGCTCGGGGGCCTCTGCCTCATCGTCGCGTGGCTGCTCGCGGCCCTTGCCGCGCTGAAGGGCTAGGGACCGCGCATGGACGGAGCGCCCGCGCTTCCCGCCGACCTCCGCGAGATGCTGGAGGCGGCCCGCCTCGTCGGAAGGCCCAGGCTCGTCGGCGGCGGCGTGCGCGACCTCATCCTCGGGCTCCCGGCAAAGGACCACGACGTCGAGGTGGCGGGCGTCGGCTTCGACGCCCTGCGCCGCGCCCTCGCGCGGTTCGGGCCCACGGACGTCGTCGGGCGCAGCTTCGGCGTCGTGAAGGTGCGCGGCGCCAGCGGCGCCGAATACGACTTCAGCCTGCCGCGGCGCGAGTCGAAGACGGGGGCCGGCCACCGCGGCTTCGCCGTCGAGGCCGACCCCACGCTCAGCGACCGCGACGCCGCCGCGCGCCGCGACTTCACCCTCAACGCCATCTCGATGGACCCCTTCACCGGGGAGATCATCGACCCCCTGGGGGGCCGTGCGGACCTCGGGGCCAGGGTCCTGCGCCACGCCGGGCCGGGCTTCGCCGAGGACCCGCTGCGCGTCCTTCGCGCCTTCCAGTTCGCGGGCCGCTTCGACCTCACGCTCGCCCCGGAGACGGCCGCGCTGTGCCGCTCGATCCTCGGCACGTACCCCGAGCTTCCCGCCGAGCGGGTGTGGGGCGAATGGGACAAGTGGGCCTCCCTCTCCGTCCGGCCCTCGCGGGGCCTCGCTGTCCTCGAGGAGACGGGCTGGATCGCCCACTTCCCCGAGGCGGCCGCCCTGCGCGGCACGCCCCAGGAGCCCGACTGGCACCCGGAGGGGGACGTCATGACGCACACGGCCCTGTGCCTCGACGCCCTGGCCGGGCTCGGCGCGTGGACGGCCTCCGGGCCGTCCCGCCGCCGCATGCTCGCCCTGGCCGTCCTCGCGCACGACTTCGGGAAGCCCTCCACGACGGCGCGCGCGGAGCGTCGCGGGGCGCTGCGCTGGGTGAGCCCGGGGCACGAGGCCGCCGGCGCGCCGCTCGCCGAGGCCTTCCTGCGGCGCATCGGCGCCCCGGGGGAGCTGGACGCGCCCGTCTGCGCCCTGGTGGCGAGCCACCTGGCCCACCACGCCGCCAGGGACGGCGCCTTCACGGACGCCCAGGTCCGCCGCCTCGCCCGGCGGCTCGCCCCGGCGACGATCGACGACCTCTCGCTCGTCATGACGGCCGACGCCATGGGGCGGCCGCCCCTGCCCCCGGGGGAGGCCCTGGGGCTGGTCGGCCGGCTCCGCGAGCGGGCGCTCGCGCTCGCGCTCAGGGACGCGGCGCCGAGGCCCATCATCCAGGGCCGCCACCTCGTCGCCCTCGGGCGGCGGCCCGGCCCCGAGTTCAGGCCCATCCTCGACGCCGCCTTCGAGGCGCAGCTCGACGGGGCGTTCACGGACGAGGCCGGGGGCCTCACCTGGCTTACGGCCCGCGCCCCGTGACGACCGCGTTCCAGTGGGACCTCGGGCGGCAGATGGAGCGCCTGCCCTGGCTGGTTTCGCTCCTGCCCCGCTACGCCGAGTGGGGCTACCGCGAGCTCTACCTGCACCTCGAGGACGCGGTCGAGTTCCCGTCCCTTCCCGGCGTCGCGCGCAGGGGCGCGCTCAGCCGGAAGGAGATGGGCGCCCTCGTCGGCGCGGCCTCCGCCGTCGGCATCGGCGTCGTCCCCATCGTGAACCTCCTCGGGCACACCCAGTACCTCATCAAGGTCCCCGCGCTGCGTGACCTGAACGAGCTCCGCGCCGCGGACGGCAGCGCGCTCGCCGAGGGGCAGGTCTGCCCGCTCCACCCGAGGATAGGCGACGTCGCCGACGCCCTCATGTCCGACATGGCCCCGTTCTGCACCGCGGGAAAGATCCACGTGGGCCTCGACGAATCCTTCAGCCTCGGCCGCAACCCGCTCTCCAAGGCCGAGATCGCCGAGGTGGGCCTGGAGGGGCATTTCGCGCGGCATGTCTGGAGGCTGGCCGAGACCGCGTCCGGCCACCGCCTGCGCCTCGGCATGTGGGCGGACATGCTGGCCCTCCTCCCGGGGGCCATCCCCCAGCTCCCCCGCGGGATCATCGCCTACGACTGGTACTACTACCCCTTCGGGCGCCGGCCGAGGAACGAGCTGAGGAACTTCGCCGAGTACGAGCTCGCCCCCGCGCTGCGCTCGCGCGGCATCGAGTACTGGGGGTGCCCGATGAACGGGTCCTTCCGGCACGAGCCTATGCCCGTCTTCGGCGAGAGGATCGCCAACATCCGCAGCTGGTGGGACCGCTGCCGCGCCGTGGGCGCCGGGGGCATGCTGGTCACCTCCTGGGAGCCGAACCGGCTCTCGCCTGCGATGACGGCGGTCGTCGACGCCGCGGCGGCCTCGCTCTGGAGCGGGACCGGCGCGGACGACGCCGCGACGATGCTGGCCGAGGGCTTCCGGCGGATGTTCGGCAGCAAGGACGCGGGGGCGCTCGCCCGGGCGGCCCTCGCCTGCGACGAGCGGGCCTATGCGGGCTACGCGCGCTGGGAGACGAACGAGCGCTGGGACGGGTCGTTCCGCGCCGGGCTGTCCCGCCTGGAGTCCGAGCGCGCGTTCTTTGCGCGGCTCTCCCGCAGCCCAACCCTGCCGAGGCCCTTCTCCCTCAGCGTCGCGTACCGGCTCTACCTTGCGGAGCGCGACGCCTTCATCCGCGGCGCGGCCGGCCGGATCGCCTCCGTCCGCCGCGCTCTGGCGCGCGGGCGCGGCCGGGAGGCCGCGAAGGCGCTCGCGGCCCTGGGGGCCGACGCCGCCAGGTTCCGGTCCGCAAACCGGGCGGGCCTGGCGGCCGCGCGGGGGCTCTGGGCGCTGACGCGCGACTGCCGCGAGAAGGGGCCCAACGAGCTGGTCGCCTCCGAGGACAGCCGCCGCCTGGCGGCCCTCCGGCGCTGGATCGCCGCAGCCGAGAGGGACCCTGCGCGCGCCGCGGACCCCTCCCCCGTCCTCGGCGCCTGGCAGCTCAGCTTCGACGTCCTTGTCACGGAGCCCGCCCTCCAGCGGGTCGTCCTCCTCTCGCGCGAGCCGGGCGGGCCCTGGCGCACGGTCCGGGCCCGCACGACGATCGAGTTCCGGGCGGCCGCCGCCCGCCCGAGGACGGGGATCCGCAGGCCCTTCAGCGCGGCGGTGGACGGCCCCGGCCTCGAGTACCGCGTCGCCGTCCGGGGCCTCGGCCGGGTGGCCGTCGCCTCGCCGGAGCTGACCGACGGCGTCCGGGTCCTGCGGGCCAGGGGCTGGCGCGCCGCCACGAGGCGGGTCATCGGCGGGCGGCCGCCGCCGGAGGGATTCCCGGAGATCGACTGGGGGCGCGACAACGGCGCCCTGGAGCTCTCCTTTGCGGGCTAGGCGCCCGGCGCGGGCGCCGGCTCACCCCCCGGCCGAACGGCCGCCCTCGGCCATCGCCTCGACGCGGTCGGCGAGGCCGCCAAAGACGGGGTCGCGCCAATAGAGCTGCCGTCCCTCGGCCATGAGCGAGAGCTCGTCCCCCGTCGGCTTGTCGGAGCCCCGGAGGATCGCCCGCGCCGCCATGCGGTAGGTGGCGGCGGTGGACGGCAGGAGTTTCCTCGCGGCCTGGAGGGGCTCAAAGACCGCCGCCTCCTGCGCGGCGTCAAACTTGCCGCCATGGCCGCGCGCCCGCGCCTCGAAGGCCCTGTACCGCAGCTGCGCGAGGGCGAGATAGACGAGCGGCCTGCGGAACTGGCCGCGGACGGCCGCCTCCAGGTCCGCGAGGGCGGCGTCCGTCCTGCCGGCCTGCGCCTCGTAGATGCCGAGGGCCCCGCTCACCTCCGCGTCCTGCCCGGCCCCGGCCTGGGCCGTCTCGAGCGTGGCGCCCGCCGCGTCCAGCAGCTTCGAGCTCACCTCCGGGAACCGCTCCGCAAGCCCCTCGCCCTGGGCGCGCTCCCAGTCGCCGACGATCCTGCCGACCTCGCCAGGGGTGGCGATCCTCAGCGCCGGTATCGCCGGCCGCAGGTTGATGTCGACCTGCGTCGCGACGAAGTTGGACACGGCGTCCGGCAGCATGCCCGAAAGCTGGGCGTCGAGCTCCCTGTACCCGAAGCCGAAGCTCGCGCGGAACATCGCCTCGTCGACCGGGCGGCCCGTGGCGCGGGCCACGAAGTTCCAGAAGGCGCGCGTGTGGCTCCCGAGGGCATAGGCGCGGCTGAAGAGGCCCCAGCGGACGAACAGCGCGGCCTGCGAGTTCCACGCGGCGGCATGCGGGCCCGCGTCCTCGAAGAATTGCCGCGCGGGGATGAGGCCGATGCTGGGGCGGCCGTGCTGCCTCACGTAGGCCGTTTCGGCGCTGTCCACCCACAGCGCGGTCGGGAGGTCGAGGTGGGTCGGCACCACCTGCCTGACCCGCCAGCCGCTCGCCAGCGGCCCGCCGGGGCCCACCAGGCCCGCGACCAGCCACTGCGGGAATTCCGGGACCCTATGGGCCGCCTGGAACCTGGGAATGGCCCCCAGGAGCCTCGGGATGTCCGGATACCCCTTTCCGCCGATGCAGGGGACCGGCCCGTCGGCGGGCGGAAGCTCGATGCAGGCCGAGGTCCCGTCCATTTCGTTCACGCGGGATTCGGGGATGGGCTGCGCCTCCTCGTCGAACTGCGTGCGCCACGCGGTGCGTGCGTTCCTGGAGGGAACCGCCCGGACGGGCCCCCCGGCCGCCTCGCCCGGCCTGGCGTTGTACAGGATGACGCTCGAGGGATAGGTGTCCTCGTTGAAGAACCCGGGGGGCAGGAGGAACTCGCTCACCTCGCGGCCCGCCACCAGCGAGCGCAGGACGTCGTTCGTCTCGTCGTCGCCGCATTCCGAGATCACCTCGTAGCCGGGGACCTGCGCATACCGCCAGGGGGGGCTGTCGGGACGAACGGCATCGGCGAGGAAGTGCTGCGCATTGGCCGCCGCCTCGCTGGACGGCACCCCGAATGCCGCGGGCGCCGCGAGCCCGGCTGCGGCAAGGACGGCGGCCCCCAGGAATCGGCCCGACCTGCCGGATTGGCGCTGCTTGTTCATCCCGCTCTCAAAGCCTAGACGCATGACTTCGGGCAAGGATTCGTCTTTATAGGGCCTTGGGAGTCAAGCCGCCACGGGGCAGGCAGGCCGCCGGCCGGGGAATCCGGACAAAAAAAGGGCCCGGCCGGAGCCGGGCCCTTCGCAATTGGACTTCTAAGGCGTGCTTAGAACTTAACCGATCCCTGGACGTACCACATGCGGCCGACAGCGCCGTCATAGGTGGCAACGTCCGCGTTCGTGTTCGGGAACGCGTTGATGGCCAGGGGCGGCTGCTTGTCGAAGGCGTTGTTGACGCCGATCGTGATCTTCACCCCGTTCAGGCCGTAGCCCAGGTGGAGGTGCTTGAAGTCATAGCCGATTCCGGCGTCGAACGCCGTGAATGAGCCGACTCCCTCGAAGCCGAACTGGTCGTCGCCGCCCGTGCCGATGTCGGTCACGCTGTCGACCCAGGTCATGGCCACGAAAGCGTCCCAGCCCGCCTCCTTGTAGTCGACCGTGGTGTACGTGCGCCACTTCGGGAGGGTGCCCTCGTTCGTGGACGCGTAGCCCGCGTACTGGTAGAACGGCTCCGACGGGATGAGCTGGAGCTCATAGCTGTTGTACCAGGTCCAGGTCGACGAGATGTCGAACCGGCCGAACTCGGTCGGCAGCTTGTACTCGATCTGGATGTCCGTGCTGTTGACGTTCTGGCCGGCGAGGTTCGCGTTTGTCGCGATCACGTAGACCTGCTGGGGCGAGTGCGTGCTGATGGCGCCGGTGCCCGAGACTCCGGGACCCGTCGGCGAGTTGAAGTGCACGTCCGCCGCATAGGGCGAGGCCGTGCCCAGCGTCTCGACGCTCTGGATGATCGTCGCAGCGGGGACCGAGCTCACGATGTTCTTCTCCTGGATCTGGGAGTAGTCGATCGTGATGGACAGGCCCTTCGCGAACTTCGGCGTGTAGACGAACCCGAGCGACCAGTCCTTCGAGGTCGAGGGCTGGAGCAGGGGATTCGCGCCCGACACCTGGTTGAACTGCGCCGTGTTGGAGGCGCCGCCAATCGAGTTGTAGGTGATCGAGTCCGTCGAACCCGCGGACTGCGGCCCGTAGAGGGAGAACAGCTGCGGGGCGACGAACGATTTGCCCACCGAGGCGCGGAACTTCAGCTCGTCGCTGTACGGCTCCCAGCCCACGTTGACCTGCGGGTTGGTCGTGCTGCCGACCGCCCCGCTGTAGTCGTCGTAGCGCATGGCCCCGTCGACCGTGAGGGAGTAGAGGGCCGGGATGTTCTGCTTCGGGCCCGTGATGGGGATGTTCAACTCGCCGAAGTACGAGAGCACGTTGCGGGAGGCGTCGAAGTTCTGGAACGTCGTCGCGTTGGACCAGCCCTGCGTCGTGCCCGAGGAGTTCGGGAGGCTGTTCACGTCGGGGGTGGCGCTCAGGCCCTCCACGATGTACTGGGTGCCCACCGCGAAGCCGAGGTCGCCGCCGGGCAGCTCGTAGAGGCTGCCGTCTACCTTGAAGTCGTACTCCTGGAGGGTGGAGAGCATGTTCACGAAGGCCGTGCCGACGACGCCGTTGAAGGCATCGGGCGCCTGCGTCCTGGCGAACGGGTTGATCTGCCCGTCCGAGAGGGCGTCGTTCAGGGAATTCGTGTCGATGAGGCCAGGGTTCGTGTAGTAGAGCGTGTAGCGGTTGACGTTCGCCGCGCCCTCCCAGTGGATGTCGTTCGTGATGTCGCCGCGCAGGCCGCCGACAATCCGGTAGAGATCCGAGTCATTCTGGTAGAGGCGCGGGTACTGGATGAAGCGCGCGCGCGCGTTCACGTCAAAGCCGCTGCCGTCGGCGACGCCCGGCCCGGACTCGGGCTGCGACTGGTTCTGGTCGAGCCATGACTGCGAGAACGGGTTGCCGGGCGCCGTCACCGGGACGAAGGTCGTGCCGGCGGGCGGGGGTGAGGACGGATAGCCGAAGACGTTCACGTCGACCCAGGGATCCTCGACGTAGGGGACGACCGGCTGGGCGTTCAGCGAGGACCAGGTGTAGGAGTGCGAGTAGATGACGTTGCCGAAGGCCTCCAGCTTGTTGCCGAAGATCTTGTGCTCGACGTTCACCACCGCGCCGAACTCCTTCTTGTAGCCGATCAGGGTCTCGGCATTGGCAAGGTTGAACGTGGCGAACTGCTGGGCCTGGGTCTCGGGGATATAGGTCCCGTTGGCGACCAGCTGGTCGATCGAGAACTGGGCTCCTCCCGGAGGCGCGTTCACACCGGGCGCGAGCTGGTAGAAGTTGTCGGCGCCGGTCAGGTTGTTGTAGACGTCGATCGAGCCCGGGAACGTGTAGGTTCCGTAGATCGGGTTCGTGTACGAGCGCGAGGAGAGGTAAAGCTCGTTGTGCTCGTTGTAGTTCGTGGCGACCGTGATCGAGGTGGAGTCATTGCTGACACCGCCCACGATGTAGCCCGAGCGCTCGGCGTAGTGGCCCTGGTCGGTCGAGAAGCCGTACTCGGCCCCCGCCTCCCAGCCGTTGTAGTTCTTCTTCAGGACGATGTTGATGACGCCGCCGATCGCATCCGAGCCGTAGATGGCGGACGCACCGTCCTCGACGACATCGATGTGGTCGATCATCGCGGGCGGGATCATGTTGAGGTCGACGAACTCGAAGCCGCCCGTTCCCTCGGCGGGATCGAATGCCACGCGGCGTCCGTCGATGAGGACGAGCGTCGTCAGGCCCTTGACCGTCACCTGGGCGCCGCCGAACGTGTCGGCGGTCGCGATCTGGGCGTTCTCCTCGCCGACGCCGGTGATGTTGGGCGCCACTTTCCTCAGGAGGTCAAGCGTGTCGCCGGGGACGCCGCTCTCCTGGATCTGTGCCTGGCCGATCGTGGCGACCGGGATCGCCAGGGCGTCGGCTGCCATCGGGATGTTGGAACCCGTGACGACGTATTTCTCAAGGACCTGCGGCTCACTGGACGCGGCATTATCGGCCGTCGTGGTCGTGGTCGTCGTCGTGGTCGTCGTATCCGTCGACTGGGCTTTGCCCGGTGTTGCTAACAGGCTGTACGCCGCAAATAGCGAAAGCACAGCCGAAAACTCCCGCAAGCGGAGATTTTTCATAGCTCGTTGTAGTTAGTGTTGTTGTGTGTTAAGCCGAACCGGCTTGCGCCGTTTTGCTTGGGTTCGAAGAAGCGAGATTTTTACAAAAATGCAACCCGATTTTTACCTGCGCTCATGCAAGACAGTTGCTGGATTCTGCCCTTCATCCCGTCCCCTTCAGGCCAAGTACTACGGCGTGCCGGTCCGTGGGTCCGCATGCGAACTTGCGCTTTGCGATGCATAAAGCATACCGTGTCAGGCTTGGTTCATTGATTGCGCACGAACCTGCATACCGGGGGTGTTCTGGATTCTACCCTTGGCTGGCGTGCGCCGCGGCCTGTCGAGAGCCGAAGGCCTCTCGCTAATCCCCCTTCGAAAAAATAAACGGCACACACGAAGAAATGCCCCTGGCAGCCTAACTAAGGCAGCCACGCGGTCCCGGCGACGCCTGCTGGCCGGAGACCGCGTCGATAGCAGGCATAGCGCGCGGCGCCACCCGCGGTCCGCGCGCCGTATCTTCAACCGGGGGTTTGCCTGGGCTTAAGCGCGCGCCAACGCGTAACCCGGGCGAGATCAATAAGGCGCTACACAGGTAGATGCGGCGTGCAAAGGTCTGGGGCACCCGGGTTCAAATCCCGGCACCTCCACCATTTCAGTTACTGATGGGACGTAACTTGTCGTTGGAAGCAATTCTCTGACCGAAATACAGCGAATTGCTTTCAAAACCGATCGTTAGGCAATTGCTTCCAATTTTTGGGCGTGCAGGAATTGAATGCCAAGGGACGGGAAATGCTTCTAAGATTTCTTGGATTTTCCGTTTTTTCGGGAGCCTCAAAGCAACTGGAACCTTCCGGATTGGGTTTCCAAACGGCGGACCCATGTCGCCAAGGTTAGTGGGCCGTCACACCGGGCTCGGCAGACCCCAGCTTATGGCTCATCCGCAGGCGTCACTAGGCCCATCTCCAACAAGAATGTCTTTGGAGTACGGACCTTGACGCCGTACACGACAGTTCCAAGCAAATGGCCGAAATCCTGCCTGTCCAATGTGACAAGATAGTCGGATTCAGAACCGATTGCAGATAGCAGCACCGGTTTGTCTTTGATCGCATCGAATACAATGGGCCGGTCAATAACGTAAACTGAACCGACCACATCCAAGCTCGGCCTTATTGTCCGATTCCAGCGAGCAGAGCCGGATCGATGTTTGTGTATGTTCTTCTCAACCTCGGCCACACAGTAGTCGGCCGTAGTAAGGCTCCACCCAGCTTTCGGCGCTGACTCGATAGAAGATGGGAAAGACCCTTGGTCGACCAGCAGGCCGCCAAGATGAT
Organism: Opitutaceae bacterium; assembly: GCA_036489955.1. GTDB lineage: Bacteria > Verrucomicrobiota > Verrucomicrobiia > Opitutales > Opitutaceae > Palsa-1447. The sequence continues at coordinate 19,432 of DASXEV010000041.1, forward strand.
CGAGGTGTCGAGAAAGACGATCACCTCCGCGCGATTTTCACGCTGGCGGCGGCATCCTCGTCGTCCTTAACCCACTTCTTGATCGTTGCCACGGGAATGTCCCGAATCGGGACAGTGACAGCAGGATGAAGAAAGATTCCGTCCGGCCTCTCTTCCACCAGCAGAACGGCCTGTTCCCTATCAAGTCCCAGCTTTCGACGAAGCCCAATGGGAAGGGTTAACGTGCCACGAGGTGAAATCGTGATGGCGGTGCTCATGCAGAAATACTGTTTTACTGTAATGCTGAAGTCAAATTTCTAGCCCGTTGAGAGGTTGCCGGAGTCCGTGTTTTTGTCTTCACGCCGGTGCATCTCGATGCATCGCATTTCCCGTTCTAATAATACTTAGTTAAGTACTAAGAGGTGTCATGGGAGCTGGTCAGACACCATGGGCAGCGACCGATCATTCGGACGAGAGCGGCTTGAAGCAGTTTCCGCATCATGGGAAGGCTCACACCAGAAGTTTTTTTTAGAGCGAGTCTGTTCGCTGCGCAGGAAACAGAAGGCGAGAGAGACCAGGGTGACGTGATGGTGCCAGCCGAGCCAGCCGCGGCCTTCAAAGTGGTCAAGTCCGAGCTCCTCTTTGAGTTCGCGGTAATCTTGTTCGATCTTCCAGCGAGCGCAGGCGGCGTGAACAGCCGAGCGCAGGGAAGCAAAGGGCGCGCCTAGAGGATGCCATGTATATTGTTGTCCATTAATAACTTAATGCCGATTCATTGTGGCAGAGATTTTTCTCGGCCTAATAGCATCCGCCCAATCGTCGCGCGGCCAACCGCGTACTCCGCCTCACAGCCAAGCCTCTTGAGCAGGTTGGAAAAACGCGGATCATCGCGCACGGCATCCCAGACCGGATGGAAATAGAGCCGGGCGAAGTTCGCCGTCGCCGTGGTCTCGAGATACGGTAGCGCCTCATCAAAGCGCCCGAGGGCATTTAGCAAGTGCCCGAAGTCGACGGAGTCCGCGGGCGCGGCATCCTTCCACTCGCCATATTGCTTGGCGGCTTCACCAGGCGCCCCCGCGTGCAGGAGCACGTAGAGCGCCTCCTCCCCGGCCCACCAGCGCATCAACAGCGACTCGACCTGCCGCACCTTCCTTGCCGCGGCCGCCGCTTCCGCGCCCCGGCCCAGGGCAAGAAGGGACATCGCACGGGCCCCGTTAATGGGCGCCATCAGGGTGCACTGCAATTCCAGCGCTCGGTCCGTGATCCCGAGTGCTTCGTCGTACCTTCGTGCCAGGACCAGGTGGCTCGCATAAATGACCAGGGTCACGGTAGAAAGGGGGTCCAAGGTAATTGACCGCTCGAGTTCCGCGAGGCTTTCATCAAGGCGGCCGCGGGCGGCCAGCAGGTGGGCGTGCCAGTGATAGGCCACCGCGTAATTCGGGTTGAGCCTGAACGCCTGCTGGAACTGCCGCTCCGAATCCTCGAAGCGGTGCTCGAGAAAGGAAACGACGGCCATGGCCGCATAGGCTCCGCTCTCCGATGGATTGAGCTCTATGGCGCGTTGCGCCGCGACGGTTGCCCGCTCCAGCAGATGCCTCGCCTCGGACGTGCCCGCCGCCGCCCCGTACCAGGCGCGCACAGCCCAGACATCGGCCAGGCCCGCGTGCGCCGGCGCGAAGTCCGGGTCGATCTCGAGCGCCCGCGCGAACGCATCCTCCGCCCGGGCAAATCCTGTCTCCGAACGGAGGCTCCAAAAATGCCGTCCTTCCAGCACATACCGGTGCGCCTCCGGGTTCACCGCCCTTGCCGGGCGCGCAGCGTCGCCGAGCTTGAGCTGGAGGCTGTGGGCGATCAGTCCCGCGATCTCGTCCTGGATGGCAAAGACGTCCTGAAGTTCGCGGTCGAAGGATTCGGACCAGATCTGAAAGCCGTCGCCGGCGTCGATCAGCTTCGCCGTCACTCGCACGCGATTGCCCGACTTGCGCACGCTGCCCTCGACGACATTCGCCACGCCGAGCGTCGCGGCGATCTCCGGGATAGGAACGTTCTTGCCCTTGAAGAAGAACGCAGATGTCCGCGCCGCGACGCGCAGGCCGGGGATCCTCGCCACCAGATTCAGCAGTTCCTCGCTGATGCCGTCGCTGAAGAACTCGTTTTCCGGGTCCCTGCTGAGGTTGGCGAAGGCGAGCACGGCAACGGACTTTGCCTTCGGGCTGACCGATGCTGCGGGGGGTGCGCCCCCGGCAGCCGTCTTGCGCGGGCCATTGAGGAGGCTCCTGATGCGCTCGACAAACTGCGGGGTGGGCTCGCCGCCGGGCAGCCGTGTGCAATGCGCCTTGAGGAAGCTTTCCGGGACGCGGGCGGCGGACTCAATCGTCGCATCGACCACCACCGGCACGATAAAGGTGCGGTCCTCGGCCATGTCGAGGGTGCGCTCGACGGCGAGGTTCCACTCGCGCCGGAAATAGCCCTCTTCCCTATTCTGGGTGTTCGCCGAAATTATCGGAATGAAAAGCGCGCATTCCCGGATCTGGCTGCGGATCTTCCGATCCCATGCGTCGCCGCCGCGCAATTCTGCCATGTCGAACCAGGCATCGACCCCGAATCCGCGCAGGGCCCCGGCGATCCGGCGCGCAGCGTCAGCATCCTCGCGGGCATAGCTGAGAAAAACCGCTTTATTGGCAGCTCCGGACATGAAGGTGAAGGGACGTTGCCGTCGAACCCGCCCATTGCGGGAAATGGCGACCTAAGTGCAAATCATCGGTTTGGAGCTGGCGAGTTCATTAAGGCATTGGCGGATTGGCCGGAAAGGCCGCCCTGGAGATCATCGCCCTTCAGCCAACTTCCGGGGTGCGTGCCGCGGTCACCTGCCTGGCTAAGAATCAACTGGGAGAGGGCGGGTATTGATGACCTCGCCGATCCATGCAGAGCCCGGCTCGCGCCAAGCTATCGCGCGGCGCCCTCGTGGTCGTTAGGCAAAGAAAAGGAGCCACCCAAACGAGCTATAGCATGGAATTCCGAGGAAGCGGCGCGGTTTAAACCGATCTCCGATGCCGATCGGCTTTCGACGATCTAAGGCTAGCCATGCCTCGCAAACAGCCATAGACCCACATGGTCATGGCCATCCGCAGTTTCGGGCCAGTTCGCGCGACAGGTGCTCAATCATGGGGTCTGCGGATAATTCGGTGTAGACCCCCAGGTTGTGTGTCACCTTTGCGTGCACCACGTAGGTGTACCTGATCCCGAGCTCGTCCAGCAGGGCGATGAACGGGCCATGCCGCGGATAAAGGAAATCATCCCTCCCTACTACCAAGTAGAGGTATAGCCGGCCGCGCTCCGCCGGGCTGAGCGCCCTCGCGTGCCGGAAGCAGGTGTCGCCCCCAAACGCATCCGGCGACGGCTCAAGGGCCGCGGCAAGGGATGCCGCGGTCCCGAAAAGGCCGGGGTACTTGAGCGCGAGGCGCAACGCGCCGTCCCCTCCCATCGAAAAGCCGCAGATGCCGCGGGCGCCCGGTCGGTCAAGGGTTCGGTAGTCGTGGTCGATCGTGGGGAGCAGCTCCCTTATGAGCATCGTCTCTGCCCTCACGTAGGTATCTGGCGAGTCGCGGAAGTAGCTTCCTGATCCCCCGTTTGGGAAGACATAGATGACCGGGGCGATGCGGCCCGCGACGATCTCGGCGTGCACGTGCCGGGCAAGCCCCGCATCCGAGCTCTCGGTGCCGGTCGAGCCGTGCAGGTAGTAGACAACGGGGAACCGGCGGGACGGCTCCTGTTCGTACTGCGGCGGGAGATAGATGTTGTAGCCGACGGTGCGCTTCATGGACGCGCTCTCGATCGTCCCGTGCCGCAGCCCGGGGATGCCCAGGTCCCTGGGGTCATTCCATTTCCAGGTGCTTGGGTCCGGCTTTTCGGAGGCCGCGGCCGTCGCAGCAGGATGCGGCACCAGGGGAAGGAGGACCGCTATCCAGAGGATCCGAAGGCGTGCGGCGACGCCGGTTGCTTTTTGGCTTTCGCTCAAGGTTTGTGAATAGCCGTGCCGGACACGGTAAGACCTAACCTACCGTGTGTACCCACGCGTCACAATTCCCTTTTTCCAACATAGAACATCCCTGGGGAGGGTCTTTGACCCGCACACGACCGTCCCAAGCACACGGCTGAAATCCTCCATGCCCAATCCGGCAGGTGGTCGACCCCAGAACCGATCGCAGGAAGACGCACCGGTTCGTCCATGGTCGGATCCAATAGGGTTGCTATCCCTTCGGTTGGATGGAATTCGAAGGAATGAAATGACTGAGAACTGGAAAGGCCTCCGGGATCGAGACCGCCGGCAAAGGGCTGTCGAATTCCGAGGTGGCGCCCAACGGCAATGAGCTCGTTTCCCTGATTGCATATATATTGCCGCCGTTGCCATCCCTGGTGGGGACCAAGTTCATCGTATAGGTCGTGTCCGCCAGCCCAAACGAGCCGAATGCTGACTCGACTGAATCGCCGGAAATTTCACTGAATTCCTTGTATTTCTCAGGCCCCAGCACTTCCGCAAAAGCCTGAAGCAGCTCGTCATGGACAGCGCCGCCCTCGCTCGGAAAGCTCGGCACGTGCACTATCAGCTGCGTGCCGCCAGGCCCGATTTGAAATGAAGCGGCTTGGATCGAGAGCTCGTCGAGACGCCTCGAGGCCTCCTCGAGCTTTTGATTAAGCTCCACCACCTCCGGCTCCGACAGTTCAAAAGCATCTATGAATCCCTCATCCAGCCTCTTCCCGTTGAAAATGTGCAGTTCAAGATATGGGGCTGCGTTCTGCTTCATCCAGCTCAGGGCCCTGAGCCTTTCGTCGGTGGAAAGGCGCGGTTCTTCAGGCGGAGGCGCGTGGCCCCGGACGGCCGATGATAGCGTTCTTGGTTCCCTGCTGCGCCGGCTCCCAAGGTGAATGGCCTGATGCCGGCCATTTTCCCCTTTGCTACTCCATAGGTGGGCATACCAGCCCGAAATGAAACATAGGGCGGCCAATGCGGCAGAACGCCAAAGCCTCCAGCTAAAGGCATTCATGGCGCAAGGGTCAGGGCGCAACCCGGCATCCCGAATGGTCGATCGACTGGCCCGGGCCGTGCCCCGCGCGTGGCCCTTGCCCAGGCGATGTCCACTCGGGGTACGGGTCCATGGGTGTGGCGGCGCCTGGCGTCCCTAGCCAATCAGTGGCGGCGTACCGTGACTTTCGCCGCAGTACGCCTCCACAATTGGTTTCATGTTGTCGACTTTTCGCCCAGCCGAATAGCCGGCACCAGTTCACCAGCTCACCGCGTCGACATAGCATGTGCCCGACCACGTCGCACCGGCGTTGAACTGCACGCCCAGGCTGGCAAGAGGAAGGGCCGCGTTTGACGGCACAGTCACTGTGATGGTGTTCCAGGCGTTCGTTGTGATGCTTCCAATAGCCGTATAGGCGCCCGTCCAGACAAAGTTCGCGTCGTTCACGTAGGGCTGTATCCATGTCAGCTGGCTCCCGCTTGGGATCCATATGTGGAAGGTCACGACAGCGCCGTCCGGCGTTGACGGCGTGGTCACCCTGGCAGTTCCCGTGCCGGTGCCGCTGAAGTTCACGGCAAGGGATTTCGACCCGGAATAGACGTGGGTCGTGGAAGTGGCCACGCTCGTCACAGGAGAGCTGGCCGTCCAGCCCTGCGTGGATGATTCAAAGCTGTACTGGGGATTGAGGGTGTTGAAGTTGATGCTCCAAGGGTTGTTCAGCAAAGCTGCTGCGCCATTCTGGTTTGAAATGGCCCAGTTCTGGCACCAGACAACATAGCCCACCATCTGGGGATAGCTGCTCTGAATTCCTGTTATGATGGTGCTGCTATCCACAGAATAAAGCGCCGGCTGATTTGGCGCAGAAGAGGCACCACATTCGGCAAAGATAAGCGGCTTCCCGAGGCCCTTGAGGGCGGAGTACGAGGATTGGATGCCGGAGTCCGTCCCAAAAGTGGAGCTATAGGCGTCGATGCTGATCACATCGACGTTACTGGCTCCCGGGTAATAGGCCGTCTCGTTCCCAGAACCGCCATTTACATTGTACACCCAGAGCACGTTGTTGACGCCCTGGTTGATAAGGTAGGTGCGGGTATATTGCCACAGGGCAATAAATTGAGCAGTGGGCTGGCCGCCCCACCAACTCCAATTGCCGTTACACTCGACAAAATTTCGGAACAGTACCGTGCCACTTATGGCCTTCAGGTTAGTCGCAATCGTATTGAGGTAACTGTTCCAGGCAGTGTTGAGTGACGTGCCGGACGTGTAGATGTCGCTGAAGGTAAAGCTGCGATCATTGTCATCCACCCCTGTAAGCGGATTGTCAGGCCACAGGGACACCTCGACGATGCCGCCGGTCGAGAGCCAGCTGTTCGAGAGCGTGACGCCATTCTCCGAGCTGCCGACGATGCCGAGCGTCGTCCCAAGGATGGCCGGTGTGTCACCGGTTTGGCTGGTGACCGCAGTGACCACATCCATGGGGTTCGAATCCCAGTACGATGAATGCTGGCCAGAAAGGACACGGGTGCTGCTTCCTGTGTCCAATCCCGTCAGATATGAAAGGAGCTGGGCCACTGGCGCCGTCACGATATTAAAGCTCGCCGCCGAGGCGTCCGAATAATCGAGGGCCCCCCATCCTGAGGTGAAGACACCAACCCATAGCGTATATGTACCCACTGGAGTGCCCGCGGGCACAGGGTAGCTCCACGTGTATGGCAGCGTCTGGTTGGCCGAAAAGTTCACGCCTGAATAATACTGCTGGGCGACCTTGGTGCCCGCGGAGTTATGAACCTCGAGGTCCACGATCATGTTGCTGGCGGCAGCCGTTGATTTTATCGACGTGGTCAACGTTTCCGTGTTTCCCGCCGTCACGCTGGCCGGGCTTGCGCCTGCGGCGGTTACGCTGAACGACGCGAAGGCGGCTGGGCTGGGCTGAAGGAGCAATGCTCCGAGGATGAGGACCGGGCTATACCATAGTTTGGAGGCGTGCATGTGTGACTAGGGGTTGTGGGAGTGGAGTCGGGGCCAACTCGCGACGACGCGCTCCGGGTTCGGGATTAACGTACTGGGGCGCGGCACTGACAACCAACCGGGAGTTCAGTTATTGAAACGTTTCAAGTTTACAAAAAAATAGCACTTCGTCATATCCGCCTCCTGTTATCGCATAAAATATTCTACTGAAATAACTAATAATATTAGGCGTCGCCCTTAGCACCTATCTCATCATTTCTAACACGTTCATTTATGTGCGTTTCAAATTCTCCTTTGCCACCACTAATCTTCGCCTATTTCGGCCCCAAGGTGCCGGGCATTAGACGCAGGCATTTGCCGCATGGGTATTTCCGTTGCTGGGCGCGGCAAACGCAAAACCACCAGGATTCAGCTTTAAAATAAACCTGCGTGCGTTGACTGACTCGATCTTCAGGGAAGTTCGTGGGTGCTCCGCTTCGGATTTTGGATAGGAAGTCATCCACAATCCGGCATGAGTGACGGCATCTATTGTCAGACTGAAAGTTAGCTGGCGCCCTAAGCTGCCTCATTGTCCCATTGCTTCGACGCCGTACGCATCCTTTCCGACCATGAATTCAGCTCCCACTCGCCTGGTGTTGCATCTCGCCCTGATTGCGGCGCCCCTGCCGGTGCTCGCCGACTCCGCCGCGCCGCACATCGACCGGGGCGGGAGCGCCCCCCAGCTCATCGTTGACGGAAACCCCTTCCTTATCCGCGGGGGCGAGCTCAGCAATTCGAGCGGCGAGCCCGACTACCTGAAGCCCTCCTGGCCGAAACTGAAGGCGCTCAACCTGAACACAGTCGTTACGCCGGTGTACTGGGACCAGATCGAGCCTGCCGAGGGTCGCCTTGATTTCGCGACGGTGGACGGACTCCTCGCCGGCGCCCGGGCAAACGGGATGCACCTCGTGCTGCTCTGGTTCGGCTCCTGGAAGAACAGCATGGCCTGCTACGCCCCCGCATGGGTGAAGGCCGACGTCGCGCGCTTTCCGCGCTCGCGCGACTCCGCGGGAAGGGCCCTCGAGATCCTCTCGCCCTTCTCCGACGCTAACCGCGACGCCGATGCGAGGGCCTTCGGCGCGGTGCTCCACCACCTGCGGGAGGCGGACAGCCGGGAGCAGACGGTCGTGCTCGTGCAGGTCGAGAACGAGATCGGGATGTTACCCGAGGCCCGGGACCGCAGCCCCGAGGCCGACCGCGCCTACGCCTCGGACGTGCCCCCGGCGCTCCTCGACTACCTGGCGAAGCACCGCGACTCGCTGGCCCCGGCGCTTCGCGAGCGCTGGCTGGCGAACGGGGCCAAGGCGTCCGGAACCTGGCAGGAGGTCTTTGGCGACGGCTCGGCCTCCGCGGAGATCTTCACGGCCTGGCACTTTGCGCGGTACGTCGAGTCGGTCGCGCAGGCCGGGCGCCGCGAGTACCCGCTCCCCCTCTACGCAAACGCCGCCCTCATCAGGCCCGGGTACCTGCCCGGGGAATATCCGAGCGGCGGGCCGCTGCCCCACCTGATCGACATCTGGAGGGCCGGGGCGCCGTCCCTCTCCTTCCTGAGCCCCGACATCTACTTCCCCGACTTCGCCGAGTGGGCCGACCGCTACGCCAAGCCCGGCAACCCGCTCTTCATCCCCGAGGCGCTCCGGAGCACCGATGCGGCGGTCAACGCCCTCTACGCCTACGGCGCGGACAACGCCGTGGGATTCAGCCCGTTTGGCATCGAGTCCATCGCCGGGGCCGCCGAGGGAATGCTCGCGGCCAGCAACGACCTCGTGAGGCAGCTGACGCCGCTCATCCTCTCAAACCAGGGCAGGGGCACCATGACCGCGCTCCTGCCGCCCGAGGGCGAGCAGCGGCGGCCGCTGGATGTTCCTTTCGCCGGCCTCGTCCTCAGCGCCACCTACGAGCGCCTCGCGGCGCCGGGGCTTGCCGACGGGGTGATCAACGAGGCGAATGACCGGCCGGCCTCGCGGGCTCCCCTGCCCGCGGGCGCGATCGTTATACAGACCGGGCCCGACGAGTTGCTCTTCGGCGGCATTGGGGTCACCGTCACCTTCGCAGCCCCGACGCCCGGCAACCCCCAGGTCGGGATCCTGAGCTGCGAGGAGGGCCACTTTGTCGACGGAAAGTGGACGCACATCCGCTGGCTGAACGGCGACCAGACGCACCAGGGCCGGCACATGCGCCTGGAGCCGGGGCGCTTTGCCCTGCAGAAGGTGCGCCTGTACCGCTACCGCTGACAGCGGCGCCCCCGAATCACTCCGCGGCCAGCGTGACGCCCTCGGCCGGGCCGGAGTCCGCCCCGGTCTTCCTTGGAAACGGCGCGTACATGGCCCCGAGCACCGACGGGACCGCGGCGAACATCACGATGATGAAGTACGTCTTGTACCCAAAATGGTCGGCCAGGGGCCCGCTGATCATCTGCGTGGGCACGAGCATCAGGTTCATGAGGGCGCTGCAGAACGCGTAGTGGGTCATGTGGTACTTCCCGGGCGAGATCTGCTGCATCATGTAGAGCATGTTGGCCACGAAGCCGAAGCTGTACCCGAATTTCTCGACGGTCACGAGGGCTCCCACCGTCCAGAGCGAGAGCGTGTGGCCGGGGCCGGCGAGCTGGGAGAGGACGATGAAGGTGACATGCGGGATGTTCAGGAGGAGGGCCATGAAGACCAGCGTCTTCCGGTTGAGGCCATACTTTGCCATGAACGCCCCGCCGAGGAGGCCCGCGAAGAGGCTGACGAAGGTGCTGACCGTGCCGTCGATGATCCCCTTCTCCTTGAGGGAGAGGCCGACGCCCCCCACGGCATGGGCGGCCTGCAGGAAGAGCGGCCCCTCGACGAGGAGCAGTCCCTCCGAGCTCCGGTAGAGGAGCACGAAGAGCAGCATCCCCCAGATCTTCTCCTTCCGGAAGAAGTCGACGATGGTGTCCCCGAACGTGGCGCCGATCTCGCCCAGGCCCTTCGGCCGCTCGGTGACGGAGCCGGTCGGCAGCATGAACCAGTGGTACACCGCCAGCACGCACAGCACGCCCGCGGCAAGGCCGAGGGCCACGCTCCAGGCGGCGGTCGCGGACATGCCATGGTCCTGCCTCAGGGAGCCCGCCGCCCAGACCACCACGGCCGTCCCGAACAGGCGGCCGACGTTCCAGAACACGCCCTGGACCCCGATGAACTTCGCCTGGCCGCCGGGGTCCAGCGTCGTGATGTAGATGCCGTCGACGCAGATGTCCTGCGTGGCCGAGGCGAAGGCCATCACCCAGAGGACCGCGATCGAGATCTGGAAATAGTTCGGGAGCGGGAGCGCCACCGCGATGGCGCACAGGAGCGCCGCAATCAGGACCTCCATGGTGAGGACGAAGAATTTCTTCGTCCGGTACATGTCGAGGAAGGCCGCCCAGAGGGGCTTCAGCGACCAGGCGATCCCGATGCTCGCCGTGGCGAGCGTGATCTGGCCGTCGGAGTGCCCGAGGTCCTTGTACATGGTCCCGGCGACCCAGATCACCAGGGCAAAGGGAATGCCCTCGGCGAGGTAGGAGCTGGGGACCCAGATCCAGGGGTTGCGGACACGGCCGGCGGGGGAACTCATGCGGAGCAAGGGGGGTTGGGGGGGGCGCAACCATGAGACCGCCGGTCCCCCCAAAGGCAATGCCGCGCATCCAAGGCCGGGCCACGGGCGCCTGGGGCCTCCCCTGGCAGGCACCCCACATTCGAATTTGACAACCCATGGGCGGATCACCCGCAGTTGGGTTCCCGCATGCCCCACCTCCTCAAACCCACCCCCCGCCGGCTTTGCGCCGGCGCCGCATTCATCCTCTTCGCCGCCCTCGCGGCCGCCCAGGCCGCCCCTTCTGCCAAGAAGAAGGTCGAGAAGGCCGACGACCTGCCGCGCCACACCTACACGCTGATGGAGGCCCCGTCGGCCGTCCTGATGGACGACGCGCAGTTTGCCGCCCTGGCGGCGGCGCTTCAGAAGGACCAGGCGTCCGACCTCGCGGCCTACGACATCCGGGACAAGACGACCCTCCAGGACTTCACCGGCACGAGGCTCGCGTTCGCGATGCTGGACGGGGACTACGCCTCCACGCTGCGCCTCATAGGCGAGCTGCGGGGCCTGGAGGACAAGCCGAGCGAGAAGCTGACAGCCGGGCTGACGTCCGAGGCGTGGGCGAAGGCCCACATCGCCCACCCGTCCGCCGCGGGTTTTGATAAGGCCTACCACGACGAGCTGGCCGCCGAGGTGGCCGCGCTGCCCTGGGACGCCGTCCAGAACGACCTCAGGCAGGCCAAGGCCTCCTATGAGATACGCAGCCCGAACCTCCTCATCGGGATAGCCCAGCAGCAGTTCGACCCGGGCGAGCAGAAGACGGGGACCATCTCAATGACCGTCGCCCGCCAGCTGGTCGCGATGCGGAACCAGATCAAGAACACCCTGCCGATGAAGCAGGTCATCGTGGGCGTGCTCTCGGACGTGGTGGCGGCCCACACGGTCGTGAAGCCCGACAGGTGGACGCCCCGCCTGGTCGCCCTCAAGCCGGGCGACAAGGCGTCGCCGGTCAGGATCGGGATCTGGGACAGCGGCGTCGACGAGGGCGTATTCCGGGACCGCCTGATAACCGACGCCGAGGGCCACCACGGCATCGCCTTCACCCTTCACTCCGACCCGAGCCCCGACATGACCGTTCCCCTTGGGGCGGCAAAGGACCACGTGGACGACCTGGTCGGCCGGCTGAAGGGCTTCTCCGACCTGCAGGCCTCCGTGGACAGCCCCGAGGCGACCGACCTCAAGCGCTACATGTCCCAGCTCAGGCCCGACCAGGTGAAGCCGCTGATCGAGAACCTGGAGCTGGTCGGCAACTGGGCGCACGGCACCCACGTCGCCGGCATCGCGACGGACGGCAACCCTTTCGCGAAGGTCGTCATCGGCCGCATCACGTTCGACTACCACCTCATCCCGGAGGTCCCGACGCTGGAGCAGGCCAAGAAGGACGCCGCCGCCTACGGCGCCGTGGTGGATTATTTCAAGCAGAACGGGGTGCGCGTCGTGAACATGAGCTGGGGCGGCTCGGTCAAGGACTACGAGAACGCCTTCGAGGCCAACGGGGCGGGCGGCACCGCCGAGCAGAGAAAGGAGCTCTCCCGCGAATACTTCGAGATCGGCAAGTCGGCGCTCCTGAAGGCGATGAAGGGCGCGCCGGGCATCCTGTTCGTGTGCGCCGCCGGCAACAGCAACGACAACGTCCAGTTTGACGAGTTCATCCCCTCCTCCCTCCAGCTCCCGAACATGATCACCGTCGGCGCCGTCGACCAGGCCGGCGAGGAGACGTCGTTCTCCTCATTCGGGCCCATGGTCAATGTCCATGCCAACGGCTATGAGGTCGAGAGCTACATCCCCGGCGGCCGGCGGCTGAAGCTGAGCGGCACGTCCATGGCGTCCCCCCAGGTCACGAACCTCGCGGGCAAGCTGTTCGCGCTCGACCCCGCGCTGACCCCCGAGGAGGCGAGGAAGCTCATCGTCGACGGGTGCGACCGGAATGGCCGGGTCAACCTGATAAGCCCCGCGAAGTCGGTGGCGCTCCTTAGGGCGAAGCTGGCTGCCGACTGATCTTTCCCGAAATTCAAAGCGTCGCGGCAGGTCTCATTTGGGCGCCTGTCAAAGTTCAGGCTCATGGCCCCTCTCCTTTGCCTTGGCCGGGGCGGGGGCCCGTTCGGGACCCACTGCATATTCTTTTCCGGCAGCCGGCAGGTTAAGGATGGGCGCAAGTTGAAGCGCACATTCGATACAGGCCTTTCGAATGACGGACCATTCATATTTGCGCAGCCGCGGCAGGGGGATACGGCCGCCTAATAATGGACGCCGAAGGCGGAAAGGCCAATGTCTGCCGATGCGGAATCCTTGCCCGTCACCGCATAGGTGATCCGTACGGGGCGCCCGGGCACCAGGTCTTTGGGCGCGACCTCGCCAAGCGCCCAGGACATTCCGCTCCAGACCTGCCGGTCATAGGGACGGGTCATGGCCAGCTGCCTGCCGTCCTGCTCTGCCGTGAGGACCATCAATTTCCCCAGGGACGTGCCTGACGGCGGCGCCCCGCCGCTCAGGCGCAGGGGCCGGCCGTCGGGCCGCGCCTGCGTGCATACGATGCGCAGTACGCCGCCCTCGGGGGCGATCACCGTGGCGGACACGGTGCCGGGACACGTCTCAAGGCCGGCCAGCGGGAGCGGCACGCACGATGCCGGGACGCCGGAGGCGTCGCCCGCGCCAAGGTCCCAGGAGCGGTCGGCATAGGCCCCCTGCCCGACCACGGCCAGCTGCCCGGGCGCAAGCCGGAGCGTCCCTCCCGAGAGCCGGGCGCCCGGCTCGTCCGAATACAGCACCCTCAGGGGCAGGTCCCCGCCGAGCGGCAGCGACACGTCGGCAAACCCCATCCCGGGGTTGACGACGGTGGCCACGGCGCCGCCTGTTCCGCGACCCAGGAATCCGTAGGGAACCCCGGCCCCGGGGTAACCCCCGAACGTCGAGACGGCGGCGCGCGCCTGGAAGGGAAAATAGAGGCGCTGCACCTTCCCGAACCACTTCCCACTCTTGTCATCCAGGAGCGCAAGATCGCCGTAGTAGGTGTTGACCCGGCCCCCCCGTGCGGCCGACAGGACGAGCGTCCCCTTCCATTCGGCCGTGCCGCGCCGGTAGATGGTGCCGGTGTTCCCTATCATGAACCCGCTGCTGTCGACGCGCGGCAGGGGGACGCCGTTGGCGGCGTACTGGAGCACCATCGCGTCGCTGTAGACGTCGAGGGACCGCCAGAAGCTGGCGCAGGGCACGTCCGACGGCTTCGGGTCGCCGCAGTAGAGCGAGTCGAAGGCGTCCAGCCATGCGAGGTTGATGGACTTCGTGAACGTCGGGTAGGTGTCGCCCGTCTGCCCCCCGTAGCCGTTGTACGCCATGAGGACGACATCGGGGTTGCGCTGGCGGAACTTCTCCAGGGCGTGGCGCCACGCCTCGGAGTTGCGGCGGGCGACCTCCACCTTCCCGAGCCGCGCAAGCTCCCCCGGCGAGGCCGCCTCGAAGTTGGCGAAGTCGAACTTGAAGAGCCGGACGCCCTGGTCGTACCAGCGCTGCATCGTGGCGATCTGGTAGTCCAGGAACCCGCCCCTCGTGAAGCTCATGGCCAGGTCCTTGTAGCCCCCCATGGAGCCAGACCATTCGGGCCGCGGGTGGAGGAACGGCTCGTCGGACCAGCCGCAGACGTTCGTGGACAGCCAGAGCCCGGGCTTCAGGCCCTGCGCGGCGCAGGCGGCGAAGAACCTGCCGGGGCCCTCCGGCCACCGGTCCTTCCGAAAGGTCCGGAGGCCCCCATCCCGGTCGAACCAGCCCATGTCGAGGAGGAAGTAGTCGAACTGCGCCCCATCCCCCTTCAGGCGCGCCAGGGCCGCCAGCTCGCGGTCCGCCAGCCCCTCGTCGAGCTTCACGTTGTCGGACAGCTCGTCGTGGGCGGCCCAGGAGATGTAGACGGATTGAGGCCGGGCGGGCCCGGAGTAGCTCCCGGCCAGCGCGGTGCCGGCCGTGGCCACGAGGAGAAACGCCAGCGCGCTGCGGCTCATGCCCCCTGTCTGCCGCAAAGCCCTGCCGGCGGCAACGACGGAAGGCCCTGGGGCACGGACGCGGTCACCGCCCCGCCAGGAACGCGTAGCGGGCGAGGCTCGTTTCCGGCAGCGCCCCGGGATCGGCCCTCAGGTGCATGACCTCCAGGCCCCCGGACTCGGCGTACCGGGGCCAGCCGGGCAGGCCCGGCCCGTTGGGGTTGCCCGTCTTCGCAAAGTTGGTCCAGTAGTCGGCCATGAGCTCGGAGACCCGCCTGTCCTGCGGCCTCCAGGGGAGCGGCCGCGAGGAAAGGACGCGGAAGACGAACTCGATCTCGCCGGCGTGCGGCGCCGACGCCTGCGTGCCCGGCGGGGCGTCCGCCCGCAGGGGAAGGGTCTCCTCGAACCGGTAGCGGTAGACCGCCGGCCCACGCAGCAGGCGCTGCTCGTCCGCCCACTTCCAGGCGCAGTAGCCCATGAAGAGGTCGCTCTGAAGGTCCGAGGCGGAGCGTCGCGCCTGCGCGTCGTCGCCCGCGGGGTAGAGCCCCAGGAACCGCGCGTCGCGGCCGGGGAACCTCGAGCGGGCCAGCGCGCGGTAGCTGGCGAGCGTCGGCGGCGCCTTCCCGAAATAGTCCTTCCAGCTCTTTTCATCGAGGTTCGAGCCGGCGATCAGCGGGACGCGGGCCTGGCCGCCCGAGGCGAAGACCTCGTGGGGGTCCGCCTTCATGAAGAGGCCGTCGATGTCGGGCCAGAAGGTGCCGCGCGGCGCCCTGCCGGCCGCCGCGAGGAGGTCCGCCGCGGGAATCGCCCGGAGCTGCGCGGCCGTGCGGGCGCCGAGGCCCTCGCCGAACCGGGCGCCGGCCTCCTCGGCCTGCGCGAGGGTCCTCAGCCTTGGCGGCGTCGCGGCCCCCGGCTGCTCGAGGAAGGCCCCGCTTTCCCCGATCGCCTTGCTGAAGAGCCCCCGCGCCATCGGGGAGGCCATGAGCGCGTTGACCGACATGGATCCTGCGGACTCCCCGAAGATCGTCACGTTGCCCGGGTCGCCGCCGAAGACCGCGATGTTGTCCCTAACCCAGCGCAGCGCGGCCACCTGGTCCATGAGGCCGTAGTTGCCCGACGCGCCGCCGGGCGACTCCCGTGCGAGGTCAGGGTGGGCAAGGAAGCCGAAGACACCCAGGCGGTAGTTCATGCTGACGACGATGACCCCTTTCTTGCAGAGGTTGCCCCCGTCCTGCCTCGGCTCCGAGCTCGACCCCGCCGCAAACCCCCCGCCGAAGATCCAGACCATGACCGGCAGCCGGCCGCCCGCGTGCTCGGGAAGCCAGAGGTTCAGGTAGAGGCAGTCCTCGCTCGGCATGGCGTCGTGGAAGACCATGCTGCTGTTGGTCCGGCCCTGCATCGGCCTCGCTCCGTAGCTGATGGTCGTGAGCACGCCCGGCCATGGCGCGACCGGCTGCGGCGGCCTCCAGCGGAGCGGGCCCACCGGGGGCGCGGCGAAGGGGATCCCCTTGAACGTCCGCACCCGGTCGTCGGAGCTGACGACGCCCTCGATGACGCCGGAGGCGATCCGGGCCTGGACGTGCCTGAGCTGCTGGGCGGGCGCCATCAGCGGCGCGGCCAGCAGGACGAGGCAAAGGGTACGTGCGGCGATCATCTCTCGGGGAAACGCGGCCGGCCTTGCGTGTGAGCGGCTTATGCGCGACGCTGCCAAACTCCCAACTGGCGTCGATGAATATCGTGTACGGTGTGTCTGGCGAAGGCCTAGGCCATGTCTTTGAGGCCATCGAGATCGGCCGTGCCCTCCGGGCCGACGGCCACGCGATAAGGATGCTGACGTACGGCGACCGGGCGGTGCGCTCGCTGGCGGAGTTCGCCCCCACACGGATCGAGGGTGTCCAGCTGTGCATGACGCAGCGCGGGTTCTCGCTCCCGAAGACGGTGAGGATGAACCTCGGCTGCGTCCCCTACTACCTCCGCAACGGCCGCCGCCTCATCCGCGAGCTCTCCGAGTTCGGTCCGGACGTCTTCATCACGGCCTACGAGCCCTTCACGATGATCGCCTCGCACCTGCTGCGGCGGCCGCTCGTCAGCATGGACAACCAGAATGAGCTGCGGCACCTGAGGCGCCCCCGCGGCGCGAGCCCCTTCGCCTTCCACCTCGCCAACCTGGCGACGAGGTTTGTCACGTTCGGCGCCGAGGACTACATCGTGAAGTCCTTCGGGCGCCGGGCGAGGCCGCGGCCCCACGTCCATGTCGTCTCGCCCGTCATCCAGGAGGAGATACGGGGCCTGAGGCCTGCCGCCGGGCAGCACGTCCTCGTCTACCTCACCAAGGAGAACCCCCGGCTGATCGAGCTCCTGAAGTCATTGCCGGAGACGTTCGTCGTCTACTGCCACAACCGCGAGGGGAAGGACGCAAACCTGACCTACCGCGCCCAGGGCGCGGCCTACCCCGCGGACCTGGCGGCCTGCAAGGCCATCATAGCCACGACCGGCTTCTCGCTCATCGCCGACTCCATCTTCCTCAAGAAGCCCTACTTCGGCGTCCCCCTGCGCGGGCAGTTCGAGCAGACGTACAACGCCTTCTTCCTGCGCTCCTCGGGTATCGGGGACTATTCCGAGATGCCGACGAGGGACGAGCTCGGGCGCTTCCTCGGCGCCCTCCCGGAATTCCGCAGGCGCCTGGAGACGGTCGACTCCGACCCCCTGGACCAGGCGCGGACCCTGCGCGGGCTCCTCGCCGGATACCGGGCGCGGGCCCCGTCAGAGGGCCTTCCCCCTGAGGCGGAGAAGGACGACCCTGTAGCCGTTGATCGCGGCCAGGAATAGGGCGAACGCCGCGGCCTGCCCGAGGAGCACGGACGCGCGGACGCCCGTGCCATGCAGGAGCAGGTGCCGCGAGACGAGGAAGATCGTCGGGTCGTAGAGGACGAATCCGAGCACGGTCGCGGCCGGCATGAAGTACCCGACATCGCTCGCGATCGTCTTCGTGCTGTAGGCGCGGTCCCTCACCCTGTCGTACACCCGCGCCGCGAGCCAGGAGAGCCCGCCGCCGGCCAGCGTGGCCGCCACGGCAATCCCGGATATGACCGAGGCGTCCCTCGTGAAGTGGGAGACGACGGGGGCCGAGCCGTTCGCGAGGACGAGGGCGCCGAGCTCGCCGATGAGGACCTCCCGGTTGAACCTGAGCGCGGAGCCCTGCACCGTCTCAGGGCGCAGGCCGCGCGCCGGCGCGGGCCTGCGGACATGGGGACCGTGTGGTGTCGCACACCGCGCCAATCCACAGGCGGACCGCGGGGGCCGCGAGGACAATGTTTGCTCCCCTTCTTTCCCTAGTCGCTGCGGAGCGCGTCCATGGGGTCCAGCGCCGCCGCGCGCCGTGCCGGGAACCAGCTCGCCGCCACCGCGGAGGCGGCAACCACGAGGCTGCTCCCGGCGAGCGCCAGGACGCTCACGGGCGCCACGCCCCACACCATCGAGCGGATGACGGCGCCGAGGGCGACGGACCCGCCGGCCCCGATCACGACGCCGACGCCCACCCAGCCGAGGCCCTTCGAGAAGACGAGCCGCAGGATGTTCCGCCGCCCGGCCCCCAGGGCGAGCCGGACCCCGATCTCGCGGGTGCGCCGGAGCACGTGGTAGGACAGGGACCCGTAGAGGCCGACGGCAACGAGGCAGAGGGCCGTCGCCATGAAGAAGTCGACGATCCCGGCAAACACGCGGTCGTCCCTGGTGTCCTGGCGCACCAGCTCTCCCAGCGTGCGCACCTGCGAGAGCGGAATGTCCCGGTCCATGGAGGTGACGAGGGCCCGCATGGGGCCCGCGAGCTGGCCCGCGTCGCCCGCCGTGCGGACAAGGAGGAAGCGCTGCTGGCCCCAGGCCTTCCCGAGGGGCCAGTAGATTGCCGGGTTCACGTCGGACTTGGGGCCCCACTGGCGCACGTTCTCGGCAACGCCCACGACCCTGCACTTGAAGTCCGGGTTCCTCTCGTTGCCCATGACGACCCGGCCGATCGGGTCCCTGCCCGGCCACTCCTTGTCGGCCAGCGCCTTGTTGATGACGACGCCGATCATCGTGCCCTCGCCGTCGCCGCTGTTGAGGGTGCGCCCCTCCAGGATCGCGGTCCCGGACGCCGCGAAGAAGCCGGGAGAGACCGCGGCGATCTCCGCGAGCGGCCTGCGGACCGCGCCATCGAACGCCTGGTCGTCCCTGCGGATCGTCATGTTGTTCCCGCCCTCGAGGGGCATCCTCGTCGTGACGCCCGCGGCCACGGCGCCGGGCAGCGCCTCTGCCCTCTCGGCAAGCTGCTCGCAGAACCGGACTGCGTCCGGCCCCTTCTTATACGCGGGGCCGTTCAGGTCCATGGCCGCGGACAGGACGTGGTCCGTGGACAGCTGCCTGTTCGCCGACAGCTCCTTCAGGTAGCTCGCGGAGACGAGCGCGCCCCCGTTCACGAGGGCGAAGGCGATCGCGACCTGCGCAACCACGAGCGCGCGGAGCATCACGCTCCGGCCGCGGGACCCGGCCACGCTACGCGAGTCCGCGCGCGCGGCCTCCGATGCCGACAGGCCGAGCGCGGCCAGGGCCGGGGGGAGCGCAGACAGGACCGCAGTGAGTACGGCCGCGCAGGCGCAGAAGAAGATCACTGCCCAGTTCACGGTGATCGCCGCCCTCTGGTAGTCGGGGGTGGAGGCCATGAGGGCGAGGACCCTCACCCCAATGGCCGCGAGCCCGGCGCCCAGCACGGACGACGCGAGCGCGAGGACGAGGCTGTCCATGACGACGAGGCGCACGATCTGCCCCCGCGACGCGCCGAGGGCCATCCGCACTCCGATCTCGGCCTGGCGGCCGGCTCCCCGGGCGAGGAGCATGCTCGCCACGTTGGCGCAGGCGATGAGCATGACGAGGCTCACCGCGCCGAACAGGGTCCAGACCTCGGGAGACGTGTACCGGGTCATCTCATCCTTCATCGAGAGAAGGAGGAAATGGTCGCCGGAGTTGGTGTCGGGAAATTCCTTGGAGATCCTGGAGCCCACCGCCTGGACCTGCCTGTTCGCCGCGGCGACCGAGGCGCCCGGCCACAGGCGGCCCACGGCGTTAAGCCACCGGCTGCCCCGCGACATGCCCGCCATGCCGGGGCTGATGTCCAGGGCCGTCCAGAACCCGCACGACTGCGTCCGCAGCCACGGCGATGCGAACTCGAAGCCGGCGGGCATGACCCCGATGACCGTCACGTCGCTCCCGTCGACGCGCATCCTCTTCCCGATCACCTGGGGATCGTCGCCGAACTGCTGGCGCCAGAAGCCGTCGCTGAGCACGGCGACCTTGGGCGCGCCCTTTGCCATGTCGGCGGCCGCGATCGTCCGCCCCATCCGCGGGCTGATGCCATAGGACTCAAGGACCTGGTCCGTGCAGAGGACCCCCATCACCGACTCCGGCCTGTCCCCGCCGACGTTCGCCGTGTAGGGCGTGTACGCGCCCAGGTCCGCAAGCGACGTCACCTGCGCGCGGAGGTCGAAGAAGTCGTCGACGCTCATGCCCCCGTCCTTGTTCTCCCACACCTGCACGACACGGTCGGCCCCGCCGTAGGAGAAGGCGTCGAGGACGAGGGCCCGCAGCGCGCTGAAGATGGAGGCCGAGGCGCCGATCCCGGCCGCAAGGGTGAGGATGGCGACGAGCGTGAAGCCGGGGGTCTTTGAGAGGGAGCGGAGGGCGAAGCGCAGGTCTTTGAGCATGGGGCTGGGTCCTGGTAGCATCCGCTGTTCCACGGCTGCACGAAACCACAACCGCGCGCGGTTCATGGCGTTACATGAAATCCCGCCCCGCCGGGGGGCCGGCCGGGTGTCCGCATTTGGGAAATCCCCGTCCCCCGCGCGGGACCGGGGCAGCCTAGAGCGAGCGGGCCGCGACGGGGACGAGTATCGCCGCCGTGCCGGCAATCTCGGCCGCAAGGGCCGCCCAGAAAAGCGCCGTCCTCACCCTCGGGGCCCCGCCGCGCGTGAGCTCCGAGGCGGCGATGGCGAGCGCCGCCGCAGGCAGGTAGAGGTACCGGCCGGCAAACCCCGGGATCGTCGGCACGCCCGGGGTCCCGAAATAGATCCATAGGGACAGCGCCGTTGCCCCGATGACAGCCGCGGCCACGAGGGCGAGGAGGCCGGCCCACCTCCCGTCGCGGGGCCCGCCCCTGGCCTCGCACGCCAGCAGGCCCACGAGGAGGACGAGGGAGAGGGCCGAATTGAGGCGGAACGTGGCGGCGCCGGCCCACCCGCCGACGTAGGCATAGAGGTCCGGCCACTGGGGCGCCATGTCGCGCACGAGCCAGTGCCCGAAGGCCGAGAGGAAGCCGAGGGGGCCCGCCTCCAGCGCGAGCACCTGCCCCGACGGCGGCGGCCGCGAGGCGTCGAACCACCCGGCGACGTCGATGCCGGCGTTGCCGCGGTTCCACCCGTACCAGGCGGCGAGCGCGCCGGCAAAGAGGAGGGCGGTGGCCGCGAGCCTGGCCGCCCTGCGACCGCCGAAGCAGCGGTCGGGCAGGAGCGCCGCGCAGGCCACGACGGGGAGGAGCACCGGCTTAAGCAGGGCGACGCCTATCCCGGCCGCGAAGAGCCCCGCAAGCTCGGCGCCGGGCCGCTCCACCTCCCCGTGCCTGAGGCGCCAGGCCCATGCGATGAAGAGGAGAGGCAGGGCGAAGTTGACGGCGTCGGCGCTCGGCGACGCCGCTTGGAACACGATCAGCGGGCAGAGGCTGAGGAGGAGGACGCCGCGCTCGAACCTGGGCGCAAGCTGGAGGGCCGCGACCACCAGGGCCCCGTATCCCGCGAGATTGAACAGGCACCCCAGCCACGCCGCCAGGAGGGGCCAGCCGGAAATCATCGTTCCCATGCGCATCCCCAGCGCCTGGGGGACGTAGTTCGCCGGACTGTAGACGGCCGTGTTCGTGAACTCGACCCGCTCGTCGCCGCGAAGGGCCGCAGCCCGCGTGGACAGCCGGGACCACTCGCCCAGGCCCATGAAGTCGTGGCCCGGGCCCCAGTAGGAGCTCCAGAGCATCGAATTGACGAAGCGCACATGGGATTCCGGGAGGCGCCCGCCCACCGCCCTGTCCGAGAACCTCTCCGCCCGCATCGTCCCCTCGGACACCTGGAGCGCCCGGAAATAATGGCTCGGCCCGTCGAACGTCACCGCGGGCGGCACAAGGAAGACCGCGGGTATCCCAAGGACCGCGAGTACGGCGATCGCGATGCGGGATTCGATTTTCAGCCGGAGCATGGGGCGGTCGGCGGATCCTGCCGGGGCCGCCCCCAGGCGCAAACCTTCAGGGAAGGGCGCGCCAGCCCCCGCCGAGGGCCTTGTACAGCGCGACGAGGTCCAGCCGCAGGCCCACTTCGCTTTGGGCCAGGCCGTCCTCGGCCTGGTCGACGGCCCGCTGCGCGACCAGCGTCGCCGTCTGGTCCGCGAGGCCCTGCTCGTGGATCTGCCGAGTCACCTGGAACGCGCGGCGCGCCTGGGCGACGGCGTCGGCGAGCCCCGCGTGCCTCGAGCGGTCCTCCTCGTACTGGACGAGGGCGTCCTCGACGTCCTTCAGGGCCTGGGCGACGGACGTCTGGTAGGCAAGGAGCGCCTGCTCCTCCATCTCGTTCTGGACGCGCACCGCCGCATGGAGCCTCGACCAGTCGAGGATCGGCCAGCTTATCCCCGGGGCGAGCGAGTAGTACCGGCTGGACCATTCGGGGAGGTGCTTCAGGTCGCTGCTGTCGATGCCGAGGAGGCCCGTGATGCTGAACTGCGGGTAGAGCTGCGCCGCCGCGACGCCGATCTGGGCGTTGGCCGCGGCCAGCTGCCGCTCGGCCTGACGCACGTCGGGCCGGCGCCGCAGGAGGTCGGAAGGCACGTCCACCGGCAGGTCAGCGGGAAGCACGGGGAGCGCCGCGCGCCGCGACAGCTCGGCCTCGACGGACGCGGGATCCTCGGCAAGGAGGAGCGCCAGCACGTGCTCCGAGAGCCGGGCGGAGAGCTGAAGCGGCGCGAGCTGGGTCTCGTCGAGGCTCAGCTGCGCGGCGTCCTGGGCCACTGCGACCTCGTCGCCGAGCCCCGCGTCAAACTGCTCCCTTGCGATCCGCAGGAGGCCCTTCTGCGCCTCGATGCTCCGCCGGGCGACGTCCCCGCGCTCCTGGGCCATGCGGACCTGGAGGTAGGAGGCCGCCACCTCGGCGAGGAGCGAGATGCGCGTCCCGTACCCGGCGTCCGCCGCCGCGGCCACCTCGGCCTGGGCGGCCTCGACGGCCCGCCTCTGCCCGCCAAAGACATCGATCTCCCACACGGCGTCGAAGCCGGCCTGGTAGAGGTTGGTCGTCACCCCGGGCAGGCCGCCGTCGCCGAACGGCGACTGGGGGCCCCCCAGCGGGGCCGCCGGGACCGGCGCCGGGGCCGAGGCCGTCGCCGCCGCGGGCTGCGGACCCCCCTGGGCCGACGGGGCCTTTGACCCCGAGCCGGACTGGCCGCCCCCGCTTCCCGCAAGGGAGGAAAGCGGGAGCTGGACGTTGCGGCTGCCGAGCGCGCGGTTGAGGCCCGCAGTAGCGTCGAGCTCGGGAAGCAGGGCGCCGGCCGCGACCTCGCGCTCGGCCCGCGCCTGCCTCAGCCTGGAGACGGCGGCCTTGATGTCGCGGTTGTTGCGAAGCGCGCGGCCAATCAGCGAATCGAGCTCGTCGTCATGGAACAGGGTCCACCAGGACTCGAGGGCCGCGGGGTCGGCCGCCCCGGCCCTCGGCGCCCCGGGGTACGCCGGTGGCAGGGGCGCCTTCGGCTTGTGGTAGTCGGGCCCCACCATGCAGCCCGCGGCCAGGAGGGCGCAGGCGATGGCCGCTATGTCACGCCGCCGCATGCTCGCCTCCCCCCGGTTTGACGTTCTGGAGAACGAAGGTGAGCGGGATCGCGACCGCGGCCATGATCGCCAGGAGCACGAAGACGTCGATGTAGCTCCACATCTGCGCCTGGCGGTCGACCTGCTGCGCGAACAGCGCCATCGCCGCGCCCGCCGCCGGGTGGCGCGTGAACAGGGTCGCGCGCTCGGCCAGCCGGGCGTGGTGGAACTGGGTCCGGTCGGCGAGGACGCCGACCGCGACGGAGATGCCGAAGCTGCCCCCCAGGTTGCGCATCGTGTTCACGAGCGCCGAGGCGTTGTTGCTCTTGTCGGGCGGCAGCCCCGCGTAGGACACGGTCGTGATGGGGACGAAGAGGAAGGGCAGGCCTATCCCCTGGATGACACGCCCGAGGGACGCGTACCCGAAGCTGACCTGCGTGTTGAAGGTCTTCAGGTACAGGAAGGCCAGGACCTCGACCGAGAGGCCGAATATGATGAGGTGCTTCGGCTGCACGCGGTGGAGCAGCGCCCCGGCCATGGGCATCGTGACGAGCGTGGCAAGCCCGCCGAGCGTGAGCGCGAGCCCGGCCTTCGTCGCCGTGTACCCCATGATCGACTGCAGGAACTGCGGCAGCATCTGGGTCGTGCTGATGAGGATGAAGCCCGTGACGAACATGACCCCCATGGAGGCGCTGAAGCTGCGGCTGCGCATGAGCGGTATGTCCACGATCGGCTCGTCCGTCGTGAGCTCCCAGTAGACGAGCGCCGCCAGGCTGATTATCGAGACGATGGTGAAGGTGAGGATGAAGTCCGACGCGAACCAGTCGTCCTCGGTCCCCTTGTCGAGGACCACCTGGAGGCAGCCGAGGCCGACCGCGACGAGGATGAAGCCGAGAAGGTCGATCCTGAGGCCTCCCTTCAGGGCCTCCTCTCGGTCCTTCCTCACGGCTGGCGGGTCGGAGAGCATCATGCCCGAGAGGACGAGCGAGAGCAGGCACACGGGGATGTTGATGAGGAATATCCAGCGCCAGGACAGGTTGTCCGTGATGATGCCGCCAAGCGTGGGCCCCAGGGTGGGCGCCACGACGACCGCCACGCCGTAGAGGGCGAAGGCCTGCCCCCGCCTCTCCGGGGGGAACGAGTCGGCAAGGATCGACTGCTCGCTCGGGGCGAGGCCCCCGCCGCCGAATCCCTGGAGGATCCTGAAGACGACGAGCCAGCCCAGGCTCGGGGCCAGGCCGCACAGGAGCGAGCTGGCGCCGAAGAGCCCGACGCAGATCATGTAGAACCGCTTTCGGCCGACGACGCGCGAGAGCCAGCCGCTGATCGGCAGGATGATGGCGTTGCTGACGAGGTAGCTCGTCAGCACCCATGTGCTCTCGTCGAAGCTGGCGGCCAGGCTGCCGGCGATGTGGTCGAGCGAGACGTTGGCGATGCTGGTGTCCAGCACCTCCATGAAGGTGGCCATGGAGACGATGACTGCGATCAGCCATGGGTTGTGGTCGCCCGCCGCTGACCGCTCGAGCGCCATGGCTCAGCGGACCTTCGCCGAGATCTCGACGGACATTCCCGGGGCGAGGCGCTCCCCCGGGTCGTCGGGAAGCTTGTCGAAGACGATCTTCACGGCAACCCGCTGCACGATCTTGACCCAGTTCCCGGTGGCGTTTTGCGGCGGGATGGCGCTGAAGGTCTGCCCGCTCGCGGGCTCCACGCTGGCCACCTTGGCCGAGAGCTTCATCGCAGGGTAGGCGTCGACGTGGACCGTGACCGGCTGCCCGGGCCTCAGGTGATTCAGCTGGGTCTCCTTGAGGTTGGCGGTCACGTAGACGTCGCGGGGCACGACGGCCATGACGGGCGCCCCCGCGGCGACGACGCTGCCCTCCGTGACCGTCTTGTTGGCGACCCGCCCGTCGATGCGGGCGATGACGTGGGTGTAGGAAAGCGTGAGCCGGGCCTCGTCGACCTGGGCCTGGGCCGACGCGATGCCCGCGCGGGCGGCCTCCTCGAGGCTGGCCGAATACGCGAGCTGGGCCTTCGCGGCCGCGACGGCCTTCTGCGCCGCCAGGGCGGCGGCGGCCGTGCTCGTGGCCGCCGCGCGGGCGGCGTCCATCTGCTGGGCCGATACCGCGGCCGCGTCGACGGCGGACAGCCTCGTGTAGCGCCCGAGCTGGTTGGCGGCGTTCTGCCTGTTGGCCTCGGCGGTCCCGAGGCTCGCCTGCGCCTCGTCGGCCTGCGCCGAGTAGACCTTCCCCTGTGCCCCGGCCTGGGCCAGCTGCGCCCGGGCCTGGGCCATCGAGGCCTCGGCCTGGGCCACGCGGGCCTGGTAGTCGGAGGGGTCGAGCGTCACCAGCTCCTGGCCCGCCTTCACGTCCTGGTTGTCGTCCACGAGGACCTTCACGACCCGGCCCTCGACCTGCGGGCTCACGATCTGCGGGATGCCGTCGATGTAGGCGTCGTCCGTCGTCACGTAGGTGCGGGTGTGGCGCCAGACGAGCGCCACCGTGACGACGAGGACGGCGAGGACGAGGACAAGGAGGCCGACGATGCCCGGCCGCCGGTACCACGCCGGCTTGGCGGGCCCCTTGCGCTTGCCGCCCTCCCCCGGCTCGCCGCCTTCCCCCTCGGGCTTCGCCCCGGCGGCCTTTTCGGCGCCGGGCTCCTCCTTCGGCTTTTTTTCCTCGGTGCTCATCGGGATCGCGGAACGGTCATAGGCCCAGCCGGATAGGCGGGGCGCGTGTTAGACCCGCCGACACCGAAGCGGTTACTGCCGGGGCGCCGCGAAATGCATGGGCCAAACCGGCCCGCAGGGGAGCCGACCGGGCGGTCCGGGGGTCAGTGCACGGGGACGGGCCCAAGGCCCGTCCCAAAAGCCCATGGAATCCCACATTCCCCTGCACCTGGCCCGGCTCGTGTCCGCCGCCGTCCTTGGCGGCCTACTCGGGGGCGCGGCGATGCTGGCGGTCATGCGCCTCATCACCCGCGCGAACTGGGCGAGGTTCGACATGGTGGCCGCGGTCGGGAGCCTCGTCACCCGCTCGCGCGCCAACGCCCGCCCGGCCGGCCTCCTCCTCCATGCGGCATCGGCCGTCGTCTTCGGCCTGCTCTACGCGGCGGGCCTCTGGGGGTTCAACGTGGCGGAGCTGCCGGCGTCACTCTACGCCGGCATCCTCATCGGGATCGTCCACGGCACCGTTATCAGCCTCACGCTGGTCTGGATCGTGGCCGAGCAGCACCCGCTGGAGGAATTCCGGGAGGCGGGCATCGCGGTCGGCCTCGTCCACTTCGCCGGCCACGTCGCCTACGGCGCCGTGGTCGGCCTCGTGATCGGGCTGTCCGCCACCTAGGTGTCGGCCGTGGCGACCTCGAGGACCACCTTGCCGCGCACGTGGCCGTGCTCCAGGTGGTCGTGCGCGACGGCCGCCTGCCCCAAGGGGAGCGTCTCCTGGACGACCACCTTCACCTCGCCGCCGTCGATCAGGCGCCCGATCTCCTCCAGCTCGCCGCGGTCAGGCTTGGCCATGAAGTGCTCGCCCTTGGCGCCGTGGATCACGCTCTCGAACCGCGAGGGGGCCTTCAGCGTCGAGACCATGCGGCCGCCCTTCCTCAGGCATTTCCAGGAGCGCCTCTGCGTGTCGCCGGCCACCAGGTCGAGCACCAGGTCGATGTCCTTCACCCGGTCCTCGAACTTCTGGTTCTCGTAGTCGACGACCTCGTCGGCCCCGAGCCGGCGCAGGAGCTCGATGTCGTCGGCGCGGGCCGTGGCGACGACCGTGGCTCCCTTGTGCTTGGCGAACTGCACGGCCAGGTGGCCGACGCCGCCGGCGGCCCCGTGGATGAGGACGCGCTCGCCCGCCTCCAGGCCGCCGTGGTCGAAGAGGCCCTGCCACGCCGTGATGGCCGCAAGGGGCACGGCGGCCGCATGGACGTGGTCCACGCTCGCCGGCTTGTGCGCCACGTTCGACGCCTTCGCGATCACGTACTCGGCGTACCCGCCCTGGTCGAAATCAAGCATTGCGTAGACCGGGTCCCCCCGGCCGAACTCGAACACGTTGGCCCCGATGGCCTCGATGGTGCCCGAGACGTCGCGCCCGAGGGTCAGCGGCATCGTCATGCCGTCGCCCTTGAATTCGCCGGTCCGCATCTTGTAGTCCACGGGGTTGACGCTCGCCGCGTGCACCTTGATGAGGACCTCGTCGTCGCCCGGCCTCGGCGTCGGGACCTCCTCGACATGCAGCACCTCCGTGCCCCCGAAATCGTGGATTCGTACAGCCTTCATGCTCTTTGCCCCCTCGCTTGCGGGCCCCGGAAAAGTAGGGACCCTGGTTCGCCCCGCCTGGGCCCCTCGGGATTGTCCCTGGGATGCCTCTGGGAGTGTAGACAAGGCCCCCGCCCGAATGTTTCCGGCGGCGTGCGGCGGGTTGGGCCCGCCGCCGTGATCACCCTAACGCAGTGGCCGCTTATGACTTGTGGAGGCAGCCCGCAACGCGGGCCCCCGGGCGGGGTCCAATGATGCCGCTATGGCCAATGCAACTCACGCTGGCGCGGACGTTCCGCCCTCCTCGTCCTACGGGGAAAGAAGCGAGCATCGCGGGTCCTCCCCGGTCGCTCTCATTGTTGTCAGTATCGTGCTTGCCGTCGTGTGCATCGTGCTCGCGGTCAAGCTACATAGTGAGACTGCCGTCGCGTCGCAGACGCGCACGGAACTCACCCAATCAACGGCCGCCCAGGCGCAGTCCCAGGCGGACCTCGACAAGGCCCGAACCCAGGAGACCGACCTGCAGAACCGGATCACCGCCTTCCAGTCGAGCCAGGCCGACCTGCAGTCCCAGATCAACCAGTCGAAGGCCAGCGCGGCCGACCTGCAGGGCAAGCTGACCGCCGAGCAGTCGAAGCAGGCGGACCTGCAGTCCCAGATCGACAAGGCGAACTCCCAGGCCTCGGACGCGCAGAGCCAGCTGACGGCGGCGCAGGGCCAGAGGGGCGACCTCCAGTCCCAGCTCGACAAGGCGAACGCGCATTCCGCGGACCTGCAGTCGCAGCTTGATAAGGCGAAGGCCGGCACCGACGAGGCCCAGTCCGGGGCAGCCGCGTCGCGCGTGATGCCGGTCGCCGCCTTCCTTGAGAAGTCATCCTGGAACCACTGGTACACGCTCCGGATGCACAGCTCGGCTTCCAAGCCCCTGGACGTCCAGGTCGAGATCATGGACATGGGCAAGACGCGGACAGAGAATGTGACGCTCCAGCCCGGAGCCACCGACAGCATCCACCGCCTGCATGCCGGCGCCTGGGTGAAGGTCACTGGGGCCGGCTACGACACGCTGAGCGTGATGACCCAGTAGGCGCGGGCTATTTCGGCGGGGGCGGAAGGCTGCTGAGCCAGAAGCCCCCGTTCGCCTTGTAGAGGACGACGCCCTTGTCGCGTCGGGACCCCGCGGCAGGCGCGGCCAATCTCGCAGTGGATCGGCGCTCGCCTATTGGGTGTCGTAGACCTCGATGAGGGCCACGCCCGTGTCGCCCGAAGCCCCCGAGACCTGCGCCGTGTAGTTGCCCGGGGGCAGCGTCACGAGGAGCGCGGAGTCCGGCGTCGCCGCCTGTCCCCAGGAGAAGGCGCCCACGCGGGCGGACTCCGAGGAGACCTGGGAGCTACCTCCCCACCCGGAGTTGGAGAGGAGAAGCGTGGAGCTCTGGTCGGCGTTCGTCCTGTACAGGCTGAGCTTCGGGTCGGGCAGCAGGCCCGGGACCGCGAACTGGGCCAGTGCGGGGCCGGAGGCCCGGACGAGGACCGTCCGCGAGGTGGAGCCCGCGATGACAAACCCCGCGATGAGGATGTTGCCGCCCGTGCCCACCTGGTCGCGGGCCGAGAGGTTGATGAGCCGCGGCGAGGCGGGGGTGAACGTCCCGGCCGGCGTCGCGTCGTAGACCTCCGCGAGCGCCACGCCCGTGTCGCCCGATTCGCCCGAGACCTGCGCGGTGTACGGGCCGGGGCCCGGGTCCTCGAGGAGCGCCGCGTCGTGGCTCGAGGCGGAGGACCACGCGAAGGCGCCCACGGCCGCCGCCGCCGCGGAAACCCGGGGATTCCCCGCCCAGCCGCCGTTCGTCCCAATGAGGGTGCCGTTGGAAAATACCTGGAGCTGGGGATCGGGCAGCGTGCCCGGGACGCCGAAGGCCGCGAGGGCGGGGCCGGAGGCGCGGATGAGGAGGGGCTCATTCCCCGAGGCGCCCTGCCCTCCCGTGGCGAAGCCGACGATCAGGGTTCCGCCGCCTGTTCCCGCGAGGGCCCGGCACGACAGGTTGACCAGCCTGCCGATGTCGGGGGTCGCGCTGACCGTGAGCGTGGCCGCGCTGCTCGTCGCGCTGCCGGACGCGTTTGTCGCGACGCAGGTGTAGGTGCCGGCGCTGGCGGCCGCGGCGCCCGTGACGACGAGCTGCGGGCCGTTGGAACCCGAGATGCCGCCGCCGTCGGACAGCGGCGCGTCGTCCAGCATCCACTGGTAGCCGCCGGAGGTGGCGGCCGCCGAGAAGACCACCGCCGAGCCCGAGGCCACGGTCTGCGACTGCGGCCCCGCCGTGAACTGCGGCAGGGCCGCGGACGACTGGAAGACGAAGTGCGCGGCCGTGAGCGGGGCCAGCGTGTAGGCGGCCGTGTTGCCCGAGACCAGCGCCGGCGCGCGCGCGGTGACACTCGTGCCGCCCGAGTCGAAGGCGTAGACCGCGGCCGAGGTGTAGGCCGTGCCCCCCGCGACCTGGAAGCTCAGGTCCGCGGGCTGCGTGAAGCTCTTGTTCAGCACCACCACGTGGAGGTTGCCCGAGGCGTCGACGGACGCATAGGCCGAGGTGTTGACGGTGTCCGAGTCCGTCTCGGAAACCCCGGTCGCCCCGAACGAGCCGCCCCTGCCGTCATAGTTGAGGTAGAGGTTGAAGGCGGCCGCGGTGTAGAGCGGCGCCGGCGGGTCGTGGAGGATCCACACGCAGCCAAGGTAGACCCCGTACTTCCCGAAGATCCCGAGGACGTCCGCCTGCGCGATGCCGCCGGAGATGTCGCTCTCCCCGCCGTAGCTGTACTCCGTGAAGGAAAGCTTCGTCCCGGGGTAGTGTGCGCTGATCGAGGCCTGGAGGTTCGGGATCCAGGGCAGGAACTGGGAGTCGTACTGCTGGACCCAGCTGTTCTCGACGTACGTCGGGTCCCAGAGGACGCGGGGCGCCTGGACGCGGTCCATGTCCGTGGCCGTGTCGGAGAAGTCCGTCTGCTCGGTGATGGACTGGTCCGGCCCCGTCCCGGAGACATTCTCGTCGCTGTACCGGTGCAGGTCGAGGACGTCGAGGAGCCGCGTGCCCGCGCTCGCGGAGGCCTTGCCCATCTGGTCGAGGTAGTAGTCGATGAACCAGCGGAAGCCCGTGGCCGTCTGCGCGGCCGGCCAGTCCGGGGCGTTCTGGAACGTGAAATAGCCCTCGCTTCCGTACGAGACCGGACCCAGCACCTGCGCCGAGGGGTCCATCCGCTTGATGGTCGTCGCCAGGGTGACGGACTTCGAGACCTCCTCCGCGCACGTCGGCTGGGCCGGGTGCAGGTACGGGTGGGTCGAGGACCAGAGGTCCGGCTCGTTGTCGAGGTCGTAGCCCTTGACCCCCGTGGCGCCCGACGCCGGCCCGTACTTCGAGACGAGGAAGCTCATGAGCTCGTCCATGTAGACGTTCCCATCCGCCAGGTCCGGCGGGTAGGCGTAGGAGGCCCCGGGCTTGTTGTCGACGACGGCGTCCCACCTCGACGAGGGCGCGGCCTGGGCGGCCGTCACGTCCCCAGACTCATCGGCGGACACGTAGCCGGCCATCTGGAGCGTGAGGACCGTGTACGGCGTCCCCACGGCGAGCGACTCGTCATGGAACGCGGTGAGCGCGATGCCCGGAATCGACTGCTGCGAAGCCGGCAGGCCAGAAACGAGGTAGTTGTCGCTCTCGTTCATGTAGTCGGTGCCGGCGTTAGAGGCGTTGGTCTCCCAGTTGTAGCCCGTCAGCCGGTTGCCGCCGTAGCGCCGCGACCCGGGCGTCGTCACCCCGGGAAGGTCCTGGTTTGTCCCGTAGATATACGGGCTGATGGGCGTCCTGCCGGACGCCGGGTCGACGGTGATCCGTACCGCCAGGTCGGCGCCCGGGAGAAGCGGCGACCCGGCGAGCAGCGCCGCGCAGGCGAGGAATGTCCGTGGCTTCAAAGTGATCTCTGGAAAATGACCCGCAGGCCCGCAAAATGATCCCGCGGGCCCCGCATGCTCGCCCGCCGCGGCCCCGCTGTCGACCCGAACGCGCGGTTGCACCGGCGCGATTGACGTGCTTTTGACAGTTCCTGCCCCATGCGCGCCGCAACCCTGGCCCTCGCCTCCCTCCTCGCGGTCTCGGCCGCAGTCGCCGCCGACCTGAGCCCCGCCGCCCCCGCCGGAGGCTGGAGCGCCTTTGCCGGGCGTGCGGAGCTGATGCCCCGGTGCGACTCTGGCGCGCCCCGCAGCCCGGGTTCCGCGCCGGTCCTCCGCATCGAGGGCGCCGGCAGCCCGATCGAATACGGCGGCTGGACGCGCACGCAGGCCGGGATAACTCCCGGGCGGTGGTACGACTTTTCGGCGGACTACAGGGTCGCCGGCGTGAATGACGAGAGGCGGCAGGTCATCGCCCGGCTCGACTGGCGGGACGCCAAGGGCGAGCGGGCCGGCCAGCCCGACTATCCCTGGGAGACGGCGCCCGACGGGCAGTGGACGCGCCTGACCCTGCGCGCGCCGGCGCCGGAAGGCGCCGCGTCGGTCCGCATCGAGCTGATCCTCGCGTGGGCGCCCGAGGGGCGGCTCTCCTGGAGGGACATCTCCCTCTCGGCGTCGACGCCGCCCCCCGACCGCTGGGTCCGCCTGGGCACGGTCTCCTTCCACCCGAAGGCCAACGCCGACAATGTCGGCGCGTTCATAGCCAGGCTCGACCGGATCGCCGCCGAAAAGCCCGACATCGTCTGCCTCGGCGAGGAGATACGCCTCGAGGGCGGCACGGCGCCCTACCTCAGCGCCGCCGAGCCGATCCCCGGCCCGAGCACGAGGAGGATCGGCGAGGCCGCCAAGCGCCACCACATGTACGTCGTCGTCGGCCTCACCGAGCGCGACGGCGCCGCCGCCTACAACACGTGCGTCCTCATCGACCGCAGCGGCCACGTGGCCGGCAAGTACCGGAAGGTCTACCTCCCGAGGGAGGAGATCGAGGGTGGACTCACGCCCGGCAGCTCATGCCCGGTCTTCGACACCGACTTCGGGCGGATCGGGATCATGGTCTGCTGGGACGCCGAGTATCCCGAGCCGGCGCGCGCCCTCGCCCTCCGGGGGGCGGAGGTCATCCTCGTGCCGGCCGCGGGCGGCTACATGACGCTCCTCAAGGCCCGCGCGCTCGAGAACCACCTCTTCGTCGTGTCCTCGGGCTATGACGTCGAGTCGGCGATCATAAACCCCCTGGGCGACGTGCTGTTCTCCACCATGGACCCGGACATGACAAAGGTGATTCCCGTCAACCTGGGGGCGCGTCTGACTGACCCGTGGCTGGGCGACATGAGGGATCGCTTCCACAAGGAGATCCGGCCCGAGCTCTACGCGCCCACCCCAGAGCCGCGCTGAGGCGGCCCGCAAGGGGCATGTTTGCGGCCGGCGGCTAGCGCCGGCCGCAGTACGAGATCCGCCAGACGGTGTTGCTGACGTCGTCCGTGACGAGGAGCGCCCCGTCATGGGCGACCGCCACGCCGACCGGGCGGCCCCAGACGCTCGAATTGTCCACCACGAACCCGACGAGGAAGTCGTCGTACTCCCCGGTGGGCACGCCGTCCTTCACGCGGATGCGGACCACCTTCGAGCCCGTCCGGGTCGAGCGGTTCCACGAGCCGTGGAAGGCGGCGAACGCGTCCCCGCGGTATTCCGCGGGGAACACCGCCGGGCCGGACGAGGCCGTGTAGAAGGTCATCTCAAGCGAGGCCGAGTGCGCCTGGACCGGCACGTCGGGGACGACCGCCACGCCCGCAAGGTCGGGCCTTTCGCCGGCGTGCCTCGGGTCCTCGTGGTTGCCCATGTAGTACCAGGGCCAGCCGTAGAACGCCCCCTCCTTCACCCGCGTCACGTAGTCGGGAACAAGGTTGTCACCGAGGCCGTCCCTCTCGTTGGTCGAGACCCACAGGTCGCCCGTCGACGGGTTGACCGCGAGGCCGACGCCGTTCCGGATCCCGGTCGCATAGGCGTGGAGGGGCTCCTTGCCCTCGGGGTCGGTGACGAGGATGTCGGCGCGGTTCTCCTCGGGGCCCCAGCAGGCGCCGCGGCCGTGCTCGGCCTCCCATGCCTGGGCTTCCTCCGCCGTCTTCCTCTGGACCTCCTCGCCCACGTTGGAGCCCGAGCCGTCGGAAATGAACATCCGCCCGCCGTCCAGGGAGAAGGCGACGTCGCGCGTGCTGTGGCCGCCGTCGTTGTGCGGCGCAAGGGAGGGCACGACCACCTCGGGGGCGCCGCGCGCCACGAGGTCGCCGGACTGGTAGGGAAAGCGGACGACGCGGTTGTGCTCGGCCACGTAGACCCACTTCGGCTCGCCCGCCACGGGATAGAAGGCGATCCCGAAGGGGCCGTCGAGGCCCGAGGCGAACAGGCTGTTCTCCGAGGGCGCAGTAGCGCCGTCCGCGGCCCGCAGCACGCGGACGTTGCCGGCCCCGGTCTCCGAGACGAAGATATCGCCGTTCGGCGCCACGCGCAGGAGCCGCGGCGCCCTGAGGCCGGAGGCAAACTCGTCCACCATGAACCCCTGCGGCACCGTGAGGTTCGCCCCCTCGGGGCGGTCGACGCTCCTTGGGCCCGCCGCGGCGGAGGGGGTCGCGAAGGGCGCCGGCAGCTCAGCCAGGTCGATCGAGTGCTTCTCGCCCGGGCGGTCGTTGCGCCAGCTGCCCGGATCCGTCTCCGACGCGCGCTCCGCAGGCCGCGGCGCATAGGACCTCGTGGTCACCTTCGCCTTCAGCGTCGAGAGGTAGGCGACCAGGTTCGCGCGGTTGCCCGCGTCCGGCACCGGTATCGGCATCGTGGTGCCCGGCACCGCGGACGACGGCGCCTCGAGGAACCGGTCGAGCGTCGGGCCGTCCCAGACGAGGCCGGAGGCCTTGAGGGCCTTCGAGTAGTTGAAATTGGGAAGCGAGGCCGCATCGCGGCCGAACACATTGACCAGGCTGGGTCCCTGGCCGGAGACGACCCGTCCGCCCGGCCCGAGGGCCGCGGCATGGCAGAGCGCGCAGCTCTGCTTGAAGAAGGCGGCCCCCTTGTCGGCGTCGCCCGCGGACTGGGCGCTGGCGAGGGAGGTCATCAGGGCGCCGCTGAGGGCGAGGGTGAGCGCGGGATGCTTCATGGTTCCTGGGGGGCTGCTGTCAACAGACGACCCTGATGGGCCGTCACTTGCAAAATGCGATTCCTTTTCCGGAAACTTTCAAGCGCGGAACGGAGATTAATCCCCGCCCCTACGCGGGAAACCGCACCTGGAACCTCGCCCCGCCCCCCGGCGCGTCCCCGACCGAGGCCGAGCCGCCGTGGGCCTCCGCCACCGCGCGCACGAGGGAAAGGCCGAGGCCGAGGCCCCTCTGCGAGCGGCTCGTGTCGGAACGGTAGAGCCGCCTCCAGACGGCGTCGCGCTCGGCGGCCGGCACGCCCGGCCCGTTGTCCGTCACCGAGACCAGCACCGCGCCGGGCTCCGATGCCGCGGCGACCGTCACCCGGCCGCCGTCCGGCGTGTACTTGAGCGCATTGTCGAGGAGGTTCGACAGGGCCTGCCCGATGCGGACGGGGTCGCCCTGCAGCCTCGCCTCGCCCGCCGTCTCGACCCGCAGGTCGATCCCCTTCTGCTCGGCGACCTCCCGGTAGAGGTCGGCGGCC
The DNA here is from genome assembly GCA_036489955.1 of Opitutaceae bacterium. Taxonomy (GTDB): domain Bacteria; phylum Verrucomicrobiota; class Verrucomicrobiia; order Opitutales; family Opitutaceae; genus Palsa-1447. The sequence goes on from DASXEV010000041.1 coordinate 54,779, forward strand.
CGGACGACGAGGGCGTTCATGTCGAGGCCCTCCCTGCGGAGCGCGAGGACGCCCGCCTCGGCGGCCGAGACGTCGAGGAGGACCTCGAGCAGGTGCAGCACGTGGTCGGACTCGTCGACGCAGGCCGCAAGCGCGTCCCGGGCGTCGGCGGGATTGCCGCCCTCCCGCAGGGAAAGCTCCGCCGTGCCCCGCAGGCGGGTCAGCGGGGTCCTCATGTCGTGCGCCAGGTTGTCGAGCGTCTCGCGCAGGACCCGGACGTGCCCCGCGTTCTTGTCGAGGAGCGCGTTCAGCTGCCGCGTGAGGGCCGCAAGCTCGCCGCTTCCCCCCGCCTCGGGGATCCGGGCGCCGGTGTCGTCCTCGTTGATGATCCTGCGGGCCGTCGCGGCCACCTGGCGCAGGGGCCGCGTGGCGCGCCACGAGAGGAACGCGCCCGCCGTCAGCGAGAGGAGGAGCGCCACGGCACCGACGGCCGCGAACGCGCGCCGGAGCGGCGCCAGGAGGACGGACCGGCTGTCGGTGCTCCGCGCCACCTGGATGAGGAGGCCGTCGGAAAGGTGCCGGGAGGCCACCGCCAGGTCGCGGGAGGGGTCCCTGGGGACGCGGAAGGAATGGATCTCCTGCGACGCCCACCCGCCCCAGCCGTCCGGCACCATGCGGCGCTCGACGTCGGGATCCACCCAGTCGGCGGGGACCGAGGCGAAGAGCGTCGAGCCGTCGGGCCCGAGGAGGCGGACGAAGAATGTGCGGGCGCCGGGCGACGTGTCCGAGGCCAGCGCCGCCCGCAGGCCCAGCGCGCCCGCCCTCTGGTAGGCCGCGGCGTAGGTCTCCGCCTGCTGCTCCACGGCCTGCCGCTCGCGCCCCTCAAGGGAGCGCGAGAGGACCACGTAGAGGACGCCGAACAGCGCGGCGGCGCCCGCCGCGAACACCAGCGCGTAGAGCGCCGCGAGGCGGATGGCCAGCGACTGGCGGAAGCCCTCAAACATGGGGCCGGAACACGTAGCCGACGCCCCGAAGCGTCTCGATCCGCGCGTGGTCGGGATCCACCTTGGCGCGCAGCCGGTGCATGACGACGTCGACGACGTTCGTCTGCGGGTCGAAGCCGTAGTCCCAGACGTGCTCCAGGATCTGGGTCTTGCTGACCGGGTGGCCCGCGTGCCGCAGGAGGAAGGCGAGGAGCGAGAACTCCCTCGGCTGGAGGACCACCGCCTCCCCGGCCCTCGTCACCTCGCGGGTCACCAGGTCGAGGGTCACGTCGCCCGAGACGAGCCGGGTGGCGTCGGGGGCGTGCGTCGCGCGCCGGACGAGCGCCTGGATGCGGGCGAGGAGCTCCGAGAAGGCGAAGGGCTTCGTCAGGTAGTCGTCGGCGCCGCTTTCCAGGCCCTTCACGCGGTCGCCGACGGCGCTCCGGGCGCTGAGGAAGAGGACGGGCACCTGCCTGCGGGCGGCGCGCAGCCGCCGGACAATGGAGAGCCCGTCGAGGCCCGGGAGCATGATGTCGAGGACCGCGGCGTCGTAGCCCGTGCTCTCCGCGAGGGCCAGCCCGGTCTCGCCGTCCGGCGCGTGGTCGACGGCGTACCCGGCCTGCTTCAGGCCGCTCACGACGAAGGAGGCGATCTTCGCATCATCCTCCACGACAAGGATCCTCATCACGGCAGCTTGGGGGACAGGCGGGGCTTTGCAAAGCGTCTGGGGGGAGAAAAAAGGACACCGGCCGCCTGGCGGCCGGTGTCCCCCCAACACCTAACTACACACAAATTCTTCAGGGATCAGCTCGTCACTGCCCGGAATCCCCCGAGCCGGTCTCGTCGACGACGATGTAGACCGTGCTGCCGTGGGACCAGAGCTTGACGAGGGTCTTGCGGTTGGACGGGCCCGAGGTCAGGTCGACGGCGCTCTTGGCGGAGGTGACCGGGTGGCGGTTGATCTCGAGGATCACGTCGCCCTCGCGGATGCCTGCCCTGGCGGCCGCCGAGCTGGGGTCGACGTTGGTGACGACGGCGCCGTTCAGGCGGTCCGGGAGGTCGAGCTCCCGGCGGGCATTGGAGTCGATGTCGCCGACCGCGACGCCGTTGAGGACGCCGGTGTCGTCGCTCGGGCCCAGGTTCTCGTTGCCGCCGGAGCCGTCGCCGTTGGGCTTCACCTCGGTCGTCACGGGGACGTGGTCGGTGTGGCCGTCGCGGAAGACGGTCAGGTTGACCACCGTGCCCGGCGTCGTCTCGGCCACGTCAAGGGAGAGCCTGCCGGCGGAGTCCACCGCCTGGCCGTCCATGGCCGTGATGACGTCGCCGCTGTGGAGGCCGGCCTTGGATCCCGGCGTGCCGGGCTGGACGTCCGTCACGAGCGCACCCTGGTTGGCGCCGATTCCCATCGAGTCGGAAAGCGCCGGCGTCAGGTCCTGGATCCCGATCCCGATGAAGCCGCGGACCACCTTGCCGTGGGCGACGAGCGTCTGCGCCACGTTGCCCACGAGGTCCGAGGGGACCGCGAGGCCCACGCCCTGGAAGCCGCCGCTGCGGGAGAGGATCGCCGTGTTGATGCCGACCAGGCGGCCGTCGATGTCGACCAGAGCGCCGCCCGAGTTGCCGGGGTTGATGGCCGCGTCGGTCTGGATGAAGTCCTCGTACTTGAGGCCTATCCCGGCCCTGCGGCCGGTGGCGCTCACGATGCCCTGGGTCACGGTCTCGCCGATGCCGAAGGGGTTGCCGATCGCGAGGACCCGGTCGCCCACCTCGACGTTCCTGCTGGGAGCGAAGGTGATGGCCGGCAGGTCCTTGGCGCTCACCTTGATGACCGCCACGTCCGTCTGCGGGTCGCGGCCGACGACCCTCGCGCGGAACTCGCGGCCGTCGGAGAGGGTGACCGTCACCTCCTTGGCGTGGTCGACCACGTGGTTGTTGGTCACGATGTAGCCGTCGCTGCTGATGATGACGCCTGAGCCCAGGCCCGACTCGGGCTGCTCGGGCGCCGACGGCAGGCGGCCGCCGAAGAACTGGCGCAGGTTCGGGTCGTTGAAGGGGAACGCGTCCGGGGCGTCCCCGGAGTCGGCCGAGTCGCGGCCCGGGTTGATCTCGACCGTCACCTTGACGATGCTCGGGGCGACGCGCTTCACGATCTTGGCGTAGCTCCCCATCTCGAGGGCGCCGCGGTTGACGGCGACGTCGTCGCGCCTCAGGGACAGGCTGTTCTTGGAGGGCTTCTCGACGTCGATGGCGGCGACGAGGCCCGCGGAGGCGGCGAGGAACGCGCACACGACGGCGGCGCGCCTCAGGAAAGTATGGGTTTCAGTGGTCATTGGCATGGCGCCACTGTCGCACACCCGCCTTTCGGCGACCTTTCCGGGGAATTACAGAAGTGTAATTCGCGGGGGCCCGGCGGCTACCTCGGGGCCGTGAGGGTCTGGCCGCCCAGGTACCTGGCGAGGAACGCCTCGACCCTGTGGTAGAACTCGACCCGGTCACGGTAGCTGTAGAACCCGTGGGCCTCGACGCTCCTGAAGAAGGTCTCGCAGGGCACGTGGCGGGCGCGGAGCGCCGAGGCCAGCTTCTTCGACTGGGCGACGTCCACGATCTGGTCCTCGGTCCCGTGGGCGATGAACACCGGTGCCCGGACCCGGTCGACGTAGTCGAGCGGGGAGATGCGCTCCAGGAGCTTGTTGCCGCGGCCGGGCTTGCCGAGCTCGTCCGTCAGGATCTGGTACTCCCCTGGGCGGGACACGTCCTTCTTCGACTTGATGAAGCTGTTCCAGTCGAAGACGCCGCAGATCGTGACGGCGCAGCGGTAGAGGTCGGGCTCGAAGGTCACCCCGCAGACGGCGAGGTAGCCCCCGAAGCTGCCCCCCATGATCGCCACCCGCCTGGGGTCGAAGAGTCCGAGCCCGAGCATGTCGCGCGTGGCGTCCGTCACGTCGTCCCCCATCCGCAGGTAGTCGTAGTTCGACTGGTAGCTGATGGCCATCGAGTAGCCCGTCGAGCCCCGGTAGTTCGGCTGGAGGACCGCGTAGCCGCGGCTCGCGAGGAACTGGACCTCCGGGTTGAACGCGCACGTGTCCCGCGCCCAGGGGCCGCCGTGGACGAGGACCACGAGCGGCACGGGGTGCTCCTTGCTGGCCCCCTCGGGGAGCGTGAGGTAGCCCTCGAGGCTGAGCCCGTCCCTCGTCCTGAATGTGAGGGGCTCCACGGGCCGGAATGCCGCGCCCCTCAGCCCCGGCGGCGGGTCGTCGAGGATGTTGAGCTTGCTCGAGTCGAGGTCGAGGAGCTCCATCGTGGTGGGGTGCGTGGGCCCCGTGAGCTCGAACAGGAATTTCCGCTCGGACCTGTCCACGTCGACGAGGACGTTGTCCGTGTCCTTCCTGTGGGCGTCGATCGTGGCTTGCGCCTCCTCGAAGGCCGGCAGGAACCAGCTTGAGGTCGCCCGGCGCCGCTCGTAGACGACGCCCGCCAGCACGTGGCTGACGCTGGAAAACCTAAGGGACCCGCGGCCGATGTCGTAGGTGGCGTCCGTCAGCACAGGCCGGCCGTAGGTCCGCGCATCCATGTCGAGGGGCCGCAGCTGCGAGCCGCGCCTGGGGCCGTGGGTCACGACCCAGAGGCGGCGCCCGTCGGGGTCCACGGCCATGACCCTCGTGAGGGGCGGCATGTCGACGACCTGCCACGAGCCGGACTTCGGCTGGTAGCGGAAGACGTAGTCCCGGCCCCTGAAGTAGGCCGTGCACAGGGCGAGCTCGCCGTTCTGGTCTGTCATCCAGCCGACGACGTCGCCGAACCTCGGCGGGGCGAAGGTGTGCGTGATGCTCGCCCGGTACCGCGTGTCCTCGGGCGTGTACCAGTTCCGGCTGGCGTCCAGGGACACGAGGGGGCCCGGGCGCCCCAGGTTCCTCGAGTCCTGGGTGATCCAGGCGAGGACCTCGCCGGGCTCGGAGGCCGGGGTCCCGATGAGGCGGATGCCGTCGAACCCGTCGATGGGCACGTACCGGTTGAACCGGTCGATGTCCGCCGCGTAGAGGCCCCAGCTGTAGATCTTGTCGCGCCGGATGCTGAAGACGACGCGGCTGCTGGTGAGCCACTGGAAGTCCGACACCTCGAACGCCCCGGAGGCCCGGAGGCCCTCGGGCTTGAAGTCCCTGACGTCGAAGACCACCAGGTTCCGGCGGTCGCCGGCGTCCGTGATGATCGTGCCGAGGTGCCGGCCGTCGGGGGACAGCCTCGCCACCTCGATCGGGGCCGCCTTGAAGAGGTCCTCCGCCGGGATGGGCGACCCGCGGGCGGCCGCGGCGAGCGCGAGGGCGAGCACCGTTGCGGCGGATCGTCTCATGGGGCGAATCGCACACGTAAGCCCGGACCCCCCGCCCTTCCAGCGAAATCCCCGCCCGGCCGCTCCTTCGGCTTGCGGCGGGGCGGCGGCGGTGGCAGGCTTGGGGTCCCATGAGACTACCCCTCGCGGCCGTCCTGGCCCTCGGTCTCCTGCCCTCCGCATTCGCCGCGGGCGCCGCGGCCCCCGACACGGGATCCGAGGACTGGACCCCGCCGGGCCTCCACACGCTGCGGATCGGCGACCCCGCGCCGGACTTCTCGCTGCCGGGCGTCGACGGCCACACCTACAGCCTCGCCGACTTCAGGGCCGACAAGGTCCTCATCGTCATCTTCCTCTCGAACCACTGCCCGGTGTCGCACGCCTGCGAGACCCGGTTCATCCCGTTCGTTGCCGGCCTCGCCGGGAAGGGCGTCGGGGTCGTCGCCATCAACCCGAACAGCCTGGAGGGCGTGCGGATCGACGAGCTGGGCTACAGCAAGTACAACGACAGCTTCCCCGACATGAAGCTCTACGCGAAGGAGCGGGGCTTCAACTTCCCCTACCTCTACGACGGGGCGACCCAGAAGGCGGCCCTGTCCTACGGCTGCCTGTGCACGCCGCACATGTTCGTCTTCGGCCCGGACAGGCGGCTGCGCTACAAGGGCCGGTTCGACGACGGCCAGACGGCCGACCCGGCCTCCGTCCACGCGACGGACGGCGCCAACGCGGTCGCCGCCCTCCTCGCCGGCCGGCCGGTGCCGGTCGAGGTCACGCGGCCCATGGGCTGCTCCACCAAGTGGCGGGAAAGGCAGAGCTCGGTGGCCGAGGGGAACGAGCAGTGGGCCGGCCTGCCGGTCTCGATCGAGCGCGTGGATGCCGCGGGGATCGCGCGCCTCGCAAGGAACGACACGAATCGCCTGCGCGTCATCAACATGTGGGCCACGTGGTGCGTGCCCTGCGTCGAGGAATTCCCGGGCCTGGTCTCCATAGCCCGCAGGCTCGGCACGCGGGACTTCGACCTCATCACGGTCAGCGTCGACGACCCGAAGGACGAGGCCAAGGCGCTTCGTTTCCTCGAGAAGCAGCACGCCGCCGTGCCGCCGGGCGCCAAGGACGCCGTGAGGAGGGAGGGCCGCACCACCAACAACTACATCTACACGGGCGCCGGCGGCGACGCCCTCGCCAACGCGCTCGATCCCAAGTGGCCGGGCGGCTACCCCTACACGATCGTCATAGCCCCGGGCGGGCAGGTCCTCTACCGCTACGCCGGGGGGCTCGACCCCGAGGACCTCCAGTCGAAGCTCATCGACCGCCTCGGCATCTACTACAAGGTGCGCGTCGGCCCCTACTGGTACAAGTGACGCAAGGGCGGCCGTGATCACCCCCGAGAACTACGCGAGCCTTCTCGGCCTGCCGCCCGTCGCCGGGATCTGCTCTGTGCCCGAGGCCGCGAGGATCGGCTTCTCCGTCGACGAGTGCGTCCGGCGCCTGAAGCGGCACCACTGGGCCTTCCGGCGCCTCCACCAGGCGTTCATCGAGCGGCTGACGGCGGAGCCGATCTACGAGCTCAAGATGGCATTCAGCCTCCACGCCCACTACTGCGCCGAGCACGCGGCGGCCTGGAGGAGGCGGGTCGCCGAGATGCGCGAGCCCCCGCTCGGCCTCGACACGCCGCCCGACGCGGCCCTCGACATCTTCTTCGACGAGGTTTGCTCCGCGCGCGACACGGCGACGCTCCTCGTCGGCCTCTACGAGCACGCGCTTCCCGCGCTGCGGGACGCGCTCGGGAGGCACATGCAGGACACGAACCGCCTCGTCGACCACCCCTCTTTCAGGATCTGCCGGTTCGCGGCCATCGAGGTCGACGAGATGCTGGCCTTCGGCGGGGAGGCGTGCGCGAGGGCGATCGAGAAGGTTCGCCGCTCCGAACTCTCGGGGTGGAAGAGCCTCCTCGACCGCCTGCTCGGCCAGGCGGGACGGCTGGACGGGAGCGCGTCCCCGGCGCCCGGTGAGCCCTCGAGGCTCTACTCCATCTCCCCAAGGCCCTTCGACGGGACGCCCAGGCGCGACGGGCGCTTTCCGGACCCGTACAACATGGCCGTCCACGCGGAGGCCTTCCTCTACGACCCGAAGTTCCCGCCGGAGCCCAAGGTCCTCATGATGTACTACAAGAGGCTCCGGGAGATCGACGTGCCGGAGATGATGGCGTCGATCATCGCCGAGACGAAGGGCAAGCCCTGGGCGTACTACGTCGACATGACCCGCCAGCTCTGGGACGAGGCGAGGCATGCCATCATGGGCGAGGTCGGCTTCGTCCACGCCGGGATCGACTGGGGCCGGCTCGTCCGCGTCAACTTCACCTGGTCGCTGGCCCTCAACACGCAGCTGACGCCCATCGAGCGGCACGCGGTCCTCTACTTCATCGAGCAGGGCCTCATGCCCAAGACGGGCAAGCGGTTCGAGTGGGAGGTCGGCTCGGCCTCGGGCGACGCCTACTCCCGGATGATCCAGGACTACGACTGGGCCGACGAGGTGCTGCACGCGCACATCGGGCGCGACTGGTACGTGAAGCCGTACGGCGACGCGAAGAAGGCCGTGGAGTACGGCGACAAGTGCTGGTCCAAGGTCCTCATCGACTGGGCGAGCTACCGCGACAGGGGCCTCACGGGCCACGAGAACTGGTGGCCCGGCCTCTACCGGGCCTGGTGCGAGGCCAGCGGGAGGGAGCCCGACCCGGCCGTCCTCGCCTTCGACACGAGCTACGCCGCCTCGAGGGCGGACCTCAGGGACGTGAGCGTCTCCGCCTGACGGCATGGAGCTGCGCGCGGTCGACTGGGTCGCGATCCTGGGCTACGTGGCCGTGATCGCGGCGCTGGGCGCCGCGCTGTCGCGCCGTCCCAGCTCGTCCGAGGACTACTTCCTGGCGGGCCGCTCCCTGCGGTGGCCCTTCATCGGCGCCTCGCTCTTCGCGGCCAACATCTCGGCGGAGCATTTCGTGGGGCTGGCGGGGGCCGGCTACGCCGCCGGGATGGGTGTCGGCGGGTATGAATGGACCGCGGTCTTCAGCCTCGTGCCCCTCATCACCCTCTTCCTGCCCTTCTACATCAAGAACAGGATCTTCACGGTGCCCGAGTTCCTGGAGAGGCGCTACGGGCCCGGGATACGGCTTTTCTTCTCGGGCTTCATGGTCGTCCTCTCGGTCCTCACCAAGATCTCGATCTCCCTCTGGGCGTCGTCGCTCGTCTTCTCGGAGCTCCTCGGCTGGAACCCGTACGCCGTCATCTGGGCGGTGGGCCTGGGCACCGCGCTCTACACGATGAAGGGCGGCCTGCGCATCGTCGTCTACACGGACGCCCTCCAGGCGGCGGTCCTCCTCGCCGCCGCCGTCATCCTGACGACCCTCGGCCTCCACCGCGTCGGGGGCTGGTCCGGCCTCCATGCCCGGCTCGACCCGGCGATGTTCTCCATGATCCGGCCGGCCACCGACCCGGACTATCCCTGGCCGGGGATGTTCCTGGCGGTCGTCCTCGCGGGAAGCTTCTACTGGTCCATGGACCAGGTCCTCGTCCAGAGGGCCTTCGCCGCCCGCGACCTTGGGGAGGGCCGCCGGGGGGCGGTCCTCTGCGGCTTCCTCAAGCTGACGACGCCCTTCCTCCTCGTCCTGCCCGGGCTCATCGCCCGGGCCCTTTACCCCTCGCTTCCCAAGGCCGACCAGGCCTACGGCGCCCTCCTCGCCGGGATCATGCCGGCGGGCCTCCTCGGCCTCACGATCAGCGGCATCGGGGCCGCCCTCATGGGACACATCAGCGCGACCTACAACTCCATCTCGACCCTCGTGACGCGCGACTTCTACCTGCGATGGAGGCCGGACGCGCCGCAGCACGAGCAGATCAGGGTCGGCCGCGCCGCGGTCCTCGTCGTCTTCGTCCTCGGGGCGGCGTGGGCGCCCATGATCGGCAGGTTCGGGAACCTGTTCGACTACCTCCAGAAGCTCCAGGTGTACCTCATGCTGCCCTTTGCCGGGATCTTCTTCATGGGCGTCCTCTGGAGGAGGACGACGGCGCAGGGGGTCTGGGCCTGCCTCGCGGCGGCGGGCGTCGCCTGCCCCGTCCTCATGCTGGACGGATTCTGGCACTTCCTGCCCTTCATGCGTGCGCCGCTGCTGCGGCCCTGGCTCCACGGCTCCCTCGTGGCCTTCGCCGTGTCGATGGTGGTCCTCGTCGGCGCGAGCCTGGCGACCCGGCCGACGCCGGAGGCGAAGCTGGCGGCGACGACGGTGACGGACTGGGGCGCCCTCGTGGCGCCAGGGCACCGCGGCGCGGCGGACTACCGGCCCTGGCTCGTGGCGCTCCTCGCCCTCACGGCGGCGCTCTGGTACGCGATGCGCTAGGCGCGCCAGAATCTGGTTTGCAAGGCCGCCGCCGTAGGCTAGCACTCGTCGCGGCGGAAACCCCAGCAGCCGGCCGTCCCCCAACCGGCGTTCCCTCCCCTTCCCCCAGCAACCCACGCGAACCATGGCGTCCGACAACGAGAAACTGAGCGCGAGAGAGAAGCTCTCCTATGGCTTCGGCGACCTGGCCTCGTGCCTCTACTGGCAGACCATCTCGCAGTACCTCGCGATCTTCTACACGGACTACTTCGGGATCAGCGCGCTCGCCGCGGGCGCGATGATGAGCCTTTCCCGGAGCGCCGACGCGTTCGTGGATCCCCTCGTCGGCATGCTCTCCGATCGGACGAGGTCCCGGTGGGGCAAGTACCGGCCGTATCTCCTCTTCGGCTGCATACCGCTCGCCATCGCGGGCGTCCTCACGTTCACGGTCCCGAGCTTCAGCGAGCACGGAAAGCTCATCTGGGCGGCCATCACGTTCAACGTGATGATGATCCTCTATACGACGATCAACATCCCGTACACGGCGCTCCTGGGCGTCATGACGTCCAACTCGACCGTGCGCACCACGCTCTCGTCGATCAAGTACGTCGGCGCGTACACGGCCGGCGTCATCGTCTCGGCGACCCTGCTGCCGATGGTGAAGGTCGGAGGATGGCTCGGCGTCTCCAGCCCGACGAAGGGATTCCAGTACGCCTTCATCATCTACGGCGCCGCCGCCGTGGTCTTCTTCCTCGTCGTCTTCTTCAACACGCGCGAGCGCGTCCAGTCCCCCAAGGTGCATGGCCAGACGATGCTGGGATCCATCGGGCGCGACCTCGGCGACCTGGTGACAAACGGCCCGTGGATCATGCTGCTCGTGTCCACGATCAGCTTCATCCTCTTCGTCTCCCTCCGGGGAAGCGCCACCGCGCATTACTTCAAGTATTACGTGGGGCCGCACACGATCACGCTGCCCGACGTGTTCTTCCTGCCCAGATCGGTGCGCGGGCAGCACGTGTGGACGTGGGAATACCTGGTCTCCTTCTTCAACACGACCAACCAGGCGCTATCGATCCTGGGCGCCATGCTGGTCCCGTTCGTGGCCCGCTGGCTGGGCAACAAGACGACCTTCATCACCCTCTTCACGATCGCGATCCTGTCGACCGCCTCGTTCTATTTCCTGCGCCCGGACCAGCTGGTCCTCATCTACCTCATCAACGCAGCCGGCTCCATCACGGGCGGCCCGCTCTCGGCGCTCATCATGGCCATGTACGCCGACACCGCCGACTACGCGGAATGGAAGAAGGGCCGCCGCACGACGGGGCTCATCTTCTCGGCCTCCATCTTCGCGCAGAAGCAGGGATGGGGCCTCGGCTCCGGGCTCTCGCTCATCCTCATGAGCCAGGTCGGGTTTGTCCCCAACGTCGCGCAGACCGCCGAGTCCCTCCACGGCCTCGTGCTCCTCATGAGCATCCTGCCGGCAGCCCTCGGGATGGTCTGCTTCATCCTCATCCTCTTCTATCCCCTCAATGAGCGGCGCATGGCGGAGATCGGCGAGGAGCTGAAGAAGCGCCGCGCGGCGGACGGCACCGACTCGACCGTCCTCGCCTGAACCGTCGTCCCATTTTTGGGACGACGGGGTTTCGGTTCCGAATCTTCCGTGGCCCCCGACGGGCGACGCACATTGACTTAAGTAATTGGTGCTAAAGCGATAACACGAATACATTGCCGCTGGCATGGGCCCTGCGATGAAAGGGGCCACCATGATCCAGATGAAAGGCATCGACCGAGTCTACCCGCTGAAGGGCGGCCCCTTCTACGCCCTGCGGAACATCACGCTCGGGATCGAGGAGGGGGACTTTGTCTCCATCATGGGCCCCTCGGGCTCGGGCAAGTCGACGCTCCTCAACATCCTCGGCCTCCACGACTCGGCCTGGACCGGCGAGTACACCTTTGGCGAGGTTGCCGTCCACGCCCTGCCGCAGAAGAGGCGCCTCGAGCTCCAGAAGAAGAACATCGGCTTCGTCTTCCAGAGCTACCACCTCCTCGACGACCTGACGGTCTACGAGAACCTCGAGATCCCGCTCTCCTACCGCGACGTCCCCAAGGCCGAGCGCCAGACGATCGTCTGCGACATGCTCGACCGCTTCCACATCGTGGCGAAGCGCGACCTCTACCCGTCGCAGCTGTCCGGCGGCCAGCAGCAGCTGGTTGCCGTCGCCCGCGCGCTGGTCGCGAATCCCCGCCTCATCCTTGCGGACGAGCCCACGGGCAACCTGCACTCCGACCAGGGCCGGGAGATCATGGAGCTCTTCGGCAAGCTCAACCGGGCCGACGGGGTCACGATCATCCAGGTGACCCACTCCGAGGCCAACGCCGGCTACGGCAAGAGGGTCATCCGCCTGGCCGACGGCCTGATGCTCAAATGATGCCGCTCCGCAAAGCCGCGCTCCTTGCCCAGGCGCTCCTCCTCGCGGCGGCAGCCTCCGCTCAGGTCCCCACGCTGACGCTGGGCGACGCCGTCCGCCTCGCGCTCCAGAACAACAAGGACCTCAAGGTCTCCTCGTACGGGCCCGGCATCTCGCGCGCGGACCTCCTCGTCGCACGCGGGGCGTTCGACCCCTCCTTCCTCCTCGAGCGCACCTACAACCAGACGCAGTTCGGGAGCTCCGTGGGGCTCGTCGGCGTCTTCGACCAGGAGAAGATCGATTACTACCAGGGCGGCGTCCAGGGGCTCCTGCCCGTCGGCACCCAGTACAGCATCTACGGCAGCACCACCGAGACGAGGGAGACGTACGCCGGCGCGTTCTCGAAGAACTACAGCAGCTTCGGGGGCTTCCAGGTGACGCAGCCCCTCCTCAAGGGGTTCGGCCTCGGCTACAACCTGGAGAACGTCCGCATCGCGAAGGCCAACCGCGCCATCTCGGACCAGAACTTCCGGCAGACCGCCATCACCACGGTGTCCAGCGTGGTCGATGCCTACATCAACCTGCAGCTCGCCCACGACCTGTTCGACTCGACGCTGCGCTCGGTCACCATGGCCCAGCGGCTCCTCGACGAGAACGAGAAGAAGTTCAAGCTCGGCGCCGCGGCGCAGAGCGACCTGACGGAGGCCCGGGCCCAGCGGGCTGGCTACGACGATCCCATGATCGCCGCCGAGCGCCAGGTGCGCGACGCCCAGAACAACCTCCGCGAGCTCATCGGCGCCGACGTGTTCTTCGAGGACGAGCCCCTCTTCGTCCTCGGGCCCATCAGCCTGCCGGACGTCCGGGTCGACCCCAGGGCGGACCTCGAGACGGCGCTCGCGTCGCGGCCCGACTACGAGATATGGAGGCAGACCATCAAGAAGGACCGCGCGGTCGAGTCCTGGGCCCGCAACAGCCTCCTGCCCGAGGTCAACTTCGTCGGCGGATACGGCTACAACGGCTCGGCCCAGAACTTCTCGCCGAGCCGGCAGATGGTCGAGAACCAGATGAACCCCTCCATGTCCGCGGGGCTCGTCGTCACGATCCCCTTCACCTTCGCGGTCGGCCGGGGCACGCTGCGCGCCGCGAAGCTGACCCGCGAGCAGGACGAGGAGAACCTGAAGGACGACGCGGCCAACGTGGCCCTCGCGGTCGCCACCGCGGACGGGCAGGTCGAGGCGACGCGCAAGCGCGTCGCGGCCGACCAGGCCTGGGTCACCTTCGCCCGCCAGTCCGTCGAGGACGAGGAGAAGATGTTCAAGGCCGGCACAAGCTCGACCCTCCAGGTCGAGCAGGTCCAGGTGAGCGAGTCCGAGGCCGAGACGGCGCTCGCCGGGGCGGTCGCCCAGGAGCGCCAAGCCATCGTGACCTACGACCAGACGCTCGGGACGACGCTCGAGCGCTACCACGTGAAGCTGGCCGCCGACTGAGCGTTCTTCCCTCGCCGAGCGCCACGGCCTCCCCCTCAATCCCCCGAATGCCCGCACCGGCCCACCGCATCCTGATCGCCGACGACCATGCGGACGTCATCGAGGCGCTCCGCCTGCTCCTGAAGGGCGAGGGCTACCAGACCGAGGCCGTGAAGTCCCCCGCCGCGGCCGTGAAGGCCGTCGAGTCGAGGGACTACTCGCTGGCGCTCATCGACCTCAACTACGCCCGCGACACGACGAGCGGCAAGGAGGGCCTGGAGCTGCTCTCGAAGCTCCAGGCCGCCGACCCCACCCTGCCCGTCGTCATCATGACGGCCTGGGCGAACGTCGAGCTTGCGGTCGAGGCCATGCGCCGGGGCGCGAAGGACTTCATCGCGAAGCCGTGGGAGAACCTCCGGCTGCTCGCCATCATCAAGACCCAGATCGAGCTGGGGGGCACCGTGCGCGCCTACCGGCGCCTCGAGCAGGAGAACCAGCTGCTGCGCGGCAAGCAGGGGCCCGCCCTCATCGCCCAGTCGGCGTCAATGCGGCCCGTACTGGAACTCATCGCCCGCGTGGGCCCCTCCGACGCCAACGTCCTCATCACGGGCGAGAACGGCACGGGGAAGGGCGTGGTTGCCCAGGCGATCCACGCCGTGTCGGCGCGGGCCGCGAGGGCGTTCATCTCGGTCAACATGGGCGGCCTGCCGGAGGGCGTCTTCGAGAGCGAGCTCTTCGGGCACGTGCGGGGCGCCTTCACGGACGCCAAGGCCGACCGCGCCGGGCGGTTCGAGCTCGCCGAGGGAGGCACCCTCTTCATGGACGAGATCGGCAACATCCCGCCGGCGCAGCAGGCGAAGCTCCTGCGCGCCCTGGAGCGGGGGGAGTTCGAGCGGGTGGGCTCGTCACGGACGCTGCGCGCCGACGTGCGCCTCATCTCCGCCACGAACGCCGAGATCCTGGCCGAGGTCGCGGCCGGCCGCTTCCGCCAGGACCTGCTCTTCCGCCTGAACACGATCCAGATCCACCTGCCCGCGCTCCGCGAGAGGCAGGGCGACATCGAGCTCCTGGCCCAGCATTTCCTGAAGGCGCACATCGCCCGCTACAGGAAGGCGATCACCGGGTTCGACGAGGAGGCCGTCGCGGCCATGCGCTCCTATCCCTGGCCCGGCAACGTGCGGGAGCTCAACCACGCGGTCGAGCGGGCGGTCCTCATGGCGGGCGCAAAGGTGGTGCGTGCGGCCGACCTGGCGCTCAACGCCTCGTCCAGCATCCCGAGGCTCGACGACATGAGCCTCGAGGAGGTCGAGGCGCACCTCATCAAGAAGACGCTCGCCCGGTGCGACGGCAACGCCCGCAAGGCGGCGGAGGTCCTGGGCCTGAGCCGCAGCGCATTCTACAGGCGCCTCGAGAAATACGGGCTGTAGCTTTGGCCCCGGACCGGCCATGGTCCGCCAAATGGCCAAGCGGCCGTCCAGGCTCAACCACGAGAAGGCGATCCTCGCCACCTGCCTGCTGGGCGGACTGCCCGCGGTCGGGTTCGCGATGGCCTGGGCCTGGCAGCCCGGCCGGGCGAATGACGTCCGCGCCAGCGTGATGCTCCTTGTCCTCGGGTTCTGGGCCGGCGCGGCGTTCGCCGCGAAGGAGCGGGTTGCCCGGCCGCTCCAGACGATGTCGAACCTGCTCCTCGCGCTGAAGGAGGGCGACTTCTCTTTCCGCGCCCGCGGCGCGACCCGGCGCGACCCGCTGGGCGACGTCCTGGCGGAGATCAACGGCCTAGGAGACATCCTCCAGACGCAGAGGCGCGGGGCCCTCGAGGCGACGGCCCTCCTGTCGGCCGCCATCAAGGAGATCGACGTCGCCATCTTCGCCTTCGACTCCGCCGGGGTCCTGCGCCTCGTCAATCCCGCCGGCCAGGCCCTCCTCGGCCAGCCGGCCGAGCGCCTGCTCGGCCGCGAGGCCGCGGCGATCGGCCTGTCGGGCTGCCTCGGGGGCGAGCCAAACCGGATCCTCGGGCCGGCCGAGCTGCCGAGGGCGTACGGGCGCTGGAGCATGAGGCGGACGACGTTCCGCGAGGAGGGGCGCCCCCATCAGCTCGTCGTGTTCGGGGACCTCAGCCGGCCGCTGCGCGAGGAGCAGCTGAAGTCGTGGCAGCGGCTCGTCCGCGTCCTCGGCCATGAGCTCAACAATTCCCTGGCGCCCATCAAGTCGATCGCGGCCACGCTCGGCGCCGCGGTCGCGAGGAGGCCGAGGCAGCCGGACCTCGACCAGGACCTCGAGTCGGGCCTCGGGATCATCTCGGGCCGCGCGGAGAGCCTGGAGCGGTTCCTCGAGGGGTACACCCGCCTCGCGAAGCTTCCCCCCCCGCAGGCCTCGCCGTGCGACCTGTCGGCGCTCGTGCGGCGCGTCGCCGCCCTCGAGCAGCGGCTGTCCGTCGAGGTCGCCCCCGGCCCCCAAGTCGACCTCGTGGCGGACGCCTCGCAGGTCGAGCAGGCGGTCATCAACCTCGTGAAGAACGCGGTCGAGGCGTCGCTGGACCAGAAGGCGGAGAAGGTGCGCCTGTCGCTGCGGGTCGCCGCCGGGTCCGCGGAAATCTGGGTCGAGGACAACGGCGCCGGCATCGAGGAGACCTCGAACCTCTTCGTCCCCTTCTTCACGACGAAGCCCGAGGGCTCCGGCATCGGCCTCGTCCTCTGCCAGCAGATCGCCGAGAACCACGGCGGGTCGCTCGCCCTTTACAACCGCGACGACCGCTCGGGGTGCGTGGCGATCCTGAGGCTGCCCATCCACAGGCCGTCGGCCTCCTAGACGCTTTCCCGGTTATGGGACGGGAACGTCCCGCAGGCGGGGGAAAGGGCAACCGGGGCGTCGGTGGGGTAATATCGTAAAATTTTACATGTCAATTAGTTATGACTATCGCTCGCCGCTGGCACAGGCCCTGCAATCAGGGTCACCGATCATGGACATCGCGCGCCCGTCACAAGCCAAGGCCAAGCTCCGCAAGCGGATCATCATTGGCTCGGTCGCGGCGCTTGTCCTCATCGCGGTCACTGTGGCCCTTGCGCGCCTCAAGCCCGCGGTGCCGAACGTCGACCGCAGCCTCGTGTGGATCGGGACCGTCAAGCGCGGGCCCATGGTGAGGCAGGTTCACGGCCCGGGCACGCTCGTCCCCGTGGACATCCGCTGGCTCGCGGCCCGGACCGACGGCAGGGTCGACCACATCGTCCTCCTGCCGGGAGCCATGGTGAAGCCGGACAGCGTCATCATGGTCCTCAGCAGCCCGACCGTGACCCAGGCCGCCCTGGACGCGGAGTCCCAGCTCAAGGCCGAGGAGGCCCAGCTAGCGAGCACCAAGGTCACCGTCGAGCAGGCGGTCCTCCAGTCCGAGTCCGAGGCCGCGAACGCCAGGGCCGCCTATGAGAGCGCCCGGCTGAATGCCGAGGTGAACGGCGAACTCTACAAGGAGGGCCTCGTCTCCGAGCTCAGCCTGAAGCTCCTGCAGGTGACGGCGCAGCAGGACGACACGCTGAACACCCTCGCCCAGCGGCGCTTCGCCTTCCAGAAGGACAACGTCGCCTCACAGCTCGCCGTGGAGCAGGCCAAGGTCGACCAGCTCCGCGACGCGGCGAGGCTGAAGCGGGCCGAGGCCGACGCCCTGAACGTGCGGGCCGGCATGAACGGCATCCTCCAGCTCGTCCCCGTGGAGGTGGGCGCGCAGGTGACGGCGGGCCTCAACCTGGCCCGCGTCGCCGACCCGTCCCGCCTTAAGGCCCAGATCCAGATCGCCGAGACGCAGGCCAAGGACATCCAGATCGGGCAGAGCTCCCAGATCGACACGCGCAACGGCGTCGTCGACGGCAAGGTGTCGCGCGTGGACCCGTCGGTCCAGAACGGCACGGTGACGGTCGACGTCGCGCTGCCGACCGAGCTGCCCCTCGGGGCGCGGCCGGACCTCTCGGTCGACGGCGTCATCGAGCTCGAGCACCTTGACGACGTCGTCTTCGTCGAGCGCCCCGCCTTCGGCCAGGAGAACTCGACGACGGGGATCTTCCTGATCGACGAGGACGGCTCGCACGCCGACCGGGTCCAGGTCCAGCTCGGCAAGAGCTCCGTGAACACGATCCAGATCCTGAAGGGGCTGAAGCCCGGCGACCGGGTCATCCTCTCGGATATGTCGCAATGGGACTCCCACGACCGCATAAAGCTCAACTGAGGCCCACCCCTTCCCAAAAAAACAAGGAAACTCCATGCAACAGCCCCTCCTCAAGCTCGACAACGTGACCAAGGTCTTCCTGACGGACGAGGTCGAGACCCACGCCCTCTCCGGCATCCACCTCGAGATCGCCAAGGGTGAATACGTCGCCATCGCCGGCCCCTCCGGCTGCGGCAAGTCGACGCTGCTCTCGATCCTCGGCCTGCTGGACACGCCGACCGACGGGACCTACCTCCTCAACGAGCGGCATGTCCAGGGACTCACGCCTGCCGAGCGCGCGCGGATCAGGAACCGCGAGATCGGGTTCATCTTCCAGTCGTTCAACCTCATCGGCGACCTGAGCGTCTACGAGAACGTCGAGCTGCCCCTCACCTACCGCGGGATGCCCTCCTCCGAGCGCAAGACGCGCGTCGAGGAGGCCCTGGAGAAGGTCGGTATGGGCCACCGCTCGAAGCACGTGCCGTCCCAGCTCTCGGGCGGCCAGCAGCAGCGCGTGGCCGTGGCCCGCGCCCTGGCGGGCTCCCCCGCCGTCCTCCTCGCGGACGAGCCCACGGGCAACCTGGACTCCAAGAACGGCGACGCCGTCATGGAACTCCTCCAGAACCTGCACCGGACGGGCTCCACGATCCTCATGGTGACCCACGACACGAGGTTCGCGCGCCACGCCGACAGGACCGTGCACCTCTTCGACGGCCGCGTCGTCGAGGAGCGCGTGGAGCCCAAGGAATAGGGGGCGCGCCATGCTGGGAGACCTGAGGTACGCGTTTCGCCAGTTTGCGAAGCATCCCGGCTACTCCGCGGTGGCCCTGGCCACGCTGGCCCTCGGGATCGGCGTCAACACGACGATGTTCAGCGTCCTGAACGCGCTCGTCCTGCGCTCGTCCGGCTTCCGGGACTCGGGCCGGCTCGTCAACATTTTCAGGTCCTCCCCCCAGTCGCAGGAGTGGCCGACGTCCCCCGCGAACTTCCTCGACTACTCGGCGCAGCAGAAGTCCTTCCAGGCGCTCGCCGCCTACAACAACGCCTCCTACAACCTTGCCGAGCCCGGGCAGCCCGCGCAGCACCTCGCGGGCATGGTGTTTTCCGGCGCCGCGTTCCAGATGCTGGGCGTCGTCCCGGAGGTCGGGCGCACCTTCGGCCCGGAATACGACCAGCCCGGACACGGCGAAGTCGCCCTCCTCACCGACGCCTTCTGGAGGAGCCACTATGCGGCCGACCCCTCCGTCGTCGGCAGGCAGATCCGCCTGGACACGGTCCCCGTCACCGTCGTCGGGGTCCTGCCCCCGTACTTCGAGCAGCCGACGAGCTGGGGCCACCTCGACGTCATCCGCCCGCTCGGCTGGAACGCGGGGACCCGGCAGACCCGCGACAACAACTGGCTGGGCATCCTGGGGCGCCTGAAGCCGGGCGTGACCCTGGAGGCCGCGCAGTCGGAGGCCTCGGCCATCGCGTCGCGCCTCGCCCACGACTTCCCGCAGAACAACGAGGGGATCGGCATCCACCTGGTCCCCTGGGACCGCGTCCGGACGGGCGACATCAACCGGCGGATCTCCTGGCTCTGCATGATCCTCGCCGGCTTCGTGCTCCTCATCGCCTGCGCGAACCTGGCCAACCTCCAGCTCGCCAGGACCTCCGCCCGCTCACGGGAGCTGGCGGTGCGGGTCGCGGTCGGCGCCTCCCGCCTCCAGGTCGTGCGCCAGCTCCTCATAGAGAGCGTCCTCCTCTCGGCCGCCGGGGGCGCCCTCGGCGTCCTCCTCGCCTCCTGGGGCGTCAAGATGATCGCGGGCAGCATCTACATCACCGGGGTCTGGGGCTTCGACATCCCGATCAACACGGCGGTGCTGATGTTCACGCTGGCAGCATCGGTCGCGGCCGGCGTCGTGTCGGGGACCGTGCCCGCCTGGCTCGCCTCGAGGGCCGACGTCAACTCGGCCCTCAAGCAGGGGTCCAGGGGATCCACGGGCGACAGGTCGCGCCACCTGGTCCGCAAGGTCCTCATCGTCTCCGAGCTGGCGCTCGCCCTCGTCCTGTTGTCCGGCGCCAGCTACTTCGTGCGCGGGATGCAGCGCCTCTCGCACGCCGACGAGGGCTGGAAGCCGGACGGCCTCGTCGTCGGGACGGTCACCCTGCCGTACAACAGCCGCTACCAGACTGACGCCCAGTGCCAGGCCTTCTTCCACTCCCTCGAGCAGAAGCTCTCGGAATTGCCGGGGGCCCAGGGGGAGACGGTGGCGACGAACCTGCCCATCACTGGATTCTGGAGGAGCAACGGGGTCATCATCCAGGGCAAGGCCCGCCCGCCCCATGGCAAGGAGCCCCTCGTCTACAGCAACTTCGTCAGCCCGGGCCACTTCGGCGTCATGGGGATGCGCCTGCTCCAGGGCCGGGGCTTCACGGACGCCGACCGAGCCGGGTCGGTGAAGGTGGCCGTCATCAACGAGACCATGGCCCGTGTCCTCTTTCCCGGCGAGGACCCCATCGGGAAGCGCATCTCCGGCACCGACCCGACCCCCGAGTGGTACGAGGTCGTCGGCGTCGTGAACGACGTCCGCCCCTACCTCGACATCGTCCGGCCCCCGGACACGCCGTTCCAGGTCTACAAGCCCATCGACCAGGTGCCCTGGAGTTTCCTGCACTACATGAACATCGCGGTCCGGACCACGGCGCCCGCGGCCTCGGTCGCCGGGGCCATGCGCGTCGCCGTGCAGCAGATCGACCCCGACCAGCCCGTCTCCGACATATCGACCGCGCGTGAGGCGATACGCGCCCAGGTGACGACGGGATTCACGCTCGTGGCCAAGATCCTCGGGTGCTTTGCGCTCATCGGCCTCGTGCTCGCGTCCGTCGGCCTCTACGGGGTCATCTCGTTCCTCACCGCGCAGCGCACGCCCGAGATCGGGATACGCATGGCCCTCGGCGCGCAGCCGAAGCAGGTGCTCTGGCTCATCCTGGGCCAGGGTGTCCGCCTGGCGGCCGTCGGCTCCGCGATCGGCCTCCTGGGCTCCTGGGCCGTCGTGAAGGGGGCGGACGCCGTGCTTCCCATGTTCCCCGGCCGCGACCCGCTGCTCATCGTTGTTGTCGCCGTCGTCCTTTCCGCGGTCGCCGTCGCGGCCTGCCTCGTTCCCGCAAGGAGCGCCATGAAGATCGACCCGATCATCGCCCTGCGGGCCGAATGAGCCGATGGGCGCCATCCGCCAGGCCCTCAGGCAGCTCGCGAAAAGCCCGGCCTACACGGCCGTAGCGGTCCTGACGCTCGCCCTCGGGATCGGCGTCAATACGACGACCTTCACGGTCATCAACGCGCTCCTCCTCACGCCGCCGAAGTTCGAGGAGCCGGCACGCATCGCCTACATCTACAGCGTCCAGCCGCAGTCGACGTTCTGGGGGCACTCGACCGGCGAGGCGAAGGCGATCCACGACCTGAATTCCGTGTTCAGCCAGGTGGCCATGATGTCGTGGGCAAGCCCGAGCTTCACCGAGCCGGGACGCCCGGCGGAGCGGCTAACCACCATGACGGTGACCCCGGACTTCTTTCCGCTCCTGGGGACGCCTCCCGCCATGGGGCGGTGGTTCTCGCCCGCCGAGGCGAATGCCACGGGTGTCGCCGTGGTCTCGAACAGGTTCTGGAGATCGCGCCTCGCGGCGGACCCGAACGCGGTGGGAAGAACCCTGAGGATCGACGGCGCCCCGGTGACGGTGGTCGGCGTCATGCCGTCCGGCCTCGATGACCCGATCAACTGGGGGCACATCGACCTCTGGACGCCGCTGGCCCTGGGCGACAAGGGCTGGGACGACTGGAATTCGGCGTGGATCAAGGTCATGGCCCGGCTGAAGCCCGGGGTCAGCATGGCGCAGGCCCAGGCCGACATGGACGTCCTTTCCCGCCGTTTCGCGCATGACCACCCGGTCGACTACCGCCTGATGACCCTGAAGATCATGCCCCTCCTCGAAAGCCGGATAGAGGGTACAGGCCGACGGATGTCGTGGCTCACTATGGACCTGACGGCGTTCGTGCTGCTTATCGCCTGCGTCAACCTCGCGAACCTCCAGCTCGCCCAGTCCATGCGGCGGGCGCGCGAGCACGCCATCCGCCTTGCGCTCGGCTGCTCCCGCTGGCGCCTCGCCCGCCACCTCCTCGCCGAATCCTTCCTTCTTTCCGTCGCCGGCGCGGTCCTGGGGTTCCTCATTGCCTCCTGGCTCACGGGCGCCCTGGGCCACCGCATCGTCATCGCGGACGAGGCCGGCCTCAGCCTGCCCCTCGACCTGCGGGTTGCGGCGTTCACGCTAGCGGCCGCTGTCGCGACGACGGCAGCGTTCGGAATCGTGCCCGCATGGGCCGCCGCAAGGTCGGACGCCTCGTCGGCCCTTCGGAGCGGCGGCCGCGCCGGCACCGAGGACCGCTCGCGCCACCGCCTGAGGAAGACCCTTGTCGTCGCCGAGGTGGCCGCGGCCCTCGTCATCCTTTCCGGGGCCGCGTACTTCGTGCGCGGCACGCTGCGGCTCACCCACAGGGATTTCGGCTGGAAGCCAGACGGGCTTCTCATCGGCAGCATCGACCTTCCGTGGGCGGGCTATTCCGACGATGACAAGTCGCGCGCCTTCGCGACGAGCCTCCGCTCGCGCCTCGCGGAGGTCCCGGGCGTCGAGGCGGTTTCGCTCAGCGAGGGCAATCCAGCTGTCTCCTACGCCGATGCCACCGACTTCGTCGTCGAAGGGAAGCCTGTTCCCGAGGGGAAGGAGCCCATAGCAGGCTTTGAGAAAATCCAGCCGGGATTCATCGGCCTCATGGGCATCCGGCTCGTTGAAGGGAGGGACTTTGCGGAGGCGGACCTGAGGCGCTCACCGGCCCCGATCCTCGTCAACCTGTCGGCCGCAAGGCGCCTCTGGCCGGGAAAGAGCGCGGTGGGAAGAAAGCTCGGGTTCGGGCCGCGCAACGCCAGGGTCTACAGGGAGGTCGTCGGCGTCGTGAACGATGTCACGATCCCCTCCGAAGCCTTCCAGCAGGACAATGACCTCTCGGGCATTGGCCCATCGATACACTACCAGTTCTATTCCCCATTTGGGGGAAGCAGGAGCCTATTTGTGAGCCTGCGCACGTCGGCGGACCCGCACCTCGTAGAGGATGGGGTCAGGGCCGCCGTGGCGGCGGTGGACCCGAATGTCGCCATCTATCATCTCTCAACCGCGCGGGAAAAGGTGTCCGACCTCATGGCGAACTTCACCCTCGTAGGCCAGGTCCTCCTAGGCATGGCCGCCCTTGGCCTCGTCCTGGCGGCCGTCGGCATCTACGGCGTCATCGCCAGCCTGACCGAGCAGCGCACCCGCGAGATCGGCATACGCGCGGCCCTCGGCGCCCGGCGCTCCGAGGTCCTCTGGCTCGTCATGAGGACGGGCCTTCTGCTCTCGGCTGGCGGCTGCGCAATCGGCCTCTGCCTCTCGGCCGCCCTTGCCCGGCTCCTTTCCAGGGTGATGCCCGAGATTCCCGGCGGCGGACCCGCGCCCACGCTGGCGATGGCGCTCCTCATCACGGTCGTCGCGCTGGCCGCCTGCTGGCTCCCCGCCCGGCGCGCCGCGAACGTCGATCCTATCGAGGCCCTTCGCTGCGAATAGCGGCGGGTGTACGGCTAGGCGCGCACATCCGCCGGCCTCCGGCACAGGAGGCGCATGTACGCGAAGGCGACGAGCCCGCCCAGGACCGCCCCAGAGATCGCATCCAGGGCGACGTGCTGCCTGATCGCCATCGTGGAATAGATGATCCCGAGGCACCAGATCCAGTTGAGGACGCCGAGGGCCATGCCCGCGCCCGACTCATGGAGGGCCTTCCCGAGGCAGAACACCGTGAGGACGGCGAAGGCCACATGGAGGGACGGGAATGCGTTCCCCGAGGCGTCCACCGTCTTCAGGTAGGAGACGGACGGATACATGGCCGGGTTGAAGTCGGGCGTCGGGATCGTCGTCGGCCAGAGGACGAAGACGGCGAAGCCGAGCAGGCTCATGATGATGCCCGCGGCCAGGTACCGCCTGAGGTCCCCCGCCGCCGTCATGAGGGAGGGCGGCAGCGTCACGTAGACCCAGAGCGACACGTAGAGGCCGACCGCGGCCGGCCTGAACGAGATCATCCGGTCGACGAAGATCCTGGGCACCGTGGTGACGGGTGAGCGCGAGTGCCTGAGCAGCCAGAAGTAGGCGGCAAAGAAGGCCGCCATCGCGGCCGCGGTCCCGGCCATCTTCAGCGGCAGGAGCGCAACAAACCGGGAGCCCATGTTCCCGAGCCACCCCGGCCTTGGTAGAATTGTGGGCGGCTGCTCCATGGATCCGAGGTTGGGCTTCAGACCGACCTGCAGGTGTGGCCACTGAGCCGCAGGGAGGATCGTTCGGGCACCACAAAACCCCTAAGCGTATCATCTGAAAAGGCTTAAAAAGCAAATTCGAGAAAAAGCGTTGACGATGACCTTTTTCCGACACACTACCTTTATTAACTAAGGTAGCTTCACCAACGATACCCGATGAGCGTCAACGAGAAATTTTCTGCGATCCGAAAGGGCCTCCTCGAGTTCGTCGTCCTCAAGGTGATCTCGGGGGACAAGGTCTACGCCGCCGACATCCTCGCGCGCCTGTCCGGGACCGAGTTCGCGACCCAGGAAGGCACGCTCTACCCCCTCCTCAGCAAGCTGCGCCGCGAGGAGCTCGTGGACTACGAGTGGAAGGAGTCCGAGGCCGGCCCGCCGCGGAAATACTACAATCTCACCGCGAAGGGCAGCGGGCAGCTGCGCGAAACTCTGGACTACTGGCAGACGATCACCGGCACCATGAAGGGCCTCGGCAAGGAGTCCTGAACCCAAACTCAAACACGGCACCCCGATGAACAAGGTCATCACGATCAACCTGAACGGAAACGCATACCAGCTGGAGGAGAATGGGTACGAGGCGCTCCGCGCCTACCTGGACAACGCCTCGCGCCGGCTCGAGGGCAACCCCGACCGCGACGAGATCATCGCCGACATCGAGCAGTCGATCGCGGACAAGTTCCGGGGCGCGCTGGGCGTCGCCAAGAGCGTCGTCGTCACGAAGGAGGTTGAGGACGTCATCCGCGAGATGGGGCCCGTCCAGGGTGAAGAGGGCCCGGCCGAGGGGCCGGCGGCGGCCCCGGGCGACGGGCCCGCCCCGCAGGCCGCGGGTCCCCGGATGCCGCGCCGCCTCTACAGGATCCGCGAGGGGGCCAGGATCGGCGGCGTCTGCAACGGCCTCGCGGCGTACCTGGGGATCGAGGTCACGATCATCCGCCTCATCTTCGTCTTTGTCGCCCTCACCTTCGGCGCGGGGGTCCTCGCGTACCTCATCATGATGTTCGTCATCCCGTCGGCCGAGACCCCCGCCGAGAAGGCGGAGGCCTACGGCTCGCCCGCCACCGCCGAGGAGTTCATCCGGAGGGCGCGCGAGGGCTACTACACCGGGCTCCGCTCGTTCGGCGACAAGAAGGCCTACCGCGAGTGGAAACGGCAGTTCCGGCACGACATGCGGCGCCACACCCGCGAGTTCGGGGATCAGATCCGCTGTGGCGCCGAGCACTGGCACCACTACTGGGACAGCGAGTGGCGCCACCGCTGGCCCGGCCGCCCGTGGCTCGCCCCGACGTTTGTCTCCCTCCTCCTGGCTATCGTCTCCCTGGCGGGCTGCTTCGCCATCCTCTCCCTCATCTTCTCGGGCAATGTCTTCGGGATCTTCCTGCCCGCGGGGATCCCGCTCTGGGCCGGGATCGTGCTCCTGCTCGTCGCCATCAGCCTCATCAAGTGGCCGCTGAAGGAAATGAGGCACGGGCTGTCGTGGCACGAGCGCGGCCGCCACTACTGGCCGAGCCCCTTTGCGCAGATGATCAACTCCTTCGTGTGGCTGAGCGTCGTGGTCGCCTTCCTCTGGTGGGCCGACCACCACTCGTCCTCGGCCCATGCGGCGATCTCGGAGCTGCGCAATGACGCCCACCGCGTCGTCGAGTCGCTGCGGGCCTGGTGGCACTCGCGGTCGTAGGCGGAAAAATCCTGTTGTCATGCCCACGAGGCAGGTTCCTCGTTGAAGCGTCAGGATTATGAAAACCCTACTGCTTGCGCTGATCACGGCCGCCACCGCATTTGCCGGCGAGGTGTCCGACCACATGGGACTCGAGCTGTACAGCCTGCGCGTCCTCAGGAAACAGAGCGGCCTGGCGGCCGTGCTCCAGAGGACGCACGAACTCGGGTTCAAGGCGATCGAGGGAGGATCGCCGCACGACATGACGATCCTCCAGTACAAGGCCCAGCTGGCCTCGCTGGGGCTCACGATGCCGAGCATGGGCTTCGACTACGGGCGCCTCGAGCAGGACATCACGAGCGCGGTGAACCAGGCGTCTGCACTCGGCGTCTCCTATGTCATGGTCGCCTGGATCCCGCACGACGACAAGGTGGGCCTCACCGCCGCGGAGGCGGACAAGGCCGCGAGGGACTTCAACGCATGGGGCGCGGCCTTCCGCGCCGCGGGCATCACCTTCACATACCACCCGCATGGCTATGAGTTCAGGCCGCTCCCCGGCGGGACGAACCTGTTCGATTCCATCGTCGCCAAGACAAACCCCGAGTACGTCTCCTTCGAGATGGACGTCTTCTGGGTGGCCCACGGCGGCCAGGATCCCGTGAAGCTCCTCGCCAAGTACCCGAGCCGCTGGAGCCTAATGCACGTGAAGGACATCCGGAAGGGCGCCACCACGGGGATCTACACCGGCCACGCGCCCGCCTCGGACGACGTCGCGGTGGGCTCCGGCCAGATCGACTGGCCCGCCGTCCTCAAGGAGGCCCAAGCCGTCGGCGTCAAGTGGTACTTCATCGAGGACGAGTCGGACTCTCCCGACACGAACATCCCGGCGAGCCTCGCCTACATCAGGTCGCTCGGGGTCTGACCCGGGCCGCGGGCGGCTGCCGCCAGCGCCGCGGCGACCAGTCGGCCGTGATGACCGAGGTGACGCCCCCCCTGCCCCTCCAGCTCGAGACGACCGTGAGCCGCTTAGGTCGCAGGAGCCGGCCCAGGTCGTCGCAGATGATGTTTGTCACGGCCTCGAAGAACACGCCCTCGTTCCTGAACGCGTGGAAGTAGAGCTTCAGGGACTTCAGCTCGACGCACCTGGCGGCCGCGACGTAGCGGACGGTGATCGACCCGAAGTCCGGGTGGCCCGTTATCGGGCACACCGACGTGAATTCATGGTGGGTGTGCTCGATGACGTAGTCCCTCCCGCGCGCGGGATTCGGAAACACCTCGAGGATCTTCGGGTCGGCCATGCGCCGAACCTACTGGACGTGCGCCGGCCCGCAATCCCGTCGTGCCGGCCTTCGCCCGGAGGCCGGCGCATTCCGGGTGTCCTGGACCCCGGCGCGGGGGCAAAACGGCATAGCCGGGGCCCGCGCAAAATTTTCCGTGGAGTTTCCGGGAAAGCCGCTCCCGGCCTTCTCCCGCCGCAAGCCGCTGGCACAAAGGGCCTTAAGATTTCAGGCGTTCCAATACCCGGCAAATGGATGGCACATCGCAAATGGCTTATTGTCTAGCCGCATCCGTCACCTATTTACTTTCGGTTCCGTCATTTCCCGCAGACAACGAGGCGCATCCGGCCGCCCCAAACAATTCCGTAGTGAATACGACAAACGTCCCCCCCACCAAATCCCATTCAGCGGCCGCACGAGGCCTGCGCGGCGCGCTCGTCGCGCTGGTCGCCGGAGCCGGCCTCTCCCCGGCCCTGCGCGCGCAGCTCGACTATGCGACGCCCTACACCTTCGACCTTTTCGTGGGGGCCGGCACCATCGGCAGCGCCGACGGGACCGGCAACGCGGCGCATTTCGACAGCCCGGCCGGCATCGCGATCGACTCCTCGAGCGGCAACCTCTTCATCTGCGACAAGCAGAACGAGACGATCCGCATGGTGACGCCCGGTGGCGTCGTGACGACGCTCGCCGGCTCGGTAGGCCAGATCGGGGCCACGGACGACACGGGCTCAAACGCCCGGTTCAACCAGCCGACCGGCATCTGCGTGGGTTCCGGCGGCGACGTCTATGTCGCCGACTTCGGGAATGACACCATCAGGAAGGTGACGCCGGCCGGCGTCGTGACGACGCTCGCCGGCACGGCCGGCACCACGGGATCGACGGACGGCACCGGCGCCACCGCCCTCTTTGGCGGGCCCTACGGGGTCGCGATCGACTCCAGCGGGAACGTCTACGTCGCCGAGTTCGGCAACTGCATAATCCGGAAGATCACCCAGGCCGGGGTCTCGAGCACGATAGCCGGCATCGCCAACACGTCCGGGAGCACCGACGGGAACGGGACCAACGCGCTCTTCGCCAACCCGAGCGGCATAGCGATCGACGGGAGCGGCAACCTCTACGTCTGCGACACGAACAACAACACCATCAGGAAGATCACCTCGAGCGGCGACGTGACGACCATCGCCGGCACCGCCGGCACCTCGGGGGCCGTCGACGGCGTCGGCCCCGCGGCCCGCTTCAACCAGCCCCGCGCGGTCACGATCGACTCCAACGGCAACCTCTACGTGGCCGACACCGGCAACTCGGCGATCAGGAAGATCGCGTCGGACGGGACCGTGACCACCCTGGCCGGGCTTCCCAACCAGTTTGCCGTCATCTACGGCACGGGGGCCCAGGTGATCTTCGACGTCCCGACGGGTGTCGTCGTCGACGGGACCGGCAACCTCTACGTGACCGAGCAGCTAGCCGACCTGGTCGCCAAGGGCGCCCTTGCGACCTCGGAAGCCCCCACCATCACGACGCAGCCGCAGGGCCAGACCGTGGCGGCCGGCTCGACCGTCGTGTTCCACGCCGGCGGGACCGGCCTTCCTGCGCCGGCCGTGGCATGGTTCTTCAACGGGACCGCCCTCGCCGACGGCTCGGGCGTGTCTGGCTCGTCGGGGCCGACCCTCGTCATCCGCGGCGTCACCGCCGCGCAGGCGGGGCAGTACTCGTTCACCATCTCGAACTCGGCCGGCAGCCTCACCAGCCAGCACGCGGTGCTCGCCGTCGGCGGCTCCGGCAACCCCGGCCGCATCATCAATATCTCCTGCCGTTCGCAGGTGGGCACCGGCGCCAACATCCTCGACGTCGGCTTCGCCGTCGGCGGCAACGGCACAAGCGGGTCGGAGCCCGTCCTTGTCCGCGCTTCGGGGCCCGCCCTCTCGGAATTCGACGTTCCCGGGGTCCTTCCCGACCCCCAGCTCTCGCTCTTTGAGGGGACGACCCAGATGGGGTCCAACCAGGGATGGGCCGGGAGCTCCGAGATCGCCTCGGCAGCGGCCTCCGTGGGCGCCTTCGCCTGGAACGACAACTCGAGCCACGACGCCGCCCTCCTGGAGACCCTGACGCCCGGCACCTACTCCGCGGAAATCTCCGGCGAGAGCGGCGACTCCGGCGTCGCCCTCGAGGAGGTGTACGACGCCACGCAGAACTACACGCCAGCGAGCCCGAGGCTCATCAACATCTCGGCCCGGTCCCAGGTCGGGACGGGTTCCGACGCGCTCATCGCCGGGTTCGTCATCGCCGGCACCTCCTCGAAGACGGTGCTGATCCGCGCCTCGGGCCCTGCGATCGCGCAGAGCGTGCCCGGGAGCCTTGCGGACCCCGAGCTGCAGCTCTACTCGGGGCCGACTCCCATCGCCTCAAACACGGTGTGGGGCGGCGACCCCGAGATTTCGGCGATCGCGGCCGACGTCGGCGCCTTCGCCTGGACGAGCACGACCAGCAAGGACTCAGCGCTGCTCGTCACGCTCCCGCCGGGGCAGTACACCGCCCAGGTGACGGGCGCCTCCGGCGACACCGGCATCGCCCTCATCGAGGTTTACGACGTCCAGTAACCGCCTCCCGGCCTACGGGACCTCGTAGACCTCTACCAGCGCGGCGCCCGAGGCGCCGTTCACGCCGGTCACGTTCGCCGTATAGGCGCCGGGCGGCAGGGTGACGAGGAGGGCGCAGTCCGGGCTCGCGGGGTTCGTCCATGCGAACGCGCCCACCGCGGCGGCGGCCGAGGAGATCTCTGGATCGCCGCCCCAGTCGTCGTTCGAGGCGATGACCGACGCGTTGGCGGCGTTGTAGACCGTGAGGAAGGGGTCCGAAAGGGTCCCGCTGACCCCAAACTGCTGGAGCGCCGGGCCCGAGGCCCGGATGAGGACCGTCCTGGACGTGGAGCCCCCGATCACAAACCCGGCGACAAGCGCGGTGGAGGAGCCGTTGACGGGCGCCAGGGCCGAGACATTGATCAGGTGGGGCGTCTGCGGCGTGTAGGTGCCTGGCGGCGTCGCATCGTATACCTCCGCCAGCGCAATCCCCGAGTCGCCGCTGGCGCCCATGATGTTCGCCGTGTAGGGCCCCATGGGCAGCGTCTCCACGAGGGCCGAGTCGGCGCTCGTGGGGTCCGTCCACGCGAACGCGCCCACCGCCGAGGCGGCGGACGAGACCTGCGCGCTGCCGCCCCATCCCGTGTTGGAGCCGAGGAGCGTGTTGCCCTGCGCGGCGCCGTAGAGGCTGAGGCTCGGGTCCGGAATGACCCCCGTCGTGCCAAAGGAGGTGAGCGCGGGACCCGAGGCGCGCACAAGGACGTCCTCCGAGCCCGATGCCTGCGTCCCGCCGATAGCAAACCCGGTTATCAGCTGGCCGGTGACCCCGCCGGCCTGGGCCAGGCAGGAGACGTTGATGAGGCGCCCCATGTCGGTCGAATCCACGACAGACAGGTACGCGTTGGCGCTCGTCACGGTCCCGGCGGAATTGGAGACGATGCAGGCGAGGCTGCCGTTATCCAATGACTCCGCTCCGGATATCTCGAGGACCGGGCCCGCCGAGCCCGTCACCGTGGCCGGCAGGAGCTGCGGCACCGCCAAGCCGACGCTCCCCCACCAGGGTCCGTCCGACAGGGGCGTCCCGTTGTAGATCCACTGGTAGGCCAGTGACCCGCCGGTCGCCGCCACGCGGAAGACCGCTGCATCGTTTGAGGCGACCGTCTGCGACTGCGGCTGGGAGGTGACCGCGGGCAGCGCCGACCCAAAGTTCGAGACCGCCCTGCTCTGCCCGAGCGTGTTGCCCATCGCGTCCATGGCCACGGCCTGCAGGCTGGTCGCCGTCGTCGTCAGCGTGATCGTCGTGTCGAGCCCGTTCCAGGGGAACGTGCCGACGGAACCCATGGCGCCCCCGGGCGAGGAGGCCCCCATGAGGTTCCAGCTGGCCACCTGCGTGGCGCCGTTCCAGACCGCGTCGACCGTGAGGGTGCCGTTGGCGTTGGAAACGACGGTCATCGCCGGGCTGCCCGCCGGTGTGCCCGTCCACGGGAAGCGGTAGCCGCGGTACGAGCCGAACCCCGTCGAGGGGGTGACGTCGTAGATCAGCGTGTTGCCCGCGTCGAATTCCGAGTACCTGCCGAGGAGGCCCCACTCGACGAAGGCGTCGCCGTTCGGGAGGTCCTCCACGCTGCCCTCGGCGATCACGGAGAGCGCCGCGGGGTGCTCGATCGAGCGCACGAGGGTGGCCGTCATGGCCGTGTCGTCGTGCCTGACCCAGATCGCCCTCGAATAAGGCAGGACGGCGACCCCGTTGGACTCGTTGTCGAAGATCCGGAGCGTCTGCGAGTCGGCCGCCAGCGCGTCGTGCTGCCAGGCAAAGGGCAGGCCGGGCCCGAGCGTGTAGTTGCTGCTCTTGCCGCCGAGGCGCCACATGATGTCGCCCGTGCTCCGGTTGATCTTGTAGACGCACCAGCAGTGCCGCGAGGACACCAGGATGTTGCCGTCCGTGTCGAGGTTCACCGAATTGATGTGGAAGTAGTCGTACGGCTGCGGCTGCCCGGGGCCGTAGCCGCTCATGCTCTCCGTGAGCGGCACATGGTCGATGCTGTGCCAGTCGAGGAGCACCTGGCCCGTCGCGGGGTCGATCTCCTGGAACGAGCCCTCGAGGACGGCGCCGACACCCGACCCGCCGACGCTCGTCAGGTCCGCCTGGACGATGTCGTAGCAGGTGATGAGCGCCGTCCCCTCGGGCGTCAGGGAGAACTCATGCTGGTCGGCGTTCAGGCCGTCGCCGGCCTGGAAGGAGGCGATGATGTTGTAGCCCGTGTCCGCGATGTAGTCCGTCGCGGACCCCGGCGTCGTGTCCTCGAAGACCGGGCTCTCGGACCACGTGATGACGGGCTTGCCCTGGTAGGTCTGGACGCGCAGGTCGGACGCGATCCCGGACACCGGGTGGAACCACACGGGCCGCCCCTCGTTGTCGACGATCTCGGCCCCGTTGGAGTAGGCGCTGGAGGACCCGCCGCCCGCGGAGGGCGTGATGAAAATGTAGCCGGGGGCGACCTGGGAGCTCGTCTGGGCGACGGTGAGCGGGGCCGGCACGGCCGGCTGGCCCATCGCCACGGGGACAAGGCACAACAACAAGGCCGGTGCGAATGCCCGGCACCACTGGGCTTCTGGCGTAAACATGTTGGGGGACTAACGCTCCCGATTCCGGGAGCATAGGGTCTGACGCCGGCGGCCCCGAAAAGGTTTCGAACAATTTACAGGAAAGTCCCGTAGGCCCGAAAAACGGGGCCGTCCCCCCGACCCTATGCCACGAACGTGTAGTCGTAGGGCTTGCGCATCGGCCGCGAAAGGTAGGTGTTCGCCTCCTGGGAGTGCCACCCGTGGAAGCGCTCCGCCTTCGAGTCCCACCTCAGGCTGTGGCCCGTCCGCAGGGAGATCGCCGCCATATGGCACATCGTGGCCGACCTGTGCCCCGTCTCGGCGTCGCAGATCGGCGCCTTGCGCGAACGGACGCAGTCGAAGAAGTTCCCCATGTGGCTGTGGCTCTCGTAGAGGCGGACCGAGCCCGCCGGGAGGGGCGTCGTCAGGAGGGCCGGGTCGCTCGCCTTGATCTCGTCCCTGTTGACCCAGATCCAGCCGTTCTCGCCCACGAAACGTATGCCGTTCCTCTGGCCGCCCTTCTTCTTCGGGGAACCGAAGATGTTCTCGTCCTCGGTCGAGTTGATGTTGATCGCGGTCCCGTCGTCGTAGGTGTAGTGCACCGAGTAGTCGGCGATGGTCGTGTAGCCGCCGGGGATCGGCTCCGAGAGCCTGCGGGACCTCACGTGGCTGGGGGCCAGGATGCCGATCGCCCAGTAGGCGATGTCGTTGTGGTGCGCGCCCCAGTCGGTCATGGTACCGCCCGAGTATTCGTACCAGTAGCGGAAGGTCGTGTGGCACCGCTCCTTCACGTAGGGCACGGCGGCCGCCTGCCCCTGCCAGAAGTCCCAGTCGAGCCCCTGGGGGACGGGGACGGGCCTGAACGGGCCCGCCCGCAGGCCTGCCGGGAGCCAGACATTGGCCTCCTTGAGGCGCCCGAGCCTGCGGTTGCGCACGAGCTCGCACGCCAGGTGGAAGCGCGGGTCGCTGCGCTGCTGCGTGCCCGTCTGGAGGACGACACCCGTCGCCCGGACCAGGTCCGACACCGTGCGCCCCTCGTCGACCGTGAGGGTGAGGGGCTTCTCCGCATAGATGTCCTTGCCCGCGCGGGCCGCGGCCACGTTGACGAGCGTGTGCCAGTGGTCGGGCGTGGCGTTCACGATGACATGGATGTCCGGGCGCGCCAGGACCTTCCTGAAGTCGGAGTAGATGTCGGGAACCTTCTGCCCCCGGGTGAACATCTTCGCCGCGAAGGCCGCATGGTTGGCGTCGACGTCGCAGACGGCGAGGATCTCGCCGAACTTCGCCGCGTCCTTGGCGTCGCCCTTGCCCCGGCCGCCGCAGCCGACGAGCGCGATGCCGGGCCGGTCGTTCGGGGACGGGGCCGCCGGGGCCTCGTCCGCCAGGAGTTCCTGGCGGTCGATGAACCAGGCGGGAAGGCCCGTTGCCGCGGCCAGCATGCCGCAGCGCCCGATGAAGGTCCTGCGGGAGATGTTGAAGGTGTGCGGCCTGGGCCTTGCGGGTCGGTTTGGCATGCCCCACAAGATCACTGCGGCGCGGCAAGGCCAAGCCTGCCGCTCAAATAGCAGGGCGTCGTTTGATCCCCATGAGGACTGCGCTATATTGGCCCCAGGGCAGGCGCGGCAGAACATAACGGGATAATCCGCGTCTAATAGGCCCGATCGAATCGATGACACCGCGCCGGCTCCCGTCGAATAATTGGAAGCAACTTGCACCTCAAAACCGGGGTGCGCGCCGCCCGGCCCCATGCCCATGGAAACAGCGATAGCAGAACCCAGCCCGTCGACCGCCGATCCCGCATGGGACGAGGCCTTCCTGAGGACCGAGAGCTACCTTCGGGCCTATGGCCTGGAAAGCGCCGTCCTCCTCAACGAGCTGACGGCCGCCATCATACAGGAGGCCCGCCAGAGGGCGCAGGAGACTCCCGGGGCCGAGCCGGTCGCGCTGGCCCTCGAGGCCGCCCACGCGAGGATCGGGGCGTGGTTCGCCCGCTCGGGCGGCCACTGCGACTGGGCGAACGACGGCTCGAGGCTCCAGGGGCGGCTGGCCCTCATCGTCGCCGACCTCCCCGGGCGCTGGTCCAACGCCTTCCTGAGCCCGGACCCCCTCCCCGCCGCCCTGGCCGAGGCGATGTCGTCCTTCCAGATCCTGCCCAGCCCCGAGCTGAGGCTGGCCAACATGGCGCCCGAGCCCCTGGAGTTCGCCCTCCTGGAGCCCCTGGACCGCCGCCTGCCCGGCCGGAGGTTCTGGAAGCCCGCCCGCGCCGCGGTCACCTGGCTCCTCATCTTCGGCTTCTTCGGCATCGCCTGGGCCAAGAGCCACTAGGCCCCCACGCGTGGTATTCGACCCGTCCAGGCTCTCCGCCGACGAATGTTCCCGCCGGCGCCACCGGGTGGTGACGATCGTCATCCTCATGGTGGCGCCCGCCGTGGTGACGATGGCCGACCTGCACTGGAGGACAGGGTTCGACACCTGGAAGGTCGCCCACCTCGTCCTCTTCACCCTCCTCCTCGTCCTCATCGCGCTCGGGGCCACGCAGTCCCTCATCGGCTACTGGCTCAGGAGAAGCGGCGCCGAGACCTGCCGCATCGCGGACACGCTTTCCGCGGAGGACCTGGGGCGGCCCGTCACGGCGCGCACGGCGGTCGTGATGCCCATCTTCAACGAGGAGGTGGCCCGCGTCATCGAGGGGATCCGCGCGGTCTACACCTCCGTCCAGAAGACCGGGCGCCTGCCCGAGTGCGACTTCTTCATCCTCAGCGACTCGAACGACCCCAACTGCTGGATCGCGGAGGAGGCGGCGTGGCTGGCGCTCACCCGCGAGCTCGGCGCCCACGGGAGGATTTTCTACCGCAAGCGCAGGATGGGCATAAACAAGAAGGCCGGGAACATCGCCGACTTCTGCCGGCGCTGGGGAAGGATCTACCGCTACATGGTGGTCCTCGACGCCGACAGCATCATGACCGGGGACGCGATCCTGCGCCTCGTGCAGCTGATGGAGAAGAACCGGCGGGTCGGGATCATCCAGGGGGTGCCGATGCTGGCGAACGGAGAGACAATCCTCGCCCGCCTGCAGCAGTTCGCGAGCAGGCTCTACGGGCCCCTCTCGGCCGCCGGGCTCAACTACTGGCAGCTGGGGGAGGCCAACTACTGGGGCCACAACGCCATCATCCGCCTGGCTCCGTTCATGCGGCACTGCTCGCTCCCGGAGCTTCCCGGCTCGGGCGCCTTCGGCGGCCGCATCCTCAGCCACGACTACGTCGAGGCCGCCCTCATGCGCAGGGCCGGCTGGGAGGTCTGGCTGGCGACCGGCATCGAGGGGAACTACGAGGAGTGCCCGCCCACGGTCGTCGACCTGGCCGAGCGGGACCGGCGCTGGCTCCAGGGCAACCTCCAGCACACGCGCCTCATCTTCGCGCGGGGCTTCCACCCCGTGAACCGCGTCCACTTCCTCCTCGGCATCCTGTCCTACCTGGCCTCTCCGCTCTGGCTCGCGTTCCTCGTCCTCTCGGTCGTCATCGCCGGCCACCTCCACGACGCGGATGTCGCGAGCCTGCCCATGAGGGGATTCGCGGCCTATGCGCGCTGGAGCTACGCCGGCGAGGCCCTCTGCCTCTTCTTCTACACGCTCGTCCTGCTCTTCCTGCCGAAGGCGCTCTCGCTCCTCGACCTGCGGGGAAGGCCGGCCGACGTCGAGGACTTCGGGGGATGGGAGGGCCTCCTGGCGAGCGTCTCCCTGGAGACCGTCATCTTCACGCTCCTTGCGCCCGTCCTCATGCTCTTCCACAGCTGGTTCATCGGCCTGACGCTCCTCGGCAAGCGGGTGTCCTGGGGCACCCAGCGCCGCGGCGGCTCCGACGGCGCCCAGTGGGCGGAGGCCGCCCGCGCGCACGGCGCCCAGACGGTCCTAGGCATCCTCGCCGCCTATGTCGTCTTCCGCGTCGACGTGGGCCTCGCGCTCTGGATGTCGCCCATCCTCGCCGGGCTCATCCTGTCGATCCCCCTCTCCTACCTGACGGGCTCGCAGCCCCTCGGCCTCACGATGCAGGCCCAGGGCCTCTTCGACACCCCCGAGGAGACGCGGCCCCTCCCGGAGATTCGGGAGCTCGCCGAGAGGACGGCGGCCCGCCGCAGCGCGCCGCAGCCGCCCGACAAGCTGCGGCCCAACTACGGGCTCCTGCAGGCCGTGCTCGATCCCTACGTGAACGCCGTGCACGTCTCCTTCCTGCGCGCAAAGGACGATCCGCCCCAGGCGACCGGGGAGCGCCTGGTCGCCCTGCGCGCGAAGCTGATGCAGGGCGGGCCCCAGGCGCTCCAGCCCAGGGACCGGACTTCCCTCCTTCTGGACGCGGAGTCCATGCACCTCCTCCACCGCGACGTGTGGGCGTCCCCGGCCTCGCGGCTGTCCGAGTGGTGGCAGGCGGGCCTGGAGTACTACACGCGGCTGGCCCCGCCACCGCGGACGGCGTTCTCGCGCTGACCCGTCCCTACGGCACGGCGTCCCGGTACCTGTCCCAGTGGGCGGAGAGCTCGTGGACGACGGCGCTGCCCACCCGGTAGGCGGACTCGAGCGCCGGCCCGTACCCGGCGTAGCTCCCGTGGAGGCTCTCCACTGCGGACATCCCGGGGGGCGGCTCGCAGTAGTTGCTGCCGGTCCGCAGGAAGAGGACCCGGCTGAAGTCGACGCGCCCCATCCCGGAGAGGCGCCGCATCGCGTTGGCGAAGCCCTGGTCCTCCATGTCCGACATCACGAAGTTGCCCTTCCCGCCGGTCCAGAGGCGCGTCCAGTCGTCCGCCCAGCGGGTCATGATGCGGCCATGCCAGAAGCGGCTGCACCCGAGGCTGTCGCCCACGAGGACGAACGGGGGCCTCCGCGCGGCGGGGCTCGCCGTGTACTTCGCGCGGTAGGCGGCCATCTGCGCGCTGTCCGGGATCTTCACGGAGCGCGTCAGACCGTAGGCCCAGTCGACGAGCCGCGGGTTCACCTCGTAGGCCGTCCTGTCGGGCTCCCAGCCCTCGTTCCGGGGCTTTTCGCCGGGCGTCAGGGACCCGATGGGGACGATGCCGTAGGGCCACGAGGCCGGCGCGTCCCTGGGGTCCAGCTCGTAGGCGACGTCGCCGTCGACGACGTAGCGCGCCCATGCGGCGCTCCCGAGCGACGCCTTCGCCGGGTCGACGCCCGCTATCCCGTTGAAGAGCCAGTAGGCCTTCGTGAAGTCGAAAGTCCCGCCCAGGATGAGCGCCATCAGCTGGGCCTGCGCGCGGCCGGTCGTCCCGGCGACGATGCCCACCGTCCCGTCGTCGCCGACGAGGACCGGGTGGTCGAGCCCCGGCACCGTGATGCTGCGCGGCCACTTCTCGCGCTCCGCCCAGAGCTGGAATTCCCCGGGCTTGTCCCCGGTGTCGCTGCCGACCTCGAAGGTGACGACGACGGCCACGCGGACGGCAATCGGCTGCGGGCGCAGGGCGGGCGCGCTGAGGAGGAGGACCGCGGACAGGGCGGCAAGGCGTCGGCCGTTCATGGTGTCTGCGGCGGAGCCTGGCGGGTGCCGCGGCCCCGCGCAGCCCTTTTGTTCTGCGCCGGCCCTGGCGGCCTACTCGGCGGCCCTCGGCGCCCGGGGCTCGCCGGGCTGGCGGCGGCTCGCGGGGACGAAGGCAATCGAGCGCATCGGCGCATTCCCCTCGGGCGTCGCAGGGCTGACGCGCCCCTCGCAAAGGACGAGGGTCATGGGGCGGCCGTCCTCCACGATGACGACCCGGCCCCCGGCGGGATCGGCGGCCGTGATCTCGAAGCCGGCGGCCGGCTCCAGGACGGCCGCCCAGGCGCCCCGGTGCCTCGAGGCGTCGAAGATCCAGTAGCGCATGCCGGCGTCCGTCGGCATGATGCCGCGCAGTTCGAGGCGGGGGCCGGCCGCATTTTCCCGCGGCCCGGCACCCGCGGCCCCGAAGGGCGAGGTGGCGGCGAGTTCCCCCGCGGCGGCAAGCGGCAGCGCGAGGAGGAGGGCGCCGGCGCGCAGGCTCATTTTCCCTCCCGCGCCCTGAGCCAGGCCTCCCGCGCGCCGGGGCCGGCGGCCCCCATGAACTGGTCCGCCTTCGCGAGCACCCAGTCCCGGTCCGCCGCAGGCAGGCTGCGCGCCCAGCTCGCCGCGCCCGCAGGCTCGCGCGCGGCCCAGCGGCCGGCGGCCTCAACGAGCGCGATCTGGCGAAGCGGGCCGGGGGGCGAACCGGCCGCCCAGCGCGCCGCGTAGTCGGGCGTCTCCCAGGCCCACGCGGTGAAGACGGCCTGGGCCGCGTCGAACTCCACGGTGCCCGGCGGCGGCGACGGGATTGCGGCGAGGATGGCGCCGTAGAGGCCGCGGGGGGTCTCCTGCGCGGCGTCGGAGAGCACCTGTCTCCGGCGGCCCGGGTCGGGCTCGGCGCGCCCGGCCGCCAGCATGCGGGCGACGATGTCGCGGGCCATGGGATTCATGGCGGCCGGCGGCTGCGCCTGCCCCCTCAGGGCCGCCGGGGACAGGAGCAGCCCGGCGAGCAGCAGAATGCCGGCGGCCCCGGGGAGACCTCGTCTCCGCGGGGCCGGGCTGCGCATGCCCTCTTCGGCCGCGTTCAATAGGTGACGGCGTCGATGTAGTAGGTCCCGCTGTAGGCGCTGTTGAAGAGGAAGTTGATCCCCACCTGCTGGATCGTCTGGCCCGAGGGCGGCGACACGAAGACCTCGTTCCAGGCGTTGGCGGTCAGCGAGGACGCGCTCTCCCAGGTGCCGGCGAGCCAGGTGTAGCCCGATCCGTACTCGCAGTAGGCCTGGAGCCCGTTGAGCGGCGTGCCGCTGGGGACCCAGACCCATTCCGCGACCGTCTTGCCCGCGGGACTCGGGGAAGGACCCTGGATCCCCACGATCGCCGACGTGGCGGAGCTGAAGGCGACGGAGAGGGCGTGGGCGCCCGAGTACCACTGGGTCGTCGACGTCGAGACGGAGCCCGAGCCGCTCTTGAACCCCCAGCCCGACGTGCCCGACTCGAAGTCGTAGTTGGTCGCCGGCCCGGTGCCCGGGCTCGAATGGAACGACGCGGCCGCCGACTGGAAGCTGCTGAACGAGCCCTCGCTGTCGACCCCGCCGTAGGACCAGGGCATGTGGCCGGCGAAGCCGTTGTTGTACGCGCCGTTCATCATCTGGAGCACGAAGCTGTACGGCTTGTCGCCCTTCGCCGCGAACTCCCCGACCACGCCCGGCACGGTCCAGCCGTAGTACGAGGGCGTGTGCCCGCTCTGGAGCGGGTTGTAGTCGTAGCCGTTGCCGAGCATCCAGCCGTAGTAGTGCACGTCCCGGTGATCCAGGCCGAGGTTGGCCCACCAGTCCCCGAGCGTGGCGTCCTTGCCGTTCGCGGTGCTCCACTTGATTGAGGCGGAGCCCAGGGTCACGTTGATCCCGTGGGTCTTGGCGTGGACCGCGGTGGCGATAGACTTAACGAACGCCTGCATCTGGGCCAGCGTCACCGACTGGGTCGTCGTGTTGGGCGTGATCGAGACACCCCACTCCGGCTCGTTGATGACCTCGATCACCTTCAGGGCCGGGTAGGTTCCGATGCCCGTCAGGATGGGGTTCAGGGCATTGTTGATGTAGTCCTGCGTGTAGGTCGTGTTGGAGACCAGGCTCGCATGGTTGTTGTTGAAGAGGTCGAACGACCAGAGCGACAGGTAGATGTAGACCCCGTTGGCGTTGGCCTTGTTGAGCATGTCCTGGAGGTTGGAGACGCAGGTGCTCGACAGGCCGGTCACGTCGCCGCTCGCGTTGAAGGTGGGGGTCGCCCGGCCGTCGCAGTGCAGCCAGATGCGGCAGCAGTTGATGCCGGCGGCGTGCATCGCCGCGAACGCGGTGTTGAAGTACGTGCCGTTGTAGTTGCTCGTCCCGAAGTCCTCGCCGAAGTCGTTCCAGGGAAGGTTGCAGCCATTCAGGTAGGGCGTGCTGCCGTTGATGGTGGCCGCCACCGCGGGAAGCGCGGCGACGAGCGAGGCGGCGAGGAGCGCCTTGCGGATGGGGTCCCAGGGGGACCTGTGCGACGGGTTGTGCATCTTGGGGTTCATGTTGGGGGGGTTGTCCTGGAGGGGTGGTGTTGACCCCGCCCAGGCGCCGGGGTGCGGGCGCCACCATGCGCCGCGGCCCCCTTCCCTCGAGAGGAGAATCATTCAAACTGTTGAATGGGCGGCCCCGCGCCGCGCCGCCTCGGGCGCGCGCGGGCAGCTCGGCCCGTCGTGCCAGAAGCCGTCGACATACGAGCGGACCATGTCGGCCGGGATGCCGCGCACGTTGCGCGTCACGAGGACGGCGAGCTTCTCCACCGCGCGGGCGCCGACCTCCTCGAAGTCGTGGAGCACGCCGGCGTAGAAGTCGTGCGGAGTCTCGAGGAAGGGGTCGATGACCGCCACGTCCGCCGGCACGCGCGCGCCCACGTCGGCGAGCCTCGCCTCGACGTGGAAGTGGGGCCCGAGGATGACGTCGGGCCGGTGCCCGAGGAACCAGGACTTGAAGCGGAACTGCCTGGGCGTGTGCTTCCAGTCCGCGTTGAACGTGAAGGCGGGCAGGCGCCGCGAGGCGGGGAGCCGCTGCTGCGCCCAGAGGAAGCCCATCCTCCAGCGGTTCTCCACGAGCTCGGACCAGTCGTGGCCGAGCATGAACCCGGGCCGCCGGTAGCCGAGCTCGGCCGCCCGGCACATGGCCTGCTCGATCGCGCGGACATGGTCGACGGCGGTGGTGCTGAGCGGAGGCCACACGGGCTGGAGCTCGATGCGGACGGCGGACATCCGGTCCCAGTCGAACCTCACCTCGGCGGACCCGCGCTCAAAGGAGGACAGCACGACGCCGGTGATCCCGCGCGCAAGGAGGATGTCCCCGAGCCGCACGTCGGTCATGCCGGGCTCGGCCAGCGAGAAGCGCTCCAGCCGGAACCCCAGCTCCTCCGCCCTCGCCTTGGCGCCGCTCCAGTAGAACCGGTGGTGCGGTATCTCCTCGATCGGCATGGCCCACGAGGTCACGTAGCCGAGGACGGGCGGGCTGCTGCGCCGGCGCGCCGAGTCCCTGTACTCCATCAGGGCGTCCAGCATGGAGTCGTGCACGTAGCCCATCTCCTTGGCGACGGCCTGGACCCTCTCCACGGTCGTCCGCGGCAGCCGCGGGCTGTTCCGCAGGGCGAGCGACACGGTCGAGACGTGCACCGCCGCCCGGGCAGCGACATCCCTGAGGGTGACTCTTGGGGTCATGTTCGGCCGCCTGGGCGCCCCGGGTTTCCCGGGCGGGAAGGTGGGGTGCCGGGGCCTTGTCCGGCAAGGTGTTCCGAACGAACCCCTGGGCAAGCGCAATGGCCCGGGGAACTTGCGAAAAAATCGCTAAATTCAGGCGCTGCCGCCCATGCGGCGGCCGCAGGCGGCCGGGACGTCCCCCCCGGGCGGGGCTATTCCTGACGTGCGCGCCGCGGCATCGCGGGCCGTCCCGGGTGGGAGGGACAGCCCGGCGCCCTGCCCTGCGGCGCCCGATCAGGGAACCGTCAGGTTGAGCGGGGCGTACCCGCCGGCCGTGACCGTGACCTTGTCGTTGGCGGCAAGGTCCTGGACCGTCCAGATCTGCCCGGCGTCGATCGCATGGTCCGCCGTCCTGTCCCTGCGGCTCGCATGGAAGGCCACGCTCAGGTGGATCGTCACCGAGACCTTGAGGGAGTCCTTGGAGTCGTTCCGCAGGTTGAGGATGTAGGGCCCCAGGTTCGGGTCGGTGCCCTTGTCGAAGGTGGCCGTGACCGGCATCGCGGGCGCCTTGTCATCCAGCGCCGTGCGGGGCGCGTCGGCCCTGGCAGGGAGGGCGGAAGCGAGGGTCAGCCCCAGCGCGAGGCTGAGGGCGAGGGGCGCCATGAGGATCTTTCGGGTGTTCGGGTAGCTCATCGTTCTGGGTTGTCGCTTGGGGCGGCAGCCGAGTTTGGGCGGGCCGCCGTAGTTGAGGAATCGGGACAAGCGCTATGGCGCCCCGGCCCGCCTGCCAAGACTTTTGGGACGATGCGCCCTTCCCCGCTCAGGCGCGCGAGGGCGGCACCAGGAGGATGAGCAGCACGACGATGAGGAGCAGTCCGCCGCTCGGGTAGTAGCCCCAGCCGGAGCTGTAGGGCCACGCCGGGAGGGCGCCGAGGAGGAGAAGGATGAGGATGACCAAGGCCAGGGTTCTCATGGGGGTGTGGGGTTCCACCGATGGACCCATCCCCGGCCATCCGGTTCGGGGCGCCGGGCGGGTTCCGGCAGTTCCGCCGCATTTTGCACTCCCCGGCAGGAACCGCAGTCCCGGTCCGCGCTACTAAGGCAAAAGTGCAA
This sequence comes from Opitutaceae bacterium, assembly GCA_036489955.1. Lineage (GTDB taxonomy): Bacteria > Verrucomicrobiota > Verrucomicrobiia > Opitutales > Opitutaceae > Palsa-1447. Next base: position 97,329 of record DASXEV010000041.1, read on the forward strand.
CAAACCCACATCACCATGAAAAAGCTTATCATCACGACCCTTGCGGCCCTCGGCGCCGCCCTCGCCTCGGCCTGCACCCACACGACCGTCAATCCCCCCGCGCCAGAGGCCTCGACGACCGTCGTCCAGCCGGCCCCGGAGACCACGACCACCACGCAGCAGACGACCACGCCGAGCACGACGACCACGACCACAACCGCGCCGACCAACTGATTCGGACGGTCGTTTTTGGGCTCGCGGTTGCGGCCAGGGGGCCGGGCCGCGAGCCTTTTCGTTGGTGGCGGCGCAACAACACCCCATGCGCGCAATGGTTCTTCGCGAAGCCCGCCGGCCCCTCGTCCTTAGCAACGTGGGCGTGCCCGAGCCGGGGTCCGGCGAGGTCCTCCTGCGGGTCAGCGCGTGCGCCGTGTGCCGGACGGACCTGCATGTCGTCGACGGCGAGCTTGCCGGCCCGAAGCTTCCCCTCATCCCCGGGCACGAGATCGTGGGTGTCGTCGAGGCGACCGGGGGAGGCACACCGTTCACGGCCGGCGAGCGACTCGGCCTGCCCTGGCTGGGATGGACGTGCGGCGAATGCGCCCATTGCCGCTCGGGGCGCGAGAACCTCTGCGAGAAGGCCCGCTTCACCGGCTACACACTGGACGGCGGCTACGCCGAGTTCGTCCGGGCCGACGCTCGGTACTGCCTCCGCATCCCGGACGGCTTCACGGACGAGGAGGCCGCCCCGCTCCTCTGCGCGGGCCTCATCGGCTTCCGCAGCTACCGCAGGACCGCGGACGCGGCGACGATAGGGATCTACGGCTTCGGCGCCGCGGCCCACATCGTGTCCCAGGTCGCGCGCTACGAGGGACGGCGGATCTTCGCCTTCACCCGCGCGGGCGACGGGAAGGGGCAGGAGTTCGCGCGCAGGATGGGCGCCTCGTGGGCCGGAAATTCCGACGACCGCCCCCCCGAGCCCATGGACGCAGCCATCATCTTCGCCCCCGTCGGGGCGCTGGTGCCGAAGGCGCTCCTCGCCGTGCGGCGAGGGGGCTGTGTCGTCTGCGGCGGCATCCACATGAGCGACATCCCCTCCTTCCCCTACAGCAGCCTCTGGCACGAGCGCTCCGTGTGCTCGGTGGCCAACCTGACGCGCAGGGACGGCGAGGAGTTCCTTCCCCTCGCGAGGCGCGCGGGGGTGAAGACCGAGACCAAGGCCTGGCGGCTCGAGGACGCCAACGCCGCACTGGAGGCCCTCAGGAAGGGCGTGTTCAACGGGGCCAACGTCCTCGTGGTCCGCCAGTAGCGCCCACCGAAGGGCCGAACCGGCGTGCCCTTGTGGCGGTCGATGATGCCGATGCGCACGGAGAAGGATTCCATGGGGGAGGTCATGGTGCCCGACGCGGCGCTTTGGGGCGCCTCCACGCAGCGCGCCGTCGACAACTTCCGGGTGAGCGGCCACCGGATGCCGGCGCGGTTCATCGGCGCCCTGGGCCAGGTGAAGGCCGCGGCCGCCAGGGTCAACGGGGAGCTGGGGCTCCTCCCCGCGTGGAAGGCCGAGGCCATCCGGTCCGCGGCGCACGAGGTGGCCTCGGGCGCCCTCGCGGAGCATTTCCCCGTCGACGTCTTCCAGACGGGCTCCGGGACCTCGACCAACATGAACGCCAACGAGGTCATCGCGCGCCGCGCCCTGCAGCTCGCGGCGGCCCCGGGGGGCGGCCGCACGATCCACCCCAACGACGACGTCAACCTGGGCCAGTCGTCGAACGACATCGTCCCGACGGCCCTTCACGTGAGCGCGGCCGTGGCCCTCAAGGGGGACCTCCTGCCCGCCCTGGACCTTCTGGCCGGCGAGCTCGAGGCGAAGTCCGCCGAGTTCGCGGACGTGGTGAAGCTCGGCCGGACCCACCTCATGGACGCCGTCCCCATGACGCTCGGGCAGGAGTTCTCGGGCTACGCGGCCCAGGTGCGCAAGGCGAAGGACCGGGTGCGCAGCGCGGTGGACGTCCTCTGCGAGCTGGCCATCGGCGGGTCGGCGGTCGGGACCGGGCTCAACGTTCCGGCGCATTTCGCGCAGAGGGTCTGCGAGGAACTGGCCAGGGAGACGCTCATCCCATTCCGGGAGGCGGAGAACCACTTTGAGGCGCAGGCCGCGCGCGACGACGCGGCCGAGGTCGCCGGTGTCCTGGCCGCCATCGCAGCCGCGCTTTCAAAGATAGCGAACGACATCCGCCTCCTCTCCTCGGGACCGCGCGCCGGCCTCGCCGAGATCCGCCTGCCGGAGCTCCAGCCCGGCTCGTCGATCATGCCCGGCAAGGCGAACCCGGTCATGTGCGAGGCGCTCGTCCAGGCCGCCATCTACGCCCAGGCCATGGCGCACGGCGTCCTCGGCTGCTGCGGCGGCGGCCAGCTTGAGCTCAATGCCACGCTCCCCCTCATGGCCCACTGCCTCCACGAGGCGATCGGGTGCCTGTCGGGGGCGGTCCGCGCCTTCGCCGAGCGCTGCGTCCGGGGAATCGTGGCCGACGCCGCGCGGTGCCGCGGCAATGCCGAGCGGTCCCTCATGGTCGCCGCGGCGCTCAACTCGCGCATCGGCTACGACGCCGGCGCGAAGGTCGCCAAGGAGGCGCTGGCCTCCGGCAAGTCGGTCCGCCAGGTCGTGCTGGAGAGGGGGCTCATGGGGGCCGCGGAGCTCGACGAGGCCCTCGACGTCCTCCGGATGACCGGGCGGGGCCCGGGGGCGGCCCCGGCGCCGCCCTAGGAACCGACCAGGTGCGCGTGCCGCGCGTCGGCGTACCAGTCGCTTCGCGCGAGCGGCAGGTGGGCGTCGCCCGCCGCGTCGGGCTTCGCCAGGAGCGTCTGGTAGATCGCCAGCTTCCCGTGCGTGAAGCCGTACGCCGAGCCGGCCATGTAGAGGCGCCAGATCCGGAACGTCGCCTCGTCGACGAAGGACAGGGCCTGTTCATGGTGGGCCTCCAGCCGCCGGACCCAGCTGCGGAGCGTCAGGGCGTAGTGCTCGCGCAGGTTCTCGGCGTCCCGCACCTCGAAGCCCGACGTCTCGGCCGCGGTGACCGTCGTCCTTATGGGCGGGATGTCGGAATCAGGGAACACGTACTCGTCGATGAACGAGGGGCCCTTGGTCGGGCGGAAACGGCTGCCCTCGCCGATGGCATGGTTGAGGAATATGCCCCCCGGCCGCAGGAGATCGAGGACGGTGCGGAAATAGGAGGGCAGGTTCTCGGCGCCGACATGCTCGGCCATCCCGACGCTCACGGCCGCGTCGAACCCCCCGTCACTGTCCAGGTCCCGGTAGTCCCTGAGCTCGATCCTCACCCTCTGCCCAAGTCCCTCCGACTCGATCCGAGAATTTGCGAAAGCCGCCTGGTTCTCGCTCAGAGTGACGCCCACGACCTCGGCGCCGTGGTGCTGCGCCGCATGGATCGCGAGGGCGCCCCAGCCGCATCCGATGTCCAGGAGGCGCTGCCCCGGCTGCAGGCGCAGCTTCCGGCAGATATAGTCGAGCTTCGCCGCCTGGGCGTCGCCGATGTCGGCATCGGGCGACTCGAAGTAGGCGCAGGAATAGACCATCTGGGGATCAAGCCAAAGGCGGTAGAAGTCGTTCGAGAGGTCGTAGTGGAACGCGATGGCCCTGCGGTCGCGGCCGCCCGAGTGCTTGCGCCCGTGGGCCTTGAACTCGCGCCGCCCCTTCGGCCGCTCCGGAAGCCCGCGCAGCATCATCGCAAGCGAGATCGACCTGCCCCAGCCCACCCCGTCCGCCAGGAGGTCCGCGACCTCGAAGGCCGACTCCATGTTGCCCTCGACGTCAAAGTCCCCGTCGAGGTACGCCTCCGCGAGGCCCATCTCGGTGCCGTCGTGGAACATCGCGTGCAGCGCCCCGGGATGCTTGAGGACCAGCGTGGCCGCCCTCGGCCTCTCGTCCGGCCACGCCGCGCCGTCCCAGAGGCGCACCGCCACGTTGGGCGGCGGGTTTCTGCGGAAAAGCTCGCTCAGGAACCGAAGGGAGGAGTCATGGGGCGGGGCCATGGTGGGCATCCCCACAAAGACAGCAAAACGCGGATCTGGATTCCCTGCAAAACGGGACCGCCTACCACCAGGCCCGGTCACCGGCGGCCCTGAGGGCCTCCTCCAGGGGAGGCAGCTCCGGGTGCCACTGGCGCTCCCACTCCAGGCTCACCGCGTGGGCGTAGCCGTCCCGGCCCAGCCGGTCCCTCAGCCGGGCCATGGGGAATTCCCCGTCCCCGGGGAGGACGTAGGTGTAGGGGAAGGCCCCGGAGGGGCGGGCCACGCTGTCCTTCACGTGGATGTGCTCGACGTGCCCCGCGATCGCCGGCCAGAGGTCCTGCGGCTCGGCGCCTGTCGCCCGCCACGTCCTGTGCGCGTCCCAGAGCATGCGGACGCCGGGGGCCTCCGAGCAGAACCGGTTTATCGCCTCGTCCGTGACGAGGCCGTCATGGGTCTCGACGAGGAGGTCCACCTTCCAGCCGTGCTCCCTGCGAAGCCCCTGCCACCACCGCACGGTCTCGGCCGCCCCGGAGACGCCCCCGGCATCCGCGGCCCCGATCCCGTCAAACACCCGCAGCCAGGGAACCCCCATGGCCTCGGCCCAGGGCGCAAACGCCATCAGCGCCGCGCGGTCGTCCGGGCCCGGGCGTGCGAGCTTGGACGACGTCGACAGGACAAGCACCCGGACGCCCGGGTGCGCGCGCTGCGCCCGCAGGACGGCCTCCGCGCCGTGCCGTGCGAAGAGGGCGGGCAGGTCCGTCGTTCCCTCCAGCGTGCGGAGCTCGACGGCGCCGACCCCGTGGGCGCCCGCCAGGGCGAGCACGCCGTCCAGGGAGAGCTGCGGGCAGCCCAGGGTCGACAGGGCGCGTCGCAGGGGCGTCCTCATCGCGTGGGTTAGGCCACGGCGCCGACGTCGATCCACGACCGGGTCCTCGAGGACTCCAGGCCCAGCTCGGCCAGCTGGACCCCCTTCGCGCCCTCGAGGATCGTCCAGCGGAAGGGCTCGTCGTTGACGACATGCCTGATGAAGAGCTCCCACTGCACCTTGAACGCGTTGTCGAAGGGCGACGCCTCCGGGACCCTCTCCCAGTCGGCATAGAAGTCGATGGGCTGCGGGATGTCCGGGTTCCACACGGCACGCGGCGTCCTCGCGGCGGCCTGCACCCGGCACTCGCGCAGGCCCGCCACGGCGGAGCCCTTCGTGCCGTCGACATGGAGCGTGAGCAGGTCGTCGCGCCGCGCCCGCGTGCACCAGGAGCTGTTGAACTGGATGATGAGCCCCTGCCCGGTCCTCATCGTGGCGTACGCGGCGTCGTCCGCCGTGCAGGAATAGGGCCTTCCGCCCTCGTCCACCCTCTCGGGGATGTGCGTGGCGCAGGTGCACGAGATCGCGGCCACGGGGCCGAACAGGTTGTCGACGACATACCGCCAGTGGCTCAGCATGTCCTTCGCGATGCCGCCGCCGTCCTCCCTGCGGTAGTTCCACGAGGGCCGCTGCGGCGCCTGGCCCGTGCCCTCGAAGACCCAGTAGCCGAATTCGCCCCGCACGGACAGGATCCTGCCGAAGAAGCCGGAGTCGATGAGCGACTTGAGCTTGAGGAGGCCGGGGAGCCACAGCTTGTCCTGGACGACGCCGTTCTTCAGCCCGGCGGCGACGCATGCCTTGTAGAGGGAGACGGCCGTCGCCGTGTCCAGGGCGACGGGCTTCTCGCAGTAGACCGCCTTCCCCGCCGCGATCGCCTGCATGACGCCGCCCTCCCGCCGGTCCGTCGACTGGGCATCGAAGTAGATCCTGTTGGACGGGTCGGCCAGCGCCGCGCCGAGGTCGGTCGTGAACCGCGCCAGGCCGTTCGCCCCGGCGAGCGCCCTCAGCTTGTCGATGTTGCGCCCGACGAGGGTGGGCTCGGGCATCACCCATGCGCCGTTCGCAAGCCGGACACCGCCCTGCTTCCTAATGGCGAGGATGGACCGGACCAGGTGCTGGTTCGTCCCCATGCGCCCGGTGACCCCGTTCATGACAATGCCGATGTGTTGCTCGCTCATGTGAATGATGGTTAGACCCGCGAAAGGTAGGCGTCCTTTATCCTCTCCAGGAACTGCGCCTGGTCGCCCGCCCACAGCCGCCGCGAGAAGATCTCCACCTCGATGAAGCCGGTGAAGCCCGCCTGCTCGACCCATCCTCGGATCTCACGGATCGGGATGCAGCCCTCGCCCATGAGGCCCCTGTCCTCGAGGAGGTCCGTCATCGGCAGGCGCCAGTCGGAGACATGGAAGGCGAACAGCCGCCCCTCGCGGCCGCATGCGCGGATGTCCTCGCCGAGGCGCTCGTCCCACCAGGTGTGGTAGACGTCCAGGGCGATGCCGAGCCAGGGCGACTGCAGCCGGCCGCAGATTTCCCTGGCCTGGCCCAGCGTGTTCACGGCGCTGCGGTCCGCGGCATACATGGGGTGGAGCGGCTCCACGGCGAGCTTCACCCCCGCGGCCGCCGCGTGCGGCAGCACGGCCGCGATGCCGTCGGCGATCTGCCGCCGCGACTCCGCAAGCGCCTGGCCGGGCTCCGCGCCGCACACGAGGACGACGAGCGGCGCCCCGAGGGCCGCCGCCTCGTCGATGCAGCGCCGGTTCTCGTCGACGGCCTTGGCGCGGCGGTCGGCCATGGGGGACGCGAAGAACCCTCCCCGGCAGAGCGACACCACCTCGAGCCCGTGGTCCCGCACCATCCGGCCCGTGGCTGCGGCCCCGTTTTCCAGGATCGCATCGCGCCAGACGGTCACACCCCTGACGCCCGCCGCCGAATACCGGCGCACGGCCTCCCTGATCCCCCACGGCCGCGTCGTGGCCGTGTGGAGGCAGAGGCGGGAGAAGTCCTTCAGCGGCGCGGTCACGGGCGGCGGGGCTTCAGCCCCCGAAGAAGGTGTAGTAGGAGCCCCTGCGCGTCATCCGCATGAGCAGCAGGGCCAGCTCCCGGGCATGGTAGTCGCCCCACATGCTCGACTCGCCGCACGGCACCTTCCGGCCCCTGGGAATCCGGTCCCACCCGTTGGGCCGGTGATAGACCGAGTGAAGGATGAGGCCCTGGTGCCGCGGCCCGACCGAGAGGTAGGGCTCCCTGAATATCGTCCGGGCGACCGTGAGGCCGGCGGCCAGGTAGCGCGGCCCGCCCTCCCCGTTTCCCCGACCGGACAGGTAGTGGCCCAGCCGGACGAGGCCCTGCGCGGCGATGGCCGCCGCCGAGCTGTCGACAGGCTCATGGTCGTTGAAGGGGTCCGCCGGCCGGTCGAGGTAGCCGCCCATCCTGGCCAGGCCCGGCGCGCCCGTGTCCCAATAGGGGACACCGTCCGTGGGGGTGTGGCCGATGTAGAAGTCCGCCGTCGCCCGGGCGACCTCGAGGAAGCGCCCCAGGGTCCTCCCCTTGGCGGCCGCCCCCCCGAATTCCCGGGCGGGAAGCGTGTCCAGGAATTCCAGCTGCTCGGCGTACCCGCACAGGATCCAGGCGAGGCCCCGCGTCCACGTCGTGAACGGCGAATACCCCTGCTGCGTGCCGGGGCAGCGGTAGCTGCCGTTGTTCGTGTTGAAGAGGGACTCGTGGGCGACGCGGCCCCGGATGTCGTAGGCGTCGCGGCCCCGCCCCAGGTAGACGCTGAACCGCGCGGTGGTCTCCGCGTGCCGCAGCAGGCGGCCGAGGAGGGAGACCCGCCGGCCATCCTCGCCCGCAAGCTCGTGGCCGAGCCGGTGGGCGAGCGCTAGGCTTCGCAGGGAGCGGACCGTGTCGGCAAACAGCGAGTGGGGCCCGTTGAAGGAGTAGATGAAGCCGAGGTCGCCCGGGAGCTCGGTCCAGCGCGCGGCCTGGACGGCGCCGGAGACCCTGAGCGCAAGCTCGTAGAGGCCCAGTTCGCCCTCCCCGCCCCGCATCCGACCCGCCCGGGCGAGGTTGAAGAGGTTGCCGTACGTGGAGACGACGTTGAAGCCGTGGTCGTGCACGCCGAAGTCGCTCACGTGGCCGGCCATGTAGCGCAGGGTGCCGTCCTGCCCGATGGCCAGGTCGGCCCGGCTGCCCGTGGCCATATGCTGGAGGATCGCCGACCCGAACTGGAAGCCCTGCGTCCACTGGGTCCATTCCCGGGAGGTGTACCGGCCGGCCACCGTGATGACCGGCGCCCCCTGCCGGGGCCTCCAGCTCCTGTGCAGCAGGGCGATCTTCTCCCCGGAGACCTCGAAGAGGCGCTCGACGTCCTTCCTCAGCGAGGCGGGGGTGAGCGACGTGTCTATTCGGATCATTTTGCGGGGGGCGCGTGCCTGTCGTGCCGGGTCAGAGCCGGCGGAGGTGCGCGCCCCCGTCGACGTGGATCACGGAGCCGGCCGAGAACGGGAGGCGCCCGGCCACGACCGCGGCCACGGCGAGGCCCACGTCCTCGGCCGTGCCCCACCGGTTCTGCGGGACGAGGCCGGCGGCCATGAGCCGGTCGTATTTCCCCTTCACCGCGGACGTCATGTCCGTCGCCATGACCCCGGGCCGCACCTCGACGACCTGGATGTTCTCCCCCGCGAGGCGGGCCGCCCAGAGCTGGCTCGCCATCGCGAGCCCCGCCTTGGAGAGGCAGTAGTCCCCGCGGTCGACGGATGCGGTGTCGGCCGAGATCGACGTCACGAACACAACCTTGAAGCCGCTCGGGATCGCGGGCCGGGCCGCGCTCCCGAGCCAGTGGCGGACGACCTCCTGGGTGAGGAAGTAGGGACCCCGCAGGTTCGTCCCGATGACCTCGTCGAACGACTCCTCGGTCGCGTCGGCGATGTCGGCGCGCACCCTTGGCGCGATGCCGGCGTTGTTGATCAGCCCGTCGATCCGGCCGAGGCCGGCCAGGGTGTCGGCGACAAGCCGCTTCCGGTCCGCCGTGCGCGAGATGTCAGCCTGGATGACGGCGAACCGCTGGCCCTCGGCCGCCCCGGCCTTCCGGCAAAGCGCCGCCGTCTCCTCGGCGGCGGCCCGGTTGCCGGCGTAGTTGATGGCAACCGAGCAGCCCTCCGCAGCCAGCCTGGCGGCAATGCCGCGGCCAAGGCCGCGGCTTGCGCCCGTCACGAGGATCACAGGGGGTGCTTCCACGATGCCCTAGAGCCTATTCCAAAACCGCCCGGCGGCATGAGGATATTACCGACGGGAATAAGCACATTTTCGATATGCGGGAGACGGCGGCCGCCCTCTTCGCTTGGAATGCGGCCCGATCGAACATAGGGTTTGCCCATGCGCCCGCGCGCCCGCCTGGCCCAGGTTCTCAAGGCACCGCTCAAGGCGGCTGTCCTGGGCGCCGCGCTGGCGCTGCCGCTGGCGGCTGTCGCCTCCGGGCCGGCCGTGGCGCGGTACGACAGGCTCCCCCGCAAGGTGCTGGTCGGCACGGCCGTTGGGGGCGCCCAGCTGGTGAACATGACCCTGGAAAGGCGGCTCAACGAGATGGACAGGCTGACGTCGGAGATGTCGGCGCAGGCCGCCAGGAAATACCCCTCCAAGAGGCTCGACCTGGTGGTGCTGCCGGAGTTCTTCCTCGGCCGCCCGGGAAGCAGGATGCCGGAGGAGTCCGTGCGCCTGGCTGACGTGCAGGACCGGATCGCGAGGTGCGCCAGGAGCCACGGCTGCTACATGGTCGTGCCCGTCCTCATGCGAGAGGAGGGCGCGCCCGCCCGCTACAGCAACGCGGCCGTCCTGGCCGGCCGCGACGGCCGCGTGGTGGGGATCTACCGGAAGGTGCATCCCGTTGCGCCGCAGGGGACCGACGACCTTGAGGGGGGCACGACGCCAGGCCCGGGGTTCCCCGTCTTCGACTGCGACTTTGGCCGGCTCGGGATCCAGATCTGCTTCGACATGACCTACTCCGACGGCTGGAGCTCGCTGGCCCGCCAGGGCGCGGAGATTGTCGCCATGCCCTCGGCTTCGGCCGAGTCCGTCCGCCCCTCGTTCTACGCGCTCCAGTACGGCTATTACATAGTGAGCGCGACGTCGCAGGACAACGCCGCCGTCTACAGCCCGCTGGGCCTCATAGAGGCCAACGTGACCAAGCCCTCCGTCCTTGTGGACGAGATCGACCTGTCCTACGAGATTCTGCACTGGGAGGCCGCCCTGGAGGACGGCGAGGCGCTGAGGCGGCGCTACGGGGACAAGGTCGGCTTCCATTACTACGTGCGGGAGGACAATGGGATCTTGTGGTCGAACGACCCCGGCATGACCATCGGCCAGATGGTGCGGAGCATCAACCTGGTCGACTCGGCGGCGAACGCGAGGCGCGTGCGCGCGCTTGAGGACAGGGCCCGCGGGGGCCCTCCCGAGGCGCCCTAGCCGGCCTTCGGGGCCGCGCCGGCGGCCAGCTTCTCGAGTTCCCTCATGCAGAGGTAGAGGCCCCTCGGCACATGGAAGCAGCCCTTCCATTTCCCGCCCTTGAGCGGCAGGAGCACCTCCCCGCGCCTGTTCAGGTAGCCGTACCACTCCCCGAATTCGGGGTCGGGGAAATGCCCCCACGCGAATTCGTGGACGCGCTCGAACCACGACCAGCACTCCCGCCTCCCCGTCATGCGGAAGCCCTTGAGGAGGGCGACGAGCGCCTCCATGTGGACCCACCACAGCTTCTGGTCCCATTCGAGCTGCTGCGGGGGGCGCCCCTCCGCGTCGAGGAAGTAGAAGATCCCGCCGAAGGAGGGGTCCCACCCGAGCTCGAGGGTCCGCAGGGCGACGTCGACGGCCCGCTCGGCGAGCGCCCGGTCCCCCCGGTGCTCGGCGATGTCCATGATGAACCACATGGCCTCTATGCCGTGCCCCGGGTTTATCAGTCGGCCCTCGAAGCAGTCGATGCGCCCCCCGTCCGGCGCCACGTGCTCGCGCAGGACGTTCCTTTCCCTGTCCAGGAACAGCGAGAATATCTCGTCGATGCACTCGTCGATGACCCGGCGCGAGGTGGCGCCGTCGAGGAGGCCCTCCAGCTCCTGCGTCACGTTGGCGAGGATCATCGGCATCGCGAGCGAGGCCATGGGACGGGTTCCCGGCACGGCCTTCGAATACGTGCCCTTGGGGTCGCGCCTGCGGGCGAGGATGTTGCCGTAGGCCTGGGACGCCGTCGCCTCTGCCGCAGCCCTCTCGCCGCCGCCCGCGGCCCTGGCGAACTGGCCGAACCCCATGGCCGCGAAGCAGTCCGAATAGATGCTGTAGGGCTGCACGAGGGGCCGCCCCTCCCTCGTGAGGCTGAAGTACCAGTTTCCCTTCCCGTCGCGCCCGTGGCGCGCGAGGAAGTCGGCCCCGTGGCGCGCGACGTCGAGCCACGAGGCGCGCGCCTCGAGCCCGCCGTGGAGCATCGAGAATGTCCACACCTGCCGCGCCTGGAGCCAGACGAACTTGTCCCCGTCAAAGACCCCGCCGTCGCGGCCAAGGCAGGTGAAGAAGCCCCCGGCCTGCCGGTCAATGGAGTGCTTCTCCCAGAAGGGGATCACGTCGCCGAGCAGGGCCGCGCGGTACCGCGCGGCCAGGCCTGGGAAGTCGCCGCCCGGGGCCCCCGTCATGCGTCCCCCTCCTGCCTCGCGCCCATCCACACCATGGCCCCGCCGATGGCGGCCGTGAACAGCGAGACCGCGCAGATCATCCCCGAATGGCCCGCGCTGCTGGCGGGTATGAGGAGCAGCAGGACCGCCAGCCCGAGGACGAGGCCGAACGCCCCGACGACGCGCAGCTGCCTGCCGTCGCTCCCCTTCCCGATTTCCGCGGCAAAGTCGACCGGCCGGTCCCGGCGGTCAAAGAACTCGCGCTCGCGCGCGAGCGCCTCCCCGTCGGGCCGCACGAGGGCCCGCACGATGAAGAATGTGGCGGCGCTGACGGCGACGACCGTGCCCAGCTGGCCCTGGAAGACCCAGGGCACCGCGCCGGTGCACCGGGGCACGATGTAGATCGCCAGCGACACGCAGAAGCCCACGGCGATCGAGACAAACGGCGCCGCCGTCGGCACCCGCCGTACAAACAGGCCGAGGACAAGCGGGACGGAGAGGGGCGCGGCCACCGTGGCCATGATGTCGATGAGGATGCTGAAGATGCCGCCGCGGCCGAACCTCGCCATCGCCATGCTGCAGGCGACGACCGCGGCCGCGCAGCCTACGGTGACCAGCCTCGCCAACACGAGCCTGGGGTTGCCCTCCAGCGGCGCGACGCCCAGCGCGCGGGAGGCCGCGGGGTACACGTTCTCCGTGATGTTTCCCGCCAGCGAGTTGAGGCCGACGTCGAGCGCGCTCATGGTGGCCGCGCACATACCGACGAGCACCACCCCCACTAGCCCGGCGGGGAGGAAGTGGATGGCGATCGCGGCATACGCCCCCTCGGCGGGCTTGGGCAGGGGCATGGAGGCGACCTGGTCGGCGATCAGCAGGCGCGCGGTCATCGGAGGGATGAACCAGATGAAGAGGCCCAGGCAGAAAAGCACGCCCGCCAGGAGCGCCGCCCGCTTGGCCCCGGCGCCGTCCTTGGCGCTCAGGTACTTCCCGGCGATGGACGGGTCGTTGGCGAGAAGGGCGTTGTTGCCGTACCAGGCGAAGAAGAACGTCCAGGTGAACCACCCGGGATTGATGCCGTCCATGGTGACAAGCTCCCCGGCGGTCTTCACTGGCTTAAACGCCGGCGCAAGGCCGGCATGCTGGATGGCGTGCAGCATCCCGCTCACGCCGCCCAGCTCATGCAGGCACACGACGGCCAGCAGCACCGTTATCGGTATGAGGACGAGCGCCTTGATGAAGTCGGCGGCGATCACCGCCCAGGCCCCGCTGATCCCCGCATAGAAGAGGACGACGAACCCCAGGATCGCGATCGTATAGTAGATGTTGGTGCCAAGGAGGATCGAGGTGAAGATCGCCAGGCCGTAGAGCTGGATTCCGCCGTAAAGGGGGGACGTCAGCATTCCCAGGTAGGCGGCAAACTGCTCGATGCCTGCGCCAAAGCGCAGCCTGACAATGTCGACGGCCGTGATGCACCTCAGCTGCCGGAACCATCCCGCCGTGAAGACGCCGACGATGATGAGCGCCAGCGCGTTGGCCCCGAACATGAGGGGCAGGCTCCAGCCAGCCTGGAACGCGGCGCCGGCCGCCCCGGTGAAGGTCCAGGCGCTGAATCCCCTCATGAAGACGCTGCCGCCCACGAGCCACCAGGCGGCCATCCCGCCCGCCCGGAAATAGTCGCTCGTGTCCCTGCTGAAGCGCCTGAACACGAGCCCCACGGCGACGAGCGTGAGGAGATAGCCGCCGATGACGGCGAAGACCGTCGGCTTGTCCTGCAGCGTCGCCGCCCCATGGGCCAGGCTGGCAAGCGGGAGGCTGGAGGTCGGAAGGTGCACGCGGGGGTCGGGGCCTCCTCAGGATGTTCCGAACCGGAACGGCCCCGCATCGCGCCTGCGGATGGCGTCCATGAGGGCGACCCGCTGGCGGCAATCGCGGAGGCCCGGGCTGAACGGCCCCCCCGCGCGAACGCCGTTGAGGAACGCCTCCGTCTCGCCCAGCACCCCGAGGCTTTCTGGGGCGCCGAGGCCCTGGCCGGAGTACGAACCGACGACGACGCCCTTGCGCCTGTGCTCGGCGCTGCCCACGCCCGGGCTCTGCGGCGAGACGGGGATGGCGAGGGACAGCGACTGGCCGGCCGCATCCACCCGCGCCGAGTCGGAATTGGAGGACGAGACCGGGCGGATCCTGACCGACACCCTCGAGCCGCATTCGCACTCGGCGCGGACCGTGACATCCGTCGCCTCCCGCCCTCCCCGGCTCTGCGGCTGGAACGCGAGCTCCGCCGTCCGGAAGGGGCTCCTCGCCAGGACAAGCGCCCCGTCGATGGCGTGGACCGCGGTCGTCGAGAAGTCGGGATCCCACCTCTCGGCCCGGACCATCTCGTAGTCGATGCGCTCCACCTCCCCGGCCGGAAACGAGCCGCCCAGGATCTCCAGCGCCCTGCGCATCACCGGCATGTAATGCCGGTTGAACGCGACCTGGGCGCCGGCACCGCCCTTTTCCTGGGCGAGGATCATCCTTTCCAGCTCGGCGGGGTCCAGGCCGGGGGGCTTCTCCAGGAGGAGCGGAACCCCGCGCCCAAGCACCGCGCAGGCGGCGGCGCACGTCGCCGCCGGTGGGACGGCAAGGATCACCGCGTCCGGCCGCTCGGCCTCGAGCATCTCCCGCAGGTCGGCGTAGGACCTGCCGAATCCGAACGCGGCCATGTAGTCCCGCGAGCTGGCCGGGTCGGTGTCGCAGCATGCGGCGAGCGTGACGTCGGCAGACGCGGCGCGGAGCATCCGCTGGGCCGGCCCGTGGCAGAGGAGCGCAAAGCTGCCGCATCCTGCCATGCACACCCTCATGCGCTAGGCCCCGGCCTGTCCGGTCTGTGATCTGGTTTGGCGGCCACGTGGATTTGGAGCCCGCGACAATACACCCTTATCGGGCGCCGGCATGAGGATTTATCCGGCGGCAAGCAGCACATTTTCGGCACCGGCGGGGCGCGGCGGCGGTGTTTCCGGTTGTGGGTTAGCATATTGTCGACATAGCTCGCGGCCGCCATGCGCCATTTCCGCTCGCTGCTCATCGACCGGGCGGACATCCGGGTCCACGGCCTGCGGATCACGACGTTCGCCCTGCACCGCCACCTCCCGGCGCACTACGAGATCGAGCTTCACCACCACCGCTGGAGCCAGGCCATCCTCTACCTGAGCGGCCAGGGCCGCCAGCTCTTCAGGAACGGCGCGGCCGAGATCAGGGCCGGGGCGCTCGTGGTCCTGCCGCCCGGGGCCTCGCACGGGTTCCAGCGCGCCACCGACCGCGCGCCCCTGTGCCTGACGGTCGACTTCAAGCTGAGGGGCGAGCGGCTCCATCCCGCGGCCGTGTGCACCCTCGACCGCTCGGAGCTGCTGGTTGTCCGGCAGAACCTCGCGCGCCTGCTGAACCTCCAGGCCGGCGCAGGCGGCGACCTGCACCTGGAGAGCGCGGCGGTGATCCTCCAGCTCCTGATCACGATGCTCCGCGCCGCCGGGTGGCTGGAGGGCCTGCGCCCGCCGTCCGGCGCCGCCAAGGGCCAGGCGATAGGCCGGCTCCTGACGAAGATAGACCCCACCGCCGACCTGGTGAGCATCGTGCAGCGGAGCGGCTACCACCGGGACCACCTGAACCGCCTCCTGAAGAAGGAGACCGGCCTCACGCTGGGCCAGCTGCGCGCGCAGCAGCGGCTCGCCAAGGCGAAGGACCTCCTCGCCAGCGGGGTGAAGGTCGGGAACGCCGCGGCGGCCGTCGGGATGCCCGACCAGAGCTATTTCGCGCGCTGGTTCAGGCGGCAGACGGGCCAGCGCCCCTCGCGGTGGAGCCGCCGCGGCCCCGGGTAGCCGGCCGGGGCCGCCGCCAGCATGGCGCCCGACCATGTCGGGAATGTCCTGACCCGCGCCGAAATTGTCCTCACGTTCGCGCGGCTTCACATATAGTCTAGTCCGCGCTGTCCCTGGACCCAACCACACCGATGACGAAAGCCGTCCCCCTTACCGGCACCTTCCTCGACGAGATCTCGCACGACATTCCCCACCAGAACTGGGGACCCGTGGAGTGGGAGAGGGATTTCCAGGCCATGAAGGCGTCGGGCATCGACACGGTGGTCCTCATCCGCAGCGGCTATAGGCGCTGGCTCACCTACCCGTCCCAGGTCCTCATGGCGGCGGAAGGCTGCTACCGCCCGCCCCTGGACCTGGTGGACCTGTTCCTCACCCTGGCCGAGAAGTACTCGATGGCGTTCTACTTCGGGACGTACGACTCGGGGAGCTACTGGAAGGGCGGCAACTTCCAGAAGGAGATCGACCTCAACAAGGCGGCCCTGGACGAGGTCTGGAAGAAATACGGGGCCCGCCCCGCCTTCAGGGGCTGGTACCTCACCCAGGAGGTCAGCCGGCGCACGAAGGGGATCATCGACGTCTACGCCACGATGGCACGGCACTGCCGGTCCTACTCCGGGGGCTCCCTCCCGGTGCTCATCTCGCCCTATATCGACGGCATCAAGGCGGTCGACTCGTCCACGAGCACCCTCAAGAAGGAGGATGCGGTCGGCCTCAGGGCGCACGAGCAGGAATGGGGCGAGATCATGGCCGCGATCTCCGGCGCCGTCGACATCGTCGCCTTCCAGGACGGGCACGTCGACTTCCACGAGCTGTCCGACTACCTCGCCGTCAACCAGGTGCTGGCCAAGCGGCACGGGCTGCGCTGCTGGACCAATGCCGAGACGTTCGACCGCGACATGCCGATAAAATTCCTGCCCATCAAGTGGGAGAAGCTCCTGATGAAGCTCGAGGCTGCGGCGACGGCCGGCGTCGAGAAGGCCATCACCTTCGAGTTCTCGCACTTCATGAGCCCCAACTCGTCCTACACGCAGGCGGGGCACCTGTATGACCGTTTCCGCGAGCACTTCGGCCTGGCGGCCAAGCCTCCCGGCGCGCGGCCCTGATGCTCCGTGTCGGGGGCGAGGCCCGCGGCCCCTGGCGAAGCGCGGCGCGCGGGGCGACCAAATGATCGCGCGGCTTGCACTTCCCGGGCCGGCCCCCTAACAATGGGGCCAGGCCATTCTTCTTGCGCGTCGCATGGGATCCAGCCCTGCCGCCGCCGCCAATGAAACACACCGCCGCCGAAGGCGAGCCCCACCACGAGGAATTCTCTCTTTACCGCTTTGCGGTGACGATAGGGGCAACGCTGGCCGCCCTGCTCGGCGCCCTCCGCTTCCTGGCGCCCGGCGCCTGGGCGGACCAGTTCCTTGCGCCCGCTTGGAAGGCGGCCGCCGCCTTCCTCGCGATCAGCCTCCTCAACTGCTTCATCGAGTTCTTCTTCCACCGGTACGTCCTCCACATGCCGGCGATCCCGTTCCTGCGGCATTTCTACAGGCAGCACACGCTCCATCACTCGCTGACCCGCATCGGCAGGCGCCAGGGCCCCGGCGGCGTGGGCTACCTCGTCGTCGAGAACAAGTACCCGATCACCGAGCCCGAGCAGGGCGAGGCCTCCTTCTTCCCCTGGTATTCGCTGGCCGTGTTTGCGGCGATCCTGACGCCGCTCCTCATCCTCCTGCAGTGGACGGCCCCCTCGTTCCCCTGGTTCCTGTCGGGCTTCGTCGCGCTCGCGGCGTCGATAACCCTCTACGAGGTCCTGCACGCGATCAACCACTGGCCCTTCGAGACCTGGGCCCCCCTGATCAGCCACCCGCGGTGGGGGGCGTTCTGGCGGCCGGCATACGCCTTCCACCTGCGTCACCACGCGGTCATCGACTGCAACGAGTCGATCTCCGGCTTCCTCGGGCTGCCGATCGCGGACTGGGCCTTCGGCACCTGCATAATCCCGAGCTCCGTCTACGCCGAGGGCGAGGAGTGGGCTCCCGTGAACTTCCAGAGCCCGAGGCCGGTCGCCTTCATCGCGTGGCTTGACGCCGTGGCTTCCGGCGCGGTCAAGAGGCGGCGGGCCGCCGCCGGCGCGGGCGCGCGGCCCTACACCCGGGGCGAGGAGATCGCAAACTGGGTCACCCACGGCATCGGCCTCGCCCTCAGCATCGCCGGCCTCACGCTCCTCGTCGTCCTGTCGAGCCTGCGGGGAACGGCGTGGCACATCGTCAGCTTCACCGTGTTCGGCCTCGCGCTGCTGGGACTCTACTCGGCGTCGGCGCTGTACCATGCCTACCAGGAGGGGCGCGCGAAGCGGTTCCTCCTGAAGCTCGACCACGCGGCGGCCTTCATCCTCGTTGCCGGGACCTTCACCCCCATCCTCCTCACCAGCCTGCGCGGGCCGTGGGGCTGGTCGCTGTTCGGGATCATCTGGGGGCTATGCGGCGCGGCAGCCGTCTACAGGCTCGTGTTCGGCGCCCACCACCGGCTGACCTCGGCCATCGCCTTCGTGTTCCTGGGCTGGCTGACGCTCGTCGCCCTGAAGCCCCTGCTCGCCGGCGTGCCGCCGGGAGCCCTCTGGCTCCTCCTTTCCGGGATCCTCTGCTATCTGGTCGGGGCCGCGTTCCGCCAGCTCCGCAATCTGAAGTACCACCGCACGGCCTGGCACACGCTCAAGCTCGGAGGGAGCGCCTGTCACCTGGTGGCGGTCCTCCTCTTCCTGCTGCCCCGCTAGGGCCGGCCGCCGCCGTTAGATAATCGGGCGATGGTTCTTGCGTATTGGGGGGACCATGCGAGGCTGGGGGCTCGTAGTAGCGTTGGATGACAGTAGTTGGAGGGTCTTCAGGTGAGCTTCTTGGTTCCGTGATGATTCGAAACCCGATTACCGGGGACATGCTGGCAGAGGACGAAGCATACGAAAATCATCACATGAGTTCCAAACTGTACGTGGGCAACCTGCCCTTCACCGTCTCCGAGTCCGACCTGCGCCAGGCTTTTTCGCAATACGGGTCGATCAGCGAAGTCTACATCGCCAATGACCGCGAGACCGGCCGCCCGCGCGGCTTCGCCTTCGTGACCATGAGCACGCCCGACGAGGGCAAGCGCGCCATCGACGGCATGAACGGCACCGACCTCGGGGGCCGCGCCCTCACGGTCAATGAGGCCCGTCCCAGGGAGGCGGCCTCCGGCGGGTTCAATTCCGAGAGGCGCAGCTTCTCCGGAAACCGCCGCTAAGGTCGGGTCCCCAGAGTATTTCAAGGCCCGGGTCCCCGTGACCCGGGCCTTTTTCTTTGGACGCGACTCGCCCAAGCGCATGCTCCAGCAAGGGCTTGGAGCCCACGTTGCGCGGCGCAGCCGCATTCCGGGCGATATAGTTTGTCGGCCGGCCCGCGTATCCCTAGAATTGCCAGCTCGCCGAGAACACGGCGCACAAAACCCATGAGAGACGATTACCTGCGCAGCGCCCTCCAAGTCATCGGGGATCCCAACATCCTCATCAATGTCGTCTCTCGCCGCGTGAAGCAGCTGCGGCGCGGCAACCGCCCGCTCGTGGAGTCCCTGGAGAAGCTCTCCGCCGAGGACACCGCCCTGCGCGAGATCGCCGAGGGCCGGATCACCTTCGAGCTCGCGACGGCCGAGGAGCTGGCGCGCAGCACCCCGAGCATCGTCAGG
Source organism: Opitutaceae bacterium (assembly GCA_036489955.1). Classification (GTDB taxonomy): domain Bacteria; phylum Verrucomicrobiota; class Verrucomicrobiia; order Opitutales; family Opitutaceae; genus Palsa-1447. Next base: position 116,396 of record DASXEV010000041.1, read on the forward strand.
AATTCCGCGGCCCGCGCGGCCTTCCAGCCCATCTGACGCCGGCCCGAAGAAATCGGCGGTTATTCATCGCTATTGCGCGGATGCGTCCGCACCCTGACCCACAGATGCAACAGATCACCACGGCGCAATGCCGAGTTTCTGCAGTAACCCAAATGCCCGGCGAAGGAATCGCCCGGCATCAGAAAGGCGCTCTCACGCGCCGAGCCCGGCTCACGGAGGAATTGCTCGCGTAGGGAAGCCGGAGCAGAGACGAGGCCGGGCCTGGTCCGGCGCGTTGACGGGAAATTTGGAGTCAGATCCTGGGACCAGCGGCTCCCAAAGACAGGCGCGCCTGCTAGCGCCCGTCCGCGCCCCCGACAGGGAATGCGCGGAGCAGCACGGGGTGAATCAGCCGGTTGAGCCGAAGGCCGTAAAACAGGTACACGGCAAGGAGCCCGGCCACGCACGCGTCGCCGAGGTGGCTGTAGGCGTGGATTATCCGGTGCTGGGACCAGCCGTAGTCGTCATGCAGGATGTTCATGTCACCGCCGCCGTCGTCCTCGCCGTTGATCATAGAGCCGTAGGGGATCCCCTCGAGGCCGCGCCTCACCTTCCTCCAGAAGGAGTAGGTCTCGTAGAAGCTCGCGGCCCCGATGAAAAGGACCGCGTACCTGCACCTTCCCCAGCAAAACCAGTCGGGCAGCTCGACGAAGAAAAGCGCGACCATGGCCGCGGAGATATAGAATTCCCCGCCGACGCCCCCGAATATCATCCAGAGGTGCTCGTCATTCTCCGATAGGCGCCAGGTCATGTAGCCCTGGAGGCAGGCGAGGGCCGACGCAAAGCCGATCGCCCATGTCGTCCTTTCGCGCCAGCCGGCAAACGCCAGGGCCCCAAGCCCGAGAAGGATGACAGCGTACAGCAGGGGGGACTTGTAGGGCTGCACATTCGTCCAGCCGAACGGCAGGGGCACCGCCGGGCGCGCAGACAGCCAGGAGACGCTGGCGTGGCCCAGCTCGTGGATCCATATGTGGAGGCCCTCGAGGAGGAACCCGAGGGGCGACATCCGCACAAGGATGGCCGCCGCCGAGACGAGGACCGGCGCCAGGAGGATGACGAGCCGGCTGTCGAACGACGCCAGGCCATGGGGACCTGGCGGGAGGGAATCCCTGGAACCGGAAATCGAGCCGGCCTCGGTCTCTTTAGGGATCAATCGGGACCCATCTTATCGGGCAGGCCCTCGCCGTCCACAAATCCAAAAGGGACCGTCAGCCGTTCTCTCAGGCCCTACACGGATCGATGCCGGCCGGTCAGCCAAAACCGGACGGCAGGGTTCATAATTCGGTTGTCCCGGGGGCTCACCGTGTAGGAGCCTTGCCGGCACCGGGGACTGAGGGCGCAGGCTTGCCCTTCACCAGGGCCCCGGCCCCCAAGGCGCGATGAACCCCATGACCGACAAACCCTCCCCGTCATCCACGCCGCGCCGCGGACTATGGGGCCTCGCCTGGCTGGTGCCGGCGGTCGCGGTCCCGGCCCTCCTTGGCAGCCCGCAGAAGGTCACGTTCACGAAGGCGCCCGCCGTAATCGAGGCCTACGACTACGTGGAGGTGGCGGCTAACGTCGGGCGCCCGGACGCGGCCAACCCGTTCACCGACGCGGCCCTCACCGGGACGTTCGGGCGGGCCGACGGGACCGGCCGCCGCGAGGTCGAGGGATTCTGCGACTCCGCCGACGGCGGCGTCTTCCGGATCAGGTTCATGCCCTCCTCGCCCGGGGACTATACCTACTCGGTGACCTACCGCCAGGGCGCCTTCGCGGCCACCGGGTCGGGGACCTTCCGGGCCTCCGACGGCCACCGGCGCGGTCCGATCCGCGTCGACCCGGAGCATCCCTGGCACTTCATCTGGGAAGGGACGGGGGAGCATTATTTCTTCAACGGGACGACCGCCTACTTCCTCATGGGCTGGAAGGACGATCGGACCATCGACTACTCGATCGACCGCCTGCACCGCCTGAAGGTGAACCGCATGCGCGTCACGATCGCGGGCCGCGAGGACGTCTTCTTCGGCGAGCCCGTGATGAACGGGGGCAACTTCACCACGTTCCTGACGCCATGGCCGGCGCAAAACGCCGACGACATGTATCACCCGGGCTTCGACTACACGCGCTTCGACCTCGGGTATTGGCGCAAATTCGAGCGCGCCATCCGGTTTGCGAGGGACAGGGACATGGTCATGTCGCTCGTCCTGGACATGAACGACAACAAGGTCCATCCCCGGGCGGGCGGCGACGACGAGCACAGGTTCATCCGCTACGCGGTCGCGCGGTTCGGGGCCATGTCGAACATCACGTGGGACCTGGGCGACGACCTGGACCGCTACCGTTCCGACGAATGGACCCGCCAGACCGGCACCCTCATCAAGCAATGGGACCCCTACAGGCACCTCGCCACGAGCCATCCGGTCGAGGACACGCACCAGGACAGGACGTCGGCGTGGTTTGACTTCACCTCGTTCCAGGACTGGTCGCGCAGCCAGCACGCGTACATCCTGCGGCAGCGGGCGGCGCAGGAGAGGACGGGCAGGATCATCCCCCAGACCAACGAGGAGTACGGCTACGAGGACCACTACCCCATGTGGGCGCCGGGTCCGGGCTCGGATTCCGCGGACGTGCTGCGCCGCACCGCCTGGGACATCTACATGGCCGGCGGGTACCAGCTGGTCGGCGAAAGCGCGCGGCGGGGCACCAACATCTGGCCCGACACCGGCGGGGGATGGCTGAACGGACGCGGGGACGACACCATGACGATGTTTGCCGGCTTCGGACACATCGTCGACTTCTTCACCAGCTTCCCCTGGTGGGAGACGAACCCCCACGACGAGCTGGTCGACAACGGCGCCTACTGCCTTGCGAAGCCCGGGGAGATCTACGCCGTCTACCTGCCCAGGGAGGGCAAGGTGACCGTTCACCTGGGGCCGGGGAGGTATTCCGCGCGCTGGTTCGGCGCATCGACCGGCGAAACGATCCCGTTGCCGCCAGCAACGGGACCGGAGTGGACCTCGCCGGACCCGCCGGACAGGCTCGACTGGGCGCTCCTCCTCCTGAGATCGCCCTGACCCCGCCGCCCTAGGCCTATCCCGACCCGGCAAGGGCCCCACCCCATTGTCCAAAGTCTCCCCAGAGGCGCCGCAGGCGGGCAACCGCGAGGTCCCGGGAATGCGGGAGAAGCTCTCGTACGGCTTCGGCAACCTGGCGTCATGCATGTACTGGCAGACGTTCATGCTGTACCTGACGATCTTCTACACCGACGTGTTCGGGATCGGAGCCGCGGCGGCGGGAACCATGATCGGGCTGAGCCGCAGCACGGATGCGTTCCTCGACCCCGTGATGGGCATGCTCGCCGACCGCACGCGCTCGCGCTGGGGCAAGTTCCGGCCCTTCCTCCTCTGGTTCTGCGTGCCCATGGCGGTCATGGGCGTCCTCACCTTCACCGTCCCGTCCCTGGGCGCCTCGGGAAAGCTCGTCTGGGCGTACGTCACGTACAACGCCCTGATGCTCATCTACACGGTGATCAACATCCCGTACATCGCGCTCATGGGGGTCATCTCACCCGAGCCTTCCGACCGCACCACCCTCTCCTCCATCCAGTTCATCGGGGCGTTCACGGGCGGCATCATCGTCTCCGCGACCCTGCTCCCGATGGCGAGGGCGGGCGGATGGCTGGGCGCGCGGACCGTGGAGCGCGGCTGGCAGCTGTCCTTCGTGCTCTACGGCCTGGCGGCAATCGTCTTCTTCCTCATCACGTTCCTCAACACGCGCGAGCGGGTCACCCCGCCGAGGGACCAGGAGACGTCGGTCCTGCGCGACCTGGGCGACCTGTTCACGAACGGCCCCTGGCTCGTCGTCCTCGGCACGACGCTCATGTTCGTCGTCTCCGGCGCCCTGAGGGGCAGCGTGACCGCATACTACTTCAAGTACTTCATCGGGTCCCGGCCCCTGCCCTCGTTCCTGCACGCGTCCGCCGCGGGCGCGCCGTGGGCCTGGGAAAGCCTGGTCTCGGCCTTCAACACCAGCAGCCAGGTTGCGTCGCTCGCCGGCGTCATCCTGATCCCCTTCTTCGCGAGGGTCACCGGCCGGAAGGCCGCGGTCGTCGCCCTCATGGCGGTCTCGATCGCGTCGATGGGGTCGTTCTATTTCCTGCGGCCCGACCAGCTGCTTCTCATCTATTGCCTCAACATGCTGGGCGCCCTGGCCAGCGGCCCGCTCACCGCGCTCCTGTGGACGTTCTACGCCGACACGGCGGACTACGGGGAATGGAAGTCGGGGCGCCGCGCCACCGGCCTCATTTTCTCGGCGTCCATCTTCTCCCAGAAGCAGGGCTGGGCGATCGGGGCATGGGTGGCCCTGGCCGTCATGCAGGCCCTGGGCTTTGTCGCCAATGCGGCCCAGACGCCGAGGTCGCTGCACGGCCTGGTCGTCCTGATGAGCATGCTGCCGGCCGCGTGCGCCGCGGCGGCGCTGGCCTTCCTTGCGTTCTACCCGCTCAGCGAGTCCCGGATGGCGCAGATCGCCTCCGAGCTCAAGGGACGCAGGGCCGCCGGCGCCCCTGCGCCCTAGGGGCCGCCGCCCCTTCCGCGCCGCGCCCGGGCGGTCACGGCCGGGGCCGGCCGCACCGGAATAAAGTTGCGCCGCAAAAGAGCGCCGGCTTATCAACGCCAGAAGCGTCCCGGCATCGCCCTACTTCAGACCAAATGCCCAGCATCATCCGACGGCGCAGGGGGCGGAGCAAATCATGGAAGTAAAAGGCGCGACGTTCTTGTACACGCTGGCCGGCCTCATGATAACGTTCGCCGGGTTCTCGGCGCTCCTGCTGGGCCTCCGGCAGGCCGCAGGGGCGAAGTTGTCACTGCTTGACCGGTACCTCGCAAAGACCGTCATGACGTACATCCTCGTGCTGACGGCGGGGGCCCTGCTGCCGGCGCTGCTGGCGCTCTACGACGTTGAGGACAAGTGGATCTGGCGATGCTCCGCCGTCCTTTTCGGGCTGCCCATGCTGGCCCTTCAGGCCACCTATCCGCTCCGCCGCCGCAGGGTGGTCGGCAAGGGACCGCCGCCCACGATCTACGCGGTCTTCGTCGTGCTCGGCTCCGCCGCGACCCTCGCGATGCTCGGCTACGTCCTGGCAGGCCTTCCCCACGGCGCCGCCGCCTACATCACGGCCCTGACGATCGACTTCCTGACCGTTGCCTACGGCTTCGTGAACGCGCTCGACATCATTATGCAGCAGCCCCTGGAGGGGCCGGACCGGCCGGCGCCGCGCTAGCCGCGGGCGGGCGGATCCTCAGTTCACGAGGCGGCTCACGGCGTCGACAATCTGCGCCAGGGTCGAGGTCTTCGGGAGATAGCAGGATATCTTGCTGCTCAGGTTCTCGCGCACGACCTTCGGCTCAAAGAGGACGCCCGTCAGGAGTATGACCGGCACGTCCGGCAGCTTGGTCTTCAGCTGCGCGATGATCGCCAGCCCGTCCTCGTCCTCCAGCTGGAGGTCGGAGACGATCAGGTGGGGCGGATCCTGCTGGGCCACGGCCATGGCCTCCGAAGACGACGTTGCCTGCGAGATGCGGTAGCCCTTGCTCGTCAGGGCGGCGGCAAGGATCTCGCGGATCATTGGCTCGTCGTCGATCAGCAGGATGTGCTTGGACATGGGTGCCTTTTCAGGTTTTCGGATGCGGGGTCATTTCTGCGGACCGGGAGCCTGCCGGTCCACACGCACGGTTACAACCGCGCCGACCACCTTGTCGCGGTCGCGGAGGGGGACAATGGAGGCATAGGCCGGCCGGGTTCCGCCGCGCTTGTCCTCGAGGAGCCCGGGGCAGTCCCGCAACTGCCGGCTGGCCCCAAGCGCCTCGGCCAGCGCATCTTCCGAGGTCCGGCTGGCGGCGCGGACCACCCGCGACAGGGGCTGGCCCACGAGCTCGGTCGCCGAGAAGCCCGTCTCCTCGGTGACCGCGGGGTTTAGCCTCGAGATGTTGAGCGCCTTGGTGAGGACAAACACCAGGTCACTGACAGACTCCACGATCAGGTTGTTGTAACGAAGCTGGTGCTCGAGCGCCTGGTTGGTCCACAGGCGCTCAAGGTTCTCAGCCGTCAGGCGCGCATTGGACGCCTCGAGCTCGGCGGTGCGCTCCTTGACCTTGGCCTCCAGCTTCTCGTTTGCGTCCTGCAGCGCGCCGGCGAGGCGCCGGCGGGCGTTTATGTCGTCCTGGATCAGCCATCCGGACGCGGCAAGCAGGAGGACGTCCAGGACGACGCCGATCCAGACGGTATACCTCATGGTCTGCGCCTGCAGGTACGACGCCTTGTCGCGCTCCGTCAGCAGCTCCAGCTCGGAGTTCTTCAGCCGCTCGATCGCGCCCTTTATCCGGTGGAGGGCGGCGCCGCCCGCATCGTCCGAAAGCGCCTTGCGGACCGCATCGGGTCCCCCGGTGCTCCGGGACGACATGATGCCGTTCAGGAACGCGGAGCGCGCCCCGACCATGCCGCCGATGTCGGCCACCTGCTGGGCCTGGGCGGGCTCGTTCCTTGTGAGCGCCTTTGTTATCTCGAGGTCCTCGTCCGCATCCGCGAGCGCCGAGGCGCAGGCGCTCTCGTCCCGGGGGTTGCCCGTGAGCACGAATGTGTGGAGGGCCCCGTCGGCCAGATAGACGTCCGACTTCAGCGCCTCGGCCTCAAGGATGACCGAGTGGGTGTGGTTCACCCAGTCGCTGCCCGTCACCGACCGGTTGATGTTGTGAACCGCCGCCACCGCGACGCAGACGATGATCGCCGCGATCAGGAGGAAGACCGGGAGGACCCGCGTCACGACCTTGTCCCTCATGAGCGGGGGGCGCCCGCGCCCGTGTACCTGTTGGCATCCGGATCGGTGCCGGGTGGATCCGTCTCGACGACCGTCATGACGATCTTCTTCACGGAGGTCTTGTAGCTGTAGGTGAATTCCGAGGCGAACGTCCAGTGAGCCTCAAAGGAGTCGGCGATCTTGGTGGCGATCGCCCGGATGGCCGGGGAGGAACGCACCAGGCTCTTGGAATACATCCTGTTGTTGTAGTCCAGGTAGGCCTTCTCCTCGGTGACATAGCAGACCGCGTGGCCCATGTCCTTGCCGATCATCTCGATCCTGATCAGGCGGGTCCCAAAGCCGTCCCGCCTGAGGACGTGGTCCGCAAGGACGGCATAGTCGATGCAGTCCCCCGTGCGGGTGGCCAGAAACTGATCCGGATCCTGGACATCGAAGGGATGGGTGTCCCACGCGAAGTCCCTGAAGAAGCTCGCGAACCTTCTCGGGGTCATCTTCGGGTCGCTCAAAAGGTCGGCGTAGGTGAGGGCGTACAGCCGCGCAACGAGGAACGGGAGGGCCAATCCGAAAAGCAAAAGCCACTGGCCCCGGGTAACTTTGGCGCCGCGCATGGCCCAAAAAAACTGCCAAGCCGCCCAGGGCGAGTCAACGGCCAGAGCACGTGTCCGAAATGCGGAATCGGGGCTCGTAGCGATTCAGCGAGAGCCTCCCGCGGTCTTTGGGCGTCGCGCCATCCGACGCGCGGCGCCCATGATCAGCCCAGTGGCCACGCGGTCCGCCAGGAAGGCGCAATCGACGAAACCCCGCCATGGCGCCTGGGGCTGATTCACCTGCAGCAAGGTCGTGTTGAGTCTTTGGGCAGCAATTTATCGAATCTCGATAATTATTATTGACGATTATCGATATAGATTTATCGTTTATCAATACTATCCATGAACCCCGCCCCTTCTCGCTCAAAATCCGTCCCCCTGATAAAGCTCCTCCGATTCGCATGCGCGGGCCTGGAGATCCTCATAGCCGTCGGACTCATCGCCTTGTCTTTCACGGCGTCCATTGCCGAGTCCTCCATCAGGTCAGGCTCCCGGATCATTATTTCCCGGGACAACCGAACCTCGGACTTTTCATACGTCATACACCTCGCCCGCCATAAGTCGGTGTCCCTCACAAATCTCCCCACACCTTCCCCAGGCGCCTCAATTTCCGACAAGGGAAGCGTGAGTCTCGGGCCCTTTTCCCTCAAGGACATGGAACCCTCCGGCCGCGGCGCCGCAAGGGACAGGGATGTCCAGATCAGGGACGCCGAGGGGATGGTGGTGTTCACCGGCACGGGGAAGGCGATCGACGCACTGCGCGCGGTCAAGTGGCCCGCAGTCATCGGGGAAGCATGCGCCATACTGTGCGGGCTCGGGTTCTTCGAGATATTGAGGCGCCTTCTCCTCAGCGCCGAGAAGGGAAACCTGTTCACTGACGCGAACGTCAGGAGCCTGCGGGTCTTCGGCCTCCTGCTGATCGTCCTGGGCGTCGTAAGAGTTGCCGTCGGCGCCGTCCTGGCCGGAAGGATGAATGCCCATGTCGCGCCCTATGTGGCCGAGGGAACGGCGGTGGTCCTCAATTCATTCATCGCAAGGACCTCGGTCGTGATCTCCGGCGCGGTCATGCTCCTGCTTGCGGAGGTATTCCGCGAGGGCCTAAAATTCAGGCGGGACAGCGATCTCACAATCTAAGGCGGACGCCACCGTGCCAATCCAAGTCAACCTCGACCGCATCTTGCTTGAGCGGAAAATCTCGCTCACCGAGCTCGCCGCCCGCGTGGACATCACGCTGGCAAACCTCTCGATCCTGAAGACCAACAAGGCCCGCGCCATCCGCTTCAGCACCCTCGAGGCGCTATGCCGGGAGCTGAAGTGCCAGCCGGGCGATCTTCTCCAGCACTCCGGCGACTGAGGCGCCAGGGGTGCCTCATCCTCCCCGGAGAGGCTCGTCTCAGCCCTGCTTCGCCGTGAGCGCCGCCACCTGCTTTTCCAGCTCGCGCATCCTGACAATCATCTCGGGAAGCCTTTGAATGCCGACCCACTGGCGCTTGGCCTGCTTGTCCGGCACCGCAGGGAACCCGAGGACCGTCTCCCCTTCCGGCACGTCCCTCATCACGCCGGATTTTCCACCGACCGTCACCTGCCGGCCCAGCTTGATGTGCCCGTTGATGCCCGACTGCGAGGCGATGACGCAATAGTCGCCGAGCTCCGTGCTCCCGGCAAAGCCCACCTGGCCCATGATGAGGCAGTGCCGGCCTATGACGACGTTGTGCGCGACGTGCACGAGGTTGTCTATCTTCGTGCCCGCCCCGATCACCGTCGGCCCGAGTGCGCCGCGGTCGATCGCCGAGTTCGCCCCAATCTCGACGTCGTCATGGATTATCACCTGTCCGACCTGGGGCATCTTGAGGTGCCGTCCCTTCTCGAACACGTACCCGTAGCCGTCCGAGCCTATGACCGTTCCGGCGTGGATCATGACCCGGTTGCCAATCTGCGTGCGCGGGTAAAGCACGACATTGGGAAACAGCCTGACATCGTCGCCAATGCTGCAGTCGCACCCGATGTGGTTGCCTCCCCTCAGCGAGGAACGGGCCCCTATCTTGGCGCGGTCCCCGACCACGCAGCCGGGACCAATGTGCGCCGTCGCGTCCACCTTCGCTGAAGGCGCGACCTTCGCGCTGGGGTCGATTCCGGCCGGCAGCTGCTCCATCGGGTAGAACAGCGCCAGGACATGCGCCGCCGCGACCCGGGCGTCCGGGACGCGTATGATCGCCTTCGTGGCCGACGTGAAGGGCCCCGATACCAGGATGGCCGAGGCGGCGCTCGCCTCGGCAACGGCAAAAAATGAACCCTTCTCGGCGAATGTCAGGTCGCCCGGTCCCGCCCGGTCGGCCGATGTGAACCCGGCGAGCAGGACCGAGCCGTCACCCACCACTTCACCCTGGATTTTTTCGGCGATATCGGAGGCGGTGAAGGGCATGTTTGAGGGGGGCCGTCTGCGCCCGCCGGGAAATCCTCAGCCCCGCTATGGAGGGGGCTCCGCGATCCGGCGCAGGCTGGGTTAAAGGGGTCTTGGTCGCGCTAAACGCCCACCATGCGCTGTCCGTCCACGTCCCACACCTTCAGTTTCAGGCAGCGGCGGATGTCGGACAGGCTAAGCGACGTCGTCTTCGGGTTTTGGAGCTCAGGGATTTCCCTCATCACCTCGGGAAGCCTGTAAAATGGAATGCGCGCGTTCAGGTGATGGATGTGGTGGTAGCTGATGTTCGCCGTGAACCACCTCATCACGGGTCCCGTCTTTATGAAGCTTGAGGATTCCATCGCCGCCTTCTCATAGGTCCAGCCGCCCTGGGCATTGAAGGACACCCCCGGGAAATTATGCTGGGCGTAGAAAAAGTATGTCGCGACGGCGTAGGTGATGAAAAATGGCACCAGCAGGGTGAGCAGGAGCATCGACCAGCCTCCCACGAGGAAGAGCGTCGTCCCGATGGCGAGGTGAACGACCAGGGAAACCAGGCAATCGACGTGCCGCCGGGGGTAATTGATGAAGGGATTCAGGCACATCCCGAACAGGAACATGAAGATGTAGCCGAACAGGATCGTCAAAGGATGCCGGACAAACAGGTACGAGAAGCACCGGCCGCGAGAGCTCTTGGAATACTCGTCCTTGGTCATGATCGGGAACGACCCGATGTCCGAACCCCGGAGCTTGGAATTGTGCTTGTGGTGATGGTTGTGGGAGCTGCGCCAGACGCTGCTGGGCGTGAGCGCAAGAATCCCGAACGCTCGCATCAGCAGCTCGGCCATCCGGGATTTTGAGAGGATCGCGCAATGCTGCTGGTCGTGGTAGATGACGAACAGCCGCATGAGCAGGAAGCCGGAAAGGATGCTGCAGGCAGCCTTGGCGGCCATCGGCACAGGCAGCAGGGTTCCTGAGATCGCCGCCCCAAACAGGCCGAACGTGGAGAGCACGTACCACCAGCTCTTTCCGGCATCGTCCTTGGCAAACCGTTTTGTAGCGGTGATCAGCCCCGAGATGTTTCGGTTTTCCTCCAACTCGCATAACCCTCTTTGAGAAACGGCATATTGTCGACAATTACTGCCTGTCGCGGATAAGGCATGGGGAAACCCGAGTCCCCATGCTGCCAAGGCCCAGGCCTCTGAATTCCGCGCACAACGGCACCCGAGGGTTCGATGCCGCTTGCTCGTTCGAACGAAGCCCAGCGAACGCACCGGTCCTCCGCTTAATTCCCCTGATCGCGGATCTTAGGCGAGAGAAGAGGGCAAGCAGCCGCAGTTGTGATCGCCCAAAGCTTCGACACTGATTCAATCCTTAGGCCGAATCAGGAGTGTCCATAACTAACTCATTCTTCTAGAATAGGTTCGAAATCTTATCTGTATGCCTCATGGTATCAAACGACAGGATACGTGACACAAGGCGTTCTGCGATAGTGACTTTCTTAAACGGGGTGACACTGAATACTTGAAGAATTTCCTGCAGACTTGGCTTCAATTTCAGAGTCTGCTTGAGAATCGCGACCGAGAGATAAGTGCTGATCGCGGACCAGATCTGAATGCGGACGGCGTTGTCGGAAGTACCCATAAACGAGCGGATGCGCAGGTGCTGTTTGATCCAGCGAAAGAAGATCTCTATCTGCCAACGAGCCTTGTATGGGCTCGGTAATTTTGAGAGCAGACAGCGAGAAGTGGTTGGTGAGGAAGACCAGCGAGCGCTCGTGCTCCGGATCGCGGTAGCGAATGCGACGAAGGGAATCGGGATAACCCTGACGGGAATAGAATCCGCGCAGCTTGATCGATTGGTCGCAACGAAGTCCGGTTCTACAGTCCACGGGGCGACTGGCGCTGACGTAGGAATGCAGGTTCGACTTGGCTCGAACGACAAAGAAGGCACCAGCCTTGGTGAAGCACGCCAGCCGTGTGAAGTCCAAATAACCTCGGTCCATCACGTAAATCGATCCGGGATCGATCGGAACCTCGTCGAGCAGGTTGATCTCGTGGACGGAACCCTCTGTCAGAGCGAGAAATGTTGGAATGGACCCACGCAGATCCAGAATCGTGTGCAGTTTGATAGCGGCTTTGGTCGATCGAAAGTGAGTCCACGGAAAGAGGCTCAAGCACAAGTCGATCACTGTGGCATCGAACGTGTAAACGGTCTGATCGAGTTCCAGGGCTATCGCTTCCGTGGCGTTGAGCCTGCGCGCCCGACGAATCAAACTCTGGGCCCAATCGGCGTAGATGCGCCAGTCGCGGCACTCGTTGGCGTCGACAAGAGTGCTGCGCCGCACATGGCTTCGAAACCCCATCTGATAAATCAACTCGGAGCGCGAACACAACGACGACTCCAGATCGCGCAGACTCTCCCGAAACGTGAGCTAAGCAAACGCCGTCGCAAGCCACTGGACGTGGCATCCGAAGCCCTTGATCCCTGAGTCGCCACGATAGCGTTGAATGCAGCGACGGAAGATCTCGCGGAGGCCCAAGCCACCCATTTGCGCAAACTCAGTCGGAGTGGCCATGCGAGCAGAATGAACCTCGATCACGCCGGCCAAACTCAAGATGCGTCACACCCTCTGCGGTGGGCAACACCGTGAAAGACTTTATGTTAAGAAACATTGTCACTCAACATCCCGGACAGGCCTGATCCGGGTTATGTAACAAGACATGGAACTTTCGAGGCCCAATCTCGTCATCCAGTGCAAAAAGAAGGTCTGCCGATCGATCCCGCAACCGCTCTCCTTACTCCAGCATTCATCCAGTCCAACCCGTCCCTATGCACGTGGACCAACTTCGGCCAAATTTGGCAACCGGGGCCGGCCATTTTCGCCGTGCGCGTGCTGCACTGGCCGTCGTATTCCTTGCAACGGCGGCGGCCCATCTCAATGGCCAAGTGGCAACGCCCCCACCCGTGTCTATCCTCCAAAACAACGGATCCCTTGCCGACGGGCTCATTTTCATCGGTCCCACGCTGGGTGGCGCTACCCAGCCTTCGGGCGCGGAGATTCTCGACACCCAGGGCCGCATGGTCTGGTTCAACGCGGTTCCACCCGGGGAAGCGACCACGGACGTGAGTATTCAGACATACCAAGGCTCGCCTGTTCTCACCTGGATGCAGTGCTCTACCTCCGCGGCGACAAATCCCGTCCCTCCTGTCGGGTACATCCTGGACAACACCTACAGTGTCGTGGCGAAGGTCATGGCCAGCAATTATAACGCCGACCAGCACGAGTTCCAGCTGACGCCGCAGAATTCGGCTCTTCTGGTGATCTATAATTCAATTCAGGCCGACCTCTCCTCTGTCGGGGGATCGACGACCGGGTGGGTCACTGAGGGCGTGGTCCAGGAAATTGATATCGCCTCGGGAGATGTCCTCTTCGAGTGGCATAGCCTCCCGAACGTCGCGCTAAGCGAGAGCTATAAGCCGGTGCCGGCGACAACGTCCCTGGCCTCGCCATACGACTACTTCCACATCAATTCGGCGAAGCTGGACACGGACGGCAATCTGCTCATCTCGTCACGGCACACCTGGACCGTCTACAAGGTCAACCGATCCACTGGCGCGATAATGTGGCGTCTCGGAGGAAAAAAGAGCGACTTTGCGCTTGGCCCTGGCCTTCCCTTCGCGTGGCAGCATGACGTCGAGGCCGCCGACTCGTCCACGCTCAGAATATTCGACAACGAATCCGATGGCGTCCCGGTCCGGCCCTATTCCAGGGTCATCTGGGTGAAACATGACGACACGGCGATGACGGCGAGCATCGTCCGGACGATCGTCCATCCTGACCAGCTGTCCGTGCTAGCTGAAGGCAGCGCAGAGTCGCTTTCGAATGGCAATACCTTCGTCGAATGGGGAAACCTGGGCCGGTACTCAGAATTCGGGCCCGACGGGCAGCTGCTCTATGATGTCGCGGAGGCCCCGGGATACAGCTCCTATCGGGGCTTCAGGTTCGCCTGGTCGGCTACTACCTTGACCGAGCCGACGGTTACCGCGGTGCTGAACAGCGACGGCACGACGACTGTGCACGCCGTGTGGAACGGGGCGACGGGAGTGACCACATGGCAGGTCTCGGCGGGCTATTCCGCGCAGGGACTGAGTGTCATCGCTTCGGCCCCGTGGAACGGGATGGACACTCCGATCACTATCTCCGGGAGCGTGGGCCCGATGATCGAAGTGGCTGCCCTCAACTCTTCGGGAACGATCATTTCCGAGAGCATTCCCGTCTCCGGGCCTTTCCCGCCGGCATTCCCCATCCAACCGCTCTCCCAGACGATATCGAGCGGGAGCACCGTCGTTTTCAGCGCCCAAGTTACCGGCAATTCGCCCGTATATCAGTGGCTATTGAACGGCACAGCCCTTTCGGATAGCACCTCGAACGGCGTCACCATCAACGGATCGGACGGACCCAAGCTCGTGATCACCGGCGCCACCGCGGCCAGCGCCGGCCAATACACGTGCACAGCCACAATCCTTGGTAACGTGTTGGCCAGCGACCCCGCCACATTGGACATCAGCGGGACAGACGAGATCGGCAGGCTGACCAACATGTCGGCCCGGGCGCTGGTAGGCACAGGAACCAACGAGCTCATCGCGGGCTACGACGTGGGCGGGGGCCAGCCATCGGACGCTCTAAGTTTGTTGATTCGGGCTTCGGGCCCGGCGCTCTCCGCCTTTGGCGTGACCGGCCTCCTGCCGGATCCGAAGCTGCTGTTGTTGCCGGCCACATCCCCCGCGGCCAGCCCGAGAGTAATCCAAGGCTGGGGAGGAAATTCTATCATTGCAGAGACCGCTGCGGCCGTAGGCGCATTCCCCTGGACTGACCCGAGCAGCCTCGACGCTGCGACCATGCACAGCTTCCACGTCGGGGCGCACAACGTGCAGGTCGTCGGCGCAAGCGGGGACACCGGAGTTGCCTTGGTAGAGATCTACGACGCCACTCCGGCCGGCAACTACACGCCGGCCTTGCCGCGACTCGTCAATCTGTCGGCGCGCGCGCAGGTGGGGACCGGAGGCAACGCCCTCATTGCGGGGTTCACAATCGGCGGGGAAACGTCAAAGACCGTGCTAATCCGCGCGTCAGGCCCCGCATTGGCGCAGTTCGGCATTTTGGGGGTGCTCCCGGACCCGCAGATCCAGCTTTCGGGTACTGCGACCGGCAGCATCCAGCTGACGTCGAGCGGCGGCTGGGGCGGCGATCCGCAGATCAGCGCGGCCGCGGCTCAGGTGGGCGCCTTTCCCTGGAACAGCGCCTACTCGCTGGACGCCGCATTCCTTGTCACGCTTTCGCCAGGGGCCTATACTGCTGTAGTCTCGGGGCAGACCGGCGATACAGGGGTTGCTCTTGTCGAAGTCTACGAGGTTCCCTAGATTGGCATGCAGCCGTTCCACACCTGTCGCACCTGCAGGTCTCCTGGCCGTAGTATTACGGCGGATTCAATCACTGAGTGGGCATGTGACCCGCCGCATTGCTCATATCAGGACACCGAACACAACCCATCCGTAAGCCCCCTATGAGACGCGCAGGTAGGTTGAGTATTGTTCGTCCTGAATTTCAGTAAAAGGCCGCATTTCGAGCGGGGCACCCGGGGTTTCCACCTGCCAGCGTCGTTGCCCCGTTCGCTTCGCAGCCAGCAATCCCGCGCGAGTCACCGCGGGTGGAGAATCAGTTAAGGCCATCAGCACCAACGGGCCGAAAAGAAGGGCGACGGTCTGCGGATGCTGGGGATCAACGGCTTCGAGCCGAGTCTTGGCAGGCAGGTCCAATTCAATTCGGTCTCCATCGTTCCATTGGCGATTGACGGCCGCAAAAGTCCCGGGAGTTAACCGCCCCTGTGTGCGGCGACCATTTATTGAGATCGATGCTCCTTCTGCCCATGCGGGGATCCTAAAATTTAAAGTGAAGTCCCCGGGCTGCAATGTGCTCACCTTGAACGTGACCACGCTTTCGAACGGGTACTGGCTTTCCTGGGTCAGAACCACGTCGGCGCCCCCTTGCTTCCATCTCAAGGTGGAGGGAATATACATATTCACCCAGATGTCCCGTGCATCGCGAAAGTAAATGTTGAGGCGATAGTCCGCCGCCACCTGGGGTAGCGTGCCTGAGCAACAGGACCAGTGCTGGCCGTCGTGGTAGGTTTTGCGGCCATTGAAGTTGTAGTCGGAGTAATAGAAGGTTCGGCCATCGGCCATCAGCGGCTTGGCGCCCAGGACGGTGTTGTACATCACCCGCTCCATGCTATCCCCGTATTTCGAGTCGCGCGTCACCCGCAGCAGGTAGCGTGTCAGCTTGAAGTGGGCGTAAGATCCGCAGGGCGTCTCAAAGCTGTTATGGGTCTTCTCAAGACTGTCACACACGTCTGAACTCCCGGGCGCACGGAGCGTCTCATCAGGCCCCCAACCTCCCGTGACGAAACTCTGCTCCGCCAGCATGTCATAGGCGTTCCTGGCCGCCCGCAGGTGCTTCTCGCTGCCCAAGGTCAAATAGGCCTGCATCGCCGAACTCAGGGAGTTCACATAACTGTAGGCATGCCGGCCCGCCAGCACGTTTCGTCCTTCAGCCAATGGATTGTAATACTGGTCGTCCAGATACTGCCGCCCAAGGTCGCGGTACCGCTTACCGGCGCCCGCCTGGTAGGCCAGAAAGAGATTTTCTGAAATCGTATAGGGCTCATCCAGGGCCCAATTCGGGTCATTCTTGTGCCGCCAATCTATCCCATGCTCCAGGCCGCCCTTCGGGAAGTGGGGCAACGCAGTGTTCGTGGTCTGCTCGAGAATCGAGAAAGCGTCCGAGTCGCCCACATATTTGTGAGAGTCGATGAGCCCGCACACGATCTTGTCGTAGCAATAGGTTGGAAACCGGTTTTTATCGTAATAATCGCTGGAAATTGTCTTCGCGTAGAGGCGGTTTAGCCGAAGCACTTTTTCGCGGGTCGGCTGGTCCCGCTTTATCGCGTACCAGCGCGCCAGCGCCGACACCCATTGGCCGAAGGTGCAGCCGGGAGCGAAACCAACGGGACTTTTGTCCCAATTGAAATCGGGATTATAACTATACCAGCCACCCAAGTCCTCGCCGGGGGCCGGCTGCCCGCTCATTTGTCGCAGCGGTTTCAGGATGCTGTCGTCACTCAAGCCCATGAGGACCCGATGGGTTTCTTCCAGTTGCCTTTCATGAGGACCGCTCGCCAGTTCCACATCGCCATAGCCAAATTGCGCCAGCGGCAGCGGCGCCAGGTTATCAGCTAGCGTTTCCGCTAGACCACGAGCGGGGATGGCCATCCCCGCCGCCGCCACGGAAAGGGATTGCAGGAACCCCCTGCGAGTAACTTTGTGGATTGGAGCCATAAAATTAGGTCACCCCGATGGGTTTGGCTGGCTCAACGCTCTGCCTTGATCCCGGCCATTGATCAACCTCGCATGCGCTGTCGCCCGGGCGATTTTCTGACATCTCTGTCCAAAGGCAATCGTATCAAGGATTAGAGTGTCAGCTTGAATCGGGATTGCCCTTCTGGGTGCCTTTCAGCCCACCCAGGCGCTGTCCCAAATCTAGCGCTCATTTTCGAATCGCTTTGCTGAATGGTGCCCAAGGGGGGACTCGAACCCCCATGCTGTTAAGGCACAGGCTTCTGAGACCTGCGTGTCTACCAATTCCACCACCTGGGCATTTCCCATTCTCACACAGGGCGTTAGACCTGAAATGGGGACCAAAGAACATTTTAACGCCGCTCTTACCGACGCCTACAAGGAGCCGAAATTACTCCCCATCAAAAAGCTACCGCAAGAAGAAACCGGCCCGGGGCACGCAAGCCCTTCCCTACGTGGAAAGCCGGTTAATGGGCATTGTCATGGTCGCCGGCTTCGCTAGAACCGCGCCATGTCCAAGCTTCGCGGCAGCGTGCTGGCCCTTATTGTGCCTATGCTGGCCGTTCCCATTTTCGCGGCCGATCCTCTGCCCCCGGGCCTTGCGGTGCTCCAGTCGAAGGCCGAGGAGGGCAACGCGATCGCCCAATACAACCTTGGGCTGGCCTTCGCCAAGGGCCGGGGCGTCCCGGTCGACACGGCCGAGGCCTTTGTCTGGCTGACACTTGCCTCCGAGCAGGGAAGCACGAGCAAGGATCTGGAGGCCCTGCTTTCCGGGATGAGCCAGGCCGCCCTCGAGGATGGGCGCCGCCGTCTCGCCGGCGAACGCCAGACGATCGCCAGCGCCCTTCCCCCGGTGAAGTTCGAGGCGCCGCAGCCAGCGCAGGCCGCCGCACAGCCGCCGGCGGCCCCCGCCGCCGCCGAGCCCGCCCACGCCTCCCCCGCCCTGGAGGCGCCAGCTTCCCAGGCCGCCTCGCCCGCAGCCAACGCCGACCTTGACGCGCTGCAGCTCAAGAACACCCAGCTGCAGCAGGCCGTCGACAAGCAGACGCTGCTCAACCAGCAGCTGAATTCCCAGCTGGAGGAGCGCAACCAGGCGCTCATCCAGGCGCTTTCGAAGCTCGGGGCCCTGAAGGGCCTTGAGGACAGCCAGGACGCGGCAAAGGCCCAGGAGCTTTCCCAGGCCCGTCGGGCCCTGGCTGAGGCCAATGGGACCATCGAGGAGGACAAGAGGGACTACGAAAAGAGAATGGCCTCCCTGAGCACGGGACTCGCCCAGAAGACGTCGGACGCCGAGGCGCTTGCCAGGAAGGTCGCGGCGGACGAGGCGGCCCTCAAGGCCGCCGGCGAATCCGGCGCCGCGTCCAAGGCGCTGGCTGACGAACTTGCCAAGGCGAGGACCGACACCGCGGCGGCAGCCGCGGCCTCGGCCGCCGCGACCGCCCAGGCCTCAGAGGCGAGGGACCGCCTTGCTGCACAAGCGGCGTCCCATGCCGGGGAGGTCGCGGCCGCCCGAAAGGCGCTCGACGAGGCCAACTCCGCCGCGGCCAGGGAAAAGAAGCAGGATGTCGCCTGGTCCGCGTCGCTCGAAAAGGAGCTGGCCGACCGCACATCGGAGTCGGACGCCCTGAGGGCCAAGCTGGCCGCCGAGGATGCTGCCCTTAGGTCCCAGGGCGACTCGGGAGCGAAGGCCCAGGCGTCCGCCGCGCAGCTTGCGCAGGCGAAGGCCGACCTTGCGGCCGCACAGGCCGAGGCCGCCAACCAAAAGCGCCAGTCGGACACCCTTTCGGCGCGGCTTGAGGCGGATGATGCGTCTCTCAAGGCCGCAGGCGCCGGCTCGGCAAAAGCCAGCGCGCTCGAGGCCGATCTATCCAGCGCGCGTCAGTCGCTCGCGGCCGCCAACGCAGCGGCGGCAGCACAGAAGAGCGAGGCGGCAGACTCGGCGGCAGCCCTGGTGCGCGCCAAGTCGGACCTGGAGAGCGCGCGCTCCCAGCTTGCGGAAGCCAAGACAAGGGACTTTGCCCTCGCGCAGAGGCTCGCCAGTGACGACGCCGCACTCGCCGCAGCCGGCGAGTCGGGATCGAAGGCGAAGGCCCTTTCCGAGCAGCTGGCCTCGGCCCACAGGGACCTCGACGCCGCGAACGCGTCAGCCACGGCGGCCGCCGAACGGGCGTCGGCAGACACTGCCGCCGCAGATGCCCGGGCCAAGGCCCTTGCCGGCGAGCTCGCCTCGGCCCGCGCCGCGCTGGACACAGCCAACGGTGCCGCAGTGGAGGCGAAAAAAAGGGCCTACACCCTCGCCTCCCAGCTCGCCGCCTCGAAAGGCGACCTCCAGGCCCTGCAGGCCAAGGCGTCCACGAACGGGGACGTGCAAAGGCAGGCCGCCCGCCTCGAGGGATCGCTCGGCGATGCCAAGGCCGAGCTCGGCGCCGCGCGCTCCCAGGCCGACTCGTCGAATGCTGCGGCAACTGAGGCAAAGAAGCACTCCGCTGCGCTCTCCGCGGAGCTTGGTGACGCAAAGGCGGAGCTGGCCAAGGCGAAGGTCCGGCTCGACTCGGCGAATGCGGCCACCTCCGCCGCAATGACGCAGTCGGGAACCCTCTCGGCAACCCTGGACAACACGAGGACCGAGCTCGCGGCCGCCCGCTCGCAGGCACGGGCGGCGCAAGCCGCGGCCTCGGACGCCGGGAAACGGAATGCCGAGCTCGAGGGCGCCCTCTCGGGGGCCAAGGCCGACCTTGCCGCCGAGCGCCTGCAGGCCGAGTCCTCCAAGAAAACGGCCGACGACCTGTCGGCACGGCTCGCCGCCTCGGGCCAGACGGCAAAAAGCGCAGCCGACTCCGCCGAGGAGACCGCGCGCCTCAAGGCCGCGCTGGATGAATCGTCACATACGGCGGAGTCACTGAAGGCCGAGGCGGCGTCCGCCCGGGCCGATGCCGCCTCGAAGGCCGACGCCCTCAGGGCCGCGCAGGATGACCTCGCCCTCGCCAGGACAGAGCTCGCGAAGGCGCAGGGCGCCGCCACCGGCGCCGGCGACGCTGCCGCGGATGCCAGGCGGCTCGCCTCCGAGAACGCCTCCCTCGGCAAGGAGATCTCGCAGCTCAAGGCCGACCTTTCGGACAAGATGACGAGCCTCTCCGCCCAGACAAAGGCGGCGGACGCCGCGCGGGGCGAACTCGGCGTCAAGACAGGCACGCTTGAGCGGGACCTCGCGGCCGTCCGGTCCCAAAATGCGTCACTCTCCGCGAAGCTCGCCACGGACGAGTCCGCGCTCCGGACCTCGGGCGGCAAGGCGGCGGACCGCGCCGCCGAGATCGCGAAGCGCGACGACGAGGTCAAGGCGGCGCGCGCCGAGGCCGCCGATGCAAAGGCAACGGCCGCGGGGCAATCGGAGGCCGCCCAGCACTCCATCGACACCCTGACCGCGGAGAACCGCGAGCTCAGCCGCGCGGCGAAGGCCGCCCAGGCAGGCGCATCCGAGCTCGCAGGGGCCCGGCAGAAGGCTTCGGACGAGGATTCGCGCGCCGCGCGGCTCTCCCTGGACCTCGACAAGGCCAGGGCCGCCCTCTCGGCGCAGCAATCCGAGGCTGCTTCTGCCAAGGCCTCCTACGAGTCCCGCATCGCAGCCCTTGCAGCCAGGTCGGATGCCGCCGGGTCTTCCGCCCAGGCGGCGGATGACGCGCGCGCCAGGCAGCGCGAGGACGCCGCCCGCATCGCCTCCCTGCAGCACGAGCTCGAGGCCCGCACCGCGGACCTTGAGGCGTCCTCCGCCAGGCTGAAGGCCGACGAGGCCGCCCTCCTTGCCGCAAAAGACGCCAAGTCCCGCCAGCAGGAACTCGCAGGCGAGCTGGCCGCGGCAAAGTCCCAGCTTGAGGCGGAGCGCACGGCGCAGTCGGCGTCAGCGGCCAGGCAGGTGTCGGACGAGGCCTCCCGCGCCGCCCGGCTCTCCGCGGATCTCGACAAGGCGAGGGCCGCCCTCTCGGCGGAGCAGTCCGGGGCTGCCGCCGCCAGGGCCTCTTACGAGTCCCGCATCGCCACCCTGACGGCCAAGTCCGATGCCGCCGGCTCCGCCGCGAAGGCGGCGGATGACCTGCGCGCCAGGCAGCGCGAGGACGCCGCCCGCATCGCCTCGCTGCAGCGCGACCTCGGGGCCCGCACCGCGGACCTTGGGGCGTCCTCCGCAAGGCTAAAGGCCGACGAGGCCGCCCTCCTTGCCGCAAACGACGCCAAGTCCCGCCAGAAGGAGCTCGCAGGCGAACTTGCCGACGCGAAGTCCCAGCTTGAGGCCGCGCGCGCGGCGCAGGTGGCCAGGCCGGCGACCGATGGGGGAAGCGCGAGGGAGCGCGAGGACGCCGCGCGGATTGCGTCCCTGCAGCGCGACCTCGGGGCCCGGACCGCGGACGCCGAGGCGTCCTCCGCAAGGCTCAAGGCCGACGAGGCCGCCCTCCTTGCCGCAAATGCGTCGCAGGGCCGCCAGCAGGAGCTCTCCGACGAGCTCGCCCGGACAAAGTCCCAGCTGGAGACGGCGCGTTCGGCCCTGGCCGCGGCCGGCGCCAGCGCCGAAAGGCAGCGGCAGCAGGCCGAGGCAAGATCCTCGTCGGACGCGCAGGTCGCCGACCTGACGGCGAAGCTCCACGACGCGATCACGAGCTTCAACACGGTTGAGGACGAGAACCTGCAGCTGAGGAGGCAGGCCGCCGAGCGACTCGCGGAGCGCGCCGCCCTCCAGCCGGCCGCGGCGCCGCCAGCCCCCGCCCCAGCCGCCCAGGTTGCCGCCGCCCAGGCGCCCGCGCCCGCCCCTGCACCCGCCGCGCCTCCGTCGCCCCGGACCTACGTGGTCGCCGACGGGGACACGCTCTCCGGCATTTCCCTCAGGTATTACGGGACGGCCGGCCGCTGGCAGCGGATATTCGACGCCAACCGCGGGGTCCTCTCCAATCCCTCGGCCCTCGCCGTCGGGATGGAGCTCACGATACCCTAAACCTTGGGCCCGCCGGGCCCCGGGAGAAAGTCGGCGATCCTCGGCAGCTCCAGCACCCGCCGGCCGCCGTTGCGGCGCTCCAAATAAGGGTCCTCCACGGGGACGACCTCGACCTCCTCGCCGTCCTCGGCGTCCTCCTCCTCGCCGCCGTCGGCGGCCACCCATTCGGTCTCGTCGAAGACATGCGACATGCGCCTGGCCTCGGGTGACAGGACGAGCGGGGGATTCCTCACCTTGCCCGCGCGGACCAGCTCGAAGAGGCACGGGTAAAACTTCTCCTCGAACCTTCCCTGGAAGTCGCTCATCCAGCGGTTGCTGACGCCCTCGCGCCTGTTGAGGAGCACGACGTCGGAGAAGTGGACGCACGCCTCGTACCAGGCGTGGAGCTTCGGGTTCGCCGCGAGGAGCGCGCAGTCGACGACGCAGAGGACGCGTGCGACCGCCTCGCCGCGGGCCTCGAGCCATGCCTTGAGGGCCTCGATCTGGTCCACGGGGTCGGACGCGCCGTCGAGGACGATGAACGCGTGGGTCGCGCCCGGGGGCACCTCGGCGTCGGCCGCGCCCCCGGACAGCCCCCAGCGGCCGGCGTGGAGCGCCGCGTCGAGGGGGTCGGCTCGCTCGTTTTCCGAAAGCAGAACCGCGGGGACGTCCCCGGGGCCGAGGCCCGCCTCGATCAGGTCGGACACTACGGCCCGGCGCCCCGAGCCCGCGCTCCCGAGGATAAGGTAGACAAGGGGCTTTTCATCAGGGCCGCTCAGAAACTGAAGGTCTTGTTTTGGGCCGCGTTCCGCATCCAGTGGTCGACGATGACGAGGGCCGCCATCGCCTCGACGATCGGCACCGCCCTTGGCAGGACGCAGGGGTCGTGCCGGCCCTCCGCGGTAAGCTCGGCCGGCTTCCCCGACACGTCAACCGTGCGCTGGGGTTTCATGATCGTGGCCACGGGCTTGAACGCCACGTTGAAGTAGATCTCCTCCCCGTTGCTGATGCCGCCCTGGATGCCGCCGGAGCGGTTGGTCTCGGTGCCGACCCGGCCCTCCTTCGGGATGAAGGCGTCGTTGTGCTCGGAGCCCCTCATGAAGGTCCCCGCGAAGCCGCTGCCGATCTCGAAGCCCTTGGTCGCGGGAAGGGACAGCATCGCCTTGGCCAGGTCCGCCTCCAGGCGGTCGAAGACCGGCTCGCCGAGGCCGGCGGGGACGCCGCGGATCCGGCAGTGCACGAGGCCGCCGACGGAGTCGCCGTCGGAGCGGGCCTCCTCGATCCGCCTGATCATCGCCGCGGCCACCTGCGGGTCCGGGCACCGGACGGGCGTGGCGTCGACCTCGGCCACGGTGGGGAACACGGCGGGGTCGGGCATGGCGATGTCCTGGACGCGGGTCACGAAGGCCCGGATCTCGAACGGGCCGGCCGAGGCGAGGATCTTCCTGGCGATGGCGCCCGCGGCGACGCGGCCGATCGTCTCGCGCGCCGAGCTGCGGCCGCCGCCCCTGTGGTCGCGGAAGCCGAACTTCGCATGGTACGTGAAGTCCGCGTGCGACGGCCTGAACTTCTCCCTCATCTGGTCGTAGGAGCGGCTCCTCGCGTCGGCGTTGCGCACCATCATGGACACGGGCGAGCCCGTGGTGCGCCCCTCGTGGACCCCGGAGAGGATCTCGACGACGTCCCCCTCCTTGCGCTGGGTCACGATGCGGCTCTGGCCGGGCTTGCGGCGGTCGAGGTCGGCCTGGATGTCGGCCTCGGCGAGCGGCATCCCCGCCGGGCAGCCGTCCACGACGACGCCGACGGCGGCCCCGTGGCTTTCGCCCCAGGTCGCGATCGTGAAGAGCTTTCCAAAAGTGTTGGGCATCCGTCCGCGCGAGGTTTGGGTTCCCGGTAGGCCCCCGCAAGCGGCAAATCCCCGAAGATATTGGCAACCTTCGCTCGAGGGGGGCGTCATACCACAACGCCTTTACAATGCCGGCGCTTTCGGCTTTTATCTTCCCTCCTAATCACGCATGACATTGCGCCTCGCATGCTTGTGCCTTGGAATGGGGCTTGTCGTCCCCATGAGGGGCGCCCGCGCCCAGGCGCAGCCCCCGAGGCCGGCGCCGGTTGCGCAGCCCAGGTCCTCGGACATGGTCGACTCGTTCAAGGTCGCTGACGTCGACATCGACGCGATCCTGGCGGCCCTCGAGAACTACACGGGCAAGACCGTCGTGCGCCCGGGCCAGCTCCCGGCCTCGACCTACACCCTCAAGATCACCCGGCCGATCCCCAAGGAGGAGCTCGTCACGGCGCTGGAGACCCTCCTTGAGCTGAACCAGATCTCGGTGTCGCCGATGGGGAGCCGGTTCCTCAAGGTGACGCCGCTCTCGACGGCCAAGAGCGAGGCCCCGGAGATGATCACGGGCTCGACGCTCGACCTGCCGCCGAGCGGCAAGATCGTGACGAAGCTCTTCGAGCTCAGCTTCCTGAGGACCACGGAGGTCGTGCCCCAGATCCAGACCTTCATGACGCCCGGCATCGCGGGCGGCATCGTCCAGCTGGAGAAGGCCAACGTCATCATGGTGACGGACTCCCTGGAGAACGTGCAGAGGGTCGAGCGGCTGCTCATGGACGTCGACAAGCCCCGCGAGAACGCCCTGACGCCCAAGTTCTACTCCCTGAAGAACGGCGCGAAGGCCGCCGACGTTGTGACGAGGATCCACTCGATGCTCTCCGGCCCCGCGGCGACGACGCTCCGGGCGACGACGACCTTCACCGCGGACGACCGGACGAACCAGGTGATCGTCATCGCAGACCCGAGGGAGTACGCGCTCTTCGACTCCCTCATCTCGCAGCTCGACATCAAGGCGGACCCGTACACGCGGATGGAGGTCATCCCCCTGCGGCACGGCGACGCGAAGGACGTCGCGGTGCTCCTCGGCGCCCTCATCAGCGGCCAGACCGCGGCGGCCAAATCCTCCACGAACCAGTCGGTGAGGCCCATCGTCGCGCCCGGCCAGCAGCCTCCGGCCCCCGCGCCCGGCTCGGTCCTCTCCGCCGCCCAGGCGGAGCTCGGCACGAACGAGTTCAGCTCCTTCGTGACCGTCGAGGCGGACGAGCGCACGAACTCGGTCGTCGTCTCCGGGACCTATGACGACATCCGCCTCATCAAGGGGATCATCGACAAGATCGACGTCCTCCTGGCTCAGGTGTCCATCCAGGTCGTGATCGCGGAGGTGACGCTCTCCGACACGGACAATTCGGGCCTCAACTCGCTCGAGCTGCAGGTGGGCCAGAATGCGAAGGGCGGCACCTCGGTCACCGGCTTCACGGGGTCGGTTGCAGGCTGGTCCGTCGCCGGTGTGTCGGGCAACGCGCTCGCGACCGTCAATCCCCTCGCCTTCCTCGCGAACCTGAGCGCCACGGGCCAGAGGAACCGGGTGAAGATCCTCCAGTACAACACGATCACGACGACGCACAACAAGCAGGCGCAGTTCGAGGTCGGCGAGGAGCTGCCGATCATCACGGCAACGACCGGGGTGCCGCTCTCGGCCGGGACGACGGGCTCCTCCTTCGCGACCCAGTCCTCCGTCACCTACACGTCGATCGGCATCACGCTCAAGGTGACGCCCCTCATCGGCGACGACGGCAGCGTGCAGCTCAACATCGACGAGAAGGTGGACGACAACGAGGGCAACGTCCTGGTCGACGGCAACGAGCAGCCGATCATCGGGCACCGCGAGGCGACGGCCTTCATCAATTGCCAGGACGGCCAGCTGGCGGTCCTGGCGGGCCTGCAGAGCTCAAGCCGGTCGAACGACAAGTCCAAGCTCGGGCTGTTCTACACCCTGCCCATCATCAGCAACCTCTTCGGGGCGCACTCCACGGACCTCGAGCGCACGGAGCTCCTGTGCTTCATCAAGCCCCACGTGATCCGGCCCGACAACGCGACGGAGGACGCCCACCGCCAGATCAACGGCATGGGCAACAAGCAGCAGATCAATGACTTCCTGCAGCATCCCGAGAAGGTTCCCGACCCTAAGGAGACGCTGAGGGACAAGCTCGAGTAGCCGCCAGCCCCGCTATGGCCA
The DNA here is from genome assembly GCA_036489955.1 of Opitutaceae bacterium. Classification (GTDB taxonomy): domain Bacteria; phylum Verrucomicrobiota; class Verrucomicrobiia; order Opitutales; family Opitutaceae; genus Palsa-1447. The sequence continues at coordinate 142,668 of DASXEV010000041.1, forward strand.
CGGCAGCCCAGGACACCCTACCCGAGGCGATCGCCTCGCGACTCACCGACGAGCAGCGCCAGGCCGTCATGGAGGCCCCCCGCGGCGGCAGGCTGGCCGCCCTGTGCGCCGCGCTCTCGCTGGACGAGAACGCGGGCCTCGCGCTCGCCGCTGCCGCGTCGGGGCTCGGGATCGCGACGAACCTCGAGACCGACCCGGGCGCCCGAGGCCTCCTGCCGGCGCGCCTCGTCCACGACTTCCAGATCATCCCCATCCGCGCCGGCGTCCCGGAGGACGCGCCCGAGCCCACGGACGCGACCCCCCTTCACGTCGCCACCGCCTGGCTGCCCGACCCGTCCATGGCGGACTGGCTCCGGACGTTCACGGCGCGCCCGGTCGCCTGGCACCTCGCGGTTCCGGAGCGCGTCCACCAGCTGATCATCGAGAACTTCGGCGTCGGCTCGGGCGCCCTCGAGGACAGCGACGAGGGCTACGTGGCGCCCGAGGCCCTGCAGGACGCGGACGCCGACGTCGACGAGGACGCCGCGGTCGTCAGGTTCGTGACGGACGTGATCACCCAGGCCGTCGACGACCAGGCGACCGACATCCACTTCGAGCCCCAGGAGGGGCAGCTGCGGATCCGCTACCGCGTCGACGGCCTGCTTGTCCCGGTCTCCGTGCCCGAGAACCTCCTGCGCTTCCAGGACGCCATCATCTCGCGCGTGAAGATCATGGCGCGGCTCAACATCTCCGAGCGGCGGCTTCCCCAGGACGGCAGGATCAACTTCAAGGCCGGCGGCACCACGCTCGACATCCGCGTCTCCACGATCCCGACCATCTACGCCGAGTCCATCTCGCTGCGGCTCCTCAACAAGAAGAAGGAGGCCTACACGATGGACAAGCTGGGGATGAGCGCCGGCGAGCAGGAGCAGATCAGGCAGGTCCTCGACTACCCGCACGGGATCATCCTCGTCACCGGGCCCACCGGGTCCGGCAAGAGCACGTCCCTCAACGCCTTCCTGCGCCAGATCAACTCCACCGACCTGCGGATCATCACGATCGAGGACCCGATCGAGTACGAGGTGCCCGGGGTCAACCAGATGCAGGTGCGCTCGGAGATCGGGCTCACCTTCGCGAGCGCGTTGCGCCACGTGCTGCGCCAGGACCCCGACGTCATCATGGTGGGCGAGATCCGCGACCGCGAGACGGCCGACATCGCGATCCGGGCGTCGCTGACGGGGCACCTCGTCTTCTCTACCCTCCACACGAACGACGCCCCGGGGGCGATCACGCGCCTTGTCGACATGGGGATCGAGCCCTTCCTCGTCGCCTCCGCGATCGAGCTCGTCATCGCGCAGCGCCTCGTCCGCAGGCTCTGCCCGGAGTGCAACAGGCCGGCGGCGACCTCCCGGGTGAAGATCCTGGAGTCCCTCGCGATCCTCGGCTGCGACCCTTCCGAGGCCGAGGGCGTCGCCGAGCTGCGCTCGCCCGTCGGCTGCGACCGCTGCCGGGGGACCGGCTACCGGGGCCGGATCGGACTCTTCGAGATCTTCCGGCTGAACGAGGAGATGCACGGCCTCGTCCTGCGCCGGGAGAGCACGCGCACCCTGGCGGCGTCCGCCCGCCAGCACGGCATGCGCACCCTCGGCCAGAGCGGCTGGGAGAAGGTGAAGGCCGGCCACACGACGCTGGAAGAGGTCCTGAGGGTCATCACGGTCAGCGAGAAATAGCACGCGGCCGATGCCCCGCTTCTCCTTCAAGGCCCGCGACGCCTCCGGGGCCGCCGTCGACTCGTCGATCGACGCGCCGACGCGCCGGGACGCGCTGCGCATGCTGTCGGCGAGGGGCCTGTCCGTCGCGGCGGTCTCCGAGGCGCCCGGCGCGGCCGCGCCCGCGCAGCGGCGCCGCGCGGCGCAGGAGCCCGCCGAGGCCGCGCCGGCGCGGGGGGCCCGGGGCGACGACGCGCCGCGCAGGGCCGAGCGCCTGCCGTTCCTGCAGTCGCTGCACGACCTGACGTCGAGCGGCCTCTCCGGCGGCGAGGCCGTCCGGCTCCTCTCCATCAGGATCAAGGAGCCGCGCCTGCGCGCCCTGTCCGAGGGCCTCTGGGCGCGCCTGTCCGAGGGCGCGCCGCTCTCGCGCGCGATGGAGGCCTTCCCCCAGGTCTTCGACAACTCGACGACCAACCTCGTCCGCGCGGGCGAGGCGACGGGCTCCCTCAACGAGACGCTGGAGCGCATCATCCAGATGCTGGTCGAGCAGCGCGAGCTGCGGCAGGCGGTGCTGACCGCGATGGCCTACCCCGTCCTCCTCATCCTGGCGTCGGCGGGCGTCGTCCTCTTCTTCCTCTTCTTCCTGCTGCCGCGCCTGCAGGCGCTCCTGCGGTCCCTGGGCGGCAGGATGCCGCTGCCGACGCGCATCCTCATCGCGCTCGCGAACTTCACGCTCCACTACGGCGTCTTCGTCGCCATCGCGGCGGCGCTGGGGGCCGTCTCCCTCTGGCGCTGGCGCGCGACCGAGGCCGGCCGGCTGAGGAGCGACGGCTTCCTCCTGCGGATCCCGGGGATCGGCTCCTTCATCGTCTCGCAGACCATCCTCTCGTTCACGCAGACCCTCGGCGTCCTCCTGGCGAACGGGATCACCGCGGCGGAGGCGCTACGCATGACCGAGCGCCAGATCCAGAACCGGGTGCACCGGCTCGCCTTCTCCGGGGCGATCGAGCGGGTGCTGGAGGGGGAGTCGCTCTCCTCCGCGCTCGCGCGCACGGCCTGCTTCCCGGAGCTGGTCCTCGACCGCCTCGCGATCGGCGAGAACACGGGCAACGTCGTCCCGTCGCTGAAGGACCTGGCCGCCGCCTACCAGAAGACCATCTCCTCGCAGCTCAACCTCTTCACGAAGGTGTTCGCGAGCATCGTCCTCGGCTTCGTGTTCGCCTTCGTCTGCTTCATCGCGGTGGCGATGATCCTCGCCGTGCTCCAGGTGAGCTCGGGGTTCAAGACGCGCTAGAGGGCCCGGGGGCCGCGTGGCACGGCGCGGGCCGGCTACCTCCCCGGCGGGGCCCAGGCGGACAGGAACGCCATGATCTTCGCCGGGCTGTGCCCGCTCCCCTCCTCGAGCTCGCCGGAGTCCTTCGTCACCAGCTGGCGGCCGTCGGCCCCCAGGACGACGAGGACGGGGATGCCGTGGCGCACGGGGTTGCCGTAGCGCAGGTTGACGGCCGCGTTGCGCTTCCCGCCCCTGCGGGTGTTCACGTCGACCATCACGACCTCGTAGTCCCGCCGCAGCTCCGCCGAGACCCCGGGGTTGCGCCCGAACGTGCCGTGCAGGCGCCGGCACCAGATGCACCAGTTGGCCCCGAAGTCGAGGAGGACGCGCTTGTGCGCGCGCGACGCGCGGGCCAGGGCCGCGCCGATGTCGGCGCCGGCGTCGGCATGCACGTCGTAGATGTCGGGGCCCATCCCCGGGTATTCCGGCGCCGCCGCGGGCAGGGGCGCGGCGAGGGCGGCGGCGAGGGCGACAAGGGCGAGGATGCGGGTTTTCATGGGAAGATGGGCGGCCGGCTCAGCCCGCGACATAGGCCTGGAAACCGCGTGTCTGCGCCTTCTCCTTGCCCGTGAGGAGGATGCCCTCCGCCCCCGGTACGGAGCGGATCATCTCCAGGCCCGCCTCGACGCCGGCCACGAACGCGGAGGTCGACAGCATGCCCGCCTGCAGGCAGGTGGGCGCGATGACGGTCGCCTGCGTGCAGCCGTTGGCGACCGGCCAGCCTGTCCTCGGGTCGATGATGTGGCCGTAGCGCCTGCCGCCGACCGTGAACGCGCGGATGTAGTCGCCCGACGAGGCGATCGAGCGGCCGGTGAGGCCGATGCTTGCCCAGGTCTTGCCCGGGTTCTTCGGGTCCTCGAGGCCGATGTGCCACATGGGCCGGCCGGGGGGGGCGCCCGCGGCGCGCAGGTCGTGCCCGAAGTCGACCAGGCTGTCGACGATGCCGTGGTCCCTCGCGATCAGGGAGACGATGTCGACCGCGTACTCCTTGCCGAAGCCGCCGAAGTCGAGGGCCATCCCCCTCTCTGGCAGGAAGACCCTGCCCGGCTCCCGCCTCACCCTGGACCACCCGACGAGGCGCTTCGCCGCGTCGATCTCGGCCTGCGTGGGGACGACGGGCGGGTCCGCCTTCCAGTTCCAGATCCGGATGAGCGGCAGGGCCGAGGGGTCCAGGATGCCGCGGGTCATGAAGACCAGGGTGTCGCACATCCGCAGCAGCCCCTCCATCTCCGCGTCGACGGCGACCCATTCCCGGCCGGCGGCGTCGTTGATCCTGCTGACGAGGCTGGCCGGGACAAAGCGGGAGTACTTGGCCTCGAAGGCCCGGACCCACCCCTCGGCGGCCGCCTCGAAGCGCCTCGCCTGCTCGTCGCCGCCGGGCGCCGAGTACTGCACCTCGCACTGCGTCGCCATCGCCCGGAACGCGAGCTTGCGCAGGGGCAGGTCCGCCCCGATGCGCGTGGGCGCCTCGTCCGGGGCCTTGTCCTGCTTGGAGACGATCGCCATGCGGTGTGGTGCTGGGGGGTCTTCGCCCGGCGGGCCCTGGGGCCCGTCAGTCCCGCGAGACCTCGACCGAGGAGATCTGGAAGCTCGCGTTCAGCAGGGCCGGGTTCGCCTTGTCCGACTGCATCGAGTACTGCTCGATGCCGATGTAGGGCGAGCGCTTGCTGAGGGCCAGGTAGAACTGCTTGAGGGTGGGCCAGTCGACCTTCGTGACGTTGAACTCCAGCGTGTGCACCGAGAACTGCCCCGTGCTCGCGTCCTTCGGGGTGCCGAGCGTCGTGTTCTTCAGGTCCGCGTCGGCGGCGATCGCGGACACCTCGGCGAGGAGCCGCGTCGCGTCGAGCGTCTGGGCGGGGTCGAGCCGGGCGGCGGACGCCTGGGCCTGCTGCTCGATGGACGCCTTGTTGGAGAGCCAGAGGTGCTGCTCGTTGAGGCTGAGGGTCGTCGAGCGCGCCTCGCGGCCGAACCGGCCGAGCCGCCCCGAGACGCTCCAGACCCACACGGCGGCGCACATGAGCGCGAAGACCGCGATGAGCGCCATCTCGCGGACGGCGAGCGCGAGGAAGAGGGCGCGGAGGCGGCGGATCATGTCGCGGCGGGCGTCAGCGCGCCCGGCTTGAAGGTGACGATCAGCTTGAACGTGACGACGTTGTCGCGGGCGCGCTGGTCCTGGATCTCCACCCGGTCGATCCCCGGGGAGCGCTCGAGCGCCGTCTTGTAGCCCGGGATCTCCCCGGCGTTGCTCGTCTGCGCCGTGATCTCGATCGTGTCGAGGGTGCTGGCGCTCGCGTGGATGAACTGGATGGCCGGGGGGTTCTTGGGGACCGCGACCTCGGGGGAGGCCGCCGAGATCATCTCCAGGGGAAGCAGGCGCTTCGTCGAGAGCTCGTCGATGCGGCCCGCCAGCTCCTGCTCCTCCATGATGTGGGCGACGGTCGACTTCTGGGCAGCGACCTTGGCGATGCGCGCCTTCTGCCAGAGGCCCGCGCCCAGGAGGCCCAGCTGGATGAGCGCGCAGGCGGCGCACGCCGCGGCGGCGCCGATGGCCGCGCGCCAGAGGAGGATGCCCCGGCCGTGGTCGCGGGCGATGGCCGCCAGGTCGCCCTTGTCGCGGACGTCAAGCGAGGCGGCGGCGGCGGCCGGTATGAACGAGCGCAGGCCGCCGGACTCGGCGACAAGGTCGCCGTCCGAGCCGCCGGCCATGACGGTGGGCGGCGACGGCAGGTCCAGGACCCGGGCCGCCTCGCCGGCGGAGCGGATGAGGTCCGCCCTCGCTGCGGCGCGATCGGCGTCCGTCGCCTCGGGGGGAAGCGGGCGATAGGCCACGGAGGCCGGGACGGGGCCCTTGTCCCAGCGCACGCAGGTGAGGCCAGCGGCCGAAGTGAGGATCGCCGTCGTGGCCGGCGCGGCCTCGATCCCGAGGATGGCGGCGAAGGCGGGGAGCACATGGTCGGCGCCGTCCCACTCCTCGAGCTGGTCGGCCGTGAAGCGCCTGCGGTAGGCCGCAAAGGCCAGCGCCCGGTCGGCGCCGTCCGGCCAGTAGAACCCGTGGTACATCTGCGCCAGCGGGAAGGGCGACTGGCCCTCAAGCGCAAGGCCCACAAGGCCAGCCACTTCAGCCCTCGGCGTCCCCGGGGCGACCGCGACTGTCCGTGCGAAGAACACCGAATCGGGCAGGAGGGAGGCCCTGGGCGGCGGCAGGCCGCCCCGGAAGAAGTCAGCAGGCGAGGCGCTCATGGTCAGGACTGGGGTGCTGGGGGAGGCGGCGGCGGCTGGGGGATCTCGTCATTCTCCTGCAATTGAAGGACGGTAAAGGGATAATTGATGCTTTGCGAGGCTGCTGCGGAAGTTGCGGCTGACGTGGCTGTGGACGACGGCTGGGAGGTGTTGGTTGCGGAATTTGGCGTCGCGGACCCGGTGGCCGTCGCAGGCGCCGCGTTCGAGTTGGTGGCGTTCGTCGTGTTGGTGGTGGCCCCCCCCTGGGGAGCCACGACGGCCGAGAGCCGGTACTCGGAGCCCCCCTCGTGGACCGTGACGTTGACCCGAAGTGCCGTGATCGTGGTCCCGAAGGCGCCGGCGTTGCCGCCTGCCCCGGCCACCGTCGCCAGCATCGAGGCGTTCTGGAACCAGTTATTGCCCTGCGAGGCGTACTGGCCGTTGCCGGACAGGAAGTCGCTGACCCGCTGCTGCTGGGCGTCCGTGTACTGGCCGACGGCGGCCATGACGTCGGCGTTGGCCCCGTTGGCGTTCGGCTGGGAATAGTTGAAGAGGGAGACGTCGTTCACGAAGCGCCAATAGTTGGCGTTCGGCTGGCCGTTCTGGTCGAAGAACACGTCCCGGGCGTAGTAGATGGAGGCGAGCTCGGAGAAGGAGCGCATCGGCCGCTCGGGCTCGGCGAAGGGGATGGCCGCGTTGTCGTAGTCGGGGGTGATCGCCGTCGAGTAGTTGTAGCCGGCCTGCATCCAGCCCTCGATGGCGTCGGCCAGCTTCTCGGCGTCCCCGGGCGCCATCTGCCAGTACTCGAAGAGGTTGGTGAGCGTCGTCAGGTCCGCGCGCTTGATCGGCAGCTTGCCGCTCTCGTCCTCGAACGTGACGTCGACCTTGCGGCCCTCCGAGGGCTCCCAGCCCGCCCAGCCGAGCGGGTCGTTCCATCCCTCGGCGGGGGTGTGCAGGCCGCTGTCCGCCTGGCGGAAGTCCTCGAGGACCGCGAGCGTCACTTCGAGCGCGGAGAAGGCCTCCTGGCGCAGGCGCCTCGCGTCGGCCTGGCGCACCTCGACTAGGAGGTCGTTGGACGCCTTCTCCATGAAGGCCGTGACCGCCGTGGCGGCGAAGATCATCATCACCAGGACGAGGATGATGACCGACGAGCGCTGCCGCGGGTCGCGGGATGGCCTGCGGGGGCTCACCATGGGTTGGGCAGCCCCTGGCCGGTCGACGGGATCGTGACGAGGGCGTTCCGCACGAGCCCGTTGTAGGTGAACGTCAGCCGCAGCCTCTGCGGCGCCACGGGATTGCCGCTCGAGTCGCTGCGCAGCGTCGTCTCGGTCGTCCACTTGTTGAAGTCGCTGTCGAAGTAGTCGTAGGAGAGTGCCGTCACGAACGGGGAGACGACCGTCTCGCGGGGCGGCTCGTCGGCGAAGTGGTCCTCGAGGTCCGAGTGCCAGAGCATGACGAGCCCCTTGTCGCGCCGCACCTGGAGCGAGCAGAAGACCTCGGGCAGGGCCTCCCCGGGCCAGGTGAGGATCCGGCTCCCCGAGAGCTCCATGTAGGTGATGAGGTTCTCCTGCGCCCCGCCCTGGGGCGTGATGGGCGAGACGCCAACCGGGGTCGAGCTCGGCGAGGCGGCGGGCGGCAGGCTCGCCCGGAGCATCTCCCCCTGGAGGAAGCGCGTCACCGCGCGCACGTGCTGGTCGAAGAGCCTCACGTCCGAGTTCCTTCCCCAGAGCTCCGTCATCGAGAAGAGGAAGGTGTTGACGCCGATGAGCACCATGGCCGCCAGCGCGACGGCGGCCATGACCTCGATGAGCGTGAAGCCCCGCGTCCTCACTGGGCCTGCCTTCCCTGGACGACGGCGATGCGGCTGGCGGCGTTCGCCCGGAGCGTCGTCCGCGCGGTCGGGTCCGACCAGGTCGGGCGCAGGAGCATGAAGCTCTCGGTCATCGTCGCCGGCTTGGCCGTGGTGGACTCCGAGACGACGCAGGTGAACGTGACCGAGAACAGGTCCGTCGTGTCCGTGGGCTCGATGTCGGCCGTCCACTTCACGTGCCTGCGGTCGTCGTCGAACTCCGCGCCGGCCAGCGCGGTCGGCAGGTCCGACTGCGCGAGGAGTTGGCCCCGGGCGAAGTCGACGTCGGCGTCGGCGACGTTCGAGCGCTCGGCGACCTCGTAGCTGTTGAGCACGTTGAGGTACGCGCCGCCGAGGACGGCCGAGCACATTGCGAAGATGGCGAGGGCCACGAGGACCTCTATCATCGTGAAGCCCCTAGCGCGCGTCATCGGAGGCGGAGAGGACCGGGGCGCACGTCCACGGGTCGACGTTGAGGATGTGGGCCGCGCCGGGGACCCGCATCTGGGCCCGGAACGCGGTGCAGGTGCCGTCGGCGTAGAACGTGACGGCCGCCATGGGCTCGGTCTCGACGAGGGTGCCGCCGACGAGGAACGCGGCGCTCGTGTCGGAGGGCGGCGGGTGGAAGTCGATCACGAGGTCGTCCGGGCCGCTGACGGGGATGGAGCGCGTGGACGCGCCGTCGCCGATCTCGAACGCCCTCGCCTTCTGGTCGTAGGTGAGGATCACGCTCTTCTGCTCCTCAAGCGCCTCCTTGCGCGCGGCCGTCACGGCCTTCCAGAACAGCTCGTCCGGGGTCGCGCCCTTGTCCGACAGAAGGGCGGCCGAGCCGCCTATGAAGATCCAGCCGACAAGCGCGATCAGCGCGATGACCAGCAGGACCTCGACCAGGGTGAAGCCGGACCGCTCACCAGTTGCCAATGTCGTCCTCAGTGCCGTCGGTCTTGTCGGGCCCCTTCGACCAGAGGTCATAGCTGTCCTTGTTGTGTACCCCCGGGCAGCGGTACTGGTAGGGCTCGTTCCAGGGATCCAGGAGCGGGAGCCTGGTGCCCTCGACCAGGTAGGGCCCGCGCCACCTGTCCGCCTTGTTCGCGGGCGCGGCCATGAGCGCCGCAAGGCCCTCGTCCGTGGAGGGATAGCCGCCCATCTGGAAGCGGTAGGTCATCAGCGGTGTCTTCAACGTCTGGTTCACCATAAGGTTGGCGACGTCCGTCTGCGACTTGCCGAAGATCTTGTCCATGTTGGCGATGGTGAGGCCGGCAAGGAGCGCGATGATCGAGATGACCACGAGGATCTCGATGAGCGTGAAACCCGTGCGCTTGCTGTCTTTGGGGAGGCGCATGAGGCCGCGACTGTCGCTGAAGTGCATGGAATTGTCGAGACGAGCCGGGGGGCGCGAAGGTTGCGTCCAATCGCGCCGGCGCAGGGCCCGCAACGGGTGGGACCCATCCCCCCGGCGGATGTTCAAAACGGCCCGTCAGGGGGCCGCGGGGGCCTCGATGTGCTCGGGCCTGAAGCCCATGCCGACGATGCGGGCCGGCAGGCGCCGCAGGAGGCTGCACCGCCGGAGGAGCCTGAAGGCCAAGGGGACGCGGATCGTGCCGCCGGGCCCGAGGACCCGGGTCACCACCTTGTTCTGGAGGAACACCTGGAGGCGCTGGGTCATGCGGGCCGGGCCCAGGCGCCGCCTCTGGACAAGCGCCAGGTCGTCCTCGTCCGCCGTCCCGGCCAGGAGCGGCGGCCCGAGGATATTCGCGGCGGCGACCGCGTCCTGGATGGCCAGGTTGATGCCCACCCCGCCGATGGGGGACATGGCGTGCGCCGCGTCGCCGATGCAGAGCAGGCCCGGCCTGTGCCAGCGCCTCAGCCGGTCGACCGTGACCGTGAGGAGCCTGATCTGGTCCCAGGCGACGAGCTCCTTCACCCGCGCCGAGAAGAGGGGGACCATCCCCGCCAGCCGCTGCCGGAAGGCCTCGATGCCGTGGCGGTGGATCTCGTCCATGCCGCCCTTCGGGATCACGTAGCCGCACTGCCAGTAGTCGCCACGGTCGAGCCTGATGAGGATGCCGCCCCGCTCGACCCGGCCGAGCGTCTGCGGCGGGTCGTCGGCGCGCTTCGAGAGCCGCATCCAGAGGACGTCCATCGGGGCCCCCAGGTTCTCGACGGAAAGCCCCGCCTTGCGCCGGACGATGGAGCCGCGCCCGTCGGCGCCGACGACGAGGTCGGCCCTCGCCTCCACGCGGCCGCCTGGACCGCGGGCGCGCAGGCCCGTGACCCGGCCCCCCTCCTCGATGAGGCCCGTCACCTCGGTCTCCATCCGCAGGTGGAACCGCGGCAGCGCGCGGGCCCGCTCGACGATGAAGTCCAGGAAATCCCACTGCGGCATGAAGACCAGGAAGTTGCAGCGGGTCGGCAGGTGCGTGAAGTCCGCGATCGTGACCTCCACGTCGCCGATCTGCGCCGAGAGCTCGCTCACCTCGTTGTGCGGCCTCTCCAGGAAGTCCTTGAGGAAGCCGAGCTCGTGCATGAGCTCGAGCGTCGACGGGTGGATCGTGTCCCCGCGGAAGTCCCGGAGGAAGTCGGCGTGCTTCTCCATGACGACGACGTCGACGCCCGCGCGGGCGAGGAGGAACCCCAGCATCATCCCGGCGGGCCCGCCGCCTGCGATGCAGCAACGCGTCTGGAGGCTCTCGGTGGGCGCGTCGGGCATCCCCTCACTGACAGGGACATCGGGTTGCGGGTGCCCCAGGCCGGCCTCCCCGGGAGGCCCGCCGGCGGCGCAAGCCGCTGCGGGGCCTGGGGTTGGCGATTTCCCCAAATCAGAACCTGCCGCCATTGGCGCGCGAGCCGCAGAGGCTGACCTCGAGTCCCAGCTCCTCCGCGAGCGCCGCCTTGGCGTACATCGCCAGGTCCGCCTCGCCGGCCGAGCCGGCGTAGGCCACCTGGATGTGGTTCGCCTTGTGGCGGCCCATCATCTGGTCGCGGCTGACCCCGTGGAGGACGCCGTGCATGATGGGCCAGACGGGGGTCGTCTCGTCCCAGCGCCGCTGCGTCTCGCCCTTCGGGAGCGCGACCACCTTGCCGCGCCCGAGGTCCATCTTCAGGCGGCCGCCCTCGACGAAGACCCGGCTCCAGACGATCTCGCCGGGGCGGGCCACGCCGCGCAGCGTCCCGCCGCCCAGGCGGAAGTACATGGGCGGCTGCCGGAACGACTCGGAGCCGCGGTAGCCCCCGACATGGTGCGCCGCGGGCGCGCTGCCCGAGATGAGGAAGACCCAGACGTAGTCCTCCACGGTGCCGCTCCGGTCCAGGTCGCCCCAGCGGATGTCGTGCAGCGTCGTCTCCACGGGCTGGCCCAGGGCGGCGTGCACGCGGCTCGTGAACAGGGCGTCGAGGCCGGCAGCCTCGTCGGCCTCGTTGAAGTGGATGATGGGCCTGCCGGCGCGTATCACCTTGCCGGCCGCGTTCCGGACAGGCGGCCTGTCGGAATTGTTGAGGAGCCCCTCCGCCAGGTCCGAGGCGGGCAGCAGGTCCTTCAGGCCCTGCTGGTACTGGATCCCGATCGTCTCGCACCCGAACTCGTCCGCGATCCGCGCGGCCGCGATGTAGGTCCTCAGCTGCAGGAGCACCTGGTTCTTGGTCAGGTCCCGGCGCTCGCTGGGGCCGAAATGGAAGGTGAGGCCCCTGCGGACGAGCCACCGGTACGCGGCCTCCGCGTCGGCCCGGCTCACCTGCGTCGCCGCATAGTAGAGGGCGGACTGGGAGAGCCTCTCCTTGAAGACGCCGCAGGGGAAGAGCAGGGCGTCCGGGATGATCGCGTTGAACATCCCCATGCACCCCTCGTCAAAGACGCCCATGATGGACCTGCGCCGGCGCAGGTCCGAGGCGATTTCCCGCGCCACCGACCGGGCCCTCGAGGGGACGCGCGCCCGGCGGATGGGCCGCACGTGGTCCGCCGGGTGGCGGACCTCGCCCGTCCGGAGCCATGAGCCGAGGCCCCGCATGAACCCCCCGTCCCTGAAGTCCCCGCTCCAGAGCGTCGAATACCGGACGCCCGCCTTCGTGAGGGAGCCGTTCAGGTTAAGCATGCCGACGAGGCCGGGCCACTGCCCGCTCCAGTTGGCGACGGTGAGGACCGGGCCCGTCCGCCCGACGAGCCCCGGCAGCACGTGGTGGGAGTACTGCCAGACGGCCTCGGCCACTATGACGGGGGCCCCCGGGTCGATCCGGGAGAAGATCTCGAGGCCCTCCTTCTGCGACGCGATGAAGCCGTGCCCCTCGGCGGCCTTGTAGGGATGCGCCCGCCTGACCCGGTAGCCCAGCCGGGACACCGCGCGCCCCAGCGCCCGTTCCATCCCCTTCTGGGCCTCCCAGCAGGCCTTGTTCGCCGAGGGGCGAAGGTCGCCGCTCGCCACTAGGAACACGGTCTTTGGGGGGAGTTTTCTGGATTTGGGCATGAAAAAAATCGTGCCGAACGTTGGCCATCTTAGGCCACACCGCAAGAGTGCTAGGAGGCAAGCGGGCTGAGCCGTTTCTCGATCCCAATCCCAAGGGGAACCCCGGCCTGCGCGCCAGCCCGTCGCACCCTCAGCGACGCCGCGGCAAAATCCAATCACCGCAGGCTTGGGCGCGAGTTGCACCACCTGCGGGCGCACATTTTCCCTTCGCCCCGTTTTGCTGGGGCAAAGCACCCCCGGCGTGCCGCAGGGACGTCGCTACCAGTCGTCCGACCGAAAGGGCGCCATGGGAAGGCCGTCGCCGTCGTAGAGATTGGCGACGGGGGCGTTTGTCCATGCGTACCTGACCGCGACCGGGTCCGCGACGTCGGCGCTCGAAACGACGAGCGTGTCGACATCGATGACTCCCTCCGCCGCGTGGAACACATGGTCTGGTCCGGCAACCTCAAGCGACGCGACAGGGCCGTCCCGTGAACCGAGCTCGGACTCCACCCCGGAGAATGACACCCGCAGCCCCCTCCCCTCCCTGGCCGCCGCGAAAAACCTCGGCCCATCGCACTTCTCGGACAGGCGGTAGTATTTGGCCTTGGCAACGAGGGCCAGCCGGCGCCCCAGCTCCTGCTTGTTCTTAGGATGCACGTTGTCCGCCTCCCCAATGTCGACCGCGAGGGCCATCCCCGTCGCCGGCAGCCCGAGCGCCTTTTCCTGGGCCTCGCGCAGGCGCGCCCAGCCCCGGTCCCTGCGCTCGCCCACGTCGCCGAAGTTCGCCAGTTGCACGAAGTAGAAGGGAATGTTGCCCATGCCCCATTCCGCGCGCCATGAGCGGATCATCTCCTTGAACAGGCCGGCATATTCCTCGGGGTGGTCGACATTGCTCTCCCCCTGGTACCAAACAAACCCGGCAATCGACAGGCCGCGGAGCGGAGCGACCATTCCGTTGTAGAGGTTGCCGGGCCTCTCGGGAGAGGTGTCCGTTGCAGGGGGATGGGGCCACGGGACCGCGCTGCGCGTGTGCGTTTCCGAGGAATTGGCGTCCGCGTCCTCCCAGAGCTTGAGATCGGCATAGTACTTCGTGAACCGCGCCGGCGTCCATTCCCCCTCAGCCGCCGCCCACCGCCCGTCTATGTCGGCCGAATATGGCGTGGCGGCGCGCGCCTTGCGGCTCATCCACGCCTCGATCGGCGTGCCTCCCCACGCGCAGCGAACGATGCCGATCGGCACATGAACCGCCCGGAAAACGTCGCGGGCAAAGTAATAGCCGACTGCGGTGAATTTCCCGGCAAATGCCGGCGACGCCGGATGCCATCCCTCAGTTGCCACCGAGACCGACGGCGCCCCGCTGACCGCGTGGCCCACGACGACCTGGCGGATCAGCGGAAACCGCGCCGCGGCGATTTCACGCTCGGCGTTCATGCCCTCGTCCACGGTGAACTCCATGTTTGACTGGCCTGAACAGAACCACACGTCCCCGATGACGACGTCGTGAATCGCCAGCACCTCGTGTCCGGAAACCAAAAGGTCCTCCGAGTCCGACGAAGCCGCCATCGGTGCTAGGACCGCCCGCCATCGCCCCCGCTTGTTGGCGACCGCGCCGACGACCTGGTTATGAAAGCGGATGGTGAGGACCTCCCCTGGGTTGGCAGAACCCCATATTCGGACAGGCTCGTCCCGCTGGAGGACGGCGTGGTCCCGAAACACCCCGTCCAGCGAGATGGCGACCGGCGCCGTTCCCTTGGGACCCAGGTTCCCCGAGGGACCGCCAAATGCAGGGGACAGGACCATAAACATCAGCACTCGCCCCACGTTCCTCGCCGCCAATCCAAACGCGTTCTTTTGAGGTGCCATTGACGCAAAAAGGACGCGGCCATGGGCGAATGAATTATGGCGCGAAGACATACGGTGCGAGGGGTTCGTGGGGGTGGTCTGGCGCCCGGCGGCTGCGAAAAACGCGTGCCAGCATCGTCTGGCGGCCAGGCGGGCGAGGCAATAAAATGGAATTTTACAAGCTATTGATGACAAGCATATAAAATGCCATATTTCAAAAGGCCCGGGAAAAAGACAATTAACTTGAAACGTTTCAATTTATCAGCTCTTTGTACCCTCTCTCCTTGCAACCCCGCTTCGGGTTATCGCCGCGCCCCCGTGCAGAAACCTCCCCCCCAGCACCCCTCGGTGCCGCGCTATTATTTCAAGGAGCTGCGGCTTCAGCAGTTTCGCGGATTGGTCGCCCTGTCCCAGTGGCAGACGTTTACGGCCGCGGCAATGGCCCTGGGCCTAACCCGTGCTTCCGTCTGGCAGCAGGTGCATGGACTCGAGCGGGAAATGGAATCCACCCTTGTTCGTCCCAACGGCCACCGAGTTGAGCTGACCGAGGCCGGCAGAAGGCTGGTCGAAATCGTGACCCCTCTCATAGCCGGCTTTGACTCGGTGAAATCCGCGTTCCAGTCGGCGTTGGCCGAGCAGGTTCCCTCGATTAGGATCGCCTCGGCGCCCGAATATGCCGCAGGCGAGGTGACTTGGTCGGTGGCGCGGCTTCGAGAGATCTATCCGCGCCTTTCAATCACGTTCCTGGAGCAGAGCTCGGAGGTCGCCCTCGACATGCTCGAGCGGGGAAACGTCTCCGTGGCCATTGCCGCTGTCCCCGAGAATGAGCCGGGGCGGCCGTCCCTGGAATGCATCCCCTTTGCGGCCTATCCGCTCACACTAGTGTGCCCCCCTGATCATGCTCTCCTGAGGAAAAAGCAGATCGAACTGCGGGATATCGCCAGGCAACCGCTGCTGCTCCCGGTCGAATCCTCAAGCAACCGCCGCCGAATCAACGCCGTCTTTGGGCGCGCGTCCCTTCTGCAGAGAATGAATGTCGCGCTCGAATCTGAAATGCCAGCCACCCAGTTTGAATATGTCCGGCGCGGGCTTGGGATCGCAATCGTTCCGCTGCCAGGCGACATCGATTGCCTAAGGGCGGAGGGGCTGTCCTTTCGCAGCGTAGCCGATATCTTCGGGGAGGAAACGATCAGCTACATCAGGCGCAGGGGTGAGTTCGAAACCCCATGCGCTGCAAAATTTCGTGAGCTGGTGCTCATGCAGCCACGAAGGAGGGAGGAGAGCGAAACCGTGGGCAATGATGCCGTACCCTTCGATATGCTCCCGAGCACCCGGCTCGTCGCCGGCTAGATGGAGCCTTGCTGGGGCAATTGAATCCGCCGCCGCGGGCAGGTTTCTGCGTGTTGGCCAGGCCAGCCCGCGCAGGCCGTTATGCAAGGATCGTCCCCCATAAATGCTGTATAATCCAAATCTTCCAAACGGCGGGTCTATAATTGCTGTACGACCCCTTTTACTGGAGGCCTCAACGCCGCCACCAACGGGGATGCGCCATAGCGGATGGAGGCTCTGGCGGATGCCCAGCCTGGTCCCGCAAGACAGGGTGCGCCGTCCGTTCGAGACCGGCTGCTCCGTCGCGGAGCGCAGCCGGCATGGGATCCCTGGCTCCTTGTCCTTCGTCTCGCCCGGGAGGGGCTGCGGCCCTGTCATCGGCCTGGAGCAGCCGCAGGGGAAATCATCGACCTTCCGCCCGTACTTCGTCCAAGCTGGAGCCCGACTTGCACGGGGTGACTCCCCTTCCGGCGCGGACAATGCAGAACCACAAACAGAGATGACGACGCGTCCAGTGTCTCACATTGCCTCGGCCACGGCCGGCGCCGGGCGAATTGGATCTTCACCGGGCGCTTGTTAACAAACCTGACAGATCCCGGCGCGCCGGGCCCCGTCCTCGCCTGCGAGGGCATCGCCAAGAGCTACGGAGGTATCCGCGCCCTCGCCTCGGTGCATTGGGAGCTGCATGCGGGCGAGGTCCACGCCCTGTGCGGCGAAAATGGCGCCGGCAAGAGCACACTTGCGCGGATCTGCTCGGGGATAACGCGCCCCGACTCGGGAACGATCCGCCTGAACGGCCGCCCTGTGTCATGGACCGGGTCCGACGAGGCCCGCCATGCGGGCGTCGGGATCATACTCCAGGAGCTCGATCTCTTCGGCAACCTGTCCGTAGCCGAGAACATCGCGATCGGGAATCCCGCCCTCGAGGCGTCACTCTGGGTTTCCTTCGCCGCCCTTGCGAGGGCAGCGGCACCGCATCTGGAGGCCGCCGGCCTGTCAGTCCCTCCTGAAACGCTTCTCGGCAGCCTCAGCGTGTCGCAGTGGCAGCTTGTGGCGATCGCTCGGGTGCTCGCCCTCGACGCGCGGGTTATTTTCATGGACGAGCCGACGAGCGCCCTTCCCGAGGATGCCGTCGAAAGGTTGTTCCAGGTCGTCGACCGCCTCAAGGCGCGGGGCGTCGCCATAGCATACGTCTCCCATAAAATGTCGGAGATTTTCAGGATAAGCGACCGGATCACCGTCATGCGCGACGGCGAGAAGGTACGAACGTCGGTCCGCGGCCAAACAACCGAGGACCAGCTGATACGCGACATGGTTGGACGTCCCCTGGCCGGGCGCCGGGCAAAGTCGGCGGAAGCCCCGAAGGGGGAATTGCTCCGCGCTGAAGCCGTTTCGACGCGGAAGCTTCGGGACGTTTCGTTTTCACTGGCAAAGGGCGAGGTGCTCGGCGTCGCAGGCCTGGTCGCCTCCGGAAGGAGCGAGCTCGGAAGGGCGCTCTTCGGATTGACGCCGGTCTCGCGCGGCTCGTTCACACTCGACGGGAGCGCCTATCGGCCGGCTGGCGTCAAGGAAGCGATGGCCTCGGGTGTCGCGCTGGTCCCCGAGGATCGCAGGCAGGACGGACTCTTCATGAACATGGGCGTGCGCGAGAATGCCACCCTCGCCTGTCTCGGGTCCTTTGCGAGGGCAGGCTGGATCGATCGCGCTAGCGAAGCGGCCACGGCGGCCGCAGAACTCGCCCGCAGCCGGACCAAGTATTCCGACCCGGCGGCGGCGGTGTACACGCTGAGCGGCGGCAACCAGCAGAAGGTCCTTTTCGCCAAGTGGCTCCTTACCAAGCCGAAGATCTGTTTCATGGATGATCCCACACGGGGGATAGACGTCGGCGCCAAGGAGGACATTTACCGGCTGATCGCCGCGTTGGCCGCTGAGGGCGTCGGGGTAATATGGGTTAGCTCCGAACTTCCCGAGCTTCTCGCGAACAGCAACCGGGTTCTTGTCCTCCATGAGGGAACAGCATCCGGCGTCCTGGCCTCGGCGGTAGCCACGCAGGAAGAGGTAATGCGCCTTGCGACGGGAAGAAGGGAAGCCTCGTGAAGGGGCTTCGATCTACATGGGCGGGAGCCGGAAGGTTCGCGAAGCCGTTCATCGGTCTCGTCCTAGTCGTGATCTTGGGCGTCATCTTCAGCCCGCGCGCCGGCGATGGTAGTCTCATTTTCCTCTCAGCAGGCAATCTGACCGATGTGCTTATGCAGCAGGGAGAGATTGGCATCATCGCCCTAGCGATGACGCTCGTGATCATCGCGGGCGGCATCGACCTGTCGGTGGGAAGCATTCTCGCGTTCGGCGCATCGCTGGCTGGCGTCCTCCTTGTAAAATGGGGGCCGGCCATGTCCGCTCCGGCGCAGATCGCCGTCACAATCGTCGCCACTATCGCGGCAGGCGCGGCCGTCGGAGCCGTGAACGGCGTCGTCGTGACGGGGCTGCGCCTCCAACCCTTTGTCATGACGCTGGCCGCAATGATCGGTGTTCGCGGCCTTACCAGGTGGATGACGGGAAACACGAATATCGACTTTGGATTCGACGCCGCCCCGTCGGCTCGTTTCTCGAGCCTCCTGTCCCAGAAACCACTCATACTGGCAGTATGGGCGGTGCTCGCCGTGGCCGCCCATCTGCTCCTTTCACGCACTGTGCTCGGCCGCCACCTCCGCGCCATCGGCGAGAACGAGAAGGCCGCCGCGTTTACCGGGCTTCCCATCCGCGCCGCGCGGACATTCACCTACGTTGCCTGTGGCGCAGCGTCCGCCCTTGCAGGCCTCATCCACGCCGCACGCAGCCACCAGGGTAACCCAAATGACGGAGTCGCCTATGAGCTGGACGCCATTGCGGCCGTGGTCATCGGCGGCACAGCCCTTACCGGCGGCCAGGGAACGATCATCGGCACCGTGGCGGGGACTCTGATTCTCGGCGTCCTTACCAATGTCCTGCGCCTCCGAATGGTCGACAGCAACGTAGAGCTTATGGTAAAGGCCGTCATCATCGTCGTCGCGGTCTGGCTGCAGCGCCGCGGACTTTCCGCATCTTCTCCCTCATGAAAACCCGCCCAATTCTCGCCATTGGCGTTCTCCTGCTCGTCGCCAGCTGCAAGCCGTCCCAGAGCGCCCAACCCTCCTCCTCCTCCGCCCATCCAAAGAAGCTCGTCGTCTTCAGCCAGTGCAATAACGCCGAACCTTACCGGGCGGCCCAGAACGACGAGATGGAGCGCCTGTGGGCCAAAGACCCCGACGTGACCCTCACGATCATGGACGCCCAGCAGGACAGCGCTAAGCAGATCGGCCAGATAGAAACCGCGATACGGATGTCCCCGAGCCTCCTCATCGTGGCGCCGAACGAACGCGCGCCACTCACAGAGGTAATGGGTAGGGCAATGCGCGCCGGCATCCCGGTAATCTGCCTCGAACGTGACATTGCCGAGCCTAACTACACGACTTGGATCCGCGCCGACAACAAGGCCATAGGGAGGTTGGCCGGACAGTTCGTGGTCGACTATTTGACGAAGAAATACGGCGAGCCGCGCGGGAAAGTGGTCGAACTCGCAGGTCTCAAAGGCGTTGAGGCCGAGATCAACCGCAAGGCCGGTGCGCACGAGATCTGGAAGAATTATCCCAAGATCGACGTCGTCACGGAATCAGTGGCAAATTGGCTCCAGAGCACCGCCAAGGACCGGATGACCGAGATCCTGGCCGCCGTGCCGCAGATCGACGTCGTCTATGCCCGCAATGACCCGATGGCGATGGGCGCCTACCTCGCCGCCAAGGAGAAGGGCCGTGAAAAGGAGATGATCTTCGTCGGCATCGACGGCCTGCCCGGCGAAGCCGGCGGCATCGAGAAGGTGCGCCAAGGCATTCTCGCGGCGACCTTCGTCTATCCTCTCTGCGTGGACAAGGCAGTCGAGGTCGGAGAACAGATTCTCCATAACCCGGCCTTCAGGCCCGAGAAGGTCTACACGATGGATTCCCACATCGTGACCCCCGACAGCCTCAGGAACTGACAGTATCCAATACGCGAACGGGCCAAGCGCGCTGGTCCCTTGGAATTGCCCAAGACGCCGACGCAGTCGATTCTCTTGATGCCGCCAAACAGCGATCAAGTCCCACCCAGATCACATCACCTTCACGAGGGCGGAAAAATCCTCGTCACCAAGGCCGGCAACCTCTGCCCGCTGCAGCCGTTCGCACACGGCATCAAGCTGTGGTAGGCTTTCAGGCTTCATTGTGCCTCGTGCGAGGCGCATGTCCTTGAGCATGTGCTTTATCGAAAATTGCGGAGAGTAGTCCCCACGCCGCAGGCTCGGCTCCTTGAGCTTCACGAGCGGCGAATAGGAGACGTTCTTCTCCAACACCTCAAAGTAGGTATTGTCGCTGATGTTGGCATGCCGGGCGAGCGCCATACTTTCGCCCAACGCCGCCATTTGGAGGGCAACATTCAAATTCATCGCAAGCTTGAGCGTGGCAGCCTGGCGCCATGTGCCGACTTGGTACCGTCGTTCCGAAATCAACGAAAGCAGCGGCTCGACCTCCTTGGCGTCTTGCAGGCCGCCGCCCAAGTAGAATATGTTCCTGCGGTCCTCCGCAGCCGGTCGGCTTCCGACGAATGGTGCTTCAAGATAGCGGGCACCCGCAGCCTCGACGAGGCCGCCGAAGCGCTCGCTGCTGTCCGGGTCAATAGTGCTCGATTGAATCACAGTCTTCCCAGGGGCCAATCGCGGCAGGATTGCATGAAGGATTGCCTCAACCGCTGGCGGGTCGGAGACGACGATTTGCACGACGTCCGCTGAATCAACCACTGCGCCCGCATTCGGGCGCCACCGGGGAAAGTTCGCCTGCGGGCGCCGGTTCCAGGCGCCCGCGAGGACTCCGGCAGCCTCATAATGCCGCGCCCACACGCTGCCGATGATTCCAAGACCAATGACGCCAATCGTTTTGCTCATTTTAGTTAGTGATTGCTAGGCCGCCTGGATGAGGCCGCGAAGGTAACCGGCGGCAAAAAGGCGGCCGAGCATTTCATAGCCCGGTGATTCGTTGGACTCGCCCGCCATAGACGGCGCATGGTCCGGCCGAATGGTGCCGCGGTATCCAGCCGCCTTGAGCGCACGGATGACAGCGGCCATATCTATCTCGCCATTGTCGTGCCAGGTTTCGGTGAAATGCTCCGCCGTGCCCCGGACATTTCGGGCGTGGACGAAGAATATTTTTTCGGCGAGGCCCCTAATGCCGGCAAGAAGGTCCACGCCGGCAGGTTTCAGCGATCCGACGCAGTAGCAGATCCCATTCGAGCGGCTCGGCGCCAGGTCGACGACGCGCCGCAGCGCCTCGTTTGAAATGATGATCCGGTCCTGTCCAAGCAGCGTAGGAAGGGGGGGATCATCGGGATGCAGGGCCAGACGGACGCCCGCCTCTTCCGCGAGCGGCAGGATTTCGTTTAGAAAATGCTCCAGGTTATCCCAGAGGCGGGCCGCGGGCGTAGGCGTCGCAGGCCTGCCATCCGCGTCGGTAACGTTGCGTCCGACATCCGCCAGATTGAACTCGGTTACGCGAGCGCCGCCCCGCTCCAGCACGTCGCAGCTGGTCCTCTGCCAGTCCTCATCCGGCATCCAGTTGTAGCAAAGCACATCCATCCCGGCGTCGCCCATGTCGCGGATAAGCGCCTTGAAGCCGTCGATCTGAACATCACGCCCGGGGAGGTTGTGCACGAATTTCAGGTGAGGAATTTTCCGCTCCAGATGAGTGAGCCGCATTCCGCAAGATTCAACGAGCTTCCTCGCCGCGATCAGCGCCGGCAGGCCCGGGCCCGGATAGGTGAGCACAATATCTGTCGCTCCTACCTGGGCAGCGAGGTGGAGATTCCGTTCGGTGAACGGATTAACGATCATGGAGAGCCTCATGAGGCAACAGTGTCCAAAAGGTCTTGGGGATTGTGGGCGATGCGCAATGGCCCGATGTGACCGATGCTGCACAAGATCACGATCAGCGCCAGCGGATGCAGTACCCCCGCGATGGCGAACGCGGGACCGTATCCGTCTCTCTCAACGAGCCATCCCACGAGCAGGCCGAAGAGCATTGCGCCAAACGCTCCGGCCGATCCGAGCAGGCCGCCCACCGATCCCACTGTCGCCGATGGGAAAAGATCGGCCGGCAACGTCATTACGATCGAAGCCCAGAATTGGTGGGCGAACATGGCCAGACTGAAGAACACGATCGCGAGGCCAAGAGGAGCCGAGACGATTAACAACGACACCGGCACAAGCATAGCCCCCAGGCTCATCGTGACCTTTCGTGAACGGTCGAGGCTGACTCCATGCCGAATCAGAAAGCCATTCAGCCAGCCCCCGGCGAAGCTACCCATACCGGCACATGCAAAAGGTATCCAAGCAAAGGTGCCTATCTGGGCGATATTGAGGTGTCGGACATCGCCCAGGTATTTGGGGAGCCAGAAAATGAAGAAGAACCAGGCCGAATCGGAGAGAAATTTCGCCAAAAGGAGCCCGCGGACCTGCCGGAATCGGAAAAACCCAATCCATGGGAACGGATTCGGCACTGCAGGGTCGGGCGCATACGCGTTGGCGGATAAAATTAGGGCCCGTTCCTGTGCCGAAATGAAACGGCTCCTTGCCGGAACCTGATAAACGGCCAGCCAGAGTACGACAAAACAAAAGCCGGCAAACCCCGTTGCAAAGAACACCCAACGCCAACCAAGAGAGGCGACCACGAGCGCGATGAGAGGCGGCGCAATGACTGCGCCCACCGCCGAGCCGGTATTGAAAATGCCAAAAGCCATGGCCCGCTCCCCAGGGGGAAACCACTCCGCGACAGCCTTGCTCGAGCCAGGAAAGCCGCCGCCCTCCCCCACCCCCAGTAGAAGGCGGCATCCGCCAAGGCCCATTAGGCTGGAGACAGTCCCCGTGAGAAAATTGGCGGCAGACCAGACGCCTATCATGATCGCATAGCCCGTGCGCGTCCCCAGTCGGTCCAATAGCCATCCCCCAACCGCGTACATGACCGCGTAGGAAAACAGGAACAGAGACGTGAGACGGCCGTACTGCGCCGTTGTGAAAGGGATGTCCCGCCGGATTTCGCCGACAACAACCGGGAAGCTTTGCCGGTCGAGGTAGTTAAGGGCCGTGGCGATTGCGATGAGCGCCGCTATCCACCAGCGCAGATTCTTAATGCGTACCGCCATGACCTCAAACCCGGATGACCGAGTTCTCGAGTGCGCCGATTCCTGAGACCTCGATTCGTATGCAATCGCCCGGTTGCAACGTAAAGCCGTCTGGCGGAACGACGCCAGTGCCGGTGAATAGGAATACACCATGGCGGAAGGTCTGGCTCCTGCCGAGATACTGCGCCAATTCGCAAAATGGGCGCTTGATTTGTCCCACCATTACGCCGCCCTCAAATGCCGCGGCACCACCGCGCTCGATGCACAGCTTGATGGTCCACGTGCGAACTTCCTCCTCGCTTACGCCCAATGTGATGTACGGGCCAAGCGAGCAGGAACGGTCGTATATCTTCGCCTGCGGGAGATAGAGGAGATTCTCGCCCTCGATGTCGCGCGAACTCATGTCGTTGCCGATAGTGTAGCCAACGACTTCACAGCGGGAATTCATGACGAGCACCAGTTCGGGCTCTGGGACGTTCCAATTTGAATCTCTGCGCATGCCAACTGCATCCCCAGGGCCCACGACCCGGTCGGCGGTCGCCTTGAAGAACAGCTCGGGTCTCGCCGCCTCATATACCTTGTCATACGCGGAAGAGCTAAAATCCGACTCCTCCATCCTAGCCTGTTTGCTCCGGAGGTAGGTGACCCCTGAGGCCCAAACCTCCTGACGGTCGATGGGTGGCAACAATTTCGTCTCAGTTAGGCATCTAGGTGGGAGTGTCCTACCCAGCAAGCTCCGCAGCGTGTCGGCGGGAGAGTCAGCGTCCAGGATGTCGGAAAGGCTTTCTATGCCCGCTTCACGCAGGTCCAATACCTTATCTTCGGCTACCAGCCCCACTCCCGCCGACCCCTGCATCCTCTCAAAACGGCATAGGTTCATGGATCAGGCGGAGTGGTCGAGATGGACGGTCTTTGGCCCGCAGTAGAACTCCGGTGTCGATGCGCCCTGTTGGATAAACATCTCCGTGCTGGATTCCTTCACGCCTCCGAACGGTGTCTGAAGTGCAGTGCGGCGCCATCTTGGCCAGCATGTGCAGAAAAATAACTGCAACTCCCTGCATTCCGGCAACGACTTTGGTCGCACAGCACCCGACCTCCGGGCGCTTCCTCTGCGACGATCAAAAGCTGGAGAGACCATCTTGGTTTTCCGAAAGTGTACGAATCGGCCGCACGAACCTTCGTTGCGCACCGCGCTGACATTGCCAGCACGGGCCCGGAAATACATCCATGTCTTCAGAAGAAACTGGGCGATTTTCCATCATACCGTTCGATTGCCATTTACGCTGGCCCGCGTGCAGCCAGTTTATGGCAAAACGAAGCTAGCCACCATGGCGGCAAGCCTTCGGTTTAAATGGGTGCCGTCGACTGGCGCACCCTTAATTCGGCCGAAAGTATGTCCATAGGCCGAGTGAAATCCTCGGCTCCCGGAGAGTCCGGCTCGAGGATCGAGAGCATCATCCACATTGCACGCCGACCCATTTCACGCGCGGGTTGGGAAACGGCGGTAAGCTTGGGCTGAAAATAGGACTCCCATGGATAGTCGTCGAATGTGACGATGCTGACGTCTCGTGGGCATGAGATTCCCTTCTCGGCGAGCGCCTTCATTAGACCCAGTGTCATGCTGTTATTGCAGGAAAAGACAGCCGTCGGCCTGTCCGGCAGGCTCATGAGCTCGTTGGCTGCATTGTATCCGCTGTTGAGGTAGCCATTTTCCCGGGTGAAGGAGCCTTCGTGGACAAAGGCGTCATTAACAGAGACCTGCGCCTCCTTCATGGCCTTTCGAAATCCCGCCACGCGATCGCGGCCCACGGAAATATCGGTTCTCCCGTTCATGAGCGCAATCTTGCGATGCCCGATCTCGAGCAGATGACGCGTCGCGGCATAGGCCGCGGCCACATTGTCGACCAAGACCGCCCTGCCCGAAAATCCATCATAGGGAATGCGGTCGATAAAAACTATCGGGAATCGATTCCTCGTCGCACGCTCGTAGTCCATGTTTCCCGAAGCGCATCCGAGAATCACCCCGTCGACCCGCTGGGAACGCAGAACGCCCAGGTTCTCAATCTCCTGGTGTGTGCTCTCATTCGAATGGCTGAGGATGACGGAGTAGCCACGGGTTCTCGCCGTCTCCTCGACACCACACATGGCCTCTGTAAAGAACGGGTTAGAGACATCGGGAATGAGCATGCCGACGACCTTGCTTTTACCTGTCTTGAGGCTACGGGCCATGTTGTCCGGACGGTAGTCGAGGCCGCTCATGGCATCCTCCACCTTTTTCTTCATCCGTTCGCTGGTCGTCCCCTTGTTGTTGATGACGGCAGAAGCGGTAGCGATAGAAACGCCCGCAAGCCGCGCGACGTCCTTGATTGTAAAGTTGTTGCGCGAAGGGGCAGCCATTTCTCACGCACAATTTCGATTCGGTGAAGCATGCAAGCAACGCGAAAATTCGCCCGGGCGGGCGTTTCGAATTGCTCGCCACCAAAAAATAGAACGGCGGCCGCCAAAAGGCGGCCGCCGTCGTCTACTTTCGCCCAGTTTGTCCGCCTTAGATTTTGGCCCCGTTTACCAGTCGGGGCCCAGACGCACCTGGGAAAGCCTTTTGCCTAGAAATCGAAGGAGTTTTCTAGACGCCATCCCATGCCCTCTTGGATATACGCGATAGCCAAGCTTCCATCGGGCTCGTATTGTGCTGGTTCGAGTTTATCCTTCTCGCCCACGTTCTGCATGTTCAGCTGGATGCGCCAGTTAATCTTCTTCGTGATCTTCCGCGAGTATCCGACCCATGCATCAAAATGGGTGTCGGTGGGTCCGTAGATGGGTTCGTTAACGTCGAGTCCCCCATCAGTGACCACCTGAACCGCGGCGTAGTTGGGATCGTTCGAGTTCACATTCTTGAAATTCGGGTCGAATCGAAACCCGAGAATACGAGCCGCCTCAATCCTCAGCCCGCCACCGGCAAACCATCCCTTGATGGGGCCGCGATCGAACGTGTAGGTACTGACGAGGTTGAGCCTCCACGGCGCTACCTCGGGCGCGGGGTGCCCCTGGTCATTCAGCATTACCGTCCAAGGCGCCACGATGTTGTCATTCCATGCGTCGCTGATCAAAGATCCAGCTATGCATTGATTGCACCACATGCGAATCTGTCCTGCAGGTCCGTTGTAGAAGGCCGTAAGCGAACTCACGAACTTCTGCATTACAGGGTCGATGTTTTCGTGCGTGGCGCTCACATGGCTGTAGTTAAGCGTGAGGTTCCAATTCCTTGTCGGCTGGGCAGACAGCTCAACTTCGACACCCTTGGAGAGGTTATCGACGGTAGTCACGTGGTCACCGAATATGGAACTGCCTCCCAGATTTGGGTCGTCCGCGGGATTGACGCCAGCAACGTAGCCGGAATCCAATTGACCTGTCTGCTTAGCAAGAGTCGGATTGATCTCCGGACTCCAATTGTAGCTCGAGAACGCATTCTCCGAAAACGGGTTGTTTATCCATGCGTTTACAATGGCGGCTGAGGCAGCGTTGGTCGCTATGTACTGCGGAGTACCTACAGCGTAGCCGCTGCCGGCGCCATAGTCCCAATAATTGTTTCCCGGCGTGACGCTTGATACACCGTTGCCGAGGTTACCGCGCAGGCCATCCTGAAGTGCAGCAGCCCAGCTGTAACCCAGGCCCATGCTTGACGCGATATAATAGGCGTTCGGCCCCAGGCCGGCGATCGAGTTTCCATTGGTTTCGCCCAGTGTCGCATCCTTAACAATGGTCTTAAACCAGTCGACCTTGAGGGTGATCTTGTCAGAGAGGCCGGTTACGACAAATCCATACTCTGTCGTCGTGCCGCTCGCGTTTGGAACCGGGTTGCCGTTTAGGTCCAGACGAGCTGGATCAGGCTTGAAGTTCTCCGAACGATTGAGCAACACGCTAAATGTCAGGTCGCCAGGCAGCTTAGACATAATGGCCCTCGGTATATGATATACACCTCCCCAAGTCTTGCTGGTTCCCGAAACGTCCGTCCTCGATTGATTGTTATCGGGGAAGCTTAGGCTGGTGTAGCCCGTATTTGCGTCAGTCTGGGCGCCGGTCTGATAATCGGTCACTGTGTCTTTGCGCCAGCCGAGCGCCGGGACTAGGTCGCCTCCGAGCAAATATCCCTGCCAGGTTATTCCCTTAGATTCATCGATATAGCGGGTGCGGTTCGCGGTAGTAACTAAATCCGCCAGATCCGCAGGGTTGCCGGCATTCATGTACGTGATTTGCTCGTTGGACCATCCGACGTAATTGGCCGGATTATTCCCCTGATTCGAAGCATTTACCGTAGGGACCCCGTTGGGATACGTCGTGTACGAGTAGGCCGCGGTTGGGTCCACATAGCCGGGAGCATTGGGATCCGTCGGCTTATTCCACGTCGAATTGAAGTTCAGCGTCTGCTCATGCTCGGGAGGTGCGATCACATAGTTCAGGTTCGAGAGATTCGCACCGCTGGCAGTCGACGCGTTGGACAGGTTGGGCCCAATGTAGGCCAGCCACTCGAAATCTCTGTTCGAATCCAGTGTGTTTGCCGAGTTGGCCGTTACCGCGTTGCTCGTCGCATAGTCGGGAGTCGTGCCGTATTGGGCGAATCCATAGTTGAATGTCGTTACCGAGTCCTTTTCATAAAGTCCCGTCAGGTCGCTCTTTCCCAGGATCCAGGTCAGCGTCGGGCTGCTGAACAAATCGCTTGAGCGCAGCTCCGTTGTGGGCGTAATGCGCCATGACTGCCTGGTCGTCGTTGTCTGGTAATTGTTATCCTGCGATCCGTCCGTCGCATTGGCGACATATGGCCGGCCTAGGTTCGGATTGGGGGTGCCATCGGAGTAGGTCGAGTTTACATCGACTGATATTGCGTAGTTTTCACCCTGCAGGAATGGCTCTGCTCCCTCGGTGTATACCTGCTGGTCGTATCCGACCTCGATCGCTAAGCGATTGTCGAAGAACGACTGGTCGACCGTAAGGTTGAATGTCTGCCAGTTTTTCCATTCGTGCTTGTTTGGGCCATCGAGAAGCTTCTTATAGAAATTAAATATGGAGGGGTCGGTCATGACCTTGTCGACATAGTATGCGCCGCCAGGAATTTGGCTGTAGGGACCGCCGGTTGTGCCAATGTAGTTTGCGACCGAGCTAAATGGCTGGATTGTGACTGGGCGATAGTCATTGACGCCTGCGATTGTCGCACCCGGGGCCAAGCCCTGGTTTATTTCCGCGGTAATTACCTTTATTGGGGTGCCAGTCGGTGAAACTGCGCCGGAAGTCAGGTTATCAGCAAGGGGAGTAACCTCGAAATAATTGATTACGTCGGGCCAGTACGAGCGACCTTCGTAGACTCCGCCCAATGAGTAATAAATTGCGGCATTCGCCACCCCGGCGGTAGGTACACCGGGATTTCCATATTGATTGTAGGTGAGCTTATTGTAACCGGGATTCGTTACGCCGCCAATGGTCATGCTGTTCTGGAACCACGGCGTGATCTCATCCGTTGGTGGAATGTCGCGCGGATTGTTCGATGATACGATTCCCTTCTCGAAATTTCCGCGGATACTCGTGCTCGCATCCTTCCCAAAAAGCTTTGGATCCAGCCTGAATGCACCGTAGTAGCGCGAGGTGTTGCAGAAGGCGGGCTGCTGCTCGAACTTCTCGTTATCCTGAAGGGCTCCCAGGCGGATTGCCAATACGCCGGGAATAATTTCCTGGTTCAGCATAACTGAGTCGCGTAGGGATCCGTATTGATCGACGCGGTTCGTTATATTGAAGGAGTTGTCAAACGAAGCACCGTTGGTGCTGACGTTGATGATTCCGGCAGGGCTACCGGTGCCGAAAAGGATCGAATTTGGTCCCCGCTGGAGGTCCACCCGACCCACGTCGAATGAATCCCATGGGACGTCGGTGAGGAAATAATCGCGGGTGTTGTCCGCCGAATCTAGTCCGCGGACGCGGGTGGAGGCGTCGACGGTGTTCTCGGTGATCACGGCGCTTCCTACGACTCCGGAGAAATTACCGCGCAACCCGGCAATTTCCGTGCTTGGCGTGTAAACCAAAAGATCCTCGGCGTTGGTCGCCCCTGTGTCTTGGAGGAACTGCGCTGTGACCACCGTTATTGCTGAGGCAACATCTTTTAGATCGGTATGCACGCGTGTACCGGCCAGCGTGCTTTCAGCATGATAGCTGCCTTTGTCCTCGCTCGCATCGACGACGAACGGCGAAAGGACGGTCGGCGACTGTTGGTCTGAGGTTACCGTTGTTTGGTTTGTGTCACTCGCGGCCGCCGCTTGGGCGAATGAGATCCGGGACATCAGTATGAGTCCGAGCGCCGGTGTGAGGGCGCGGAGCAACGCCATAGTCTTCTTGGCATGCATAGGCATAGTTTTCTTGGAGTTAGTTAGGGGGGATCTGGGAGACTCTCGCCGGACTGTGCGGGAATAGGTCCTGCAGTAAATTCGGCGAGCTGGGAGGAAAGCGGTCGGATCGGATGAAAACTGCATCTCTCCGTCAAATCTAAACGTTTCAAGTGATCACAGAAATCATCTTATGGCCTATAGATCTATTCTTAAGGTGCTCCGGCACAATGTTTTTCACACTATCGAATCGTCGATGAATATTTGGCATATTTTGCCGATACGAATCGTTATGACTACGACTCTTAGCGCCTGTTTGAGCTCAAAACCCTCGGAAGGCCTAGGCCCCTCGGGCGCTACTCTATCGGTATACCGCGTTCGCTGAGGATGACGGGCCGGGCGAAATCCCCCACGTAATCCTTTTCCCAAAAGCGACCGGTGCTTCTAAAGGTCCCGAGACTCGTGAAGCGCAACCGATAGACCGGCATCCTTATGATTTTGGGAGGGAGATCGGGAAACGGATCCTCTCGAAAAAGAGCCATTACTGCGCGATCGCGAAGCAGGAGATGCGCGGCAACTCGGGGAATCACGAGTGAATTCGGCAAATGGACCGCAATCTGAAGTGCCGACTCGAACCTCGGCAGCCAGGGTGCAACATATGGGCATATCCTGCCGGGGGCTTGCGGCTTGTATTTAAATTCAAAGGTTCTCCATGTACGCCCGTTGTCATTCGAACCCTGGAATTCCACCTCGTCTCTGGCTTCCGGAAAGGACTCATAGGGAATATACGCATTCGAGCTCCAAAAATCCCTAAGGACAAAGTCGATAGGCCGGGCCGAGAGCTTGGGTATTCCGGTAAGCGTCTTGCGATTGAGCGATAGGGAGAAGAAGTAGCAGCTCGCCAAAAATTGGCCCCCCAGGAACAAAGCAAGGCACCAAGAACGCAGGTTCCTGCCGATGCCCGTTCCCCCAGCTGTGCGATTCACATCGTCTCCACGCCGGGCCACGAGCTTCGAAAGCAGACGGTCATCCAGAAGCAAAAATCCAAGCCCTATGGAGGTGAAGTTGAGCCAGCCGAAACTAGTGGTAAGCTCGATTCCGATTTGAAAGGTCGCCCAGATGAGCAGTGCCGCGATCATGCCAATCCCGCCGCCGACCACCGCAATAAGCGGAGCCAGAAGCTCGGCTGCAAACGTGAGCGCCATCTCCGCGGCATGCCACGCCCGCGGCAGATGGTAGTCGAGGTACCCTAGAAATGTCGGAAACGGGCTCGTCTCGAACATGGCTTTCATCGCGGAAAGATCCTGCCAATGCGGGTCCCCCCGTGCCGCCTTGATGACTCCCGACTCGAGCATTATGCGAAGTAGAAAAAGCCTCATGGCAAGGACCGCCAGTGGCGATGGAGGCGATTTTCTCCCAAGGCCTGGCCTCACACCGGCAGGCGCGAATGGGATGCATAGGATCGCCGTCTCGAGCATGAGCTTGTCGTCGATGCTGGAAGTAAAGATGCCCCAAGCTGAAACAAAGGAGAGGAGGCAGCACCAGCACACGAAAAGGCTGACGCGGGGACACACGTTTGCCACAAGGGCAAGTGCGCCCAGCAGGCCAATCCCTTCCAGGGCCGCCGTCATTCCATCGCCCGCGCTGAACCAGAATAGGCTCGGTGCCCTTAGAATACGCTCCGGCCATTCAGGAAAAATTCTCCGCAGTTCCTGAAAATGCTGATAAACAGGGGCGATACCATTCCTACCGATGATGGCATTCCCCTCGGACATGATTCCAAGGAAGACTATGACGAAGACAATCCCGACCAATCGGAGCACTAGCCAGCGCGGCCAAAGACAAGATATGCCGACTTGAAATCCCGAAAAGCGGACTGCGTTGGACCAGACCTTCCCTGCAAGGAGGATAAGTGGCCGAGGTACTGACGAAGCTTTCTGTTTCGAAGGCATTGCGCTAAGCATGCACTCAGTCAATTCTCGCTGAGATGGAGGTTACCCGGTCGGTGCGTTGTATGAGAATGTTCGGCCCATGCACCCGTGCCGCGTCACCAACCATCGCATGCAAGTTTGTGAAGAGCGCGGGCGACGAGGACGGCACAAAAGAGAAAAAAGATTTTAAAGGCATAAGATGAAACGTTTCAACCGCATTTCGCCCCTCCCCTGTGCAACGTGCTGTCTCTGGCTGTACATTTGGAAGAAGCCGAATATTCCGTGGCAAATCTTCCAAATGGATTCATGAAAAAAAATAGGAGCTTGAATCGTTTCAACTCTGTTCTTTTATCCTTCTTGCCCACTTTCTGTGGCGGCCCGCTTTCTAATTCAAAAACTATGAGAGGCTTATCCCTGCTCCCCGCACTGCTCCTTCTCGTCGCCGTCCCTGCCCTCGCGGATGACGCACCCTTCGATGGTTTGGGATCCAACCTAAACAATCTCTATAGGACATCTCCCGCGCAGACGCGCTCGATCAGCGCCGAGAATATGACGGGCGAGCCTGGCAAGGGCGGCATGGCCATTCCGGGGCCCGGCAAGGGCCCGGCTATGGAACTGGGACAGGGATGGAAGGTTTCGCCGTGCGTCGGAATTCCGGCCGGTCACACGTTCACCGTCGCCGACGTCGACGGACCAGGATGCATCCAGCAGATTTGGATGACCCCAACCGGTAACTGGCGCCTGTCGATTCTCCGCATTTACTGGGACGGTGAGACAGACCCCTCTGTTGAGGTGCCTGTTGGGGACTTCTTTGCCAGCGGCTGGGGCCAGTGGGATCGCTGCGCCCTGATCTCGTCACTTCCAATCTGCGTCAACCCGCGCTGCGCATTCAATTCGTACTGGCAGATGCCGTTCCGAAAGCACTGCCGGATCACGATGGAGAACTTAGATAACAAGGAGATGGTGCTCTTCTATCAGGTTAACTACACGCTCACAAAGATTCCGGCAGACGCAGCCTACTTTCACGCCGAGTTTCGCCGTGAAAATCCATTAAAGACCAAGGGCATCTATACGATCGTCGACGGGATTAAGGGTGCCGGCCAATACGTCGGCACTTACCTGGCGGTAGGGGTGCACAACGACGGGTGGTGGGGTGAGGGCGAGGTGAAGTTCTACATCGACGGGGATACCAAGTTCCCGACGGTGTGCGGAACCGGAACTGAAGATTACTTCTGCGGCTCCTATGATTTTGAGGGCACCGGTCCCGACGGAAAGACAAGGTACACCGAATTCACGACCCCGTATTCCGGCCTGCCGCAGGTGATTCGGCCGGATGGGCTTTATGACTCACAGCAGCGGTTCAGCCTATACCGTTGGCATATCACCGACCCCATTCGCTTCACCAATGGCCTTAAGGTGACAATCCAGGATCTGGGCTGGAAATCGGATAACCGTTACTTGCTGCTGCAGGATGACATCGCGTCGGTTGCGATCTGGTACCAGACCGAGCCCCATACGAAGTTCCCGGCCTTTCCTACCCGCGACGAGCTGGAATGGCATTGAGCCGCCCGCCCGGACCCGGCCGACGAAGTGGGCTCGCTGGTCCGCGTCGATGGTTCTAGGCCGGTGCCTCGTCTCCGCGCAGTGGGACGAGTCGCCCGCGCGCCCGGAGGCGGCGGTCGGGGCGGACCCTAAGCCCTAGCGCCCGTCCTCGCCGGCGCCGAGGAATCCGCGGGCCTCCAGGATGCCGCGGAGCTCCCCGGAATCCGCCGAGAGGGCCGGCAGCCAGAGGCCGACCCGCTCACGGGTCCACCAGAGCCCCGGGTGCAGGCGCGGGTCGGCGAACCGGTACCTGTAGAGGACCGCGCGCACGTAGCGCGGGGGCCCCGCCGGAAAGGGGTTCGAGGCGAAGAGGCCCATGACGCCCGGCTCGTTGTGCAGCATCCGCCAAACTAGGTTCAGCGTCCAGGGATAGTCGTCGGGGGTCGCCATCGCCGCGAACCACATCTGCCAGTCGAGCCGGAGCTGGTAGGGCGCGACCTGGATGGGCCTCGAGGCTGGGTCCACCGGCAGCCCGCGGTAGATGTAGGGCTTCCAGTCCGCATGATCGTCCGGCCGGTCTGAGTCGGTGCCCTCGAACACGACGTTCATGCGCTCCCGCCCCACGGTGCCGAACGCGCCGTACGTGTTGACGAGTTCCAGGGCGCCGAAGGAGCCGTTCATGACCTGGCGCCGCGAGAGGAGGTTCGCCACCGGGGCGACGCTGAGGACGGCGACCAGGGCCGCGAGGGCCCACGAGGTGGCCAGCATGGGCTGGCACGGTACGGCCGCGGCCGAGGCGCCCCTTGCACGGGCGCAGAGCCCGGCCGGGAGGACCCGCTCCCAGAGGGAATCGTCGAAGCAGGCGAGCGCGGGGACGATGGTCAGCCAGTTGAGGAAGGACAGGTTTCCGCTGAGGATGAGGACCAGCTGGAAGAGGACGATGAGCCCGCCCGCCAGCTGCCGCGCCAGGCGGGGCCCGAAGACGAACCAGGGCGCCACGAGCTCGGCCAGGTGGTTCATCACGACGCCGGCAGCCAGCACCCCGTGGGGAAGGAAATGGAACCAGCGGCTGAGGGGATTGGGGATCGGCTGCGTCTCAAAGTAGTAGCGGAGCGCCGTCAGGTTGCGCCACGCCGGGTCCCCCCGGATCTTGATTAGCCCCGCGCCGAACATGACCCGGAACACGAGCCAGCGCATGAGCCAGATGACGGCCACCGGGGGCGCCCTCCGGGGAAAGGGCCGGGGGTCGAGGAGCGGGCAGAGGAAGATCGCCAGGAAGCCGGTCTCCAGGAGCTGGATCTCCCAGCCGTAGCCGTACCAGATCTGCCCCACGTGGATGAACGACATGTAGAGGGCCCAGAGCGCCGCCATCATGGGGGCGTTCGCCAGGCCCGCGGCTACGACGCACGAGAGCGCGAAGCCCGCCCAGGAGGCCGCGAGCAGGGCCGCGTCGGAATGCCCCAGCCAGAAGATCGAGGGCAGGCGCATGAACCCGGCCTGCGGCGACCCGAGCGCGTCCGCCACCTGCCGCAGGTAGATGCCGACAGGCAGGATGCCGTGGCTGCCGACCAGGGGGACGATCTCGTTCGCCGCCACGAGGAACGCGACGGCGTAGACGGCGCCAATCAGGCGAAGGATGACGAACCGCGTCAGCCAGTAGGTCGGCGCGGCCCGGGCCAGCCGCTCCGTCGGGGAGCTCATGGCCTGACTGATACCACGGTCCGGGGCCGTTTCAAACACGGCGAGCGCACCGCCAACGGGGCGTTCTTGCCAGGCGCGCGGCGAAGGTCCACCAGATCTGGAGGCCCCTTGAGAGCGCGCGTCGCATTCCTTGTCCTCCCGCTCGTCCTGGCGGCGGCCGCCCGTGCGGACGACGCCGGCGGCGTCACCGTCATGGACCCCGTGTTCGTCGAGGCCGCATCCCGTGACCCGTGGATGTACTTCAGGGTCGATGGCTTCGAGGTGCTGTCGCGGTGCCCCGAGGACTTCAACCGCGCTTTCGCGAGGGGCCTCGAGCAGTCGACCGCGGCGCGACTGGCGATGCTGCCCCCGCGCTTCTGGGCGGACCTGCCGACGCCGATGAAGATGATCCTCTACGACCGGCCCCCCCAGAGTCGGGAGGGGTTCGACCGCGGCAACCCCACCGACCTGTCCTGGTCGGTCGGCGGGCTGTCATCGGGCAACGCCACGATCCGCTACTCGCACCCGGTCACGATAGGCGACGGCGACACCTTCATCTGCTGCGGCAACTACTGGGACGTCCAGTCGGGCGTCGAGAGCCTGGGCACCGACCCCGACAGCGACATCCGGCTGCGGGAGCGCACCCCAACCCTGCCGCCGTGGTTCGTCGCCGGCTTCGGCGGACGCCACGGGGTCTACCGCGGGCACTTCATGAGGGCAGGCGCCCTGTCCGAATACGTCGTCCTGCCCCCGCTCACCTGGGTCTCCACGGACGAGACGCTCGGCCTCAGGGCGGCCGAGGCGCGCAGGCGCAAGGGGGAGAGGGCCCCCAGGCCGGGGCAATTCCTCGGGGCCGGCCGGCTCCTCGGGCCCGGCCCGGGCGACGCCGGCCGCGACCTTTGGGAGTCGGAGTGCGCCCTCCTTGTCCGCTGGGGCCTCCTCGCCAGCGGCGACCGCGGCGGCTTCCTCAGGTTCGTGGACCGCGCCGCGGGCGAGCCCCCTACCGAGGCGCTCCTCAGGGAATGCATGGGCCTCTCCTACCCGGAGCTGGAGGCGGACCTCCTCGCCTACCTGCCGGCCGCCATCGGCGCCGAGGCCGAGGTGAGGTTCAGGGTCAAGGATGCGGGAAGGCCCGAGGTACGCGAGGCCACCTCGGCCGAGGTGGCGCGCATCGTCGGCGACTGGGGCCGGCTTGAGGGCCGCTCCATGGGCGCCGACGACGACCCCTCGGCGTTCATCGACTACGAATTCCGGCACCAGTGCATGGACGAGGCGGACAAGCTCTTCTCGCGCGCCGCAAGGCGCAGGAGCGCGGACCCGCTGCTCCTCTCCTCCTACGGGCTCTACGAGGCGCAGGCCGGCGACTCGGTCCGCGCGCAGGCGGCGCTCGGGGCCGCCGTGGCGGTCGGCGTCGTGCGGCCGAGGGCCTACGTCGAGCTGGCGCGCCTCCGGCTCGACGACGCCCTGCCGTCGATCCAGGAGGGTTTCGGCGACCTCGGCCAGAGGGACTTCGACGAGATCGAGGCCCTCCTCACGACAGCGCGCTTCCAGATGCCCGGGCTGCACGCCACCTACGACCTCCTCGTCCGCGTCCTCGGGCACGCGCCAACGAGGCCCG
This sequence comes from Opitutaceae bacterium, assembly GCA_036489955.1. GTDB lineage: Bacteria > Verrucomicrobiota > Verrucomicrobiia > Opitutales > Opitutaceae > Palsa-1447. The sequence continues at coordinate 178,721 of DASXEV010000041.1, forward strand.
GCCCGGAGCAGCTGGCGCCCCTCGAAAAGGCCCTCCAGCTTTTCCCGCGGGACCCCGACCTGGCGAACCAGGTGGCCGACCTCTATGGCCGCCTCGGGGACCCGGCGCGGGCCAAGCGGATCCGGGAGCGCCTTGCCGGACTCGCCGGTGCGCCCGGCTGAAGCGGCCGGAGCCCGCGCCCCGCTCGCCCCGGCTTTCCGCAACTCGCGCGCCGGCGGCGGGCCTTACGTCCCTGATGGGTTTCGGACGGGCAGGCGGGCCCCATTGTCGGCCGCGCCCCATGCGAACCCTGAAGGTCCTCATAGCCGACGACGAGCCCCTGGCGCGGGCGAGGATCCGGGCCCTCCTCTCCGGCAGGCCAGGCATCCAGGTGACCTCGGAATGCGCGGACGGCGCCGCGGCCCTGGCCGAGATGCTCCGCAACCCCCCCGACATCGCCATCCTCGATATCCGGATGCCCGGCCGCACGGGACTCCAGATCGTCCGCGAGATGCCGCCCGGGCTGCGGCCCGTCGTCATCGTCGCCACGGCGCACCATGAGCACGCGGTCGAGGCATTTGACGAGGAGGCCGCCGACTACCTGCTGAAGCCCTTCGACCGCGGCCGCCTCGACCTGGCGCTCCGGAGGGCATCCGCGCGGGTGCGGGAGAGGGACCAGCCCGCGGGCGCGCCGGCCCCGGCGGAGCGCCTCGCCGTGCGCGTGGACGGGCGCATCGTATTCATGCGGCCCTCCGAGATCGCCTGGGTCGAGGCGGCGAGCAACTACTGCGTCTTCCACCTCCTGGGCGGCCGGCGCATGCTGGCCCGGGTGACGATGGCCTCCCTTGAGGGGCGCCTCGGCGGATCCGGCTTCGTGCGCGCCAACCGCTCCGCCCTCGTGAACGCCGATGAGGTGGCTGAGCTGGTCCCGGAGCGGTTCGGGGACTACGCGGTGCTCCTGCGCTCGGGGGGCAGCATCCCGCTCAGCCGGAAGATGCGGCGCCGGATCAGGGACATCGTGGAGGCGCGGCGCGCATAGGGCGCGGCCCGGTGGGGGGATGGCTCCTCGCAGCGCCTTACCGGCGTTTCGTCACTAATCCCTTTCCCATATCCGGATTGTTGCGACAACGCCTGCGCCGCAGTGGCCGACCACCCGAGCGGCGCGGTCCCCCCGGGCCCGCAGTCCCAACACACCAATGAACCACACCCCCAGCCTAGCACCGCACACAAACGGACGCCTCCTTGCCGCCGGCATCGCGCTCGTCCTCTCCCTGGCCGCCCTGCCCGCGCACCTGTCGGCGCAGGGCTGCGTCCCCATCAAGGAGATGGGCGACTCGACCGTCGACATCGGCGGAGTTACGACGGGGTCGGCCGCCGACAAGTGGGATTTCACCGAGTCCTACGAGCATTTCCGGTCCTACCTGGACTTCATCGGCAGCAACAACAACACGGCGGCGCGCAATGCGGCGACAAACCAGGTCATCAACGTCGTCGACCAGTTCGACTCCTCGATCAGCTACACGCCGGACGTGGTGGACACCTTCACGCTCGACGTCCCGTACTTCACCGCCACCCGCTCGCAGCAGGTGTCGGGCCTTGGCCGCTACAAGACGAGGGGACGGGGGATCGGCGACACGCGGGTGACCGCCGACCGCTGGCTCATCGACCCGAGGACGAACCCCCGGGGTGACATCTCGCTCGGCCTCGGCCTCAGCATCCCGACAGGCAAGAGCAACGTGAAGGACTACTTCCACACGAAGACGGGCCTCGTCCTGGAGAACGTCGACCAGTCGATCCAGCCCGGCGAGGGCGGATGGGGCCTCATCGGCGAGTTCAACGCCTACTACAAGCTCCTCCCCTCGACCTCGCTCTATGCGAACGGATTCTACATGGTGACCCCGCAGGACACTAACGGGACCCGGACGACATCGGCCATCACCTCCGAGACCGCCTACGACTCGGTCTACGACCAGTATGAGCTTCGCGGCGGCGTGACGCAGGTGCTCTGGCGGTTCAACAAGAGCGTGCTAACGGGAAGCCTCGGCGGCCGCTGGGAGGGCGTCCCCTCCGACGACCTCATCGGCAGCAGCGACGGCTTCCGGCGCCCGGGCTACGTCCTCTCGGTCGAGCCGGGGCTTGCCTACCTGATGCCCCATGATTCGTTCACGTTCAGCGTGCCCGTCGCGGAGTACATGAACAGGACCCAGAGCTATCCCGACACCCTGACGGGGGGCCACGGCGACGCCTTCTTCGCGAAGTTCCTCGTCCTGGCATCCTACTCCCACAGATGGTGATCCGGCGCATCGCCTCGCTCCTCCTCGTCCTGGCCGCCGTACCGGCGGCCTCGGCGGCCGGCGCCACGCACGAGAAAGGGGCGGCCCCCCTCGAGATCTCGCACGGGTCCCGGGTCAGGCTGGCCGACTACCTCGTACCGGGAAAGACGACCGTCTTCGACTTCTACAGCAGGTACTGCCCGACGTGCATGTCACTGAAGCCCGGCATCGAGAGGCTCCACTCGGCACGGGCCGGTGTCGCCGTCGTATTCATCGACATCAACCGCCCCGGCTGCAAGGGGATCGACTGGCACTCCCCCGTCTCGAAGCAGTACGACGTGCCCTCGAACGGGACGCCCCTCTTCAGGGTGTACGGGCCGGACGGCAAGCTGCAGGCCGAGCGCAAGCCGGCCTTCAGGCTGGTCACCGGCAGGCTCAACTGAGGACCGGCTAGCGGGCGTGGAACGGCGCCGAGAAGAAGCCGTCCACGACCCTGTCGAAATCCGCGGGGTGCTCCATCAGGGTCGCGTGGCCGGAGTCGGGCACGACCCAGAGTTCCGCCTTCGGCAGGCTCCGGTAGATGAGCACCGTGTGCGGGATCGAGATCATGTCATGGTCCCCGCAGATGACCAGGCACGGGCATTTCACGGCCTTCAGGTCCTCCGCGGCGATGTGGGGCTGCTCGTAGTCGAGCATGAAGAGCTTCCAGTCGTTCATCTCGCGGTCCGTCGTCCACACCTTGCGCTCGGAGTCGTGGTACTGCTTCACGATCCCGGCCCAGATGCCCGGGGCGAAGGCGTCCTCCCCCGGCCAGAGGTTGGCGCCCGAGATGGCCATGGCCCGGACGAGACCGGGGTGGCGCATCGCGAGGAGGAGGGCGTTGATCCCACCGTCGCTCCACCCGATGACGTAGGCCTGGGGGACGTGGAGGGTGTCGAGGAGCGCCGCGAAATCGTCCGCCATCATCTCGAAGCTGATCGGGTGCGCGAGGTCGGCGGATTTGCCCTGCGACCTGCTGTCGGCCAGGATCACGTGGTACTTCTGGGCGAAGTACCCGACGTTCCTCGAGAATGCCGCCATGCTCCCGCCGTTGCCGTGGATCATGAGCAGCGCGGGACCCTGGCCGTATTCCTCGCAGTACATCTTGAACCCGCGGATGTCGTAGTAGTGGCCCGCGGCGGGATTGTTCCCGTAGGGGACGGCGGGCGCGGCCGCGCGGGCGCACGGCGTCAGGAGAAGGGCGAGGAGGGCTGCGGCGGGGATACGCATGACCCGTTAGGAATAGAGCCGGGCCCGCGCCGGCAAGGAAAACCTCGGGCGGGCTACGGGGACTGGTGGGCCGGGCGGGCGAAGGACCGGGCATCCTTGGTGTGGCCGGTCCCGCGCGCCGGTGCGGCCTTTGCGGCCCTGTGCTCGGACACGAGCCAGTCGAGGACGCTTTCAGCCGTGATGAGCCCCGCGTATTCGCCCGAGTATTCCTCGACGACGACCTCGTACACCCGGTTCCGCTCGATGAGCTCGGCCACGGCCCAGGCCGGCTCGTCCGGCCTGACCGTCACGGGGCGAATCGCCGCCACGAGATCCGCCAGGATTCTGTTCCCCGGACTCGTGCAGTCGAGGAGGTCGCCCAGCTTGACCAGCCCGAAGAACTTTCCCGGTCGGCCGTTGACCACGCAGTGCAGGGCCGCCGACGCGCGCATCCTGCCCGCGACATCGGCCAGGCGCTCTGCGGCCATGGCGACAATGACCCTTGTGCTCACGATATCGCGGGCCGTTGTCATGCGCGTTGGAATGGGGAAAGGGCGCCCGGTGGCGGCCGATCCCCAGTTGACGAGGGCTGGAGGCGGCAGGGAAGTCCCGAGGAACCCGCGCCAGTCCGGGGAGCCCAAGGTGGCCGCGCCTTGTCCATGGAAAAGCTTGGCTGACTAAAAGTTATATCGAAATGGGTCACGGTCTCAGCAAGCATCATTATGCCCTGTTAATCGCGTCAGGTCCGGCCCTATATGGGGAGGAACGTGGACTGACCCGAAGCGGGAAAGGTCGTTCGTGACAAAAAGCCACGGGAACCTTCGTTTTTCCGGGCTTTCCCAAACTGGGTACCCCGGTGATCCGCCTGCCCTGCCCCGCCCCGGCAGTCTTGGTCGCGCTAGCGACGCTGGGAATCCTGTCGGCGCGGGCCAGCGACGACGGCTCGGCGCAGACGGACATACGCAGTGAAATGCTTTCCGAATACAGCTATTCGGGAAAGCCCCGGGCGGCCGCGGCGCCGTTGCCGGCACCCGTCCCCGCTCCCGCTCCCGCAGCGGCCTCGGCGCCGGACACTGTTGTCCGGCTCCCCAGCTACATCGTCTTCGAGTCGGGCCGCAACGGGCAGCTGGACACCGCTTTCAAGGCGCAGGCCGCCGCCTCAAAGCAGCAGGCCATCTTGGACAAGCTCGGCATCGGGGTGAGGGTTAAGTCCTTCGGCAAGCACTTCGGCGTCGGCGTCGTCACGGTCTTCTATATCCCCATCGCCGTCTTCGGCGGGTTTTCGTGGTGAGGCCGCACCGGCGGGGCGGCGTCGCCCCCCAATGCCGCGCCGCAATCACTGCGGCCCCGCAACCGGCCCGATGTACGAGGTCGCGGCCACCACGTCGTCCACCCACTTCCGGTTGGTGCGGTCCGCATTGTGGGCAATGTAGAGCCCGATGTCGAAGCGGTCTATCCGGAGGTCCGCGACATCGCGCAGCCGAAGGTTGGGGAAATCCGCGATAAGCCTGCCGTCCACCCAGCCTGCGATTCGCCCGTCGCGCTTCCCGGGGGTGTTCGCCCTCACCATGTATTCGTAGCAGTACCAGCGGCCCGTCTGCGGCGAAAAGTCAGGCCGCGGCACGAACCTGCGCCCGAACGTGGCCTTTCCCGAGCGGTTCACGGAATAGGGCAGCACGTAGCCCGAGGGATAGAAGTGGTCGCCCCACTGGCTCCCCTGCTCAGGCCAGTAGACGTACATGTCCATCCTGCCGGGCGCCTCACCGGTTGAGTTCTCGTTCTCGAAGTTGACCAGGAACTTGTTCCTGCCGTCGGCCGGCACCCCCGGGGTGGCGCGCCCATGGTCGAAGTACCTGGATGAGATGGTGCCGCCGTTGTGGACCGACCCGTCGGGAACGAACCAGCCAGCGTCAAATCTCTGGTACCAGCGCACGAAAAGGACGTCCTGGGTGGGCGCGAGGACCTTGGAGACAGCCGTCGCGAGCGGGGCCTCCTGCTTCGGTATCGTCATGAGGAGGCACCTGCCCCTCCCCGGCCTGCTGGCCGCCGCATCCGCAATGCTGAGCTGGGCCTGGTTGATGAGCACGTCCCATTTGGGACGCAGGGCCCCGACCGATGGGCACCCGTCAAAGTCGTCGGCAAAGACGACCGCGGGGTCCTTCCCGATGCCCTTGTCTCCGGGGTGCCTGGCCGCGATGCCCGCATCACCCGCCGGCAGCCGGTCATGGGAACCCGCAAGGACCCGGGTTCCGGGCAAGGCCAGCAGCAGGGCAACGGGCGCCGCAACAAGGACGCGTCTCATCATCCGGGACTCTGAACCCCTTTTTGGGGGCCCGCAAACTGGCCGGCCCCAAAAGGCACGGGAGGGGCTTGAGCATCCCCCCCCGATTGGCTTTCACTCTCACGGGGACCGAGTCTACCATCGGCGACGCCAAAACCATGAAAGCCACTCTCGACCGGCTCGGCCGCGCACCCCGGCCCGCACATCGAAGGTCCTGGCTGCCCGGCGCGCCGACTTTGGCGCTCGGCCTCTGCGTCGCCGGCTGCGGGGCGCCTTCGGGCAACGTGGGGCCGGCTGCGGGCTCAAGTCACCTGACCGCATTGTTCTCCAAGACGAGCAACGGCTACGAAAGGCCGCGGAACACCGACGGCACCTTCAAGCCGGAGACCTTTGTGCTCAAGGACGGCGGCAACCTGGGCGGCCCGAGGGCCGACGAGACCATCGACAGCCTCAAGTTCCCGTACATTTCCGGAGTCGTCGGCGCGGCGCTCGGCGCCGCCAACTACCGGCCGGCGGGGCCCGGCACGGTGCCTGACCTCCTGATTGTCTGCTACCGCGGGACGACCATCGTGCCGGACGATGTCCTGTCGAAGCAGGCCCGGCCTTCCGACGTCAGCATGGCCGAGGCCAGCAAGTACGCCGTGACGACCACGGGCCATCAAAATGACTCGGGCGCCGACTGGAGCGCGCGCCAGGGCAACCTCGCGGACGCAGCGGCCTTTTCCGCCGAGGAGGCCGCCATCTCGTCACGAATCGACGCCCAGAGCGCCAACATCCTGGGCTACACGGATGACATCCGGAAGACACCGGCGCGCGACCCGTACCTGATGACGCTGAGGGACGAGGTCGAAAGCGACCGGTACTACGTCGTCCTGCTCGCCTACGACTGCCGGTCCATCGCGGAATTCGGGGTGCGCCGGCTCGTCTGGGAAAGCAGGATCAGCGTCCCCGAGCTCGGGGCCGACTTCGAGAAGGCCCTGCCGGACATGCTTGCGATCGCGTCGAGGTATTTCGGGCAGGACAGCGGCGGCCTGGTCCGGCACGACCTCGCCGAGGGCCACGTGGAGATCGGGAAGGTCACCAGCCTGGGGCCGGTGCCGGCCAAATGACGGCCTTCCCCCGATACCCGGCGCATCTCCTCCTCGCAGTGCTCGCGCTCGGGCCTTGGCTGGCGCCCGCTGTGGCGCAGGCCCCGGAGGACGCCGCGGCGCGGGCGGAACTGCCCGAGTTCATGACCATCCCGGCCGCAAGCGGGAAAGACCTCACGCCGGCGGCCGCCCTCCGGCCGGAGGGCTTCACCACCTGGACCCGGTCGCAGGGCGACGCCGGGTCCCGCCGCTATTCGGCGCTCTCCGAGATCAACCGGCAGAACGTAGGAGGCCTGGAAAGGGCCTGGGTCTTCCATTCGGGCGACGGGGCACGGAACATCCAGTGCACGCCCATCGTCGTCGGCGGGGTGATGTACGCCCCGACCGCCGGCCGCGCCATTGTCGCCCTCGACGCCGGCACGGGGAAGGTCCGCTGGCGTTTCCAGGTCAGCCAGCCCGCGCATCCCGGGTTGGAGGACGAGCCCGCCAGGAGGGGCCTCGTGTACTGGACCGGCGACGCGGTTGCCGCGCCAAGGATCCTGTTCGGAAGCGGCGACTGGGTCTATGCCCTCGATCCCGGGACGGGACGCCCGCTTGCGGGCTTCGGGCAGGGGGGCCGCACCGCGCTCCCCACGGGGGCCACCGTGAGCGGCGTCGTCTACAGGGAAACCTTCGTCACCGCCGGCCTTTACGGCGACATCTACGGCTTCGACGCGCGGAGCGGCGCCCAACGGTGGCGCTTCCACACCGTTCCGCGGGGCGACGAGTTCGGCGCGGACACGTGGCGCGGCCCGGCGCATGGCCAGGCGAACTGCTGGGGCGGCCTGTCCCTCGACGAGGGCCGCGGCATCGTGTTCGCGGCCATCGGCGCGCCCCAGCCAAACTTCATAGGCGTGGGCAGGATCGGGGACAACCTGTTCGGCGACTGCGTGCTCGCGCTCGATGCCGCCTCGGGGCGCCGCCTCTGGCACTTTCAGGACGTGAGGCACGACATCTGGGACCTGGACAACGCGGCCGCGCCGGTCCTGCTCACGGTCACGCGGGAGGGCCGGAGGATTGATGCCGTGGCCTGCGTCTCGAAGGCCGGCGTCCTCCTCCTGCTCGACCGGGTGAGCGGCAAGCCCATCTTCCCCTTCCGGCTCCGCCGGGCACCCGTGTCGCGCCTGCCGGGCGAGCGCACCGCGCCCTACCAGCCGGACCCCGAGCTGCCCGAGCTGATCTCGCCGCCTGATTTCCGCATCGAGGACGTGACCACGAGGACGCCCAAGGCGCACGCGTTCGTGATGGGGCAGGTCGCACGCGCCACCTATGGGTGGTTCGAGCCCTTTTCCGAGGGACGGGCAAACCTGTTCATGGGCACGCGGGGCGGCGGCGAGTGGTCAGGCGCCTCGGTGGACCTGCCGACCGGGCGCCTCTACGTGACCTCAAACCGGATCGTCTCGAAGGTGACCGTGCTGGCGGCCGACGAGGCGGAACGCGACCCGGGGTTTCCCCCGTCGGCCGGCGAGGTGGCCTACCGCCAGTCCTGCGCGGTGTGCCACGGGCCGGACCGTGCCGGCAACGGCATGGTCCCGCCGCTGATCGGCGTGCAAAACCGGATGAACGAAAGCCAGATCCGGGGGCTGCTTCGCACGGGCAGGAACGCCATGCCGCCGGCGCCCCAGATGGGCGAGGCGCAGGAAAACAGCCTGATCGACTTCCTCCTGCGCCGGAACCAGCCCCCGTCCCGGCCGGCAAAGGCCGGAACATCGGGCGCCTCCATGTACACCTTCGACGGGTATAATTTCCTCACCGACGACCAGGGCTACCCAGGGATCAAGCCCCCGTGGGGCCTGCTCAATTGCTACGACCTGAACACGGGCAGGATCCTCTGGCGCGTGCCCCTTGGGGAGTACCCCGAGCTGACCCGGCAGGGCCTGCCCAAGACCGGAACCCAGAACCTCGGCGGCGCAACGGTGACGGCGGGCGGCCTCGTCTTTTGCGCGGGAACGGCCGACCAGATGATACGCGCGTTCGACGCCGGCACCGGGGCCGAGCTCTGGAAGGCGCGGCTGCCCTGGGGCGGATATGCCGCGCCCGCCGTCTATGAGGCCGGCGGAAGGGAGTTTGTGGTCATCACCGCGACGGGCGGCGGAAAGGTCGGCGGTCCCGCCGGGGACGCCTATGTCGCGTTCGCCCTCCCGGTTTCCGCGCCGTCGTCCCGCCCGTAGCGGATGGACAGCCGGCTTGAGCGCAGCGCCGCCGTGGAAAATTTTGCGATAACCGATTAATTGAAATTGAGTAACAGATACGCATAATACGTAAGTGTTGCTCATTTAAGAAAACAGTTTAACAGGTTCGGGGCGCAGGCTGGAATGGTTCCGGCCCCAGTCGCAAAACCCCACTGCATTAGTCATGAAAACACGGCCCCATGGTGTGTTCATCGCGAGGTTTCTCCTCGCTTGCCTGCTGTTGGCTTCCGTTCGCCCCATCCACGCCGGAGCCAATGGCGCGGATGCGAGTTGGTACACCCAGATGGTCTCCCAGTCGAAATACAAGTTCTTCACCCAGAAGGACGTCGCGGAGCCCTGCCTCAACGTGCTCCAGAGCGTCGGGATCAACGCGATCCGCCTGAGGGTATGGCTGAACCCGACCGGCGGCTGGTGCAACCAGGCCGACACGGTCACGAAGGCGCTGGCGGCCCATGCCCTCGGCCAGAGCGTGATGATCGACTTCCACTACAGCGACACGTGGGCCTCGGGCTCAAGCCAGACCCCGCCCGCAGCCTGGAAGAACTACAACCTGTCGCAGATGGAGTCGGCCGTGGCCAGCGAGACGTCGAGCGTCCTCACCGCCATCAAGAACGGCGGCGGCACGGTCTCGTGGGTGCAGGTCGGAAACGAGATCAACAGCGGCATGCTCTTCCCGATCGGCGAGGTGGGTGGCGGCGGCGACAACAGCTTCCCGAACCTGGCCGGACTCATCAATTCCGGGTACAACGCGGTGAAGGGCGTGTTCCCGAGCGCGCTGGTGATCGTTCACCTTTCCAGCGGTGAGAACGACTCCGACTTCGAGTGGTTCTTCGACAACCTGAAGGCCGCGGGGGGCAAGTTCGACGTGATCGGCATGTCCTCCTATCCCTACTGGTCGGGGCTGTCATGGCAGACCCAGGTCACCGATGTCACGGCCACCATGAAGGACATGAAGAGCCGCTATGGGAAGCCGACGATGGTCTGCGAGGCGGGCTACCTGGAGTCCGACCCGACGGACTGCAAGAGCTACCTCAGCGCGCTGATCGCGGCCTCCAACGCCAACGGGTCGCTCGGCGTCTTCTACTGGGAGCCCGAGTGCTACGGCAACTGGCCCGTCGGCAGCAACTACAACCTGGGGGCCTTCACCAACGGATCGACCGGCTACGGCGAGCCCAATGCCGGGATGAACGCCTTCTGACGCAGCCGCTGCGCGGAGGGAGTGCCGCTGGTCCGTTCCCCATGCCGAAAACGCCTCCCCCTCCCCGCCGCCCGCGCGCCGCGCCCTGGCTCGCCGGCCTGGCGGCAGCCGCCCTCCTCGCCCTGCCCTTGGCAACGGAGAGGATCGCCCGCCGCGGGGACGCGGGGGCGGCGGGGCTGCGTGCTGCGCCGCACCCGGCACGGCGGCCTGCCCGGCAGAGGGCAGCCGCCGTGCAGGACCCCGTGGCCCCGCTGGCGCCATTCGCCGGGGTGGATGCCGAGGATCACCTTGACGGTCTCAGGGACGACCCGGCCTACGCGCTCGCCTGGCACCTGCAGCAGCAGCGGATCATCGAGCGGCAGTACGGCCATGCGATCGCCTCGCTGAACCTGCCCGATGCCGAGTCGGGGAAGCTTTTCGAGCTCCTCACGGCGCGGCGGGAGGCGGTTGCGGACGGGCGCGACGCCGCGCAGGAGCTGGGGATCGTCGGGCCCGAGGCCAAGCTCGCCGTCCGGCAGCCGGTCGAGGCGCTCACGGAGGAGATCAAGCAGCTTGTGGGCCCCGCCGCCTACTACGGGCGCATCGAGCTGGCCCCGACGATCAGCACGTGCGCGGGCCGCCTCCAGGACAATGTCGGGGCCGGCCTCGCCGCGCAGGGCGAGCCGCTCACCACCGACCAGCTGTACTCCCTGGCCGCGGACTACGTGGGCGCGGTGTACAGCCCCGCTGCGTCGGCCGGGCCGCAGGACCCCGATATCGCGGGCGGCCTCACGCCCCAGTACCGGGACTTCCTTGCGAGGGCCTCGGCCACGCTCACGGCCGCGCAGCTGGACGCGTTTCACGCGTTCCTGGCCGAGCAGGGCAAGGGCGCCGCGGATCCCGGGGCGTCGTCATCCGCCCGAAGCCCGCAGTAGGATATCCCTTGTTGGGGCCGGGCCGCGGGATCGAGCCGGGGCATCCGAGGGCTCCGGCCTGTCCCGGGCACGGCTGCAGGCGGCGCGGGCACGCGCGAACGGAGGCCATTTACCCCGAATTTGTTGCGATTTGCCCCTAATCGTTTGTCTGATCTGCGCCGAGTTTCCTGTGTCATGGGCCCGTTCCAACAAAACCCAACTGGCTGCGCTTCACAGGCGCCCCACAGAAGGACAACGTCTGACCGCCGAACCCTATGCAAAGACTAAGAACAATCGCTGCCTGCGCGTGCTTTCTCATCCTCTCCGCCGGACGCATGAGCGCGGGGGAGACCCCCTCCACCCCGGCCGCCGAGCCGATGAAGATCAAGGTCGGCTACATCGGCCTCACCTGCGAGGCGCCGATCTTCGTCGCCGTTGAAAAGGGCTTCTTCAAGGAGGAAGGCCTGGACGTGTCCCTGGTCAAGTGCGACTGGACGACCTACAAGGACTCGCTGGCCCTCGGGGGGTTCGACATCACCCACCACCTGATCATGATGTTCCTCAAGCCCATCGAGCAGGGCATGGACGTGAAGTTCCTCGCCGGGGTCCACAGGGGATGCCTGAGGGTGCAGGCGTCCGCCTCGGGCAGCATCCACACGGTCGAGGACCTGCGGGGCAAGCGGATCGGCGTCCAGGGGATGGGAACCCCGCCGTTCATCTTCGCAAACCGCGCGCTCGCGCTGCACGGGATTGATCCCTCCAGGGAGGTCACCTGGATGGTCTACCCGGCCGGCGAGCTGAAGCTGGCCTTGGACCGTGGGGACGTGGACGCGGTGGCCGACTCGGAGCCGATCGGCACGCTTATTTCCTCCAGCGGCAATATCCGGAACATCTCGGACCAGGCGACCGACGAGCCCTTTGCGAGCGAGTATTGCTGCGCAGTGGTCGCGAACGGGAAGTTCATCGCCAACCGCCCGAAGGCGGCCGCGGCGGCGACGCGCGCGATTCTGAGGGCCGCCAAGTGGGTCGAGGCGAACCCCAGGGCGGCCGCAAAGCTGGCCGTCGAGAAGAAGTACCTGGCCTCGACGCCGGAGCTCAACGCGATGGCGCTTTCGCACCTGCGCTACGTGCCGAGCGTCATGGGGGCCCGGAGCGCCATAAGGTCCGCGGCGGCGGCGATGCAGAAGGTCGGGATGCTCAACGCGTCGACTGACATCGACGAGCTGACGCAGCGCGCCTTCACGCGCCTCGACGGCGTGTCGGACGAGTGGCTTAAGACGGTCCAGGTGGAAAAGGTCGCGGACGGCCAGCTGCTGCCCAATGAGAATGCCCTGGTGCGCATGGAAGCGGCCCACATCCGCCCGGGGAGCGTCAGGTCGTGCTGCGACATGCCCGTGGCCAGCAATTGACGCAGGACCTCCAGGAAAACGACGGCACACCGGAAGCGGGCAAGGCTCCTTCCCCGCGCGGACTGCGGGCCGTGACCCTGCTGGCGGTCCCGTTGGCGGTCGCCGCGGCGATGGTGGTCCATGCGCTGGCTTCGCGGCATGAACCCGCCCGGCCGACCCGCTCCTACTGGATATTCCTGGCGGGGGCGCTGGCCGCGTCCGTCAGCCTGTTGCCCATCCAGCGGCTTTCCGGCGCACTGCGGCGGTGGATGCGGGACATGTGCCCCGTCATCGCGGCCACGGTCGTCCTCCTGGCGCTCTGGGAACTGGTCACATCCGGCTTCCGGTGGCTGCCTCTGCCCTATTTCCCCGGCCCGGCCGGCGTCCTGCAGAGCCTCATCGAGGACCGCGCCCTGCTGTTCGACAGCACGTGGCACTCGCTGGTGCTGCTCCTGGGGGGATATACTCTGGGGGTCGTGATCGCGCTCGTCACCGGCGTGTGCATCGGCTGGTTCGAGCAGGCGAGGTACTGGGGAATGCCGGCATTGAAGATCATCGGCCCGATTCCCGCGACGGCGTGGATTCCCCTGGCGATGGTGCTGTCGCCATCGCAGGCCTTGTCCGGCGTCGGCCTGATCGCCCTGTCCGTGTGGTTCCCGGTCACCATGCTGACGGTGTCGGGCATCTCGAACACGCGCGCGTCCTACCTGGACGTCGCGCGCACGCTCGGGGCCGGGCGGGGGTACCTCATATTCCGCGTGGCGGTGCCGGCCGCGATGCCCAGCATCTTCATCGGGCTGTTCATGGGCCTAGGCACGTCCTTCCTCACGCTGGTCGTCGCCGAGACCGTGGGGGTCAAGTCCGGCCTCGGATGGTACCTGAGCTGGGCCCAGGGCTGGGCCGAGTACGGCAAGGTCTATGCGGCCCTGATCATCATGGCGGCGTTCTTCTCCACGATCATAACCGTGCTGTTCAAGGTGCGCGACCGGATGCTCGCGTGGCAGAAGGGCGTCATCAAATGGTGACGAATCCCGCGACCGGCGCCGGCGGCGAGCCCTCTTCCCTCCGTGCGAGGGGAGTGAGGAAGAGCTTCACCGCGCACGGGGACCCCGCCGTGCGCACGCAGGCGCTGTCCGGCGTCTCGCTGGACGTCGAGGCGGGCGAGTTCGTCTCGGTCATCGGGCCCAGCGGCTGCGGGAAATCGACGCTGCTGAGGCTCATGGCGGGGCTGGAGACCCTGGACGCGGGCGAGCTCCTCGTCGGCAACGAGCCGATCTCGGGCCCAAGCGCGGAGCGCGGCCTCGTCTTCCAGGACCCCAACCTCTTCCCCTGGCTCACGGTCAGGGGCAACATACAGGCCGGGCTGGTCGCGCGGGGCGTGCTGCATTCAAAGAGGCGCGAGGTGGAAAGCTTCATGCGCCTTGTCGGCCTTGAAGGCTTTGCCAATGCGTATCCGCATCACCTTTCCGGTGGAATGGCCCAGCGCGTCGCCCTTGCGCGGGCGCTGATCAATCACCCGAGGGTGCTATTCCTGGACGAGCCGCTGGGCGCGCTGGACACGTTCACCCGGATGAACATGCAGGACGAGGTGCTGCGGCTGTGGCAGTTGAACCGGATGACGATGCTGCTGGTGACCCATGACATTGACGAGGCGATCTACATGAGCGACCGCATTGTCGTCATGACGTCGCGGCCCGGCAGGATCGACAAGACGATCCCGGTGGACCTCCAGCGGCCCCGCCAGCGGAACAGCCCGGAATTCCTTCGCCTCCGGGGCGAGATCCTAGAGCACCTGCACTTTGCGGGCAAGGCCCCTGCCCCGGGTTCCCCGGCCATTCCGCCGAAGACGACCTAGGGTCACGGATGCGGGGTGACGGCCATGATGACCAGCACAGGCACACGCTTCCTTCCGTCTCCCTCGTCGGGTCCAGTGAAGGAACCGGAATTAACGATTTAGGAAACCCCTGTCCTTCGTTAGGATCGATATCTTATCCGGGTGCGCTCTCGGTACCGCGATGCGCGACATCAATCAATTGGCCGACGTCTCCGTGTTAGAGCCCGGCTCCGGCGGTGGTCGGGGTACGACCTACCATTTGCGCTCGGGCCAATCTACTTGGCGCTAGATGCTGCCCCCGCCCGGACTTGAACGCGGATCAACGGCTTAAGAAGCCGATAGGTTCGTCAACGACAGATGTTTCCCGGCGGTGATGACAATTAGAAACCGTCACTGGGAATGTTGCTGAGGGAGGGGTCCAAGGGGAGGGAGCGAAGCTCCCTCCCCTCCGGAACAAAGATCCCAAAGGGATCGGGGTGGAGAGGGGGCGCGGGGGGGGAGGCGGGGCGTGAGCCCCGCCTTCCCCCCCGCCCCTTGGTTCAGGTCTGACGCTTCTTGGCCGCGTTGGCGCGGACGCTCTCGCCGGTGAACTCGAGGATCGTGGCGTGATGGACCAAGCGGTCGATGGCGGCCATGGTGGTCATGGGGTTCTTGAAGATCTGGTCCCACTGGGAGAAGACCAGGTTGGAGGTGATGACTACTGTCTTCTTTTCGTAGCGCTCGGCGAGGAAGTGGAAGAGGACCTCCATCTCCTCGGGCGACTGCTGGACGTAGCCGATGTCGTCGATGACGACGGCGTCGAAGCGCTGGAGCTTGGCGATGGCCTGAGGCAGCTTCAGGTCGCGCTTGGCGACCAAGAGCTGGGTAACCAGGCGGAAGGCCGGGACGAAGAGGACCTGGAACTGATGGCGACAGATCCACTCGCGGGCCAGGGCGGTCACGAAATGGCTCTTGCCGCGGCCGGCGAGGCCGAAGCAGAGCAGGTTGTCGCCGCGGCGGACGAAGTCGGCCTCGAGGAGGCCGGGCAGCTGTCGGCGCACCTTGTCGGGGAGCTTCTGCTGATCGAGAGACTCCAGGTTTTTGCCAGCGGGAAGACAGGCGTCCTTCAGGTGGCGCTCGATCTTGCGCTGGATACGGTCGTTGGCCTCGGCCTCGAAAAGATAGGACAGGAAGCGAGGATAGCCCCAGTTCTCGGCTTCGGCCTTGTCGATGGCCTGGGCGTACTCGCGGGCGATCGTGGGTAGGCGCATGGCGCGCAAGAGGAGCGGCAAGGCGGTGCTCACGAGGCCACCTCCGTGATCAGGGCGTCATAGGATCCCAACTCCGGGGTAAACACGGTCAGCGCCATCGGGGCGGCCGGCGCGGGGTCGCGCAGCTGGACCTCGAGCGCGTCGGCGAGCGGCAGCTCGCCGGCCCGTAGGAGCGCTCCCAGGTGGTCGGCGACGCGGTCCTCGCCGAAGTCCGAGGCCAGCTGGAGGAGCCGCAGGTAGCGCTCGCTTGCGCGGCGCTCCTCGGCGGCGCTGAGCCGGTCGTAGGCCTGGCGAAACACGGGCCGGGGGAACAGCTCTTCGCGATAGATGTAGCGGGCGAAAGCGCCGGGCTTGCGGACGAGAGAGGCAATGATGTGGCGGTAGTCGATCCGCGGAACCTTGCCGATGGAGCGCGGATAGGAAGCGATCTCGTCGCCGCGGTAGACGAAGCGCACGGTATCCTCGCTCAAATGGGCCTGCACGAAGGCGCCGATCAACCGGGCGGGAACGGAGTAGGCGCAGGCGCGGACCCGGGCGGTCGAGTAGCTGGAGACGCGGACGGTGGTCTCGTGCGTCTCCGGGAACCGGGTGGCGGGAAGAGGCCGAAGTGTTGCCCGCTCCTCGGCGACCTTGGGCTCGCGCAGCGCGTTGGCACCGCGGCATACCCGGGCGAGGAAGACAGCATAGGCGGGCACCGAGGCAAAGTCACGGCTGCGGCGAAGGATCAGCTGGTTTTTGATCCGCCGCTTTATCACGCCCTGCGCGGCCTCGACGTCGCCGTTTTGGTTGGGACTGGCGACGGCGATGGTCCTGGGCTCCATGTCGAGGTGCTTGCAGAGGGCGGCGTACTCGGCGTTGAACCCGCGCCGCCCCTCGCCGCGCTTAAGCTGGTGGGTGGCGATCGAGCTCTGATCGGTCTGGGAAAACCGGGGCACTCCCCGCAGCTCCCAGAGGGCGCTCTGGAGGCCGCCCTTCAGTGAAAGCACCGACTCGGACAAACACGGGATCGCCCACTCCCAGTTGGAATACGGGAGCACCGAATGGCAGAGCAGATGGGGGTGCGCATCGCCGGCGATCGTGACCCCGAGTTCGTTGGCGTTGGTCCAGTCGGTCTGGATGCACTCTCCGGGCTCATGGACCTGGGCGAAAAAGACCTCCTTGGGAGGGCCGTGGCGGCGCAGCCACTCGGAAATCCGCCGCTGGAAGGTCCGCAGCGCCCGGCCATCCACCTTGTCCGGATAGGTTGCTAACAGGTACTCGAACAACGCCTTAGCCTCCACCTCCGGGCTCTCTTCCAGCCAGCGCTCGGCCTCTGGCCAAATGCCGCTCAGCGGGTCGCTTCGTGTCCGCCACGTGTGCGGCAGCTTGAGAACATCAGGCCCGGCTTGCGCCGCCAGATACCGTCGAGCTGTCCCCCGGTGCATCCCTGCCTTCATGGCCGCGTTGTCGATCACGCCAGTCAGTTTATAGTGCTTCATTAGACGTCGATACTGATGCTCGGTGATCATGGGCCTGCGAAAAGGCCCGAGCCTACCGATCGCGCAGTCCGACGACCCTATTAAAAACC
>DASXEV010000047.1:0-159376 GCA_036489955.1 Opitutaceae bacterium
GCCTCGAGTACCAGATCCTCGACGACGCCCGACACCCTGACGCAAAGCTCGGTCGGGACGGCGACCGCACCCTGGGGTCGCTCTACGATCTGTATCCGCCGGCGCGTGACAAGCATGTCATGCCGATTGGAGAGTGGAACCATGCCGAGATCATTTCGAACGGCCCCCATGTGGAGCACTGGCTGAACGGCCACAGGATACTCGAGTACACCCGGTTCACGCCCGAATTCCAGCAGAGGGTGAAGGAGAGCAAGTTTGTGAAGTGGCCCGGCTTCGGCGAGCTGAAGGAGGGATACATCCTGCTGCAGGACCATGGCGACGAGGTCTTCTTCAGAAACATCAAGATCCGGGTGCTTCCCTCGACCGCAACCTACTGAATCCCATGACCAACCTAACCCGCAGGAACTTCATAAAGTCTGGCGCCGCCGGCCTCGGCCTGGCCGCACTGCCCGCCTGGGTGCGCGCCAACCCGACGAGCCCATCCTCCAGGGTGCGCATTGCCGTCATCGGGACCAACAACCGAGGGCTCGACCACATCGAGTCGCTCTCGGGCATCCCCGAGGCCGAGATCGCCTACATCTGCGACGTTGACGACCGCGCCCTGGCGAAGGGCGTCAAGGAGGCGGGCAAGTTCCCCTCGATGAGTCCGAAGACCCTCAAGGACTTCCGGCGCGCACTGGACGACAAGTCCGTCGACGCCGTGACGATCGCGGTGCCGGACCACTGGCACACCCCCATGGCCATCCTCGCCCTGGCGGCTGGCAAGCATGTGTACGTCGAGAAGCCATGCAGCCAGAATCCCTATGAGGGCGAGCTTCTCCAGCGCGCAATCGCCCGCTACGGCAAGCTCGTCCAGATGGGGAACCAGCGGCGCTCATTCCCGAACACGAACGAGGCCATCCGGCAGATTCGGGGTGGTGTCATCGGAAGGGCATACTACGCAAAGACCTGGTACGAGAACAACCGCGGCTCGATAGGCCGCGGCACCGTGGTCCCCGTACCGACCGAGCTCGACTACGAGCTGTGGCAGGGCCCGGCGCCACGCCGGCCGTACAAGAGCAATGTCATCCCCTACAACTGGCACTGGTTCTGGCACTGGGGGACCGGCGAGGCCCTGAACAACGGCACGCACGAGGTCGACGTCGCCCGCTGGGCCCTCGGCGTCGACTTCGCCTCCAAGGTGAGCTCCACCGGCGGCAGGTACCAGTTCAAGGACGACTGGCAGACGCCCGACACGCAGGTCATCGGCTGGGAGTTCGACGGCCAGAAGTCCATCAGCTGGGAGGGCCGTAGCTGCAACGGCTTCCCGACGGAGGGCCTCTCGCGCGGCGTCATGATCTACGGGACCGAGGGCTCCGCGCTCCTCGAGAACGACAACTTCACGGTGTTCGACTCGAACAAGAAGAAGGTGAGGAGCCTCACAACGGCTACCGAGGCCGAGGGCACGAACACGAGGAGCGCCAACGGCATCACCCTCGACCGGACCCACTTCAGGAACTTCATCGATTCCGTCCGCGGCGAGGCGAAGCTCAACTCCCCCATATCGGAGGGCCACAAGAGCGTCGTCATGCTCCACCTGGGCAACATCTCGCAGCGGGTCGGCCGCTCGCTCCGGTGCCAGGCCTCGGACGGGCACATCGTCGGCGACCATGAGGCCATGAAGCTCTGGCGCCGGACGTACGAGCCGGGCTGGGAGCCCGCCGTCTAACGTCCCAAGAGCCTCACCCATTTCATCCTCTAAAGGGCGCGTGCCCCGCGACGCGGCTCGCGATGGCTTCGGCAGATTTGCCCGAGATCGTTATTCAGCCTCATTTCTGCAAGTTCGGCCTTGGGTAGCCGCGTCAAGCCGCCGCCGTGTCTACTAAAAGCGGCATGCCACCCGGCGCTGTGTAATCTCCTATAATACGTGTCCGATAGGCACCCAGCGGACTTTAGTTTATATCCGGCGCGGAGCGACCATTGCATCAAGTATACGGGTGCCCTATTTCACGTAGGATTGAATGGTGCGCGTTTCAAAAGCAATTCAGACACCTTTCGCAGAAGAAATTACAATGAGGGGATTGATATATATTATATCTACCTGCAGCGATAGATCGCTTTAGGAGCAGATATAATTGGAGATTTATTTTTCTCTCCTTATAGCGCATATATAGCCAGAGCGGCTTTATTTCATTACCTGGCGGGAGTTCATGCAAAGTCAGTCCTTGTCAAAGGCAATTTACCCTCTTCACCTGATTGAATATTTCCCAACTATCCGAATGCGTGAATGAGGCTGAACAAACACTGGACTTAAGGAAACCAAGAGCGCGAATCGCGGCGCTCACCTGCGCGGCGCTTGGCCTGCGGATGATCCTGGTCTTCCGAGGTGGCCAGAATTTCTGGCCGGACGAGGGCAGACTCGGCGCCGCACGCGACGCCGCACAAGCTCTCCTCGCCCGGCACTGGAAACTCGCGGGCGCCGACCTGTTCGCGCATGCGGACCACGTGCTCTTCCGGCTGGTCGGCCTGCCGGTGGCTCTCGTCGAGGCGTGGCGGGGCAGCTTCAGCCCGCCATGGGAGGCAGCCTACCTGGCGCTCTTCTCCGCCGGCGCAATCCCGCTCATCTGGTCGATCGCGAGGCGGATGGGTTCCGGTGAGGACGAGGCCCTGTGGGCTGCGTTCCTTGCGGCCGCGGCCAACAGCCTGTTCTTCGACTGCCGGCACCTGTTTCCCTATGACCCCTCGCTTTTCTTCATGCTGCTTGCCCTCTTTCTCGGGGCGGGACGGCGGCCGGCGCTTGTCTCGCTTGGAGTCGGGGCGCTGGTGGCGTTCGGGTTCCTGACCTATAATGGCTACTGGCTCATGGGGGCCAGCGTGTTCGCCATCCATGTGGCGTTCGGAGGGAGCGGGCTCCGCGCGGCGGCCGGCCGCTCCGCCTATGCGGCGGCGGGGTTCTTCCTTGTCGCGGGCCTGGTCGTCGGTGCCGGCATCGCCTTTTCCCCGACTCTTCTTGTCGACTATCGTTCATTCTCAGGGAGCGTAAGGCAGGGGAACTTCTTTCTGGGCTACAGGGTCGTCCTCGGCTACCTCTGGTCCAGCGAGCGTCTCCTCGTGCTCGTGTGGCTTGCCGCGTTCGTCCGTTTCGTGGCCTCGCCGCCAGCCGGGGCGAGCGCCCGCGCCCGCGCGTGGCTGGCTGGGTTGCTCATCGTCGTCGGTGGCCTCGTCTTCTTCTCGGACGTCGTTCCGATGTTCATGGTCTACGGGCGGCTGGTCCGCCAGGCCGTTCCCTATCTCTGCCTTGGCGCCGGCGGCGGGATGGCCGCCCTCCTGCGGACAGGCCGGGAAAGGTGGTCCTGGCTGCCGGCCGTGGCTGCGGCCTCGGTCGCCGCACTCGCGGCGTGGAATTTCTCGGGGCCCTTCCGGATCGTTTATCCCGACCAGTTTCTAAGGTCCGCCCAGGCCATCATGAAGCGGGACTCCGCGAAGGAATTCAGCTTCTACAAGCTGCTATTCGCGGGCTCGCTCTGGGGCCAGAAACTCGACGTAGGGACCGGAAACTACGGGGTGCTCCTGCGCCGCCCAAACCCGGAGCAGTTTCGACCCTACCAATACGAGGGATTCTCGCTCGCCCAACGGCGTGACATCAATTCGCACGACGTGTCCATGCGCCTTATGAAGGTGGCCCTTTCGCCGGGGGACGGCGACGTCGACTGGGGCAACTACCCGGGTCCCGTGGGGATCGAGACCAACCTCGCGCCCCAATATTGGGGCGAGTCCGATCCCCTCATCGAAAATGGCACCACCGGCGCTGGCGACGTCGTTCTCATCACCTACGACGATCCGAATCACGTTTCGTTCGGGCACGACCATTGGGGCTCAGGCCTGACCCAGTCGGCGCCGGTGCCGATCGACTACGCGAAGCGACACAAGATCCTTATCCTGGACGGCGCGCTGCTGCCCCCGGCAGAGAGCCCGATATACAAGGCCCGGCCCGACCTTCAAGCCCTGCGTGGGCAGTTGATCGTGGTTCTCGACGGCCAGCCCGTGTTCATTGACCACACAAAATTTTTCGATCCGGACGTCACCCGGACGACTCTCGGCACCAATTTCATTGGCGCCTCGTCGGTCGGGCCGGAATTCACGGGAAAGGTCGCGGCGCTGTTCCAAGTCTCCGTCGCGTCAATCACTCGGAACACCCCCGTTTTTGCCGCGTCCAGGATCGCCGCCCACAGGTCACAAGAATGGAAAGGCGCCGTCGGCCCGCTGCGGATTAGGTTTGCCGCCCCGAAGACCGCTATCGCGCAGCCCATCGTTTCGCTCTCCGGGGGCGGCATGAAGGTTGTGGTCTTCGTCACGAGGCAAGGGGACGGCCTGCTGAGGGCAGGAATCGACCGCGACGGCGCCGGGTCCGTCATTTCCGGACCGATCCCCCAGGCGTTCGGATCGGGCAACGTGCTCGAGGTTTGCCTAGGCTCGCTCTTGCCCGCACCCCCTGCAGGCATCTATTCGGCCTTTCCCAGGCTCCTGCCGATGCGCGGCGAGGCCTACATCCGCCTGAACGGGGTTACCGCTGTCCTCACGGGCATGCCATTTGGCGAGGTCGATCCAGCCAAGGTTGCTTTCGGCGTCAACTCAGTGGGCAGCTCGGCCTGCATCGAGAATTATGAGGGCAATTTGCTCGCGATCTCAGAGATAGGGCCGGGCGACCTGCCGATGATGGGATCGCGCCTCGTCTCACTTGTCGAAAACCCTGATCCCCACTGGAAGGGCTTCACGGGCTCGCTGGCGGTGTCGCTTGAACTCCCCAGCGGCGCAAGGGGCAAGCGCGAGCCCCTGGTCGCCACCGGGACCAAGGGGGCCGACGACCTCCTCTATGTCGAGTACCTCGACGATACCCGCGTGCGCTTCGGCTACGAGCACGCGCCCTACCCGCCGGTGGTCTCCGGCGCCGTCGCCGTGCCTGCGGACCGGCGGCTCCAGCTTCTCCTCAGCATGGGCAGCCTTTTCCCGCCGAAGGACGCGCCGATCTACGACGAGGAGACCGACCTCGACTCCCTCAGGACCTTCTACCACGTCGGGGTGAACGGCGCCCCCGTCCTGCATGGCTACGCGGAATTCGCGCCCTCCGACCCGTCCGGGGCCGAGGTCGGCGCCAACCCGACCGGCAACAGCCTCGTCGCGGACAGGTTCGGCGGCTTCATCTCCGGGGTCGCCCGCGCGCCGGACCGGGCCGTTTTCAGCGACGGGCACATTCCTGCGGGGCTCGGCCGTCCCGGCTGGGGCGGCTATCCCGGGGCGCTGAGGCTTGGGCTCAGGCTCGGGGCCGGCGCCAAGGGCGCCACGGAGCCTCTCCTCACGACGGGGCTCCGCGGCGTCGGCGACGTCCTCTTCCTGGAATACCTCGGGAACGGGATGGCGCGGGTCGGTCAGGACCACTGGGGCTCCCCGCTCCTCCTCTCGAGGCCTTTCGCCCTGGGCGACTCGCCCGTGCACACGGCGGAGGTGAGCCTGGGCTCCCTCTACCCGGCCGCCGGCGAGCCAGGCGCCGCAGCCGCCGGAACCCTCCCGGCCCGGACGATCGTCGTCTTCGACGGACGGAAGGTCCTCGATGCGCCCCAGGCGAGCCATCCCAGCAGGCCGGAATACATCATGGCGGGAGTGAACCTCATCGGGGCCACCACCGCCCCCCCCTTCCTGTCCGGCGCGGTCCTCTCGGTCGCCGCCGCCCCCCTCGTCTCCCTGGGCGGCCCCGCCGAAGAAGGCTTGCCTGGACCCGCCAAATAGGGCGCCCTCGGGCCTGGGCGGCCTTCCAGCGGCCCGGCCCCACCCCGCCAAAGCCATGCAGGCCGTCGTCGTCGCCAAGCCGTACACGTTCATTCCCCCGCACAGGGGCGATCTCTGGCCGGCCCTGCTGAAGCCCCTCCTGCCGCGCCTCCTGCGGACGGACGGCATCGTGTCCGTCGAGTGCCGGGGCGCCGGGAAGCTGGCCGCCTCCGTGGCCGCCGGCCACGGCGTCATGCTGACGCCCAACCACAGCCGTCCCGGCGACCCCTTCGTCATCGGCGCCCTCGGCCACGAGGTGGGGAGGCACCTCCATATCATGGCGAGCTGGCACATATTCATGCAGGGCCGGCTCCAGCGCTTCCTCCTGACGCGCGCCGGCGCGTTCAGCATCTACCGCGAAGGGCTCGACCGGGAGGCCCTGAAGTGCGCCATCCAGGCGATCGCCGAGGCCCGGCGCCCGCTGGTCCTCTTTCCCGAGGGCGTCATCACAAGGCACAATGACCTGCTGACCCCGCTGATGGAGGGGACGGCCATGATCGCGAGGAGCGCGGCCAAGCAGCGCGCGGCGCTGCCCACCCCCGGCAAGGTCGTCGTGCACCCGGTCGCCATCCGGTACTTCTTCGAGGGGGACCTGGCCGCGACGGTGGCGCCCATCCTCAGCGACATCGAGGTGCGCCTGTCCTGGCGGCCCCACAGGGAGCTGCCCCCCGTGGAGCGCGTGGCCAAGATCGGCGGCGCCCTCCTTGCGCTCAAGGAGATCGAGTACCTTGGCTCGCCCCAGCCGGGCGACTTCCCGCAGCGGATCCGCCGCCTCATCGACCACCTCCTCTGCCCCATCGAGGATGCGGTCCTGAAGGGCAGGCACGAGGGCGACGTGGTGGCCCGCGTGAAGCTCCTGAGGACCGCGCTGCTGCCGGACCTCCTCGCCGGCCAGATGTCGGAGGCCGAGATCGATGAGCGCTGGAAGCTCCTGTCGCAGCTCTACCTCGCGCAGCAGCTGGCGTTCTATCCCGAGGGCTACCTCTCGGGAAGCCCCACGCCCGAGCGGATCCTGGAGACCGTCGAGCGCTTCGAGGAGGACACCACGGACAAGGCCCGCGTCGTGCCGCCGATCCACGCCGTCGTCAGCGTTGGCGAGGCCATCGAGGTGTCCCAGGAGCGCGTGAAGGGCGCCGAGGACCCGCTCATGAGGGCGATCCGCGAGCAGCTTGAGGGCCTCCTCGCGGCCTCGCTTTCCTTCCGGAGGAAGGCCGCCTGACGATGGGCGCCTGGGCACAGGCGGCCGTCCGGGCGGGCTTCGTCGCGGCAGCCCTTGTCCTCTGGTTCTGGACCCAGAGGCTGATCGGCCGGAAGGCGGCGCCCGCGGACGGCATAGGCGACAGGCTGCACGAGCTGACGGCGGGGATGCACGCGTGGCTCTCCGCCCGTCCCGCGGCGGCCAACGCCCTCCTTGTCGCCACCTCCGCGCTCATCGACCTCTTCGGCCTTTACCTCCTCGGCGCCGCGGTATTCGGACCGACGACGAGGCCCTTCGTGGCCCTCATCCTCGTCATGGGGGCGAGGCAGGTGTGCCAGGGCCTCACGTCCCTGCCGGCCCCTAAGGGCATCATCTGGAGAGACCCCGGCGTGCCGTCCCTCCTCGTGACCTACGGCGTCAGCAACGACTTCTTCTTCTCGGGGCACACGGCGACCGCGGTCCTGGGGGCGATGGAGCTGGCGCGCCAGGGTCCGCCCTGGCTGGGCGCGGCGGCGGCGGTCGTGGCCACCGCAGAGATGGCCGCCGTCGTCATCCTCAGGGCGCACTACTTTGTCGACGTGTTCGCCGCGGTGTTCGTCACCTGGGGCTGCGACGTCCTTGCGGCGCGGGCGGCGCCCTGGGTGGACGCCTGCCTCCACGCGGTCCGCTAGGGACGCTCCGGCTCGCCGCCCGCGCGGGCGGCCAGCTCCTGGAGGGCCACGAGGTCCGGCTTGCCCGAGCCGAGGAGGGGGAAGGGCGAGCACAGCCGCAGCTGCCTCGGGGCGCAGAGGTCTGAGAGGCCCCTCGCCCGGACGGCGGCCCGGGCCGCCTCCAATGTCAGCGCCGGGTCGCCCGAGAAGAGGACGAGTTCCTCGCCCTTCGCCGGGTGCGGCCGGTTGACGACGGCCACCGCCCCGGACGCGACCGACGCCACGGCCTCCTCGACGGCCGCAAGGGACACCATCTCCCCCGCGATCTTGGCGAACCTCTTCGCCCGGCCGAGGATGGTGACGAAGCCCTCCTCGTCCACGGAGACGATGTCGCCCGTGTCGTACCAATCGCCGGTGTCGGACAGGACGCCCGGGCTCCCGTGAAGGTAGTAGCCCATCATCCGGTTCGGGCCCCTGAAGTGGAGCCTTCCGCCCGCCGTGCCGGGCACGGGATCGAGGCGGAACTCGATCCCCGGCATGAACTGGCCGACGGTCCCCGCCTTGTAGCAGAGGGGGGTGTTCATGGTGAGGGCGGGCGAGGCCTCCGTCGTCCCGTAGCCCTCGAGGATCCTGATGCCGAACCGCTCGGCCCACACCTTCTGCGTCGAGGCCTGGAGCTTCTCCGCGCCGGCGAAGACGTAGCGCAGGGCGACAAAGTCGAAGTTGTGCGCCTTCCTCGCGTAGCCGCTGAGGAACGAGTTGGTCGCGAAGAAGACCGTGGCGCCGGCGCCGTAGATGAATTCCGGGATGAGGCCGTAGTGGAGCGGCGTCGGGTAGAGCACGGTGCGCACCCCGGACATGAGCGGCATCAGCATGCCGCCCGTGAAGCCGAAGGCGTGGAAGAGCGGCAGGGCGTTGAAGACGCAGTCGCCGTGGGTGAGGTCGACCCTCGCCATGAGCTGCGCCACGTTGGAGAGGAGGTTCCCGTGCGACAGGACGACGGCCTTGGGAAGCCCGGAGGAGCCCGAGGTGAAGAAGATGGCGGCCCTCTCGTCCCGCCCTGAGGCGATCCAGCGCCGCTCGTTGCGGCCGTAGGCGCGCCCCGCCCCCAGCCGCAGCCAGGCGGCCCGAAGCTTCCCTGCGGCCGACGGCACGAGATCCTCCAGGTACACGACCCTGCCGCCCCTTTCCGCGACCGCGGCCACGTGGCCCCCCAGGCTGGCGGCCTCGACGAACGCCCGCGAGGTGACGACCGTCCCCACGGCCGCGGTGCCGAGGGTCGACGCGAACGAGGACAGGCCCATCGTGAAGTTGAGCCACGCCGGCACGATGTGGGCGTACTGCATGCCCCAGAAGACGAGGGCGCCCTCGATGCTGGTCGGCATCATGATCCCGGCCGCTGAGCCGGCAGGGGCGTGCTCCAGCAGGCGCGAGCCCAGGTAGGCGGCCCTGCCGAGGATGTCCGCGTAGGCCACGCCCCGCCCCTCGTGGTTTTCCCAGGCCCGCGTGCGGCCGCCGTGGCTGCGCGCCGCCAGGATGAGCTCGCGGAAAAGCGGCCGGCCCGCCTGGCGTGCCGCAAAGGCCCCCTGGCTGAGGAGCTGGTAGACGTGCTGCGTCCACAGGTCCCGCGGCATTCCCTCGGCTATCCTGGACGGCTGCCCGACCGTGAGCGTGACCTTCGGGAACAGGCGCCTGCGGAACTTGCCGCCCAGGCGGGTGAAGACCGAGCGGCCGGCGCCGCCGATGTGCACGGGGATGATCGCGGCGCCCGTCTTCTGCGCGATGAATCCCGCCCCGTCGTAGACCTTCATGAGGCCGCCCGTCGTGCTGAGGCGGCCCTCCGGGAAGACGACCACGACCCGCCCCTCCTCGACGCACTGGCACAGGGCCTTCAGGAGCATCGGCTGCGTCGGGTCGATGGGGTACGCGGTCACGAGGCGCAGGAAGGGGCTCACCCAGCGCTGGCGGGCGATCCTCGTGTCGACGGCGAAGACGGGCTTCCCCGGCAGGAAGGCCGCCAGGAGCGCGCCGTCCAGCCACGAGGCGTGGTTCGCGATGACGAGCCGCCGGCCCAACGCCGGGAAGTTCGGGAGGCCGCGCACCTCCGCCCGGAACAGCGTCCGCAGGAGGAACCGTCCCAGGGGGAAGACCAGCGAATCGGCGAAGGATCCCATCGGGTCTCAGGCCGCCGGCCTGCGGGTCACGAGCCCCATGGCGAGCGCGATAACGGCCACCGTGACCCCGAGGACGACGAGGTCCCCGTTGGGCGTCAGGTTCAGGTGGGTCAGGTAGCCGAGGTAGGCGGCGCCGGCCGCGATGCCGATGTAGTCGGTGCAGTTCTGGACCGACACTGTCTTGCCGAGCTTGGTCTGGTCCGTCTCGGACTGGAGCGCGGCGTTGAAGGGAACGACGAGGAGGCCCGCCGCCGCGCCGGTCACGATGAGGACAAGGATGACGGCAGGCAGGCCGAACCGGCCGCCGAGGAGGCCCAGGCCCGCAAGGCCGGCCGCGAGGAGGAACGCGTACCTCCGCGCCCAGGACAGGTCCCCCGTCTTGTGCAGCTGCCCGGCAAGGAAGGCGCCGAGCACGATGCCGACCACCATGCCCACCTTGAGGAGGACAAGCTTCAGGTTCGTGATGTGCTGGACACCCGCCGCGGCGAAGACCGCGAGGCCCCAGCCCTGGAGCGCGCTCTTCAGCGCCGATCCCGCGAACCAGAAGAGGGCCGAGCCGAGGAGGATCTTTCCCAGGCGCGCGTTCGTTACCAAGGAGGTGAAGTTCCTCCCGAACTCCCCCACGCTGCGCGAGAGCGAGGCGGCGGGGTTGAAGGGCGTGGCCTCCATGAGGGCGTTGCAGAGCAGGGCCGCGCCGTACAGGCAGGCGCTCACCAGGTAGCACTTGGGCAGCGAAAGCGTCTCGTCATAGAGGACGCCGCCCCCGCCGAGCCCGACGACGATGGCGACGAGCGTCAGCATCTCGACCGTCCCGTTCGCCTTCACCAGCCGCTCCTTCGCGACGATCTCGGGCAGTATCCCGTACTTCGCCGGAGAATAGAAGCAGGCGCCGATCCCGACGACGGTGTAGCCCACGACCTGGACCGCGTGGCTTGACTGGGCGCCCAGCTTCCACACGCCCACAAGGCCGATGCAGGTGCCGGCAAGCTTGACGACATTGCCGCCGACCAGCCACCGGGTCTTCGGCATCCGGTCGTTCAGGAAGCCGGCCAGGGGCGCCAGGACGATGAAGGGCACGGCGAACACGAGCCCGTAAAGGGCGTTTTCGCTGCCGACCACGGCCTCGGTGATCCTGCCGTTGTTGAGGGCGTAGGTCAGCGGCCCGAGGATCGCGGCCAGCAGGAAGTTGTCGCCGAAGGCGCCAAGGAACTGGCCGGCGAGGAGGAGCGGGTAGTTGCGTGGAGCCGAGGGCTGGGAGCTCATGGGTTCAGCTTGTCGTTGGGGTTGCCGGGCGGATGAACCTCCCGAGGAGGAGATGGGTCGGGACGAAGAGGATGCCCCAGAGGGCGGCCGCGTAGAAGGCCAGGTACGCGAGGGGGCCCATCCAGTGCTGCGGTTCGCGGTCGGAAAGGCCGTAGACGTAGTCGACGTTCACCGGCGCGTTGGGCCGCGCGGGGACGGCGCCCGCGGGGGGCAGGAAGAGGTACGAGACGAGGATGAGGGCCATCGCGAGGAGGCCCCAGGCCCAGAGCGCCCGCGCGTCGTAGCCCAGCCGCAGGACGAGCCAGACCAGGAGCAGCGGCAGCCAGCCGTGGAAGAGGGAAAGCCCGCGGGCAAAGAGAGTCAGCGCGGGGCTGAACATGTAGGCCGTGAGGCCCGTCAGCTTGAACCCCAGGAGACCGCAGAGAAAGTCGACCACCCAGAACGCCTGGGGCAGGAGGATGCCGACACAGCACATGCTGATGAGGAGCGGGCTCTCCAGCCACATGCCGGCGAGCGTGAGGAGGAGGGCCACGTCGCAGAAATAGAGGAAGTTGGTGGGGCCGTAGGAGAACAGGTAAACGGGGACGAGGACGGCCACGAAAGCCGAGTAGGCGATCTTGGCCGCGAGCGGGACCTTTCGGGCGGGGGTAAGGCTGGGACGGGGGACGGGGGCATTCATGGGGAGAGGGGTCGGGGGTTCAAGGCTTGGGAGGCCAGCCCTGCGCCCCCGGGGAGCCGGATGAGGGAGGCTGCGCGGGTGAAGCTCGCCTCGGGGAACCCCATCGCCCGCTTCAGCCGGTAGTCGCGCTCGAGCGGGTTGCGCTCGTGCAGGCTCGCGCCGAAGGCACGGCGGCCGATGTAGCCCCGCGCATAGGGCTCGATGCCGTAGGCCGGCACCGGGGCGTCGCTCCCGTGGAGCACCCGCCCGAGGAGCGGCTCCTCGAGGCATCCCTCCAGGTGCCCGCGCCGCAGCCTGCCGTTCGGGGTGCAGAAGGCGCTGTTGTCGCCGTAGAGGTTCGGGTGGCGGCGCACCATCCGGGCGAAGACGCTGAAGTAGTCCCGTCCCAGGAGGTTGCCGGTCGCGCAGTGGGCCGCGATGCAGGTGACCCCCACCTCGAGGGGCCGGGTGAGGACCCTCGGGTCCTCCAGGCTGCGGTCGACGACGGGAAGCGTGTGCTCGCTGCCCGTGTGCGCGAGGAGGGGCAGGCCCGCCTCCGCCATCCGCTCGAGGAACCGCGTGTAGCGGCGGTCGTTCCAGTCGATGTTCTGGCAGTTCGGCAGGCACTTGAGGAGGGACGCCCCCTGGGCGATGCACCGGTCGAGCTCGTCCAGCGCGTCGGCCCGGGCGGGATGGATCGATATGCCCGCAAGGAACTCGGGATGGAGCCTCGCGAGGCCGAGGACGTAGTCGTTCGGCACGTAGAAGGAGCCGGTGCCCTCGAGCACGCGGCCGGAGGCGTCGTGGGGCTCGTCCTGGGCGAGGAGCACCGCGGCGTCGAGGGAGGAGCCCCTCACGAAGCCGAGGAGGCGCCCCGAGTAGGTCCCGTCGAGGTCGTGCCTGAGGGCGCCAGCGCGAAGGCCGAAGCTGCGCAGCATCCACGGCTGGCCGAACCGGGTCCAGCCCCTCGGGCGGTACCAGCAGCCGGTGCCGCCCGCGCCGGTTCCGACGACGTGGACGTGCAGGTCGATGTTCATGGCTGGGAGACGTTGCGGGTGAAGGAGTCGAGGGCGCGCCCCAGGGCCGCGAGGTCCGCCCCGGAGGCGGTGGCCGCCACCTGGGCAAGCCGCGCCTCGTATTCGGCGCTGGCCCGGCGCCAGACGGCGCGGCCCCGCGGGCTCAGGGTCACGACGTACTGGCGCCTGTCGCCCGTGTTGGGGGCCTCCCTAAGGAGGCCGTCCCTCGTCATGCGCTTCAGGAGGCCCGTGACGTTCGAGGGATCGACGATCAGGGCGTCCGCGAGGGCGGAGGCCCGCATTCCCTCGGTTCCCGAGAGCGTGTTCAGGACGTTGAACTGCGCGACCGTGAGCCCGTGGGGGCGGAAGAGCCGCGCCGCCGCCTTTTCGAGGGCCTGGGCGGTGGTGAAAACGTGGAGTACCGGGTGCATGGCGCCTTTTTTGCCGCCGTTAGTTGATATGTCAACTATTTAATTGATACGTCAATTAACTTGGCCTGCGCCCCGATCCCGCCCGGACGGGCCCCGCGCCCCCGGGGAAGCCCGCGCTTGGAATTGCCCCCGCCCGGGTTAGCCTCGGCCCTCCCCCGCCCCATGAAACCCACCGCCCCATTCCTGATCGCCATCGCCGCGCTGCTCGCGGCCCCCCGCTGCGCATCGGCCGCAGAGGCCACGTACGCCCTGCAGAAGACCGTCGCGATCGGCGGCGAGGGCGGGTTCGACTATCTCTACGCCGACTCCGACGCCAGGCGCCTGTACATCCCCCGGGGAAGCCGGATCGACGTATTCGACCTGGATTCGCTGAAGATGGTGGGGGACATCGCGGGGACGAAGAGCGTGCACGGGGTGGCCATCGACCCCGCGAGCCACCACGCTTTCAGCAGCAGCCAGCCCGTCGTGATGTGGGACTCGCGCACGCTGGCGCCCCTGGGGACGGTCACGGTCCAGGGCAACCCCGACGGCATCCTCTTTGACCCGGCAACCAGCCGGATATTCGTCCTCAGCCACCGCGTCCCCAATGTCACCGTCCTCGACTCGGGCGACGGCAGGGTGGTCGGCACCATCGACCTGGGGGGCGCCCCGGAGGAGGCCGCGAGCGACGGCAAGGGCGCCGTGTTCATCGACGTGGAGGACAAGGACCAGGTCGCCGTCGTCGACGCGCGGACCTTGAAGGTCAAGGCGCGCTATGGCCTTGAAGGCCGGGGCGGCGGGCCGGGGGGCCTCGCCCTGGACACCGAGGGCCGGATCCTCTTCTGCTACTGCCACGATCCCGCGACCGCCGTCATCATGAACGCTGACAACGGGAACATCCTCGACGTGCTCCCGATCGGACGCGGCGTCGACGCCGCGGAATATGACCCGGCGAGGAGGCAGGCCATCAGCTCGCAGGGCGATGGGACGATCACGCTCATTTCGGAAACGAGTTCCGGCCACTTTGCGGTCGGGCAGACGGTGGCCACAAAGGCGGGGGCCCGCACGTCGACGCTGGACGCGAAGACCGGCAGGATCTTCACGGTGACGGCCCAATGGGCGAAGCCGACGCCTGCGCCAAGCCCGAAGGCCGGGGCCGCGCCGGCTCCCGGACGCGGATGGTCCCGCAGGGGCCCCATGCTGCCGGGCTCGTTTGAGCTGCTGGTCGTCGGTCCCGCCGCTCCCCGCTCCTGATGTTGGGGTGCGGCCGACGCGCGGGCGCACGCCCCACCCTCCCGGCCTCAACGCACTCCTAGCCCGCGGAGGACGGGCGATTCCTATTGAGAATGAAGGGGGGCAAATCCACGCTTTCCCGGTTCTTTGGATTTTCGGGCCTATAGCTCAACGGTTAGAGCAGAGGACTCAAGAATGGGTCGCTGGCGGGGAAACCCGCCAGTAGTCAGGTGTAAATTCGGTGAACGGCCTGCCCTTCCGGGGCGACCCAATGCCGAGCCAAGCCCGCAAGAAATTGCGGTAAGGTGTAGAGGCCATAATCACCCACCTAAGCCGGATTCGGTATGGTGAAGGCATGGTCCAGACCACGCACGCTGTCCCATGTGGGCGGCGGCGGCGAAAGCCGAAGTGGTAGGCATAATCCTTTGGTTCAGGGTTCGAATCCCTGTGGGCCCACCAATTTTGTATCGTAGGGGCCCCCGCGCTGCCGGACTTGCGCCCCACATTGATCCGGCCCCCGACCTACAGGCCGTCCGGGTCGACGGCGCGCTCGATCATATAAAGCATGTCGAGGGCCGAGATCGCCGGATTTGAGCTGATCTGGCCCCGGATGAACCGCAGGGGGTAGCCGATCTCGTCGGTCATCCAGGGAGTGTGGGTATCAACCTCCTCCAAACGTGCGCCCCGGTTCACGTTCTTTCGGATCTTCCTGAGGGCGCCCAGAAACTCCGAGGTTCCAATGGCCTGGTCGATCCCATCGACGCGCAGGATCACCTCGTTCCCCTTCAGGCGGACGTCGGTAAGGTAAGCGTATGGGTTGTGCGTCGCGGCACCCTTTTGCTGGTCAATGGGATTGATCATGTGGCAGCGCACCAGGTGATTCCTGATCTGGGAGGCTGTCGTCTGGCGGGACTGGAAAAACGGGTCCTTGGAGACCGATCCACGGGTGAGGTCGTTCCCGAGCTCGACGTCCTCCTTTTCCAGTTTCCTGTTCAAGACGACCAGGTCGAACAGGTGGTGGTCGAGCAAGGCCAGGAAGGCGGAGATGTAGAGCGGCTCGCGCAGGTGCAGGCGGTCGAGCAGGCTCCTCACAGTGCTGGGTTGCCGGATCGCGCCGGCGGCAACCTCGCCCTTCGCGTGGAGATCCACCAAATTATTGGCGAACCGATGAGGCATGGGGGACTTGAGGATCTCGTCCACCAGAGATGCGTGGGAGGGAGCCAGGCCCCTGATCCGCCCCGAATGGGCCCGATAGGTGTCGTCCAGCCAGAATGACGCCGCGGACCGGTTTGCTCCATCCACGCAGTATACCCCCAAGGCACCGTCCTCGGATTCGCGCACCTCGTGCGCAAAGGTGGCGCTCGCCAGGATGTCCCGCACGATGGCGGTTTCCTCCGGGTCGCCGTGTGCGACAACGAGCAAGGCCCAGACATTGGGCTCCAGCTGCAGGTTGCCCCCGTACTGTTCCGACTGGCGAGAGAGGAAGGCGGCCGCCTTCTGGTCGTCTGGCGCCGTCGGGATGCTGTGCAGGGTAAGCGGCATTGGGCCGGAAGGATGCACGCCCGAGCCCGCCGAATCCATCCGGCGAGTCGAAGCCTGGACCCCCGGCAGAATTTGGTTGGCGCACAGCGGGGCTGTCGAGCGCGTTGTGCCCGCGGCGCGGGCCGCCGCCGCTATTCCGTCCGGATGGCGTCGATGGGGTTGATTCGCGTCGCCCGGAGCGCAGGCGCAAGGCAGGCGACCAGGGCCACCGACACCAGCATGAGGGCCGGCCCCCCGATGGAACCCGCATCCAGTGCTATCCAGCCCGGTGTTGCCGAATACAGCAGCCGGTTGAGCCCGATGCTGAGCGCGAGGCCCACCGCGGCGCCGATCGCCGCGAGCGTGACGCCGTACCTGAGGATCAGGTTGAGGACGTTCACGCGGCTGGCGCCGAGCGCCATCCGGATCCCGATCTCGTTCGTCCGCTGCGCCACCAGGTAGGAGATGACGCCGTAGAGCCCCAGCGCCGCCAGGAGGAGGGCGAGGACGGCAAACCAGCCGAGGGTGTCCTGGACCACGTAGAGGTTGTGGTTCAGCTGCCTCTGCGCCTCGTCAATCGTGTATTCCTGCTGGATCGCGACGTCCGGGTCGACGTCGCCGACCACGCGCCGGAGCTCGTTGCGGAACCGGCCCGGGTTGTCCCCCCGCGCCGAAAGGAACAGGTAGCCCCATGGTTCCTCCACGATGGGCTTGTAGACCTGGTAGGGCGTGCTCCGGTCGGTGATGTTCAGCGGGTAGCGGACATCGCTCACGACGCCGATCACCTCCCGCCACACGAGCTTGCCGCCTTGGCGGTCCCCGATCCGCTTTCCGATCGCGCTCTCGTTCGGCCAGAAGGCCTTGGCCATGGACTTGTTTATGAGGACCACCGGCTTGTCGTCCGCCTTCAGCGAGGCGGGGATGTTCTCCCCCTCGAGGATGGATATGCCGAGGGTCGCGAAGAAGCTCGGGGTCACCATCGTGTAGCCCCCGAGCGGCTCCTTCGACTCGTCCTCGTAGGACTTACCCGCGACCTGGAACGGCCGGTCCTGCGACGCCCCGAAGAAGGGCACCGTCGTGCTGACGCACGTGTTCTCGGCGCCCGGTATCTCCTGCAGCCTCCGCCGGAGCTTCTCGATGGCGACGCGCCTCGAGTCGTCCGTCAGGTACCTGGACTGCTCGGGCAGGTGGATGTTGGCCGTGATGATCTTCTGCGTGTCCCAGCCGTTGCTGCGCTCAAGCAGGCTGTGCATGCCCCGGATCATCGCGCCGGCGCCGCTCAGGAGCGCGATGGCGACGGCGATCTCGCCGATGGTGAGGACCCGGCGCATGAGCTGCTGCGCCCCCCCGGAGGTCGACCCCCTCGTCCCCTGCTTGATGACGCTGATGCCGTCGATGCGGGACGCGTACAACGCCGGCAGGAGCCCGAAGACGACCCCGGTCGCCAGCGAGGTCGCGATGGCCACGGCGATCACGACGGGGCTCAGGGAAAGGCGGATGGGCTCCATGTTGATCGTCAGGGCCCCCCCAAGCGCGCGGTTCATCGCGCCCGCCACCACCACACCCAGGCAGCCGCCGACGAGCGCCAGGAGAAGCGGCTCGACCATCTGGTGCTTGAGGAGCTGCAGGCGCGACCCACCGACCGCCGAGCGGATCGCAAGGTCCTTCAGCTTCGACGCGGCCCTCGCGAGCTGCAGGCTGGCTATGTTCGCGCACGCGACGGCCAGCACCGCGGCGCCGATCCCGTACATGAGCCAGATGATGAAGACGCTGGTGCTGTCCATCAGGATCTTGTTCGGCGCAATGAGCCCGAAGCCAC
This sequence comes from Opitutaceae bacterium, assembly GCA_036489955.1. GTDB lineage: Bacteria > Verrucomicrobiota > Verrucomicrobiia > Opitutales > Opitutaceae > Palsa-1447. The sequence continues at coordinate 17,745 of DASXEV010000047.1, forward strand.
GGTCCTTCTCCGTCGCCGGATAGTCATGCATCCAGCGGACGGACAGCGCGTCGAGCTCCGCCTTCGCCTGGGCGACCGTCATCCCCGGGTTGAGGCGGCCGATCGCGAAGAAGAATCTGTTGCTGCGGTCGTTGACGATATGCGGGGGTATCGTGATCGGCCGCCACAGGTCGACCCGCCCGATGAAGAAGAGGGGCGCTGTGAAGCTCTTGGGCATGACGCCGATCACGGTGACGTCCTCGGCGTTCAGCCTGAGGGTGCGGCCGAGGACGCTCGGGTCCCCGCCAAACCGGCCCTTCCAGAGCGCGTAGCTCAGCAGGGCCACCTGCCCCCGCCCCGTGACCTCCTCCGCGTCGGTGTAGGCGCGGCCCAGGAACGGCTGGACGCCGAAAGTCCTGAAGAAGTCCGACGACGCGTCGATTGACGTGAGCTGCTCGGCGGTCTTCCCGCGCTCGGAAAGGGTGTCGGACCACTGCGCGTACGTCGTGACGGACTCAAAGGCCTTTCCGGCTCCGGCCGCCTGCGCGCGGATGTCGTCCACCTCCTTGGACGAGAACTGGTCGCGGGGATTCTGGGGCGAGGTCCCGACGATGGACACCAGCCGGTCGGCCTGGCTGAAGGGCACCTTCTGGTACAGCAGCGTGTCGAGCAGGGTGAACATCGAGACGTTCACGCCTATCCCCAGGGCGAGGGTCGCGAGGACGATCGAAGTGTACCCGGGAGTCCTCCCCAGGGACCGGGTGGCTACGCGCAGGTCGGAGAGCATCATGGGTTTTAACCCGCGGCCGCACCGGAAGGTTACACCGAAGATCGGCGAAATATCCCTGCGGCTGCAGCGCGGGTTGCCCCCGTGATGGCAGGCGCCGTGCCAAACCCCGGGGGCATTCCTAGTCGATTATACGGCAGGATGTTATAAAACCATCATGCACCCCCCTGGGATTTGCCCTCACGGGCTCGGGATTCATCCTTCCCAGAAGCGGGAAGCCTAAAGCCCCCTGCCCTCAATCGACCTCATCCGCACGAGGGCCGCAGGCCCCCGCGCATGCGCCTATTCCGTGCGCAAGGCCGTCATGGGGCTCACGCGCGTCGCCCGCCGCGCCGGCAGCCAGCAGGCGATCATCGCGACGGCGACGAGCCCAAACGCGGCGCCAAAGACCGTCCACGGGTCGCGTCCCGGAAGCGCCGGCAAGATCCGGCCGAGCGTCGTGATGAGGGCAAAGGACCCGACGAGGCCTATCGCCGCGCCCACGCAGGCGAGGACGAGGCCGTTCCGGACGAAGAGCCAAAGGATGGCGCTGGGCTGCGCCCCAAGCGCCATCCGGATCCCGATCTCCTTTGTGCGCTCGCTGGCAAGGTTCGCGACCACCCCGTAGATGCCGATGCCCGAAAGGAGAAGCCCCAGGACGGCGATCTGCACGAGGATGCGCCTCAGGAACGCAAAGTAGGAGAAGGTGTTTGCGGTGTCCTCGTCGATGGTCGCCAGGTAGTTGAGGGCGAGGTCGGGCAGGAGGACGGCGATGGCCTTGCGCACGCTTTCCTTCAGCGGGCCCGCCGGGCCCACCGTGCGCACGGTGAGGACGACGAAATTATTGCCCGGGTCCTGCGCCCACGGGCGCATGAAGCGAAGGGGGTTCATGCTCGGGTTGTAGAAGTCAGCGCCGCCCTTGAAGTCCCTCATCACCCCGACGACCTGGGCCCAGGCAACCTTGTCCGTATCGGCGTCGGCAATGCGCTTGCCGATTGCGGATTCCCCCGACCAGAGCTTACGCGCCATCGACTCGTCGACGATCGCGACGGGCGCGGAGTCGAAACGGTCCGCCTCCGTGAACGCGCGGCCCTCGACGAGTTGCATCCCGTATACGTCGAACCATTCCGGTCCCGCCGTGAGGTACCCGGCAAGCGGCTCCTGCTGCCGTTGCGGCTTGGCCCTGCCGTCGACCACATAGCCGTCCATCCGGTTTCCCCAGGACGGCGATCCGCCGGAAATGGTGGCGTACTCGACCCCGGGGATCGCCCGGAGCGCCTCCAGCACCTGGGTCCCGAACGCCTGCACCTTGGCGCGGTTCTTGTCGCCGCCGTAGTGGTCCTGGTCCAGCGAGACGCCGGCCAGGACCTCGTGGGTGGTGCTCCAGCCGAGGTCGCGGTGCGTCAGGCGGAAAATGCCGCTGACGAAGAATCCCGCCCCCGCAAGGAGGGTGAGGGCCATGGCGAGCTCGAGGACGACGAGTCCCTGGCGCAGCCAGTGCCTCGAGCGGTCCGACGTCGAGCCGCGGCTACCCGACTTGAGCGCCGCCCCCGCGTCGGAGCGGGAGGCCAGCCATGCGGGGACGGTCCCAAACAGGACCGCCGTGGCCAGCGAGACGAGGAAGGTGAACACGATGACCCGGATGTTGACGGGCATGTCCATGTCGAAGAACCGCGCCACATAGGCGTTGCTCCAGACCGCGACGGCTATCCCGAGGGCGCCCCCCGCGACGGAAATGATGAGGCTCTCCAGGAGCAGCATGCCGACGAGCCGCCAGCGCGGGCATCCCAGCGAAAGGCGTATGGCGAGCTCGGACGCCCGCCGCGTCGTCCGCACCAATTGGAGGTTGGCGAGGTTGATGCAGGCGATGAGGAGCACCAGGCCCGCGAGGGCCATGGTCATCCAGGTGAGCTGCGCGCCCTCGTCGCCCATCTGGTTCGTCGGATAGGGGATCACCTTGATCTCGCGGCCCTTGTTCGTCTCGGGGTAGTCGTGGGCAAGGCGCTTGGCGACGACGTCCATCCCTGCCTGCGCCTGCTGGAGCGACAGGCCCGGCTTTATCCGCGCCAGCACGGTCTCCCATCCCACGTTCCTGACGGTCCGGCTGTGGGTGACCGGGTCCAGGTAGTAGAAGCCGGGCCGGTTCCCAAAGAGCGTCGGGTCCTCTATGGACGCCGGCATGACCCCGATGATCGTGCTCGGGCGGCTGTCGACCCGGACCGTGCGGCCGAGCACGTTGGGGTCGGCGTTGAAGTGCTGCCTCCAGAAGGTGTCCCCGATGAGGCAGACGAACGCCATCTTCTTGGACTCCTCCTCGGTCGGCGTCCTGCCGATCTCGGGGCGGACGCCCAGGATCGGGAAGAAGTTGGCGGTGACGTACACGACGCCCACCTGGACCGGCGCCTTCCCGGGCTCGTCGTAGCTCAGCGACCTCCAGGGCTGGTAGGCCGCCATGTCCGTGAACACGGTGTTCTGGTCCCTCTCGTCGAAATAGTCGGCGGGCGCGACCGCCATCCGCCCGTCGCGGGCGGTCGCCTCCGTGACCTGGACGAGGGAGGAGGGGTCGCGGAACGGGAGCGACTGGAGCATCAGGCGGTTGAGGACCGTGAAGGCCGTCGTGTTGACGCCGATGCCGAGCGCCAGCGTGAGGAGGGCGATCGCCGTGAATCCCAGGTTTCCGGCGAGCTTGCGCAGGGCGTACCTCATGCCGCCCCGATCCTTACCCTGGCCGCCCAGGGAAGGGAAGCGCAAGCGGTTGGCGACGGTCGGGGGTCCCCCCGCCGGCGTCTCGACAGGCGGCGCGATTGCGTCCAGATGTTCGCCATGCCGGAGCGGCCCAAGGGACGGTGAACGAACACGCGGGCACGCCCCCCATCCGGGGGCCCGGGGCATTGGGGCGCAGGTGGGCGCCGGCCGCCCTGCTCCTTTTCCTCGCCCTCGCCGCCTACCATCGGGTCTGGGACGCCGGCTTCATCTGGGACGACGACGCGCATGTCACCCCAGCCGGGCTCGCCGCGCTCCATGGCCTCTGGCGCATCTGGGCGCAGCCCGGCGCGACGCAGCAATACTATCCCGTCCTCTACACCTTTTTCTGGATCGAGCACAGGCTATGGGGGGATGCCGCCGCGGGTTATCACCTGGCCAACATAACGCTGCATGCGGCCTCCGCGTTACTGCTTTTCCGGCTCCTGCGCCGCCTGGCGGTGCCGGGCGCCCTCCTTGCGGCCGCGCTCTTCGTCGTGCATCCGGTCTGCGCCGAGTCGGTCGCCTGGGTGTCCGAGGAGAAGAACACGCTCTCCACGGTGTTTATGCTGGCCTCGGCCCTCGCCTTCCTGCGCTTCTCCCAGTCCCGCAGGCCGTCGTGGTACGCGCTCGGCTCTTTCCGGTTCGCCCTTGCGCTCCTCACGAAGAGCGTCACGGCGACCTTGCCGGCCGCGCTCCTCGTCGTCCTCTGGTGGAGGAACGGCCGCATCAGCTGGAGGCGGGACGTCGTCCCGCTCTTGCCGTGGTTTGCGGCGTCGGTCGGCTTCGGCTCGTTCAGCGCCTGGTTCGAAAGGACCCATGTCGGGGCCTCGGGCGCCGCGTTCCAGCTGGGGGCCGCCGGCCGCATCCTCGTCGCCGGCAGGGCGCTCTGGTTCTACCTGGGAAAGCTGCTCTGGCCCGTCCACCTCGCCTTCATCTATCCCAGGTGGGCCATTGACCCGGCCCAGGCCCTCCAGTGGCTCTGGCCGGCGGCAGCGGCCGCCGCGATCCTCCTCGGCTGGGCGCTCCGGCGCCGCAGCCGCGGCCCGCTCGCGTGCGCCCTCCTCTTCGCCGGGGTCCTATTCCCGGCGCTCGGCTTCGTGAACGTCTTCCCGTTCCTCTATTCCTTTGTCGCCGACCATTTCCAATACCTGGGCGCCTTGGTGATGCTTTCGTCGCTGGCGGCCGCCGCCGCGATCGCTGCCGGCAGGCTGGCGCCCCGGACGCGGCAGCTCGCTAGGGCGGCGGCCGTTGTCCTTGTCGCCCTGCTTGGCGCCGCCACCTACAGCCTGTCGGCCGAGTATGGGAGCTCCGACGCGCTCTGGAGGGAGACGATCCTGCGCAACCCGTCGGCGTGGATCGCCGAGAACAACCTCGCCTCCGCCGAGCTCGAGGAGGGCCGGGTCGCAGCCGCCGAGGCGCACGCCCGGGCCGCTGTCCGGCTGGCGCCCCGGGACGCCGAGGCGCACCTGACCCTCGGCGAGGTCCTGCTCCGGGAGCGGGACATGCGCGAGGCCGGCGCCCAGTTCGGCATGGCGCTCGAGCTCGAGCCGGCGAACGCCATCGTGAACAACAATATCGGCAACCTCTTCCTGCAGGCAGGCCGCCTGGACGACGCCATCGGGCGGTACCGGGTGGCGCTCCAGTCGGTGCCGGGCTTCGCGAAGGCGCGGGCGAACCTCGGCCAGGCGCTCCTGCGCGCAAACCGGCCGGACGAGGCGGAGGCCGAGCTCCGCAGGGCGCTCGACGACGACCCGTCCGACGCGCTCACCGAGTCGAACCTCGGCGTCGTCCTGGTACGCAAGGGACTCCTGCCCGAGGCGACCCTTCATTTTGAGAGGGCCGCGAGGCTCAACCCGCGCTGGGCGGGGGCGCAGCTCAACCTCGGCAACGCCCTCATGGCCCAGGGTCGCCATGCCGAGGCGGCGGCCCACTTCAGGGCGGGCCTCGAGATCGATCCCGGCAACGCGCAGCTAAAGGCAAGCCTCGAGGCGGCGCTTTCGGGAAAATAGCACGCCCAGGGTATTCCCGTCACTGGGACGCCCGGATTCCGGGGCCGAGATTCCCAGGAAGGCTCCATGGCGTCTTCGCTTTAGCCCAACGAATTGATTATCATTCGGATATGATCCAGGGATGCTTCTGGCACGGTCCCTGCGGAAGTTGAGTCCAATGATTTCGCAAATCCGCCTTTCACTCCGGTCGCTGATAAGGACCCCGGGGTTCTCGCTTATGGCGGTTTTGATGCTCGCCGTCGGCATCGGGCTCACCACGTCGATGTTCAGCCTGCTGAACGTCATGGTCCTGGAGCCGCTGCCGTTCAGCAAGCCGCAGGAACTCGTCCGGCTCTTCCGTGCGACACCGGACTGGGCACTCGGCGGATTCGCTCCCGCGGACTTCGAGGACCTCAAGGCATCCGGGTCGACTGCGGGTTCCTTTGCGGCGTACGAGGGCGGCCGTGTTTCCGTGTCCGACTCCGTCCGCCTTCCCCGCATCGAGGAGAGCCTGCAGGTGTCGCCGGGCTTCTTCGACATCCTGGGCGTCCGTCCGCAGCTGGGGCGTGGATTCCGCGAATCGGACGCGTCCGCATACCCGGGGGATGTCGTCCTGCTGAGCCATGCCTTCTGGATGCGCCGCTTTGGCGGGGATCCTTCGGTCATCGGCTCGCCGATTCGCGTCGACGGAGCCAGCTGCGCCATCATCGGCGTTCTGCCCGAGGATGCGAATGACCAGCGCCTGATCCGCGAGGCCGCGGTCTTTCGGCCGCTCGTTTTTTCCGCCTCCCAGCGGCAATCCCGGTCGACCTTCGACCTCAACATACTCGGGCGAAGGGCGCCTGGCTGCGACCTGGCCAAGATGCGGGGCCTGGTCTCCGCGATTGGAGCCCATGCCGCAGCCCAATATCCCAAGGATGCCCGCACCTCCGCGTGGCGCTGCACGCCCCTCAACGGCAGCCTGGAGAATCCGACGGGCAAGCTGATTGTCGGAATGTTGATCGGCCTCTCGGCGATCGTCCTGCTGATCGCCTGCTCCAACCTCGCCAATTTCGTCCTCGCGCGGGTCATGGCGAGGACAACGGAGATTGCCGTCAGGTCGGCGCTCGGAGCGTCGCGGCTGAGGATCGTGGCGCCCATTCTCAATGAGGCCCTGATCTTGGCGGCAAGCGGCTGCGCCGGGGCAGTCTGGGTCGCGGTGCAGTCCGAAAAATGGCTGAACTACAAGGTCGACCAGACCGGCGGCATGGAGATTCGATTCCCTATCGACTGGCGGGTTCTCACCTATGCGAGCATCGCCGCCTTGCTCACAGCGGCGGCGTTCAGCGCCGCCCCTATCCTGCTCGCGCTTCGAATCGATGCCGACGACGCCCTGAGGGCGCGGGGCGTTTCAGCGTCGCGGAGCCCCGGGCACAGGCGGCTGCGAAGGATCCTCCTGATCGCTCAATTCGCGATGGCCATGACGCTTCTCGGGGGGGCCACCTTCTTCATGGAGGGGACGAAAAGGCTACTCTCGCAGCATTTCGGCTGGAGCGCGGAGAACACGGTCGTGGGGGCATTCGAGCTCCCCGCGTCGCGCTACGCCAATTCCGACGCCATCCGCGCCTTTGACTCGAAGGCGCTCGATTCGCTGAGGGCAATTCCCGGTGCGGTTGCGGCGAGTCTCAGCTATGGAGACCCCTATTCGGGCACCATCGGCCCGCGGCAATACGTGATTGAGGGAATGCAGCAGGCGCCCGCGGCACAGCCTGTTTCAGCGTCCTATGACGGCGTGACGCCGGACTACTTCTCGGCCGTGGGGACGCCGCTCCTCGCCGGCAGGCCCTTCCGCGGCAGCGATGGCTTGGCGCCCGCCGTGGTCATCATAAACCGGACGATGGCACGGGACCTCTTTGGCGACGCCAGCCCACTCGGGCGCCGTATTGCGGTCTCAGGCACCGACAAGGCCGAGTGGGCCGAGATCGTGGGGGTGGCCGCGGATGTCCGTTCGGCCGCCGCCTACGAGCGCCCGACGCCCTACCAGGTCTACCATCCATTTTTCCAATCACCGTGGCAGTATGCGACGATCACGGTCCGGCTTAGGCCGGGCGCTTCGGAATCGGCGCTCAAATCGATCCAGCGGTCGATCGCCGCGCTGGACAGGGACCTTCCCGTCCAGGACCTCATGCCGGCCTCGGCGCGTGTCGCCAAATCCGCATCAGACGCGGAGATGATCGGCGAAATGGTCGGGGTCTTCGCCATCCTCGGCCTTCTTCTCGCAGCCACCGGAATCTACGGGGCCATCGAATGGAACGTCTCGCAGCGAACCGGGGAGATTGGGATCCGCATGGCGCTCGGGGCCACCAAGGCGGACATCTACAGGCTGCTGCTCGGGTTCGGCCTGAATCTCGCCATCCTCGGAACGTCGCTCGGGGTGGTCGGCGCCTATGGGGTCCTGAGGTTTTTCAAGATGATCATGCCCTCGCTGCCGGCCGATCCCGCGGCATCGATCGCCGTGTCGGCGGCCGTGCTGGTCTGCGCCGCCTTCCTTGCCTGCCTGTTGCCGTCGCGGCGGGGCTCCGCGGTCGAGCCTGCCACAGCCCTGCGCGCAGACTAGCAGCCATTTGCATAAAGCGGGTTGGCGGCCACATTGGGCGATGGTCGCTTCAGTCGGATTGCCGGACTCAGCCGACGCGCCCCTCCTCGACGCCTACTCAGGCGCCGTGTCGGGTGCGGTGGCCGCGGCGCACCCGGCGGTCGTCCACATCGAGGTGGGCGGGACAAACGGACAGGGAGGGACGGGCTCGGGGTTCTTTATCTCCCCGGACGGTTATCTCCTCACCAACAGCCACGTCGTCCACGGGGCGAAGGAGATGCGCGTGTTCCTCCCGGACGGCAGGCGCCTGTCGGCCGACCTGATCGGCGACGACCCCGAGACCGATCTCGCCGTCCTGCGCGTCAGCGCGGACGACCTTTCCCACCTTCCCCTGGCGGACAGCAACGCCGTCCGCCTCGGTGAGATCGCGATAGCCATAGGCTCGCCCATGGGCTTCCAGCAGACGGTCACCGCCGGCATCGTGAGCGGGCTCGGGCGCTCCTTGCGCGGCGCCTCCGGCCGCCTGATCGACAACGTCATCCAGACGGACGCGGCGCTCAATCCCGGCAACTCGGGCGGCCCGCTCGTGAATTCCCGGGCCGAGGTGATCGGGGTCAACACGGCCATCATCCGCCCGGCGCAGGGGATCTGCTTCGCCATCGCGAGCAACACTGCGCGCTGGGTCGCGGCGTGGCTCATCAAGGAGGGAAGGATCCGCAGGAGCTACATCGGCGTCGCCGGCCAGAACGTCCCCCTCATCAGGAAGGTGGCGCGGTACCACAAGATCGCCCAGGACACGGGCGTCCTCGTGGCCGGCATCGAGCCCGACAGCCCCGCTGCGCTAGCCGGCCTCGCAGAGGGCGACGTCATCTTCGCGCTGGACAAGGAGCCGACGCCCGCCGTCGACGCCCTTCACAAGCTGCTCGCGGGCGACCTCATCGGCGAACGCTCGATCATCTCCTTCCTGCGCGGCGTGGAGCTCCGCCGCCACGCCATCATTCCCCTGGAGACGCCGCCCGGGCCCCAGCCCTCGCCGGCCTAGCGCCGGTGGACGAGCGCGAGGAAAAGCGCGACCAGCGACAGGAGGACCCCGGCGCCGATGAGGGCTCCCGCGATGAACGGGGTGCCGTTGAGGCTGATGCGGAAGCGGGGCGACCGCAGCCGGGAAGAGAGGCCCGTCACGTGGACCGCGGACGGCACTTCCAGTTCAGCTTGGAATGAGGCCGCGGTCGGGTACCTCTCGGCGGGACGCCGCCGCATCGCGTGGAGCGTGATCTCCTCCGCGGCCTCGGTGATCGCTGGGTTGACGGAGCGCGGGGCCGGGGGGTCCCCGGTGACCCGCATCTGGGCCCCCGCCCAAGGGTCATTGGCCTGGAACGGAAGCACGCCCGTCAGCATCTGGTAGAGTATGGCGCCCAGGCTGTAGAGGTCGGTCCTCTCGTCATTGGACGCGCTGCGGACCTGCTCCGGCGCCATGTATTCGGGGGTCCCGAAGAGCGGCGTCAGCTTGGAGAGGAGGCCGCGGTCGGACCCGGTCTCGGCCGAAAGGCCGAAGTCCATGAGGCAGAGCCTTCCGTCCCGGCAGACCATGATGTTGGACGGCTTGAGGTCCCGGTGCAGGATCCCCTTCTCGTGCATCCGTCCCACGGCGGAGCAGGCCGCCGCCGCGATTACGAGCGCCTCCGCCTCCGGTATCGGCCGGGTGCGGTGCATGACGAGGGCGAGGGTGCAGCCGTCCAGGAACTCCGTCACGATGTAGGGCCTGCTCCGCTGGCCGGCGACCGGGACGAAGCGCAGGAGCGGCGGGTCGCTGAACAGGGCGCCAATCCTCGCCTCGCGCTCGAACCTGCCGAAGGTCGCGGGGTCGCTCTCGATCCGCATGAGCGGCACCTTGACGGCCACCGGGGAGCCGCTGGCCCTGTCGAAGGCCCGGTAGATCGTGGCCATCCCGCTGCGGCCGATCGTCTCGCGCAGCTCGAAGCGGCCGTCCAGGAGGAACCCCGCGGGATATTCCTCCCCGAGCGGCTCCCCAAGGCCCTCGCGCTCGGGAAGGTCCGCGCACGAGGGAAGGCCCGCCAGGGGACGGTCGGGATCCCGGGTCAGCGCGGCGGACTGGCTCATGAGGGGAGGCATACTAGCGAGGCGGAGGCCGCCCGCGTGAGCAAATTCGGGGAAGGGGGCCGCTAAGATGTCATTAAGCGGGGCCCGCAAGTTGGAGTTCCCCGCGGGCCCCGTGCCTGATTGGATCGGGGACAGGCCCATGCACTGTCGAGCCGTTTGCGCCCTCGCATCCCTTCTCTGCCTGACCGGCTGCGGCAGGACGGCTGCGCCCGCGGCGCCGGGGGCCCCCGGCCGCCACCAGCACCACCCTCCCCACGGGGGCGTCCCGGTCGTCCTAGGCGACGAGCTCTTTCACCTTGAGCTCGTCCTCGACCGGCCGGCCGGCCGGCTACAGGCCTACGTCCTCGATGACGAGATGGAGGACTTTGTCCGCTCCGAGGCGCGGTCCTTCGAGATCGACGCGGCCGGCCCCGGCGCCCCGAGGCGCGTCGTCATGGACGCCGTGGCGAACCCGGAGACGGGCGAGACGGTCGGCGACACCTCGCTCTTCGAGGGCCGGTCGGGCTGGCTGAGGGGCGCCGCCACCTTCGATGCGGTCATACCCCGCATCACCGTGCGGGGGGAAACCTTCACGAACGTGAGGTTCAACTACCCGAAGGGAAACGACACCGACGACTGACGACCATGCCCGACGACTCCAGTTACCCCTACGCCACGCACCTCAACGTCCTCCACCCTGCCCTCGAGCTCATCGACGTGCCGGCGCTCGTCGGCGCGTGCACGGACGCCTGGTACAACCAGACCCTCTGCAAGGTGAACGCCTCGGTCGTGCGCCTGGGCGTGCTCCGCGGCGAATACCACTGGCACAAGCACGACGCCGACGACGAGTTCTTCTACACGGTGAGCGGGAGGCTGCTCATCGACCTCGAGGGCAGCGTCGTCGAGCTGGGCGCCGGCCAGGGCTTTGTCGTCCCGAAGGGCGTCCTCCACCGCACGCGGGCGCCGGAGAAGACCGTCGTCCTCATGGTCGAGAACGCCGGCATCGTCCCCACGGGGGACTAGCCCCCGTCACTTGGCCGAGATCCTCTCGGCCGGCTCCTTCACGTTCGGGCAGGAATCCGCCCATGTTCCCCTCGGGCGCGCCCACTCGGCGGCGTTCGCGATCACGCGCTGCACGTTCTCGTCGTGGAAGGTCGGGTAGTGCTCGTGGCCTGGCCGGAAATAGAAGATGCTGCCGTTGCCGCGGCGCCAGCAGCAGCCGCTCCTGAAGGCCTCGCCGCCCTCGAACCATGACAGGAAGACCTGCTCCTCGGGCGCGGGGATGGCGAAGGGCTCCCCGTACATCTCCTCCTTGGGAAGCTCGAAGTAGCGCCCGAGGCCCCGGGCTATGGGATGGCCCGGGTTGCAGACCCAGATCCGCTCGCGCTCGTCGGCCTCGCGCCAGGTGAGGGAGCACGTCGTCCCCATGAGGCGCCTGAAGATCTTCGAGTAGTGCGCGGAGTGAAGCACGATGAGCCCCATACCCTCGAGCACGCGCGCGTGGACGCGCGCCACAACGTCGTCGCTCACCTGGTCATGCGCCTTGTGGCCCCACCAGGTGAGGACGTCCGTCTCCCTCAGCCTCTCGGCGGTGAGCCCGTGCTCGGGTTCCTGGAGGGTCGCCGTCGTCACGCGCGCCGACGGAAGGAACTTGAGGAGGCCGGCCGCGATGGCCGAATGGATCCCGTAGGGGTAGATGCTTTTGACCTTGGCACTCGTCTGCTCGTGGACATTTTCGCCCCAGACCGTTATCCGCAGGGAAGTCATGATGGGTGGTGAGGCTTCCCCCTACCCAAGCCCGATGCAACGAAGCAATTTGCCATGAGAAATCCCCTCTCGATCCCGCGCCTCGCACTGCTGCTCGCCCTCGCGCTTCCCCTGCGCGCGCCGGCCGGGCTCACGCTCGCCCCCGTCTTCGGCGACCACGCCGTGCTCCAGCGCGGCAAGCCCGTGCCCGTCTGGGGCACCGACGCGCCGGGACAGAAGGTCACCGTCAGCTTCCGTGGCCAGACGGCGGCGGCCACGGCGGGACCGGACGGCCGCTGGTCGGCAAGCCTGGGGTCCCTCGAGGCGAGTTCGGACCCTTCCGACCTCGTAGCCACGGGATCCAGCACCCTGACGCTGCATGACGTCGTGGTCGGCGAGGTCTGGCTCTGCTCGGGCCAGTCCAACATGGAGTTCACGGTCGACGACGGCGGGACGACCTACCGGGTCGACAACCCGGAGGTCGAGACCGCCGCCGCCGCCTACCCGCTCATCCGCCAGCTCGCGGTCGAGCGGACCGTCGCGACGTCGCCGGCCTCGACCGTGAAGACGGGCGGATGGATCGCGGCGTCCCCGGCGACGGTCGGGCATTTCACGGCGGTCGGCTACTTCTTCGCGCGCGACATCCACAAGCGGCTGGGCGTCCCGGTCGGCATCATCGACAGCCCCTGGGGCGGCACGCCCGTCGAGTCCTGGATGAGCAAGGAGGCGCGGGCGTCGACGTCGCTCGACGCCACGCTCGACGCCCGGTGGGCGAAGGCCAAGGCGGAATGGCCGCCCGAGCGCGTGGCGCAGTACTCAAGGGACGTCGAGGCCTGGAACAAGGCCGTCGAGGAGGAGCAGGTCCACCATGTGAAGAACAAGCTGCCGTGGCCCCAGCCGCCCGCGACCGACTCCTCGCCGGCGCTGCCCGGCGGGCTCTACAACGCGATGATCGCGCCCCTGGAGCCCTGCGCGATCAGGGGCGTCCTCTGGTACCAGGGCGAGGCCAACGCCGGCAGGCCCGGGGAATACGCGGAGCTCTTCTCGGCCATGATCACGTCGTGGCGCAAGGCCTTCGGCCAGGGGGACGTCCCCTTCTACTTCGTCCAGCTGGCCAACTTCGGGAACGAGTATGAATTCGTCCAGAGGGACTGGGCGCGCCTGCGCGAGGCGCAGGCCAGGGCCCTCGGCCTGCCGAACACGGGCATGGCCGTTACGATCGACATCGGCGACGCCCACAACATCCACCCGAGGAACAAGCAGGAGGTCGGGCGCAGGCTGGCCCTGATCGCCCGGACGAAGGTGTACGACATCCCGGCCGAGGTGAGCGGCCCCGCCTTCGCGTCGGCCACCCCCGAGGGCAAGGGGCTCCTCGTCCGCTTCACCCATTCGGGCGACGAGCTCATCATCCGGGGCAAGCAGGTCGAGTCGGTCGAGGTTGCCGGCGCCGACAAGGTGTTCCGCCCGGCCATGGCCCAGGTGAGGACGGACACGCTGTTCGTCTCGTCGCCCGACGTGCCGCAGCCGGTCGCCGTGCGCTACGCGTGGACCAACGCCCCCTCGGCCAACCTCTACGGTGACAACGGGCTCCCGGTCGTCCCCTTCCGCTCGGACGACTGGTAGGCCGCCTCCGGGCCTGTCCCCCGGCTGATCATTCGCACCTTAAGGCGGCAAGCGGGTCGACGCAGGACGCGCGCCGCGCGGGGACCGCCGCCGCAAGGAGCGTGACGGCCATCATGAGGGCCCCGGATCCCGCATAGGTCGCCGGGTCGCCGGTGGTCAGTCCGAAGAGGTTCGTGCAGTAGACCCGGGCCACGGCATAGGACAGCGGGAGGCCGGCCGCTATCCCGAGGCCGCCGATCGCGAGGGCCCATCTAAGGACGGGCCCCAGGATCTGGGCCTTGGAGGCGCCGAGGGCCATCCGCACGCCGATCTCCCCCGTCCTGCGCGCCACGTCATGGGAGATGAGGCCGTAGAGGCCGGCGCAGGACAGGGCGAGGGTCAGCGCGGCAAGCGAGCCGCAGAGGGCGGCGACGATCCGCTGGGGGCCGATCGTCGCGTCGAGGAGCTCCCGCTGGGTGCTGACGTCGTCGACGGCGATGGCCGGGTTGATGCGGTCGACGGCCCTGCGCACCTGGGCCGCGATGGACGCCGGCGGCAGCGCCGTCCTCACCGCGAAAAACGCCGACCCGGGCGTCTGCTGGCGGAAGGGGAAGTACATCGTGGGGTGCGACGGCTGCCAGAGCCTGGAAAAGCGCGTGTCCGCGCAGACGCCGACGACCCGCCAATCCGAGCCGCGCACCCTGATCACCCGCCCGATGGGCGCCTCGCCGCCAAAGAACTGCCGCACGAAGGCCGAGTTGACCACCGCGACCTTGGGGGCGTTCGCGGTGTCCGACACGATGATGCCCCTGCCGGCGAGGATCCTTATGCCCAAGGTCTCGAAGAACGAATCGCCGACGTCCATCGAGTTCGCCTCGTGGGCCGCGCCGCCGTCCTTTTCGCGGCCGGGAACGGCCACGTCATCAACCTGGGACGTGTTGGAGAGGAAGGGGTATGGCATGAGGGAGGCCGAGGTGACCCCCGGCATGGGCCTCAGGGCGTCCTGCACGCTGGAATAGTAGGTCCGCACCTCCGCGTCCGTCATGCGGAGGTTTCCGGGGTTGGCGTGGAAGATGAGGAGGTTCTCGACGGAAAAGCCCGGAGACACGCCAAGCAGGTTGGAGAGTGTCCTCGCGTAGAGTCCGGCAACGACGACGAGGATGAGGGAGAGGCATATCTGCGCGACGACGAGGGTTCCCCCCGCCCGAGACCGCGAGCCGCCGCGCATCGGCCCAGGCCCCGCCGACTTGGCGGACCCGGCCTTCAGCGCAGGGTAGATTCCCGAGACCAGGGCCGTCACGACGACCAGCGCCAGCGCAAACCCGAGCACCCTCCAGTCCATGCGGGCATCATACTTGAATGCCGACGTGGACCCCGCCAGGACGCGCCCGAGCAGCATTCCTCCCCAGCCAGCGGCCAGCGTGCCCAGCGCGCCTCCCACGAGGGTGAGCAGCAGGCATTCGGCCATCAGCTGGCGCACGAGCCTGCCGCGGCCCGCGCCCAAGGCCCCCCTTATGGACAGCTCATGCCTGCGCGCGGAACCCCTCGCCAGCAGCATGCCGGCGAGGTTCGCGCATGCGATGAGGAGCATCACGCCGACGGTGCCAAGGAGGGGCATGAGCACCCTGCCATAGTCGCCGCGGTTCTCATCGATGCCCTGCCTCCCGTTGAGGACAGCCGCGGCCGGCTCGCCGAGGTATTTTCCGGAGATGCCCTTGAACGCCGCGTCGATGACGGCGCCGAAATGCTCCGGCCGGACGCCCGGGCGCAGGCGCGCCATGAGGGCGACGTACCAGGAGTCCGGCGAGTCCATCCGCCAGCCCTGCGGCCCGACGTGCGGCTGCGCCGAGATCGTGAAGTACAGGTCCGCGGGCACCTTTCCCGTCCGTATCCCCGAGAACCCGCGGGGCAGGACCCCGACCACCGTGTAGCTGGAGCCGTTGAGCAGCATCTGCCTGCCCAGCACGCCAGGATCGAGGTCGAACTGGCTTTCCCACCAGTGGTACGAGATCACGACCCTGCGGTCGGCCCCCGGGCGGTCGTCCTCCTCCCCGAGGAGCGACCCGAAAAGCGGCCGGACCCTAAGCGCGGCGAAGAAATTCCCGGTCACCATGAACCCCTGCGCGCTCATCGTCTCATGGCGCGCCCGCGCCAGCACGCCCTCGTATGTGGGCACATAGCCGAAAACTTCCGCGTCCTCCCTGCAGGCGCTTCGCAGGTCCCGGTAGGCCGGCAGCGAGAAATCGTTGCCGTGGTTGCGGACGCCGTCCCAGCCGCCGACACCCCAGTAGGAGAAGTGCTTGGTTATCCCCGACCAATGGATGATGCGGAGCTCCTGGGGGTCCGGGACGGGGAGCGAGCCGAGGAGGACCGCGTTGACGAGCGAGAAGACCGAGGTCGCGGCCCCGATGGCGAGCGCCAGGGATGAGACGGCGATGACGGTGAAAAGCGGCCACTTCCCCAACGAGCGGGCGCCGTAGCGCAGGTCCTGCGCCAGGTCATGGAGCCAGTGGAGGCCGAGAACGCCGCGCACGTCCTCCTTTGCGCGGCCGACTCCGCCGAATGAGCGCAGCGCGTCCTGGCGGGCCTCCGCAGCCCCCATCCCCGCCGCCCGGTTCTTCTCCTCCCTGAGCTCGAGGTGCAGGCGCAGCTCCTCGTCGAGGTCGGCCTCGAACCTGCGCCTCCGGAGCGAGGCGCCCAGCCACGCGCGCGCATTCCTGAGCAGGCCCATGGACCTAGGAGCTTCGGAGCACGTCGCCGATGGCGACCGCCATCCGGTCCCAGGCCGCGCGCTCCGAGGCCAGCTGCTTCCTGCCGAGCGGCGTCAGGCTGTAGAACTTCGCGCGGCGGCCCTTGTCGGACTGGCCCCACTCGGGCTCGATCCAACCCTTGGCATCCATGCGGTAGAGGCACGGGTAGAGCGACCCCTCCTCGACGATCAGGACCGACCTTGAAAGCGCGTGGATGCGCTCGGCGATCGCAAACCCGTGGAGCGGTCCGCCGCCGAGGACCTTGAGGATCAGCAGATCGAGGGTGCCGGCAAAGAGTTCAGGCTTGTCCATATTGACCTAGATAATCTAGGTTATTGTCATGACCTAGACTGTCAAGGTAATGACGGGCAGCTCCGGCAAAAAAAGGGGCACGCGCCGAAGCGCGTGCCCCGAATCAGGCCGTCCGTGCGGCTATTGGCAGCAGGCGCCGCCGTCGCAGCAGGCCCCGGTCGAGCAGCACGAGCCGTCCGTGCAGCATCCGCAGCACGTGCAGGCCTGCCCCGCTTGGGCCGTCACCGCCGCCGACGAGGCCGACGATCCCGCAATGCCCAGCGACAACGCGAGGGAGGCGAGCATGAGACGAAGCTTATTCATAGTGATAATGTTTAATTGTGGTTTGGGTTTCGTTGCGTCGCTTCAGGACCGCCGGGCCCGTGGGGGCGGAAGCGGCGGCGGGTAGAGAAGCCGCACGCATGTCCATGCCGCGTCCTGCACCGGCTCCTGGTCCCCCGGATACAGGGCAAAAGGCCCGGAGGCCGCGAGGCCCGCGACAAGGGGCGGGCAGCAGAGGGCGCACGGGCAGGCGGGGGAGTGGCTGTCCGCATGGCCGCATGCACCCTTTTCCGGCATCTGGCCGCAAAGCGCGCAGCCCTGGCCCGGCGGCGAGGCGGACACCCACGCGGGACCAAGGACAAGGGCCGCGCAGGCCGCCACGACATAAAGGAGCCTCATCCTCACGCGCGGCACCCTAGGGTATTGGCCGGGCAAATCCACGGAATTTCCGGCCTGTGGGCAGCCCGGTCGGAACTTGGGCCCCAGTGGCAGCGGGGAACTGGGGCGGGGGGAGAAGGTCGAATACCAGCTCCCCCACCCAGCGGCGCCTCATTCCCCATATCAACATGCATTGGCTAGCCTGGAAACCGATTTGCTGCGCGGCCGTCGTGCTTGGAGGCGGATGGGCGGGCTACCATCACTATTATCGCCACGACCACTGGAATCGGTCGCACTGGCGCTGGGAGCGGGTCCACGACGTGAGGCCCGAGTGGCACCGGTGACACCGGCCGGAAACCGGTAGGAGCCCCGGCCCGCAAGGGGCCGGGCCATCTCGGCACGACCCGTACCGCCCGTTCCGGGGCGCCCTGTGAACGGCCCGGATTTGAAATTCCAGCTATTTTTCCCATTGGCCCGCTTGAACTTAGCCGGATAGTCGCCTAACTGGTCGGGAATGGATCGCTTCAATCGGTGCAGCGGGAGCATTGTCACATTGGGGGGGGCCCTGTTGGCCGTCCTGGGGACAACGGACGGGTGCAGCAGGAGGCAGGCCGCCGCGCCCGCCATCCAGGAGGTCCAAGTGGTCAGCGTCAGCCAGGAGGACGTGCCCATCGTCCAGGAATGGGTCGGTTCCCTGGACGGGTTCGTCGACGCGCAGATCCGCGCCCAGGTGAGCGGCTACCTCATCAAGCAGGACTACAAGGAGGGGACGAACGTCAAGAAGGGCGACGTCCTCTTTGAGATCGACCCGCGGCCCTTCGAGGCCTCGCTCGCGCAGGCCGAGGCCCTGCTCGCCGAGGCGAAGGCCCAGCTGGGCAAGGCCGAGGAGGACGTGAAGCGCGACACGCCGCTCGTGAACGACCGGGCGATCAGCCAGGAGGAGCTGGACGACGCCACCCAGAGCCAGCTTGCCGGTGTCGCCCAGGTCCAGGCGGCCCAGGCCGCGGTCGACGGCGCCCAGCTTTCCCTCGGGTTCACCAAGGTCGTCTCCCCCGTCGACGGCATCGCGGGCCTCGTGAGCGCGCAGATCGGCGAACTCGTGGGGCCGACGACGGGCCCCCTGACGACCGTCTCCCAGGTGGACCCCATCAAGGCCTACTTCCCGATCAGCGAGCAGACCTACCTCAAGTTCCGCCGGCACGACCCGCACGGCGGGCCGATCCCCAAGGACACCCAGTTTGAGCTCATCCTGTCCGACGGCTCGGTTTACCCGAATAAGGGCACCTTCTTCGCGATCGACTCGGGCGTGGACGCGAACACGGGCTCCCTCCGGGTGGTCGCCCTCTTTCCCAACCCCGACTTCATCCTGCGCCCGGGCCAGTACGCCCGCCTCCGGGCCGCGGTCGATGTCGTGAAGGGCGCCCTCGTCGTGCCGCAGCGCGCCCTCAACGAGCTCCAGGGCGGCTACCAGGCCGCCGTCGTCGACGCGTCGGACCACGCCCACGTCATCCCCGTGACGGTCGGCGAGACCGTCGGCCAGGACATCATCGTCCAGTCGGGCCTGCACCCGGGCGACCGCGTCGTCGCGGACGGGACCCAGAAGATCGTGGACGGCTCCCAGGTTCACCCGGTGCCCTTCCTGGCGGAGTCCCCCAAGTAAGGGCGCCGTGTCCAGGTTCTTCATCAACAGGCCCATTGTCGCGATCGTCATCGCGATCCTGACCGTGATCATCGGGTCGGTGGCGCTCGTCTCGCTGCCGATAGCCCAGTTCCCGAAGATCGTCCCCCCTGAGGCGCGCATCACGACGACCTTCGTCGGCGCCGACGCCCAGACGGTCGAGCAGTCCGTCGCGACCCCGATCGAGCAGCAGCTCTCCGGCGTCGACAACCTCAACTACATGTACTCGATCAACGGCAGCGACGGCTCGCTGCGGCTGATCACCGACTTCGACGTCGCGACCGACCCCAACACGGACCTGATCCTCACGCAGATGAGGGTCACGCAGGCGGGCCCGCAGATCCCGTCGGACGTCGCCGCCTACGGAGTCACCGTGCAGAAGCAGCTCTCGGCGCCCCTCATGCTGGTGGCGCTCTACTCGCCGACCAACGCCTTCGACAGCACCTTCCTCGCCAACTACGCGTACATCCACATCAACGACGAGCTGACGCGCGTGCCCGGCATCGCGAGCTGCGCCGTCTTCGGCGCCGGGCAGTACGCGATGCGCTACTGGGTGAAGCCCGACCAGCTGGCGAAGCTCAACATCACGGTGCCCGAGGTGGTCCGGGCCATCCAGTCCCAGAACACGGTAAACCCCACGGGCACCATCGGCGGCGAGCCGGCGCCCGCCGGCCAGCAGTTCACGTACTCCGTCCGCTCACAGGGCCGCCTCACGACGCCCGAGGAGTTCGGGAACATCGTCATCCGCGCGAACCCCGACGGCTCCATGGTGCGCCTTCGCGACGTGGCGCGGGTCGAGCTGGGCGCCCAGATCTACAATGCGATGGGCCGGCTGAACGGCAACCCCTCGGCCATCATCGCCATCTACCAGCTGCCGGGGGCCAACGCCCTGGACTGCGCGACCGGCGTAAAGAAGGCGATGGAGCGCATCAAGGCGTCCTTCCCGCCCGGGCTCGACTTCCAGGTCAGCCTCGACACGACGCTCTCCGTCTCGGAGGGCATGCGCGAGATCTCGAACACGCTCTGGCAGGCGATGCTGCTCGTCATCCTCGTCGTGTTCGTCTTCCTGCAGGGCTGGCGGCCGACGCTGATCCCGATGCTGGCGGTCCCCGTGTCGCTCATCGGCACTTTCATGCTGTTCCCGGTCTTCGGGTTCACGGTGAACACGCTCTCGCTCTTCGGGCTCGTGCTGGCCATCGGCCTCGTGGTCGACGACGCCATCGTCGTCGTCGAGGCCGTGGAGCACCACATCGAAGAGGGGATGTCGCCGCGCGACGCGACGCTGAAGGCGATGGACGAGGTCTCGGGGCCGGTCGTCGCGATCGCCATCATCCTCGCCGCCGTGTTCGTCCCGACGGCCTTCATCCCCGGCATCACCGGCCGCCTCTACCAGCAGTTCGCGCTCACGATAGCCATCTCGGTCATCATCTCGGCGTTCAACGCCCTCTCCCTCTCCCCCGCCCTGTGCGCCATGATCCTGCGGCCGAAGAAGGAGGGCCAGGGCGGCCCGCTCCGGCCCTTCTACGCCTGGTTCAACCGGTTCTTCGGCCGCGTGCAGAAGGGCTACGTCGGGTTCTCGCGCACCCTCATCCACAAGAGCGTAATCGCCTTCGCCATCCTCGCCTGCTTCGCCGTCGCGGCGTACGCCCTCGGCAAGCGCCTGCCGAGCGCCTTCCTCCCGAGCGAGGACCAGGGCTACGTCTTCATCCAGCTGCAGCTGCCCGACGCCTCCTCCCTCCAGCGCACCTCCGAGGCGGCGCGCAAGGTGGAGGACATCGTGCTGAAGACGCCGGGCGTCAAGAACTGCACGTCCGTCATCGGGTTCTCGCTCCTCAGCCAGGTGTACGACACCTACAGCGCGTTCTTCTTCGTCAACTTCAAGCCCTGGGGCGAGCGGACGAAGCCGGACGAGAAGATCGACGCCATTAAGGCCCACCTGGCCCACGAGCTGGGGAAGCTGCCGGAGGGCCGCGGGTTCACGTTCGACCCGCCGGCGATCCCTGGCGTCGGCACCGCGGGCGGCGTCACCTTCGTCCTCGAGGACCGGATGGGCAGGGACATCTCCTTCCTCGCGCAGAACATCTCGAAGTTCGTCAAGGCCGCGGCGAAGCGGCCGGAGCTGACGGGCCTCTCGTCCAGCTTCATCCCGGCGACCCCGCAGATCTACGTGAACGTCGACCGCGACAAGGCCCTGAAGCAGGGCATCGCGCTGTCCGACGTCTACCAGACGCTCCAGTGCTACCTCGGGGGCACCTTCGTCAACTACTTCAACCGCTTCGGCAGGCAGTGGCAGGTCTACGTCGAGGCGGAGAGCCAGTACCGCGACGACGTGTCCAAGATGGCCAGCTACTTCGTCCGGAACAAGGACGGGGCCATGGTCCCGCTGACCTCGGTGGCGACCGCGGAGCGGCGGCTGGGGCCGGAGTTCACCATGCGCTACAACCTCTACCGCGCGGCCCAGATCAACGCCGCCGCGAGGCCGGGGTACAGCTCTGACCAGGCCCGCGCGGCCCTGGAGGAGGTCTTCAAGCAGAGCATGCCGCCTGGCATGGGCCTCGACTACATCGGGATGTCCTTCCAGGAGAAGAAGGCCGAGGAGGGGGTCCCGGCCGCCGCGATCTTCGGCCTCTCGGTCGTCATCGTGTTCCTCATCCTGGCGGCGCTCTACGAGAGCTGGTCGCTGCCCTTCAGCGTCCTCCTCGGCGTCCCCGTCGCCGTCTTCGGCGCCTACCTGACGCTCTTTTCGCGGGGCATGGAGAACAATGTCTTCGCCCAGATCGGCCTCATCATGCTGATCGGGCTCTCGGCCAAGAACGCCATCCTCATCGTTGAGTTCGCGAGGATGCGCTATGAGCACGGCGAGCCGCTCCTCGACGCGGCCCTCCAGGGGGCGCAGGTCCGGCTCCGGCCGATCCTCATGACCTCCCTTGCGTTCATCTGCGGCTGCATCCCGCTCTGGGTGGCGAGCGGCTCGGGCGCCGTGGCGAGGAAGGTCATGGGCACGACGGTCATCGGCGGGATGGTGGCGGCGAGCGCGCTGGCCATCTTCCTCATCCCCGTGACCTTCTATGTGATCGAGATGTGGGCCACGAAGGGCCAGCCGCACAGCGCGCACAAGGCGCGCGGCGGGCAGCCGCCGCCCGGCCACCCATGAGCGCCGCCGCCAGAGCCTGCCTTGCCGCCGCCGGGGTCCTCCTTGGCGGATGCGCCGTCGGCCCGAACTACGAGCGGCCCGCGACGAACCCCCCCGCGGCTTTCCGAGGCTCAGCCGGGGGGTCCGCCGCCTCCGACCTGGCCTGGTGGGACGTCTACCGCGACCCGGCGCTCTCCAGCCTCGTCCGCTCCGCGCTCGCCAACGGCTACGACGCCAGGATCGCGGCAAGCCGCGTCCTCGAGTCACGGGCGATCGCGTCGGAGGTCCACGGCCAGCTCTTCCCCGGGGTCGGCTACGCCGGGAATGCCGACCGCGGCAGGAACGCCGTCCTCGGCAACGCGTTCCCCGGCGGGACCGCTTCGGCGCAGGACGGCTTCGACGCCTACCTCGGCGCCGCGTGGGAATTCGACCTGTGGGGGCGTGTGCGGCGCCTCGACGAGGCGGCCCGGGCGCAGTACCTCGCCACCCAGGATGCGTCGCGCGGCGTGAGGCTGAGCCTCGAGAGCGACGTCGCCACGGCCTACTACGAGCTCCTCGAGCTCGACGACGAGCTCGCCATTGAGAAGAGCGCCACCGAATCCTTCGGGGAGAGCCTGCGGCTCTTCAACCTCCAGCTCCAGGGCGGGACGGCCTCCCGCCTCGACAGCGCGAGCGCCGAGGCTGCGATGGAGTCCAGCCGGGCCCGCATCCCCGCCCTCGAGATGCAGATCGAGGAAAAGGAGAACCAGATCAGCGTCCTCATCGGCGCCAACCCCGGGCCCATCGCCCGCGGGGCCACGCTCCCGGGCGAGCCGGCCCCGCCGGACATCCCGGCCGGGATACCCTCGGGCCTGCTGGAGCGCCGCCCGGACGTCCGCCAGGCCGAGGAGGCCGCCCGCGCGGCCAACGCCGGGATAGGCGTCACGATCGGCGGCTTCCTGCCGCGCATCGGCCTGTCCGCGGTCCTCGGCGGCGTCAGCACCCAGCTTGACCAGATCACCACGCATGGCAGCCAGCTGTGGTCCGTCGGGGCGAACGTGACGGGCCCGCTCTTCCAGGGCGGCAGCCTGCACGGGCAGTACGACGCCGCCAAGGAGCGGTGGGAGGAGGCCAAGCTCCAGTACCAGCAGGCGGCGCTCAGCGCCTTCGGCGACGTGGCCAACGCGCTCGTCGCCCGCCAGAAGCTGGCCGAGGCCCGCGCCAGCCAGGAGCGGGCGGTCAAGGCCTACGAGGAGGCGGTGACGCTCTCGACCGAGCGCTACAAGGCGGGACGGGCCAGCTACTACGAGGTAATCCAGTCGCAGCTCCTGCTTTTCCCGGCGCAGGTCACCCTCGCCCAGACCCGCCGCGACCAGTTCCTTGCCGTCGTCCAGCTCTACCAGGCGCTCGGCGGGGGCTGGACGGCCGAAGGCGGCGCGCCGGCCGGCAAGCCCTGATTCCGGGGGGGCGAAAGCGCCCGGGCCGCGGGCCGGCGAACGCCGCAAGCGCGTGCTGTCAGAGTTGTTACGCTGGTGCGGTCGCCCGCCGCCCAGATTTGTGTTCCCAACAAGCGGACATGCCGCTGGATTCCTGCACCCCTGCCCCAATGGGAACCGCCACCCCCTTCGACGAGATCGCCCTGAAGGCGAAGGTCGCCGACCTGACCCGCCGCCTATCCGAGGCCGAGGAAGCCCTCCGGGCGGCCGCGCACCAGGAGCTTCGCGCCGACCCGTCTGATTCCCAGCAGGTGCTCCTCCTCGAGGCGAGGCAGACGCTCGCCCTGGAGCACAACCTCCTGCGGACGGTGATCGACATCATCCCTGACCACGTCTTCGTCCGCGACCGGGCCGGGCGCCACCTCATCAACAACCAGGCGCAGCTGACGCAGCTGCGGGCCGGGTCCCTCGGGGAGACCATCGGCAGGACGGACGCCGACTTCTACCCGCCGGGCCTGGCGAGGAAGTTCCACGAGGAGAACGAGCGCGTCATGTCGACCGGCGAGACGATGGCCAACATCGAGGAGATGATCCCGGGGCCCTCCGGCGAGCCGCTCTGGTGGTCCACGACCAAGGTCCCGCTTCGCGACCCGGCGGGCAACGTGATCGGCCTAGTCGGGACCGGCCGCAACGTCACGGACAGGGTCGAGGCCATCCAGAAGATCACGGAGCAGGCGGCGATGCTCGACCAGGCGCATGACGCCATCATCCTGCTGACGCTCGACGGGAGGATCGCGTACGCCAACCCCGCCGCCGAGAAGATCCACGGCTGGGAGGGGCGCAAGGCGGTCGGCAGGACGTTCGCCGAGGCGTACCCGCCGCAGGACGTGCCGGCGCTCCGGGAGGCCATGGCCGAGACCCTCGCCAAGGGCTCGTGGCAGGGGGAGCTCGTCATCCACGACCGCCAGGGCGAGGAGCTGCACCTGGAGACGCGCCGCTCGCTCGTCCACGACGAAAAGGGAAGGCCGAAGGCCATGCTCTCCATCAGCGCCGACATCACGGAGAGGAAGAAGCGGGAGACGCTCGCCCTGCGCGCGCAGCGCATGGAGAGCCTGGGGACGCTCGCCGGCGGGATCGCCCACGACCTGAACAACGTCCTGGCGCCGATCCTCATGTCGATCGCCCTCCTGAAGCTGAAGGTGGAGGACGAGTCGGGGATGAAGCTCCTCGCGATGCTGGAGAAGAACGCCGAGCGGGGGGCGCAGCTCGTGCGCCAGGTCCTCGCGTTCGGCCGCGGAGCCGAGGGCCGGAGGATACCCATCAGGCCCCAGCACATCGCCCGGGAGATCGAGAACATCGTCAGCGACACCTTCCCGAAGACGATGAGCTTCGAACTCATCGCCGAGGCGGCCCTCTGGACGGTCCTCGGCGACCCGACGCAGATCCACCAGGTGCTGCTCAACCTCTGCGTCAACGCGAGGGACGCGATGCCGAACGGCGGCAGGATCACCGTCCACCTGGAGAACGTCGTCCTCGACGAGACGTACTCCTCGATGAACCACGGTTCGAAGCCGGGGCCGTACGTCTGCATCATCGTCGCGGACACGGGCGCCGGCATCGCCCCCGAGATCCGCGACCGGATCTTCGAGCCCTTCTTCACGACGAAGGAGATCGGAAAGGGCACCGGGCTCGGCCTCTCGACCTCCCTCGGGATCGTCCAGGGCCACGGCGGCTTCATCAACCTCTCGAGCGACGTGGGAAAGGGGAGCACCTTCCGCATCTACCTGCCCGCGCGGACCGGGGCCGAGGAGGCGGAGCCGCCCGACCCGAAGAAGGCCGAGGGGCTGCCCCAGGGCCACGGCGAGCTCGTCATGGTGGTCGACGACGAGCAGCCGATCCTCGAGGTCGCCCGCTCCACCCTCGTGAAGTTCGGCTACAAGGTGGTGACGGCGCCGAACGGCGCGGCCGCCGTGTCGACCTACGCCCTGCAGCGCGGGGAGATCGCGGTCGTCGTGACGGACATGGCCATGCCCATCATGGACGGGCCGGCGATGATCGTGGCCCTGAAGGCCATCAACCCGGAGGTCCAGGTGATCGGCTCCTCCGGCATGGACGGCCCCGCCGGGCCGCTCGCCGCGGCCAACGCGGGCGTGAGGGAGTTCATCCCCAAGCCCTACCACGCCGTCACGCTCCTCAAGGCGATCGCGCGCGCCATTTCGGCGCGGGGCGCGGCGGGCGAGGACTCGGAATAGGTTGGCGCATTTGCCGGGCGCCGTGTTTGCTCTGCGGCCCATTCCCGGCGAGGCGCCGCCTGCGCCGGGTTCCTGATGCAGCCTCCCCTTAGGCAGAAGCCCGAGCTACCGCAGAAGCCCGCCGAGATCGTCAGCATCGGCACGGGCGGGATCGTCCGCGCCGCGCACATGCCGGCATACCGGAAGGCGGGCTGGCGCGTCGCGTCCGCCTTCGACGCCGAGCCCGCCAGGGCCGAGGCCCTGGCGCGGGACTTCGGCATCCCCAAGGTGCCGCGGAGCCTCGGGGAGGCCGTGGAGACGGCGCCCGCCGGCGCCGTCTTCGACCTGGGCCTGCCCGCCTCGGCGATCCTCGGCGTCCTTTCGGCGCTCCCGGAGGGCGCGGCCGTCCTCATCCAGAAGCCCCTCGGCGAGACGCTTGCCCAGGCGACGCAGATCAGGGACCTCTGCCGCAGGAGGCGCCTGCGCGCGGCGGTCAACCTGCAGCTGCGCTCCGCCCCCAACATGCTGGCCGCCAGGGACATCGTCTCCAGGGGCCTCATTGGCACCGTGCACGACGTCGACGTGCGGGTCACGTGCGCGACGCCGTGGCACCTCTGGACGTTCCTCTACGGGATCCCCAGGATGGAGATCATCTACCATAGCATCCACTACGTCGACCTTGTGCGGTCTTTCCTCGGCGAGCCGGCTGGCGTATGGTGCAGGACGCAGAAGCACCCCGAGATGATGGAACTGGCCTCAACCCGGACCTCGATCGCCTTCAACTACGGCGAGTCCGTGCGCGCGAACATCGCGACCAACCACGGGCACCGGTTCGGCACGCGCCACCAGCAGAGCTCGCTAAAGATCGAGGGGACGAAGGGCGCCCTCGTCGCCAGGATGGGCGTCAACCTCGACTACCCGAGGGGGCTGCCCGACGAGCTCGAGTACTGCGTCGACACGGGCGGCGCGCCCGCGTGGACGACGGTCCGCCTCGAGGGCTCGTGGTTCCCCGACGCGTTCACGGGCCCCATGGCCGGCCTCATGCGGTTCGCCTCGGGCGAGACGGGCGAGCTTGCCAGCTCCGTCGACGACGCGTGGCGGACGATGGCCGTCATCGAGGCGTGCTATGCCTCGAGCGCCACCGGCGGCGCGCCAATCCCTCAATGAAGTCCAACCACCCCTTCAAGCTCCCCTTCAAGCGCTTCGCGATGGTCCTGCGCGTGAAGCCCGACCGCTTCGAGGAGTACAAGCGCTACCATGCCGCGGTCTGGCCGGGCGTCCTGGAGAGGATCACCGCCTCGCAGATCCGCAACTACTCCATCTTCCACAGGGACGGCTGGCTCTTCTCCTATTTCGAGTACTGGGGGACGGACTTCGACGCGGACATGCGGCTCATGGCCGCGGACCTCGAGACCCGCCGCTGGTGGGCGATCATGGAGCCGATGCAGGAGCCCCTCCCCGGCCGCGGCCCCGGCGAATGGTGGGCGCGGATGGAGGAGCTCTTCCACCTCGACTGAGCCATGGCGCCCGTGTTCACGGACGCTCACGTCCATTTCTGGGACCGGGGGCTCCGCGACTACCCCTGGCTCGCCGCGCACCCGGCCATCGCGGGGGCACACCTGCCCCCCGACCTGGCGCGCGAGGCGGCACCCTCCCCGCCCGCGCGGGCCGTCTTCGTCCAGGCAGACTGCGAGCGCGCGTCGGCGCTCGGCGAGGCCGACTGGGCGGCGTCCCTCAGGGGCCCGGTGCCCGTCGCCGCGGTCGTCGCCTTCGCCCCCATGGACGGCGGCGCCGTCACGCTCGCTGCGCTGCGGGAACTGGTGAGGCGGCCGCTCGTCCGCGGCGTGCGCCACCTCATCCAGGGGGAGAGCGACCCCGCCTTCTGCCTCTCGGACGCCTTCACGGAGGGCGTCCGCGAGTGCGGCGAGCTTGGCCTGTCCTTCGACCTCTGCGTCCGGCACACCCAGATGGTGGCGGCGACGGAGCTCGTCCGCCGGTGCCCGGCGACGACGTTCGTCCTCGACCATGCGGGCAAGCCGGACCTGCGCTCCAACGCCCTCGACCCGTGGAAGTCCCAGGTCGCGGACCTGGCCGCGCTCCCCAACGCCACCTGCAAGCTCTCCGGCCTCGCCACGGAGGCCGGCTCGGCCGCGCTTGATCCCGAGCGATATGTGCCCACGATCAACCACCTGCTTGAGACCTTCGGCCCGTCGCGCCTCATGTTCGGGAGCGACTGGCCGGTGGTGAAGCTGGCGTGCCCCTACCCCACCTGGTTCAACATGGCGACTAGCCTCCTCTCCCACCTCTCCGCCCCGGCCATGGCCGAGATCTTCGGCGGCACCGCGGCGCGGGTGTACCGCCTCGACTGAGCGATGTTCCGGCTGGACGAAAAGACGGCGCTCGTGACCGGCGCGGGATCCGGCATCGGGGAGGCCATCGCCGCCTGCTTCGCCGCCCAGGGCGCCTCGGTCTGGGTCGTCGACCGGGACGAGGCGGCCGCGAAGCGGGTCCAGGGCGCCATCCGCTCCTCCGGCGGCAGGGCCGAGGTGGCGGTTGCCGACGTGAGCGACCCGGCGGCCGCCCAGGCCCTCGCCGAGCGGCTCCCGGCGCTCGACATCCTCGTCAACAACGCGGGGATAGGCCACGTCGGCGACCTCCGCGCCACCGGGGCCCCCGACCTCGACAGGACATACGCCGTCAACGTCCGTGGCACCTTCAACTTCTGCAAGGCGTTCGTCCCGGCGATGCTGGAGCGGCGCAGGGGCAGCGTCATCAGCATGGCCTCGATCGGCGGCATCGTCGCCGTCCGCGAGCGCCTCGCCTACACGGTCAGCAAGTTCGCGGTGGTGGGCCTCACCAAGTCGCTGGCGCTCGACCACTCGCACGAGGGCGTGCGCTTCAACTGCATCTGCCCGGGCCGGGTCGAGACCCCCTTCGTGAAGAAGCGCCTCGCCGAGTACCCCGACCCCGAGAAGGCCTACCGCGAGATGGCGGGGACGCAGCTGAACGGCCGCATGGCCAGGCCCGAGGAGATTGCGGCGGCTGCCCTCTACCTCGCCGCCGACGAGTCCTCCATGGTGACCGGCAGCTCGCTCATGGTCGACGGGGGATGGAGCGCCGGCAAATGAGCAGGATCACGTCCCTCGAGGTCCTCGACATCCGCTTCCCGACGTCCCTCGAGAAGGACGGCTCGGACGCCATGAACCCCGACCCGGACTACTCGGCGGCGTATGTCATCCTCCGGACCGACGGCCGGGACGGCCACGAGGGCCACGGGCTCACCTTCACCATCGGGCGCGGGACGGAGGTCGTCGTCGCCGCGGTGGACGCGCTCCGCCCGCTCGTCGTCGGCCAGGACTTTGCGGCCTTCACGCGCGCCCCCGGGGCCTTCTGGAAGCACCTGACGGGGGACAGCCAGCTGCGCTGGATCGGCCCCGAGAAGGGCGTCATCCACCTGGCGACGGCCGCCGTCGTGAACGCGCTCTGGGACCTTTGGGGAAAGGTCGAGGGCAAGCCCCTCTGGCGGCTCCTCTCGGACCTTTCCCCGGCGCAGATCGTGGAGCTCGTCGACTGGAGGTACATGACGGACGCCCTGACCCCCGAGGAGGCGCGGGAGATGCTGGAGAAGCTCGTCCCCGGGCGCGCCGCGCGACAGGCCGAGCTCGTGAAGTCGGGCTACCCGGCCTACACGACCTCCGCCGGGTGGCTCGGGTACCCCGACGAGAAGATCCGCCGCCTGTGCAGGGAGGCGCTCGCGGAGGGCTGGACGATGTTCAAGGTGAAGGTCGGGGCCGACGTCGCCGACGACCGCCGCCGCTGCGCCATCGTCCGCTCGGAGATCGGCCCGGACCGGGCCATGATGATCGACGCCAACCAGCGCTGGGACGTCCCCCAGGCCATCCAATGGGTCCGCGACCTCGCGGAATACAGGCCCCTCTGGATGGAGGAGCCGACGAGCCCGGACGACATCCTCGGCCACGCGGCGATCGCGCGGGCCATCGAGCCGCTCGGCGTCGGCGTCGCGACCGGGGAGCACTGCCAGAACCGCGTCGTCTTCAAGCAGCTCCTCCAGGCCCGCGCCATCTCCTTCTGCCAGATCGACTCCTGCCGCCTGGGCGGCGTAAACGAGGTGGTCGCGGTCCTCCTCCTCGCGGCAAAGTTCAGGGTGCCGGTCTGCCCGCACGCGGGGGGCGTGGGCCTGTGCGAGTACGTGCAGCACGAGTCGATCTTCGACTACATCTGCGTCTCGGGCTCCCTCGAGAAGCGCGTCGTCGAGTACGTGGACCACCTGCACCAGCACTTCATCGACCCCTGCGTCATCAGGTCCGGCAGGTACGTAGTGCCGACCGCCCCCGGCACCAGCATCACGATGAAGCCCGCCTCCATCGAGGCCCACGCCTACCCCGGGGGAAAAGTCTGGAAAAAGATCCTGTCCGGGGCCCCAATTTCCCTCCCCTAACGATGCGCCTGCCCCTCGCCCTCGCCCTGGCCGCCCTTTCCCTGCCCGCCGCGCTCAGCGCCGACGACGTGCAGATCGCCGTCATCCCCAAGGGGACGACCCACGAGTATTGGAAGTCCATCCACGCCGGGGCCGTGAAGGCCGCCCGCGAGCTGAAGGAAAAGGGCACGAACGTCGACATCCTCTGGAAGGGGCCGCTCCTCGAGGACGACCGCGAGCAGCAGATCCAGGTCGTCGAGAACTTCATCGGCAGGAACGTGTCGGCCATCGTGATCGCGCCCCTCGACAGCCGCGCGCTCGTGGCGCCCGTCGAGGAGGCCGTCCACGCGGGCATACCCGTCGTCGTCATCGACTCGGCCCTCAATTCCAAGCTGCCCTCCTCCACGGTCGCGACCGACAACTTCAAGGGCGGCCAGATCGGCGCCCGGCGCCTGGGCCAGCTCCTCGGAGGCAAGGGCCGCGCCATCATGCTCCGCTACGAGGTCGGCTCGGCGAGCACCGAGGAGCGCGAGGCCGGCTTCCTCGACGTCATGAAGCGGGAATTCCCCGGGGTCGACCTCATCTCCACCGACCAGTACGGCGGCGCGACGCGCGAGACGGCCTTCAGGGCCGCCCAGAACCTCCTCAACCGCTTCGGCGCCCAGATGGACGGCATCTTCGCCTGCAACGAGTCGACGGCGAGCGGCACCCTCCTCGCGCTGCGCGAGCAGGGCCTTGCGGGCAAGGTGAAGTTCGTCGGCTTCGACGCCAACGAGCAGCTGGTCTCGGCGCTCAGGTCCGGCGACTGCCAGGGCCTCGTCGTCCAGGACCCCGTCAAGATGGGCTACCTCGGCGTGAAGACAGCCGTGGCCGTCCTCCACCACGAGAAGGTGCCGGTGTCCGTCGACACCGGCGTCGGCCTCGTCACCCGCGAGAACATGGATGACCCGGACGTATCGGCCCTCATCCACCCGCCCCTCGCCAAGTACCTCGACTGATGGCCGCGGCGCGCCTCAGCCTGGAGGGCGTCAGCAAGTCCTTCGGCGCGACCCGCGCCCTGAGCGGCGTGACGCTCGGGATCGCCCCCGGCGAGGTGCACGCCCTGATCGGGGAAAACGGCGCCGGCAAGAGCACGCTCCTGAAGATCCTCTCCGGCGCGCACGACCCGGACGGGGGCGCGATGAGGCTCGACGGCGAGCCGTACGCGCCCGACGGCCCCCTCGAGGCGCGCCGGCGCGGCGTCGCCATGATCTACCAGGAGATCACGCTGGCGCCGCACCTGTCGGTGCGGGAAAACATCCTCCTCGGCGCCGAGTCGTCCACGTTCGGCTGGATCAGCTCCGCCGAGTCCGACCGCCGCGCCCGGGCCGTCCTTGACGGCCTCGGCTACGGGCACTTCGCGCTCTCGCGGGCGACCGGCCTCTTCTCGATCGCAGAGCAGCAGGTGATCGAGATCGCCCGGGCGCTCCTCCTGGAGCCCCGCGTCCTCATCATGGACGAGCCCACGAGCAGCCTCACCCGCTCGGACACGGAAAAGCTCTTCGCCGTCATCGGGCGGCTGAAGGCCCAGGGCGTCAGCATCATCTACGTGAGCCACTTCCTCGAGGAGTGCCGCCGGATCTGCGACCGCTACACGGTCCTCAAGGACGGGGAGACCGCCGGCTCGGGCGCGATGGCGGACGCGGGGCCCGGGAAGCTGGTGGCCCTCATGACCGGCCGGCCCGTCTCGGACCTCTATCCCAGGATTGCGCGCAGCCCCGGGGCGCCGGTCCTCGAGGTGGCGGCCCTGTCCCGGCCGCCAAGGCTGGTATCGGCCAGCTTCGTCCTCAAGGAGGGCGAGATCTTCGGCCTGGCCGGGCTCATCGGGGCCGGGCGGACGGAGCTCCTGCGGGCCCTCTTCGGGCTCGACAAGGGGGCGGGGGGCCAGGTCGCCGTCGTGGGATCGGGCCGCGGCCGGCCGACGCCCCGCCGGCGCTGGGCGCAGGGCCTGGGCTTCCTCAGCGAGAACCGCAAGGAGGAGGGCCTCATGGCGGGCCTCGCCATCCTGGACAACATGACGATGACCAAGCTCGGGGCCTTCGGCCGGTTCGGCTGGATCAGCCGCAGCCGCCAGGCGGCGGCGGCCAGGCGCTGGAGGGAGGAGCTCGCGATCCGGTGCAGGGACGAGGGCCAGGCCGTCGTCGAGCTGTCCGGGGGGAACCAGCAGAAGGTCGCGCTCGCGAGGCTCCTCGAGCACCCGGCCCGCATCCTCCTCCTCGACGAGCCGACGCGGGGCATCGACGTCGGCAGCAAGGCGCAGATCTACGAGATCATAGGCCGCCTGGCCGCGGCCGGAAAGTCGGTCGTCGTCGCCAGCTCCTACCTGCCGGAGCTCCTCGGGCTCTGCGACACGATCGGCGTCATGCGCAGGGGCGAGCTCGTGGCCGTGAGGCCCCGGGCCGAGTGGACGGAGGCCGACCTCCTGCGCGCCGCGGTGGGCGCAGACTAGGACCATGACCTCCGTCCTGCGCACCCTCCTCGGCAAGGCCGGCCCCTTCATAGGGCTCATCATGGTCATCGCCCTCTTCTCCGTGCCGGCCGAGACGCGGGTGTACTTCCTCACCTACCACAACTTCAAGATCATCCTCACCCAGACGGTCATCGTGTCCATCGCGGCCCTGGGGATGACCCTCATCATCGTGAGCGGCGACATCGACCTCTCCGTGGGCTCCATGGTCGCCCTGTCCGGCGTCGTGGGAGCCCTCCTCATCCAGCACGGCTGGAACGCGGCCCTCGTCGCCGCGGCCTGCATCGCCGTCGGCGGGTTCGTGGGTCTCCTCAACGGCGTGGCCTCGGCCGCCCTGCGGATGCCCTCCTTCATCATCACGCTCGGCATGCTCGGCATCGCCCGGGGGGCCGCCAAGTGGCTCGCGAACAACCAGACGGTGAACTACGACGCCTCGGCGGTGAACAACTGGATGACGACCGCGGACCCCCGCGGGTACGCGCTGCCCCCGGGCGTCTGGGTCGCCGTCGCGCTGGCCGCGGCGACGGCCCTCGTCCTGCGGAAGACGGTCTTTGGCCGCCGCGTGTTCGCCCTCGGCTCCAACGAGGCGGCCGCCCGCCTCTGCGGGGTGCCGGTCGCCTGGACGCGCATCCTGATCTTCGTGGTCGGCGGCTGCTTCGTGGGCCTGTCCGGCCTCTTCCAGCTCTCGAGGCTGCGCCTCGGCGACCCGACGGTCGCCGTGGGCCTCGAGCTCGACATCATCGCCGCCGTCATCATCGGCGGCGCGAGCCTGAACGGGGGCTCGGGCACCATCCTCGGCTCGGTCATCGGCGCCCTCATCATGTCCGTCCTGCGCAACGGCTCGCAGCAAATGGGCTGGCCGAACTATTTCCAGGAAATCATCATCGGCCTCGTGATCATCGTGGCCGTCTTCCTCGACCGGTTCCGCAGGGCCTCGAGGGCCTAGGGGCATGGGCGCGCGCTGGATAGGCTTCGACGCCGACGACACGCTCTGGCACAATGAGAACATCTTCGAGAAGGTGCACGAGCGGTACTTTGCGCTCCTGGCGAAGCACCATGACCGGGGCGCCGTCGAGAAGGCGCTCTTCGCGACCGAGATGCGCAACCTGCAGCTCTACGGCTACGGGATAAAGGGCTTCATGCTCTCGTCCATCGAGACCGCCATCGAGCTGACGAAGGGCAAGGTCGGGGCCGGGGAGATCCAGGAGATCCTGAGGGCAGGCCGCGAGATGCTCGACCACCCGGTCGATCTCCTCGACGGGGCCCGGGAGGCCGTCGAGGCGCTCGCGCTGTCGCACAACCTGCTCCTCATCACGAAGGGCGACCTGCGCGACCAGGAGCGCAAGCTCGCCAAGTCCGGGATCGCGCCGCTCTTCCGGGCGGTCGAGATCGTCTCCGAGAAGGACGAGGGCACGTACCGGCGGATCCTGGCGCGCCACGGGATCGCCCCGTCGGCCTTCGTCATGGTGGGTAATTCCGTGAAGTCGGACATCCTGCCCGTCCTCGCGCTCGGGGGCTCGGGGATCCACATCCCCTACCGCATCACCTGGGGCCATGAGGAGGCCCAGGCGCCGGCCGGGCCCGCGGACAGGCTGCTCAGGGCCGCCTCGATCCGGGAGCTGCCGGCCATCGTGGCGGCCCTGCCCTAGGCGGGAGCACGTCGGGGGAGCGGCCAAGGAATTCTCCTTGCCGTACTACCTGTTCTAGTATTACTAGTACAGCATGCTCCCCTTCTCCGCAGATATCAGGCCGGGCCAGCCCATCGCGGAACAGGTCATCTTCGCCGTGAAGAAGGCGGTCGTCGTCGGCCAGCTGAGGCCCGGCATGCCCTTCCCGTCCGTCCGGCAGCTGAGCCAGGAGCTCGGCATCAACCCCAACACCGCGCACAGGATCACCGCGGCGCTCGTCTCCGCGGGCGTCGTAATCACGACGCCGGCCGTCGGCAGCGTCGTGGCCGAGCGGCGAACGGACGACCACGGGGAGGGCGCCGCGCTCCTTGGGGGCGACCTGGAGAGGCTGGTCGTCGAGGCGAAGAAGCTCGGGCTCACCCTCGATGACGTCACCGGGGCGCTCGCCGCCCAGTGGAGGAAGCTCGGCAGCAAACAATTCCAAAAATGAACACCATCGAAACCAGGAACCTCTCCCACCGCTACGGAAGGACCGAGGTGCTCCACGACCTGACGCTCGAGGTCCCGGAGGGCCGCGTCTTCGCCCTCCTCGGCGCGAACGGCGCCGGCAAGACGACCGCCATCAAGGTCCTCATGAACCTGCTGAGGCCGAGCGCGGGCTCGGCGCGGGTGCTGGGCGTCGACTCGGTGCGGCTCGGGCCCGCCGAGCTTGGGCGGATAGGCTACGTCTCCGAGAACCAGGAGATGCCGGGATGGATGACGGTCCGCGGCCTCCTCGACTACTGCAGGCCTTTCTATCCCACGTGGGACCGCGGGCTCGAGTCGCGGCTGCTGCGGGAATTCGAGCTGCCGGAGTGGCGGCGGATAAGGGACCTGTCCCGGGGCATGGCGATGAAGGCGGCCCTCCTCTCGTCCCTCGCCTACCGCCCCCGCCTGCTGGTCCTCGACGAGCCCTTCAGCGGCCTGGACGCGCTCGCAAGGGAGGAGTTCGTCCACGGCATCCTGGAGGTCGCCGGCTTCGGCGAGTGGACGGTCTTCGTCTCCTCCCACGACATTGAGGAGGTGGAGCGCCTGGCCGACACGGTGGCGCTCCTTGACTCCGGCAGGCTGAGCTTCGCCGAGTCCACGGACAGCCTCCTTGGCCGTTTCCGGAGGATAGAGGCCGTCACCCCATCGGGGGACCCGCGGCCGCCGCCGGGGATGCTCGAGTGGAGCCGCGAGGGGGCGAGGGTGCGCTATGTGGTCGGCGACTACAGCGCCGACCAGCTCGGCCGCTGGGCCGGCGAGCAGGGGCCGGGCGCTTCGGCCGAGGCGGTCCCGATGACCCTCCGCGAGATATTCATCGCCCTGGCGCGCAAATCCCGCAGCCGGGCGAAGGAGGCCGCGCTATGAGCCTCACCCTTCATGTCATCCGGAAGGACGCGAGGTGCCTGCGCCTCGCCTGGGCGCTCTGGCTGTCGCTCGCCGCAGCCGAGCTTGCCCTCGTCGCCCTGGCGTTCAACTCGGCCTTTGCGAACGCCGAGGCCTACAGCCACGCGATGCGTGCCATCAATTCGCTCGTCCTATTGTGGGCGATCGGCGGCTACCTCCTCGCCGCCGGCGTGATCCTCCAGGACCCGCCCGTCGGGACGAAGGCGTTCTGGCTCACGCGGCCCATCTCGGGGATGGGCCTCCTCCGGTCCAAGGCGATCTGGGTATTCGCCTTCCTGGTGCTGGCGCCGGCGCTGGTCTGGGTGCCCTGGGGCGTCTACTGCCACTTCGGCGCGGCCGGGATATTCTGGGGACTCGTCGGCGACGGCCGGCTCGCGCTGCTGGTCGTCTTTCCGGCCTGCGTGATAGCGGCCCTCTCGGGCAACGCCCCCCGCTTCATGCTCTACAACGTCCTTTTGGCGGCGTTCGTCGCGGCATCGGTCGCTATCCTGGCGGCCGCCGGGAAGGGGTTCATCAAAATAGACATGCCGCTCCTCCTGCTCTCGGTGTTCGGCGCCGCGGCGGTGATCGTCCAGTATGCCTGCCGGCGCCGGTGGCTCTCGGTAGGCCTGGCCGCCGCAGGCATCGCCCTGGTCCTGGTTTCCGCGGTCCTCTGGCCCAATGCCGCGCTGGGCAGGGGGCGCCCCCGCGTGACCGGCTCGCCGGCCGCGGCGCTCATCACGGCGAAGATCGGCCCCCATCGCCTGATAAGGCTGAGGGACGGCCGGGCCTTCGCCCTGCAGCTCTTCATCGACCTGACCGGGCTCCCAGCCGACGTGGCCCTGGACACGGGATACGCCGACGTGTCGCTGGAGTGGCCCGACGGCTCGCACCTGCGCTTCGACGGCGTCCGCCTTTCGACGCGGGACATCCCCTCAGAGACCTACTCCGGCAAGCCCGACGCCGTGGCCGCGGTCCTGAGGCTGCCACGCCGGCCGCCGGACCTGCTCGATCCCGAGTCGCTCGCGAAATTCCGGGACAGCTGGACAAGGGGACAGGAGCGGATGGTGAGACGGGATCCCACCTGGAAGGCGAGGCCCGTGCCGGACTACAGCCAGTCACAGCCGTTGACCGTCGCTTATGCGGCCTGGATAGAGGTCGCCCCGGAGGTCGCGACCCGGATAGGGGCCTCGCCGCCGCGGTGCGTGGTGTCGATGGACGCCTTCCTTGTGCGGCCCTTGGTCGTCGCCACCGTCGCGCTGGGCCACCCGAACGGCGAATCCGGGGACGGCGCCCGGGTAAACGTCCAGTCATCCGAGATGTCGTACATCCCCGAGCTCAAGAACACCTACCTCGACGCGAGCATCGTGTACGATTCGGCGCCGAACTGCCCCCTCCAGAGCTTCGTCTACGACTCGCGGGGCGGGAAGCCGGGCGACGTGTGGGAAAACGGCTTCTTCAGCGGCACGGAAATGAACGCCTTCCCTCGCGCGGACCTCGGCTTCATCTCGGTCCACCTGCCCGCCGGCCGCCTGTGGCGGACGGACCACTGGGTCGAGGACCCCGCGTGGCGCCCCTCGGCCCGGCTCGTGGCCGTGACGCTTGAGAGCGCCGGCAGCTTCAACCGGGTCCTGCAGGCGGACAGGCTGGTCCCGAATTGGGGCGGGGAGCCCTAGGGTTGCGCATGTCCCGCTCTTGGGCTCTTATTGCGGGAATGCCCACGACCTACGAACAGCTGAGGGCCGACATCGTGACCGCGATGAAGGCACGCGACACGACCACGGCCACGTCCCTGCGCACCGCGGATGCCGCGATCCAGAGGGCGTCCATGGACACCTCGAAGCCGATCGACGACGCCCTTGTCGTCGCCACGGTCCGCAAGGCCGTCAAGAACCTCTCCGACGCGAAGGCGGAATTTGAGAAGGGCGGCCGGGCGGACCTCGTCGCGGCCAATGAGACTGAGATCAAGCTCCTCGAGAAATACCTCCCGAAGGGCCTCGAAGCCACGAAGCTCGACTCCCTGATCGCGGACGCGATCAAGGAATCCGGGGCCCAGTCGAGAAAGGACATGGGGAAGGTCATGGCGGCGCTGAAGCAGAAGCCCGAGGCGCCGCTCATCGACTTTGCGTCAGCGAGCAAGCTGGTCCAGGCAAAGCTGCCCTAGGCCCGAGCCGGGCTGGCCTCAACCGAGGCGCCCCCTCGGTCGCCGAGCGTTCCGGCGCGTTGCCCTGGAACAGGCTGGCCGCGCCACGACGCGCCACGGCGATCGGGCCGGCCTGGCGCACTCCAGCCGGCCCCTGCCACCGGCAATTCGTCAACCCGTGGGCTTTCCCGAGTCGGCCTTCTGCAACTCCCTCGTCTTGTCCGCCATCATCTTGTTGACCTTCTCCATGAGCGGCCCCACCCGGCTCTGCATCGCGACCATCGTGTTCTGGACGACGACCGGAAGCTTCCTGACGATGGCCTGCCCGGACGGCGTCTTGTAGAAGGCGATTGCGCCATCCAGCTCCTGCTGGGTGAAGCTGCGCTGGTAGATCTCGACATACATGGGCTCGAGCTTTTCCCAGGTGAGCTCCTCCTGGAAGATACCCGTTATCTTGGTGGTGATCCTGATCATCTCCGCCTTCTGCTCCGGCGTTATGGGATGCCCGTTGATGGACTTTGGCATGACCGCCGCAAAGTACCTGTCCATCTGCGCCATGATGTTCTTCACCATCTTCTGGGCGTCGGTCAGCGCCAGGAACTCCTCGATCGAGGCCGCCGACGCCGGGGCGTTGGGGCCGGTCAGGGGTGCGGCCGGGCTGGCAGGCGGCAGGTCGCCGGCCCTGGCGGTGAAGCACGACAGGGCAATCAGGGCAATGAGCACTCGTTTCATAGGGTACGTGTTGGGAGCTGTCTTGGGTTGTTGCCTGCGGCTGCCGATGGGCCGCCGATGGAGAAAGCGCAAGATAAAGAGCCGGGGAACGGGCCCGCGTCACGCCCGTTTATTACGTGGATTCACGGGGCGTGCCCGAAACAGGCGCTTGTTCAGGAGCCGCAGTGATTGCGAAGCTGCGCGACCACCAGGTCCCCCTTTTCAACCCGATACACCAATCGGTGTTCGCCGGTGATTCGATGCAACCAATAACCGGCCAATGCGTGCCGGAGGGGTTCCGGCTTTCCAATTCCGCTGTAGGGAATGCGCATCGTGTTGCGAATCAGTTCGTGGACGCGCTCCAGATCCCGCTCATCGGTGTCGCCCCAAAATAGAGATATTCCTCCCAGGAGCTCCCGGAAAAAACGATCCTCATTTTTTTGCCAGCCGTAGCCTGCGCGCCCTGCCGCCACCCCTTTCCAGCTCCTCAATCGAGGCGAGCAGTCGCCTGGCATTCGCCGGGCTGCGCAGCAGATGGGAGGTCTCCTCAAGTCGCTCGTATTCCTCCAGAGAGATCAGGACCACGGACTGCCCCCGTCCGGAACGGGTGATGATCATCGGCGCCCGGTCCTCGCAGACCCTGTTCATCGTCGTGGCGAGGCTTGCACGGGCAGCCGAGTATGTAATGGCCTTCATATGTACAGGCTCCTGTACATGTATAAACCTAGGTCAACCCTGCTTGGTATCGGCGAAGATGGCCCCGGCTTTTTGGCCGTCACATTGGAGACTCGAGCTGGACTTGCTCATATCGAGGACCAAACTGGTCGCTCCCCCGGTCAGAAAACCCCATCCCCTACTCCATGAGAAGACTCTCCCTCCTCCTCGCCTGCGCAGCGCTGGCCGGCACGGCCCGCGCCGACAAGTTCCAGGGCCTCGCCCTGACGCCACCGATGGGCTGGAACACCTGGAACACCTTCGCCTGCGACTGCAACGAGGTCCTCGTGCGCCAGACGGCCGACATCATGGCCGCCAATGGCATGCGCGACGCGGGCTACGTCTACATCGTGATCGACGACTGCTGGGCGAAGAAGGAGCGGGACGAGAACGGCCTGCTGGTCCCCGACCCGGTCAAGTTCCCGAGCGGCATGAAGGCCCTCGGAGACTACCTCCACTCGAAGGGATTCAAGTTCGGGATGTACGGCTGCGCGGGCAAGACGACCTGCGGCGGCTATCCCGGCGGCCGCGGCCATGAGTTCGCGGACGCGCGGCAGTACGCCTCGTGGGGCGTCGACTACTTCAAGTACGACTGGTGCGACCATGGCACCGCGAACGGCCCGGAAACCTACCGCATCATGAGTGACGCCCTGAAGGCCGCCGGGAGACCGATCGTCTTCAGCCTCTGCGAATGGGGCCAGAACGAGCCCTGGCTCTGGGCTGAGAACGTCGGCCACCTGTGGCGGACGACGGGCGACATCGGCCCCTCCTACCGCGGCAGCGTGAAGAACAAGTGGGAGCACGGCTGGAAGGACCTCCTCGACATGAACGTCGGCCTCGAGAAGTACGCCGGGCCCGGCCACTGGAACGACCCCGACATGCTCGAGGTCGGCAACGGCAAGATGACCGAGGCCGAGTGGCGCGGCCACTTCAGCATGTGGTGCATGCTGGCGGCGCCGCTCATCGCCGGGAACGACGTGAGGAAGATGACGAAGGTCGTGCATGACATCCTGACGGACAAGGACGTGATCGCCATCGACCAGGACCCGGCGGGGCACCAGGGCTTCCGATACCGTGTCGACAAGGACAAGGAGATATGGGCGAAGGAGCTCTCAAACAAGGAGTGGGCCGTGGCGCTCCTCAACACGGGCGACGCCCCGGCGCAGCTCTCCGTCGACCTGCGCGACCTCACCTTCCTCGACGAGCAGTATTACGACGTTACGGACGTCTGGTCGGGCCAGTCGCTGGGCGACAACACCAAGGTGAAGTCCGCCACGGTGGCGCCGCACGACGTGTTCCTGATGCGCCTCAAGGTCGGATCCTGAATCCCATGAACATCTCGCGCAGGAAGGCTCTCGGAATCATGGCGGGCGCCCTCCCGGCGGCCGCCAGCCTGCGGGCGCAGGGCGCGCTGGCCGCCCCGGAGATCGGCGACCGCACCCCTCCCGGGATCGGCCCGGAATCCGGCCCCTTCAAGGGCAGCCGCGACTCGCTCAAGGCCTACCAGCCGCCCGACTGGTTCCGCGACGCCAAGTTCGGCATGTGGGCCCACTGGGGCCCGCAGTCCGCCGTGGAGTTCGGGGACTGGTACGCGAGGCTCCTCTACATCCAGGGGTCCGAGCAATACGACTACCACTGCGAGCACTACGGCCACCCGTCGAAGTTCGGGATGAAGGACACCATCCCCTTCTGGAAGGCCGAGAAGTTCGACCCGGCGCACCTCATCAAGCTCTACAAGGCGGCGGGCGCGCGGTACTTCATGACGATGGGGGTCCACCACGACAACTTCGACCTCTGGAACTCCAAGTTCAACCGGTGGAACGCCGCCGCCATGGGCCCGAAGATCGACATCGTCGGGGCGTGGCGCAAGGCGGTCCGCGACGAGGGCCTCAAGTTCGCGGTCAGCGAGCATCTCTGGATCACCTATAAGTGGTACTCCGTGGCGCACGGCGCAGATGCGACCGGCCCCTGGGCCGGCGTTCCCTACGACGGCGCGGGACCCGGCGCCAAGGACCTCTACGTGGACTCCGACCAGGTCTGGTCCGGCGACCTGCCCTGGAACGAGGACGGCATCCCCAACTGGTGGAAGCGCCACTGGCACGACCGCATCACGGACCTCATCGACCAGCATGAGCCCGACCTCGTCTACTCCGACGGATCGCTGCCTTTCCAGGAATACGGCTACTCGGTGGTGTCCCACCTCTACAACACGAGCATCCGCAGGAACGGCGGCAGGAACGAGGCCGTCTACTTCTCGAAGAGGGAGGAGGACAGCGCCGCGGGCCTCTGCGTCCTCGACAAGGAGCGCAGCATCCTCGACGACATCCTTCCCAGGCCATGGCAGACCGACACCTGCATCGGGAACTGGCACTACAAGCGCGGCATGCGCTACAAGACGCCGAAGATGGTCATCGACATGCTGGTCGACGTCGTCAGCAAGAACGGGAACCTGATGCTGAACATCCCGCTCCCGGCGAGCGGGCAGCCCGACATCGAGGAGCTCGCCATCGT
Source organism: Opitutaceae bacterium (assembly GCA_036489955.1). Lineage (GTDB taxonomy): Bacteria > Verrucomicrobiota > Verrucomicrobiia > Opitutales > Opitutaceae > Palsa-1447. Next base: position 59,465 of record DASXEV010000047.1, read on the forward strand.
CGACGAGATCACGAAGTGGATGGCCGTGAACAGCGAGGGCATCCACGGGACGAGGCCCTGGAAGAAGTTCGGCGAGGGCGCGCCCGTCCAGTCCGCCGAGCAGAGCGCCAAGGCCTTCAACGAGGGCTCCCGCCGGGCGTTCGACGCCTCGGACGTCCGCTTCACGACGAAGGGCGACGTCCTCTACGCCTTCGTCATGGGAAAGCCGGAGTTCCGGACCAACATCCGGTCCCTGGCCACTGACACGGCCCTCGCCGTCGGACGGATCACGGGCGTCGAGCTCCTGGGCTACGACGGGAGGATCGAGTGGAGCCAGGACAGCAAGGGCCTGGCGATCGCGATCCCCGCCGGCGACATGCCGACCAAGCACGCCGTCGCCTTCAGGATCCGCGGGGCCTGACCGGGCCGTCAGCCTCCTCGCCGGCGGGGGAAAGGGAGGCTGCCCAGGCAGGCGCAGAGGATGGGGATCTCCGGCGGCAGGCCCGTCCGGGGGCCAGCCGCCCGGCAATTTCTGGTTGCGAAAGGGGCGCCAAACCGGGATATTGGCTGCGATCGGCGCGAACTCGCTCGCGACCGGCGCGCAACACCACCCATGCCCGAAGGACACACAGGCTTCACCGCGCAGCGGAAGGCACCCCGTCCAAACCCGCCGACCGGCTGGCATTCCCGAGGCAGGGAAGCAGCGGAGGCGGAATGCCCGAGCTGACCGCAGAGGGGCGCCCCGCAGGCGTCCTCGCAGGCAGGCCCGACTCCTTCCCGGCGGCCAAGGCCGCGGGCAAGAGGATCGTCATGGTCGCCGCCTACGACGCGTGGTCCGCCGCGCTCCTGTCGGGCACGTCCGTCGACTGCATCCTCGTCGGCGACAGCGTGATGATGGTGGCCCACGGGGAGAAGGACACGCTCGGAGCCACGGTCCCCATAATGTCCCTGCACACGAGGGCCGTCAGCCGGGGCGCCCCGGGCAAGTTCATCGTCGCCGACATGCCCTTCCTGTCCGCCCGCAAGGGCGAGGCCTTCGCCCTCGACTCCGCGGCCGAGCTGCTGCGTGCCGGGGCCCACGCCGTCAAGATAGAGGGCGCCCAGGGGCACGTCCACGTCGTCCGGCACCTCGTGGAATCCGGGATCCCGGTCATGGGCCACCTCGGCCTCACGCCGCAGTGGGTCCGGGGCCTCGGGGGCTTCCGCGTCCAGGCCCGCGACGAGGCGGCCGCCGGCCAGCTGAGGGAGGACGCCGCCGCGCTCGAGCAGGCGGGAGCCTTCGCGATCGTCCTTGAGTGCATCCCGGAGGCCCTGGCCCGCGAGGCGACGGCGGCCCTGCGCATCCCGACGATCGGCATCGGCGCCGGGGCGGGATGCGACGGCCAGGTGCTCGTCCTCCACGATATCCTGGGGCTCAGCCCCGACTTCCAGCCCCGGTTCGCCAGGCGCTTCGCCGCGGGCGCGGCGGTGGTCCGGAACGCCGCGGAGGGCTTCGCAAAGGCCGTCCGCGACGGCGAGTTTCCCTCGCCGGGGGAGACCTTCCCGTGACGCGGGTGTGGCAGTCGCTCGCCGACTGGTCGCGGGAGCGCGCGGACATCGCGCGCCGCGGCCTCACCGTCGGCTTCGTGCCGACCATGGGCGCCCTCCACGAGGGGCACCGCTCGCTCCTCAAGAGGGCGAGGGCCGAGAACGCCTGCGTGGTCCTCAGCATCTTCGTCAATCCCGCGCAGTTTGACGACAAGGCCGACCTGGACAAATACCCCCGCGTCCTCGACGCGGACCTCGCCGCGGCCGACGGGCTCGCGGACCACGTCCTGGCCCCGGCGGCCGGCGAGATGTACGCGGACGACTACCGGTACCGCGTGACGGAGGGCGACCTCAGCCGGGGCCTCGAGGGCGCCCACCGCCCCGGGCACTTCGACGGGGTGCTTACGGTCGTCCTGAAGCTCCTCAACCTCGTTCGCCCGGACCGGGCTTACTTCGGCGAGAAGGACCGCCAGCAGCTTGAGCTCGTGCAGGGGATGGTGAGGGCCCTCTTCGTTCCCGTGGAGATCGTCCCCTGCCCGACCGTCCGCGAGGGCGACGGCCTCGCGATGAGCTCGCGCAACCGGCGCCTGTCCCCCGACGCACGGGCCCGGGCCTCCACGTTCCCGAGGATCATGCGGGAGTCCCCCGACGCCCGCTCCGCGGCGTCGGCCCTCGGGCAGGCGGGCTTCCAGGTCGACTACGTGGAGGACCGACGCGGCGTCAGGCTCGGCGCCGTCCGCCTGGGCGACGTTCGCCTCATCGACAATGTGCGCCTCTAGGATCGCCTTCGTCGTCACGGGCTCCATCGCGGCCTACAAGGCCTGCGACGCCATCTCGCTGCTCGTGCAGCGCGGCCACGGCGTCCGCGCCGTAGCCACCCCCTCGGCGCTGCGCTTCGTCGGCGAGGCGACGCTTGAGGGCCTCACGGGCGCGCCCGTCCTCACCGACCTCTTCGCCAAGGGCGCCGCCCTGGAGCACATCAACCTCACCCGCTGGGCGGACGCCGTCGTCGTCTGCCCGGCGACCGCCCACACGCTGAACAGGTTCGCGGCGGGCCTCGCCGACGACCTGGCCGGGGCGCTCTTCCTCGCGCACGACCGCACGAAGCCCTTCCTCGCCGCGCCGGCCATGAACCCCGCCATGTGGGACCACCCGGCGACGCGCGAGTCCGTGGAGAAGCTGGGGCGCTGGGGCGTCCGCTTCATCCCCCCCGGCGAGGGCCGGACGGCCTGCGGCGAGCTGGGCGAGGGCCGCCTCGCCGAGCCGCTCGAGGTCGTGGCCGCCATCGAGGCCGCGCTGGCACGGCCCAGCCGGCGCAGGCGGGTCCTTGTCACGAGCGGGGGCACCTCCGAGCCCATCGACGGGGTGCGGGTGATCACAAACACGAGCACCGGCCGCACGGGAGCCATGCTGGCCAGCCACCTCGCAGCCGCCGGGCACGAAGTCACCCTCCTGCGGGCCCGCGGCTCCGAGAGCCCGGCCGCGCCCTGCCGCGAGGAGACGTTCTCCACGTTCGCGGAGCTGGACGCGGCTTTGGGCAGGATCCTGGCAGCGGAGCGCCTCGACGCCATCATCCACGCTGCGGCCGTCGGGGACTTCGGCGTGGACGAGGTGCTGGCCGGGGGCGCGAGCTTTCCGCCTGGCCGCGGGAAGCTGGGCTCGGCCGCGGCCCCCATCGTGCGTCTGCGGCTCAACCCGAAGCTCGTGGACGGCCTCCGGGCGAGGAGCCTCGACAAGTCGGCCCGCATCGTCGCCTTCAAGCTGACCCAGGGCGCCGCGCCCGGCGAGGTCGCCGCGTCCGTCCGGGCCCTCTTCGAGCACTCGGGGGCGGACATCGTCGTCCACAACGACCTTTCCGAGCGCCAGGGCCCGGACGCCTTCCCGGCGACGCTGCACTTTGCCGACGGCCGGCCGCCCGAGCGGTGCGCGGGCCGGCCGGCGCTGGCGTCGGCGCTTGAGCGGATCGTCTCCCTGGGGACGGACGCGCCCGGGGCCCGCGAACCCCTATGCTCCTCTGCCTCGATATAGGTAATACCCAGATCCACGGGGGCGTCTACGACGGCGAGGACCTCCTCTGCCAGTTCAGGAAGTCGACCCATCCCCTGGGGTCGACGGACGAGATCGGCATCTTCCTCGTGGGCGTCCTGCGGGAGAACCGCGTGGAGCCGCGCTCGGTCGGCCGCTCGGCGATCTGCTCGGTCGTGCCGGCCGCCCTGCATCCCGCGCGCGGGGCCTGCCGGCAGTACTTCGGGAACGAGCCCTTCATCCTTCAGGCCGGGGTGAAGACGGGCCTCAAGGTGCGCTACCGCAACCCCCTCGAGGTCGGCTCGGACCGGATCGCGGGCGCCGTCGCGGCGTCGGCGCGCAGGCCGGGCCAGAACCTCATCGTCGTCGACTGCGGCACGGCGACGACCTTCGACGTCGTGACGGGCGGCGGGGACTACCTGGGCGGGGTCATCCTCCCCGGTATGGGCGTCTCCGCGGAGGCGCTCGCCAGCCGCACGGCGAAGCTGCCGCGGGTCGAGATCGTCCGGCCCCACACGGTCCTCGGCCGCTCGACGACGGAAAGCATCCAGTCCGGCCTCTACCACGGCCACACGGGCGCCATCCGCCACCTGGTCTCCGAGCTGACCCGGGAGGTCTTCGAGGGGGCGAAACCCGTGGTCCTCGGGACAGGGGGCTTTGCCCGGATGCTCGAGTCGGAGAAGCTCTTTGACGAGATCGTGCCCGAGCTCGTCCTCGAGGGCCTGCGCAGGGCGGAGGCCCTAAACCGCGAGCCCGCGGCCCCTTAGGCCGGCCCGGGGCGCGACCTTTCCCTCGCGCTGCTGTCGGTGGGCTGTACGATGGCCTTCCGCCGATGAGGATCGCCCTAATTATCTGCTATCTGGCGACTTGGGCGCTCATACCGCATCTCCTGCTGCTTAAGAAGCGCCCGTCGGCCACCCTCGCCTGGCTCTGGGCGATCGTCTTCATCCCGTTCGTCGGCGCCGTCGCCTACCTTGGCTTCGGCACCGACCGGCTGAAGAGGAAGCGCCTGAGGCGGCGCAGCCTCTACTCGGCGCGCTCCGCCCGGCAGCGGATCCAGCCGGATGAGGAGGTCGGGCCCAGCGCCGGCGTGCTCGGCCGCCTGCCGCGGCGCGACCGGCAGTTCTTCAGCCTCCTCGCACGGATTAACCAGATCCCCACGAGCTCGGCCGGCACGGTCAGCATCCTGCGGGACGCGGCGGAGTTCTACTCGGCGCTCGAGGAGCGGATCGCGACGGCCCGGCACCACATCCACCTCGAGTTCTACATCTGGAACGCCGACGCGACGGGCGCGCGCTTCCTGCAGGCGCTCGTCGGCGCGGCCCGGCGGGGCGTCGTCGTCCGGCTGCTCCTTGACGGCGTCGGGTCGCACGGACTGGCGGAGGACCTCATGAAGGAGCTGCGGGCCGCCGGCGGGCGCTTCTCCTGGTTCCAGAGCCTCGACCCGAAGCGCAACCGGTTCTTCCTCAACCTGCGCAACCACCGAAAGCTCGCCGTCATCGACGGGGCGTCGGCCTTCGTCGGCGGGATGAACATCGGCCGCGAATACGAGGGCCTCGACCCGGAGCTCGGCCACTGGAGGGACGTGCAGGTCGAGGTCGACGGCCCGGTCGTGCGGGAGCTGCAGGACGTTTTCGCCGACGACTGGTTCTTCGCGACGGACGAGAAGATTTCCGGGCCGGCGTTCTTCCCCTTCCCTGCCGCGCAGGCGCGGTCGGCCATGCAGGTCGTTCTCGGCGGCCCCGACCGCAGGAACGAGCCGATCAGCAAGTCGATCGTGAGCCTCCTCAACGAGGCCTCGGACAGGGTCTGGATCGCGACCGGGTACTTCGTCCCCGACGACATCATCCTCGCGGCCCTCGAGCTCGCGGCCAGCCGGGGCGTGGACGTGCGGCTGCTGATCTCGGAGAGGAACGACCATCCCTGGCTGGTCACGGTCGGCCGCTCGTACTACGGCCAGCTGCTCGCGGCCGGCGTGCGGATCTTCGAGTACTCGGCGGGCATCAACCACGCGAAGGTGATGCTGGCCGACGGGCACTGGGCGATGGTCGGCTCGGCCAACCTCGACTACCGGTCCATGCGGCTCAACTTCGAGCTCAACCTGCTCTGCCACTCCCAGGAGCGCAACGGGGAGCTGGCCAGGATCCTGGAGCACGACTTCGCCCTCTCGCAGGAGGTCGACCCCGCCGTCTTTGCCGGCCGGCCCTTCCGCCGAAAGTTCCTCGAGGCGGCCCTCCGGCCGCTGTCCCCCATGCTCTGAGGTGCCCGGGCGGCGCAAAATGTGTCGCGTGGGCTGGCCCACGCCGTCAAAGGATGGGCCATCCTGGCCCTCCAGCGCCCCATTTCGGGACCGTCGTTAGGCGGGCGCTCCCCTCACCCAATCCCATGAAGATTGAACTGCGAGTCGGAACGACCCTCCTTGCGGCCGCGCTGCTGGCGTCGGTCCTGCGGGCCAATGATGCGCCGCCGGCCACGGACTCGGCCCTCGCGTCCCTGGAGCGCCGTGCGCCCGCGGAGAGCCAGCTCCCGAACCTCAACCCGGGGTTTTGGTCGGACCTTTCCCGGCTCATCGACTCGGACACCCTGTCGACGGGCGACCAGTTCTACAGGGCTGCCGCGCTTGCGAAGTGGCCGGCCTTCCAGTTCCGGAAGACCAGGGTCCGCTACGAGCTTCTCCTTGCGGCGACGGCGCGCGGCCATGCGGCCGCGCAGGGTGAGCTCACGGACGCCTGGGACGGGCTACTGGTCTCCATCGGGCGGCCGCAGCGGGCGGGGACGATCAGCTTCGGCCCCGGCTCGGAGCTGCCGGCGCCCGACATGGCGCCGGAGTGCGTGGCCGCGGTCTACAAGGACCCCGCGCAGGCTGCGAAGAAGGCCGCCGCCGCCAACAACAACGCCGAGGTGAAGGCGATCAGGGACGCCGACCAGAAGGTCCGGCAGGATTGGTCGAAGCTCTCCACCGCCGACATGCAGAGGGTTGGGGAGGAGGACCGCGCCCGGGCCGTCCGCATCCGTGCCATCATCGGGGCGGGCGGCCTGCGGACGGCGTCGGACTTCGCGAACGCCTCCCTCGTCCTCCAGCACAGCGAGGCCTTTGCCGGCTACGAGCTCGCGCATGAGCTGGCCGTGTGCTCGCTCGTCCTCGGCGACAGGGGCATGGGCCGCTGGCTCGTGGCGGCGACCTACGACCGGATGCTCGGCTCGGTGGGCCTCGACCAGCGGTTTGGGACGCAGGGGGAGATCACGTTTTCAAGCAGTGCGAAGCCCACGGTCGCCGAGACGGACGAGCGGGACATCTGCGACAACGAGCGGCTGGCCCTGGGGTGCCCGACCCTCGCGGCGAAGCGGGCGAACTTCTACACCCACGGGCCCAGGGATTAGGCCCCGGGGCAACCGCCTCACGGTGAGGAAATTCAGGACGGGCAGGCCCCCCGCGTGCCGGCGGGTTTGACGCCCGTCCCGTGCGGGCCGAGATTTTGGCGGCGGGATGCCCCAAGAATGAAGGAACCCACGCGACAGGAGCGCGAGCTCAGGTGCTTTAGGAAGAGGAGGTACCGAAGCCAGGGCGACGCCCTGGATGCGGCGGCCGTGGCCGGCGTCGAGCGCCAGAGGAGGGCGTATCTCTGCCCCTACTGCCGCCTGTGGCACCTCACTACTGCCGTGTGACAATGAGCCGAATTCGGCACCCGGGGCTCGACCCATCGGCCGGCCGGGTGCAGAAATGGGCGGTCAGCCCGAACCCCCCATCCCCATGGAATTCACACGAAGAGAAGCCCTGAAGGCCGTGGCCGGCACGGCCGCCCTGGCCGCCCTGCCCCTGGCCCGCTCCGGGGACCCCGCGCCCGTACCGGCGCCCGAGCCCGGAGGCTCGTTCCACCACTCGGCCTGCCGCTGGTGCTACCAGAAGATCCCCCTCGACGAGCTCGCCCGGCGGGGGCGCCAGCTGGGCCTGGAATCCGTCGAGCTCCTGGATCCCGGCGAGTGGCCGGTCGTGCAGAAGCACGGCCTCACCTGCGCGATGGCGAACGGGACGACGACGATCCCGAGCGGGCTCAACCGCCTGGAGAACCACGCCACCATGGTGCCCAGCATGATCGAGCGCGTCGGCGCCTGCGCCGACGCGGGGCTGCCGCACGTCATCTGCTTCTCGGGCAACCGAAAGGGGATGGACGACGAGCAGGGGCTCGATAACTGCGCCGTGGCACTCAGGAAGATCGTCCCGGCGGCGGAGAAGCGCGGCGTCACCGTCTGCATGGAGCTCCTCAACAGCAAGGTCGACCACCACGACTACATGTGCGACCACACGGTCTGGGGCGTCGAGCTCGTGAAGCGCGTCGGGTCCGAGCGCTTCAGGCTCCTCTACGACATCTACCACATGCAAATCATGGAGGGGGACGTCGTCAGGACGATCCGCGAGAACCACCAGTACATCGCGCACTACCACACGGGCGGCGTCCCCGGGCGCCACGAGATCGACGGCACGCAGGAGCTCAACTACGCCATGATCGCGCGCGCCATCAAGGACACGGGCCACCGCGGCTTCGTCGCGCAGGAGTTCATCCCGACGAGGGATCCCTTCGTCTCGCTGGCGCAGGCGCTAGCGATCTGCACCGTCTAGGGGCCCCCGGGCCGCGCCGCCATGCTGGTCGACCTCGCCTCGCTGCCCCCGCGCGACGCCTACCGCTGGATGACGAGCACCATCCTGCCCAGACCCATCGCCTGGGTCTCCACCGTCTCAGCCGACGGCAGGACGAACCTCGCCCCGTTCAGCTTCTTCCAGGGCGTCTGCTCCAACCCGCCGACGCTGCTCTTCGTCCCGGTCAACAACCGGGACGGCATGAAGAAGGACACGCTGCGCAACATCGAGGCCGTGCCCGAGTTTGTCGTCAACCTGGTGCCGCTCGCCCTCGCGACGGCCATGAACGCCACCGCCGCCAACCTGCCCTACGGGGAGAGCGAGTTCCACCGGTTCCTCGTGTCCGAGGCCAAGTCGACGAGGGTTCGGCCGCCCCGCGTGGCCGCCTCCCCCGTCGCCTTCGAGTGCGTCCTCGACCGGGTCGTCGAGATCGGGAGCGGCCCCCTGGCCGCCAACGTCGTCTTCGGGCGGATCCTCGCGGCCCACGTGCGCGACGACGTCATGGCCGCCGACGGCTTCCCGGACGCGGCCCGGCTGGACCTCATCGGCCGCCTGGGCCGCGAGGACTACACGATGACGCGGGAAGCCTTCAACCTGGAGCGGCCGGACCGGTGACGGCGGGCGCCTTGCGCTCGCGCAGGGCCTCGTAGATCGGGCGGTCCCCCATGGCCTCCGCCACGCCATAGGCGGCGAGGCAGCTGACAAGGAGGGGCAGCATGAAGTCGTACTTTCCCGTGAGCTCGATCATGAGGACGATGCCCGTGAGCGGCGCCCGCACCGTGGACGTGAACAGGGCGCCCATCCCGAGCACGGCGAAGGTCTCGGGGAACACGGCGAGCTGGGGCAGGATGGCGTGGACGCCGGCGCCAAGCGACAGCCCCCCGAGGCAGCCTAGGACGAGGAGCGGCGCGAAAATGCCGCCGGCGGCGCCCGAGCCGTAGCTCACCATGAGGAGCAGGAACCTGGCGACGAGGAGCGCCAGCATCCACTTGACGGCGATGGTCCCGGCAACCGCGTTTGCCGACAGGACGGCGCCCGAGCCGCTGACGTCCGGATAGACCCAGGCCGCAAGGCCGACCACGAGGCCGGCGAGGGCGCCCGTCGCGAAGGACGGAACCTTCCTCATGCGGTCGAAGAGGTCTAGGCTGGCGACGAGCGAGCGGTTGAAGACGACCCCGAACCCCCCCGCGAGGAGCCCGATGACGGCGGCCACCGGGATGGCGCGCAGGGACGGCGTCGGCATGCCCTGCAGGACGAAGACCGGGGTGTCGCCCGCCACGACGCGGCAGACCACGTCCGCCGTCACCGCGGCGATGAACGAGGCGACGAAGAGGACCGGCGTGAAGCTGCCGGTCAGCTCCTCCATGACGAAGATCATCCCCGCCAGGGGCGCGTTGAACGCCGCAGCAAGTCCAGCGGCCGCCCCGGCGCTGACGAGCGCCTTGCGCTCCCCTTCCCCCTGCCTGACGCGAAACCAGCCCGAGACCATGAGCCCCGTGGCGCCGCCCATCTGCACGGTCGGGCCCTCGCGCCCAAGGGTGAGGCCGCCGCCTATCCCGGCGATGCCCGCGAGGAACTTGACGGGAAGGACGCGCTTCCACCGCAGCTCCTTCTCGCCGATGACCACGTTCTTCAGGTCCGGTATGCCGCTTCCCGCCGTCTCGGGGGCGAACGTCCGGACGAGCCAGAGCCCGATTCCGCTTCCCAGGGAGCAGGCGGCGAGCGAGACGAGGAGGCCCTCCCACGGGGGCAGCCGGTGCAGCCAGCCGAGCCGGCTGAGCTCGAAGTACTGGAGCGCCCTGCGGAAGACGGAGGCGATGAGGCCGGCCACGGCGCCGACGACGAGGGCCTTGGGGAGGATGTGGCGGCGCTTGACCTCCTCTGACTTGAGCCCTGCGGAGGCGGCTGGCGTGGTCATTGTTGTTCCCATCCTCCCGGGCGAGCCCCCTAGCGTCAACCCAACGTCCTTTGGGCCCGACAATGCCTCAATCCGTGCGCAGGAGATTCGCCACGTCCACTCTGGCGGCCCGATTGGCAGGTATCCAGCAGGCCGCCGCGGCCGCGGTCATGAGAACGATGGCCACAAGAAGGTAAACGCCCGGATCATAGGGACTCGTCTCAAAGAGCATGCCCTTCATGAATTGGGTGAGCAGGAGGCCCGCCACGGACCCCGCGATGACACCGAGACCGGTCGGGCGCAGGCCGCGCCGCAGGACAAGGGCCTTCAGGCTGCTGGCGTCGGCGCCGATCGCCTTTCGGACGCCGAATTCACGCATCCTCGAATCCACGGTATAGGCAATGACCGAGAACACACCGACGTACGCTAGCCCGAAGCCGATCACCGTCAGGCCCCGCAGGATCTTGAAGGCGTAAAGTTCCTGGCCCATCGAGTCCTCCACGAGCTGGTCGATCGAATTGACCTGGGTCGTCACGAGGTAGGGGTCGACCTTGTAAATCGCCCGGCGGACCATGTCGTCGAACCCATCGGGCGGATTGCGGTCGAGGCGCATCACCAGCGTGTTGACGTTCGGAGGGTAGATCCACTCGGGGGAGTAGAAGCGCATCCCTGCGGTGTCGCGGGCCGTCTCCCTGACGTCCTCAACGACTCCAACCACGATGAATTGTACGGCGCCGGCCACCACGATCTGGAAGGTCTTGCCAATGGCGTCTACTGTTCCGAACCGACGCTTCGCGAAGGCCTCGTTGACGACCGTTTCGGAATATCCGCGCTTTCCCGTGAGCCATCTTCCCCGCTTCATCCGCAGGCCCGCCGTCTCCAGGAAATTGCTTGAGACGTAGTTGCCGGCTACGGGCACGATCGACCCGTCTGGCATCTTGAGCTGCGCAGTTCCCGCAAAGAACCCGAGAAACAGGGAATCCTGCCCCGACGAGACCGCCTTGACGCCGGGAAGCAGGCTGAGTGCCTGACTCAGTTTTTCGAAGAGCTGAAGGCGCTGTTCGGGTTTCGGCGCATGGCCCTTGGGGAATTCGACGCGCACCTTCACCTTGCCCTGGGGATCGAATCCAAGGTCGACGTGATGCAACCTTTCGAAGGTTCGGATCATGAGCCCGGTGCCCAAGAGAAGGATTACCGCCAGCGCCGTCTGCAGGCCAACAAGGCCCGACTTCACCCTTCCCATTCCCCTGCTTTCGCCCACGGCCGCCCCACCCTCCTTGATGCCAGGGCTTACCTTGGTGCGCGAGATGCTGGCGATTGAGAATCCAAGCATGAGGATTCCGGCTAGGATGCTGAGGCCAACGATGCAGCCGAGGCTGGCGCCGCTCGCATAGGTGCCATAGCGGTCGTCGAAGGAACCGGTAATAGCGACGATCAAGCTGGGGAAGAAGACGTATGCGACATATTCGGTGATGAGGGCGGTGGCCCCGCAGATGAGGAGCACCTCGATCGCAATCAGTTGGCCGATCTGGTAGCGTATCGCACCCACTGCCAGGCGTATGCCGAACTCCCTCCGCCGGCCAAGAATCCGAACCAGCATGAGGTTGACCGAGTTGACGCACGATATGAGGAAGAGGATCGCAGCCGCCCCAAGCATCACCCATTCGACGTCGGGGCGATTGAGTATCCGGAGCTGGGTGATGATTGGCTCCTCCCCTGAAAGGAACATAGATGCCCAGGCGGGCATGGAAGGGAGTTTTACGGCCGCAAGGGCGCTGCGCGCAGCATCGGGTGTGACCCCTGGCCTAAGGCGAGCTATCGCTGTCATGCTCCCGCCAAAGACATCAGCGGGATCGTTATCCAAGGGGAGCATCGGCCGCAGGATGTTCCCGCTCTCAAAATGCGCGGGAAACGGCTGCCGGACCTTGAGCACTCCCACTATCGTGCAGTCCTGCTGGTCGATGCGCAGCTTCAGCCCCAAGACGTCCGGCCTCGAGCCAAGCCTTTGCCTCCAAAAATCGTCGGACACTATGGCGACATTGTCCGCTCCCGGAAAGTATTCGCCCGGGGCGAATGTCCGGCCCATCGCCGGCCTGATTCCCAAGGTGCCAAAGGCATCCTGGGAGATTCTCGCCACGCTTTCGATCCGGGGGTCCCCGTCGACGACGACATTCGAGGCGTCCACGTGCTGCGTTGCAAATTCCGAAAAAACATTGGTCTTCTCCCGATAAAGACGCACGAGCCTGCCGAAGCCCCAGTAATTCGACGCGGCCTGCTTGTCCTTGAAGCCTATCATGTAGAGTTCGCCGGCGCGGGGATAGGGAAGCGGGAATATCGCTGCATCGGCGCATAGATCGAAGGTCGCCGTGGCAACGCCGATGCCGAGCACAAGGGTCGCAATTGTTGTCGCTGCAAAGGCCGGGGATCGCCCCAGGAGCCGGGCAGTGAACGCAAGGTCCTTGCCGACCTGCTCAATCCAGTTCCAGCGGCTGGAGTCGCGGCAGCGTTCCTTGATCTGCTCCATTCCCCCGAAACTCCTCCTTGCCTCCTCCATGGCCTCATGAGGCGACATGCCTGCCGCGATATTGCGCTCCGCCTTCAGCTCAAGGTGGTGCCGAAACTCCTCGGTCATGTCCGACTCGATCCGGCGCCGCCGGAAGTGCCCGACAAGCCGCGTCCAAGATTCTCCGACCCTGCTCATCGGTTCTATGCGCCCTTCAGGACATTCCCGATCGCCAGGGCGACTCGATTCCACGCCTGCTTCTCGTTTTCGAGCTGCTTTGTCCCGCTTCTTGTCAGGAAATAGAGCTTAGCCTTCCTTCCCTTCTCCGACTGTCCCCATTCCGCACTGATCCATCCCTTTGCCTCCATCCGGTACAGGGCCGGATAAAGGGAGCCCTCCTCAACCTCCAGGACTTCCTGAGAAAGAAGGTGGATTCGCTCCCCGATTCCGAATCCGTGAAGCTTACCTCCGCTCAAAACGCGGAGAATCATCAGGTCGAGGGTGCCGGAGAGAAGTTCAGTCTTTGCCACGTGTACCTTAGATTATCTAGGTTATCCGCGGCGAAGCCTAGATAGTCAAGGTAAACCTCCTCTGGCTCGATTCTCAGTGCCTCCAGCGCGGCCCGGCAGCGGGGCGGGATGGCAGTCCCGTCCCGCCCGGGCCGGGCGCGGGCCTAGCGCCGCTTCTTCGCGGCGCGGCTCTTCTTGCCCCCGCCCGAAACCTTGTTGACGGTCGCCCAGGCGCGGGCTTCCGCGGTCTTCTTGCCGACGCCCTTGCGCTCGTAGCCCTTCTCGATGTGCGCGGCCTGGCGCTTCTGCTTCCCCGTGTAGTCGCTCTTGCTACCCCTTGGCATGGCGCAATGGACCCACGGCGCGCACCGCGGTTCCGGCGTTCACTCCGACTCGGAGAATTCGCTGAGGGAGAACACCCTGACGCCCAGGCGCTCGAGGCGGCGGGACCCGTTGAGCTCGGGCAGGTTCACGATGGCGCCAACGTCCTTCACCGTGCAGCCGAGGTGCTGGAATAGCTGCACCGCGGCGCAGAGGGTGCCGCCCGTGGCGATGAGGTCGTCCATGAGGAGCACGTTCGCGCCGCGCGGCGCGGCGTCCGACTGGATCTCGAGGATGCTGTGGCCGTACTCCAGCTGGTACTCCGCGTGGATCGTCTCGCCGGGAAGCTTCCCCTTCTTGCGCACCATGACGAGCGGCTTGCCGAGCGCGTAGGCGAGGACGCCGGCGGGGATGAAGCCGCGGGCGTCGAGACCCGCGATCACGTCCACCGGCGTGCCGCGGTAGTGCCCGATGAAGGCGTCCATCGCGGCGCGGAACCCCTCGGGGTTGCGCAGGAGCGAGCTCACGTCGCGGAACCGCACCGGCGGGTGCGGCCAGTCCGGTATGGTCCGGATGAGGGGCTTGATGTTCACTCGGAGCGCAAGGCCTCGATGGGGTCGACGCGGGCCGCCCGCCGGGCGGGCAGGTAGCTCGCGGCCATGGCCACGGCGGCGAGGACGACGACCACCGCGGCGAACGACCAGGGGTCCCAGGGCGACAGGTCGAAAAGGAGGCTCGCCATGTAGCGCGAGAGGAACACGGCCCCGACGAGGCCGGCGACGAGGCCGACGGCCGTCTTCACGGCGCCCTGCCGGACGATCATCCCGATGATCTGCTCCCGCGAGGCGCCGATGGCGCCGCGGATGCCGATCTCCCGCGTGCGCTGGGAAATGTCATAGGCAAGGACGCCGTAGATGCCGACGGCGGACAGGAACAGCGCAAGGAAGGCGAAGCAGGCAAGGAGGAGCGTTACGGCCCTCCTGTTGTCGAACGAGGCGTCGATCACCGCCTTCTCGGTGCCCGCGTCAAAGAGGACGAGCGTGGGGGCGACCACATGGGCCTTGTCCCTGATGGCCTGCAGGATGTCGCCGGCCGGCCTGGACGAGCGGACGAAGAGATTGAACTCCCATGGCTGGCTCCTCTCGAGGGGCTGGTAGATGAAGGGGTTGCCGGTCTTGTCCTCGACGCCGTTGTGCGGCACGTCGCCGACCACGCCCACGATGACCAGCCAGTCCGCATCCGTCTTCGGCTGGCCGAACGAGAAGTGGCCCCCGACCGCCGTGCGGCCCGGGAAGAACTTCCTGGCGAAGGTCCGGTCGACGATCACGCTCCCGCGGCCGTCCTTCGCGTCGCTATCGTCGAAAAGCCGGCCCTCGAGGAGGGGTATCCGGAGGGTGTGGAAATAGCTGGACGACGAGCTGATGATATAGGCGCCCGGCTGGGGCGTGTCGGCGGGCAGCGCGCTGTCCTTAAGCTGGAAAGCGTCGATGGGAAGATCCCCCTTGAAGGGCACACCCGTCGAGAGTGCCGTGTCCTCGACCCCCGCGATCTCCCGGAGGGCCGACTCGACGCCCTTCTGGAAGGCCGCGGCATGGGCCTTGTCCCGCTGGGCGGCCGGCACGGCCAGCGTGGCGACCACGAGGTGGTCGGGATCAAAGCCGGGCCGGACCGAGATCGCGTTCACGAAGCTGCGGATGAGGAGCCCCGCGCCGCAGAGCAGCATGAGCGCCACGGCCACCTGGCCCGCCACAAGGAGGCCGCTGAGGGCCCGTATCCCCCGGCTGTCGGAGGCCGACCTCGAGCTCCGGCGCAGGACGTTGGACAGGTTGCTGCGAAGGACGTGGACGACGGGGAAAAGTCCCATGAGCAGCCCGACGACGACGGCGCCGGCCAGGGTCGCGCCAAGCACCGTCCGGTCGAGGACGACCGGCAGCATGTTGGGGAGCAGCCTCGCCGTGTAGTGGTTGATGACGTGGACCGAGCCGTACCCGAGCCCGACGCCGAGGGCCGCGCCGATGAGCGTGAGGACGAGGCTCTCCACGAGCAGCTGGCGCGCGATGTGCCAGCGCCCGGCCCCGAGCGCGGCCCGCACGGCAAGCTCGCCCTGCCGGCTGTTGGCGCGTGCGAGGAGCAGGTTGGCGATGTTCACGCAGCCGATCAACAGGACGAAGATCGCGCCGCCCTGGATGAGCGTGAACGAGGCCCTGATGGGGGCGACGCGCTCCGCCTGCAGGCCGCCCATCTGGATCCGGTGCCCCGACCTCTCCAGGAACTGCCGCTGCCCCGGGGGGCTGGTGTCGTACACCTTCTGCTCCAGCGCCTGCACCTCGCCGAGCGCACGGCTCTGGGGGACGCCGGGCTTCATGCGGGCATAGAGCCAGATGAAGCAGCTGTACCGCTGGCCCGGGTCCTCCTCATGGGGCCCCCAGGCGGCGGGCTTGATGTACCGCGCCTGCTCGTCGAAGGCGCCGAAGGAATCCGGCGCGACGCCGACGATCGTGACCATGTCGCCGCCCAGGTGGATCTTCCGGCCCAGCACAGCCGGGTCCTCGCTGAAATGCGACTTCCAGAAGGATTCCGTGATGACGAGGACCTTGTCGTTGCCGTAGCGGCAGTTCTCGAGGGTGAAGAAGTGCCCGATGAGCGGCTTGATGCCGAGGACGTCAAACATGTCCGCCGTGCAGGCCGCGCCCACCACCCGGTCGGCGGAGCCGGGCTCGCCCAGGGACTGGGAGTCGCTCCGGTAGAGCCCGACGGCGTCAAAGGCGTCGGTGTGTTTCTTGACGTCCACATACTGGACGAAATTGCAGGGGAACTTGGGGAAGCCCACCTTGGGGAAGGCGTTGTAGATCTCGACGATGCGCGCCGGCGCCGGGAAGGGCGGCGGCCGCAGGATGAGCGCGTAGACCATCGAGAAGACGGCGGCATTGGCGCCGATGCACAGGGCCAGCGTCAGGAGGGCCGCGGCGGCGAAGCCCTTCTCCTTCAATAGGCGCCTCACGGACTGGCGCAGGTCGCCCGGAAGGCCCGACAGCCAGCCGGCTGGCGGCGGCCCCCCGGGATGCGGCTTGTCTGTGGGCATTGGCCTGCGGCCGGGGTGCCGGCTCAGTGGAGGACCGCCCTGTTCGCCGGGTCCGCAATCATCGCCTCGACGCGCGGATCGTCGCGCAGCGGTGCCTCGCGCGAGATCATGAAGACGTTCGCCCCATAGGGCACCTTGAGGAGCCTAGCCACTTCCGAGATCGCCTGGTCCTTCTCCCCGCACCACATGAGCGCCTGCATGCAGGTGAGCGACACCACTGGGCCGAAAACGGCGTCCCGCGACTCCGGCATCGCGGCATGCACCTCCTGGATCGCGGCCAGGGCCTTGGCGCGGTCGGAAAGCAGCGCCTCGGAGACCGCAAGGTCCGCCCAGGCGAAGGCGTTGTCCGGGCTCTTCTCGACAATCCCCTCCAGCTGCGCGGCCGCCTTGGCGGCCTCGGTCCTCGCCCCCTGCATGTCCCCCGTCTCCGCCAGCGCCTCCGCATAGCATTCCTGCTGGTCCCATGGCTGGTTCTGGATGTCCCCCCCATAGGACGGCAGCCGGCGATGGAACCGGATGTAGGCGGGCGCATCCGCAATGCCCAGCGCCACGATCTTCTTCATGTAGAGAACCTGGTCCGGGTTCGGGCCCGTTTCCGGAAGATCGTAGACCACCTTTGCCTCGGAATCGGAGCCGGTTTCGTTGAACGCCGCGTAGGCGCGGCCCGTGAGGTACACCGTCGGGTCGAATCCCGACGCCTGCCACCTGAGCTGCATGGCGTCGAGGTCGCGGAATCGGCGCGTGGTCAACAGGGTCTCGTCCAGGGTTAAGAGGTAGCTCTGGTTCGCCGGGTCGAGGTCGACCGCCCGCCTCAAGTTGGCGATGGCGTCGTCCATCCGCCCCTCGCGGCGCTGGATGAGGCCAAGGGACGAATACACGGCCCCGTCGTTGGGACGGAGCTCGGCCAGCTTCATGTACTCCTCGGTCGCCCGGGCGTAGTCGTGGTGGGCGTAGTAGTAGTAGTCGCCGATGCTCTCGATCACCACGGGGTCGTCCGCCGCGAGGCGGGTCGCGTTGGCGATGGCCTCGTCGGCAAGCTTCGCGTCGCCGGGCCCGCCAGCCCCGCTGAAGAGGGCAAACGCGAGCCTCGAGGCCAGCTCCCCCCAGGCCTGCGCGAAATTGGGATCGAGCTGCACGGCCCGCATGAGGATGGCCCTGCTTTTCCCGCCCATGCCGTCGATGGCGGAGTACCGCAGGACCCGGGCCTTGAGGTAGAGGTCATAGGCCTCGCTGTTCTCGGTCGGCCTTCGGGTGACCAGGTCCTTCTCCTCGGGCGACAGCACCGACTGGAGCGCCCCGGCAATCGCCTCGGCGAGCTCCCCCTGGATGGCGAAGATGTCGCTCACGTCCCTGTCGTAGGCCTTGGCCCAGACGTGCTCGTCCGTCCTTGCGTCGATCAGCTGGCCGGTCACGCGGACCATGTTGCCCTCGCGCCGTACGCTGCCCTCGAGGATGTAGGCGACCCCCAGCTCCCTGCCAATCTCCTTGATGGGCTTCGTGGTCCCCCGGTACTGCATGACGGAGGTTCGCGAGACCACGTGGAGCTCCTTCACGAGGGCAAGGTGGGTGAGGATGTCCTCGTGGACGCCGTCGGCGAAGAAGGCGTTGTCCTTGTCCTCGCTCATGTTCTCGAAGGGCAGGACGGCGACGGACTTGGGGTCGACGGTCGGCTGGGAAGCCGCGGCGGGAGCGGATGCCGCCGGCACGGGTTGCGCGCCGCCGTGCTTCGCCGCCCGGAAATACGCCGCCGCCGCGGCTGCGGCGCAGCCCGCGATCACGGCGCCCACCATTAGGCCCCTCCTGCGCGGGCGCACGGGGTCCGCCGGCCGGCCGGGCGCCGCCTGGGGCGGCGCGGAGCCCCGGCCCGTCGCGGGCGGCTCCAGCATGCGCTTCACCTGCGCGACAAACTGGGGCGTCGGGAGCGAGCCGGGCAGCCGGATCCACTGCACCCTCAGGAATTCGGCGGGCACGAGGGCCGCGCCCTCCGGGGTGTCGTCGACGACGACGGGCGCAAGGAAGGGCACGCCCTCGGCCATGAGGTGGGTGCGTTCCACGGCGAGCTTCCACTCAAGGCGGAAATACCCCTCGCCCCTCGCCTGCGTGCGGGCGGATATGACCGGCAGGAAGAGCGCGCACTCCTTGATCTGGCGCCTAATCTTCTGGTCCCAGGCGTCGCCGCCGCGCAGCTCGCTCTGGTCGAACCAGGCCTCGATCCCGTGGCTGCGCAGGGCGTCCGCGATGCGCTGCGCGGAAGGACTGTCTTCTCGGGCGTAGCTAAGGAAGACGGGTCGCTGCGGCAAAGCCGGATCTGGTCCCTCGCTGGGCATTCGTCCGCCGAGGCTGCCGGCCGGCGCCCCAGGGTTCGAGACTATAAAGCGCGGCCGCCGAATGACATCAGGCTCGTGGAAGGCCTCACGGGACCTCGCAAACCCCGGCGATGGCGGGGACGGCCCGCGTGGTCCACACCACCCGGCGAAATCAGGCCGCGTTGGTCGTTGACAGGCTGGCGCGGCGGTCGGTCACACTGGCCCCCGGCATGGCCGCCCCGTCCAAGATACCCCAGTTCCACATCGCCGGATTCTCGGGCCACAGGCAGATCGCGGATCCTGGGGCCCTTGGCAAGGCCCTCGCCTCGGAGATCCGCGGGCTTGGGACGCTGGCCTCCGGCGAATGGATCGCCCTTTCGTCGGTGGCGGAGGGCGGCGACCAGGCCTTCGTCCGGCAGGCGCTCGCCCAGGGACTCTCGTGGCACGCCATCCTTCCCCTGCCCCGCGCGGAGTTCGCAAGGGACTTCAGCGCAACGGAGTGGGCCCGCGTGGAGGAGCTCCTCGGGGACGCGGAGCACGTGAGGGTGATCACCGAGAACGGCTCCCGCGAGGACGCGTACCTCGACTGCGGCATGGCGACCGTCGACAGCTGCGACCTGCTGGTGGCCGTGTGGGACGGGGAGCCGGCGCGGGGCAAGGGGGGAACGGCCGACGTGGTCGCCTATGGCCGGTCCCTCTCCAAGCCCCTCGTCATCATCCATCCCCAGAGCCACGAGGTCCGCAGGGAGAACCTGGGCCGCATCGAGCGCACCGACTCGGGCCTTGCGAAGCTGAACGCCCTGCCGCCGGCGCCGGCCGGCGCCGCCGCCAATCCCTTCAACGCGCCGGATGAGATCTTCGATTTCCAGGCGAAGTGCGACCACGCGGCGAGCCGGGGCGCGCCGCAGTTCCGGAGGCTGATCGTCCTCACGCTCGTCTTGCACCTCACCGCGACCGCGATCGCGGCCGCCGCCCTCTCCTACGACTACGACGCCGTGCTCGTCCCCTGGACGAAGCTCCTCTGCCTCTCGGGCGCCCTGGCGGTGGCCCTCCTCCTCCGCTACAAGCACCACGCCCACCACAGCTGGGTGCGCTGCCGCCTGGCGGCGGAGTTCTGCCGTTCGATCCTCGGGAGCTGGGGCCTGCCCCGCTCCTCCCCCCTCCTTGAGGACATCGACCTGCCGGAAATCCGCGGGCTGTCGAGGGCCCTCCACGTCCTCCACAGCCGCTCGGCCCTCGCCGAGCCGGTCTCGATCAAGAGCTTCAGGGAGACCTACCTGCGCACGAGGATCGACGACCAGCTGGGTTATTTCAGGCGGCAGGAGGCGCGCGCGCTGCCCATGTTCAACCGGCTGAAGGCGGGATTCTGGCTGGCGACGATCCTGGCGATCGTCTCAACCCTGATCTATGCCGTGTGCTACACGGCGCGGATCGAGGTGCCCGTTCTGTTCAGGGACACGGTGTTCTACTTCCTGCCCATCTCGCTGCCCATCCTGGCCGCGGCCTTCATCTCTCTCATCTCCATCAACGACCTCCAGCGCCGCGTGGCGCGGTACCGGGAGATGCAGGTCATGCTCGAGGAGAACCGCAAGCGGGTCTCCTACTGCCAGACCTGGAATAGCCTGGAGAGGGTCGTCCTCAACACGGAGCGCTACCTCCTGCAGGAGGTGGTGGAGTGGCACTCGCTGACCAGCTTCTCCGAGTCCCACTAGGACCCCGGGCCCGGGTCAGGGTCAGGGAGCCGGGGGCGGGGGCGTCTCGCTCGTGGAACTGGAGGCGGACGGCCTGTCGTGCACCAGTTCGCTCACGTCCTTCTGGATCGCGGGCCCGTGGGTGCGCCTGACGACGCCGGGGTGCGCCGCGTTGACGGTGGCGACCGCAATGGCGGCGGCCGCGGGGACCACGCGCTTCAGCGCGGAATATTCGGGATGGACGACCTTGGCCCGGAGGGCCGCGGCTACGGAGGAGTGGTGGTCCTCGCGCTCGCCCTCGGCGAGGATCGAGGCGGGCACGGGCTTCAGGCCCCAGATGAGGCCCGTCCATGAAAGGACCTTCAGGCCGTAGTAGGTCGGGTCGATCTCCCACCAGTAGAACCCGTTGCGGACGGCGCTCATGTAGCGGTGGTGGTTGTTGTGCCAGCCCTCGCCAAGGGTGATGAGCGCCAGGATGAAGCTGTTGCGCGAGTCATCCTCGGTCTTGTAGCGCCGGCTCCCCATGAGGTGGGCCATCGAGTTGATGCAGGCCGTGCCGTGGAAGAGGGCCGTCGTGCTGACAAAGAATCCCCAGACGAGGAGCTGCCAGCGGTTGGTGCCCAGGCCCGGCGCATAGACCTCAAGGATCCATCCGAGCCCCCAGATCGACGCGGCGAACAGGAGCGGGATCAGGGTGTCGAAGCGGTTCAGGAAAACCAGCTCCGGGTACTTCGCCAGGTCCTTGATCCTCGAGTAGTCGGTCGGGAAGTTGCGCCGGCTGGTGATCCAGCCGATGTGCGACCACCAGAACCCGTGCACGTGGGGGGAATGGGCGTCCTCCTCTTCGTCGGAGTGCTGGTGGTGATGGCGGTGATGATAGGCCCACCACAGGGCGCCGCGCTGCACCGTCGTCCCGGCAAGGAGCGCCAGGATGAGCTGCCCGGGCCGCGACGTGCTGTACGTCTTGTGGGAGAAGTACCGGTGGTAGACGCCGGTCACCAGGAACATGCGGGCGAAATACAGGAAGACCGCGGTGAGGAAGGCAAACCGGCTGACCCCGGTCAGGAATGCGCAAAGGCAGCCGATGTGAAGGAGGATGAAGGGGATGCAGCGCATCCAGTCCACCCCGTCGGGTTCGTCGCGCTGGGCCTCGGGACCTCCCGGGCAATAGTCCGAATCAACCCACTGGGCGACGGCCGACTTGGCCCGGGCGATGAGGCCGGACGGGCGTGTTGGAGCAATGGACGTTTGCAAGCAGCCGATGCAATCGTCCGCCTGCTGAACTTCAAGCCGGGTTTTTACCCATTCCATGGCGGGCGTGGACCCCAGTCCTTGATGCGCCGGCTGCCGCGGGCAACTGGGCCATATTCCCCGGGGCTGGGGGCGGCGCCACCAGGATGGTCGTCAACCAGCCGCTGGAGTCCTCGCCAAGCGCCCCAAGGTAGCGTAGGGCTTCACCCACCCCACCGCATTCCCATGGAAATCCTGACCGCCTGCCTTTGCGATTCCGCCGCCGACTACAACGGAAAGCTCTGCATCCTCGGAGCCTTCGACACGATCCATGTGAAGCAGCTGCCGACCATCCATCCCTTCTGCTCGGTCGCGCTCCGGATCCTCCTAAAGGAGGGCGACATGGGGCCCCACAAGATCCAGATGGGGCTCATCGACCAGGACGGCCGGGACATGCTCCCGAACGGGAAGATCAGCATCGACTTCAAGGTCCCGCCGCTTCCCGAGAGCTCCTTCTTCATGTCGAGCAACTGCGTCCTGAACCTGCAGGGACTCATGCTCCCGGCGGCGGCCCAGTACTCCTTCGACGTGGCGATTGACGGGAACATCCTGGTGAGGGTGCCGATGCAGGTGATCAAGGTTCCCTGAGCGCCAGGAGCGCCCGCGGCGGGCGCCATCCCGTTCCGGGTCGACGTGAAGGCCCGCCGGCGGCCGTCCCGCCTACCCGGCGTGGTACCTCACCCAGCGCATCGGCCTCTCGGGGTCCTCGTCTCGGCCCTTTGCCGTGATGTCCAGGAGGTTGTAGGTCCCGTTGAGGCCGTCGATCCCCCGTGAAAATGCCGAGTAGGTGTGGTAGACGCTCCGGCCCTCGCGGTAGAAGGCGCTGATGCCCGGAAGGTCGTTCAAGTCGTCGTCGAAGCGCCTGCGCCGGTAGTTGTACGTGACGGGCCCCGCGCGGAGTTCCTCCGGCGAGAACGAGACGCCGAAGTCGTGGTTGAAGCCCGAGTCCCCGCAGGAATACCAGTCGAACTTCCAGCCCATCCTGCGCCTGAAGGCGTTCAGCTCCCGAAGGGGCGCGCGGGAGATGACGGCAAGGGTCGTGTCCCTCCTCTGCAGGTGCGGGATCGCCGCGTCCCAGTGGTCCGTCCAGAACGCGCAGCTCCTGCAGGGCTCCTTCTCGCCCGGCGCGAACATGAAGTGGTAGACGATGAGCTGGCTCCGCCCCCTGAAGATGTCGGCGAGCGACACCCGGCCCCGGGGCCCGTCGAAGAGGTAGCGCCTCCCGACCTTCACCCACGGCAGGGCGCGCCTGCGCCGGGCCACCGCATCCTTCCGCCTCGTCAGCTTCTTCTCGGCCTCCAGGAGCTTCATCCGCTCCTTCAGCCATGCCTTGCGGGAAACGACCTTGCGCCGCTCCCTCCCCTTCCAGGTCTTGATGGTCGCCATGGGTTGTCGCCGGGCAGCATGGCACGGGGCGGGCCGCCGGCAAAGCTTAACCGGGGGCGGGCCGGTGCCGGCCTTCCGCCCTCAGGATCCGGGCGGCAGCCACCATGTTGGCCAGGGCCGGCCTCACCTCGTCCCAGCCCCGCGTCTTCAGGCCGCAGTCCGGGTTCACCCAGAGGTTTACGGCCGGGATGACCGCAAGCGCCTTCCTCATGAGGGTGACCATTTCCTCGACCCCGGGAACCCTCGGAGAATGGATATCATATACGCCTGGCCCGATCTCGTTCGGGTAGCGGAACGTCGCGAACGCGTCCAGGAGTTCCATGGCGGACCGGGACGTCTCGATCGTGATGACGTCGGCGTCGAGGGCCGCGATGGAGACTATGATGTCGTTGAACTCGGCGTAGCACATGTGCGTGTGCACCTGCGTCTCGTCCCGGACTCCGGCCGCGCTCACCCGGAAGGCCCGGACGGCCCACTCGAGGTAGGCCGGCCACCCCGCCCGGCGGAGCGGCAGGCCCTCCCGCAGAGCCGGCTCGTCGATCTGGACTGCCGCGATCCCTGCTTTTTCCAGGTCCACGGCCTCGTCCCTCAGGGCGAGCGCGATCTGGAGCGCCGTCAGGCTGCGGTCCTGGTCGTCGCGGACGAAGCTCCACTCGAGGATCGTGACGGGGCCCGTCAGCATGCCCTTCATGGGCCGGGGAGTCAGCGACTGGGCAAAGGCCGACCAGCGCACCGTCATGGGCCCCGGACGGTCCACGTCGCCGAAGAGGATGGGCGGCTTCACGCAGCGCGAGCCGTAGCTCTGGACCCAGCCGTTAGAGGAGAAGGCGAACCCGCGCAGGCGCTCACCGAAGTACTCGACCATGTCGTTGCGCTCGAATTCCCCGTGGACCGGCATGTCGATCCCGATCTCCTCCTGGAAGTCCACGCAGGCTCCGATCTCCACCTCGAGGAAAGCCTCGTATTCCGCGGTGCTGATGGCGCCCTTCTTCCACCGGGCCCTCGCGGCCCGCACCGCGTCCGTCTGTGGGAAGGAGCCGATGGTGGTCGTTGGGAACGGCGGCAGCGACAGGCGCCTCCTCTGGGCCGCCTGCCGCGCCTCGAACGGCGAGGCCCGCCGCGCATCGGCGTCCGTGACGGCGGCGGCGCGCAGCTTCACGGACTGCCGGTGGATCCTCGGGCTCGACCGGCGCGAGTCGGCGGCCGCCCGGTTCGCGGCCTCGTCGAGGGGCCTCGAGATTCCCGCAGCCGAGTCGCGCAGGAAGGAGACCTCGCCCAGCTTCTCCTCGGCGAAGGCGAGCCAGCTCCGGAGGCCGGCGTCCAGGGCCGGCTCGTTGCGCAGGGTGAGGGGCACATGGAGGAGGGAGCATGAAGGGGCGATGAGGAGCCTTCCCGGCCCCACGGCTGCGGCCACCCTCTCGACGAGCGGCTTCGTCCGCGCGTAATCCGCCCGCCAGACGTTGCGGCCGTCGACGACGCCGAGGGAAAGCTTCGTCGGGGCCCTCAAGGCCCCGAGGAGGGCGTCCAGCTCCCCGGGCGCGCGCACGAGGTCGGCGTGGAGGGCGGCGACCGGCAGCGACGTGAATGCCTCCAGGTTGTCGCCTAGGGCGCCGAAATAATTGGCAACCAGAAGCCGCAGGCGCGGCTCGGCTCCCGCGAGGAACCGGTAGGCCTCCCCCAGCGCGGCCCGCTCCGCGGGCGCCAGGTCGAGCGAGAACACGGGCTCGTCGAACTGCACCCAGTCCGCCCCGAGGTCCGCCAGGCGGCGCAGGACCTCGGCGTAGACGGGCAGGAGGCGCGGAAGGAGGGACAGCATGTCAAATTCCCCGGCGCCGTGCGCCTTGCCGAGGCGAAGGTAGGTGACTGGGCCCACGAACACGGGCTTCGTCCGGATGCCGAGGGCCAGCGCTTCCGTGAACTCGTCAAAGGGCTTGCCAGAGGAAAGACTGAACCGGGTGTCCGGCCCCAGCTCGGGGACGATGTAGTGGTAGTTCGTGTCGAACCACTTCGTCATCTCGCTGGCGACGGCCGCCCCGCGGCGGCCGCAACCGCAGTCCGCGCCGGCGGCGCCGACCCCGCGCGCGATCGCGAAATAGGTGGAGAGGTCGACGTTCCCCCCGTCCCAGCCGAAGCGCCTCGGTACGTTGCCGACGAGGCAGGTCAGGTCGAGGACCTGGTCGTAGTGGCTGAAGTCGTTCGACGGGATGAGGTCGATGCCGGCGGCCTTTTGGGCGAGCCAGCCCGCGGCGCGGACATGGCGGCCGGCCGCCTCGAGGTCGACTTGGGCGGCCTTGCCGTGCCAGTAGGCCTCGGCCGCCTTCTTCAGTTCACGGTGCTCCCCGACGCGCGGATAGCCGAGCGTGTGGGAGACGGGGTAGGTCTGAATCCGTTCATTCATGGCGATGAGGGACGATGCCTGTCACAGCCTTCGCCGCCGGGTATTCGGGCTCCGAGTTTGCGCAGGAGTGTTTTCCCCCGCCCCTGGCCCCATCGCCTTGGCCGCGCGTAGCGCGGCTGTGCTTTTCTCCTTCCGGGTGTTCGTTACCGGTTTAGAATAGGAGCCTGTGACTCGATACCGCAGCGCGACTGCGGCCGATTCTCACGGCCTTCCCCGTCCGCAGCGAAGACACGCGGCCATGGGCCGCGATTTGAAAGAACCTGACGAGGCAAACGGGTCGCCGGCGTTTGGCAATCATAATATCAAGATATTTGTATATGTTAATATGATCTATGTCCCTGCGAAGGCCAGCCGGTGGCTGCCCTGCACCTTCGCGGCCAGCGCCTCGGGAACGCCCGCCTGCGCGGCGAACTCGGGCCAGCGCGCCACGGCGCCGCGCACGTCGGCGACAATCTCCCCCGGCAGGCCACGCCTCATGACCGTCGTCCGCGCGCACTGCCGGAAGTCCTCCAGGGTGAAGCCGTCCCGCCTACCGTTGATCGACATCTGGTGCGTCGACGTCCATGCGCCGCTCGGGTTGTGGCTGTAGGTGACGTCGAACGCCGGCGACAGCGACCACGCGCCCGACTTGTCCATCAGGAAGGCGATGTTTTTCACATGGTCGTCCTGGTTCCTGGCCACGACGTTGAAGACCATCCTGCGGAACTGCTGCTCGGTGGCCTCCATGGGCAGGCCAAGCCTGCGGATGGCGAGGAGCGCCTGCTCGTAGGAGTAGGCGCCTGCGCTGTTGAAGTCGTAATGCGCGAGGCCGCAGAGCGACTGCATGTGGAGCTTCTGCCCGGACGCCGCGCGGTCGAACCGCCGCGTCATGAAGTGGCGCCTGCCCTTCTCCTCCAGGAGCCGGCAGTCCGTCATCGCAACGCCCGCGGCCCGGGCCATGAGGCTGTAGGCGAATTCGACGGCGCCGTAGCCCATGGGGTCGTCGATTTCCTTGTCCTGGTTCCCCGAGACGCCGTCGAACTTGAGGATCCAGTACTCGAACCCCGGGCCAGCGTTCACCTGGCCCGAACGCACCTCGTTCGTTGCGGGATTCCAGGATATGACCGCCTTCGCCCGCGCGCCGCCCGCGGACGTGCCCACCCGCAGGATCTCGTTGAGCGCCTTCCTCCGCGACTCCGTGGCGAGGCTTCCCTTCAGGGAGTCGCGCTGCGCGAGGACGTCGGACGCGAGCTTCACCAGGGCGTCGATGTCGATCCTCGTCGCCGTCCTCGGCCGGGGGCCGATCGCCGGCAGGAATTCCAGGGCGCCCATCCCCCGCCGGCCCGTGTAGCACAGGCGCTCGACGGCGCCGAAGCTCTCGGGCGCCCTTCCCTGGGTCGCCAGCCAGGCGTCGATGAGCGCGTTGCCGAACTTGTCCGGCAGCGAGTCCGCGAGGAGGCCGGGCAGGCCGTGGAATGTGCGCCGCGGCAGCTCGGGGAACATGCAGACCTCGTCGCCGAGCGGCATCGCGAGCGGCGAGACCTCGATGCCGCTCCTCGCGAATTCCGGCGCGTACTGGAAGGCCGCGTAGTCGCGGCCCTCCTCGGTCGTGACGGCGCCGATGGTCCGCCCCCAGAGCTGGACCTCGGCGATCATGAGTCCCCCCAGGACCAGTCCTTCGGCTTTTCCTGCTTCCCCCGCGCGCGGCTCCCGCTCGCGCGCCTGCGCGCCTTGCCATGCAGCTTCAGCTGCTCGATGGGGCTCGGCGGGGGCAGTGGCAGCAGCATTTCGAACCGCGCGAGGATGCCGAGCGCGCGGCACACGCGGACATAGGAGGATATCGCGGTGGCAAGTTCGCCGGCCTCGATACGCTCAACCGTGCGCTTGGCCACGCCAGACTCGGTGGCTAGGCCCTGCTGGGTCAGGTTTCTCCCGAGGCGGCTGGCCCTAAGCCTCCGGCCGATCTCTTCTAGTATAGAAGCATCAGAAGTCTGCGGTTCGATCTTCATAATACGTCATTTAAGATGAATAGGCTTATTTTTTCAAGATTATTCGCCGTATAGTTGTAATTATAATTATTCGCCTCTTAAGGCGATTATTTGTCATTATTATCGTTTTTTCGCCTTAACAGGCGATTAATATTATTCGAATAGCAAAGACAGTCAATGAGTGGAAAAATTCAGAGAGGCGCGCTACTTCTGCCGCATCCGCATGAGAAGGATCCTCCCGCTGATTGCCGCGGTCATCGTCGTGGCCACGGCCTTCGTGGCGTGGACCTTCTCGCACCTCGAGGGTTTCCATGACGCCGCGTGGAGCCTGGCGCCCCTCGCGCTGACCCTGGGATTCCTGCCCACCACCCTTCGGAGCCGCATCAGGCGGGGCCGCTGGCTGCGCGCGGCAAATGTCGCGAGCGGCATCGCCCTGGGCTTTCTCACGTTCTTCATCATGGCGGCCCTTGCGAGCTGGGCCGCGATCGGGGCGTCACGCGCATTGGGCCGCCCGGTGGGCGCGCCGGCGACCGCCGCTGTCCTATTCGGCGCCGCCGCGCTCGTCGGGCTCTACGCGCTCGCCTCGGCCTACTGGGTGCGCGTCACGAAGGTCACGGTGCGGCTTCCCCACCTCCCCGAGCACTGGAACGGCCGGATGATCGCGCTCGTGACGGATGTCCACCTCGGGAACTTCCGCGGGGCCGCCTTCTCACGCCGGGTCGTGTCGAAGCTGAACAACATCGGCGCCGAGTGCGTCCTCATCGGCGGCGACCTGTTCGACGGGGTCAAGATTGACGTTCCCGCCGCGCTGAAGCCCTGGGCCGACCTCAAGGCGCCCGCCGGCGTCTACTTCGTCGGCGGCAACCATGACGACTATGGCGGGCGCACCCTCTACTTCGGGGCGCTGCTCCGGCTGGGGATCCGCGTGCTCGACAACGAGCGGGTTGTCCTCGGCGGCCTCCAGCTGGTCGGGATACACGACCGCGAAAGCAACGAGCCGGCGACCTACAAGGACGCGCTCCGCAGGGCCGCGATAAATCCCAACATGGCGAGCATTCTACTCGTGCACCGGCCCTCGCTCCTGGGAATCGCGGCCGAGGGCGGGGTAAGCCTCCAGCTCTCCGGGCACACCCATATGGGGCAGTTCTGGCCGTGGACCCACATCGCCCGCAGGGTCCACGGGAAATTCGCGTACGGGCTCAACCGCTTCGGCAGGATGCTCGTCTACACGAGCAGCGGGGCGGGCACGTGGGGACCGCCTTTCAGGCTGGGATCAAGGTCGGAAGTCGTGCAGCTGCGCCTCGAGGCGGCCTAGGACCGGGGCGCCGCCGCTGGCGCCTTCCTCGGCCCGAGGAACTCGAGGTCGAAGATCAGCAGGCCGCCGATCTTCGCGGTCGGGTCGTAGTCGTGCGCCAGCTCCGCAAGCACCCGGTGGCGCGCGACCAGCCTGTCCAGGATGGGGTTCCCCGTTGAGAAGGTCACGAACCGGAAGCCGCCGGCCCGCAGGCGGCGCACGGCCTCGCCGGCATTGATATCTGGGTCGAAGAGGGGCGCCGCCCTCGGGCTTTCGAAGGGCACCGGGTGGCCACCCGCGGCGGCCAGGGCCACGAAGGACTGGGGATTGTCGACGATGATGAACCGGTTGCCCGCGACCCCGGACAGCACCGGCCAGATGTCGCGGCGCTGGAAGCGCGTCACCTGCCACCGGAAGAGCCGCCATTCGTCGAAGGAAAAGGTCCAGGGGCTCGTGAAGGGATCGTCGGGAAGGACCCAGGCGCGGCGCCCGGCGTCGACGGCAAGGAGGGCCAACACGGCCGCAGCCACCGCAAGCCACGGGCGCCGCATGGTGCCCAGCCAGCCGCCGAGCACGGATCCCAGGGCCAAGGCCGGCACGAGGACCTTCATCGAGTAGTTCCACCCGCCTCCCGTGTACGGCATCGCCCAGATCCACAGGCCCACGACGAGGAGAGATGCGCAGACGAGGGCGACGGACCTTCGTCCGAGCCGGATGGCGCCGACAACGGCGGCAACCCCGACCGCGCCCGCCGTCGCCAGCAGCGTCACGGGCACCTCCCGCAGCGGGAGCGGCGAGGTTCGAAAACCCATGAAATAGGCAATGTCCGCCATCGTCTCCACGTGGATCCTGTTCGTCGGGAAGAACGCACCCATGGCGGGGTACATGGGATTGCCCGTCTTCAGCCAGTTTCGGATGTACCAGGGAGCGGCGACGCAGGCCGCCGACGCGAGGAACACGGCAATGCGCCGCTTTCTCCCGCCGGCCAGGAGCACGACGGCGCCAAAGATGACAAAATAAAGGCCGTATTCCCGGCTTATGCCGCCAAACCCGGCGGCGACGCCCGCCCAGAGCGCGGCGCGGTTCCCCTCGCGGTCCGCCGGGGGCTCCTCGGCCAGGAAGGCCAGCATCGCGAGGAGGCCGATGGCCACCAGGCCGTTCTCCTGCTCGATCGACATGCCCCAGACGAAGAGGGCGCTGGTGCCGAGGAGCCCCACCGACGCCAGGCCCGCGGCCTCGCCCCACAGCCGTGCGGAAAGCCGGCGGCACAATGCGGCGATGACCAGGAATTCGGCGGCCACGCGGAGGGCGATGAGGGCCGGGTTTTCCGAGCCTGCGGCGCCGTAGATGGCGAAGTTGAGGACGGGCGCCAAGGGGGGGATACCGTCGCACCAGGAGTACAGGTCAAAGTCCTGGGCCCGCATCGGCGGGTAAAAGTCCATCGAGTGCCGGTGGAGGATGAGCCGGGCGAGATAGTCCCAGCGGAAAAGATTGTCGTAGCCGGAGAGGGGCTCCAGCACCCCGCGGACCGTGATCGACACGAGCGCCAGGGCGGCGGGAATGAGCCACAGCCAGGCAATTCCCCTGGGCAGGGACCTGAAATCCGGCGAGGACAGGAGCGGCACGCCCGCCCTGAGGGCCCAGAGGAGGAGGGCCGCGGCCACCGCCACGAAGGCGCATGACACGTGGGCCGGCGTCAGCGACACCCCTAGCGCGCCCAGGAGGAGCATCAGGTTGAGAAGGATCGCGCACGACGCGAGGAACGCCGAGACGGTCGGCATGGGGTTTGCCAGCCGCATCGAAATAAACCATCCCGGCGCGAGGAACACCGCGATCGCTGCAATGAGGAGCCCGATGTGCGCCATGGGGCTCAAGGGCGGCCGGGTTCGGGGCGGACTGTGTTCAACGCGGAAGCTTCATCAGGGAAGCGCCGGGCCGGCAAAGCTGAACGGAGCCGCGGGCGGCATCCTACCCTTTGCCGCCCCCGGCGGGAGCGACGATCGGGCTGAACTTTGCCACGTCCGCGGTGGGGATGATCTGCGTCGTGGACAAGAACTTGGCGGCGGCCTGAGGATCCACGGCATTCCAGTTCTGGAGGATCTGGCTCACGTGGTTGTAGATCGCCTGGTCCGACATTCCCGGGGCGGCATACACGGCGGCGATGGCGGTCTCCGGCGAGGCGCTTGCTGCGTTCTGGGAGAGCGTGATGAGGCCCATGCCCCGCATCTTCGGCGAGGAGATGCCCTCCAAGGCCTGCAGCGCGGCGACCGGGTCCGACCCCCAGATCGCGTTCCCGTATGAAAAGAGGACCGGGTCCGAATTCTGGAGCGCCGGCGGCAACGAGCCGTAGAGGCTGCGGATCTCGGCCTCGCCGTTCGCGCCCGAGCGAAGCTCGTCGAAGATTCCACCGATGGCGGCGGCGCGAACCTGGTCGGTCTGCTGGCTGATGGCGAAGGCCATGGCCCGGTCGAGATTGATGCCCGCCAGGAGGCCGGCGACGGCGCCTGCCGTCGGGCCGGCGGCTTCGGGAATGACGGAGGGCATCAGGTCCGCCATGGCATTCACGACGCCGGGACTCGCCCATTTGCCGGCGCCGAAGACGGCGTCCCAGGGCGACTCGGCGCCGTTGGCAATCTCCAGGAGCTCCGACGCCGTGGCCTTTTCGCCAACGGCCCGGGCGACGGCCGGGTTGCGGAGTTCCCTGAAGCGATTCTTGGCCAGGAACTCCATGGCCGCCCGCCGGTCGACCTTCAGCCAGTCCACCAGGAGGGCGAACCTCCCGGGATCAGAGGCCCTCCCATCCCAGCCCTTCCACGGAACGGCCTTTAGCCGCTCCTCGAACGAGGGTGGCTGGACTGGAACGGCGGACGCGGCCGCCATGGCCGGGACCGCAGCTCGGGCGGCCGGTCCTGTCGCCTGAACCCGCCCGCCGCCATCTCGCGAATTATTCCTTTCGCTCACAAACAGGGCGCAGGCCAAGGCGGCGATGGCGCACCACAGGACCGCTCGGGATTTGTGCCATTGGCGCATGGGGGCAAGCGGGCCTTTGGGGCTCGCAGGAATGCTATGCCGATGGCCCCGAAGCGCGCAATCATTCAGGCTCCAGGGCGGCGGCCCCCATTCGGGCCGGCGCCTCAAGGGCCCCGTGCCCCGAGGCTCACATCGCCGTCTTGCCCCGAGCCCCATTTCGCCCAGATTATTGTGCGATTTGGCCGGCCGTGGCAGCTATAGGATGAACCCATGCCAGATGACCAGGAGCTGCTTCGCCAGTACGCCGAGGAAAAATCGGAAAAGGCCTTTCAGGAACTTGCCGGGCGGCACCTGCCCACCGTGTATTCCGTCGTCCTGAGGCGCGTGGGCGGGGACATGCACCTCGCCCAGGACGTGACGCAGCGCGTATTTGCCGACCTCGCCCGGAAGTCGGCCGTGCTATGCCGCCATGGCGCCATCAACGGGTGGCTCTTTGTCAGCGCCCGCTATGCAGCAGCTGAAACTGTCCGCCTCGAGAGGCGCAGGCATGAGAGGGAAAGGCAGTCAATGATCCTGAACCAAGCCCAGCTTGATGAGGCCTCGCAAAGCGAGTGGGAGAGCTTTCGCCCCGCCTTGGACCAGATGATCGGAGCGCTCGCACCGAAGGACCGCGATGCCTTGCTGCTGCGCTTTTTCCAGGGACTCCCGTTCTCCCGGATTGGGGAGATATTGGGCCTAAGCGACAATGCCGCCCGGATGCGGGTGGACCGAGCCATCGGGAAGCTCCGGGTCCGCCTCGCGCGCCACGGGGTGAAATCAACCGCGGCCGCTCTCACACTGCTGCTGGCCGGCCAAACCGCCGTGGCACTGCCGGCCGGCCTTGCCGGCGCCGTGACCGGCGCGGCGTCCGCCGCCACCGCTGCAGGCGGCGCAACGCTCCTTTGGCAATTCATCACCATGAACAAGATCACCGCCGGAATCGCCTGCGCAGTAGCGGCCGCCTCAATCGCGACCTCAATAGGAATCACGAAATCGGCGGGCGCCACCGGTGCGCTCGTTGCCGTGCCCAGTCCGGCCCCGACCGGGGCGCCGCAGGCACCCAAGCCCGCGGCCGTGCCCCCGCCGGAAACCCCCGCGCCGGCAAACAAGGCCGAGGCGCCCAGCCCTGCGGCGCCCAAGGAGGCGGCCCAGGACACCCAGGTGTTCAATTCGTCACAGCTCGACCAGCAGCCCGTTGCCTTGGTCCGGGTCTCGCCGGAAGTCCCGTTCGAGGCGCGGCGCTCGGGCCTAAAGGGGCGGGTCATTGTGGACTTCCTCATCGACACGAATGGCGACGTTCGGAATGCGACGGCCATTGAGGACTGGCCGAGGGTATTCGCCGCCGCCGCCCTCCGTGCGGTCAACAAATGGAAGTTCCACCCTGGGATGAAGGGTGGCCGGGCCGTCTGGTCCCATGTCCGGATGCCTGTCGATTTTCGCTAGGCTCCGGAAGCGGCTGGCATGCGGGCTTATTCCCCGAGCCCTGGCCTCCAATTGCCTCGTTCTCACCTCGGCGCCATGACACGCTGCGCCGACCGATGAATGCGCCATCGACGTCGGCTTCCCGCATCCCAGGACTGGACGGAGTCCGTGGGCTGGCCATCCTGTCGGTCCTCTACTGGCACTTTTTTGCGAGCCAGAGGCACGTGGGCTCACCCGCCATCGTCCATTTAATGGAGCGCGCGGGGCGCCTGAGCTGGGCGGGGGTCGACCTCTTCTTCGTCCTCTCCGGGTTCCTGATCGGAGGCATCCTGATGAGGAACCGGGATTCCCCCGATCTCCTGCGCGTGTTCTATGCCCGGCGGGTCCTGCGCATCTTTCCCGTCTACTTCGCGTGGCTGGCCGCCTTCTACGCCCTTCGGGCCCTGTGCGGCGGCCACCTTCGCTCTGCCTGGCTGTTCGGCTTCCCCCTGCCGGGATGGTCATACCTGACCTTCACCCAGAACTTCGTCATGGCAGCGCACCGCTTCTGGGGCGCGCATTGGCTGGCCCCGACATGGAGCCTTGCCGTGGAGGAGCAGTTCTACCTGATCCTGCCCCTGCTGGTCCTCGTGTTGCGGCCGAGGGCGCTTGCCGCCCTGTCCCTCCTCCTGGTCCTCTCCGCGCCCTTCATCCGCCACTCGCTTCTCCTTCGCGGAAACGAGGTCGGGGCGCTGGTCCTGCTTCAGACGACCTGGGACCTGCTTTTTATCGGCGTCATCGGCGCCTACCTCTTCCAGCCGGGGACCCCGGCAGTCCTGCGCCCCTCCCGCCGGCTTCTCCTGCACGGGGCCCTCTTAGCGTCAGTCGCCCTGTGTGCGGCGTGCATCGCCCTGCCCCGGCTCATCAACCTGTGGCTCGCCTCCCTGCTGCCCACCTTCGTCGGCCTGCTCTCGCTGGCGCTCATAGGCTTTGCGATCTATTCGCCCTGGCGCTCCCTGCTCGCGGGCCGGTGGCTGGTGGGCCTGGGCCGGATATCCTATGGGATATATATATTCCATGAGGGAATCTACGGTTTGCTATATGCGGCGGCCCACAGGGGCCAGGCCGGCACCGGCGAACCGATGACCCTGTCGTGGCTGGACGTGGACACCGTGGTCCTTTCCCTCGGCATCACGGTGGCGCTCGCCATGCTCTCGTTCCGGTATTTTGAGAGCCCCCTCATCGAACTGGGGAAACGGCTCCATTACGCCCGGGAGGCACCGCCCGCGGCGCCCGGCCCCCCCGAGTGCACGGTCCCGCGGCAGCGGTGACCGCTCACCTGAAGGCGCGCCGGCTCCACTGCGACGGGCGCTGGCCGCTTTGGCGCCTAAACCACCGGGCAAAGTAACTCTGGTCGGGGAAGCCCACCATCGCCGCGACATTGCCGACCTGGACGCCGTTGGAGAGCAGCTCCTTGGCCTTGGCGAGGCGCTGCTGGGCCCGGAGCTGCCCGAGCGTGAGCCCGGTCTCCCGCTTCAGGAGCCGGTTCAGGTGGTCGCGGTGGTAGCCGCTCCGGCGCACGACATGGCTGAGCGCGGCCGTGGGGTCCAGCTGCGTCAGCAGGCGGTGGATGGCCTCCCCGTTAGGCCACTTGGGCGGGGTGCGCGGGCCCTCGATCCAGCCCGCCGCGCGAAGCATCGTGACGAGCAGCTGCAGGATAACCGCGGCGCTCTCCAGGTGGAGCGTGCCGCCGGAGCCGGCCTGGAGATTCAGCAGGCGCGCCAGGTTCTGGCGGACCTGCAGCAGCTCCGAGCGGTCTAGGCTGCACACGGCCACGGGATGAAGCCGCTCCCCCTTCAGCCGAAAATCGATCATCAGGCAGAGGGGTGCGCGGTCCGTCGTTCGCTGGAACCCGTGGGACACCCCCGGCGGAAGCACCACGAGGCCGCCGGCCCCGACCTCGGCGGCGCCCTGCTTGAAGATCTGGCGACCCTGCCCGCCCAGGTAAAGTATGACCTGGCTCCAGGAGTGGCGGTGGGGCTCGATTGAATGGTGCTTCGGCAGGTGGCGATGCAGGGCAAAGGTGATTATGCGCAGCCCGCGGGTGCAGATGTCGGCGCGGTCGATGAGCAGCAAGCGGAAATGGCGCATTGGGGAGGTCAGCTACATCGAAGTGGGCGCGGCCTGTGCTCAGTGGCGCTGGAGCGCGGGAAATGGAAGGGCGGCGGACGCCGCAGGCCAGCCGCGGCTGGCCGGATCGCTGCAATTCATGGGGCGTGGGGGGTGGGTTCCTGGGCTGGCCTCGGCCGGGATCAGTTCGGCCGTCTTCCTAAAATGTGCCATCCCCATTGGGCGAACCGTGAGGACTTCGCCGACCGGAATTGGGACATTTTCGACTCAAGAATACCCCCGCGCATGCCCATCCGATGACGATCCCTGCGGGACGCGACCGTCTTGCCGCGGCTGCGCCTGCCCTGAAGCCCTGGATTTCCGCGGCGTGCCGATCGTGAGTGGGCGAACCCATTGAACAGCATTGGGATTTTCACGACCATCCGCTGTGCGCAGCGCCGTAATTTTCAGGATATTTTTACGTATAGAAACCATGGGGCTTAATCCGCGGCCCCCGGCGCATTATAGAACAGCCTATGCGCAAGTGACTTCCCCTTAATACCGCACCGCAGGCGCGGTCCGCCCCATAATATCAAGCGGGCGACCCGCGGGGCGAACGCAGGCTTGTCGGTTTTCGTCTATTGATGGTCGGATAAATCCTAACGAGCCCGGATCGATTGGTGTAATATAGACCACACCCCGAAACCCCAGGCCCAGAGGCGAGCCGCCTGCATGGGCCGAAGAACGCCTTCGGGCAATTTCCAGGCTTCAACTCCACACCAAAAAAACAACATGGAGCGAGAAGTATATGACCATACAACGTCGGAAGGTCGCTTGTCAGGACGCGGGGCCAGGTTTGCGCCGCCTTTGCGGAGATAACAACAGGTCCCCCAGGCTGGGGAGGGCAAGGATCGGAGCCGTGCTGGCCGCGGTTGCCGGGTGCTGCATGCTTTTCGCCGGGCCGCTGCGCGCACAGATCAACGAGTCGATGCTGCCCAGCTGGGCGCAGCAAAGCTGGACCCCTGGGATCCCGGGAGGCATCCCGCTCGACAACAATGCGACCCGCCCGGCGAGCGTCTGGCTCCCGCCCGGCAATCCCTACAGCGGCTACTCCGTCAACCCGTCGCTGGCCGGCTCCTCCAACGCCGCGGCGTTCACGTCCGCCATGCAGGGCGCCATCAACTCGGCTGTCGCTGCGGCGACGCCCTCGATGCGCCAGATCGTCCTCCTCGCGCCCGGCAGCTATTTCGTGAACCCCCAGGCCGACCCTGACGGCAGCGGGGCCGAGGTCGGCCTCTATGTGCGGGGCGACAACGTCACCATCCGCGGATCCGGCTCGGCCCAGACCAGCATCGTCGCCACCGCCGCATTCCAGAGCCTGTCCGTGGGCTACGGCACCCTGATCCTCATAGGCCACCGCTACGCGACCTCGGATGCGACCTACGAGGTCGAGAATGTCACGGCCAACGCCCTCCAGGGGGCGACGACGATACAGGTGGCGAGCGCGAGCCCCTACGTGGTCGGCGACGTTATCACCATCGACTGCCAGGACGGGGCCGCCGCGCTCGACCCGGACGGCGCCGCCGAGCTCAACGACGGCTTCATCTGGATCTATGACGACGCGTATTTCCAGCGGCAGCCGAGCGGCGCCGGGATCGACGGCCCGGACACCGGGGCGTCGGCCTTCGGCAGCGTCTCGAGCCTGGCCACCGCCAACACCAACGCCGAGAACGTCATGCCGACTTGGCGCACGGTCCAGCAGATGGACGAGATCACCGGGATCAGCGGCAACACGCTCACCGTCAAGGACCCGATGAACATCAATTTCCCGCTGTCCCTGAGCCCCCAGGTCTGGCGCACCGTCCCCCTCAACACAGCCTCGGTGGCCGTGGGCAACCAGTGGGACGGCCTTGAGAACATCCGCGTCGCCGGCGGCTCCGACATCTGGGAATTCCCGGGCGGCTGCGTGGGCATGTCCTTCGCCGCCTACTGCTGGGTGCAGAACGTCGACGCGGACGGCGAGCAGTGGTCGAGCGACATGACCGACCACCCCGGCAAGTACGGCGACAACATTGGCCTGGGCCACTGCTACCGGTGCCAAGTGACGGGCTGCTATTCGCACGGCTCCATCAACGAGGCCCCGGACAACACCGGGAGCAACGGCGCCTACGGCATCGACGTCACCGGCGGCAGCGCGCAGTGCCTGATCGATAACAACGTCGCGATCAACAACGACAAGCCGATGGTCCTGCGCAACAGCGGCGGCGGCAACGTCATAGCCTACAATTACGTCGACGACTCCCAGGACTGGGACCTGCCCGGCTGGATGGAAAGCGGGCTCGACGCCAGCCACGCGGCCTTTGACCACAGCAACCTCTTCGAGGGCAACTGGGCGAACAACCTGGGCAATGACGGGACGCACGGCGCCGAGGGCGACAACGTCTACCTGCGGAACTACTCGAACGGCAACAACTCGTCCCAGTTCACGCCCACCATGACGGAGAACCTCCGGGCGGTGAGCGCGTTCGGCTACGACTACCACGACGCCTACCTCGGGAATGTCCTCAAGCAGACCTCAACGGCCGACGGTGCGCTCGTCTATGAGACGACGCCATCGTCCCAGAGCGGCACGCCGATCTACGAGCTTGGCTTCATCGGCGGCAGCATCGGCTGGGACGACGGGTTTTCCGCGAACGAGATCTGGATAAACGGCAACTGGGACAACTTCCACGGCGGCCAGCAGTGGCCAAATGGCACCGTCACGGTCCCCAACTCCTTCTACCTCACCTCGGCGCCTTCCTACTTCAGCGGCTACACGTGGCCTTGGGTGAACCCGTCCTCCGGGACGACCAGCGCCCTTCCTTCCCAGGCGCGCTATAACGCGGGAAGCCCCGTGCCCCAGCCCGGGCCGACCCCGACCCCGAGCCCCACCCCCACGCCGACGCCTACTCCGACGCCGACACCCACGCCCACCCCGACACCGACTCCCACACCCACCCCGACGCCCACCCACACCCCAACCCCGACGCCGACACCCACCCCGTCAGGCTCGGGCATAAGGTTCGTGCAGACGGTCCAGACGGCCTATTCGGCTGGCAGCACGTCGTTTGTCTCCGGCAGCATCACCACCTCGGGCGGCGATCTCCTGGTGGCCGAGGTGGCGCTCTACAACTGGAACGGGGTGCCGGACATCACCTCGATCAAGCTCGATGGCTCGACAAGCTTCACCATCGACAAGGACGTGATCCCCAGCGGCGGCGGCTACCGCATCGTCATGGCGACCCTGCCCAACGTTTCGGCGGGGGCGCACACCCTCACCGTGACGGCGGGCGGCAACATGCTGAACGCGGTCCTGATGGCCTCGGAGTTCTCCGGGGCGGCCACAACCTCCCCGGTTGACGGCACGGGCGCCTCCGCGACGGGCTACGGCACGACTCCGGCTAGCGGGTCGTTCACGACCACGAACGGCAGCGACCTATGGGTTGCCGGCTTCACCGGCGGCACGACCACGACCAGCGTCACGGCCGGATCCGGATGGACCGTGCCTGCCAACGGCTCCGTGCTCGGCACCGGCTCGGCCTACCCGATGTGCGGGTTCGCGTACTCCGTCGCGAGCGGCCAGACCACGGGCAACGGATCGTTCACCATCACCTCCTCGCCCAACTGGGGCGCGGTCGCCGTCGCCATCAAGCCGGGGACCGGCGGCGGCGGGGGCGGCGCTGTCGCCTACGTCCAGACGGTCCAAACGGCCTATTCGGGCGCCGGCTCGTCGTTCGCCTCCAACAGCATCACGACCTCCAGCGGCAACC
Organism: Opitutaceae bacterium; assembly: GCA_036489955.1. Taxonomy (GTDB): domain Bacteria; phylum Verrucomicrobiota; class Verrucomicrobiia; order Opitutales; family Opitutaceae; genus Palsa-1447. The sequence continues at coordinate 98,604 of DASXEV010000047.1, forward strand.
TGCTTGTGGCCGAGGTGGCGCTCTACAACTGGAGCGGGATTCCCGACATCACCTCGATCACGCTCGATGGCACGACAAGCTTCACCCTCGGCAAGGATGTGGCCCCTGCCGGCGGCGGCTATCGGATGGTCCTGGCCTACCTGCCCAACGTTTTCGCGGGAGCCCACACCCTCACCGTGACCGCCAACGGCAACATGCTGAACGCGGTCGTGATCGCCTCGGAATTCTCGGGGGTGGCCACGTCGTCGCCGGCAGACGGCACGGGAGCCTCCGCGACCGGCTACGGCACGACGCCGGCCAGCGGGACGTTCACGACCACGAACGGCAGCGACCTCTGGGTCGCCGGCTTCACCGGAGGCACCACGACCACCAGCGTCACGCCGGGTTCCGGCTGGACCATACCGACCAACGGCTCCGTGCCCGGCACGGGCACAGCCTACCCCATGTGCGCGTTGGCGTACTCCATCGCGAGCAGCCAGACGTCGGGCAACGGGACGTTCACCATCACGTCCTCGCCGAACTGGGGTGCGGCCGCCATCGCCCTGAAGCCGTAGCCGCCAGCAGCAACCTGCAGCTCACTGCAGGGAAAAGCGCCGGGCCGGATGACCTGATCATTCGGCCCGGTTTTTTGCGGCCCGATTCCCCGGGCGAGCCTGCGCCTAGATGGGCCGCCCGAGGCGCCTGCTCGCCGCAAGCAGGAGCATGCTTCCCAGGTAGGCGGACATGACGAGCAGCGAAAGCCGGTGGTTCCCGATGGCCATGCCAAGATACTCGCAGAACCCGCCCACCATCGCGCCCACCAGGTTGGCCCCGAACACCGCGGACGGCGAAGACGTCTCGCGGAAGGTCGTGGAGAAGATTATCCCGGCAAACAGGATCGGAAGCGGCACCACGAGGAGCGCCCACGCGAGCCTGCCGGCGTAGTCAAAGCCGAGCACATACTCGCGGGGGACGACGAACAGCCCTGCAAGCGCGACGAGGAGCGGCGCGTACATCCACCAGGAGAACGCCCGGACGCGCTCCGCAACGAGGTTCGCCGCCAGGACCATGAGGAGCACGCCTGCGACGACAATGGTCGTGACGAGCCAGGTCGCCCCGAAATAAAGCGAGCAGTCCGTGATGCTCTTCGTCTCCAGCATCAGGAAGCCCATGCCGATCAGCCCGAAATGCATGTCTCCCAAGCCAAAGGAGGCGCCCCTCAGGATCCCGAGCGAGAGCACGGAGACGGCGAGGAGGACCCCGATGGCGACCAGGTAGTCCGGCGGCACCGACCGGTATTCCAGGTAAAGGTAGGGCCAGTCGTCGGTGGGAACGTCGACGCTGGCGGGTGCCGCGTCCAGGACGACGCGCTGCAGCTGGAACAGCTTGGCGGGCGCCCTGAACGCCGGGTCCTTGGGCACGCAGAACACGACCGTCTTGTTCAGGATGTACATGAAGGGCTTCTGCCCCGTGGCCTCCCTCACGAGCTCATAGAGCTTCGGGAGCAGCCAGTCCTTCTCGATGTAGAATCCCAGCGAGAGCATACCCTTGTCGTCCAGGAGCTCGTACGCCCTCCGGACGCCCTCGACGGTGTAGACGTAGCCGTCGAGCCTGACGTTGTTCATGCTGCTGAAAAGGGCATGCGAATCGAGGAGGCCGAAGACCACCACGTCGTATCCCGGCTTAGCGTTCGCCAGGAAGGACCTGGCATCGTCGACATGGATCGAGACCCTCGGGTCGGAGTACGGCGCCCCGGCGCTGAATTTCCGGGAGATCCGGACGACCATGGGGTCGATCTCCACCGCATCGACGTGCCGGAAGCCCGAGGCAAGGGCGCCCTGCACGTCGCCGCCGCCGCCGGCGCCGAGGACGAGGGCCCTTCCCCTTCCCGTCGCCAGTGCGAACGGGAACCTGAAGTACTCCGAAAGCCCCTCGACCAGCCTGGCGCGCGGGGTTCCCGGCGAGTACCTTGCCGGGTCGATCGAGAGGTCGTAGTGATAGTAGACCTGGTTGACGCTCACCGAATAGACCGGCGGGTCGGTCATCGTGAGGAGGCCGGGCGCAGGCGCGCTCTCCAGCACCTTCGGCGTCTCTGCCCGCGTGACGGTGATGTAGTGGTACGGGGACCAGATCGCACCGCGCTCGCTGGATTCCTGGACCACGGCAAGCACGGCCGCAAAGATGGCCGCATCCACGAGCCACCGGCGCCCCGGCGACATGAAGAAGTAAAGGATGGCGATGCCCAGCAGCCCCAGGACGGGGGAGAAATGCATCAGCGAGAACGCGCCGAAGCACAGCGTGCCGGCGAGGCTCCCCACAAGGTCCCAGCTGTAGGCCGGCAGCCGCGGAAGCGCCTCAAAGAGGAAGCCCATCCTCTGGCCCAATGGCGCGAAAAGCAGGGCGTTCGCCGAGAAGATCGCCAGCAGGGAAAGGCTGTGGGCCGTGATCGCGCCCGGATCGGCCATGTAGAACGTCGAGGTAGACGCGCCAAACACCACGTTCCGGCAGAGCAGCATCACGCCGATCTCGAGCGCCATCAGGAACGGGAAGAAATCGAACAGGGGCCGCCCCTTCCTCCTGGCGAGCATCGCACCGGCCCCGAGGCCCAGGAATGAGCTGAGGAGCATCAGGTTCGCGTAGAACGCGATCAGGTGGACGACGGAGGGAACCCACCGGATCACCATCATCTCCAGGAAGAGCGCGGTGAATGACGTCGCAAACATCTGCCACTTCAGCCGGCCCGCCGGGGTGGTCGCCATTGGCATGCAGGACTACCTTACAAATGCACCCCCGGGAGAAGCCAAATCTCCGGTGCGGATACGGGCCTCCACCGGCAGGACTGCGATTCAGCCCGGGGCAGTTTTTGCCCAAAAAGAAGCGGCCGGTGGAACTGGGTTCCACCGGCCGCCGTTCCCCCTAACATCCAAATCTGGTTTGCCGGCGTCGAGGGTGAGGGGCGCCGGCGCTGCTGTCGCAGGATCAGAAGGTGAAGCTGTTCGCCAGCTGCCATTCCTGGACCGGCGCGATGCGAGCCGCCGCCCATGTGTGGCCGTCGGGTTCGACGGAGATCGGGATGAGGCCATCCTTCTTTCCGACGTTGTAGACGTTCAGCTGGATCCTCCAGTCGACCTTCTTGGTGATCTTGTGCTCGTAGCTGGCCCAGAGGTCGACGTACCCCAATGCCGGGCCGTAGTAGGGCTCCGAGAGGTTGAAGCTCGCCAGGGCCGGGTTCGTCGCGTTCGGGATGACGGGATAGCCGATGATCACCTTGTCCTGCCAGCGATAGCCGCCGCCGATGCCCGTCCCCTTCAGGAAGCCACGGTTGAACGTGTAGTTCGTGATGAGGTTATAGCGCCACTGGCGCAGCTCCGGGGCGTCCGTGCCCTGCTCCAGCTTGAGCAGCGTGTACTGGCCGCGCCAGGCGCTCCAGTCCTCGCGCAACTCGTTCGCCGCCGAATAGTCGGAGTTGAACCGGATCAGGTCGCCGGCGGGTCCCGCCATCAGGGTGTCCATGTAGCTCACCAGGTCATCCAGCGCCGAGCCGCCGACGTTGCTAATGACCGCCTGGGTCTTGGCGGCGTTGAATGCAACGCGCCAGTTCGGCAGGATGTTGGCGGTGGCCTCGAACTCGTAGCCTTTCGACTCGGTGTCGTCGGTCACCGCGAAGCCCTGCAGGAGCGGGGCCGTGCGGTAGTCGTACACGCTCGCCGTATCGGGCTGGATGGGGTTGGCCAACTCTTGGCTCTTCGTTTCCAGCGCCGACGCGGTCGTCGGGCCCGGGCCGTAGTTCCATGCGGCGAAGTAGCCCTTGTTGGCGAGCCACGTCTGCATGTTGTTGATCGCGGCGATCGCGGCGTCCTCCTGGGCCAGGGCCTGGGACTGCGTCTCCAGGGTTGAGCCCGGGGGAACCAGAGGGGAGCTGCCCGGGAGTGTGCCCGAGGCGACATCGTTTCCGTTGGAGTCCACCCAGACCGGATCCCAGCCATAGCGGGATCCCGAGTAGTTCGGCTGCGGCGCCTGACCGGCCGTGCTCCAGGCGTAACCCGACAGGTCGTAGAGCTTGATGTTGCGCCAGTTCAGGGCGTCACGGATCGTCCCGTAGATGCCGCTGTTGTTGAAGCCGGGGACGGTCGTGCCCGTCTCCATCGTGTCGTACTTCGTCACGCGGAGCGAGAACCGGTCGTCCTTCGTGGACAGCAGGATCCCGTATTCCTTCGTGTTGCCGGTCGGGTTGTCGATCGGGTTGCCGTAGATGTCCCTGCGGACGTTCTCGACCTGGAAGTTGCCCGACTTGTCGTAGGACAGGCTGATGTTGATCGGCAGGATGTCGTGCTGCTCCAGCAGCTTGTTCAGGTGCAGGACCAGGCCGCCCGACGTGGAGTGATCCCTGAAGATCGCATTCGTCGGGAAATAGTCCGGCAGGTCATAAACGGCGGGGGACAGGTTCAGCGCGCCGCGGGAGGTGCCCCCGAGGAGCGGCTGGGCGGTCACGCCCTTTGTCGCGACCTCGTCGTAGCGCCAGCCGAGGGTCGTCACGAGGGCGTCGTCCAGAAGGAAGCCCTGCCAGGAACCGGACCATGACTGCGTCTCGCGCATGGTCTGGTCGGCCGCGGTGAGGAGGCTGCTGTCCGCGCCGTTGTTGTAGGCCAGCACGTTGTCGGTGAAGTTGTTGTTCCAGCCGACATAGTTGGCGGGATTCGACGCCTGGGTAAGCGTGGTGCCCGTGTAGAACGGCTGCAGGTTGGTCGGCACGTTCCATACGGCGGACGGGTTGACGCCCGATGCGTTCCATGTCGACGCAAACTGGTAGATGTTGCCGCTCTGCAGCGTCACGTTGGAGGTGATGCCAGGGATGTTGGCGCCGGACGCCGAGCTGGCGTTGGCCAGGGACGGCCCGAGGTAGACGACGGCCTCCGGCGGGAGGTTCGTTATGCCGTCGGGGTTGCCCTGGAGCTTGTACGCCGCATAGGCCTCGGAGTTGGCATACATCTGCCAATCCAGGTCCTGCGTGTAGTACTCCTCGTCGCTGTAGACCCCGTTGAAGCGGCTCCTGCCGAGAATCTTCGTCAGGAGGCTGTTCTTGCCGAAGAAGTCTGAGGCCCGCAGCTCGCCGAAGAGCTCCACGCGCTCGTTCTTGCGGTCGCTCTGGTAGGAGCTGCCGCCGCCCGGGCCGGCCGAGACAAAGGGCCGCCCGAAGTTCGGGTTCGCGACACCGCTGTTGCTCGTGTTGTTGGGCCCCGTGACGTAGTCCTGGAAGTTCTGCAGGATGTCGATGTTGAGCGTCGGGCTGGAGCCCGTGGGGCTCCCGATGAGGTTCTGCCCCCCCGAGATGTACTTCTGGCGGTCGTAGGTGGCCTCGACGCCCAGGCGGTCGTCCCAGAACGTCTGGGTGACGTCGATGTTGAAGGCCGTCCACCGCTCGAACTGCGACGCGGTCGGGCCGTCGATCAGATTGTCATAGAAGTTGAAGACGGAGGGATCCAGCAGGGAGCGGTTCCTATACTGGCCGTACTGGGAGCCCGGCAGGTTCGCGTTCAGCGCGTAGGTGCTGAAGTTCGTCAGGTCGGAGAAGACGTCCGAGTACTTGAGGCCCGTGAGGTTGACGCCGGCGCCTTGGGGGGCCCCGGTGGAACTGAGCGCACCCGTGTTCACATAGCCGCCGTAGATCCGGTCAAGCTGGTTGGTCGACCCCTCTATGAACCAGAGGGGCTGCTGCTGGTTGGCGTAGCCGCCCAGCCAGGGGAAGAAGGCCGAGGCTGCCGAGCCGAGGACATAGCCGTTCGGGATGGCGAGCTTGCCCAGGCCGCCGTTCACGCTGGCCGTGTTTTGAGGCACGAACCACGGCGTGATGCTGTCGTAGGGCGGCAGGTCGCGCGGGCGGTCGGCCTCGATGTCGCCGTGCTCGAGCTTCACCTTGATGCTAGTGTGGAAGGAGGGGTCCTTGAAGAGCTTCGGGTCGAAGCGTATCGTGCCCGAGTAGCGCTTGTCGTTCTGCCAGGCCTGCTGCTCCTCGTACTTCTCCCTGTCGTCCAGCCCGTCGATGCGGATCGCGAGGATTCCCGGGATGATGTCATCGTTCAGGTCGACGCTGGCCCGTTCCGTGCCGTAGGAGCCCACCTCAGCGTCGACCGACCCGAAGTCGGAGAACTCAGCGCTGTGCATCGAGGCGTTGATGATGCCGGCGGGGCTGCCCAGTCCGAACAGGATGGCGTTCGGGCCGCGCTGGATGTCGATGCGGTCGATGTTGTAGCTGTCCCACGGGATGTCCGTGATGAAGAAGTCGCGGGCATTATCTGCAGCGGCCAGTCCGCGGATGCGCTGGGCGCTCTCCGGGTCGCGCAGGTTGTTCGTCTCGTCGACGTTCGTTCCGTTGCCCTGGCCGAGATAGGTGCCCATGGTGCCCGACACCTCGGCGTTCGTCGTGTACTGGAGCATCGTGCTGTTGTTGTGGGCGCCGATGTCCTGCAGGAAGGCCGGCGTGATGACCTGGATGGCCGAGGCGACGTCAGCGAGGTCCGTGCGGATGCGCGTGCCCGCAAGGGTCTCGGTCGCCGCGTATCCCGTGTCCTTGGTGGAATTCACCTCGAACGGCGACAGCAGGACGGCCTGCTGGTCGCCGGGGTTCGAGGCCTCTTGGTTGTTCTGGACGACGACCTGGGTCGTGGTGGTCGTGGTCGTCTGCGGGGCCGGGTTCTGGGAGGCCGGCGGCGCGGTCTGCGCCTCGGCTTCCGTCTGCCAAGCCGCTGCCGAGAGAATCAGGGCCAGCGTAACGGACAACTTGATCTTCATATTGCTGTAGTCGTTCTGGTGTTAGGGAGCACTCCCGGTGGGCATGGCGCCGCACCGGGAATACCGGGTGTTAGTGGATCGGGCGCTTGGGTAGAGCGCGGGGGTAATCTGCGGGCTAGTTGAATCTGTGCCGTAAGCGCCGCAAAACGATTGTCAGTCTAACTATAGAAATAAGTGGCGAAGGCGCGCTCGAAACGAGCCCCGGAAGTGGGAATGTTGGCAGTCCTTCCAGCCCCAGCGGCTGAATCCCGGCAATTTGCATGGGAAGTATCCCGGGTTGGCCCCGGTTGCCCGGCACTTTGTCCCTGCCCAAATCCCAACCAGTCTCCTTACCCCGCTTGGACCGGCGGGCAGGACGCCCCGTCAAACCAGGTCCCGTTGACGTAGGTCTTCGCGGGTATGGGCGGCGTTCCCAGTTTGTAGTGCTGGAGCTGGCCGACCAGGAACTCGACCGCCTTGGCTCCGACGGCCTCGTGGTTCTGCCTGACGCCCGCCATGGACCCGTCGAAGCGCTCCAGGAAGAGGTCTGCAAAGGCGATATCCCCGGGGATGCGCAGGCCCATCCGCTTCAGGACCGGGAGCACGTAGCCCCCCTTGCTGACGAGGACGTCGGGGCGGTACTGCCGGAGCCAGCGCCTGAACGGCGCCTCCTCGACCTGGACCAGGGGGTCGGACTCATGGTACCACCGGCCCACGGGGTGGAGGCTCGGGAACACGTGGGCGGGGATGGGCATCTGCGCGTGGCGCTGCTCCGCCAGGAAGCCGGCCATCCAGTTGTTGTCGACCCAGTGGTCCCAGCCGCGGTGGAAGACGAAGCCTATCCTGCGGTATCCCGCGGCCCTCAGGCGGCGCAGGGCTAGCCTGGCGATCTCGCACTGGTTGTTCGTCACGTTGTTGAACGGCGGCCGGTGCGGAAAGTAGTCGATCTTGACGACGCTCAGGTTCTGCCAGTCGAGCTGGAGCTCGTCGGCCATTTCCCGGCTGTAGGACGAGATGATGACCCCGGAGATGCCGCGGGCAGCGAGGGTCTCGCCGAGGTTGCGCCTGCCCGGGTTCGGCCCGGAAAGCGAAAGGTGCTCGAGGCCGAACCCGAGCTCCCCCGCCCTCGCCTTTGCGCCGCGGAAGAACCCCAGGTGGGCCGAGACCCTCTTCCAGCCGGTCCTTGTCAGCCAGTTGGTGACGTAGGCCAGCGTCGGCACGACCAGGCGCGGCGCCGAGGTGCCCCGGTACGGCATCAGGGCCCGCATGAAGGGGCTCGGCTTGTACCCCATCCTCTGCGAGACGGCCCGTATGCGGCCGCGGGTCGCCTCCGAGATCATGGGATTGTCCCGCAGCGCCTTGGAGACCGTCGTGATGTGGACGTCGGTCGCCTTGGCGACGTCGCGAAGCGTGACCGGCCTCAGGATCATGGCCTTCCCCCCCGCAGGCGGGCGGGGGGCCGGCCCTTCTGCCCGGCGGCGACGTCCCAGCCTGGATCCCAGATGTGGCCCGAGGTCGGCTGGCGCCTCGGGCAGCTTTCCCCCTCGATCCACTCGCCGTCGATGTAGGTCGAGGTCTGGATCGCGGGCACGCCGAACTGGTTGCGCTGCAATTGGCCGGAAAGGATCTCCACCGCCGTTTCGCCGACGGCCCTGTGCTTCTGGATGATGCCGGCCGTGCCCGCGTCGCCGGGCTCGCGGAAGACGTCGATGAAGGCCACGTCCTGCGGGACGCGCACGCCCATGGCCTCCAGGTGCGGCAGCACGAAGGATGCCCTGCTGATGATCACCTCGGGCCGGTGGGCCTTGTACCATCTCTTGAACGCGAGGGGATCGGCGGTGGAGGGCGATCCGTCGTCGGCCTGCGGCCGCAGCGGGGGCACGCCGGCGAAGAGGTGGACCGGGATGCGGTCCGAGCGGTAGATGTACTGCTGCTCGCAGAGGAAGCCGGCCGTCCAGATGTTCTCGGCCGCGCGGTCCCAGCCGCCGTGCATGACAAACCCGATCCGGCGGTAGCCCAGCCTGACGGCGTTCTGGACGGCTGCCCGGACGGCGTCGCGCTGGTTGTTCGAGATGATGTTTATCCCCGGCTCGCGCGGGAAATAGTCGATCTTCACCGCACTGAAATGGTCCCACTCCAGCTGCAGCGAGTCGCCCATCTCCATCGCGTGCGACGCCAGGATGATGCCGCGTATCCCGCGGGCAAAGAGCATCTGCCCCAGACGGGACGGTGTCATGCCGGCGTCCTTGAGGGAGAAATGCTCGATCTTGAACCCGAGCTCGGCCGCCTTGCCCTGCGCCCCCAGGTAGAACTCAAGGTGCGCCAGCGCATCCTTCCACCCGAAGCGGCTCATCCAGTTCGTCACGTAGGCGAGCGTCGGGATGTTGCGCCGCACGAACACCCGCTCGCGGTGGGCGACCAGGGCCTGGAGCATCGCGTCGGGCCGGTACCCCAGGCGGTCCGCGAGCTTCCGGATCCTCTTTCGCGTCGCGTCCGGAATTCGGGGATGCCCCCTGAGGGCGAGGGACACGGTTGTCACGTGCACGCCGGCCTTGGCGGCGATATCGGCCATCCTAACCCGTCGGCTCTTGGAGGGGCGCATGGGGATCTGGGGAGTGGGAGTGTGCGGGTGACGGGCCTTGCGACAATTCCATTGTTAGACCAGTCCCTGGCAGAACGGCCCGGAGGGGCCAGGGGGCAGCGGGGCCCCTGCCTATTGCATCTGGATCGCCGAGGCAGCCGCGGGCAGCGCGGAGATGCATGGCACCTCGTCGCAGGCCCACTTGGCATCACCGGCGAGGTACCTTGTCGCCTGAACCGAGGATTGGAACTTGAAGGACGAGGACCCGTACATGGACGCCTGCATCCCGCCGCGCCTTCCGGAAATTATCACGAATCGTATTCCCCCGACAAAATTGACGCAGCCCGGCCGGACCTCGAACCATGCCTTGTGGCCCTCGGAGCTGACATTCATCGTGTAGCCCGTCGTCGTCACCCCAATGCCCGACGCCATTGTCGGCCCGTCGAAGTACATGGTCTCGATCGAGTACTTGCCCGCCGGAAGGTGAAAGATCGGCAGGGAAAGCGACTCGGTCTTGGTGGCCGCGGTAAGCAGCTGGACCTGCTTTCCCTCGAACGCGCCCCGGAAACCCAGCGTCGTTTGCTCGTGGGTCGACATGTTCGTGACGACCACGGTTTCGAGGGGGAGCGCCAGGCCGTACGTCGACACCTCGAGGCAGACGAGGGGCAGCTCCCGCTTGTCGAATTTCGTCTGTCCCCTCTTTACGGCCAGGTCGGTCGCGTCCGCCGGTACCACGCCGGCCAGCAAAACCAACGGCAGTACTATAATGGACCGAAAGCCCCCCTTTGTCATGGGACAGGGATGGTGCCCCGGATTACCGCGGAGTCGAACCTCCAAGCCGATGCATCCGCTTGATTCGCACGCTACATCCTCCAATGCTTGGGCTTCGGTGCGCTCGGGTGGTGGAATGGCATACACGACGGTCTTAGAAGCCGTTGCCGCAAGGCGTGCAGGTTCAAGTCCTGTCCCGAGCACCAACTCTATTAGCGAAGGACCGTAAACGACTTTTATTCGTGCCGGATTTGTTGGCACCCGTTCGGATCTTGTTGTCCTCGGCAAGCGCCATCACTATGTTCGCCGAGCTATGGCAATGATTATTGGAGAATCCGGCCGATATGTAGGTCAAAGGGCGGCAAACGCTTCCCGCCAGATGCTAAAGCACGTCCTCCTATTCGTAGCCATATTGTCGTTTATTGGAGGCGTTCTGATAGGGGGCATCGTCCCCATGTCGCCGTTTCCTGTCTGGCTGCGTCTCTCGGTAGTGATTGTCGCCATTCTAGGAATTTTGTTTTTGCATCGGTTCGCTAAAAAGAAATTCACCGAACTTGAGGGAGAGCGAAACGACTGGCGCCGTGGGACAGACGGCGAGACCAATGTCGGCGGCATTTTGGCCAAATTTCCTGAAGATTTTTATGTGATAAATGATCTAGCAACGTCGTTCGGAAACCTTGACCACGTAGTCATTGGGCCAACAGGTGTTTTTGTATTAGATTCTAAGAACTGGCGCGGCGTGGTTTCAGCAGATGGCAACGGAGAATTACTCCTTAACGGACAAGCGACACATAAAAAGGAGGTCCGGCTGTTTGTAGGAAGGATGTTGGGTGTCAGGGATCGAGTACTGGCTCTTACACAAGGAGTCGACGCGTACTATCAGGCATTGTTCGTTTTCACCTCCGCACGGGTTGAAGCAAGCTGGGGAAGCACGGGCAAGCTTCACTGCATTCGCGAGGAGAAACTCTATAAATATATTGTAGAGAGCACCAACAAGCGGCTGGCGCCTGAAGAAGCCCGAACTGTCGCGCAAGCATTCCGCGCCTTGGCGCACATGGATAAAGACTTTGAAAGATCCCCTGTAAAATCAACGACCTGACATCTAGCTGTCACTTTATAGTCTGTAAGCGTTTAAACGGCTAATTCTATTGCTTCGGAAATGCAGGAGTTCGTGCAGCGCCTTTAACACGCTTAGCGCGGACCTTAGGCCGCGGTTTTCGCGGACAATCATTAAACTCCTGAGCAATTATCGCGCCGCCCTTGACGCCCTAATGGGGGTACAGTCCCCTGCTGGCCGTGGCCGGGTCGACAGGCCACGCGAGTGTTGTATCAGAGATTTTCCTCACCACGCAACGGGTCGCCAGGTAGCCGTAGTGCCACTCGGTGTGGTCGCTGTGCATCGCGGGGAGGTACTGCGACGAGCGCATCACGCAGGGGATCCCCGTCCCCGTCTTCACGACCTCGAAGCCCGTGGCCGCGTTGAAGAGCGAACGCCAGGAGGAGTCCGAGAACCGGAAGTAGTCCCAGGGCTCCTCGTGGGACGGCCACGACTGGTGGGAATTTATCATGGCGAGGCCCCCGGTCTTCATCACCCGGTTGAGCTCCAGGGAGACGAGCCAGGGCATGGCCAGGTGCTCCCAGACCGAGACCGAGAACGCGAAGTCGAAGTGGTCCCTGGGGAAGTAGGCCGAAAGCTTGTGCGCGTCGCCGACCACGTCGACGTTCGGGCCCTCGACGATGTCGAAGCCGACATAGGCGGCGGAGGCCGGGAAGAGGTCCCGGCGCGTGATGCCGGAGCGGGCCCTGGAGCCGATCTCAAGGACCCGGCCGCCGGGGGCCGCCTTCACCGCCGCCCAGAATTCGGCCTCGCTGTTGAGGAACGGGTCGTCGGCCGTGAAGGCACCCGCGGAGTTGCGCCACTCGCAGTGCCCGTCGGCGTAGTTGAAGACGAGCCGCATCTTCTCGACCTGCTCGGCCGGCAAGTCCCGCAGAACCCGGTGGGAGAAATGATAGGCCAGCTGGCGCTCGTCGGAGGGAAAGAAGGCGTCGCGGGCGAAGTCGGCCACGACGCGGCTCCCGTCGCCCAGGACGAGGACGATCTCCGGGTCCCGCCCCCCCCGGCGCCCGACGATGCCCCTGACGAACAGGATGTCGCGGAAGACGAAGAAGTCGTGGACGTGGCAGTCGACCCCGGAAAGCGGCTTGCCCCGGCTGGCGCCGCGCTTCGAAAAAAACGTCATCGCTGGTGGGCACAGGCTCAATTTGGCCGCCGTCGGGGGCAAGACTGTTCCACGGACGGGGGGCCGGCCGATGGAACCTCGCGCCTCCCGGGGGATCAGTCACGGGGCCCACGGCAATAACCTCCCATGAAAACCTCCCTCGCCCCCCTCACCCTCGCCCTCGGCGCCCTCCTCGCGGCGTCGGCCTGCTCCAAGAACCCCAATTCCGACAGCCCGGCCAACCAGGCGATCGCCGCAACGAAGCAGGCGGCCCTCCAGGTGAAGGCCGCGACGGAGGACACGTGGCAGCACGTGAAGGACTTCACCTGGCAGCAGCGCGCTAACTTCGCGGACACCATGGACCGGGCCGACCACGAGATGGACGAGAAGATCGCCCAGATGAAGGCGGCGACGCCGGACGGCATGAGCCCCGGGGCCAAGGAGAGGCAGGAGGCGATCCGCGACTACGACGAGGCCCGCACCAACCTTGACGACAGCCTTGAGAGCCTGAAGAACGCCACGTCGGACGGCTGGGCGGCCGCCAAGGAGCGGGTCGACGAGGCCTGGAAGCGCGTCCGCGCGGACTACGACAAGGCGGCCAGCTAGGCGCAGGTCCGCTCCGCGCCCCGGCCCGGCCTGTGCTGGGCGGGCGCGGCGCCCCCGAGGAGGGGGCCGCAGGCCTCGGCTAGGCGCGCCAGAGTGAAGGGCTTGCGGACAAGGGGGACGCTCCAGTGCGAGATCTCGGCCTCCAGCTGCTTCTCGCCGGCGTGGCCGGTCACGAAGACGAACCTGCGCGCCATCTCCGGGTAGTTCTCCTTCATGAAGAGGTAGAGCTCCGTCCCCGTCATGACAGGCATCCTGATGTCCGCCAGGACGAGCGCGTAGTCCGTGCCGCGCTTCAGGGCCTCCAGCGCCTCGGCGCCGTTCGAGGCCAGGTCAACCCGGCAGCCGAAGCGCGAGCACAGGATCTCCTGCAGGAGGCGCCGCAGCACGATCTCGTCCTCGACGACGAGGACCCGGCACCCGCTCCTTGCCGGGGGTACGCTGAAGACGGTGGCGGGCCTCCCGGCGTCGGCGAGCGCCGCCGCGGCGGCCTCAAGCCGCAGCGCGAGGGTGAACGTCGCCCCGGCGCCCGGCCTGCTGTCGACGCGGATGTCGCCGCCGTGCTGCCGGGCGATGCTGAAGCAGACCGAGAGGCCGAGCCCCGTCCCCCGTTCGGGGCCCTTCGTCGTGAAGAAGGGGTCGAAGATCCTCGTCAGGTTCTCCGGGGCTATGCCGGTGCCGGTGTCGGCGACGAGCAGCTCCGCGGCGCGCCCGGCGGCGCAGACCTCCACGGTGAGGACACGCTCCGCCCTGCCCTCCATGGCGTGGAGCGCGTTGATGACGAGGTTCAGGGCCACCTGCTTCAGCTGGCCGGCGTCCCCCGTCACGGTGACGGGGCCGGGCGGGAGGATCGTCCGGACGGCGCAGCCCGCCTCGCGCAGCTGGAAGCGCAGGATGGCGAGCGTCTCCTCCGCGACCGCGCGAAGGTCGACGGGAAGGATGTTCTGGGAGGCGGGCTTCGAGAGCTCTAGGAGCTGCCTGATGATCCGCGCCGCCTCCTCCACGCTCTTCATGATGAGGTCGACGTGCGCCGCGGACTCGGAGCCGAAGTCCTGCCTCAGGAGCTCCGCAAACCCCATGATCGGGGCCAGCTTGTTGTTCAGCTCGTGCGCGATGCCGCCGACCAGCGTGTCCAGCAGGCGCTGCTTCTCCTGCCTCACGATGTTGCGCTCCATGGCCCGCTGCTCGGTCACGTCGTCCAGGCACGCGCACACCTGCCCCGTCTCCCGGATCCAGCCCATCGAGCAGCGGATGGTCCGCGTCCCGCGGGCCGCGATCTCGAACGTGAACTCGTGGTTGGCGGCCTCGTCGGCGCCCGTCGCCTGGGCCTGCAGGAGCGCGAGGAATTCCGGGCGCTCGGACTCGGCCACCCAGGACGCGAGGGAGGCCGGGCGCGCCGACCCCGGGATCCCCAGGAGCTCCGCCAGCCTGGCGTTGTACTCGTGGATGCCGCCCGCCGTGTCGAGGAGGGCGATGCCGATCGTGTGACTCGTGAAGAGGCCGAGGTAGAGGCCCTGCGACTGGCGGGCCGCATGGTTGGCGCGGAAGAGCTCGAGGTTGCGGAGCCGGAGCGTCTCGTGCTGGCGGTGGAGCTCGTCCAGCTGCTCGGAGACAAGCCTCGACTGCACGTGCGCCAGCACCTCCACCTTGATGAGGCCGATGAGGCACTGGTCCTCGTTCACGAGGACCACGTCGTCGATGAACTCCTCCGCCTTCCTGACGAGCGCCCGGGCGAGGACCTCGCGGAGCGGCGTGGCGCGCGTGACGATGAGGGGGCGCGGCACCATGAGCGTCGAGACCGTGTCCTTGCTGTAGATCGCGAAGCCGAAGCGGGAGCCCATCGCAAAGCCGAGCTGGCCGCGGGAGCAGAGGCCGACGACCTTCGCCGCCCTCTCGACCGCGAGGAACTCGACGTCATGGGTCCTGAACCTCGCCTGCACGTCCTCGAGCGTCATGTCGAAGGCCACCGAGCCGTTGTGGTGGACGAGCGACTCGAGGCTGACCTTGGCCGTCGCCAGGTCCGTCCCGGCGCCGATGCCGTCCCCGGGAGCCGGCGCTGCGGCCGGCTCCGCACCGGCCGCGGGGCGTGGGTCTTCGGGATCCAAGGGACCCGTCCATCATCGCCGCCGCCGCCCGCGACGTAACCCCCTCAGGGTTAAGAGGAGGTTACGTTTGCACCCCGCTGGAGCCGGACCCGGCTGTCGGCGCTGCCCGTCAGCCCCCTCAAATTGGTAACGTCGCCGTTGCCCTCCCCCCCGCCCCCGCGCAGGCGCGGCGGCCTATCGGCCGGCGCGCCCGAGGTGGTCGCCCATCCGGGCGTAGGTCTCCAGGCACTTCTCGCTCTGCCGGACGATGTCCTCGTCGAGGAGTATCCTCCTCGCCTCGAAGAGCGTGACGACGCAGGAGCCGCCGAAGGAGAACATCCCCTTCTCCTCCCCCTTCACGGCCGCCCTGCCGGGGACGAATGTCTCGATGATGGTGCCGACGTTCGTCGCGCCGACCTCGACCATCGTCACCGTGCCGAACTCCGGGGTCTCGATGACCGTGACGAGGCGCTTGTTCCTCACCAGGAAATTTATGTTCCGGCGGAGCGCGATGGGGCTGACGGAGAAGAGGGTGCCCTCGGCGGCGCGGGGCTCCGCCGGGATCCCCGAGACCGGGAAATGGAACCGGTGGTAGTCGCTCGGGCAGAGGCGCGAGATGAGCATCGAGCCGCCGGCATACTTCTCGGCCAGCTTCGCGTCGCCGAGGAGCGCGGCGACCGTGAACTTCTCGCCCTTCACGTAGAAGCCCTCCGCCCGGTCGACGTCCGGGAAGGCGAGGTGCCGCCCGTCCGCCGGCATGACCGCCACGCCCGCCCCCGGCGCGATCGGCCGGCTCTCGGGCTTCAGCGCGCGGGTGAAGAACTCGTTGAAGGTCTTGAACTCGTAGGGCGACTTTGCGAATTCCGAGATGTCGACGCCGTACTCCTGGACGAAATCGTAGATGCGGTAGGAGCTCGCGAGCAGGCGCATCCTCCATCCGTAGTACCGGGAGAAGAGGCTGCGCCGTATCGCGAGCCAGACGGCAAGGCGCCCCACGGGGTTCCCGTAGGCCAGCCGCAGCCACAGCTCGCCGAAGACCTTCTCGGTCTTCGTCGTGCCGTCGTACCGGTCGAAATAGCGGATGGGTGCTGGGGCCAAGCGGGGCAAAGTCTCCGGAGAATGGTGCAGCGGTGCCAAGGAAATCTTTGAGGCCCGGGGCCCACGGGGCGGTTGCGGTTCGAACGTTCCCCGCATAGCCTCCGAGTCTGCCATGGAAAACTTCACCTATTTCAACCCCACACGCATCCACTTCGGCAAGGGCCAGATCGCCGCCATCGACGGCGAGCTTCCCAAGGATGCGCGCCTGTTGCTCCTTATGGGCGGCGGCAGCATCAGGAAGAACGGGGTCTATGACCAGGTCCGCGCCGCCCTGAAGGGCCGCAAGGCCGTGGAATTCTCGGGGGTCGAGGCCAACCCGGACTACGACACCCTCATGAAGGCCGTCGGGATCGTCCGGGCGGAGGGCCTCAACTGGATCCTCGCCGTCGGCGGCGGGTCCGTGCTCGACGGCGCCAAGTTCGTCGCGGCGGCGGCCCACTACGAGGGCGACCCGTGGGAGATCCTCGTCACGCGGGCCGCGAAGCTGAAGTCGTCGCTCCCCATCGGCGCCGTGCTCACGCTGCCCGGGACGGGATCCGAGGCCAACGGGGCCTCCGTCATCAGCCGCCGGGCCGTCAAGGAGAAGCTCGCCTTCATCCACCCGAGCGCCTTCCCGAGGTTCTCGGTCCTCGACCCGGAGACCACGATGACCCTGCCCGAGCGGCAGATCGCGAACGGCGTCGCCGACGCGTTCACGCACGTCATCGAGCAGTACCTCACCTTCCCCGTAAACGCCGCGATCCAGGACCGGTTCGCGGAATCCGTCATGCGTGTCCTCATCGACGAGGGCCCCCGCTCCGTCAGGGAGCCGCGCGACTACGACGCGAGGGCGAACGTGGTCTGGGCCGCGACGTGGGCGCTCAACGGCGCCATCGGCGCCGGCGTCCCCCAGGACTGGGCGAGCCACATGATCGGCCACGAGCTGACGGCTCTCCACGGGATCGACCACGCGCGCACGCTGGCCGTGGTGGTGCCAAGCCTCATCAACGTCCAGCGCGGGTCAAAGGGCGCCAAGATCCTCCAGTACGCCGAGCGCGTCTGGGGCATCCGCGAGGGCAGCGAGGCGGCCAGGATCGATGCGGCCATTGAGAAGACGCGGGCCTTCTATGAGTCGCTCGGGCTCCGTACGCGCCTCTCCGATTACGACGTCAAGGTCGAGACCGCGGCCGAGGTCGCGCGGCGCCTCAAGGCGCGGGGACTGGTCAAGATCGGGGAGCGGGGCGACATCACCCCCGAGGTCGTCGAGCGGATCCTGCGCCAGGCGGCTTGAGTGGCCTCCCGGTAAGGGCCCGGCGTGGATCGCCGGGACCACCCGGCTAATCGTCCGACGACCTATGCGCGGCGGAGGCATCCGGCCCGTCGTTCCAGAAGGCGTGGCGCGCCCGGTGCTCCTCGGGCATGGCCCGGATCACCGTGTCCAGGTGAAGCACGGGGTAGCCGTCCTTCTCCGTGTAGCGGGGCCACTCCGGCACGCCCTTCCCGTTCGGGTTGCCGGTTCTCGCGAAATTGGTCCAGTAGGTCTCGATGGCATCCGAGAGGTCCCAGTCCGCGGGCTGCCACTGGATCGCGGGGTTGGCCGCCAGGTTGTGAAAGACGTAGGGGATCTCCCCGGCATGCGGCGCCCCGGTGTCGTCCGAGGTGGCCAGGCTGCCGTTGATCATCGTCCCGTCGGGGATGGGGATGTGCCGCGAGAAGAGGTAGCGGTAGACGGGGACGCCTGTCTTCTCCTGGTATTGGACCCACGTCCAGGTGGAGCTGATGATGAACCGGTCCCCCTCGAGGTCGCCTGCGGAGCGGACCGCCTCCTCGTCCGTCGCCGCCGGGTAGAGCCGGAGGACGTCGCCGGCGATGGCGCCGTACTTGGCGCGCACCTCGCCCATGAAGCTCGCTGCCGTAGGGCGCTTGTCGCCGAAAACGGCGTAGACGCGGCTCTCGTCGGCGTTCCAGCCGGCGAGCAGCGGCACCCTGGCCTGCCGGCCCGAGGCGTAGATGGAGTGCACGTCCTCGGGCAGCACCTCGCCGTCGACGACGACTCCCCAGTGGAACTTGGCGCCCTTCCTGGACGCCTCGAGGAGCTTCGCGCCGTCCACCGACCGGAGGCCGGCGAGGCTGGAGGCCCCGACCGACCTGGCGAAGTCGGTCCCCTCCTTTTCGGCGTCCGCGAGGCTGCGGACGTGCGCCGGGTAGCGGCGGGTCCCGACCAGGGAGCCGCTCTCGCCGATCGCCCTCGCAAAGAGCCCCCGGGCGGTGGGCGTCGCCATCTGGACGCTCACCGAGTAGGAGCCCGCGGACTCGCCGAATAGGGTGACGTTGGCCGGGTCCCCGCCGAAGGCAGCTATGTTGTCCCGGACCCAGCGCAGCGCCGCCGTCTGGTCCATGAGGCCGTAGTTGCCCGAGCCGTGCCCCGACTCCGCGGAAAGCGCGGGGTGCGAGAAGAACCCGAATATCCCCAGGCGGTAGTTCATGCTGACGACGATGACGCCCCGCGTCGCCAGGTGGGCGCCGTCCTGGCGCGGCTCCGAGGTGCCGCCGGCCTGGTATCCCCCGCCGAATATCCAGACCATGACGGGGAGCTTCTCGCCGGCCGACGCGGCCGGGGTCCAAACATTCAGGTAGAGGCAGTCCTCGCTGGGCCCGTCGTCCCGGAACACCATGTCGTCGTAGATGTGCGCCTGCATGGGCCTGGGCCCGAACTCCACGGCCTTGCGGACGCCCTCCCACGGCGCCACGGGCTGGGGGGACTTCCACCGCAGCTCCCCGACGGGCGGCGCCGCAAAGGGGATCCCGAGGAACGCGCGGACGCCGTGGGCGTCCGCGGGCCTTCCCTCAATGACGCCGCTGTCTATCCGGACCTCGTCCGCGCTGGCCCGTGAGGCTGATGTCATGGCGATTAGGGTGCAGGCGGCGAGGGCCGCGCAGAGACGCATTGATGGATCCATGGGGTGAAAGGATTGGCCGCGGCAGGCCCGGGACGGCCCCTTCCCGCGGGCCGAAGCCCAAAAGAGAAAGGTCGCCGTCCGCCGCTGTCAAACGCGGCTCCCCGCCGTTGGGAGGGCTACCTTTCGCGCTCGAGGGTCACCCTGGCCCGGCTCTGGTATTCGGATACGGAGCCCTGGAGCGTGTCGCCCCTCATGGAGCCCTCGAACAGCACGTCCCAGCCGGGCACCGTCACCGTGACGTCGCTTCCCTTCACGAGGAGCCGCGCGGGCTTGACGCCGCGGCGCATGGAAAAGGTGGCCCCGCCCTCCGCGTCCACGTGGAGGACGATGTGGGCCGTCGCCTTCGTGGTCCCCCGCCATGTCCCGGCAAGCCCCGCCGCGGCCGACGGCGGGGACAGGTAGTCGACCAGCGTCACGTCGCCGATCTCCACCCGGCCCTCGCGGATGAGGGGCTGCTTCACGAGGCCGTAGCTGTCCTGGCCGAAGTACGGCGCCGCGCTCATGGCCATGTTCGTCACGTCCTGGGTGAAGTCATGCTGCCGCTGGGATAGGCTGAAGCGGGTCTCCCACAGCAGCTTCATCTTGTGGGCCCTCCACGCGTCAGGAAAGCTGTAGGCGCGCAGGATCACGAAGTAGCGGTCCACCTCGAGCTCGCTGTAGATCGCGGAGTGCAGGTTCCTCAGGATCTGGTCCTGGAATGTCTCCCCTATGAAGGTGTCGGCCTCGAAGTGGCTGAGGACGTCCGCCTCCTTGTCGTACCCGAGGAGCTTGGCGTTGTGGAAATCGACCCAGTCCGCCGTCAGGGAGTCGGTCACCTTGCCGAAGTTCGTGCCGCCGTCCGTGCGGCCCCAGTAGACCATGACGAGGAACTTCGTGTGCGCCGGGTCTGTGGCGGATATATAGTTCTCGCGCGCCAGCGGCCCGGCGAGGTCGTGGGCCAGCTGGTTGAAGCCGACGTCCATCGTGGCGTCGTTGAAGATGTCCCTCGGCTCGCCCGTGACGGTGCCCACCTCGCCGCCGTCGCCGAACGAGAAGGTCTCGGGCGCGTAGGACCCGTCCGGGAGGCGGGTCCTCTGGTAGCCGTTGAACTGCTTCGAATTGACCGCCGTCAGCTGCTCGCTCGCCGAGACCATGCTGAACCATGCGGCCGACGCGGTGAGGGGAAGGGCCAACAGCCCGGCGAGGGCCGCCCTGGCAACGATGCCTTCATGAAACCTCTTCATGGCCTGTGGTTTCCTTTCTTGGGGGATTGGTGTCCTGCAGCCCAAAACCTATATAGGAGCGCCCCGAATGCAACTGCGCCGGGCCCGGGCACTAATGGATTGTGCATGGGCCACCAGGCCGCCGCCAGTTCCGGGAATATACACCCAGGACCGTCACGAAACGACCCATTCGCCGTCCTTGACGGTGAACTTCACCCTGGCGCCCTCGGCCACCTGGCCGGTGATGAGGGCCCGGGCGAGCCGGGTCTCGACCTGGCGCTGCAGGTAACGCCGCAGGGGTCGCGCCCCGAAGACGGGGTCGTAGCCCTTCTCCGCCGCCCAGTCCCTCGCCTTCGCGTCAAACTCGACCGTCACCCGGCGGTCGGCCAGGCGCTTGTTGAGGTCGACGAGGAGCAGGTCCACGATGGACCCGATCTCCTCCAGCGTGAGGGGCTTGAAGAGGATCGTCTCGTCGATGCGGTTCAGGAACTCCGGCCGGAACGCCTTGCGCAGGTCCGCCATCACGCTCTCGCGCACTCCCTCCGGGATCGTGTCCCCGGTCACGCCCTCCAGGAGGAAGCGCGAGCCGATGTTGGAGGTCATGATGATGATCGTGTTCTTGAAGTCCACCGTGCGCCCCTGGGCGTCCGTGATCCGGCCGTCGTCCAGCACCTGCAGGAGGACGTTGAAGACGTCGGGATGGGCCTTCTCGACCTCGTCGAAGAGGATGACCGCGTAGGGCTTGCGCCGGACGGCCTCGGAGAGCTGGCCGCCCTCGTCGTAGCCCACGTAGCCCGGGGGGGCGCCGATGAGCCGCGAGACCGCGTGCTTCTCCATGTACTCGGACATGTCGACCCGGATGATCGCGTTCTCCGTGTCGAAGAGCGTCTCGGCGAGCGCCTTGGCGAGTTCCGTCTTGCCGACCCCGGTGGGCCCGAGGAAGAGGAAGCTCCCGACCGGCCGCCGCGGGTCCTTGATGCCGCTGCGGGCGCGCAGGATGGCCTCCGTGACCAGCGTCACGGCCTCGTCCTGGCCGATTACCCGCTTGTGCAGCGTCTCCTCGAGGCGCAGGAGCTTCTCCTTCTCGCCCTCAAGCAGGCGCGTCACGGGGACCCCGGACCACTTGGCGACGATCTCGGCGATCTCCTCGCCCGAGACCTCCTCCTTGAAGAGGGTCGTCCCCTTCCCCGCCTTCTCCTGCTTCCTCAGCTCGGCCTCCAGCTGCGGGATCTTCCCGTGCCGGAGCTCAGCCACCTTGTTGAGGTCGTAGGCCCTCTCGGCCTTCTCCATCTCGAGGCGCGCGGCCTCGACCTCCTCGCGGATCCTGCGGACCCGCTCAATGGAGGCCTTCTCCTTGTCCCACTGGAGCTTGAGGCCCGAGGCCTTCTCCTTCACCCCGGCCAGCTCCCTGCGCAGCACGGCCAGGCGCTGCCTGCTCGCCTCGTCCTTCTCCTTGGCGAGCGCCGTCTCCTCGATCTCCAGCTGGAGCGCCCGGCGCGTCAGCTCGTCCAGCTCCTGGGGCATCGAGTCCATCTCGGTGCGGATCATGGCGCAGGCCTCGTCGACGAGGTCGATCGCCTTGTCCGGCAGGAACCTGTCGGAAATGTACCTGTTGGAGAGGACCACCGCGGAGACGAGCGCGTTGTCCTGGATGCGGACGCCGTGGTGGAGCTCGAAGCGCTCGCGCAGGCCGCGCAGGATCGAGATCGCGTCCTCGACGCTCGGCTGCTCGACCATGACGGGCTGGAAGCGCCTCTCCAGCGCCGCGTCCTTCTCGACGTGCTTCCTGTACTCGTCGAGCGTCGTGGCGCCGATGCAGTGGAGCTCGCCGCGCGCCAGCATGGGCTTGAGGAGGTTGCCGGCGTCCATGGCGCCGTCGACCTTGCCCGCCCCGACGATCAGGTGGAGCTCGTCGATGAAGAGGATGATCCGGCCGTCCGAGCCCTTCACCTCGTTGAGGACGGCCTTCAGCCTCTCCTCGAATTCCCCGCGGTACTTGGCCCCCGCGACGAGGGCGCCCATGTCGAGGGCGAAGACGACCGACTCCTTCAGGCCCTCGGGCACGTCCCCGCGCAGGATGCGCTGGGCGAGGCCCTCGACGATCGCCGTCTTGCCGACGCCCGGCTCGCCGATGAGGACGGGGTTGTTCTTCGTCTTCCTGGAGAGGATCCGGATCGTCCGGCGTATCTCGTCGTCGCGGCCGATGACGGGGTCCAGCTTGCCCTTCCTCGCCCGGTCGACTAGGTCGACGCCGTACTTCTCGAGGGCCTGGTAGGTCGCCTCCGGGTTGTCGGTCGTGACCCTCTGGCTGCCGCGCACGTCCTTCAGCGCGTCCAGCAGCTTGGACCGCTCGATGCCGAAGCTCTTGAGGAGTTTCCTCAGGGCCTCCGGGCGGCCGACGTCGACGAGGCCGAGGAACAGGTGCTCGACGCTGACAAAGTCGTCCTTCAGCGCCTTGGCCTCCTTCTCGGCGCGCGTCAGGACGTCGTTCACGGCCTGGGTGACGTAGATCTTCGAGGTGTCGACGCTGCCCGTCACCTTGGGGAGCCGCTCCAGCTCCCGGTCCACCGCAAGCTGGAGGGCGCTCGAAGTGAGGCCGATCTTCTCCACCAGGCCCGGCACGATGCCGTTCTCCTGCGAGAGGAGCGCCGAAAGCAGGTGCCACGTGTCGACCTCGTTGTTGTTGAGGCGGCGCGCCACCGCCTGCGCGTCGGTCAGCGCCTGGCGGGACATCTGGGTGAGGGTAGTGGAGTCCATGGCCCGTGGGCCTCTGCAGGGTCCGCGCCAACCCGGCCGCAGGGGGGCCCAAGAGGGGGTGGCGCCGACCCAGTGGGCCATGGACCGCCATTTAGGCACAGGGGTTGCGCCACGGGGGGATAGCTCGTCACACCCGGCTCCCCATGAGCGGGTTGCAGAAGGGCCCGATGTGGGCCTTTTGTTTCGCAGGGGCCGCCAAAAGGGGGCACCCTCACGTCCGCCCCGATGCCCGAAACCCAGCGAAGAGCCGAACGGCATGATTGAGGAGCTCGCCCGGCTCCTCGGAAGGGAGAACGTCCTCACGGAGCGGGAGGACCTCATCCCCTACTCCTTCGACGCCACGGCGGCGCTGCGCCAGATGCCGGCCGTGGTGGCCTTTCCGCGCACGGCGCAGGAGGTGTCCGCGGTCCTGGGGCTGGCCGCGGCCCACAGGGTGCCCGTCGTCGCCCGCGGCGCGGGCACGGGCCTGTCCGGCGGGAGCCTGCCCGTCCCCGGGTGCCTCGTCCTCTGCCTCGTCCGGATGAACAGGATCCTCGAGCTCGACCGCGTCAACTTCACGCTGCGCGCCGAGGCAGGCGTCCCGACCCAGGCCATCTTCGAGGCGGCCGACAGGGAGGGCCTGTTCTACCCGCCCGACCCGGGCTCCATGAAGGTCTCCACGATCGGCGGCAACGTCGCCGAGAACTCCGGCGGGCTGCGGGGGCTCAAGTACGGCGTCACGCGCGACTACGTCATGGGGCTCGAGGTCGTCCTCGCGGACGGCAGCGTGTGCACGCTTGGCAACAAGTGCGTGAAGGACGTGGCGGGCTACAACCTGAAGGACCTCTTCATCGGCAGCGAGGGGACGCTCGGCGTCGTGACCGAGGTGCTCCTGAAGCTCCTGCCCCGGCCGGCCGCCCGCCAGACGATCCTCGCCACCTTTGGAAGGATGGACGCCGCGGCGGAGACCGTCACCTCGGTCATCGCCGCCGGCATCGTCCCCTGCACCCTGGAATTCCTGGACGAGAGGACGATCCGCTGCGTCGAGGACTTTGCGCACGTGGGGCTCCCCGTGGGCGCAGGCGCGCTTCTCCTTGCGGAGGTGGACGGCCACCCGGCGGCCGTGGCCGACGAGGCCGCGAGGATCCTCGCCCTCTGCCAGGCGGGCGGCGCCGCCACGGTGCGCCTGGCGGCGGACGCGGCCGAGGGGGCGCGCCTCGCCGCCGCGCGCCGCAGCGCCTTCAGCGCCCTGGCCCGCGTCCGGCCGACCACGATCCTCGAGGACGCCACGGTGCCCCGGTCCGAGCTCGCGCGGATGATCCGCTTCATCCAGGAGGTCGGCGAGCGCCACCGGCTCCAGGTCGCCACCTTCGGCCACTTCGGCGACGGCAACCTGCATCCCACGTTCCTCACGGACGAGCGCGACAGGGATGAGATGCGCCGCGTGGAGCTCGCCATGGGGGAGATCTTCGAGAAGACCCTCGCCCTCGGGGGAACGATCACGGGCGAGCACGGCGTGGGCCTGGCTAAGAAGGCGTTCCTGGGCGCCCAGCTGGGGACGGCGGGGCTTGCGCTCCTCAGGGCCGTGAAGCGGACCCTCGATCCCGGCAACCTCCTCAACCCGGGAAAGATCGCCGACCCATGAGCGGGGGGCCCCTCAGGGACCTCGACTACTCGGTCGTCCAGCAGTGCATGCACTGCGGCCTCTGCCTGCCGACGTGCCCCACCTACCAGGAGACCGGCAGGGAGAGGAATTCGCCGAGGGGGAGGATCGCGCTCATGCGGGCGGTGTCCGACGGGGACCTGCCGGTCGGAAAGGCTTTCGCGGGCGAGATGGACTACTGCCTGGGCTGCCTCGCCTGCACGACGGCCTGCCCGGCCGGCGTCGACTACGGCACGCTCTTCGAGGCCTCGCGGGCGCAGGCCGAGGCGGTCGTGCCCCGCGGCGCCTTCCGGGCGCTCATCCGGTTCGCCTCCCTGCGCCTGCTCCTCGCGCGGCCGCGCCTCCTGCATGCGGCCGCCCGCCTCCTGCGGGCCGTCGACCGATCGGGGCTGCGGGCGCTTGCGAGGAAGTCGGGCCTCTTTCGAATCCTCCCCAAGAGGCTCGGCGAGCTCGAGAGGCAGGCGCTTCCCATCAGCAGCCGGTTCTCGGACGAGCTCATAGCGCCCGTCGAAGGCGCTGGTGCGCGCCGCGTCGCCGTCCTTACGGGCTGCATCCAGGACATCGCGTTCGCCGACATCAACCGGGCCACGGTCGACGTCCTTGTCGCCAACGGCTGCACGGTCGTGACGCCCCGCCCCCAGGGTTGCTGCGGCTCCCTGCATGCCCACAACGGGGACCCCCGGGCATCCGCGGCCCTCGCCAGGGCGCTCATCGACTCGGTCGACGAGGCGCCGCTCGACGCCATCATCTCGAATTCGGCCGGCTGCGGCTCGCACCTGAAGCGCTACGGCCATCTCCTGAAGGACGACCCCGCCTACGCCGTGCGGGCGGCCCGCTGGTCGGCCAAGGTGAGGGACGTCTCGGAATACCTGGTCGAGATCGGCTTCCGCCGGCCGAAGGCACCCTCCGGCGGCGCAGGGCGCCTCCTCATCACCTACCACGAGGCCTGCCACCTCTGCCATGGCCAGCGGATCACGGCGCAGCCGCGGGAGATCCTGCGCGCGATCCCTGGAGCCGAGCTTCGCGAGCTCGCGGACTCTGCGCTCTGCTGCGGCAGCGCCGGCGTCTACTCGCTGACGCAGCCGGAGACCTCCGGCTGGCTGCGCAGCCGCAAGACTGCCAACATCCTCGCCACCGGGGCCAGCGTCGTCGCCACCGCCAATCCCGGCTGCCAGCTCCAGATCGAGCAGGGGCTGCGCGCGGAGGGCGCGTCCCTGTCCGTGCAGCACCCCGTGACCCTTTTGGCGGCGGCCTACCGCCGGGAGTCGTAAAGGAATCTTCTCGGCGGCGGGGCGTTCAGCGTCTCCGAGGCCGGCGTTGCGCGGCCGGGCGCCTGACCGGCGCGCTCAGACGGGCGGCAGCCCGGCCTTCCGGCGTGCCTTCCGCGCGGTCTTGTCGAAGGAGCTGAAGAGGAGGGGCGCAATGAGGCTGTGGAGGCGCGCCAGGGCGGATATCTGCAGCCCCGGGGCGACGCTGAAGCGGCCCTTGCGCAGCCCCTCCAAGGTCACCCGCGCCACGGCCTCGGCGCTCCAGAGGCCGCCGCCGGCCGTGATCGCCTTCGTCTCCACGGGCTTCGTGAGGCACTCCTCGTGGAGCTGGGGCGTCTCCGTGTCCGGGGGATAGACGATCATCACGTGGACGCCCGCCGGCCGGAGTTCGCCGCGCAGGGACTCCGCCAGCCCCCGCACCGCGAACTTCGTCGGCGCGTAGGGCGTGTAGCCGAAGAGCCCGATGAGGCCCGCGCCAGAGGAGATGAGGACCACTGCCCCGCGCCGGCGCGCGCGCATTGCGGGGACCACGGCCCTGATGGGATAGAGCGTCCCGAAGTAATTGACGGCCATCGTCCGCTCGAAGACCTCGGTCGGCACCTCCTCGAAGTAGCCGGGGCGGGCGATGCCGGCCGACGTGACGAGGACGTCCACGGGCCCATGGACACGCTCGGCGGCCCTGATGGCGGCCGTCGCCGCGGCGTCGCTCGAGACGTCCGCCGCCGCCACGAAGGCGTCGGGCCTGCCGGGCGCGCGCAGGGCCTGCCTCGCCGCGTCCAGCCTCTCCTGCCCGCGCGCAACGAGGCTCAGCTTGGCCCCCCCGGCCGCGCACAGGTGGGCGATCGCCAGCCCGATCCCGCTCGAGCCTCCGGTGATGAGGACATGCTGGCCGGCAAGGTTCATGAGGACCGGATCAAGGTGGGAGCTGCCCCCTGCACGCGAGCCGAAAACGCCGCATCCCGGGCGCCGCCATCGCCGTGTCCCGGAGCTTCATGTGAATAGTTTGCATGAATACACTTGCCCCGGCGTGGCGCCTGCCAAGCGTGGACCCTCGCATGCACAACGCCGTGGCGATCGTGGGCATGGGCGGCTGCTTCCCAGGGGCGCCCGATTTGCCCAGCGTCCGCAGGACCCTGAGGCAGGGCGGCGTTCACACGGCGCCGATCCCAAGGAGCCGCTGGGACCATTCCCTGGTCCACAGCGACAATCCCCGCGAGCCGAACCGCACGCGCGCCCGCCGGGCCGCCCTCCTGGACGACATCGAGTCGTTCTGCCCGGAGTTCTTCGGCGTGACGCCCAAGCGGGCGCGGCTCATGGACCCGCAGCAGCGCCTCATCCTGGAGACGACCCGGCAGGCCCTGGAGAACGCCGGCTATGCCCGCCGTCCCCTCGCGGGCCGCGTCGGGGTCTACATGGGGGCGAGCTCCGCGGACCACCGCCAGCTGGCGACCGCTCCCGTCAACTTCCCGCTGGAGGCCGCCGGCCGGGTCGGCGTCCCCATGCCGGGCGGCGCCGTGGCCCGCGCGGCCGCGACCCGCGGCCTCTCCCCTATCTCCGCCTACACGATCGTCGGCCAGCAGATCAACATGATCGCCGCCAACGTGAGCCAGGCGTTCAACTTTGACGGCCCCGCGCTCACCATCGACACGGCGTGCAGCTCGGCCCTTGCCGCGCTGCACACGGCCGTCCTCCACCTGCGGGCGGGGGCCGTGGACGCCGCGGTCGTCGGCGGCGTCTACGTCCTCCTCGACCCGACGATGATGGTTTGCTTCGCGCGCATCGGCGCCCTCTCCCCCACCGACGCCTGCCGGCCCTTCGAGGCCGCCGCGGACGGCTTCGTGCTCGGCGAGGGCGCGGGCGCAGCCATCGTGAAGCGCCTCGAGGACGCCGAGAGGGACGGCGACACCATCATCGCGGTCGTGCGCGGCATCGCGATGAACAACGACGGCAGGGGACCGGCGCTCCTCACCCCGAGCGTCCCCGGCCAGAAGTCGGTGATCGCCCAGGCATGGGCCGACGCGGGCGCCGAACCGGCGAGCGTCGGCCTCATCGAGGCCCATGCGACGGCCACCCACGTCGGCGACGGCACGGAGCTGGCGGCGCTCTCGGAGGTCTTTGGCGGCCGGGTCCGGGACCGGGTCCCCATCGGCTCCGTCAAGGCGAACTTCGGCCACGGCCTGGCCTCGGCGGGAATGGCCTCCCTCATCCGGTCGGCCCTTGCCCTGCGCGACGCATCGATCCCCCCCCAGCCCCTTTCGGGCCCGCTGCGGGCGGAACTGGCCGGCCCGGCCGACTGGCTCCGGGTGCCCGGGCGCCTCGAGCCGTGGAAGGCCGCCCCAGGCACCCCGAGGAGGGCCGGCGTCAGCGCATTTGGGTTCGGGGGGACCAACGTCCATGTCGTCCTCGAGGAGGCGCCGGTCCGCGCGGCGGCCGCGCCGGGGCACGGGCCGCACGTCTTCCGCATAGGCGCGCCGTCGCGCGAACTGCTTTCCTCCCACCTGCGCGCGTGCGAGCAGGAAATCCTCGAATCGGACGCCGGCCTGTCCCAGGTGGCGGCCGCCCTCTTCCTGCGCAGGCAGGAGCCGGTGGAGCTGCGCTTCGCCGCCTCCAGCAAGGGGGACCTGCTGGGCCAGATTTCCGCGCACGCCGCGGCGCTTTCGCGCGGGGAAGGGGTGCCGGCCCCGGCGGCTGAACCCGGGCCCGAGGCGCCCGGGGGCCGCATGGACCTCGCACTCCTGCCGCCGTCGCCGCTGCGCACCCGCCGCTTCTGGATCGTCGGCGAGACCGGGGCGGCGCCGGCCGGGGACGGCGACGCGCCCGAGGCCACGTACGGGGCCACGTTCGCCCTCGTGGCCTCGGCCATCGAGGCGGTCAGCCGGTGGCCGGCCGCGGACGTGCGGCCCGAGCACCGCTTTGCCGCGGACCTCGGCTTCGACTCGCTCATGGCCTCGGAGCTCGCCACGAGCCTCGGCGCGGGGCGGCCCGGCGGGACGCCGCCCCTGGCGGACCTCCTCCAGCCCGGGCTCACCGTGTCCCACCTGGTCTCGCGCCTCTCCGGGCGTCCCGCGGCGCGCGCCGAGGCGACCGCATGGAAGGCGGAGCCTGTCGTCCTGGGCGGGGCGAAGGCGGCATGGATTTCTGACCACAGGCCGGGGGGGCGCCCGACCCTGCCCATGGCTGCCCTGGCCTCGGCCGCGCTCAAGGGACCGGGATCGGTGACCAATTTCAGGGTGCATGCCCCGGCCCGGGTCGAGGGGAACGAGGCCCGGCTCTCCCTCGAGCGGGGCGAGGCGGGCGCGTTTCGGCTCCTCTCCCCGGAGGGCCTCTTGCTCGCCAGCGGGACGCTCGGGACGGCTGAGCCGCCCGCGGCCCTTCTCCCCAGGCAGGCCGAGCGCGAGGGCCCCATGGACCTCGCCGAGTTCTACGGGGAGTTCGCCTTCCACGGCCCGGCGATGCAGGCCCTCTGCGGCGCGCCGCGGGTGGGGCCGCTTGGCGCCAGCGCCTCGGTCCAGGCCCGGGGCGACCCGGTCCTGGGCCTCGACGGCGCCCTCCAGGCCGGCCTCTACTGGCTGGCCGCCGACAGGAGGCAGACGGCCGTCGCGCGCGGCTTCTCGAGGCTCCTGCTGCATGCGCCCTGGCCGGAGACCGGGAGCCTGGAATGCGTCGCGGCCCTGGCGGGCGAGCCCGGGGGCGCCCTGCGGGGCGACTTTGACCTCTTCGCGCCCGGCGGCGCCCTGGTCGCACAGTGGCGCGGGGTCGAGGCCCATGTCCTGCCGGGCGCGGCCGCCGCACAGGGCGGCCCCGGCGAATTCGAGGAGGTGCGCGCCTTCGGGGCCAGGAAGCGGGCGCTCTCCGAAGCCGGCCTCAAGATGCCGTTCTTCAAGGTGCACGAGAACGCGCCGGACGACACCGCGGTCATCGGCGGCCGTTCCTTCGTCAATTTCTCCTCCTACAACTACCTCGGCCTCGCGGGAGAGCCGGCCGTCGTCGCCGCGGCCCGCGACGCCCTCGCGCGGTTCGGGGCGTCGTCCTCGGCGAGCCGCATCGCCTCGGGCGAACGCCCCGTCCACGGCGAGCTCGAGGCCGCGCTCGCGGGCTTCCTCGGCTGCGAGGACGCGCTCGCGCTCGTGAGCGGCTACGCGACGAACCTTTCCGTCATCACCCACCTCCTGGGGCCCGACGACCTCGTCGTCCACGACAGCCTCGCCCACCACTCGATCGTCGCCGGCGCGCGCTTCTCGGGGGCGCGGCGCCTCGCCTTCCCGCACAACGACGCCCCGGCGCTCGCGGGCATCCTGGAGCGCGAGCGGCAGAAGGCTCGGCGCGCCCTGGTCGCCGTCGAGGGGGTCTACAGCATGGACGGGGACCTGGCCCCCCTGCCGGAGATCGTCGCGCTGAAGAAGCGCCACGACTGCATGCTGCTCGTCGACGAGGCGCATTCCCTCGGCGTCCTGGGCCCGACCGGACGGGGGGCCGGCGAGCATTTCGGGACCGCCCGCGGCGACGTCGACCTGTGGATGGGCACGCTGTCCAAGAGCCTCGCAAGCTGCGGCGGGTACCTCGCGGGCTCGTCCGTCCTCATCGACTACCTGAGGTACACGCTGCCCGGGTTCATCTTCAGCGTCGGCCTGCCTCCCGCAAGCGCGGCCGCCGCCGTCACGGCGCTCGGGATCCTGCGGGGGAAGCCCGAGCTTCCCCGGCTCCTGCGTGCCCGCAGCGACCTTTTCCGCAGGCTCTGCCGCGACCGGTCCATCCCCACCGGGGAGAGCAGCGCCTCGGCCGTCATCCCCGTCATTGTCGGCTCGTCCGAGCGCGCGCTTCGCCTCGCGGAGGCCCTCGGCGAGCGCGGCATCAACGTGCAGCCCGTCTTCCATCCGGCCGTCGACGAGGGGTCCGCGCGGCTCAGGTTCTTCGTCATGGCGACCCACACGGAGGACCAGCTCCGCGGCGCCGCGGACGCACTCTCCGAGGAGCTCGCCGCGCTCGCCGGGCGGCGCGAGGCCGCCTGGGCCTAGGAGCGCGGCCGGAAATACCGGCTCACTGGGTCGCGGACGGCGTCCGCCCCGATGTACCCGTAGATGTGGAGGAGGAGTTCCCCCGGGCGGGCGGGGACAAAGGTCTCCTCGCCGAGGAATGTCGCCCGAGCCAGCGGGAAGAAGTAGTCCCGGGGAAAGGGCTTCATGTCCCCCGGGTTGCGGCTCCTCTCCGTGGAGCGCAGCAGTCCTCCCTCCTCGGCGAGGAAGTACACGTCGGCCTCCCAGCCCCCGAGAGTGAGGTACACCTTCGGCCCGTGGTGGCGGCGGGAGGTGTCGAACATCCTCATCCCCGCCGGCAGGAGCCGGCGCGACTCCCATATCGCCGGGTAGGCCGAGAGCGGCGCGGCAAAGTCGACGTCCCTGTCGTGCGCGATTATCCCGGCCCCGCGGTGCCATCCGAGCAGCGTCCCGTAGGCGAGCGCGTACTCGGCGCCCGTCGACCGCAGGTGGGCGTTCGCCAGCCGGAACAGCCTGCCAAGCGCCTGCGCACGCGCGGCGCTGGGACCGCTGCCGAACGAGGCAGAGCCGTGCCGGGCGTGCCGGGCAAGGAGCCTGGCCTGGCGCCGCCATTCGGAAAAATCGATCCCGCCCGCCATCACGCCCGACGCTTGGACCGGCCGCTTTGAGCCACAACTCCTTAATCTTGAAAAGTTCACGCAGCCGCGATGCAGTGGCGCTTCCATGCCGCCGAATGAACCGAAGGGGACCCTGGGAGTATTTACGGTCGGCATGGGCGCCGTCGCGACGACGCTCATGGCGGGGGTCGAGCTCGTGCGGCGCGGCGCCCGCCCCGCCGTCGGGTCGCTGACCCAGCTGGGCACCCTGCCCGTAAGGGGCGCCCAGGAGCGGATCGCCGACGCGCTGCCGCTGGCGCCGCTGCCGTCCCTGCGGTTCGGCGCGGCCGAGCTCATCGAGGAGACGGCGCTCGACGCCGCAAGGAACGCGGGCGTCCTCTCGAAAGAGGACCTGGCCGAGGTCTCCGGCGCGCTGGGGGCAATCCGGGCGCAGCCGGGCATCTTCGATCCCTCGTTCCTCGGGAAATTCGACGCGCGCCGGGTGCGCCCCGAGCGGGGCAAGGCTGCCCAGGCCGAGGCACTCGAGCGGATGTTCAGGGACTTCGCCGGGGGCGGCCGCGCCGTCGTCCTCCTCACGCTCTCCACCGAGGCCTGGCGGCCGCTGGGCCCCGTCCACGCCTCGCCGGAGGCCTTCCTGGAGGGCCTGCGCCGCGACGACCCGGGGATCTCGCCGTCGCAGATCTACGCGTGGGCCGCCGTCGAGGCGGGCCTGCCCGTCGTCAACTGCACGCCCAACCAGGCGGTCGAGGCCCAGGCGATCCACCTGCGCGCAAGGGAGCGCCGGGTTCCCCTCGCCGGGTCGGACCTGAAGAGCGGCCAGACGCTCATGAAGACCGTCGTCGCCTCCGGGCTCGCCGCGCGCCTCCTCGGCGTGCGCGGCTGGTACAGCACCAACATCCTCGGCAACCGCGACGGCCAGGTCCTCAACGCGCCGGAGAACTTCAAGGCGAAGGAGATCACGAAGACAGGCGTCCTCGCCGAGATACTCGACGCCTCGTCCCATCCCGAGCTCTACGGCTCCCTGGAGCACCAGGTGCACATCAACTACTTCCCCCCGAAGGGCGACAACAAGGAGGCCTGGGATGCCATCCAGCTCTTCGGCTGGCTGGGCTACGAGATGGAGCTGAAGATCAACTTCGAGTGCCGCGACTCCATCCTCGCGGCCCCCCTCGTCCTCGACCTGGCGCTCCTCGCCGACCTTGCCGCGCAGAGGGGCGAGTGCGGCGTCCAGACGTGGCTCGCGGGCTTCTTCAAGTGCCCCGCCGCCCCCGGCGGCGGCAAGCCCGCCCCCGGGCTGCACGAGCAGATGGCCCTCATCTTCTCGAAGCTCCAGGGCTGGCTCTAGGCCGATCCGCGCGGCGACTCAGGAAAATCCCATGGCCGGCTCGCGCTACCCCCTCCTGCGCTATGGCCAGGTCCTGGCCGAGGCCCGGCGCTCGTACGACCCGCAGAAGTCCGCCGCCGAGGCGCGCTCCGAGTGGCTAGCGGCGAAGCTCTACCGTCCGGCCTCGTTCTGGGTGACCCCGCTCTTTCTCGCGTTCGGGTTCTCGGCGGACGGGGTCACCGTGGCCTCGATCGCGGTCTCGGTTGCCATGCCGGCCGTGGCGCTGATGTGCGGGGGACATGCCTACCTTGCCGTTGTCGCCTGCGGCCTCTGCGTCCAGGTGCTCGACTGCGTGGACGGCAACATCGCCCGCATGACGCGGCGCTTCAGCTCCCTGGGCGACATGCTCGACGGGCTGGCGACGCTCTTCTTCTGGGCGGCGTATTTCGCCGCGCTCGGCGTCGCCACGCAGGAGCAGCACGCCGGGTGGGTCGGGGCGCACGGCGAATTGGTCGGGCTCGTCCTCGCGGTCCTCCTCCTTGCGCAGCGCGAGGTCGAGGACACGTCCCGTCAGTACCTGGGGACAAGCGTCGACTGGGGCGCCGGCAAGGCGGCGTCCTCCCGGATAGACCTCAACCGCTACGGCAAGCTTCTGGAGCACCTCGTCGCCTTCGGGGGCCTCGCCTCGGCCGGCGCGGCGGGCCGCCTCAACTGGCTCCTTGCGGCGGTGGCCGCGTACCAGGCGGCGCTCCTTCTCTTCTGGGTGGCCCGCTTTGTCGCCAGCGCGCGGGCGCGCAGGCGGGTGACGGCCGAGCCGCGGCGCTACGACTGAGCGGCGGCCGCAAGGCGCCTCAGGCGCACGATGGCGGACAGGTTTGCAAAGAGGGCAACGACGCCGAGGACGGGCCCGAGGACAACCCATGGGGAGATTCCCCGGAGGCCGGCCGCGCCCGCGGCCGCCGAGCCGGCGATCAGCCATGCCACCCTTTCCGCGCGCTTCATCCAGCCGCGCGGGGGGACGACGCGCAGGGCCTGCGCCTTGGCCGTCGAGTAGGTGACCATGAACCCCCCAAAGAGCGCCGCCACGGCGAGGAGCTGGACCCATAGGACGCCCCGGAAGGCGGCGACGACTCCCGCGAGGAAGAAGAACTCGACGTACCGGTCGAGGACCGAGTCGAGGACCGCCCCGGACGGGGACGCGGTCCCGCGCAGGCGGGCCACGGCGCCGTCGACCCCGTCAAGGACGCCGCTCAGGGCGAGCGCCCAGGCGGCCAGCCCGAAGAGGCCGAGGGCGGCGAGCGCGCCCGAGGCGAGGCCGAGGGCAAGCGACGCCCACGACACGGCCGCGGCCGAAAGGCCGGCGCCGGACGCGGCCCGCGCCGCAGTCTCGATGTAGCGGTAGCCCCGGTCCATGATCCGGCCCGGGAGGAACGCGGTCCCGCCCTCCGCCGCCACGCGGCCGTGTGTCCCCGCGCCCGGGACCGCGAGGAGCACCGCGGCGACGGCGGGGAGGGCTGCACCCGCCCAGGCATCGGCGCCGCTCATCGGTGGACGGGCCGGGGGCGCCCGGCGGGGCCGCCTGGGGCCCTGGGTTGTGTTCGCGGCATGGGGGCTGGCGGGGCCGCAGGATACGGGGACGCGGCGGGGGCGGGCGAAACAAAAACCGCGCCGCCCTCCCCTCCCAGAATACGCTCGCCCCCTTGGCGGGCTTCGCTGTCATCTCGGCTTTCTGCAAGGCTCCGACGCTCATCCCGGCGGGAACGACGGCAGGCAGGCCCGGCCCGCCGCCATGAGGGACGTCCGCGTGGACCCGGTCGGGTCGGCCGCCGACCGGGAGACGTTCCTGCGGCTTCCCTGGCGCTTCTACCGGGACCATCCGGCCTGGGTCCCGCCCCTTCTCGCCGACGTGAAGGCCCAGCTCGACCCGGCGAAGGGCGACTTCTTCAGGCATTCGGAGGGCGAACTGTTCCTCGCTAGGAGCGGCGGCGAGGTCGTCGGCCGGATCGCGGCCTTCCATAACCGGCGCCACCTGGCGGCCCACGCCGACGGCGCCGGGTTCTTCGGGTTCTTCGAGTGCGTCGACGACGACGGCGTCGCGGGGGCCCTCCTCGCGGCCGCGGAGTCGTGGCTGCGCGGCCGCGGGCTCCGGGTCGCGCGCGGCCCGGCGAACTTCAGCATCCAGGACGAGGCGGGCGTCCTCCTCGACGGCTTCGAGCACGCGCCCATGGCGGGGATGGGCTACACGCCGCCCTACTACCGCGCGCTCCTCGAGGCGGCGGGCTACGCCAAGGCGAAGGACCTCGAGGTCTGGAGGATGGACCGCGGGAGCTGGCGGGCCGACCAGTTTGAGCGGATGTCCCGGGCCGTCCAGCGCGTGGCCAAGGGCGTCACGATCCGGGACATCAACATGAAGGACCTGGACCGCGAGGCCGAGCGCATGGCGCAGATCTTCGCAGAGGCCTGGCGCGACAACTGGGGCGCCCAGCCCATCACGAAGGAGGAGTTCCTCAAGTACTCGAAGCAGTACCGCCTCTTCATCGACAAGCGGCTCATCCTCCTTGCGGAGAAGGACGGGGAGCCGCTCGGGATGATGGTCGCCATCCCCAACCTGAACGAGGTGGTGAAGCGCATCGACGGCCGGCTCCTGCCGCTCGGCTGGTGGCACATGCTGCGTGGGCGCAATACGGTCTCGACCATCCGGCTCTTCCTCCTCGGCGTCCGGGGCAAGGCGCGCCGCCTCGGCCTGCCGATCCTCTTCATCAAGCGCTACCACGAGATCATCAACGACGCCACGCGCCTGCAGCAGATGGAGTTCTCGTGGATCCTCGAGGACAACCACGAGACGAAGGCGCTGATCGAGCGCTTCGGCGGGTGGCGCGCCCAGACCCTCAGGCTCTACGAGAGGCCGATCGCTTGAGCCCGGCCAGGCGAGCCCTCTGGGGGGCGGCCGGCGCCGCGGCGTACCTTGGCGCAGGCGCGGCCCTGGGCGGATGGAGGCCCGACCCCGCCCTCCTCGCCGCGGCGGGGCTCGCGGCCTGGCTGGCGCCGCGGAGGTGGAGGCCCCTTGCCCTCTTCGCCGCGCCCCTCCTCATGGTCGCCGCAGCCTACGACGCCCAGCGCTACTGGGTGGGCCTGCGGGGGGCCGTCCACGTCGCCCAACCCCGCGCCTGGGAACTCGCCTGGTTCGGCATCGGCTCCGGGGCCTCGCGGGTGACGCCGGCCGGGTTCCTGCAGGCGCACGCCGCGCCGTGGATCGACGTCCTTGCGGGAGCGGCCTACCTCTCGTACCTCGCCGCGTTCCTGGGC
Source organism: Opitutaceae bacterium (assembly GCA_036489955.1). Classification (GTDB taxonomy): domain Bacteria; phylum Verrucomicrobiota; class Verrucomicrobiia; order Opitutales; family Opitutaceae; genus Palsa-1447. The sequence continues at coordinate 134,756 of DASXEV010000047.1, forward strand.
GCGGCCGCATGGTGGCGGTTCGGCAGGCGCCTGGCCGCCGCCCAGGACCTCATGTGGCAGCTCCTCTGGATCAACCTCGCGGGCTACGCCACCTACATGGCCTACCCCGCGGCGCCCCCCTGGTACGCGGACCGCTACGGCCTCGGGCCCGCCGTCCTGTCCGCCGCGCCGGAGGCGGCCGGAGGGGCCCGCTTCGACGCCCTCCTCGGCGTCCACGCGTTCCGGGACTTCTACGCGAAGAACACCAACATCTTCGGGGCCATCCCCTCGCTCCATGTCGGCCAGACGTTCCTGCTCGTCATCTTCGCCTGGCGCGCGCGCTCGCTGCGGTCCGCCGCCTCCGCCTATTTCGCGTGCGTCGTCTTTGCGTCAGTCTACCTGAACCACCACTACCTGGTCGACGGGGTGGTCGGCTCCGCCTACGCCGCGGGCGTCGTCCTCGCCATGGAGGCGTGGCGGCGGCGGGTCCCCGCGGGCGGCGCCGGCTAGCTCCGGTGGAAGAGCTGGGCACCCAGCTGCTCCTCGAAGCTCTTGTGGGCCTTCACGGCCGCAAGGAAGTCGGGCTTTGACAGCGTGTAGGCCTCGACGTCGCCCTCGGCCTCGACGGTCGCGTTCCGCGGCTGGTCGCGCAGGAGCGCCACTTCCCCGAAGAAGTTGCCCTCGCTGAGGGTCGCCTCCGTCCGGGTGCCGGTGGCCGAGTCGACGATGATGCGGGCCCTGCCCTTCGCTATCACGTAGAACTTGTCGCCCACGTCGCCCTGCCGGATGATCTTCGCGCGGTCGGCGAACGACTCCGTGGACATCTTCTGGGCGACATCCGTCAGGTCGGACGGGCTCATGTTGATGAAGACCTGGCATTTGCGCAGGAGGGCGCAGATGGCCACGGTCTCCTTCACCCGGATGTCGGACAAGACGCGGCCGTCGATCATGTTCACGATCCGGTCCGCGACGCTGAGGATGCGGTTGTCGTGAGTGACGATCATGACGGCCGCCCCGCGCTGGTCGGCGAGGTTGCGCAGCAGGCTGACGACGTTGGCCCCGGAATCCTTGTCGAGCGCGGCCGTGGGCTCGTCGGCAAGGATGATCTGGGGCTTGTTGACGAGCGCACGGGCGATCGCGACGCGCTGGCGCTGGCCGACGGACAGGTTCCTCGGCTTGTAGGTCACGCGGTTGGACAGCCCGACGGAGCCCAGCGCCTCGTCGGCAAGCCGGTCGTACTCCGACCTGGGGGCGCCCGAGAGCTCGATCGCCATGCGCACGTTCCTGCGGGCCGTGAGCGCGTCGAGGAGGTTGTGGGCCTGGAAGATGAAGCCGATGTCCCGGCGCATGCGCACCTGCTCCGACGCGGGCAGGCCCGCCAGCTCCACGCCGCCTATCCTGATGCTGCCCTCCTGGACGGCGCGCAGCGTGCCGATGAGCGTGAGGAGCGTCGTCTTCCCCGAACCGGAGGGCCCGGTCATGATCACGATCTCCCCCCGGTGGACCTTCAGGTGGTTGTCGTAGAGCGCCTGCTTGCGCGCCTCGCCCCGGCCGTAGAAGTGGTTCACGGCCGTGACGTCGACGAGGACCTCTTTTGCGGGCGTGCTCATGGTGTTCGTTGCATGGCTCAGAAGAGGTCGGCGGGGTCCGTCGCGTGGACCTTCTTCATGGCCAGGAAGCCCGCCAGGAGGCACATCCCGCTCGTCAGCACGAGGACCAGCGTGGCGCGGGGCGCCGTGAGGTCCATCTGGAGCGCGGTGCTCCTCTGCAGGAGTCCGTAGAGGGCCGCCCCGGCGGCAAGCCCGATGAGGTATCCCCCGAGGGAGAGGATGAGCGACTCCTGGATGACGAGGCTGGTCAGGTACCTCGGGAAGTGCCCGATCGCCTTGATCATCGCAAACTGGGGCAGGTGGTCGCTGACCTCGTTGAAGAGGATCTGGTAGCAGACCACGGTCCCGATGGCGAAGCCGACGAGGAGCCCCAGCCCGAAGATGATGCCGACCGGCGCGTGGTCCGTCGTGTACTTGCGCTCGCGCCCAAGGACCTCGGCGGGCGTGAGGACGACCAGCTTGCCGGCCATGCGCTCGTTGATCCGCGCGCGGACGGCGGCGATGGACTGGCCCGGGGCGACGCGGAGCATGCCCAGGCCCACGCGGCCCCTGTTCTTCGGCGAGAGCTGGTAGAAGTTGTCGAGGCCCATGATCACGTTCCCCTCGTAGGCGAAGTTCGGCCCGAGGGAGAAGAGCCCGATCACCCGGACCGGCATGCGGCCCACGCGGGAGCGCGTGCCGGCGGAGACCCGCCCAAGCTCGGGGCGGACGCGGTCGTCAAAGAGCACGGTCCCCTCCCCGCGCAGGTCCCGCCCGAGGCCCTTCAGCTCCGGGACCGTGAGCATCGGGTCGTCGGGGTCGACGCCGATGATGAAGACCCGGTTCCGGCTGCCGTCCTGCGGGTTGCTCCAGTAGTCCGCCCCCGTGCAGATGATCGACGCTGAGGCGACGCCGGGGATGTCCTCGACCTCCCTCAGGTACGCGCCGGGGAAGGTCACGTAGGACTTGAGGTGCATCTGCCTCGGGTGGACGACGATCAGGTCCCCCCCCAGGATGCCGGCAAAGTTGGCGGAGCTGTCGGTGATGCCGTTCTTGAAGCCGAGCTCCGTGAACATGACGACGACCGCGAACGCGACGCCGACCAGGGACAGCGCGAGGCGCGCCGGGCGGTCGGCGAGCATGCGCCACGCGAGCGAGAATTGGCGGATGAACCACATGGCGGCGCTAGAACAGGGAGGCCGGGTCGGCCTTCCTTATCTTCCAGAGGGAGAGGACGCCGGCGAAGGCGCACATGATGAGGGCGAGGACGAGGACGAAAACGGCCCGGCCGGCGTCCATGGCCAGCGGGAACCCCGACAGCGCCTGGCCCACCCTGTAGATGAGGGCCGCCAGGAGGAACGCCGGGCCGTAGGCGAGGAGCGCGTAGATGAGCCCTTGCTGGAAGCCCACGCCGTAGATGGTCGCCGCCGAGTAGCCCAGGGCCTTCAGGGTCGCGAACTCCCCGAGGCGGTTGTTCATCTCGCTTGCCAGGATCTGGTAGAGTATCGCGGCCCCGGCCGCGAAGGCGACGACCATCCCCACCTCGAACATGATGCCGACGGGCTTCACGCTGATGAAGTAGTGCTGCTCCCGGGCGATGAGGCCCGCCCGCGTCTCGACGACGACGTCGTCCGGCAGGCGCCTGCGCAGGAGGTCGGCAACCACCCCCGGGTCGGCGCCCGGGGCCAGCTTCACGAGGCCCAGGTTCGCGTAGCGCGACGCGCGCGGGTCCTGGAGGCGCTCGTAGGTCTCGTCGCTCACGATCACGCTGGCGTCCGCGAGGAGGCCCATCCCCATCTGGTAGGAGCCCGTGATCTGGGTCGGCTGGCCGTTCAGGATCGCCTTGCCGCCCACCTCCCACGGCCCGAGGCCGGGCCTCGACCTGCGGTCGACGAGGGCCGTCAGCGTCGGGCGAAGCGTGGCAAGCTGGGCGTTGATGGACGGGTCGCGGAACACGGGCTCGGAGGGCGGCACGCCGAGCATGAACCCGCTCGCCGCCGCCCCCGTCCTCGCGTTCCTCCAGCCGAAGGAGTCCGTGAGGAAGCGCGTCACCCTCTCGACGCCCGGCACGGCCGCAGCCTGCTTCAGGCGCATGCGGTCGAAGGGATCGCTGCGGTAGAGGGTCAGGTACGCCCTCGAGTGGATGACCAGGTCGCAGTCGAGGGCCAGATAGACGACGGCGACGTTCGTCTTGGCGGCGCCGAGGAAGCCGGCCTGCATGAAGATGAGGAGCAGCGCGAAGGAGATGCCGCCCACCGCGGCCGCGGTGCGCCGCGGCTGCTGGACCGAGTTGAACCAGGCGAGTGGCGTGCGCATCGGCTTCGGGCGGCGCCCGGTTCCCCCTAGAGGCTGATCGTCACGTCGACCTGGAGGAAGACGAGGCGGTCAAGCGGCGCGGCCTCGTCCATCCTGATCGTCGCCTCGACGATGTGCGCGGGGGTGGTGTCGTTGGGGTCGATGCTCTCTATGGAATTGCGGTAGACGATGCTGCTGACGCCGGTCACGGTGCCCTCCATCTTCGCGGGGAGCGCCGCGGAGGAGACGGTCGCCCGCTGGCCGACCTTCACCTTTAGGGCGTCCGCGTCGAAGATTTCCGCGATGACGACCATGGTGGAGGTGTCGCCGAGCTTGAAGAGGGGGCCGGCGCCAACGGTGGCCCCGGGCCGCGCGAAGACCTTCAGGACGCGGGCCGCGATCGGGGAGCGCACCTGCGCCGCGGCGAGCTGCGCCCGGGCCGCCTTCAGGGCGGCCTCGGCGTCGCGGACCGACCGGTCGCCGTCGCGGCCGGCGTTCGCAAGGTCCTGCTGCGCCTGGAGCAGCTTCTCGGCGGCGTCCAGCTTCGCCAGGTCCTTGTCCTCGACCTGCTCAGGGGAGATGAACTCGCTGTTGCGCATCCCGTTCATGCGGTCGAAGCGCAGGCCCGCGTACTTGGCGTTGGTCTCGGCGTAGGCGAGGTGCGCCTTCGCGATCTCGGCGCTGCGGGCCGCCGACTGCCGGCTGGCGGCCAGGTCCTTCTCGGCGCGCCCGACGCCCTGCTCGGCCGCCTTCTCGGAGGAGAGGGAGGCCAGGGACTGCCCGGCCGGCACCTGCTCGCCCTCGCGCGCGGACACCTTGGAGACCGTGTCGCCCTGGACGCCGCCCACGTCGACGATGCCCGAGACGGGAAGCACCCTTCCGAGCGCCGTCAGCGTGTCCGCCCGGCCGGCCGGGACGCAGAGGGCAAGTGCGGCGAGGAAAGGGACGAGGCGGGCGTGTGTTCTCATCGGGCGGCGGGGTTTATGGCGTCCAAGTTGGGGAGCCTGGCAAGGTTCGTGAGCGAGAAGGACGAGGCGGTGGGCGCCGGCCTGTCGAAGACCTGGCCCACCGCGAAGCGGAGCTGAGCAACGGCGGTCGCGTACTGCGCCTCGGCCTCGATCAGGTCGATGCGGGCGTCGGCCTCGAGGTTCTCGAGGGTCACCTCGTCGAGGATCGTTCCCTCCCCCATCCGGATGCGGTCCTGCTGCGCCGAGACGGCCTTCTTCGCTATGGCGACCGTGTCACTCGAGGCGCGGACCTCATCCGAGAGGAGGCGCACCTGCTCGACGGCGAGGATCGCGTAGCCGGCGACCGACTGCGACAGGAGCTCGGTCTGCGCCTCGCCCTCCTTGAGGTCGCCCTCCTGCTGGCGCAGGAGGCCCCGCTGGAAGGTGTTGTTGACCGGCCAGGCGAGGGAAAGCCCGGCGATGCTGTTGAGGCCCGTCACGTTGTGGTTCAGGGGCCCCGCGAGGCCCGGGCCCGTGCTGAGGCCGCTGTAGCCCTCGTTGAGGGTGAGGTTGAGCTGGGGCCTCAGCTCCAGGCGGGCCTGGCGCTCAAGGATGCGCAGGGGCACCAGGCTTTCCCTGGAGGCGATCATGTCGTACCGCGAGGCCAGGGCCTCCCGGACGACCGCCGCCTTGGCCGGCGCGTCGATGACGATCATCGGGGCCACCGCGGGGAATTCCTCGGAGGGGCCGGGGGTCTCATCGATCTCCTGCGCCGAGAGGCCGAGGGCCTGGCCGAGGGCGATCCGCGCGCTCTTGGCGGAGAGCTCGGCCTCGATGCGGGTCGTCTCCTTGGCCCTCAGGTTCGCCTGGGCCTGCAGGAGGAACGCCGGCGGGAAGACGCTGGAATCCACGAGGGCCTTCGTCGAGTTGACGAGCCGGGCCGCCGCCTTCTCGACGTCGCTCTGGACCGCAAACTCCTCGTCCGCGGCGCGGCTCGCCCAGTAGGCCGTGGCCGTGGCGAGGGCCTGGGAGGCGAGCGCGTTCTGGTAAAGGAGCTGCGCAACCTTCACGTCGCCGCGCTCGGCCGCCTCGACGGCGCCCGTGTCGTCGACGCCGAGGCCGCGCAGGAGGGGCACCACGATGACGAAGCCCACCTGCGACGAGCCCACCGTCGGGGCGGCGCCCGGGAGCACCCGGCTCGTCCCCGCCTCGAGGTTCGGCTCGATGCTGACGCCGTTGCGGAACAGCTTCCCGACCCCCAGGGAGTAGGTCAGCTGGGTGCTGTCCGAGACCGGCACGGTGCCGAACGGCCCCAGTTCCGGGGTCCGCACCCGCTGGGCGCCGAGGGACGCTGTGACATTCCAGTCGAAGGCGCCGCTGGCCTGCATCAGTTGGCCGGCATCCTGCTCGACGACCGACTCCTGCTCCCTGACCGCGGGGTTGCGGCCGATGGCCGTGCGGAGCGCGGAGTCGAGGGTCAGGGAGGGCGCCTCCTCGGCCCATGCGGGCGCGGGCGCAGCGAGCGCCGCGGCTGCAAGCAGGAGGAGGCAGCGGCGGAAAGCGGGCGGGTGGTCGGTGGGCATGGCCTTCAAACCTTGAAATTATAGCTGCTGCCGGGCTTGCGCTCGAAGTCGGGGGGAAACGCCGCCCGCTTGTCGCCGAAGTAGCGCAGCCTTTGGTCCCCGTCGGCGGCGCGGCTGAAGGTGAGGTACAGGTTGCGCCTCGGCCTGGATGTCAAATTGGGGGCCGACTGGTGCGGGGCGAAGCAGTCGAAGAAGACGAGATCCCCGGGATCCGTGGGGTACTTGTCGAAGTCGACGCCCGCCAGCTGCTCCCCAGTGAGCGGCTTCATCCGCTCCCCGATCCACCCCCGCTTGTGCTGGCCGGCGGAGAGCTCGATGCACCCGTTCTCCGCCGTGCTGGGGTCGATGGTGACAAGGACCGAGATGAAGTACGGCGCGTAGGAGTCCCAGCCCGGCTGGATGTCCTGGTGCGGGAGGAATCCCTGGCCGCCGGGCAGCTTGAAGTTGATCTTCTCCTTGAAGAGCGTGGAGGGGCCGCCGAGGAGCTGGGCCGCCAATTCGGCGATCCCGCCTCCCGTGATGAAGTTCCCCAGGACCTCGTCCTCCTCCACGAACTTCTCGATGCGGGAGAGGATGCGCCTGCCGGGTTCCGTCACGCTGTCCTCGTAATAGGCCATCTCGTGGCCGGCGCGCGGCGGGCGGGCCGCAAGGGCGTCGATGGCGGAGCCCACGCGGCTGATGCGTTCGGCCGGGAAATGTCCGCGCAGGATGAGGAAGCCGTCGCGCCGGAACCCGTCGATCTGGACCGACGTGAGCATGAAGGTGGAAGGTCGATGAGCGGGTACCGCCGCAGCCATGTCAATACCGTTGACGCTCCCGCAGGCCTGTTGCTTGCTGCGCCTTCGGATTGATCCACTGGCGGCAGCGATGCACACACGAGAGGCAACACCCCCCCGGCCCGCGGCCGTCATCCTGGCGGCTGGCCTGGGGTCGCGCCTCGGCGAGGCCGCGAGGGGCCGCCCGAAGGGCCTGGTCGACGTGGGCGCCGGCCCGATCGTTGCCCGCTCGCTCGGGCTCCTGCGGGCCAGCGGCATCGACGAGATCATCCTCGTCGCCGGCTGGCGGGCCGAGCTCTACGGAGAGTTCCTCGCCGGGCGGTTCCCGGAGGTCCGGATGCTCGTGAACACGCGCTTTGCGGAGACCGGCAGCCTCGCCTCGCTCCGCATCGGCATGGAGGGCCTGCGCGGCGACATCCTGGTCGCCGAGTCCGACATCCTCTACGAGGCCCGCGGCCTATCGGAGCTTCTCGGGTCGCCCTCGGCAAGCGCGGTCCTGACGAGCGGACCGACGAAAAGCGGGGACGAGGTCTGGGCCTATGGGAGCGGCGGGCGCCTCAGCCGCCTCGACAAGGCAAGCTGGGACGGGGCGCCGAGGGCGGGCGAACTGGTCGGCCTGGCGCGCCTGTCGGCGGCGTGCGCCGCCGCGCTCGCCCGTTCCGCCGAGGGGCTAGGCGATTCCGCGCACTACGAGGACGGCATCAGCGCGGTGTGCGGGGAGCACGAGGTCGCGCTGGCTCACGTCCCGGACCTCGCCTGGTGCGAGGTGGACACCCCGCAGCACCTGGCGCGCGCAAGGTCGCAGGTGTGGCCCAGGATCGCCGCCCGGGATTCGGCCCGCATGGCAAACGCATGACGCGGCCCGCGCGCAACATCCTCCTCACGCCGGGGCCTGCGACGACAACGCAGGGCGTAAAGGATGCGCTCGCCGTCCCGGACATCTGCCCGCGGGAGGGGGAATTCGGCGCCGTGGTGGCTGCGATCCGAAGCGGCCTTCTTGAGGTCGCAGGGGCGGACCCCCGCACGCACACGGCCGTCCTCGTGGGCGGCCCGGGGACGGCCGCCGTGGAGGCGGCGATCGGCTCCGCCGTCCCGCCCAACGGCCGGCTCCTCGTCATGAGCAACGGGGCCTACGGGGAAAGGGCGGCGGCCATCGCCCGCGTCCTCGGGGTTTCCCATTCCTGCTGGGACGTCCCGTGGACGGAAAGCCCGTCCCCGGAGGAATTCTCGGCGCGCCTCGCAGGGCCCGGCGGCCCCTTCACCCATGCGTTCTGGGTTCACCACGAGACGACAACCGGGATGCTGAATCCCCTGGACGCCTTTGCCGAGGCGTGCCGGTCCCGAGGCGTCGTCCCAATCGTCGACGCCATGTCCTCCTTCGCCGGGATGCCGCTCCCGCTCGGGCGCCTTCCCATCGGTTACCTCATCACCTCCTCCAACAAGTGCCTGCAGGGGATGGCGGGGATCGGCATCGTGTTCTCGAGGCTGGACGCCCTGGGGGCGAGCCGAGGCTCGGCCCGCAGCGTCGCCCTAGACCTCCACGCCCATGAGGCCGGCGAACGCTCCGGGCAATTCCCCTTCACGCCGCCCGTCCAGGTGGCCTATGCGCTCCTGCAGGCCGTCCGTGAGACGCTGGAGGAGACCGTCGCCGGGCGGGCGGCGAGGTACCGCTCCTGCTACGAGTCGATGTTGGCGGGAATGGAAAGGCTGGGCTTCGAGGCCCTGCTCCCCCCCGCCCTCCGCTCGGGGCTCCTCACGGCGTTCCGCACGCCCGCGCGGCCGGGCTTCGGCTACGGCGCCCTTCACGACCATCTCCTCGGCCTTGGGGTGACGCTTTATCCGGGAAAGCTGCCCGGGACGGACACGTTCCGTGTCGCCAACATCGGCGACATCACGACGGCCGACATCCGGACCTTCCTCACGGGAGTGGAGACGTACACGAATGCCCTCTGAGAAGACCCTAAGGCGCACCACGCGCCTGCGCGCGCTCCTCGACACCTCGAGGCTCGACTTCATCATGGAGGCGCACGACGGCCTCTCCGCAAAGGTCGCAGGGGAGGCGGGCTTCCCCGCCGTCTGGGCGAGCGGGCTCGCCATCTCGGCCTCGCTCGGGGTCCGCGACAACAACGAGGCCAGCTGGACGCAGGTGCTCGAGGTCGCGGAATTCATGGCGGACGCGACGAGCGTCCCCATCCTCGTCGACGGCGACACGGGTTTCGGCAACTTCAACAACCTTCGCCGGGTCGTCCGCAAGCTGGGCGAGCGCGGCCTCGCCGGGATCTGCATCGAGGACAAGGTCTTCCCGAAGACGAACAGCTTCCTGCGCGGCGAGCGCCAGCCGCTCGCCGACATCGCGGAATTCTGCGGCAAGATCAAGGCGGGCAAGGACGCGCAGACGGACCCGGACTTCGTCCTGGTGGCAAGGACGGAGGCCTTCATCGCCGGGCACGGCCTCGAGGGCGCGCTTCTGCGCGCCGAGGCCTACCGCGAGGCCGGCGCGGACGCCGTCATCGTGCACAGCGCCCGCTCGCGGCCGGACGAGGTGATCGCCTTCCTCGAGGCCTGGGGGAACCGGCACCCGGTCATCCTCATCCCGACAAAATACCATGCGACGCCGACCGAGGTATTCGCCCGGCACAAGGTGGCGGCGCTCATCTGGGCGAACCACCTCCTGCGCGCCAGCCTCTCGGCCATGCAGGCGGCGGCGGCCCGCATCGCCAGGGAGCGCAGCGTCACGGGCGTCGAGGAGACGATCGCGCCGCTGAAGGAGGTGTTCCGCCTGCAGGGGGACGACGAGCTCTGCGAGGCCGAGTCGCGGTACCTTGCCCCCGGGCCCCGGCGCTCGGCCGTCATCCTTGCGGCGACGCGCGGGAGCGAGGCGCTCCATTCCCTGACGCGCGAGGTCCCGAAGGCGCTCCTGCGCGTCGGCGGGGTCGCGCTCCTTGACCGCATGTGCGCGTCCCTGCGCCTCCTCGGCGTCAACGACATCGCGGTCGTGGCCGGGTACAGGAAGGAGGCCGTCGACCGTCCTGGCCTCACCCGGGTCGACAACGACGCGTGGCAGTCGACGGGCGAGGTGGGATCCCTCTGCCTGGCCCGGGCGGAACTGCGCGGCCCCTGTGTCATCGCCTTCGGCGACATCCTCTGCCGGCGGCACATCCTGCAGTCGCTCTTCGAGGACGACGGCGACCTGGTCCTCTCCGCCGACCGGGCCGTCCGCAGCGAGTCCGGCCCCTCGCCGCGCCCGCGCGACCTCGTGCGGTTCGCCGGGCCCGCGCCTCGCGACTTCATGGAGGAGAGGGCTAAGGTCGCGGGAGCCGCGTTCTCGTCCGACTTTGCGTCGTTCGACGCCGAGTGGACGGGCCTTCTCAAGTGCTCTGCGCGGGGAGCCCAGGTGTTGCAGGCATGGCTGGCCGACGCGGCCGCAAGGCCGGACGGCCCGAGGCTCGCCCTCATCGACATGATTGCCGACCTCGTCTCCAAGGGCCACCCGGTGGGCGCCCAAGTTTTCACGGGAGGCTGGACGACCATCGAGTCCGCGGTCGACCTGGCCGACGCGGGCAACCTGTAGGCGATGCTCGAGGCCCCCGCCCTCCTTTCGCTCCTTCACGGGAAGGGCATCCGCCTCATATCGGGGACGCCCTGCTCGTACCTGAAGCCCCTCATCAACGCCGCCCTGGGGGACCCCAGGTTCACGTTCAGGGACGCCGTGAACGAGGGCGACGCTGTCGCCATGGCGGCCGGCGCCCGGCTTGCCGGCGCCCCCGGCGCCGCAATCTTCCAGAACTCCGGGCTCGGCAACGCCGTCAACACCCTCACCTCCCTCTGCCACCCCTTCCAGGTGCCGGTCCTGCTCGTCGTGACCCGCCGGGGTGAACCCGGGGGGAAGCCGGACGAGCCCCAGCATGAGCTCATGGGGCGCATCACGCCGGCCCTCCTCGACACGATGGAGATTCCATGGGCGCGGCTGCCGTCCGAAGCCGCGGCGGCCGCCGCGGCGGTCGACCACGCCTTCGCCTCCATGGAGCGGCGCTCCGGGCCGTTCGCGCTCCTCGTCAGCGACGGGACCCTGGCGCCGCACCCGCTTGCGGCCCGGCCGGACGCCGGCCCTATCGGCGAGCGCACCTTCTCATTTTCCGAGAACCTCACCCGGCCCTTCGGCCGGCGGGCAAGCCGAACGGAGGCCCTGGCCCTGCTGCGCGCCGGCCGTGCGCCGAGCGAGTGCCTGGTTGCCACGACCGGCTACACCGGCAGGGAACTCTACGCCCTGGGGGACGAGCCCTGGAACCTGTACATGGTGGGCTCCATGGGCTCGGCGAGCGCGTTCGGCCTCGGGGCGTCGCTCTTCCTCGGAGGCCGGCCCGTCACCGTCATCGACGGGGACGGCGCGGCGCTGATGCGGCTCGGGAACCTGGCCACCCTCGGGGCCTACGCCCCGCCGTCCCTCACGCATGTCGTCCTCGACAACGAGGCGCACGACTCCACGGGGGGACAGCCGACGGTGAGCCGCGGCGTCGCCCTTGCCGCAATCGCGCAGGCGTGCGGCTACGGTTCGGTGGTCTCGACCGATGACCCCGCTGAACTTGCCCGCGCCCTGGCGCATCCCCGGCCAAGGGGGCCGCTCTTCATCCATTTTCGGACGCGGACGGGCGCGTCGAAGGACCTGCCCCGCCCGTCCGTCGCGCCTGCCGAGGTATTCCGCCGGCTTGGGCGCTGGCTCCAGGGCTAGGCCGTGCGCGTCCTCCTCACGACGCCCTACGACCTTTCCGTGCCGGGCGGGGTCAACCGGCAAGCCGTGGACCTCCTGGGCGCCCTGGAGAGGCGCGGAGTGGACGCCCTCCTCCTCGGGCCCGCGTCAGGCCCGATCCCCGGGAATAACCCGCACATCACGGCGCTCGGCCGCGTCTGGACGGGCAGCTTCAACGGCGCCAGGAGCCGGGTCACCCTCGACCCCACGATCGCCGGGCGCGTCCGCCGGATCGTCGGGGACTTTGGGCCCGACGTCGTGCACCTGCAGGAGCCCTTCCTCCCCCTGCTCAATTCGCTCGTCCTGCTTTTCGCGGGCCGCGCCCGGCGCGTGGGGACCTTCCACACCTATTCGGAAAGCAGCCGCGGCTACCTGTGGGCATGGCCCTGGTGCCGATGGACAAACACGCATCTTGACGTCCGGATCGCCGTCTCGCCGGCCGCGATGGACTACGCCCGGGCGTATCACCCTGCAGACTACACGATCTTGCCGAACGGCGTCCGGACGCCGCCGCCCGGGATGGTCCGCCCCGCGGGCCCGCCGCGCCGGCCGATGAGGGTACTCTTTGTCGGCCGGGCCGACGAGCCGCGAAAGGGCTTCGGGATCCTCGCCGAGGCGATGGGGATCCTCGAAAGGGAGGAGCCCGGCGCATTCCTTCTTTCGGCTGCAGGCCCGGGGACGGGCCGCGGGAGCGTGGGGGACGCTGCGCTCGGAGAGGCCTTTGCCTCCTCCGATGTCTGCGTCGTCCCATCCCTCCGGGGCGAAAGCTTCGGGCTCGTCGCCCTGGAGGCCCTGGCGCACGGCCTGCCCGTCGTGGCGACGGCCATCCGGGGCCATGCCGACTGGCTGAACGGCGCCGGGGCCGGCGCCCTCGTCCCTCCCGGCGACGCGGCGGCGATTGCCGCGGCCCTGCGAACGCTCGCGTCCGATCCGGAGCGCTACCAGGCCTGCGCCGCCCGGGCCCTGGAGGTGGCCAGGGAATACGAGTGGGACGCCCTGGCCGGGCGCATCCTCGACCTCTACGGCCGTCCCTGAGCGGGCCTCATGCCTCGAAGGACGAGGGCCGGGGGAAAAGCTCCCTCAGGAAGGCGCGGACGGCCTCCACGACCTCCGGGTCGGCGCCTGGGCCGAGGTCGTCGTTGAGGCACAGGAACCAGGGGGGGCGCCGGGCGATGGCGCCCAGCGCGCGTCTCTGGCCTGCGACGCCCGGTGTCACCTTGTGGAACGCCGCGTTTCGGAGGTAGCGCCAGAAGGGCTCGGCCCTTGCCGATTCCCGCCTGCGGCTCAGCATGTGCCACCGGTAGAGGCGGTCGGGCCTCAGGTCGTCGCCCTGCCGGAACCGGTGCAGGTGCAGCTTCGCCATCTCGTCCGCGGCGTCCTCCTGCATGCGCTGCCATTCGGCGCGGTCGATGAGCACCGGCCCGTGCTCCACGAGGCCAAACGAGAGGAGCTGCCGCTCGTAGACGCGCCCGCGGATGTGCTCGCCGACCAGCGTGCCGAACACCCGGATCCGGCCGTCCGGCGCGTAGAACGCCTCACGGGGGACGCGCGAGCACAGGAAATAGTCGTCGTTCATGTAGACGAAATGCTCCGAGACGCCCGGAAGGCGGTGCAGGAGGCTCTCAATCACATTGCTGTTGAAGGTGGGGAGCATCCCCCGCTCAGGCGCCACCTCGTCGTGGTGCACGAGCCGAAGGCGCGGATGGTCCCGCTTCAGCCACGCCGGGGCCTGCGCCCGCCGTGTCAGCAGGAACACGCGGCCCAGCCATGGCGCGTTGGCCTCCAGGGAGCGCAGGCTGTAGCGCAGCAGGTCGTAGGGGTCGCGAAAGCGCTCGGGATTGAGGTCCTGCGGGGCCTGCGAGTGGCGCCGGGCCTCCTCAAGGAAGGAGGGGTCGGTGCCGTCGACCCAGGTGTACGCGGCGTCGATCTGGGGCGTCACGTCACGACTTCCGGCTGCGCCATGGGGACCAGCCGGCCGCCCTCAATCTTGAGGAGGCGGTCGGCCCGGTCGAAGTACCGGTCGTCGTGCGTGATGAGGACGAGCGTCTTTCCGCGGGCCCGCAGGTCCGGGATGATGTGGTCGTAGAAGAAGGCCCGGAAGCCCGGATCCTGGTCAGCCGCCCACTCGTCGAGGAGAAGCACGGGGCGGTCCTCGACGAGCGCCGAGAGGAGGACCATCCGCCTGCGCTGGCCCTGCGAAAGGTCGATCGTGCTGAAGCGGCCGTCCTCCATCCGGACGGTGTGCTCAAGCCTCAGCTCTCTAAGCCATGCGCCGCCCCCCGCGTCAGCCTCGCTCCCGGGAATGCCGAGCACGTGGGTGAAGAGGGGGTCGTCGGTGAATGCGGCGCAGAAAAGGGCGCGGTGCGCCTCCTGGCCTGCAACCCCCTCGACCGGGCCCGAGTTCATGAGCACGCGGCCCCCGGACGGCGGATAGAGGCCGCAGAGGAGCTTCGCCAGGGTCGTCTTGCCGGCGCCGTTTCCCCCGACGATGAAGAGTATCTCGCCGGCCTCCAGGCGCACGTCGAAGGGCCCGGCCGCGAAGCCCTTCTGGCCGTGGTCCCCCTCATACTCGAACCGCGCGCCGACAAGCTCCAGGTCGCGGAACGGGGCCGCGGACACCTCGGCCTCGGCGGCCGGCTCGGCCCACACCTTGAGGCCCGCGCGCTCGATCGACTCGACGGCCAGCTGCGTCCGGCGCACCCGCGAGAACATCCCGAGCAGGTCCTTCAGCGGCGCCCGCGCAAAGATGGCTGCGAGGACGAGGCCCGTCGCCGTCGCCGCGGAGTAGTGGGCGTACCGGGGCAGGATGAAGACCAGGAAAGCGATGTACCCCAGGGCGACCGATTCGGCGAAGCGCTCCGCAAAGGCGTGGAAGAAGCCGCCCCGCCGGTTGAGTGCGCGGATCTCCCCTGCCGTGTGCTGGAAGTGCTTTCCCAGAAAGTCCCGGCGCTTCGGGCGGCTGAGGAGGAGCAGCTTCATGCCCCGGATCCCGAACTGGATCTGGCCCATGTGCCTTTCCATGGCGTCGGCGGCGCGCCGCAGGTAGCCGCGCGCCGCGCGCTCCGGCACGACGTAGCAGGCGGCCGCCACCGCGAGGAAGAGGATGTTGAACCCGAACGCGACGGGCGAGAGCCACGCCATGTAGAGGAGGCAGCCCGCGGCGGTGGCGAAGTCCACGAAGGCGACCGGCACCCGGCAGACGAAGTCCGCGATCAACCGCACGTCGTTGACGAGGAGGGAGAGTATCCTCGCCTCTCCTAGGGCCTCGGCTCCACGAAGGGGCCTGTCGAGGAGCTGGCGCAGGATGTTGAGCCTCACGTCCGCCTGAAGGGCCTCGGAGACGTCCTTCAGCGAGTGGTCCGCAACGAGCGTGCAGGCCAGGTAAAGGAGGGCCAGCAGGCCAAAGGCCAGGGCCGCCATCCCCGCCCCGGATCCGTTTCCCGTGACCGCGCGGTGAACGAGGCCCATGAGGGCCGCAAGAGCCGTGCCAGCGACGAGGCCCGCCAGGGCCCCGAGGACCAGCCAGCGGCCGGCGACGCGGACGAGGAGCAGCAGGACCTTCACGTGTGCGTCATGGTTGGCATGCGGGCTCTGGCGCGCAGCCCGGAGTATTCAGGGGGGCTACCCGCTCTTCAATCCCCTAAACCTGTCCTTGCAGGGCCACGGAGCATTCCTGAAGGCCACGGAGGGCCCCATGCCTCCTGCTTTCTCAGTCGTGCTCAGGGTTTGCCTCTTGATGCTCCGCTCTTCCACACATTCTTTCGGTTTTGGCCCCCATAGACACGGGTGGCGCTGGACCTGGTTGTAACGGAATTTGACGCGGTCCGCGCCGGACCTAGGAATCGTGGGCGGCCCGCAGCACGGCCGCCAACCCAGCGATGCTAAATCAATTGAGAGGCGCAAGCCGTGGCGTTGCGCTCGGATTGGAGCGCGGGATGCAGTCCGTCCTTAGGAATGGCGCCGCAGCCTGCTCCATGGCCCGGACAATCGGACGAACCCCCGCCCCTGCCGACCTGCGCGGCGGCCGCTGCCACTGTCCCCCGGGGCTTCCCCTCCACCTCGTGCACAGCGAGGCCATCCGTGAATCCTGCGACTTCGTGGTCGATGCCGGCAGCAACGTCCGTGGCCTCGGGCGAAAACCATGGCCCCCCTCGAAGCTCGGCGCCGCGGCGGCGAGCCTTGGGCCCGGGTCGACCGTGCACGTGAAGACGGACAACCTGGCGGACTTTGCCAGGGAGGTCCTGCCGGCCCTGCGCTCGCCCATCGTCCTCGTGACCGGGGATTCGGACCGGAGCCCGGTCCTGCGCCACAGGGACCTCCTCGGCCATCCCATGATTGCGCACTGGTTCGTGCAGAACTGCGACCTGGAGGGCCGCCACCCGAGGCTCACCCGGATCCCGATTGGCATCGACAACCCCGTCCTGACCAAGCTTGAGAAGCGCCTCGGCTTCGCGGCCACGGCGCTCATGGGGCTCACTCCGGCCGACTGGACGGCCACGCGCAACGACATGGGGGACCAGGCGGTTCTCCAGGATGTCCGCGCGCGCCTTGCACCCTCGCCCGACCGGCCCCTGCGCGTCCTGTGCACGTTCCACCAGAACCAAAAGCTCATCACCCCCGACATATCCGGGATGCCGGACCGCCGGGAGGCGTTCGCGGCGCTGTCGGGACGCCCCTGGTGCCACGTTCCGGACCAGCGGCTGCTCCAGCGCGAATGCTGGGAGGCCCACGGGCAGTTCGCGTTCGAGGCGTCACCCCAGGGCAACGGACTCGACTGCTTCCGGACCTGGGAGGCCCTCTTCCTGGGCACGATCCCCATCGTCCGGCGCTCGACCCTGAATCCGCTCTACGAGGACGAATCCCTGCCCGTCGCGGTTGTGGGTTCCTGGGAGGAGGTGACGCCGGAGGCCCTTGGGGACTGGCACGCGCGGCTGTCTCCCCTGTTTGGGCCGGCGCTCGACGCGCGCCTTTGCGCAGGCCACTGGATCGGGAAGATCCGCGCCTCGGCGAAGTCAGTGCTTGAGTCGGCCGGCGGAACGGCGGCGGGGGCGGCCGGGCGATGAAAGAGAGCCCGCTCATCCGTGCCCGGCGCCAGATCCGCGCGCTTGCCGGAATACCCGCGACCCGGGGATGGGAGAAGGAGGTGACCGTCATCGTGAAAACCTTTGAGAGGCCGGCCTGCGTCGCGCAGTGCCTGGCTTCGGTGCGGCGGCATTACCCCAGTCTCGCCGTCCTTGTCTGCGACGACGGCAGGGAGCCGCTCTTCGGCGAGGGCGAGGAGCCCTCGCCCGGCATCCTGTGGACCACCCTCCCCTACGAGGCCGGCCACACGCTTGGCGCGGGCCGCAATCACCTGGTCGACCGGGTGCGGACGCCATTCTTCTTCCTCGCGGACGACGACCACGTCCTCGGGCCCCACACGCGCATCGACGTACTCCATGCGGCCCTTGGCCGCCACAGCCTCGACATCTGCGGCGGATCCCAGGGAAAGGGCGACTACTCGTTCGCCGTCTTTGAGGAGGGCGACGGGGTCGTCCGCCAGGTGTTCAATGTCTACCACGAAGAGCTGGAGCCCGGGATCGTCCGCTGCGACCGGGTTCCCAACAGCTTCCTCGCGGGGACCGAGGCCGTCCGCCGCGTGCGATGGGAGGAGCGCGTCTACGCGGCCGAGCACACGGACTTCTTCCTGCGGGCAACGAGGGCGGGCCTAAGGACGGCCCTCGTGGGCTACGTCTACGTCGACCATGACCGCAGCTGCGAGGAGCGCTCGGGCCTCCTGGGCAAGCTCCTTCACCGGTGGCTGCCTCACAGCGACCGGTCCTACGCCCGCCAGCGTGGCGGCGCCGGACAAGGGCGCAGCCCGCGCGAATTGGAGGAGGAATTTGTTCTAAAGAAGAACGGAGTTCGCGCGATCATCCACGTGGGCAACCGGGGGCTGCGCCGCGGGCTGGAGGCGCGCCTCGGCGACCCGTACTATGGGCGCCCGCCCACCCCGGGCGCTATTCCTCCCATTGCCTGAGGACGAGGGAGACGTTGCTCCCCCCGAAGCCGCTGCTGTTCTTCAGGATGACCCCGGGGTTCGATCGCACGGTCTCCCTGGGCAGGAAGAGGCCCTCGCATTCGGGGTCGGCGACGCTCAGGTGCGCCTGGCCCGGGATGAACCCGTGCGCGAGCGCCAGGCAGCAGAACCCGGCCTCCATGGCGGACGCCATGGACAGCGCGTGCCCCGTCAGAGCCTTCGTGCTGCTGACGGCGGGCCGCGCGCCGCCGGCGCCGAACATGGCGCGCAGGGCCCTCGCCTCAGAGCGGTCCCCGGCGACGGTGGAGGTGGCGTGCGCGTTCACGTAGCCGACGTCCGGCGCCCCGAGGCCCGCGCTCCGAAGGGCCCGGCGCATGGCGAGCACGAGGCCGCTCCCGTCCGGGATGGGCCCTGCGATGTCAAAGCCGTCGGCGGACTGGCCCCACCCTGCGATCTCGGCATAGACGGGCGCGCCGCGGCTGCGCGCCGCGTCGGCGTCCTCGACTAGGAGCGCCGCTGCGCCGCCGGTGCCGACGAAGCCGTCGCGGCCCACGTCAAAGGGGCGCGACGCGCTCCCAGGGTCGGGATTGCACGAGAGGGCGTGCATGCCGTGGAAGGAATAGGTCGAGTCCGTCGTCAGGTCCTCGGCGCCGACGACGAGCACCCGGTCCAGGCGGCCGAGCGCGACCTCATCCATGGCGTACCCGAGCGCGTGCGCCGTGGACGCGCACGCCGAGACGAAGCCGCAGACGGCGCCCTTGATCCCGAAATAGGCGCCGAGGTTGAAATTGAGGGTGCCAGAGATCGTGCTCACGATTCCGAAGGGCGCCATGCGCCGGCCCTCCGTCTCGTGCAGCTGGTTGAGGACATGCCTCTGCAGGAACGGCGATCCCGCGGAAGCGGTGAAGAGCCCGGTCGCCTCGGAGCGGAGGTCCTCCCTCCCCAGGCGGGCGTCCTCGATCGCCTGTTCCGCGGCCGCAAGGGCATAGAGGCCGTGGGGAGGCACGGCGCGCAGGACATCGCGCGGGAAGGAGTAGCGCGCGGGCCACTTCCAGGCTGCGTAGTTCCGCGAGGACGCGTCGAAGCCCTTTACCGTGCCCGCCACCTTGACCGGAAGGTCGCAGCCGGGAATGAACTGGAAGGGCTCGATCCCGTGCCTCAAGGCAAGGAGGCTTTCCTCAACCGCGGCGGCGTCGGCGCCTATGCTGGTCACGAAGCCGAGGCCGCTGACCACTGCCCTGCGCGGGCGCGGCCCGCTCATGCGGCGACCGCCCCGGTCTTCGCGCGCAGGAGCGCGCGAAGTTCGCCCAGGGTCACCAGTTTCGAATACTCCTCATGGGGCAGCTCGGCGGCGAAGAGGTCCTCGAAAAGGAAGACCATCTCGACGATGGTCAGCGAATCGAGGCCAAGGCCCGTGAGAAGCGGCTCCGAATCCGGCATCGATGCGACGGGTTCCTTGGGCGGCGTGCGAAGGTGGTGCTGGATGATGCCCGCAACGGCCCGGTCGAGGTCCTGCACCGACCCCGTCTGCCGGAACCCGAGGCAGGCGGCGATCGTCGCCTCGGGAAAGCCCTGCAGGAGTTCGCGGACCTTCTCCTCGGGTGGCATGTGGGTTCGTTCCATGGGACGGTGCTGGCGGGCCGTCCAGAAGGCATGCAGCAGGATGAGCCTGCGGGCAAAGGCAATTCTCAGGGCGGCAGGCCGGTGTGTTTTGCTTCGCACGGCCGGTGGGAAGGCGGCAGTGTCGCCGTTTTGCCGCATGGCCGCATCACCAGGAGTCAATTGCGCCGGGAAGACGGCCGCCCACCCGTGCTAGTCGTCGTCATCAACCATGGCCACAATGCCGAAGCCCTGGGACTGAAGGCTCGGCTGGGGCCTCGCACACTGGCGATCGACAGCGGATCCGCGCTCTCCGACGCGGAGCGCGCCGGCTTTGATCTGGCCCTGCCGAACGTGTACTATTCCGGCCTCATGAATGAGATTGCCGCCCTTCTTGAAGGGCGGCCCGGCGAGGACTCGGCCCTGGTCTGGAGCTCCGACGTGCGCCACCCCGATCCGGCCTGGGCTGCCGAAAGGTGCCGCGAGGTGATGAGCGACCCGAATGTCGGCCTGTATGCGCCGTCCGCACGGCCGTCTTCGCATATCCAGATGCGCGCCTGCGGGCGCGCAGGGACGAGGCGCGTCACGTTTGTGGAAGGCTTCTGTTTTGCAGCGCGCCGGGAGCTCTTTCAGGGGCTGTGCCCCATTGACACCACCGTCAACGCCATGGGCTGGGGCCTCGACGTTCACCTGGGCTACCTGGCCCGGCGTCTCGGCTACGCGGCGCTCGTCGACCATGACGTCGTGGTCGAGACCGACCGGGGCTCCGGCTATGACCGGCTCCGGGCAAGGGATGAGCGGGACGCATGGTACCGGACGCTGCCGGCGTCCGCACGCCTGTTCCGCCGGCTGTCCTGCTCCGCACCGCTCCAGATGCGCCTCGGCATGCCGCTCGTCCTGGCCTTGCCATGGTGACCTTGTCCCCGACGAGGATGGCCGTCCGCGCCCACGATTTTCTCTGGGGCATCCGCGGCTCGGTGCGGGACAGGCGCTCCGGCACCTTTCGCCGGCACTATGAGCGGGGAATCCTGGACGTCCTCGCCGCCTGCGAGCGCTCTGGCGCGCCCTTCTGGTTCACCGAGGGCACCCTGATCGGGCTCCTTCGCCACGGGCGAAACGATGTCCCTGAACTGGCAAACCCGACGGATGACGACGTCGATGTCATGGTCGAGACCGGCGCGCACGAGGCATGGCTGGAGGTTTCCGAGGGCGTGCGCCGCGACCTCCTTAGTCGCGGCTGGTCGGACAGCGCCCCGTGGGGAAGCCGCCTCTCGACATCCCGCAGCCCGGGCGCGCGCCAGGACAAGCTCAAGCTCCGGCTCCTGGATCCAGGCAATCCCAGGGTGTGGACCCATGTCGATTTTCACAGCTACCTCCTGCGTCCCGGCGCGTCCTTTGCGGAAAGCCACGGGACACCGGACGAATATCCCTTTGAGCACTGGGCCGGCCGGATGCCCGTCACGCTCATTCACCCAATGCGGCAGTGCGCATGCCATGGCAGGACAGCCCCGTGCGTGCGGGACCCCATCGCCGTCCTTCGCGGATGGCATGGCGCCGAGTATGCGCGGTCGGACCTCGCATTCCCGCCCGGCAAACTCACGCCGGGGCAGCGCGCCTCAATCGAGGCCTCCATCCGGGAGCTAGACGCACGCGATATGGCGTCATTTGCCCCGCTCCTGGTGCCCAAGGATGTCGCGCAATGATCCTGCCGGGTCAATCTTGCGAGCGCCTCCTCCTCCCATTTTCTCGGACTCGCTTTTGCTTGCCGGACCGAGTGAATATTCGGTACACCTCCACGCTCGCGGGCCCTCCACCGGGTCCCTTTTCGGGGACGCTTAGCTCAGTTGGTTAGAGCACGTGCTTCACACGCACGGGGTCACTGGTTCGAGTCCAGTAGCGTCCACCATTTAATCTCCGAGGAGACCAATGGGTTCTGGGATTTTGAAGAGAACAGCCCAAAAAGGGCAAAAGTGCAATTACGGCGGATTTTAGGCGTTTTTGGCCGGTTATTTGTTTCTTTTTCTGTTCCTTATGAATCTCAGTTTAGCTCTAAGCCAAGTCGAGTTTGACCAGCCGCCGAGCTTCGAAATGCTCGGTTATCTGGCCCGAATTCTTCCCAAATAGGTCGGCATTCGTATCGGCTGGTCGGGACGTTGAGCACGCATTGACGCCGACGGCAATGGCCTCCACATCCCTGTCCATCGGCTCATACGAGCCAGCCCCGGCGCCAATATTGAGAATCCTCCGGGGCACCGCCCTCCGGTCGCCAGGTTGACGGAATATTGAATAGATACCGCCTATTGCGGCATAATTAGAATCCCCAACGCTTCCGTCGATATGTCGCGTTGCCATCGGGCTTTTATCCTATTTTCCCGCTTGGCTCGGTATGATCGTAGCAGCGGCCTAGGAGCGTCATTCCGCCGCCCAACCTAGACAATTTTTGACGTGTCATAGTCTAGCCGTGCGGTGGGCCGGGCTGTTCTCTTTCAGTCAAACTGGCCCGCAATCCTTCCAACTCCTCAACCTGGGGCTGCAGCAAACGGCGGACCGTTTTTTTGCTCTGTGCTCTCATCAGGGCCGGTATCGCCAGGCACATCACAAGCAGCACCCATACCGATGGTCGGACCGTGCCGTTCTCCAGCCACTGGGGTTCCATGCCAAGGAAAATCCCGACCAAACTCAGTCCCACCTGCCACCAGACCTGCGCCGTCCGCCGCGCCTGGCTCTGGGCATGCCGGATCGAGAGCGCGAGCACGTCGGACAGGCTCTGCCCAAGGGCCGGCCGAAGCGAGCGCAAGGACATCCGATGGGCGATCACGGCCACCACCGGCACCGCCACTAGCCCCAGCGCAATCCAGCGCAAGAGCCCGTGAAGACCGTCTCGGTAAGCGATGACGACCACCAGCGCCATTTGGAGCAAGCCCATCACGATATGATTCGCGTCTCCCAGGGCCTGGCCTAACCGGTAGCGCTGGACATTTCGATGGACGCGGTCCGCCAGACTGAATCCCGACCGATCCGCCTGGATGGAATACATCCCAGGCATCCGGCGCCGGGTGATGACCACCAGCCCGATGAAGAGCGCAACCCCGGCTCCCATGGCGATATAATAACCATGCGTGATCCGTAGCGACGTGTGCGGGCCCACCCTGGCCTCGAAAAGAATCGCCAGCACGGCTAAACCGGCGGCCACCGCCCGTAATGACACCATCAGCACCATCGTTAGTATATAGCTCCGCTGGTTCCGCAGGATCAGTTCCAGCAGCTTCACATCCAATGGCGCCGCCTGCGCTCTGGGCTTCGCCGGATACTGCTCCGTCCAAGCGATCTGCATCTTGTCAAAGTTCATCGCGCACCTCCTTAAGTTGTTCAGACAATTTTTTTCGGACCCGTGTCAGGGCCACTCCCACATGATTCTCAGTCAAGCCGGTAATTTCGCTGATTTCTCGGTAGGAAAGCCCGTCGAGAAGTAGGATCACGAGCGAGCGCTCGCTTGCTGGCAACGTCCGCACCGCGTCATACATCCGGCTCAGAAGCTCGCTTCCCTCGTGCCGGCGCCCCGGCGCCGGCGAGGGGCAGTCCAGTTCCGGCACAAGTTCTAGCGGCATGTGATTCAACCGCCTCCGATCCCGTGACCGCCGCCAGGCCATCGCCGTGTTCAAACATACGCGGTAGATCCAGGTAGAGCGTCGAGACCGGCCCTCGAATCCCGGGAGCGAATTCCACAGCTCTACTGCCATGTCTTGGAAAAGGTCAGCTTGGTCGATGGGTTCCTGCGCGAAGGAACCGGCAACTTTGAGCAGAATTCCGCGGTGGTCCCGAAGCAGCTCCAGAAACTGCTTCTCGAGGATTGGGGTGGATTCCATGCTCAAGGGGATTAGTGACGCCCGAGTCCATCTCCTTACAGGAATATTTCCCTCAGTGGCCCAAAGTTTGTTCGATGTACTTCAATTCTGGCCAGCCGATTCCCGGTCCAAATGATCCGTGTATCACGAGCATTCAAGACCAGCGTCCGAGCAGAATCGCAGACTCCACGAGGGTCGTTTCCTTTCGCTGAGTTGTTCCGCTCGGAAAGACTACATCGGCAACACGCGCTACTGCGGTTCGCACTGGATCTACGTTTCCCATAACAGGCGGGTCTACCGGCTCTATTGCTCGGAGGGCCTACAGGTGCGCAAGCGTAAGCGTTGCAAACAGAAGATCGTGCGTGGCTTGGAGCGGCCCGTGTCTCCCGTGAGGCCCAACGAGCGCTGGAGCCTCGACTTCGTCCATGACCGCCTGGCCAACGGCCGGTCCCTCAGGCTTCTGACCGTGCACGATGACTATACCCGCGAGTGTCTGTGGATCGAAGAGGACATCTCCTTGTCCGGTCCGAGGGTTGCCCGGGTACTCTACTACGTGACCGAGTTGCGGGGTCGCCCAGGCAGCGTCCTGACAGACAACGGCCCTGAGTTTGCTGGCCTGGCGCTCGAGCGCTGGGCCCATGATCACAAATCCAGCATCGCTTCATTGCCCCAGGGAAACCCTCCCAGAACGGCTTCATCGAAAGCTTCAAACGCGAGCTCCGCGACGGGTGCCTCAACGAAAACGAGTTTATCAACCTAGAACACGCCCAAGAATTAATTGAGTCCTTCCGAGATGATTATAACCAGAATCGGCCACACAGCTCGCTCGGTGATCTGACGCCGGCCGAGTTTGCGGAAAATGTCGCGCGTACCCCCATGGGGGTCCCCGGTCACCGACCCATTAGTTGCAGTCCGAAACCTGAACCCACAACATCAACCACATCCACCGGGACTCTCATTTTAACCTTCCAGCGATGGGGGCAGGTCAGGCTTCTCTACCTGTTCCTTGTTTTGCATGATAACACTCCGGTTTCATTGGAGTGTTACCCAATTTCCCGCGCTATCGTGTGTCTATGATCTGGTAGTTAGCACAAATGCAGGATCAGGAGTGTCCGGAATTAACCCATCGTCCTAGAACAAGTTAGGAATATCATCTGTGAAGTTCGTTGTATCAAGCTGTATAGATTGTGGCGCAAAGAGCTCTGCGACAGACACTTTCTCGAATGGCGTGACGCTGAGGAC
>DASXEV010000009.1:0-64618 GCA_036489955.1 Opitutaceae bacterium
GCTCCGCCCCGAGCCGTTACACCAAAAAGGTGAACCTTTTTAATAAATACTCTGGACACGCCTTCTCATGGAAGCGCCAGGAGCCGGCGCTCCCCTTTGTCACGGTCCGTGCTGGGCACGTCCCGCGCCAAAGTATCGCGCTGCTCTTCCGCGGTCGTTAGGCTGAACATGATCGTGCCCGAAAATGCGGATTGGCGCCTTCACGGACAGGAGCGGTATTTGAAGGGGGCAAATCTAGTTTTTCGCAAATACCAGCGCTATGCGAAAAACCCCAGCTGGGATCATGACCATTGTGCGTTCTGCGCCGCTAAGTTCATGACTGAGGACTTGCCTGACGTCCTGCACGAAGGGTATTCGACGGAGGATGAATCCCGTTGGATATGCCCTTCGTGTTTCGCGGACTTTAGCGATACGTTCCAGTGGAATGTCGCTCGTGAATCAGCCTAACCAGCGTCAGGATCCGACGCTCCTCTTTGTCACGGTCCGTGCTGGGCACGGCCCGCGCCAAAGTATCGCGCGGCTCTCTCGCGGTCGTTAGGCCAAGGATGAAACGGATACTTTACGTATTTCTTATCTTTGGAACAAATGCCTCCGGCAATCCAGTTTCGATCTATGCAGTCGACCCTCCACACACGATGGTCGCTGAGAACGTGCTCGTCGGGGTAGAGGGTGGTAATGCAGTCGTATTTGGTACCTACCGTTTCCAAGTAACGCCCAATGCGCGAGAATGGTATCGGGACCCACCGTACAAAGTCGCCCTACAGCTTCCGGTTCCTCTCCCAGATCAAATCCGGGGATTCGAGCAAATCGGATCGCTTGTTCATCCAGTGTTGACGATCAAAGGAGTGCCCTATTTCCCAAATAAAGAGATCAGCTCGATCGACACCCCAACGTTGCCAAAAGGCATACGATTGGCATTGTTTTCTTATCTAATTGATCGCAGTGATCTTGGGAAAAAGTTTGATATCAACATTCAGTACGATCAGCCGATGTGCGAAGTGGCTGGCAAGACAGTGCTGATTTACGTTCCGTTTCTCCCAAATTTTGAGGAATACAGAAAATCGATGCACCTCAATCCGCATTCATATGTAATCCGCTTTGAAAGCTATGGTGGCGAAAAATTGAGACTTTTTTCTACCGGTCAAGATCTCATCCAGGTGCAACCTACTCTAATATCGGCATATGCTCGAGATCGCCAACCGATCATTGTCGAAACGTCGGTCACGACTATACCGAGCGGACGATAGACTATCTTTTGCATATGGCCGTAACCATCGTTTTGAATAAATGGCCTGACCAGCGTCAGGATCCGGCGCGCCTCTTTGTCAAAATCCGTGCAGGGAACGTCCCGCGCCAAAGTATCGCGCGGCTCTCTCGAAGTCGTTAATAATTTCGATGCACCCATATCGATACGCGATTTCGTTCAGGATGCGTCATCCTCGACGCGACTTGTCGGCTGCACGTAACGAATTTGGGCTCCGTCCTTCGTCCTCGTGGATCGCCGGGCAACTTCGCAAATCGCTGTCGGGACAAATCATGAACGGCGTAAATCGCGAGGGTTATTGGAGCACGCGTCTTACGAAGCAGGCGAATGAATCGTCGCGAGTCGAAGACCTTGAGTCGCGCCTCGGAAGAGTACTAAGCAGAATAGGAACGCATAAGCAGTATTTGTCGGGTTTACGCAGGTCGGGCGGACGTGCTGAATTGTTTGTAGGGTTGTTTTGCTCGCGTAATTCGGGATTCGTTCTGTGGCAGGGTATTACTCGCAAGGCAGCCAGCCTCGGCGTCGATTGGAATTTCGATGTCTATCCGGAGAATTCCTAAACAACGTCAGGATCCGGCGCTCCTCTTTGTCAAAATCTGTGCGGGGAACGTCCCGCGCTAACGCATCGCGCAGCCGTCCCGCGTACGTTAGACAGAAGCACTCCCGGGATTTGCCTATGCCTACCTCGAAAGAAGAGATTCAACGCAAGTACGGTCTTACCGAAGAAGAGACCAACGTTATTCAGGCACTCGCACTTCGCCCCACGTGCGAGCACTGCAATAAGGCATTGCCTGCGGATTCGTTGGAGGCGCGTATTTGCACGTTTGAGTGTACATTCTGCGCGACGTGCGTTGAGATAGTCATCGGAAATATTTGTCCGAATTGCGGTGGCGGATTTTCGCCTAGGCCGATTCGTCCGTCGAAGAATTGGCGGAACGGGAATTATCTGGGCGCATTTCCCGCCCGCACGCTTCCGAAGCACAAGCCGGTCGTCGCGGCCGTGCATGCTAACTTCTCGGCTGATATCAGTATGCTCGCACCCGAGCGCCGCTGAGGACGAACAGGATGCCTAACTGTGGTGCCTCGACACATTGGTCGCAGCCAGCGGGAATCTGGAGATAGGGTGGATCGATGGAGTCGAAGCCGAGACTGGAGTGGTGTTCGATGACGACTTAGAGCGACCCATTTCCCGCGACCCCACTGCGATCTGCAAGGTTTCCCGTGCCGCGCAATCACATCAATCCATCTACAAAAAATGATCTTTGGGGCCAGTTCCGCCCCCGGTGTGGGTGCGGGGGACATTGAAGGACCATTCTTCGACCCGAGCGCGCATCCCGGCTCCCATGGTTTCGTCCCAAAGGATGACATCTATCGCGTCGTTTTCAAAGTCGGCTGCAATCCGGTACACATGTCCCACCTTAAAGTGCGCATAGATTTCAGCTATGGTGTTCGACCTATATTCGCCGTTGCCGCCAATCGAGCCCTCATCGCCTGATCCCTCGGGAGTGGGGGCCCCAGAGATTCCCCGCGCCGCCGTCGCGTAAGAAATGTCCAATGCGAGCTTATGCTGGGAGGGCGCAAGCAACAATGGCTTGGCCATATCAGCTTCATGCCAATTTGGACCCTCGTGGCTTGCCGTGAAACTACTCTGCAGCCCGTCGATGCGTATAATTTCAACTGAGCAGTTTCCGTTTTCCGGTCCCTGAGTGGGAACGACTGGGCCCTCGATAATCGCGGCATCCGATTGCGGGGCGTCCGTAAAGGCTGGCCCGGAAGCACAAGCGGCGAACAAAAGCGCTGGTATTATTGATAAAACGAACCTCGCGTTTTTGTTCATTTCTGCGAAGAGACTAGATGCTCAGGGTCTGCGGATGTCGACCGTCGAAGGCCTATACCGGCTGCCTCCAAACAAGGGTGTGGCTCAAAGGCGGCAACGACTCGTTTGCCGGCGCCAGTCACTCCGCAGGAGGGCCACGATCACCTCGTCCTTGCACTTGCCGTCAGCGCGGCAGAGGAGGCCCTCGGTGCGGACGCCCTCCTTTCTGTAGCCGAGCCGCCGGTGCATCCTTGCTGACGCCTCGTTTCCCCGGAAATAGCCGCTTTCGATCCGGCGAAGGCCAAGCTCCTCGAAGGCAAACCTCGACCGCTCGGCATACGCCTCGGTCCCGTAGCCCATCCCATGGTGGGCCGCGGCCACCCAGATCCCGCCGCAAGCCGTGCCCTGGGCGCGATCGACCCTGTCGAGGCTCACCCCTCCGATGACCCGTCCGCTTGATTTCAGCTCGATTGCGAACTCGTGGGAGGCGCGGTTCGTGGCCGGCTTTCGTGCGCCCGTCGAGCAATGCCTTATCCAGCCGCGCGCCTCCGCGCGCGAATAGGGATACGGCACGAGAGCCAGCCATTTCGAGACCTTGAGGTCGTCGAGGCCCTCGGCCAGGTCCCCCAAGTCGCCTCGCTTCCAGGGGCGCAGCACCAACCTTTTCGTTTCGAGCCGCATCCCCCCGGTCACTGCCCGGGCTTCTCGTGGGACCTCTCGCTGACGAACTGGCTGAGGCTCTTCGCCATCGAGATGAAGTCGGAGGGGATCATGATGACCGTGGTGCTGTTGTTCTCCGCGCCGACCTCGGAAATCATCTGCATGCGGCGCAGCTCCAGCGCCGCCGGGTTCCCCGCGATCTGCGTCGCGGCGGCCGCGAGCTTGACGGAGGCCTCGAGCTCCGCCTCGGCCTTGATGATCCTCGCCCTCTTCTCGCGGATGGCCTCGGCCTGCATGGCCATCACCTGCTGCATGGCCTCGGGCAGCTCGACGTCCTTCATCTCGAACCGCTCCAGCTCGAGGCCCCACTTCTGCGTGGCGTTGACCACCGACTGGAGGAGGAGGTCGTTGATCTTGTCGCGCTCCTGGAGCACCTCGTCCAGGTCATGCTTGCCGATGATGTTGCGCAGGCTGGTGAGCGCGAGCTGGTAGACCGCGGCGTTCGCGTCGCGGACCGCGATGACCGACTTGCCGGCGTCCGTCACGTGGTACCAGAGGACGGCGTTCACCTTGATGGTCACGCTGTCGCGGGTGATCGTCTCCTGCTGCTCGGCGGACACCGTCCGCGTCCTGATGTCGATCGTGACGGCCCGCTCGACGAGGAAGGGCGTGATCCAGTAGATGCCCGGGCCGCGCAGGCCCGTGAAGCGCCCGAGCCGGAAGACGACGCCGCGCTCGTATTCATTTGCGATCCGCACGCCCGTCAGGAGCATGAAGACCACGATTGCGACGATGACGATGGTGAGATGGCTCATGTCTGCTTCATGTTCCTCGGGGCCCGGCCAATCAAGACTATGCTGGCGCCCTTGAGGCGGCTTGCGGGGGCCCTCCTCCTCCTCGCCGGGGCCGGCCGCGGTGCGTCGGCCGGCGCCCCGGCGCCGTTCCCGGTCGCCGTCAGGGTCGATGCCTCCCGCGCCCTGGGCCCAATGAAGCCCATCTGGCGCTTCTTCGGCGCCGACGAGCCCAACTACGCCACGATGTGGGACGGCCGGAAGCTGCTCACGGAGCTCGGGGAACTCCGGCCTGGCGCGGTCTACTTCCGTGCCCACAACCTCCTGACGACCGGCGACGGCACGCCGGCCTACAAGTGGGGCAGCACCAACGCCTACACCGCGGACGCGGCGGGCCGGCCGGTCTACGACTGGAGGATCCTGGACGGGATCTTCGACTCCTACCTCCAGCGCGGCATCCATCCCTACGTCGAGATCGGCTTCATGCCCAAGGCGCTGTCGGTGCATCCCGAGCCCTACCAGCACCATTGGCGGCCGGGGCCCGGCTCGGGGCCGCTCGGGACGGGCTGGTCCTACCCGCCGACGGACTACGGCAGGTGGGGCGAGCTTGTCTACCAGTGGGTCCGCCACTGCGTCGCCAGGTACGGCCGCGCCGAGGTGGACCGGTGGTGGTGGGAGGTGTGGAACGAGGCCAACCTGGGCGCCTACTGGCACGGCACGCCCGAGGAATTCTATAGGCTGCATGACGTGGCGGTGGCGGCCGTCCGCCGTGCGCTGCCCACGGCGCGCGTGGGAGGCATGGACGCCGCCGGCGACGGCGGGGCGTTCATGGACGGCTTCCTTGCGCACGTGACCCGGGGCAAAAACTACGCCACCGGGCGGGTCGGCACCCCGACCGATTTCCTTTCCTTCCACGCGAAGGGGTCGCCCGCCTATGTCGACGGGCACGTGAGGATGGGCATCGCGGCGCAGCTCCGCACGATCGACACGGCCTTTGCGAAGATCGCCGCCATACCGGAGCTGAGGGGCAAGCCGATCGTGATCGGCGAGAGCGACCCGGACGGCTGCGCCGCCTGCGAGGGACCGCAGCTCGGGTACCGCAAGACCCCGCTCTACGCCAGCTACACGGCCGCCTGCCTCGGCAGGGAGCTCGCGATCGCGGACCGCCGCGGCGTCGACCTCGAGGGGGCTCTCACCTGGGCGTTCGAATTCGAGGGGCAGCCCTATTTCGCCGGGCAGCGGACGCTGTCGACGAACGGGATCGACCTGCCCGTCATGAATGTCTTCAGGATGCTCGCAAGGATGGACGGCGGCCGGGTGGAGGCCGACAGCTCGGGCCAGGTCCCGCTGGATGACATCGAGCGCGGCGGCGTGAGGGGGAACCCCGACGTCGGGGCCCTGGCGAGCCTCGGGCCGGGGCGCGTCAGCGTGCTCATCTGGCACTACCACGACGACGACGTCCCCGGCCCGGACGCGCGGGTATCGGTCGCCATCTCCGGGCTGCCGCTCAGGGCCGGCAGGGCCACGCTCACCCATTTCCGGATCGACGGGGACCACAGCAATTCCTTCCGCGAGTGGCAGCGTCTCGGCCGCCCCGCGGCGCCGGACGCCGGCCAGTATGCGTCACTGGAGAAGGCCGGAAAGCTGGCCATGCTCGGGGGCCCCTCGAGCGTCGAGGTGCGGGGTGGGGCGGCCCAGCTGGCCTTCGCGCTGCCCCGGCAGGCCGTTTCGCTCGTCGAGCTTCGCTGGCAGGGCCCGGGGAGCAGCCCGTAGGGCCCCGGATCAGCCGCCCTGCGGCGCCTTCAGGTACTGCTCGTCGCCGACCTTCTCCAGCCAGTCGACCGGCCTGCCGCCCAGGTGCTCCTGGATGGCCACGTGCGTCATGGCGGTCGACGGCGCCGCGCCGTGCCAGTGCTTTTCGCCGGGCGCAAAGCGGACGACGTCCCCGGGCCTGATCTCCAGGACCGGGCCGTCCCAGGCCTGGGCCCGGCCGCAGCCCGCCGTGACGACCAGCACCTGGCCCACGGGGTGGGTATGCCAGGCCGTGCGCGCGCCGGGCTCAAAGGTGACGCTGTTTCCCGCCGCGCGCGCCGGCTCGGCGGCGGCGAAGAGGGGGTCGATGCGCACGGTTCCCGTGAACCAGTCCGCCGGACCCCTCGAGGAGGGTTGGGTGCCGCTTCGCTTGATGTCCATGATTTGGCCTCCGCTCGGGCGACTGCAGTCCCGGCGCTATTCCTTCCCGTTCTGCGCCCGCATGACGACGACGTGGTAGACGACGCTGTCCCACGCGTTGTGGATCCCTATGAAGAGGAGGACGAGGATGGCGCCCCCGGCCCCGAAGAGCGCCCGGTGGAGGTGGCCTTGGGCCGCGAGCGCCGAGACGACCAGCGCCACATAGGACCCTATCGGAAGGACCGCGTGGAACAGCCAGTCCTCGAGCTCGGGCTCATAGGCCGCCTGCCCGTGCATCCGGCGCACGGTCAGGATGGAGTAGACCACGCCCCCGAGGCCCATGAGCCCCCAGAGGACCGAGGGGACGGCGATCTCCCCCCAGGGCGCCCTCAGGAGGGCCGCCAGGAACAGCGCAAAGCTGAAGTGGACGATGGTCGGGGTGCCGAAGGCGGCGGTGGCCTCGCCCGTGCGCGGCGACGCCCGCTCCGCCAGGAGGGTCATGACGACGAACTGCAGGCCGATGAGCGCCCCCGCAGCCGAGGACACGATCACGTAGAAGCTGTCCCACTCGGAGAGTTCCTGCATCCTGCCGCGCAATCTCCGTCAAAGCCCCCCCGGTGGCCATCCAAATTGACGGGGCGGGTCGTGGGCCGCCTCAGAGGGGAGGCCGGCCGGTCAGCCTGACCGTGAGGTCCCGCACGCTGAACGTGATGAGCCGCGTGTCCGACGGGCCCGCAACCGCCGCCGGGTCGTCGCTGCGGAAGAGGAGGACCGTGTCGCCCGGCGCCAGCCGGACGCCCCTGATCTCCTCCGGGTTGTCCATGGACGGCTTCACCACGCCGCGCCAGGCCGGGCGGCCGCCTATGCTGACGGAGGCGCGCCTTTCGACAGGGGTCGCCAGGCCGAACGTGATGTCGGCGACGACCGCGAAGGGCTGCGGGTTGCGGACCGTCACGATGCCGTCGCCCCGGCTCCACCTCCAGAAGTCCGTCGTGTCCCCCTCGGGCTTCCACCAGTTCTCCGCCCCGAAGGACACGTCGACCTCGTGGCCGGTCCGCGGGTTGAGCCTGAGCGCGCGCGGGCCCTCGACGACGTAGCTTTCGGGCACCCGGTTCGGCGCCCGCAGGAGCTCGGGCGTGGCCAGGATGCCGAGGTTCCCGATGACGAGGAGGGGCAGCCACCGCGCGCCCCCGGGCACGAGCACGTTGAAGGCGAGCGTCATGGGCAGGAGGACGCGGGCCGCCGCCGAGGGGGTGTCCTGCCACACTGAGTCGCCCAGGAAGGGCAGCAGGGCGGCGAAGCCGGCCCCAACCCGCCACCAGGCCTCGCGCCAGCGGATCCGGAAGGCGAAGAAGGAGAACTGCGCGAGGAGCCCCACGAGGACGAGGGCGTCCAGCTCGGCGATCGTCGGGAAGCCCCCGCCATTCGCGACGAGGCCCGAGACGGTGGAGGCGAGCTTGTCCCCGAGCCCGGCGAAGGGGACCGAGAAGTTGCGGGCCCCGAGGTTCTCGTACGTTCCCGCCCAGGACCGGACGCAGGCGGCCCAGAGGGCGAGGGGAAGGACGGCGACCACCACCTGCACGGCCCAGGTGCTCCACCGCCGGGGCCCCCGGCCGGACCCGGGCTGCAGCGCCGCGGCGCCGATGACATCGATCTCCTTGCCAAGGCCCCCGATCCCCATGACCGCGGCGGCCGCCCACGGCCGTCCCGACTCGAGGAGGGCCATGCCGGCCGCAATGAGGAGGAGCCCCGGCCCGTCCAGGAGGGCGCGGGTCACGCTGAAGATGAGCCCGAAGGAGAAGAGGACGGCGGCCCAGCGCAGGACGTTCCCCCATGAGCGGGCCGGGAACCAGCGCAGCAGCAGCAGTCCGAGCAGGAACCAGCAGGCGATGTTCTGCACGGCGTAGGCCCGGAGCGCCCGCTCGGGATTGCCGCCGCCGGCCAGCCACGCGGTCCACTCAAAGAGGATCCGGCGGCCGCGGTAGGGGAGGGCGTCCACGGACCTGCCGAGCGCCGCGTCGATCCGGGGGTGCATGGCGATCTCGGCGTACCACTGCCCGTCGTAGCCCTGCGAATGGGGGATCTCCACGTGGTCCGCGGCCTTGAGCTCGGGGAGGTACCGCTCGTGGTTGAGGGCCCCGAAGGCGACGAGCGCCGTCATCGCCTTGTCCGGGACGCGGAACGCCAGGATGGCGTGGAGGAACACGGCCGCCGCGGCGAGGCAGGCCAGGGGCCTCGCGATGCGGCCGACCAGGGGCGGTTTTTCCGGCGTATGCAGGGTCGGCATTCGTCCACCCAGTTGCACGTTCCGCAAGCGCGGAATGGACTCGGCAACCAGCCCTGCTAGTATGTGTCCATTCCCAAATGAAACCCAAGACCCCCGTTCCCATGCCCACCCCGGCAAGCACCCCGTCCCTCTCGGGCCGCCCGGAGCCCACCCACGGGGAGATTTCCGACTGTGCGCGCAGGATCTGGGAAAACTCGGGGCGGCCCGAGGGCATCGACACCCCGATCTGGCTCGAGGCCGAGCGCAGGCTCCGCTCGGGCGCCGTGCTGGGCGAGGGCGCCGACAGCGCCTTCGCCGAGACCCGCGCGATGGTGGGGGAGGCCTCGGACACGATCGAGGACCGCATGGGCGCCTTCGGCGGCCCGGCGGAGAGCACGAAGAGGAGCCCCACGTCCCTCTAGGGTGACGCGCATTCGCGCGCCTTGAGGTTGGCGGCCGGCCCAGCCAGCATGGGGCCCATCCCATGAGGCTCCCCATCCCGCTCACCCCGGCCCTGGTCACCGCGCTCGCCCTTTCCCCGCTTGGCGCCGGGGCGGCGACCATCCGCGACGTCTACCAGCGCGGACCCGACTCAAGGACCCAGCCCGGCGTCCCGCATGGCGCCACCACCGCCTGGGAGGTCCTTCCGTCGCAGGCCTACCCGGGGACGGTCCACGACTTCTGCGTCTACGTGCCGGCGCAGTACGATCCCGCCAGGCCCGCCTCGCTCATGATCTTCCAGGACGGCCATGCGTGGCTCAACCCGGAGGGCGAGATCCGCGTCCCCACGGTGTTCGACAATCTCATCTACCGGCGCGAGATGCCGGTCACGATCGCGGTGTTCATCAACCCGGGCCGCACGCCGGAACAGGCGATGGCGAGCGACAAGGAGTGGGGCGACAGGGGCTCGAACCGCCCGCAGGAGTACAACGCCCTGGACGGCAAGTACGCGAGGGTGGTCGTCGACGAGCTGATGCCGGTGCTCGGCAGGCGCTACAACATCTCCCCGGACCCCGACGACCACGCGATCGCGGGCGCCAGCTCGGGCGCGATCGCGGCCTTCACGGTGGCCTGGCAGCGCCCCGGCACCTTCCACAAGGTCCTCTCGACGATCGGAAGCTTCACGAACATCCGCGGGGGAGACGCCTACCCGGGGATCATCATGGCCTCCGAAAGGAAGCCCATCCGCGTCTACCTCCTTGACGGGATCAACGACAACCGCGGCCTGAGGCCGGGCGCCCCCGCGTCCGCGTACAACCCGCGCATGGACTGGCACGCCCAGAACATCCTCATGATGCGGGCGCTGGCGGCCAAGGGCTACGACCTCAACTACAGCTGGGGGATAGGCATCCATTCCCAGAACCACGCGGGCGAGATGCTTCCGGAGATGCTCCGCTGGCTGTGGCGCGACTATCCCCGCGTGGACGACCCCCTCGACGCCTCGGGCCGGGGCCTCTACGCCGTCCCGGACCAGGCGCCGCAGCCGTCCGGGCTGCACCCCGCGGACAAGGGCCTGCGCCGGGTCGACCCGCGGCTGCGGATCGAGTGAGGCCTCAGGCCCGCGCCCCGCTCAGGCCGCCCTCGATGGCCGACAGCGCCGCCTTGTACTGCGGCTCGAGGTCCTTCGCGGCGCCGACGCTCATGCCCAGGTCGCGCATGAACCCGTCCTTCAGGCCGTAGATCCAGCTGTGGACCGACAGGGGCTGGCCGCGGGCCCAGGCGTCGCGGACGATGGTCGTCTGGCAGACGTTGCAGACCTGCTCGATGACGTTGAGGGCGCAGAGGACGTTCGTCCGCTCGGGCTCCCCTTGTACGGCGTGGACGCAGCCGCGGTGCTTGTCCGACACGTCCTGGACGTGGCGCAGCCAGTTGTCGGCCAGGCCGATCCTGTCGCAGCGCAGGGCCGCGCGCACGCCGCTGCAGCCGTCGTGGCCGCAGACGATGACGTGCTTCACCTTGATGACGTCGACCGCGAACTGCATCACCGTGAGGCAGTTCAGGTCGGTGTGGACGACCACGTTCGCGATGTTGCGGTGGACGAAGACCTCGCCGGGAAGCAGGTTGACGATCTCGTTGGCCGGGACCCGGCTGTCGGAGCACCCGATCCAGAGGTACTCGGGCGACTGCTGCCGCGAGAGCTTGGGGAAGAATTCGGGGTCGCGCGCGCTGATGGCCTCCGCCCACGCCCGGTTCTGGGCGAAAAGGTGGTCGAGTTGTCCCATGGTGTGGGCCCCATCGTCGGGCGGCGGCTCCCCTTCGTCGACAAAAATTCCCCGGGCCGGGCCCCGCCGCCCGCGGCCCCTCCGCCCGTCCCGTCCGCGTGGCCGTTCGCCGCGACGGGGGGACCACTCGTCCGCGGCCCCTTGCGGCCCTGCGCCAACTGCGCCAGCCTGGCGCCCGTGAACACCCGAATCCTCGCCATCGCGGCCGCGCTCTGCGCCGCACGGCTCCAGGCGCAGTCCGTCACGTCGCTCCCGGAGGTCAGCCCGGCAGCCTCGGTCTCCCAGGTCGTCGGCATCTCGAGCGTGAAGGTCGTCTACCACCGCCCGAGCGTGAACAAGCGCAGGATCTGGGGGGACCTCGTGCCCTACGGCTTCACGAACCAGGGCTTCGGCACGTCGAAGGCCGCTCCCTGGCGGGCGGGCGCCAACGAGAACACCCTCGTCACCTTCCAGGACGACGTCTCGGTGGCCGGCAAGGCGCTGAAGGCCGGCACGTACGGGCTCTCGATGGCCCTGGCTCCAGACGGCGGCGTTACGGTCATCTTCTCCACCGACACGACGGCGTGGGGCAGCTTCTTCTACGACCCGTCCGCCGACGCCCTCCGTGCCACGACCCGCATGGAGGACGCGCCGTACACCGAGCAGCTCCGCTACCAGTTCGACAACGTGACCGCGAACTCGGCCGACCTGGCCCTCTACTGGGAGTCGAAGAGGATACCGGTCCCGCTCAGGTTCGACACGGACCGGATCGTCGAGGACAGGCTGAAGGAGGAGCTCCACGGCTCCAGGGGCTTCGTCTACCAGGCGTGGGTCGAGGGCTCGCAGTACCTCCTCGACCACGACAGGGACCTGCCGCTGGCGCTCACGTGGGCGGACACCTCGGTCTCCGCCCCCTTCATCGGCGAGCGCAATTTCGCGACCCTCTCCAACAAGTCGCTCATCCTGGAGAAGCTGGGCCGCAAGGCCGAGGCGGACCAGGTCATGGACGGCGCCATCAAGATCGGGTCCCCGACGGACATCCACGCCTACGCGAGGCACCTGCTGCAGATCGGCGACAGGGACCGCGCCGTCGCGACCTTCAAGCTGAACGCCCGGCTCCACCCGGGCGCGTGGCCCGTCGACTACGGCCTGGCGAGGGCGTACAGCGCGATGGGCGACTACAAGGGGGCCACCGAGGCCCTGCTGCGGGCCCAGCAGGCGCTCCCGGAGGGCGACGTCGCCAACGCCGCGGCCATCAAGATCAACCTTGAGAAGCTGCGGAAAGGGGAGGATATCAACTGATTCCCGCCGCCGCTGTCCATGACCGCGGGCGGGCAAGACGCCGCCCGCCATGACCAGCGACAAAGCACACGAGGAAAGCCGCCTGGGCAGGGTGCTGCTGAGCCACCTGGGCTTCACCTGCGCGGGCCGGAAGACCGCCGTGGTGGCGGGCTCCGAGGAGCTCGAGTTCGAGCTCCAGGACATGGCCCTCATCAGCGCGTCAGGGATGGGCACGCGCGAGGAGTACACGCCGGTCATGCGGGGGCGCCTGCGCCGGGCGGACTCGTCGCTGGGGGCCCACTGCACCGCCGACTTCTCGCAGTGGACGGAGCCCGGGATCTACCGGATCTCGCTCCCGTCCACCGGCGAGCACTCGTACCAGTTCGCGATCACGGACGGCGCCTACGGCTGGCTGCCGCGGCTGTTCCTCGGCTTCGTCCACGCCTGGCGCTCCGGCCCCCACGAGGAGGCCTGGCGCGGGCCGACCCACCTTGACGACGCGCGGCGCACCGACGACGGGACGCAGGGCGACGTCGCCGGGGGCTGGTACGACGCCGGCGACCTGCGCAAGTGGATGGTGCACTCGAACCTCCCCGCGCTGGCTTTCATGGACGCCCACGCCCGCCTGCCCCTCAGGCTGGCGGAGTGGGAGAAGGTCGCCGACGGCTGGTCGCCCTGGCTTCTCGAGGCCCGGTGGGGCCTCGACTTCATGATGAAGATGCAGGACCCGGCGTCGGGCATGTTCTACGAGGACGTGGGCGGCGGGAGGAATTCAAGGAAGAGGCCCGGCATGTCGTGGTGGTACGAGAACCACTCCGGGTGCTACGCCGACAACGCGGACAACCGGTTCACGGACAACGAGCGCCAGAGCGGCGACGAGCGGCCCGTCCGCGTCCAGTACAACCCGGTCGCGCAGTTCACGTCCGTCGCCATCCTGGCGCGGGCGGCGCGCGACTACGCGGGGATCGACCCCGACCGCGCGCGCCGCTGCGCGGACGCGGCCGAGAAGGGCTGGCGGCTCGGCCTGGAGCCCGACCCGCGGTTCCTCGAGTCCGCCGGCAACGACTACGGCTCCTGGACGAGCGTCAGGTCGTGGCGGACCCTGGCCGCGCTCGCCCTCCACCGGTGCGGGAGGCTGCCGTGGCCGGCGGTGGCCGCGGCCGCGGGGGACCTCCTCGGGAATTTCGACCCGGAGATCGGCTTCTGGCGCAACGCCGCGGGCACAAGGGAGCCCTACCGCGCGATCCTCCACTCGGCCCAGCCCCTCATCGCCCTCGGTGAGGTCATCCGGGCGGGCCAGGACCCCGAGCTGTCGAGGCGCTGCGCCGACGCCATCCGCTGCTGCATCGAGGCCTACGCGCTGCCGCTCTCGGCGCTGACGCCCTTCGGCTTCATGCCCTTCGGGCTCTACCGCAGCGCGCTCACGGAGGTGGACCTCTACCATCCCTGGAAGGACGGCTGCTGGTACCGCTTCTTCATGCCCGACAACCATCCCCAGCGGATCAACCACGGCCTGGGCGGCCACTGGACGAGCTGGGCGCATGCGCTCGCCCTGGCGGGCTCGGTGCTCGGCGAGCCGCGGGCGACGGAGCTCGCCTGGAGGCAGATCCACTGGCTCCTCGGCTGCAATCCCTTCAACGCCTGCCTCGTGAGCGGCGCCGGCTTCAACAACCCGATGCCGCACAGCCGGTTCCTCGGGACCTACCCGGGCGGCTTCTGCAACGGCTTCATCGGCAGCGCCGAGGACCTCCCGCTCCTCGACCGGCAGGGTGACGCCCAGTGGAACACGACCGAGTACTGGATGACGCCGCTCAGCAACATGCTGATGGCCCTCGGCCACCTGAACCCCCCTGCGGAGGGCGCGCGGCGGCTCGGGGTGAGGCCCAAGGCCTGAGGTTGCGCCCGCCGTCCCCGCGGCCCAGGATTTCGGCATCCCTTCCCGCATTATGAAGCACCCCGTCCTCGCCCATGTCCTTGTGATCCTCCTCGCGGCGGCCACGGCCCGCGCCGACGCGGCGCCCGCCGCCGCCAAGCCCTCCGTATGGGGCGAGGGCGGCCGCCAGGACCCGGAGAAGAACACAAAGGCCGAGCTCCTGCCGCGGATCTCGGTCCGGGGGAACCGGTTCGTCGACCCGTCGGGCCAGCCCGTCCTCTTCCGGGGCGTGAACGTCGCCGACCCCGACAGCCTCATCGAGCGGGGGGTGTGGGGCCGCGGCATCTTCGCCGCCGCGAAGGCGGACGGCGCCGACCTCATCCGCATCCCCGTCCATCCCGCGGCCTGGCGCCGCCAGGGCAAGGAGGCCTACCTCCGCATCCTCGACCAGGCGGTCGACTGGTGCACGGACCTGGGCATGCACGTCATCATCGACTGGCACTCGATCGGGAACCTCCAGAGCCAGATGTTCCAGGAGCCGATCTACAACACGACGCAGCAGGAGACCTTCGACTTCTGGCGCACGATCGCGATGCACTTCCACGGGAACCACACCGTCGCCTTCTACGAGCTCTTCAACGAGCCGACCCACTTCGGCGGCATGCTGGGCACCATGACGTGGTCCGAGTGGCGCGCCCTCAACGAGGAGATGATCGGGATCATCCGCTACTCGGACAAGGACGCCATCCCCCTCGTGGCCGGCTTCGACTGGGCCTACGACGCGACGGGCTTCCGCTACGAGCCGATCCGGGCCGAGGGCATCGGCTACGTGACGCACCCCTATCCCTTCAAGAGGGGCCAGCCCTGGGAGGCGAGGTGGGAGGAGGACTTCGCGTTCATGGCCGACAAGTACCCGATGATCGCGACCGAGATCGGCTTCGAGCTGAAGCCGGGCGAGGCGGTCACCGACCAGTCCTACGGCAACAGGATCACGCGCTTCCTGGAGGAGCGGGGCATCAGCTGGATGGCCTGGGTGTTCGACCCGAGCTGGAGCCCGCGGATGCTGACGAGCTTTGACCACTTCCAGCTGGCGGGGGACGGGGCCTTCTTCAAGGAGGCCATGCAGCGCCCGCCTGCGCCGCTCCTGGAGAAGCCGGGGACGAAGGCGTCGCCCTAGGCGTGCCTGGCGAGCGCGTCGCCGGAAAGCCGGCAGACGCGCCAGTCGGGGAGCGTGTCCGCGCCCATCGAGGCGTAGAAGTCGATCGCGGGCCTGTTCCAGTCGAGGACCGTCCATTCCAAGCGGCCGCACCCGCGCCCCGCCGCCAGCGAGGCCGCGTGCGAGAGGAGCGCCCTGCCTATCCCGCGCCCGCGCCACTCCTCGACGACGAACAGGTCCTCGAGGTGGAGCCCGGCCTTGGCGAGGAACGTCGAGTAGGTGGGAAAGAGCGCGGCGTAGCCCACCGGCTCCCCGTCGGCCCGCGCCAGGAGGAATTCCGCGGCGGGGGCGCCGCGCTCGGGGAAGAGGGTCGCCCGCAGCCGCTCCGGGGTCGCCTCCACCTGGTGCGCCAGCTTCTCGAATTCGGCCAGCTTCTTGATGAGCGCGAGGAGGACGGGGATGTCGCCTGGGGACGCCGCGCGGATGTCGATCTTCATGGCGCAGGATAGCCCTGCGCCGCCCCGGCCCACAAGCGCGTGTGCGCTCAGAGGCTTCCCAGGATCCTCTGCTTCTCCCGGGCGAACTCGTTCTCGTCCAGGAGGCCCTTGTCCTTCAGCTCCCGCAGGCGCGTGAGGCGCGCGAAGGGGTCCGTCTCCGGGTTGGCCGCGGGCGCGTGGCTCCCGGCCATGCTGGCCTCGACCTGCTCCTGGACGGCCAGCCGGAACTTGAGCGGGGCCGAGATCCCGCGGTAGGGCGTGCGGTCGACCCCCGTGCCCTCTACGATGATGGTCCCGAAGTTGAAGATCCGGCCCGCGATCCCCTGGTCGACCGTGATCCCCTCGACCTGGCGGAGCAGGATCTCCGTCGAGTGGCGGCGCAGGAGGCCCGTCTTCACGATGACCCGCCTGTTCGTGACAGCGAAGTCAGACGAGGCCCGCCGCAGGAAGGCGGGCACGGCCGCGATGAGGGCAAGGGCGAGGAACGCCCAGGGCAGCGGCCTCACGTAGGGGCCGCCCATGCGCACGGCATAGACCTCGATGAAGAGGGCGGCCGAGACGGCGAGGAGGGCGAGGGCGGGGAGGTAGACCGTCGCCGTCAGGCGCGTCTCCCGCGCCACGCGTTCGTCGGACATGAGGTGGCGGGTGATGTAGCTCACGGGGGGTCCGGCTATAGACCCCGCCCCCGCCCACCTGTGCCTTATCCTCCGGCGGCGCCGGCCCAGAGGCAGGCCAGCTCGGCGCGCAGGCGCACCGCCTCGGGCCATGCTGGAGGCAGGCCCGTGATGTTGTAGCCCCCTCCGTCCCCGAAGCCGGCGAGGGGACCCATCTCGGGGCAGGCGAAGAGCGTGCGCTCCCTGTTTTCGCGGGCCCCGGCCCAGAGGGCCATGACCCGGCCCGCGAAGGCCAGGTAGGCCCTCGCCTCGGGCGTCAGGCGCCCGGCGCGCGTCACGGGGACCTGGCAGTGATGGCCGTTGAAGGGCCGGAAGTGGCACTGGGCGCTGTGGGCCACGAGGTCGGGCCTCGCCAGGAGGCGCGCGGCATAGTCGGCCGGCCGCAGGTGCTTCACGACCGCGAAGTGCGAGAAGTCGAAATTGAGCAGGATGGCCCTGCCCGTCGCGTCGCGGTAGCGGTCGGCGATCTCGTAGGTCTTCTCCGGCGTCTCCGTGCAGGTGTCCCGGTGGACCTCGAGCGACGCGGTGACGCCGACCCGCTCCGCCTCGCGGATGAGGCGGATCCAGTGGCGCACGGCGGCGGCGGGCGGCGTGTCGTGGTCGTCCATCTGCACGTTCACGTGCAGGGCGCCCGACTCCCTCTGCGACAGGAGCCTCTCCCGGAACTGCGCGGGGTCGCTCGAGGAGACGAAGCCAAGGAGGTGCCGGAGCCCGGCCTTGTCCGCCAGCCTGCGGTGGCGGGGCGTGAGGCGGCCGGCCATGCCGTCAAACCCGGCACGGGCGATCGCCCGCACCTTGCCTTCCAGCGTCCATGGCCGCCTGCCCGGCGGATGGCCCTCCAGGGTCCACAGGGCGGCGATGTGCGCGATCCTCGGCATCAGGCCCCCCGGGCGGCGGGCGCTTCCCGCCGCAGCGAGAGCAGGCCGATGACGGCCGCCAGCGCGACGTAGGCGGCCGTGAACTCGCAGGCGAGCGTGTGGCCCACCCCCGTCAGGTGCCAGGGCAGGTACATGGCCCCTCCCGGGTCGACCGAGTGGATCACGCCGAAGAAGGTGAGGAGCGCCCCCGCCAGGAGCGCCCAGATGGCCGCCATCGTCCGGCCGTCCACGAGGGCCGCGAGGAACGCCGCCCACACCATGGAGGTGATGATGAAGCCGTTCCCCAGGGCGACGATGACCGCCAGCTCGGGCATCCCCTGCGCCGTCGACGACATGAGCTCCGCGAAGCGCGCCGGCTCCACGTAGTTGCCGAGCTCGATGGAGACCAGGCGGGCGATGGCCGGGAAGAAGCTGAAGACGACGGCGGCGGCGTGCCTTGCCGGCGTGGCCTCGAAGGCCTGCGCCGTGATGTCGATGGAGACGTAGACGAGGATCGGCGCCAGGACGGCGAGCGGCACAAGCTCCACGAGGTTCGAGAGGTAGCCGAGGACGCCGCCCAGGCCGACGAAGACACCCGTGAGGAGCGTGTAGCCCGCGCGGGCGCCCATCTTCTTGTAGGCCGGCTGTCCGATGTAGGGCGTCGTCTGGGCGACGCCGCCGCACAGGCCCGCCACGAGCGTCGCGAGCGCCTCCGTGAGGAGCACGTTCCTCGTGTCGTAGTCGTCGCCGGCGGCGCGCGCGCTCTCCGTCACGTTGATCCCCCCGATCACCATGAGGAGGCCGAAGGGCAGGATCAGCGGGAGGTAGGGCAGGGTGGCGCCGAGACCGTGGACGAACCCGAGCGTCGGGACCGGCAGCGCGAAGCGCAGGGTGAGGCTTCCCGGCGCGTGGTAGCCCGGGCCGGCGAGGCCCGCCGGCCCCAGCGTGTAGTAGAGGAGGAGCCCCACGAGGACGGCCGCCAGGACGCCGGGGATCCTGCCCGGTAGCCGCCCCTTGGCCACGATGGCATAGAGGACGACGCCGAGCGCCACGAAGCCGACCACCGGCACCTGCATCACCTCGACGATCGGTATGAACCCGATCAGCATGAGGGCGATGGCGGCGATGGAGCCGAGGAGGCCCGCCCGCGGGACCGCCCGGCCGACCCAGGGGCCGGCGAACGAGAGGACGAGCTTCAGGACGCCCATGACGACCATGGACGCCATGCCGAGCTGCCACGTGGCGATCGCCGCCTCGTGCTCCCCCATACCCGAGCGCCGCAGCTGCGAGAAGGCGGGCCCGAGGACGAGGAGCGCCAGCCCGATCGTGGTCGGCGTGTCGATGCCGAGCGGCATCGCGGTCACGTCGTTCCTGCCGGTCCTCCGGGACAGCCGCACCGCCATCCAGGTGTAGATGAGGTCGCCGACGAGGACCCCGAGCGCGGTGCCGGGGAACATCCTCGTGAAGACGACGTCCGCCGGGAACTTGAAGAGGCCCACGAGGACGGTCGCCAGGAAGGCCATGACCGCCAGGTTGTCGACCACCAGGCCGAAGAACCCGTTGAGGTCGCCGGAGGGGGACCATCGGCGTTGGGCGGGGGCGGTCACTCGCCGGCCAGCCAACCCAAGTTCCGGGCGCATGGCAAAGGCAGAGTGGGAGGATTGGGCTTCCGCGCAGGCCCGGCGCCCGTAGGCTCCCCGGCCATGGCGCCCAGCCGGCTGCTCCCCCTCCTCGTCCTCGCCTGCGCCGCCCATGCGGCCGAGCCGGTCCGGATCGGCTTCTTCATGTCGATCACGGGCCGCGACGCCTCCTTCGGCGAGGCGTCGCTCAACGGGGCGCGGGTGGCGGTCGACGCCATCAACGCCGCGGGCGGGGTCCTCGGCCGGCCCGTGGAGTTCGTGGTCGAGGACAACCGGTCGCTGGACGGCGAGTCCGCGACGGCGGCGAAGAAGCTCATCTCCAGGGACCGGGTGGTGGCCCTCGTCGGCGAGTGCGCCTCCTCGCGCACGCTCGAGGCCGCCGCGGTCGCGCAGGCGGCGCGCGTCCCCCTCGTGTCGCCGGCCTCGACGAGCCCGAGGGTCACCCGCGTGGGCGACGAGATCTTCAGGGTGTGCTTCACGGACGCCTTCCAGGGCCGGGTGCTGGCGTCCTTCGCCTACGGGCGCGGCCTGCGCAGGGCGGCGCTCCTCGTGGACGCCGGGGCCCCGTACTCGGTCGGCCTCGCCGACGCGTTCGCCCGGAATTTCCGGGCGCTCGGCGGCCGGATCACCGGCGACGAGAAGTACGCCTCGGCCGACATCGACTTCCGGGCGCAGCTGACGGCGCTCCGCTCCGCGCATCCCGACGCCCTGGTGGTGCCCGGCTACTACGTGGCGGCGGGGCTCGCGGCGAGGCAGGCCCGCGACCTCGGCCTCAACGCGACGCTGCTCGGCGGCGACGGGTTCGAGGCCCCGCAGCTGGTCGACATCGGCGGCAGCGCGCTCGAGGGCGCCTACTACTCGACGCACTTCTCGGCGGGAAGCCCCGATCCCGAGGCCCGGCGCTTCACCGCCCTCTTCCGCGCGCGCTTCGGCTCGGATCCCAACGGGCTCTCCGCCCTCACCTACGACGCCGTGCGCCTCGTGGCCGATGCCGTGCGGCGCGCCGGGGGCACGGACCGCGAGGCGGTGAGGCGTGCGCTGGCCGCGACCAGGGAC
Organism: Opitutaceae bacterium; assembly: GCA_036489955.1. GTDB lineage: Bacteria > Verrucomicrobiota > Verrucomicrobiia > Opitutales > Opitutaceae > Palsa-1447. Next base: position 20,205 of record DASXEV010000009.1, read on the forward strand.
TTTGCCGGCGCCACGGGGCCGACGACGTTCGGCGCCTCGCGCGACGCGCAGAAGGCGGCGGCGATCGTCACCATCCGGGGCGGCAGGCCGGTCTTCGTCGAGGAGGTCCGGCCCTGATCAGCCGCCGGCGGCCTTCCTCGCCTGCCCGGACATGTACTCATCCTCGGTCGCGACGTCCCAGTAGACGTTGTAGCGCGAGTAGCTGATCTCCCAGAAGGGCTCCAGGGTCACGTCGGCCGGCCGCCCGATCCCGCGCGTGCGGAAGCGAAGGCCCTTGCCCGGGACGCGCTCGACGTTCTGGGGGATGGGCGCGTCGTCGATGAGGAGGGGCGCCGGGACCGCTTTCTGCCCCAGGTTTTCGCGCTGGTCGACGGCGTAGGGGATGCTCGGCGAGCTGGGGGCCGGGCCAAGGTCCGCCGCAAGGACGACGGGGCCGTAGAGGATGGCGACCTTGGAGCGGTCGTCGGGCATGGGCTCCGTGCGGACGGCCATCGGGATCTCGATGTCGAGGCGGTCGCCCCTCGCCCAGCGCCGGGTGACGGCCGCGTACGTCCCGGGCGCGCCGGGCGCGAGTTCGCGCCCGTTGAGGGCCAGCCTGACCGGTGCCGTCGCCCAGCCGGGGCACCGGAGGAGGAGCGCCGTCACCCCCGCCGGCGCGGCCTCGAGGAGGAGGGACACCCTGCCGCTCGAGGGGTAGTCCGTGTGCTGCGCAAGCCGCAGGCCCGTTTCCGGGTCGGTGAGGACCGAGGGGATGAAGAGGTTCACGTAGACGGAGCCCTTGCCCCGCGAGTAGATCGCCTCGCCGTACTTCGTGTGGTTCTCCATGCCGGTGCCGACGCAGCACCAGAAGGAGTCGTAGGGGGTGCTGTACGTCTTGAAAAAGCCGGGCTTCAGGGACATGAAGTACGTGAACATCCCCTTTGCGGGCTCCTGCGAGGCGAGGATGTCGTTGTAGAGGGCCCTCTCGTAGAAATCCATGTCCGCCGCGGCGGGCCTCCACCCGAAGACATGCTCGGTGAGCTTGAGCATGTTGTAGGTGTTGCAGGTCTCCGCGGTGTCGGCGCCCAGGTGCTTGGAGAGCGAGTCGTCGTTGACGAAGTGCTCGGTCTCGCTGTTGCCGCCGATCACGTAGGAGTAGTGGTTGACGACGAGACCCCAGAAGTACTCGGCGATGCTGCGCCCCGCGGGGTCGCCGGAGACCTCGTAGAGGCGCGCGGCGCCGATCACCTTCGGGATCTGCGTGTTCGCATGGAGGCCGCGCAGGTCGTCCTTGTGCGCCAGGAGGGGATCCATGACGGCCCTGTGGTAGAACCGGCGGGACGCCGCGAGGTACCTCGGGTTTCCGGTCAGGCCGTACATCTGGGCCATGACGTCCATCATCCCGCCCTGCTCGACGGAGAGCATCCGCTGGAGCTCCTCCGGCGTGAGCGGGGCCGTGATGGCGTCGACCCAGTCCGCCAGCCGCGTCGCCACGGTCCTCGCCTGCTCGTTGCCGCCGAGGATCCAGGCGTCCTTCACGCCGTTCAGGACCTTGTGCTCGGTGTACCAGGGGACCCATGCGCCGCCCTTGAAGGTGAAGCGGCCGTCGGGCTCGACGATCCCCTTTTTAAAGCCCCGCAGGACGCCGAGCTCGCGCGGCGGGAGGGCCCCGATGTAGCCGTCGCCGTAGGCCTCCTGGCAGGCGGCCATCTCGGAGATCGTGTAGTCGATCCGGGCCTTGAAGCGGCGGTCCCCTGTGGCCGCGTACTGCTGGGAGATGGCCGAGAGGTAGTGCCCCAGCGTGTGGCCTGCGATGCCGAGGCTTTCCCACCCGCCGTAGAGCTCGCCCTTCGGCTTCATCCCCGCGTACAGGCGCGTGTTGTGGAGCAGCCGGTCGGGCTCGATGGAGAGGAGGTAGTCGGCGTCCCGCTCCATGGCCGCCTTGAAGGGGCTGTCCAGGAGCTCGACGTCGCCCAGCGGGTAGGGGCTGGCGACGGGCACGGGCGGGGGCTGCGCGCCCGCCGCGGAAGCCGCGGCGGCCACGAGCGCTAGGATCCATAGGCTTCGCGGGGACATGGTCCGGCCCGGAGCGTGGCCGCGCGCCCCCCCGACCGCGAGAGAGAACATGGCGCGGAGGGTTGCCTTCGGCTGCCACCGGCGGTAGGCTCGCCGCCTTAACCCCATGGAAAAACACGAACTCACCCGCCGCGACTTCATCAGGTCGGCGTCCGTCCTCTCGGCCGCCTCGATCGCCTTCCCCTACGTCATGAGGGGCCAGGGCGGCTCCCCGAACGGGAAGCTCAACATCGCCTGCGTGGGCGTCGGGGGCCGCGGGGCCGACGCCGTTGCCGGCCTCTCCGGCGAGAACTTCGTCGCCTTCTGCGACGTCGACGACGTGCGGGCCGCGAAGTCGTTCGCGGCCCACCCCGAGGTCGGCTCCGACCGGCGCTTCAGGGACTTCCGCAGGATGCTCGACAAGTTCGGCAACGAGATCGACGCGGTGACCGTCTCGACCCCCGACCACATGCACTTCGCGATCGCGATGGCCGCCATCTCGATGGGCAAGCACGTCTTCGTCGAGAAGCCGCTGACGCACACGATAACGGAGGCGCGGGCGCTGCGGAAGGCGGCCGACGAGAAGGGCGTCCAGACCCAGATGGGAAACCAGGGCCACGCCGGCGACGGCTGCCGGACCCTGAAGGAGTGGGTCGACGCGGGCGTCCTCGGGGACGTGACCGAGGTCCACAGCTGGACCGACCGGCCGATCTGGCCCCAGGGCGTCAAGCTGCCTGACCATTCGAAGATGATGCCGGTCGTCCCGCACACGCTCGACTGGGACCTCTGGCTCGGCGTCGCCGCCATGCGCGAGTACGACCCGGCGTACCTTCCCTTCACCTGGAGGGGCTACTGGGACTTCGGGACCGGCGCCCTTGGCGACATGGGCTGCCATATCCTGGACGGGGCCTTCTACGCGCTCGACCTGGGCTCGCCGACGCACATCGAGGCAATCAGCGCCCGCCAGACGGAGATCAGCCCGCCGAAGGCGTCGATGGTGAAGTACGACTTCCCTGCGCGCGGCTCGAAGGCCGCCGTCAGGCTCACCTGGTACGACGGCGGCCTGCAGCCCCCGCCCCCCCCGCAGCTCCCCGAGGGACAGCTCCTTCCGGAGAACGGCACGCTGCTCGTGGGCTCCAAGGCCACGGTCTTTGCGGACACCTACTATGACAAGGTGACGATCATCCCCGAGGAGAAGATGGCGGAGATGGCCTCGTCCCTTCCCCCCAAGACGATCCCGCGGGTCGAGGGCGGCCACTTCAAGGAGTGGGTGAGGGCCTGCAAGGGCGGACCGAAGGCGGGCTCAAACTTCGACTACTCCTCGAGGCTCACCGAGGTGGCGCTCCTCAGCAACGTGGCCATCCGCGCCCGCCGCCCGATCGACTGGGACGGCGAGGCGATGGCGGTTACGAACCATCCCGACGCCAACCAGTTCCTGAAGGTGGCCTACCGGCCCGGGTTCGGGGTCTGAGACGCCGGCAACCTGAGGACGGCGCCGACCGCGGGCTTGCGCTCGCGGCCCGCGCCCGTTGCAAAGACGACGACGCTGCCGGCGGCGCCGCCAGGAACCGGGAACGTCCGGATCACGGGGCCCTGGCCCGCGTTCGCCCAGACGTCGAGGCCCTGGACCGGGACCGCAGGCAGTCCGCTGATACCCACGCTGTAGGCGACCACCGGGCTCTTCATGTCGAGGGGCGGGCTCATGACGACGGTGACCTCGTTGCCGTGCCTCTCGACGGAGGCCCTCGGCTGGCCGTGTTCCTCGGTCCTCAGCCGCCTGCTGGGCGCCACCTCGGCCGACGCCGCGGACGGCCCGCCCTCCCCGGCCGCTGTCGCCGCCGCGACCGTGAAGGAGACGGGCTGGCCGGGCTCGAGGTTTGAAATCGTCACATAGCCCGTCTTGAAGAATTCGGCCGCGGGGACGCGGGCGACGGTGCCCGTCGAGGCCGTCACCGTGAAGCGGTCGTAGGGCTCCCCGCCGGAGAACCCGGACGGGACCCAGGTGACGAGGGCGGCCCGCCCGAGCGCAAACGCGCGGACGAGCGCCGGCGGGTCCGGCGGGACGGACGCGGAGAGGCGCTCGTCCACGAGCGGGCGGTTGTAGGGCGAGGGACCGGCGCCCGGGGCAGCCGCGGCGGCCGGGCTGTCGCCGTGGAAGGGAACGAGCGGCGGCCGCTCGAGGTTCGCCTCCTCGGAGACCGAGCTCTCGTCGGCCCTGATGGCGCCGGTGGGATAATTCTCGAAGAGGCAGTGGTCCACCTGCGCCGTGCTGCCGCGAAGCGACAGGACCACCCCTTCTCCGGGGGGCAGCAGGGTGCCGACGCCGTCAAACCGGCTCTGCGACACCCTGAGGTTCGTGGTGCCTGCGGCCCGGACGGCGCCGCCGCCCAAGCCTCCAAAGAGCGCCGTGTCGACCGTCACGGCGTCCGCACGGTCGACCTCGATCGCCGCGCCGGCGCAGTACAGGAAGCGGTCCTCGAGGAACTGGATGTCCGCGGCCTTCGCGACCGTCACGGCGGCGTCGCCGCCGGAATATTCAAAGTCGATGTCCTTGAAGACGAGGCCCCGCACAGGCGAGTCCCCGGTGCCCTCGATGGCTATGAATCCCGCGCCCGTGGCGAGGATGACGCCGGACCTGGAGGGATTCTCGCCCCTGCGCGGCCTGTACCCGTAGCCGCCTTGGCCGGCGGACGGCGGCCCGAGCCTGACGGGGTTCCCGCCCAGGAAGGCAACGCCGGCCGAGCCGGCCCATGGGCGGCTTCCCGGGGGAACCGCCGGCGCCGACCAGCTTCCTGGGTTTCCCGCCTCGGGCGCCCAGCCGCCGATGCCGATCCCCCCTGAAACCACCGGGTGCGCCTCCGGCGCCGCCGTGTAGATGATGCTGTACCCGTTGGTGGCCGAGTCCCTGGGGCCGAACCGGACCGGGTTGTGCAGGCTATAGTCACCCGAGATGAAGACCGTGATGTCGTCCCTCATGTCCGCATTCATCGTCCGGACGAGGTCCCGCGCGCCCTCGAGGGTCTTCAGCGGCCGCTCCTCGGTGCCGGCGTTGGCGTCATTTCCCGTGGGCGACACCCACACCGTCCCCTGGCCGCGGAGCGGCGCGGCCGCGGCGGCAACGAGGAGGAGGGCGGGGAGGAAGCGCAGCGCCACCAGCCGGACGATGTACCCCGCGCTGCGCGGCGCAACTGCGCGCGCCGCGTTCACGCCTGGCCGTAGTAGGCCCCGTCGCCGTGCTTCCTGTTGAAGTGGCGCCGCAGGAGCTCCGCCGGGAACCGGCCCGCGCGCCGGCGCAGGGCCAGGGTGTGGAGCGCGATCCGGGCGCAGAGCTCCAGGGCGACGGCGCACTCGACGGCCTTGGCTGCGGTCTCGCCCCAGGTGAATGGCCCGTGCCGGTTGAGGAGCACCGCGGGGATCTCCCTCGGGTCGAGCACCCTGAACCGCTCGGCGATCACCCGCCCGCTCTCGACCTCGTAGGCCCCCTTGGTCTCGCGCGCGGTCATCTCGCGCGTCACGGGCACCGGCCCGTTGAAATAGTCCGCGTGGGTCGTCCCGAGGACCGGGACCGGCACCCCGGCCTGGGCAAAGGCCGTCGCGTGCACGGAATGCGTGTGGGTCACCCCGCCGATGTGCCCAAAGCTCCCGTAGAGGACGAGGTGCGTCGGCGTGTCCGACGAGGGCTTCATGCGCCCCTCGACTTTCTTCCCGTCCAGCGCCACGAGGACCATGTCGGCGGGCCGCAGGTCCCCGTAGTCGACGCCGCTCGGCTTGATGGCGACGATCCCGCGCCTGCGGTCGATGGCGCTCGCGTTCCCGAAATTGAGGTGCACGAGGCCGTGCGCCGGAAGGGCCATGTTGGCCTCGTAGGCCTCTCTCTTGAGTTCTGTCAGCATGGCCCGGTCACCTCGCCCCCGGCGCGGAGCGGTAGTACGCCTCGTTCCAGCGCAGCTCCTTCTCGACCTCGTGGGCCTGGGTCCCGGCGCCGACCTCGACGAGCTCGATCCCGGCGATCTCGGCAAAGTCGCGCAGGTGCTCCGTGGTGACGCCGTAGCTGAAGACCGTGTGGTGCGCCCCGCCGGCCCGTATCCATGCGGCGCAGGCGGTCTTGAAGTCCGGGCGGCATTTCCAGACGGCGCGGGCGGCCGGCAGCCTGGGCAGAGCCCTCGGCGGCGCCACGACGTCCACCTCGTTTGCGACGAGGCGGAAGCGGTCGCCGAGGTCGATGAGGGAGGCGTTGACCGCGGGGCCCGCGGGGGCGTTGAATACGAGCCTCGCCGGGTCCTCCCTGCCGCCGATCCCCAAAGGGTGCACCTCGAGCGACGGCTTTCCCGCGGCGATCGACTCGCAGATCTCGAGCATGTGGGCACCGAGGACGAGGCTCCCGGAGGGGCCCAGGTGGTAGGTGTAGTCCTCCATGAACGAGGTGCCGCCGAGGCCCTCGCCCACCACCTTCAGCATCCGGAGGAGGGCGCAGGTCTTCCAGTCGCCCTCCGCGCCGAAGCCGTACCCCTCGGCCATGAGGCGCTGGACGGCGAGGCCGGGAAGCTGCCGCAGGCCCTGGAGGTCCTCGAAGGTCGTCGTGAAGCCCTTGAAGCCTCCCTCCTTCAGGAAGGCGCGAAGGCCGAGCTCGATCCGGGCGGCCTCGCGGACCGACGCGTGGCGCGTCCCGCCGGGCAGCAGGTCGGGGGCCACCGAATATTTCCCGGCGTATTCCGCGCACAGCGCCGTCACCTTCGACTCGCCCACCGCCTGGACGCGCCCGGCAAGCTCGCCGACGCCGTAGCCGTCGACGGCGAAGCCGAAGCGGGCCTCCGCGGAGACCTTGTCGCCCTCGGTGACCCCGACGCGCCGCATGTTGTCGCCGAGCCTCGCGAACCGCGCGCCCTGGAGGTCCTGCCAGCCGCGGGCAACCCGCATCCATGCGGCGAGCCTCTCGGCGACCTCCGGGTCGCGCCAGTGGCCGACGATGATCTTGCGGGGCAGGCGCAGCCTCGCATGCATGAACCCCGCCTCCCGGTCGCCGTGGGCGGCCTGGTTCAGGTTCATGAAGTCCATGTCGATCTCGGACCACGGAAGGTCGCGGTTGAACTGCGTGTGAAGGTGCGCGAAGGGCTTGCGGAGTGCGCAGAGGCCGCCGACCCACATCCGCGACGGGGAGAAGGTGTGCATCCAGAGGACGAGGCCAGCGCACTTCGGGCTCGCGTTGGCCTCGAGGCAGACTGCGCTGATCTCCTCGGCGGTTGTGGCGACGCGCTTGAAGACGACCGGCGCCGGCATGCCCTTGGCGGCGGCGAGGCCCGCGGCCACCTCGCGCGAGTTGGCGGCCACGGTCTTCAGGGGGCCCGGCCCGTAGAGGTGCTGCGAGCCCGTCACGAGCCAGAATTCCGATTTTGGGGGCAGGATCATGTTGGGGGCGGGTCAGGCCGTGGCCGCGCGCAGGTCCAGGAGCTCCTTCATGGCGCGGGAGTAGTCCGCGCCCTTGCTGACGCCGCCAAAGCCGTCATGGAGGAGGCGGTACTGCCGGTAAAGCCGGTCGTAGGTGCGCCGGCGGCCGGGATGGGGGCGGTAGGACGCCTTGCCGAGCCTCACCATCGCCCGCTGGGCCGAGGGGAAGTCCCTGTGCGCGCCCGCGATCACGGAGGCGCTGATGGCCGACCCCAGGGCGCAGGCCTGGTTCGATCCCGAGACCTGGAGCGTGCAGCCCGTCACGTCGGCGTAGATCTGCATGAGGAGCGGGTTCTTCTCGGCGATGCCGCCCGCGCACACGATCCTGCGCACCGGCACCCCGTAGTCGCGGATCCTTTCTATGATCATGCGGGCCCCGAAGGCCGTCGCCTCGATGAGGGCGCGGTAGATCTCCTCCCGCGTCGTGTGGAGGGTGCAGCCGACGAGGAGGCCGGAGAGCCTCGGGTCGACGAGGACCGTCCGGTTGCCGTTGTGCCAGTCGAGGGCGAGGAGCCCGCTCTCGCCCGGCTGGTGCCGCGCCGCCTCGGCCGTCAGCTCCGCGTGAAGCGCCTTGTCCCCGCGGCACACCGTCTCCACCCACCAGCTGAAGATGTCCCCGACGGCGGACTGGCCCGCCTCGATGCCGTAGTAGCCGGGAAGGATGGCGCCGGGGACGATGCCGCAGATGCCGGGGATGTCCGCCACCTTGCGCCTAAGGGAAACGACCGCGCAGTCGCAGGTCGAGGTCCCGATCACCTTGACGAGCGTCCCCTCCCTCACCCCGCAGGCGATGGCGCCGTAGTGGACGTCGAACTCCCCGATCGCGATCGGGATCCCGGGCGGCAGGCCGAGCTCGGCGGCCCAGAGGGGGTCGAGGAAGCCGGCGGGAACGGTCGCGTCGTGGGCCTCGGCGTAGAGGCGGTCCCGCAGGGGGGCGAGCCGCCGGTCCAGGGCCGCGAGGAACCTCTTGTCGGGCAGGCCGCCCCACGCGTCCGCGTAAAGCGCCTTGTGCCCTGCGGCGCAGATCCCGCGGACGACGGCGGCGGGGTCCGTCCTTCCCGCGAGCACGGAGGGGATCCAGTCTGCAAGCTCGACCCAGGAGTGCGCCGCCTTGAAGACGTCGGGCGCCACGTTGAGGCAGTGCCAGACCTTCGACCAGAACCACTCCGAGGAGTACGTGTTGCCGCACTTGGCGATGTAGTGCGGCCTCATCCTGGCCGCCGTCGCCGTGATGTGGCCCGCCTCGCGCCAGCTGGTGTGGTCCTTCCAGAGCCAGCACTGGGCGTTCAGGTTCCGGCGCCACTTCCTCTGGAAGGCCAGGGGGCGGTTCGCGCTGTCGACGGGGATGGGGCTCGAGCCCGTGGTGTCGACGCCGATGCCGACCACGGCGCCGTCCGAGAACCCGGGCGCCCGCCTCGCCGCCCGGAGGGCCGCGCGGACGCACTCCCTGAGGGCCGCAAGGTGGTCGGCGGGGTTCTGGCGCGCCAGGTGGGCGTCCCTCGGGTCGAGGAGGATGCCGTGCCGGCCGCTGCGGTAGTTGGCGACGGCGCTGGCGACCTCCTTGCCGTCGCCGCACCGGACGACGAGGGCGCGCGCCGAGTTGCTTCCAAAGTCAATGCCGAGAGCGTAGGCCATGGGATGGGATGACCCTAGGACGGGCCTGGGAGGGAAGGCGATCATGTGTTGACTGGTGGGTAAAGTAAACTGAAGGTCGCTCCCCGTCCGCGGGAAACCCACCCGGCCGCCGCCGCGGCCCGCCTGCGCCAATACCCCTCATGGCACCGTCGTCCCCGACCCTCACCTCCGTCGACTGGCTAGCGATCGCGCTCTACTTCTCGCTCCTGCTCGGCGTCGCCGCATGGGTGATCCGCAAGAACAAGGACACGGCGACCGACTACTTCCTCGCCGGCCGCAACCTCAGCTGGTGGGTCATCGGCGCGTCCATCTTCGCGTCCAACATCGGCTCCGAGCACATCGTCGGCCTGGCGGGCTCGGGCGCGACGGACGGCGTGGCCCTGGCGCACTACGAGCTGCACGCGTGGTGCCTCCTCGTGCTCGCCTGGGTGTTCGTGCCCTTCTACGCCCGCTCGCTCGTCTTCACGATGCCGGAGTTCCTCGAGCGCCGCTTCAGCCCGTCGTCGAGGTACGTGCTCTCCATCATCTCGATGGTCACCTTCGTCGTCTCGAAGATCGCGGTCGGCATCTTCGCGGGCGGGGTCGTCTTTGCGGCGCTGCTGCCCGAGGTGCGCATCACCCTCGCCGGCCACACGATCGACAGCTTCTGGATCGGCTCCGTGGCCGTCATCGTCCTCACGGGCCTCTACACGGGCCTCGGTGGCATGCGCGCGGTCGTCTACAACGACGCCGTGCAGGTGGTCGTCCTCATCGGGGGGTCCGCCTGCCTCACGTTCTACGGCCTGCACCGCCTGGGGGGCTGGGGCGAGCTCCGGCACTACTGCGGCTCAGAGATGCTGGACCTATGGCGCCCGTTCACCCCGCCGGGCGTCCAGGCGACGTGGGCCCCCGTCCTCGAGACGAACGCCGCCGGCGCAGTGGTCCGCCAGGCCTGGTACTTCAACGGGGACTTCCCGTGGCCCGGCATGCTGATCTGCGCCCCGATCATCGGCCTCTGGTACTGGTGCACCGACCAGTACATCGTCCAGCGCGCCCTCGGCGCGCCGAACGAGACCGTCGCGCGGCGCGGGAGCATCTTCGCCGCGTTCCTGAAGCTCTTTCCCGTCTACCTCTTCATCATCCCGGGCCTCATCTGCTTCGCGCTCGCGAAGAGCGGCAAGGTCCCCGGCCTCACCTCCATCATCGGCCCCGACGGCAAGGCGATCCCCGCGCAGGCCCAGGCCGCGTTCCCGCTCATGGTGAAGTACCTGCTCCCGCCGGGCCTTCGGGGCATCGTCGTCGCCGGCCTCCTCTCGGCCCTCATGGGCTCCCTGGCCGGCGTCTTCAACGCCTGCTCGACGCTGTTCACGGTCGACCTCTACCAGAAGATCAGGCCGCTGGCGTCGCAGCCGCAGCTCGTCCGGATGGGCCGCATCGCGACCGGCGTCATGGTCCTCATCGCCCTCGCATGGATCCCGGTCATCCGCGGCGCGCACGGACTGTACGACTACCTCCAGTCGGTCCAGGGGTACCTGGCCCCGCCGATCTTCGTCGTCTTCTTCTTCGGCGTGTTCTGGAAGCGGCTCAACGCCAAGGGCTGCCTCTGGGCGATGGTGGTCGGGTTCGTGATCGGGGGCTTCCGCATGCTCGTCGACACCCCGGTCACGATGAAGCTCTCGGGCTTCGCGGACGGCTACCGCCAGGGGTCCTTCCTCTGGATCATCAACAACATCAACTTCCAGTACTTCAGCGTCCTGATCACGGTCGTCTCGGCGGTCGTCATGGTGGGCGTCAGCTACATGACGACCGCGCCCGACGACGCGAAGATCAAGGGCCTCACCTTCGCGACCGCCACCGACGAGGACCGGGCGCGCACGCGCGCCGGCTGGGACAAGAGGGACGTGCTCGCCTCGGCCTTCGTCCTGGCCTGCATCCTCGGCGCCTACATCTACTTCTCCGGCTGAGCCGGGCCCCCTCCATGAAATCGAGACTGCCGTTTCGCCCCCTCGTCCTCACCGCCCTCCTCGCGGCCTGCGCCGCCCCCCTGTTCGCCGGGGAGGCGTCCCGGGTGGAGAAGGTCCCGTTCGGCAGGGCCGACGGCAAGCAGGTCGACCTCTACGTCCTCAGGGACGCCTCAGGCATGACGGCGAAGGTCATGACGTACGGCGCCACGCTCGTGGAGCTCGACACGCCCGACAGGAACGGGACGCTTGACGACGTCGTCCTCGGCTTCCCGACGCTCGCCGGCTACCTCCAGAAGGAGCCGTACTTCGGCGCCACCGTCGGCCGCGTCGCCAACCGCATCGGGCACGCCCGGTTCACGCTGGACGGCAAGGTGTACCACCTGGCGGCCAACGACGGGCGAAACACGCTCCACGGCGGGATCCACGGCTTCGACAAGGTGGTCTGGGACGCGCAGGACGTGACCGGCTCCGGCCCCGAGCCCTCGGTGCGCTTCACCTACCTCAGCAAGGACGGCGAGGAGCACTTCCCCGGCAACTGCCGGGTCATCGTCACCTTCACGATCGCGGGCGGCGACTCGCTGCGGATCGACTACTCGGTCACCACGGACAAGGACACGCCGGTCAACGTGACCAACCACAGCTACTTCAACCTGGGCGGCCCCGAGAAGGGCAACATCCTCGGCCACGTCGTCACGATCGACGCGGCGCGCTACACGGTCGTCAACTCCGAGCTGATCCCGACCGGCGAGCTGCGGCCCGTCCGCGGTACGCCGATGGACTTCACGAGCCCGAACCGGGTCGGCGCCCGCATCAGGCAGATCACCGGGAACCCCGTGGGCTACGACCACAACTACGTCGTGGACGGGTTCCCGGGCAAGCTGAGGCCGGTGGCCACGGTCTACGACCCCGAGAGCGGCCGGGTGATGGACGTCTCGAGCACCGAGCCCGGCGTCCAGTTCTACACGGGCAACTTCCTCGACGGGAGCCTCGTGGGGAAGAAGGGCGTCAGGTACGGGCAGTACTGGGGCCTCGCCCTTGAGACGCAGCATTTCCCGGACGCGATGAACCAGTCCAACTTCATCTCGGACGTCCTGAAGGCCGGGCAGCTGTACCGCTCGACCACGGTCTACAAGTTCACGACGCGCCCGGCGGGGCGTTAGGGCGCCGGCGGGAGCATCCGCCCCCATCCGAGGGGGCTGTGCTCGAAGCTCCGGGAGATCCACGAGCTGGATATCCCGATGTCGTAGCCGTACCTCAGCTTCACCGAGATGAGGTCCTCGTCCCCGGCGCCGGGATAGCTGTTGAGGACGATCGCCGCCGCCCTCCCGGCCACCGGCTCCGAGAGCGAGGCGCGGGACCGGACCGACGCGGTGACGGAGAGCGTCCTCGTCGTCATGGAGGTCCCGGACTTGTACACCATGTTGACGCCCTTCATGATCCCGACGCCGGAGAATTCGCCGGAGCCGGAGACCTTGGCCTGCACCGCCACCAGGTCGGAAATCATGCCGAGGTGATAGACAAGGCTTGAGAGGGGAATGAGGGCCGCAGCGCAGAGCGCGATGCAACCGACGACGGCGAGGTGCGGCCGCCAGACGGCGCCCGCGGCGGGCGCCCCGCCCCCCGGCGAATCCACCACGTAGGAGCCCACGGCCAGGTCGTGGAGGCTCTGGCGGGTCCTCCGATTGAACACGTAGAGGTAGATTATGGACGGCCCAATCCAGAAGACGGTGACCGCGGCGACGGCCAGCAGCACCCTGTGGGCCGGCTCGATCAGGGCGCCGTTCAGGAAAAACGGGGCGCCGAGGATGACATAGCGGAGGGCCGACCTGGCGAGCGGGATGTGCCGGCCCGCCCGGTCGACGACCTCGATCCGCATGATCCGCTTGCCGAGCGTCTGCCCCCCTCCGGCGGCGCTGTTGAGGAGGGCGAAGTAGGCGAGGGCGATGGCGAAGCCGATCCAGCGGCCCGACGCGCCCATCCGCGCAAAGTCGGCGTAGAACGCCAGGCCCAGGATGAAGCCGATTATCCCGAGGAGGAGGGAATCGAGCAGGAACGCGGCGACCCGCCTCCAGAACCCGCAGATCGTGCGGATCTGCGGCGGCTGCTCGGGGGCGGGGTTCGTGTCGGCGTCGGTCATCCCTGGGGCCAGGACTGGAGGCGAGGTAACAGGGCCCCGGCCCCGCGGGCAAGCGAGGCCTGGCGGCCCGGGCTGGGGGAAGGGCGGCTTGCCGTGCGCATCCCGGAGGCCCAACATCGTCCCTCCCCAAACATGAAACTCCCCCTGCGCCTCGCCCTCCTCCTGTCCGCTGCGATCTGCCTCTCACCGGCCCGCGCAGGCGAGCCCGGGCGCGAGCGGCTGCTCATGGACTTCGGCTGGCGGTTCCACCTCGGCAACGAGTGGGGCATCGGCTACGGCCTGGCGAAGGCGGGAACGGCATTCGGGCCCGGCAATCCGTCATACTCGGACGCGAGCTGGCGAAGGGTCGACCTGCCCCATGACTGGGCGATCGAGATGCCCTTCGACAAGGGCGCTGACGCGGCGCACGGCTTCAGGGCCGTTGGCCAGTCCTTCCCGCAGAACAGCATCGGCTGGTACAGGCGCAGCTTCGACATCCCGGCGACGGACAAGGGCCGCCGCCTCTGGCTTGAGTTCGACGGGGCCTACCGGGACACCACCGTGATCGTGAACGGCTGGTTCGTCGGCCACCACGAGGGCGGCTACAACAGCTTCCGCTACGACATCACCGACGTCGCCAGCTACGGCGGCCGCAACGTGGTCGCCGTCCGGGTCGACGCCACCCAGGCCGAGGGCTGGTTCTACGAGGGCGCGGGAATCTACCGCCATGCGTGGCTGGTGAAGACGGCCCCCGTCTCATTCGCGCCCGACGGCATCTTCGTCTCCAGCCACTTCCCGGACAACACCCCGTCGGGCGCGGCCGAGATCCGGCTGAAGGCCAGGATCGCCAACACCCTTTCTGGCGACGCCGACGCGGCGGTCGGCTGGGTGGTCAGGGGCCCCGACGGGGCCGAGGTCGCCCGCTCGTCCGCGTCCCTCCGGCTCCGGGGCAATTCCTCGCATGAGGCCGAGGCCACGGCGAGCGTCGCCGACCCGAGGCTCTGGTCGCCCGAGACGCCTGCCCTCTACACGCTCGTCAGCACGCTCACGGTCGGCGGCAGGGAGGTCGACCGCGAGGAGACGGTCTTCGGTATCCGCACGGTCGCCTTCGACCCGGACCGCGGGTTCCTCCTGAACGGCAGGCCGTACACCCTGAAGGGCACGTCCAACCACCAGGACCACGCGGGCGTCGGCTCGGCCGTCCCTGACGGCGTCAACGCCTACCGGATCGCAAGGCTGAAGGACATGGGCTGCAACGCGTACCGGACGGCCCACAACCCGCCGACGCCCGAGCTCCTCGACGCCTGCGACCGGCTGGGGATGATCGTCATGGACGAGAACCGCCAGCTGGGCAGCGACCCGCGGCACATGGACTTCCTCAATGAGCAGGTCCTGCGCGACCGCAACCACCCGAGCGTGTGCATATGGTCCCTCGGCAACGAGGAGTTCGACGTCCAGGACACGCCGCAGGGGGCGAGCGTCGTGGCGGCGATGCAGGAGGACGTCCGCCGCCTCGACCCGACCCGGCCCATCACCTGCAACGCCGCCGTGGGCGACGACTTCCTCGGCCTCAATTCCGTCATCGAGGTGCGCGGCTGGAGCTACCACGTGGGCCCGGACATGGACGCGTACCACAGGAAGCACCCGGCCCAGCCCAACGTCGGGAGCGAGCAGGGGAGCACGGTCTCCACCCGCGGCATCTATGCGAACGACCCCGTGCGCGGGTACGTGAGCTCCTACGACGACAATGCGCCGACGTGGGCCACGACGGCCGAGTTCTGGGTCACCTACTTCGCGTCCAGGCCCTGGATGTCCGGCGGGTTCGTGTGGACGGGGTTCGACTACCGCGGCGAGCCGACGCCCTATGCGTGGCCCTGCATCAACTCCCATTTCGGGATCATGGACACCTGCGGCTTCCCCAAGGACAACTTCTGGTACTACAAGTCGTGGTGGACTGACGCTCCGGTCCTGCACCTGCTTCCCCACTGGAACTGGCCCGGGAGGGAAGGCCAGCCGATCGACGTCCGCGCCGAGAGCAACTGCGACGAGGTGGAGCTGTTCCTGAACGGGACAAGCCTCGGCAGGCAGACGATGAGGAAGGACTCCGAGCTCAAGTGGAAGGTCCCCTACGCCCCCGGCAAGCTGCTCGCCGTCGGCTACCGCGGCGGCGCCAAGGTCGCCGAGGACAGGGTGGAGACGACGGGGGTGCCCGCGGCCCTCAGGCTCACCCCCTTCCAGCCGGGCATGAAGGCGGACGGCCAGTCGGTCGGCATCTTCACGGTCTCCGTCGTGGACTCGATGGGCAGGGTCGTCCCCACGGCCGACGAGACGGTCTCCTTCGGGATCTCGGGCCCCGCCCGCATCCTCGGCGTCGGCAACGGCGACCCGAGCTGCCACGAGCCCGACACGTTCATCCCCAGGTCCCCGTCGAGGAGCGTCCCCGTGAGCGGGTGGCGCTGGAAATTCGTCGGCGACGCCTACAAGGACGCGATCCCGGAATTCGGGACCGCGCTTGACGACTCGCACTGGGAGCAGGCCGACGTCCAGGTCGGGCGGCTGGTCCCCCGGGAGCAGGCCGTCTACCGCGGCCACCTGAAGGCCAGCGCCCCCGAGCTCGCCTCCAGGGCCGTCGAGCTCGTGTTCGCCAAGATCGCCGGCGGCATCGCCGTCTACGTCAACGGGACGAAGGTCGGGAGCGCGGAGGACTCCTCGTCCGCGTCGGTCTACGACGTCAAGTCGCTGCTCCATCCGGGCGACAACCTGGTCGCGGTCAGCGTCGCCAGCTACGGCCCGGACGCCACGGGGCTCTCGGGCGGCGTGACGTTGCGCCTGCAGTCGGCCCCGGAGCCGGTCCACTGGTCGAGGAGCACCTTCAACGGGCTGGCGCAGGTGATCATCCTGGCGACCAAGGCGCCGGGCACGGTCACCCTCACCGCCTCCTCGGGAGGCCTGCGCGCGGCGAGCCTTGCCCTCGACTCGGCGCCGGCGACCCCGCGCCCCAGCGTGCCCTGAGCCGGTCCGCAGGCCCAATTGGGCCTGCGGGTCAGTCCAGCGCCTGCTGGATGTCCGAGATGAGGTCGCCCGTGTCCTCCAGGCCCACGGACATGCGCAGGAGGTCGGGCGGCGTCGTGGTGGCGGGCCCCTCGACGCTCGCGCGGTGCTCGACGAGGCTTTCCACGCCGCCCAGGGAGGTGGCCCGCTTCCAGACCTGGAGGCGCGAGATGAACCTCAGCGCCCCCGGGGCGCCCCCGGAAACCCGCAGGGAGAGCATCCCCCCGAATCCCCCGCTCATCTGCCTCGAGGCGACGCCATGGCCGCTGAACGACGCCAGGCCGGGGTAGAGGACCGCCTCTATCCCGCGCCGGCCCTCGAAGTGCGCGGCGATGGCCGCCGCGCTCCGGCTCTGGGCCGACACCCGGACAAAGAGCGTCCGCATCCCCCTGAGGAGAAGCCACGCCTCGAACGGGCCCAGGACCGAGCCCGACTGCACGCGGACCGCCTTCATCCTCGCCCAGTGCTCGTCCGCGGCGCGGGTCACGAGCGCCCCGGCGACGACGTCGGAGTGCCCGTTCAGGTACTTGGTCGCCGAATGCATGACGATGTCGGCCCCGAGCGCGATCGGCTGCGAGTGCACCGGGCTCGCAAAGGTGGAGTCGACGGCGAGCCGGGCCCCCGCCGCGTGCGCGACCTCGGCCAGGGCCGCGATGTCCGACACGACAAGGGTCGGGTTCGCCGGGGTCTCGACCCAGATGAGCCTCGTCCTGCCGCGCTGGATGCGCGCGGCGACCTTCCGGGGATCCGTCATGTCGACAGCCTCGACCCGCAGGCCCCAGTCGGACGCCCAGCCGAAGAGCCAGCTCCTGAACGCCCAGTAGATGATCTCCGGGACGAGGACGTGGTCGCCCGGGCGCAGGGCCATGAAGACGGCCGACGCCGCGGCCATGCCGGAGCTGTAGAGCGCCGCCGCGGCCCCTCCCTCCAGGTGCGCCAGAACCGCCTCCGGCGCATCGTACGTCGGGTTATCGGCCCGCGAGTAGAGCCGGCCCGAGAGGAGCGCGTTGTCCGGGCCCCGCTCGTAGGTGCTGGCGACGTGGATGGGCGGCACGACCGACGCCGTGGCGGCGTCGCCGGCGCCCAGGGCCTGGGCCGCCGCGGTCGCGGGCTTCATCGATTTGGGCAGGCTCACGGCGCCATCAAATCCCCGGCCGGCGCGGAAGGCAATCGGAGGAATACCCCCGTGCACGCGGCGGAACGCGGCGGCCGTTCAGGTCCGGACAAAGGCCGCCGCGGCCGGATTGGCGCCGATCTGCGCCAGGTCCGCCGCGCCCGGCCTCTGGGGGCGGTCGCGGTCGGCCCGGACGAGGCAGAGGAAGCCCAGCGCGTCCTTGTCGGCCCGGAACTGGTGCCAGGTCATCGGCGGCACGCGCACGAGGTCGTGGGCCGCGACGGCGACGACCTCGGCGCCCACGAGCGCCCGGCCCGAGCCGCGCAGGATCATGACGCAGTGCGAGTGCTGGTGCCTCTCGAGGGTCGAGTGGCCGCCCGGCGCGATCTCGAAATACCTGAGCTCGGCGCCCGCGCCCTCGTCCTCCCCGAAGAGGACCTGCCGGGTGATGGCCCTGAAATGCGTGCCCTCCTCCTTGTAGGCGAGGAGGGGGACGTCCTCCCACCTGAAGGGCGGCTTCTCCGGGCGGTGCGCCTTCTTGCTCATCCTGGGATGCCGGCGCCGTGCACCGCCTCCACGAATTCCCTGAGGCGCCCCTCGAGCGCGGCCATGTCGGGCGCCTCGAGCAGGCTGCCGCCGACGAGGAGGATGACGTCGCTGCCGCACTCGGCCACGATGCGCCCGGCGTTCTCGCGCCTGATCCCCCCGGCCGGGACGGGGAATGCGGGCGCGATGCCGGGCAGGGGAGCGCGCAGGGCAGCCGCGATGGCCGCGCACTCGCCCGGACCGTAGGCGAAGCGCCCCCCCGCGTTGGGATAGATGACGGCGTCGCAGCCATAGTGCCGGAAAAGCGTCCCCAGGAGCGCCGGGGCGGAGATCCGCAGGGTGCCCGCAAAGGCCGGGTGCGCGAGGATCGGCAGCTCCAGGTCGCCCGCCAGTTCGCAGACGAGGGGAAGGCCGAGGAGCATCGGGGCGACCATGACCGCCAGGGCGCCGATGTCCTTGGCGGCCCAAGCCTGGTGCATCACCGCGGCGGGCGCGCCCATGAGGTTGGGGACGTAGAGGCTCCTCCTCCCTGTCCTCTGCGCGACCTCGTCGACGGCGGCAACGCAGGCCCGGACGCGGTCCTCGAACCGGCAGAAGGGGTGGTCCGCGAGGCCGTGGTCGTCCTTGATGATGTCGACGCCGGCTGCGGCCATCGCCCCGCACAGCTCCGCCGCCTCGGCGGGCGAGATGCCGACGGGCTTCAGGACCGAGGCCGTGAGGGCCCTCTGGGCGACCCCGGTCAGCCGGCGGATGCCGGTGATGCCGAACCGCGGGCCCCCGAGGCGCTTGGAAAGGTCGGCCGGCAGCCGCACGTCCTCGAGGGTGACGTCGGGCTGCAGGGAGCAGTTGCCGAAGAGGACGTTGAGGAGCTGGGCCGGGTCCGCCGCCGCGGCCGCGGCCGGCTGGGCCAGCGTCACCAGGCAGCCGTCCGGGCCGGCGGCCTCCGCTGACACGACCCGGCCGATGATGTTCTCGCGGGCGAAGGCGGAGCGCACGGCGGCCCGGGGCAGCTCGACCGTTTGCTCGAGGAGAAGGGCCTCGGCCCTGGCCTCCAGCTGCGCCTCGTCGACGCGGAGCCTGTACACGGCAAGGATTTCTTCGCCTCGCATCCCGCCGACGCTAGGGGGCGGCGGCCCGCCCCAAAAGAAGAAAGGCCGCCATTGCCGAAGAATCTTCCTTTGCCTCTTTCGGCCGGACGCTGTTGCCTCACCCCAGCGTGAGCAAGGACACTGAGCCCAGGCGCTTCGGCTTCAACACGCGCATGGTCCACGCCGGGCACATCCCGGACGCCGTCACGGGGGCCCGCGCGGCGCCCATCTACCAGACGACGTCCTTCGTTTTCGACGACGCCGAGCAGGCCGCGCAGCTCTTCGAGCTGAAGCAGTACGGCAACATCTACACCCGGATCAGCAACCCGACGACCGCGGTGTTCGAGGAGCGCCTCGCGTCGCTGGAGGGCGCCTGCGGGGCCCTGGCGACGGCGAGCGGCATGGCGGCGCAGCTGGTGACCTTCCTGACGTTGCTGCAGCCGGGCGACGAGCTGGTCGCCTCCTCGCAGCTGTACGGCGGCTCGGTCACGCAGCTTGTCCACACGCTGAGGAAGTTCTCAATCTCGGTGAAGTTCGTGGACCCGTCGGACCTCGGCCAGTGGGAGGCCGCGGTGACGCCGAAGACACGCGCCCTCTTCGGCGAGACCATCGGCAACCCGAGGGGGGCCATCCTCGACATCAGGCGCGTCGCCGCCCTGGCCTCGTCCAAGGGCGTGCCCCTCATCGTCGACAGCACGTTCGCGACGCCTGCCCTCTGCCGCCCGATCGAGCACGGCGCCACGATCGTCGTCCATTCGGCGACGAAGTTCATCGGCGGGCACGGCACGTCCATCGGCGGGGTCCTCCTCGACTCGGGCAAGTTCGACTTCAGCCGCTATCCCTCGATCGCGGCGCCGTCCCCGGCCTACCACGACCTCAGGTTCTTCGACACCTTCGGGCACTACGGCTTCCTCATGAAGGCGAGGGCGGAGACGCTTCGCGACACGGGCGCCTGCCTGTCGCCCTTCAACGCCTTCCTCATGATCCAGGGCCTCGAGACGCTGTCCCTGCGGATGGAGCGCCAGTCCGCCACGGCGCTCAGGGTCGCGCGGTACCTGGAGGGGCACCCGGCGGTGGCCTGGGTGGCCTACGCCGGCCTGCCCAGCCACCCCGACCACGCGCTCGCGAAGGCATACCTGCCGAAGGGCGCGGGGGCCGTGTTCTCCTTCGGGCTGCGCGCAACGTCGGGCCCCGCGGGCCGGGAGGCGGGCAAGGCCTTCATCGGCAGGCTCCAGCTCTTCTCGCACCTGGCGAACATCGGCGACGTCCGCAGCCTCGTCATCCACCCGGCGTCGACCACGCACCAGCAGCTTACCGACGAGGAGCTCTCGAGGGGCGGCGTCAGCCCGGAGCTCATCCGGCTGTCGATCGGCCTCGAGGACGAGGAGGACATCCTATGGGACCTGGACCAGGCACTTCCTGCGCGATAACGCTGAATTCGGCGCTTTCGCCCGAGCACCAGAGGCTCTACCAGGACCCGCAGGTCGTCCAGCGCCTGCTCCGGACCGCCAGGACAATCGCGATCGTCGGCCTGTCGACCGATCCCCAGCGGGCCAGCTGGTTCGTGGCGAGCTACCTGAAGAAGGAGGGCTACCGGGTCATTCCCGTGAACCCCAAGGCCCCGGAAATCCTTGGGGAAAGGGCCTACCCGGACCTGGCGAGCGTGCCGGGCCACATCGACGTGGTCGATGTCTTCAGGCCGGTCTCGGAGTGCGCCGAGGTGGCGCGCCAGGCGGTGGCCGTGAAGGCGGGGGCCCTTTGGCTCCAGCTGCGGCTGGCCAGCATCGAGGCGGCGGAGATCGCCTCCAAGGCCGGCCTCGACGTCGTCGTCGACCGCTGCATGAAGATGGAGCATGGCCGCTACTTCGGGCGGCTCCACTGGGCGGGCATGAACACCGAGATCATCTCGGTGCGCAAGGCGCGGCTGACCTGAACCGGAACCCCCTACCATGAAGCGACTCACCCTCCTGCTCTCGGGGTTCCTCCTCCTCGCGCCTGCATTCTCCCGCGCGGCCACGCTGGCCGGCGACGCGGCCCATCCCGGGGCTGCGCACTGGCTGCGGAACGAGCTCTACTTCGGGCTCGCGCCCGCCGACACGTCCGAGCCGAGCCTCTGGGAAATGCGCTGGCGCGAATTCCTCGACCGCGAGGTGACGCCGCGCTTTCCGGACGGCCTCACCGTCATCGACGCCTTCGGCCAGTGGAAGGGCAAGGCCGAGAAGGAGACGAGCCGCCAGTGGTCGAAGGTCGTCATCATCCTCTGCGAGGACACGAGGGAGAACCACGACAAGGTCGACGCCATACGCCAGGCCTACAAGAAGCGGACGGGGGACCAGTCCGTGCTCCTCGTGACCGAGCGGGTCGAGGTCTCGTTCTGACCGGGGAGGGCTAGAGCGACGCCTTGAGGACGGCGAGCCCGGCCTGCGAGGTGGCGTAGTCCTGGTCGCCCGTGCCGCCGCTGAAGGCGGCGAAGAGCCGGCCCGTCTTCCCGGCGGCGGTGGCACCCCCCTTCCAGCCGACCTCGCCCCAGTACGCCGGCGAATCCTTGCCGCGGCCGCCGCTGTCCTTCCCGGTTGCGGCCATCTCGGACGCCTTCGAGTAGGCGTTGCCCAGGAAATTGGAGCCCTTGACCACCGGGTCGGTGGAGTCCTTCACCAACTGGCCGATCACGAGCGCCTTTGAGGTCCAGCCCGTGAAGGTGTCGCCCGGGGCGAAGGCGACCATGGCCGTCCCCTTGATGCCCTGGGCCTCGGCCTTGGCCTTCATGGCGGCCAGCGCCGCGTCGGCCACGGGATCAAAGGCCCCGGCCGCGCCCTGGGCCAGGAGCCCGGGCAGCGCGAGGGTCACGGCGAGGGCGGATGCGAGGAGGGGCCCGGCGAGGGTGCGGACGGCGGGATTCATGGGGGTGGGGTGGTCTTTGCTATTGTTTGACTGCCGCGGACGCAAGGCGGCGCGACGGGCTTCTTTACAACGCGGCGCCCCGCCTTGATAACATCGACCTTCCCTGCACATGAAGCTCGGCCTCGGCCTCTACCGGCACATGCTGACCCGCGAGAACTTCCAGTTCGCGCGGCAGGCCGGGGCGACGCACATCGTGGCACACCTGGTCGACTACTTCCGCGGCGTCCCGAAGAAGGCGCATGACGACCAGCCGACGGGGACCGACCGCGGGTGGGGCCTGGCGGGCGATCCCGACCGGCTCTGGACGCAGGAGGAGCTGACGGACCTGCGCCAGGAGGTCGAGAGGGCGGGCCTCACGCTCGAGGCCATCGAGAACTTCGACCCGGCGCACTGGCATGATATCCTCCTCGACGGCCCCCAGAGGGCCCGCCACGTCGAGAACGTGAAGACGATCCTGCGCCGGATGGGGAAGGCGGGGATCCCCATCATGGGCTACAACTTCAGCATCGCCGGCGTCGCGGGCCGGACGAGCGGCAACTACGCGAGGGGGGAAGCCCCGTCCGTCGGCATGGAGGGCCCCTACGACGCACCGATGTTCAACGGGATGGTCTGGAACATGGTGTACGACCAGAAGGCGCCCGCGGGCACGGTGGCCCCGATCACGCACGAGGAGCTCTGGAGGCGCCTCGGCGGCTTCCTTGGCGAGGTGCTCCCGGTGGCCGAGGAGGCCGGTGTCCGGCTGGCGGCGCACCCGGACGACCCCCCGATGCCGCGCGTCCGGGGGCAGCCGCGGCTCGTCTACCAGCCCGCGATGTACCAGAGGCTCATCGACCTGAACCCCAGCCCGTCCAACCAGCTGGAGTTCTGCATCGGCTCGCTGGCCGAGATGACGGAGGGCGACATCTACGAGGTCGTCGACCGCTACAGCCGCGAGGGCCGCCTCGGCTACGTCCATTTCCGGAACGTGAGGGGCAAGGTGCCGACCTACAAGGAGACGTTCATCGACGACGGGGACGTCGACATGCACCGGATCCTGGGGATCCTGAAGCGGAACGGCTTCGACGGCGTCCTCATCCCGGACCACACGCCGCAGATGGCCTGCGCCGCGCCATGGCATGCCGGGATGGCCTTCGCCATGGGCTACATGAAGGCCGCCATGCGCTCACAGGGAATCTCATGAACAGCACGCAATACCCAGGAATCTTCTCACTCGAGGGCGAGGTGGCGCTCATCACGGGCGGCGGCACCGGCATCGGCCTCGCGATCGCGAAGGCGATGGCCTCCGCGGGCGCCAAGGTCGTCCTTGTCGGCCGGCGAAAGGCGGAGCTGGCGGCCGCATGCGCGGAGATCGGCCCCCTGGCGAGCCATGTCGTCCACGACGTCACGGACCTCGCCGGCGCGCCCGCGCTCGTCGAGAAGGCGGCCGGGCTCGCGGGGCCGGTCACCTGCCTCGTCAACAACGCCGGCAACCACGTGAAGAAGCCCGCCGCCGAGACGACGGAGGAGGAGTTTGAGACGGTCATGCGGACGCACGTCTTTGCCGCCCACTCCCTCACGAGGGCCGTGGCGCCCGCCATGATGAAGCGCGGGCGCGGCAGCATCCTCTTCACGGCCTCCATGGCGTCCATCTTCGGCATCCCCTACATCATCGCCTACACGGCGGCCAAGTCCGCCTACGCCGGGATGGTCCGGGGATACGCCACGGAATTTTCCGCGAAGGGCGTCCGCGTGAACGCGATCGCGCCCGGCTGGATCGAGACCGACATGGTCCGCAAGGCGTTCGACGGGGACCCGGCGCGCCGGGACAAGATCCTCGGCAGGACGCCGATGGGCAAGCTCGGCGAGCCGGTCGACATCGGCTGGGCGGCCGTCTACCTGGCATCGCCCGCCGCCAAGTTCGTGACGGGCGTCATGCTCCCCGTCGACGGCGGGATCAGCATCGGGTTCTGAGCCCGGCCCCGGGTATCAGGGCGTGAGGCGCGCGCAGGGGCCGACGACCGAGCCCACGAAGCCGCCGGCGGCCCTGGTGCTGAGGATCGTGGCGTCGTACCCGCCTTCCCTTGCGTAGCCCCGGGACCGGTGCCCGCGCGTCTTCACCGAGAACGTGCAGTGCCCGCCGTCGACCTTGACGACCAGCGTTGCCGTGCCCTGGCCCGCCGGGGAGCTGCTGAGGACGCGCCTGCCCGTCCCGTCGTCGATCTCAAGGACGACCGCCTTGCCCCCGTCGTCATCCGCGAAGTGCCAGAGGAAGTAGTGCGTCTCGTTCTGGAACACGGCGATCCCCGCGGACACCCCGCGCGGGGGAATCTCGAGCGTCGTCTCCGCCGTGAAGTGCGCATGCTGGACCCGGTGGGCGAGGAAGGCCGGGGTCGCCGCCGATTCCAGGCCGCGGGTGGCCGGCGCAAGGAGGAGGCCCTGCCGGCCAAGCTCGAACCTCGGGAGCCCCCGCAGGCCCATCCATGGCAGGGCGAGGCCCGGCCCCCTGAAGTCGTCCGTCCACGTGAAGTTGCCCGTGTGCGGTACGGGGCCCGCGGCGAGGCTCGCGCCTCCGGGCGACGCCGGCATGAGGCCCACGGGCCTGCCCTGCGCGAGGATGACGGGCCAGCCGCCCTTCCACTCGACCGGCAGCATGAAGGTTTCCCGGCCTGTGTTGTAGGTGCCGGGCAGGTAGGGCTGGCAGCCGAGGAAGACGGCCCACCATTTCCCCTCGGGCGTCATGACGAGGTCCGCGTGGCCGGTGCAGGTGACGGGATTCGGCCGGTCGCCCGGCAGGTCCCTTTGCGTGAGGATGGGATTCACCGGGCCCGCCTCAAAGGGGCCGTCGGGGGCGCGGCTGCGGAACACCACCTCGGAGTGGCCCTCCGCGGTCCCGCCCTCGGCGCAGATGAGGTAGTACCAGCCGTCCTCCTTGAGAAGGTGCGGCCCCTCGATCCACTGCGGATGGTCGGCCATTCGCACGCCGCCGTTCACGATGACGCTCCTCGGGCCAAGGAGCTTCAGCGTCCGCGCGTCGAACCTCTGGATCCAGATGGCTCGGTGGCCCTCGTAGAGGGACCTGCCGCCCGGCGGCGGCCCGTTGTTCACGATCCAGGCCGAGTCCCCGTCGAAGAAAAGCGACGGGTCGATGCCGTCGAATCCGAGCCATGCCGGGTCGGACCAGGGCCCCGCCGGGTCCCTGGCCGTGATGACGAAGTTGCCGCCGCCGTCGACGTGCGTGCAGACGACGTAGAATATCCCGTCGTGGTAGGATAGGGCGGGGGCAAATATTCCCCGCGAGACGCCGAGCCCGGCGTAGTTCAGCTGGCCGGGCCGGTCTATCGCGTTGCCGACCTGGGTCCAATTGACGAGGTCCCGGCTGTGGAACACCGGGATGCCCGGGAAGTACGCGAACGTGGAATTGATGAGGTAGTAGTCGGCGCCGACGCGGCAGATGTCGGGGTCCGGGTAGAACCCGGCGAGGACGGGGTTGCGGTAGTGCCCGGCGGGAAGCGGCGCCCCGTAGACCGGGTCGCGGCCCGTGTAGGTGAAGGAAAGGAAGCGCACGGGGGCCGCGGAGCGCATCGGCGGGCAGGACAGGGTCGCCACGAGGAGGAGCGCCGCAAGGCGGGCGCCGGGATTCCTGGGGCTCATTTCCCGCTCGGCGTCCCCGGGAAGTAGTGGAGCGTCACGGCCTCATAGTAGGCCAGGGTGTGCAGCGGCGGCTCCACGCCCGCGGGCACCGGCCTCCCCGAGAACTGCTGGAAGTAGAGGATGCAGGCGTCGCGCCACGCCTCGGCGTCGCGCTCCTGCTGGCCGAGGAGGATCCTCACATGGGAATACCTCTGCGCGTCGACGAGCCCCGCCATGGAGGCCCACTGGCGCTCCACGTGCCTCACGCCGTCGACGCCGCCCTGGTACCTTAGGCAAAGCTCGTCCCAGAGCGTGCGGCCCGACCGCATCCTGTGGCCCCACCCGACGTGGTGGAACCAGAGGAGCAGGTTCTCGGGGCATGTCTGCGGGTCACCCCAGAGTTTCGCCAGAACGAGCGAGTAGCAGGCCAGGGCATTCGTCCCCGTCGCCGTGCGGTCGGCGCCGAGCCCCTCCGCGTCCGCCCGGTGGTAATAGGAGGGCGTCCAGTCGGGCCTGCCCGGCTCCGCCCAGGGCCCCGGCCCGTAGTGGTGGTCCGTCGCCATGATGTGGTGGAGCCCGAGGGGCATCGAGTAGTCGACCACGATCTCCCTCGACGCGCCGAGCATGCCGACGAGGGGGGCGACCACGCGCGGGTCGTTCGAGAACGTCATCCGGGTCCACTCGTTGGCGATCGCCGAGGAGTCCAGGCGGTCGTCCCAGGCGAGCCGGCCGAAGGCGTACCAGTTCGCCGCGGCCAGGGGGTGGCCGGTCCAGTCGCGGTCGGTGCCCGTGTTGGCGACGCCGGCCATGACCGACGTCCCGGGCGAGCCGTTGGCGGCCTCTATGAGGCTGCCCACGGTCGAACCCGGGCCGCTGGCGTAGGTGTCGGAGCGGAGGACCTCCTCCCACATGGGCCCGAGGTAGGCGAGCTGGATGGACGCTCCGAGGTACTCCTGCGTGACCTGCACCTCGAGGCCGAGCCGGGTGTGCGGCATGGCGCCGAAGAGGGGATGGAAGGGCTCGCGCGGCTGGAAGTCCAGGGGGCCGTTCTTCAGCTGCAGGACCACGTTCCCGCGGAACCTGCCGTCGAGCGGCTTGAATTCCCGGTAGGCCTGGTTCACCCGGTCGACCTCGGGGTGCGCCCCGTAGACGAAGGCGCGCCACATGAGGATGCCCCCGTGGGGCGCCAGGGCGTCGGCGATCACGTTCGCCCCGTCCGCGTGGGTGCGGTGGTAGTCCTGCGGCCCGGGCTGGCCCTCGGAATTGGCCTTCACGAGGAAACCCCCGAAGTCCGGGACTGCCCGGTAGATCTCGTCGACCTTGGCACGCCACCATGCCGCCACCCTCGGGTCGAGGGGGTCCGCCGTGGGCAGCCCGCCGAGCTCCATGGGCGCCGTGAACCGCGCCGAGAGGTAGACCCTCATGCCGTAGGGGCGCAGCTCGCCGGCGATGGCGGCCACCTTCTCCAGGTAGGGCGCCGTGAGTACGAGCGCGTCCGCGTTCACGTTGTTGAGCACGGCGCCGTTTATGCCGATCGAGGCGCACGCGCGGGCGTAGTCGCGGTACCTTGGGCTGACGTACTCGGGCAGGACGTACCATTCCCAGAGCGACTGGCCCGCGTAGCCGCGCTCCACGGTGCGGTTGAGGTTGTCCCAGTGGTCGAGGATGCGCCGCTCGACGCGGGGCGCGCTTGACGACGCGAGCGGCGAGCGCGTCTGGATCTCGCGCAGGAGGGCGAAGGCGCCGTAGAGGGCCCCCGCGTCCCGGTTTGCCGCGATGACGACCGCGCCCGCGCCGCGCCGCGTGATGGAATAACCCTCCGCCCCGAGCTGGGGAGCCTCCGTGCGGGACGCCTCGATGCGGATGTCGGGCGCGGTGCCGAGGAGGCCGCCAAGGCCCTCCACCAGCTCCCGCCGCGCCGAGCCGATGACGGGCGTGTCGGCGCCCTGCGGCGTCGCGATGACGACCGTCGACGTCGCCGCGGCGTAGCCGGCGGCCGCCGCCGGGCTGTCGATGCGGTCGTAGCGCAGCCAGAGCCGGTAGCCGTCCTCGGCCCTCATGGGCAGGGCCGCGCAGAGGGCGGCCAGCGCGGCGGCGGCCGCGGGCAGCCTCATCGCCCGGCCTCCCCCGGCATGAACGCCCTGAACCTTCCGCCATCCTCGAGCAGCGCCAGCATGTACAGGAGTCCGTTGTAGTAGCGGTAGCGGCCCGAGGGAATCTCCATCGACCACAGGCCCTCGACGAAGGGCCGGGCGACCGAGGCGTCGGCGGCCTGCCCGGCGGTGGCGGCCATGGACAGGAGGCCCGCCGGGTGGCTGTCGTCGCCGACCGGCGTCCCGTCGAGCCTGAACCGGTCATGTCCCTGGGCCCCCGGGGTCGAGAGGAAGCGCAGGACGCGGTTGCTCTGCTCCGCCTCCCACGGGTCCCTGTGGTTCCAGGCGTAGTCCACGGCCGGGTTCGACAGGGTGCGCCACGCGTCGTACCTGAAGTCCTCGTGGCCCCGCCTCGCGTAGGGCCGGCCATCGAACGTGCAATAGTCGGGCATGAGGCCCGTCGCGGGGTTCGCCGCCAGCCTGAAGACCTGCCGGCTGCGCTCCGCCACCGAATGCAGGAAGGCGCGGTCGCCGGGGGACTGCGCCCACTGCGCCCAGAGCTCGTAGAAGGCCGGCAGGTGGTAGGACGGGTCGGTGAACCTCGAGGCGTCCCCGTGCGGCACGAAGGCCACCTCCCTCGCCACGGGGTCGATGAGGTCGACGTAGTCGCCGCGGCCCGCCTCCTCGGACTTGTGGAGGATCGTGCGCAGGAGCGCCTGCGCCTCGCCGCCATAGTCGAGGATGCCTTCCCCGTCGCCCCAGCGGTGGGACGCGAAGAAGAGGGACGTGAGGAACCACTCCTCGCCGTCCGACGCCGGACCCGTGTCCAGCTGCTTGCCGTCAAACTGCGCGTGCCACGCGAAATACCCGCGCGCCGGGCCGGAGTCGTGGTACAGGTGGACCCTCGCCCACTTCCAGATCCGGTCGAAGTCGTCCCTGTGCCCCGTCTCGACGGAGATCATCATCGCGTAGGACAGCCCCTCCGTCCTCACGTCGCCGCTCGCGATGTCGGGCACGTAGGCCATGCCGCCGTCGACGGGGTAGAAGAGGCGCTGGGTGGCCTCGTCGCCGCGGAAGAGCTGGCGCCAGGCGCCGTCGATCTTCGACGCCACCTCGGCGTCCGACTTGCCCAGCATGGTGCCGAAGAGGTTGCGGCACCGCGGCGCGTCGTCGGCGCGCAGGGCCGCCGCCGAGAGGACGAGGAGAGTCAGGCCTGCCGCGCGCATGGCTCCCATCCTCGGGCGCGCCCTACGCCGAGGCAAGGCGCCGCCGGCGCTCGGCGAGCTCCTCGGAGATCTGTATCGTGAGGGACTTGTTGATCTTGTAGAACCCGACGAAGACCGCGCAGACGAGGAAGAGGATGGCGACGTAGATGCTGGAGCACATCCGGATGCCCTCGAGCGCGCGGGGCGTCTGCGGATGGTTGGGCACGTAGCCGTACGACCCGAGGAGCCAGAGGAGGGAGGCCGACCCGACGGACAGGCCCGCCTTGAGGGCGAACCCGATCGTGGCGAAGATGATCCCGGTCGCCCTGCGGTTGTTCTTCAGCTCGGAGTAGTCGGCCACGTCGGCGAACATGGCCCAGCAGAGGGGGCTCGTCGGGCCGTACGTGAGGGACCAGAGGATACCCAGGAACACCATCGCCCAGATGTCGCGCGGGCCGGGCAGGTAGAAGAGCGCGGAGGCCACCGCCGTCAGCGTGAAGCCCACGAGGCACACGGCCTTCTTGCCGGCGCGCCTCGCGATCGCCGGGGAAAGCATGATGGCGATGATGATGAACGCCGTCCCGATCATGTTGTTGATGCTGTTGGCGACGTCCGCGACGTTCGAGTTCTCGAGGTGGGCGCGGTCTGCGTGGACGATGTAGCCCAGCCACTCGAGTATGCCGCCCGGCGACGCGGCGCCCGGCGCCAGGGGCGCGGCGGTCAGGTGCAGCTGGGCCAGCCAGTCGTACATCGCCGCCTTGTCCGCGTAGGAGTGGAAGTAGTTGTAGAGGGCGCCGCCCCTCATCGAGAGGATGCCGAACTGGACGAACGTGAGCAGGAACATGCACACCCACGGGCTGTTCCTCGCCAGGTCGCCGAAGTCCTGCTTCGGCGAGGACTTCTGCTTGGGCTCGGGGTGTATGCGCTCGCGGCAGGTGAGGAAGGTGATGAGGAAGAGGACGAAGCAGATGCCGGCCCATATCCCGAAGGTGACGGCCCAGCCGTGTTGGCGGTCGTTCGAGGGGCCCGAGAACTTGGCCACCAGGGGGAGCGTGAATCCCCCCACGATGAACTGCGCCACGGAGGCCGCGACGAACCTGAAGGAGTACACGCTCGCCCGCTCGTGGTGGTCGCCCGTCATCACGCCCCCCAGCGCCGAGTAGGGCATGTTGTTCATCGAGTAGATCGTCATCAGCAGGATGTTGGTCACCACGGCGTACGCGATGAGCGAGTGGCCCGTCCAGCCGGCCGGGGTCCTGTAGGCGAGGTACATGACGATCGCCCAGGGGGCGGCGGTCCAGAGGACCCACGGGCGGAACCTGCCCCAGCGCGTGTTCGTGCGGTCCGCCGTGACGCCCATGATCGGGTCGAAGAAGGCGTCCCAGAGCCTCGCGACGAGGATGATCGTCCCCGCGGTCCCTGCGGCCAGCCCGAACACGTCCGTGTAGAAGTTGGCCTGGAAGAGGATCATCGACATGAACACGAAGTTGGCCGCCGCGTCGCCGACGCTGTAGCCAACCTTCTCGCCGAAGGAGAGTTTCTGGGTGCTGTCGCTCATGGGGATTGGGGTTTTGCGGGCACGGCCCCCGCGGGGGTGCTACACAAGATCGATCTCGCAGGCGGCCGGGGCGGGCGCCCCGAGGGCCAGCGAGCGCGCCCCGGGGGAGGACGACCCGACGACGATCCCGTAGCGGCCGGGAGCGTGGACCTTCCGGCCCGCGCTGTCGAACTGCTCGAAGGCCGAGGCGGGGAGCGTGAACTCGACGGCCGCCACGGCGCCCGGGGTGACCCGGACCTTCCTGAAGTCGACGAGCGTCGCCAGGGGCGCCAGCGGCCAGCCCCGGGGGGGCTGGACGTAGCACTGCACCGCCTCGTCAATGGCGCGGCTGCCGGCGTTCTTCAGCACGGTCCGGACCGTCACCCCCTGCCCGGCGGCGAGCCTCTGCGCGTCCGCTCGCAGCGGGCCGTACTCCGGGCTCCCGTAGCCCAGGCCGAAGCCGAAGGGGTAGAGGGGCTCCCTCTCCGCAAAGCGGTAGGTCCGCCCGGTCATCGAGTAGTCCGAGAAACTGGGCAGGTCCCCGGTCGCGCGGGGGACCGTGACGGGCATTTTCCCCGAGGGGGAGGCGGCGCCGAAGAGGACGTCGGCGACGGCCCGGCCGCCCTCGCAGCCGGGATACCAGACATGGAGCACCGCGTCCGCGAACTCGTGCGCCTCGGGCACGGCCACGGCGCTGCCGCCCGTCACGACGACGATGAGCTTCCTCGCATGCTTGCGAAGCTCGGCCAGGAATTCCCGCTGGACCGGCGGCAGCTCGATGTATTCGCGGTCGCCGTCCGTCGGCGAGGCCACGGCGTCGCCCTCCTCCCCCTCGAGGGACGGGTCGAGCCCCACGACGGCGATCGTGACCTCGTTCTCCGCCGCGGTCCCGTAGGTGTAGTTGATCCCGGGGGCCGCCTTGCCGAAGACCGGCGAGCCCGTGCGGAACACGATGCGGCACCCCTCGGAGACGGCCTCCGTGATGCCCTCCATGATCGTGACGAGCCGCGCCGATATCCCGAAGTAGTCGCCCAAGAGCGCCGTCGTGTTCGCGGCCGTGGGCCCGGTGACGAGCACGCTCTCGTGATCCCTGCGCAGCGGCAGTATCCCGTTGTTCTTGAGGAGCACGATGGACTCGACGGCGGCCTGCCGCGACGCGGCCCTGTGGGCGTCGGAGTCGATGACGGAGGCCGGCGTCGCCGACCAGGGGACGCGCTCCTGGGGATCCAGGAGCCCCAGGCGGAACTTGGCCGACAGGAGCCTCCTCACCGAGGCGTCGATCTCGTTCTCGCCGATGAGGCCCTGCTTCACGGCCGCCATGAGGTAGTTGTAGGTGCCCCCGCAGTTGAGGTCGCACGAGTTGCGCACGGCGAGCGCCGCGGACTCGGCCTCGTTCCCCGTCACCTTGTGGTGGAGGTGGATGTCGTCCAGCGCGCCGCAGTCGCTGACCACGTGGCCCTTGAAGCCCCAGCGCCCCCGCAGGATGTCCATGAGGAGCAGGCTGCTGCCGCAGCACGGCTCGCCCAGCGTGCGGTTGTAGGCGCCCATGACGGCCTCGACCCCGCCCGCCACGAGCTTCTCGAACGCGGGCAGGTAGGTCTCGTGCAGGTCCTTCATGGACGGCTTCGCGTCGAAGCCGTGGCGCTCGCGCTCGGGCCCGCTGTGGACGGCGTAGTGCTTCGCGCAGGCCGCGGTCTTCATGTACCGCGGGTCGTCGCCCTGGAGGCCGCGCACCATCGCCAGGCCCAGCTCGCCGGTCAGGTAGGGGTCCTCGCCGAACGTCTCCTGGCCGCGGCCCCAGCGGGGGTCCCTGAAGATGTTGATGTTGGGGGTCCAGAACGTGAGGCCCTGGTATTGGCCGCGGTGGCCCGCCGCCAGCGCGGCATGGTGCTTGGCGCGCGCCTCCTCCGCGATGATGCCGGCCACCCTCCCCACGAGGTCCCGGTTCCATGTCGCGCCGAGGCCGATCACCTGGGGGAACACGGTCGCGCGCCCGTTGCGCGCGATCCCGTGGCAGGCCTCGTTCCACCAGTTGTACGCCGGCACCCCCAGCCGGTCGACCGCCCGGCTCTCGTGCAGCATCTGGCCCACCTTCTCCTCGAGCGTCAGGCGGCCGAGGAGGTCGTCGATGCGCTTCTGAAGGGGAAGGTCGGGATTCTTGAAGGGCAGGGATTCGGGCATGGCGGGTGCGCTGCGGCGCAGGGGCGCGGCAGAATGAAGGGTTGGGGCGGGGCCATCCTGCGAACCCCCGCGCCCGGCTCAAGGCGCCCAGTGCTCTAATTATAGACTTGAGGGCCCCCGGACCCGGGCCCACATCCTTTCGCCATGAGCCAGCGCCGGGTCACCATGGGCGACGTCGCCGCCAAGGCCGGCGTCCACGTGACGACGGTCTCGCTCGCGCTGCGGAACCACCCGCGCCTGCCCGAGGCCACGCGCCTGCGCATCCAGGGCCTCGCCGAGCGCATGGGCTATCGCCCGGACCCCGTGCTGCGGGCGCTCATCGCCTACCGCGCGCGCGCCCGCGCGCGCAGGACGCAGCCCACGCTGGCCTACGTCACGAACTGGAAGACGCGGTTTGGGTGGCGCAGGGTCACGGCGCATCCCGAGTTCTTCGGCGGGGCGGACATGATGGCGGCGCGCCTCGGCTACAGGCTCGAGCATTTCTGGATGCGCGAGCCCGGCCTGTCCCACGAGCGCCTGAGCGACGTCCTCGTCGCCCGCGGGATCACGGGGCTGATCGTCGCCTCCCACGGGCGCGAGATGGGCGACACGCTGGACCTCGACTGGGACCGGTTCTGCGCCGTGAAGATCGACTATTTTCCCCACAGGCCCGTCCTCCACAACGTGACCAACAACCAGTGCGACGCGATCCGCGTCGCCCTGCAGAAGGCGGCCTCCCTCGGGTACCGGCGCGCGGGGTTCGTCATGCACCGCGGGTGGGACCAGGCCGTCGACAACCTCTGGATGGCCGGATGCCTGTGCGAGCAGCAGCACATGGCTCCCGTGGAGCGCGTGCCCCCGCATATCTTCCCCGGCGCCGAGCCCGCTGCGCGCTGGCTGAACGAGAGCGACGAGCCCGTCGAGCCGGACCCCGGACCGTTCGCCGCCTGGCTCAGGGCCGAGAAGCCGGACGTGATCGTCAGCAAGGGCTCGTTCGTCCTTCCGCTGCTCCGCCGCCTCGGGCTCCGGGTCCCCAGGGACGTCGCGTTCATCGACGTCTTCCTGGAGAGGATGGACGGGACGGTCGCGGGGGTCCGGCAGAACCACGCGGAGGTCGGGGCGACGGCCGTGGAGATCCTCGAGGGCCAGCTGCAGCTCAACAGGCTCGGCATCCCCGAGATACCGACCACGACCTTCGTCGACGGGACGTGGTTCGGCGGCGCGACATGCCCCGCGCGCGCCGGGAGGCGGCGTCCGCGGACCGCGCCGGCCGTGAAGACCCGCGCCTAGCGGGCGGTGGCCGTCACGCCCGGCCAGTCGTCGGTTCGGAAGGGCACGGCAGGGAGCCCCGCTCCGTTGTAGAGCGTCGCCTTCGGGAAGGACTGCCACGCGTAGCGCGCGGCCTCGGGGCGGGGGACCTCGGGCGAGGAGACGACCACGTCGTCGCCGTCGATCCTCGCCTGCGCCCAGTGCCAGATGCGGTCCTTTCCCGCGACCGAGAACTCCCCGGCGGCGCCGCCCCTGGCGACGAGCCCGCCGTCCGTTCTCCTGAAATGCAGCCTGAGGCCGCCGGGGACGGCCTCCTTCGACGCGTAGGTGGGGCCCTGGGAGACCACCCTCTGCCCGTAGGTCCCCGCCAGCGCGCACAGCGCGAGGCGCTCGCCCACGACCTTCTTCTCCTTGGGGTGGATGTTGTCGGGCTCGCCCGTGTCGATCGTGACCGCCAGCCCCGAATTCCCCACCGAGCGCGCCGCCATGGCCTGCGCCTCGCGGAGCTCGGCCCACTCGTCGCCGGCCGGCGGCTCGTCCCTGTGGTGCATGAAGGCCGGAAGGCTGACGATGTAGAATGGGAAATCGCCCTGGCCGAAGAGCTTGCGCCAGTCGGCGATCATCGCGGGCAGGAGCGTCCGGTACTGGTAGGCGCGCGCAGCGTTGGCCTCCCCCTGGTACCAGATTGCGCCGCGGATCGCGAGCGGCGCCAGCGGCTCGATCATGCCCTGGTACAGCACGGTCGGCATGGTCGGGTAGTTCTCGTACCCGAGGGGCATCGGGTGGGGCGGCCGCGCGTCGACGCTCACGATGCCCCTCCAGTCCCCGGCGAGCGGCGTCGACGTGCCGCCCACGCTGAGCTGCAGGACCTCGGGCTTGTCGAGGAACCCCTCGTCCGGCTTCAGCTTCAGGATTCGCAGGGCGATGACGTTGCGCCCCGGCCTCAGGTCGGAAAGGGGGACGTCGTAGCGACGCGGGTTCTCGACCCAGGAGCTCGCCCCGACCCATTTGCCGTTGATGTACGCGGTGTCCATCTTCTCGACGGAGCCGAGGAAAAGGGTGGCCGCGCCGGCGGGGAGGGGATCCGGGAGGGTGATCTCCCTCCGGAGCCAGATGACGGCGGGCACGGCGCCGACGCCAAGCGCCGCAAAGGCGCCGGGCACCGGGACGGTCTTCCATGAGGAGTCGTCGAGGCCCGCGGCGCCCCACGTGTCGCCCTTGGCGCCGGCGTCGTACTGGTCGTACCAGTGCATCACGTAGTTGCCGTACTGCGGGCCGCCCAGCGCCTTCAGGCGCCCCATCTCGGCTATGTCAGCCTTGAAGTCGTCCCTGTGGGCGAGGGTCCCTGGGCTCATCCATGTCTCGACGGGCGTGCCCCCGACGCAGTCCTCGATGAGCCCGATGGGCACGTGGAGCCTGTCCTGGAGGCTGCGAGCATAGTAGTAGGCCACCGCCGAGAAGCTCCCGGCCGTCCCCGGCGAGCAGATCCGCCATTCTCCCGCCGGAACCTCGGTCCCCTGGTAGGAGGCATGGTCGGCGACCCTGAAGAGGCGGATCTCGGGATTGCTTGCCGCCTTGGTTTCGGCGGCGCCGTCCCTGACGGCGGAAAGCGGCAGCGCCATGTTCGACTGCCCGCCGCAGAGCCAGACGTCGCCCACCAGAACCTCATGCAGCTCCGCGCGCACCGGCCCGATTACGGTCACCGTGTAGGGGCCGCCAGCCGGGGGCGGTGTCACTCCCGCCTGCCAACGGCCGTCGGCCTGGGCGACGCCGGTTGCGGACCGTCCCCCGACCTCGACCGTGACCCTGGCCCCGGGCGTGGTCCATCCCCAGAAGGCGTTCGGCTTGCCGCGCTGGAGCACCATGTCGCTCCCGAACACGGGACTGAGGAAGGGAAGCGCGGTCGCCTGGGCGGATGCAGCCTGCGTGGCGCAGAGGACGGCAACGATGGCGATGAGGCGGCAGCCGTGCGGGCGCCTGGCCGGGGCGGAGTGGGGCATGGGTGCGATTCATCCGCCGGACTGCCCCTCTCGGCAACCGGATTTTCGGGCGCCGGCCTACTCTGCGTCAGGGACGGGAAGGCGCCCGGCAGCGGGGCCCTGCGACGCTCCGGTGGGTGCGGGGCTCCTTGCGGGCACCTTGGCTGGAACGGCCGCGCCGCGCCGCGCCTCGCTGAGGACCGAGACCGAGCAGGCGATCCCGAGCGCGCCGCCGGTCAGTATGTCGACCAGGTAGTGGTAATGCAGGTAGAGGGCCCCAAAGAGGAGGGCGATGCCCGCGGGGACGAAGAACGCCAGGGCCTTCGGCCAGCGGCGCCAGACCCAGACGACGGTGAACAGGCACACGCCCGCGTGGAGGCTCGGCCATGCGTCGACGCCCAGGCAGCAGCTCGTCAGCCAGCTGTTGAGCCCCGCGGCGAAATGGCTCTGGGGCAGCAGGAGCGGCTTTCCCTCGTGGGCGAAGATGGGGCCGCTCGCCGGCAGCAGGAGGTATCCGGAATAGCCAAGCCCGTAGAGCATCATGAAGCCCTTCTGGATCTTTCCCGTCCAGGCCGACAGGACGAAGGCCTCCGAGAACGCGAGGTAGAGGAAAAAGAGGATGAAGCTCGAGTAGCCCAGGACGGCGAGGGTCCCGACCCAAGGGTTGGACCAGCGCCCGAACAGCGACGCCGTGTCACACCCGAGGATCATCCGGTCAATGGAGTTCAGCATCCCGTCGGCCCTCCATCCCGGCCATGCGGACATGAAGCAGCCGATGAGGGCGAAGCCGACGTTGATGGCGACAAAGTTGAAGACGAGCGCCGTCCTCAGGCGCCCGTCGCCGGGCTTTTCCAGGAGGAACCGCTGGGCGAAGGCGTAGAGGCCGATCAGCAGGAGCCAGACGACGAGCCAGCCGCTCAGGTAGTGGGGCTCGACAAAGACCCTGAAGAGGGACGCCGCCCCGACCGGCGCCGCGAACCAGACCGATGCCCGCCGCAGGTCCTCCGCGATGCCACCCCGCGTCAATGCGGCGGATGTTTGGGTTGGATGCATGCTTCGTGCGCGGCCCGCCGCCATTTCAGGACAACGCAGGCTGTTATCGGTAACGCTTTGCGCAACTTATTTTTATGCTATTAGAATTTGCGAAAGCGTCACGAAGGCATGCTTAGAACGGAAGGGCGCGGCGGCCCGGCCAGGGCCTAAAGATAGCGCCTCACGTGGCTCTGATACGCCACAAAGCGCTCCCCGTAGCGGCGCCGCATGAAGGCCTCCTCCCGCAGGACCTGCCGGTGGATGAGGGCTCCTGCCGCGGCAAGGTAAATGAGGAAAACCAGTCCCTGGTGAACCAGGAATTCGCCGAGGAGCACGCAGCCGAAGCCGACATAGATTGGATTCCGGCTGAGCCCAAAGATCCCGGTCGTCACGAGCCCGGCCGGCGCATCCTTGTCGATGCCCACGCGGAAGCTTCGCCCGAACGAGAGAAGGCTGATGAAAAATACCACAAGCCCCGCAAGCAGGAATCCCGAGCCCGCCCAATCGGCAAGGCCCGGGGCGAAGAGCCGCCCTTTCCAGGGAACGGGCAGCCCCAGGCCGGGAGCAGCGCAGAGATAGAGGTAGAAGAGGGCGAAGGGCGGGATCAGGAAATCCTTCCTGTCGATGGCCCCAAACTTGAAGGCGCGGACACCCTTCGCGCGGAGAATGGCGATCCGGCCGAGCACCAGCACGACAAGCGTGGACGGTATGGCGGCTGCGAGGATGCCGGGGCAGGGAGGCATGGGAGCAGGGCCAAAGCCTGCCGTCCTTTGTCCCCTTTGCAGCCCCGCTGGTTCAGGGGGTCGATGGAGCCTTTGTGGTCAAAATGGAATAGGTATGTATTTTATTGTCAATTGGTTATGGAATTTTTATTGCACCACCCGTTCACGGAAAACTTGGGGACCAACTTGGCGGGTGGCTGATTTGAGGCGTTTTCGGAAGCCATGGGGCCAACCTTGGATGGTCCGCAATAAAGCTGACTTGGCCCGGCCCGCGGGCCATTACGGCAGGCTTCGAACCAGCCGCCATGCCCCAGCTCCCCTCCTTGATTCGCGGGCTCCGCATCGCGGTGCTCCTCTCGGCCCTGACGGGGCCTTTGCTCAAAGCCGCGTCGTACGACCTCACGCGGACCACGCCTGTCGCCGCAAATGAGCCGATTCCGGCCGGCGACTTCCTGAGGCCCAACCTCCTCCAGCAGCCGACGATCAGCCCCGACGGGTCGCACATCGCGGCGGTCGTCACCATGGGCGAGGACCGCCACGTTCTCCTCGTCTATGACGTCAAGTCGCGGACCTACGGCTTGGTCGGGGGCACCGGCGACTACGACATCGGCACCGTGATCTGGCTGAACTCCAAGCGCCTGATCTACGAGATCTCCGCGCAAAAACTTTATGGGATCGGGCTTTACGCGGCGGAGGTGAACGACCTCAACGACACTTACCCGCTCCTGCAGTATTTTGGGGCCCGGATTGTCTCGATTCC
This sequence comes from Opitutaceae bacterium, assembly GCA_036489955.1. Classification (GTDB taxonomy): domain Bacteria; phylum Verrucomicrobiota; class Verrucomicrobiia; order Opitutales; family Opitutaceae; genus Palsa-1447. The sequence goes on from DASXEV010000009.1 coordinate 58,444, forward strand.
CAAGGCGGACAGGTTGAGCCCCCTGGTATGGCTGAGCTGGGACGGCCTCACACCCGGAGGTGGCGACCTCGGCGCCGCAACGATAAACTCGGCGGAGCTTTCGCGGGGCAAGGGATTTAACCTGCTCACGGCATCACCGGAGGCCCTCTGGGCCAACATCCAGCCGATCCGCGACAACAACGACCTCCATATCCTGCAAAAATTCCCGGCCCCGAAGAGAAGGACGACGGGCTATATTGCCGACAAGGAGGGAAACATGGACTTCGCGGTGACCGACGAGCACGGCCACAGCGAGCTCCTTCGCCTGGACGGGGATTCATGGAAGAAATGCCCCGTCGACATGGACCACGGATGGGTCGTCGGCCCTGGAAGGACCCCCGCCGAGATACTCGCGCGCCCCCCGCACAAGGATGGCGTGCCGAGCCCCCTCCGGTACAGGGATGCGGCCACGGGGACGTGGGGCGATGTCGTCTGCGACGACCCTGGCTACGATTTCATCGGCGGCGTCTACCGCGACCGCGTGACCGGTGAGGTTCTCGGCGTCCTCGCCGACCGGGAGGGACCCCACAACATCTGGCTCAACGACAAGTACCGTCATTACCAGGACGTCCTCAACCGCTCTTTCCCCGGGCTCTACGTGAGGATCCTGCAGAGCGACGATGCGCAGACGATATTCCTCGTGGCGACCTACTCCGACACGCAGCCGGTCCGTTACAGCTGGGTCGACTTCGCCCATCATTCGGCCGGCCTCTTCAAGGATGCGCGGCCGTGGATCGATCCGAAGCGGATGCAGCCGCAGAACATCGTGCGGTTCAAAACGCGGGACGGGAAGGTCCTGGACGCCTACCTGACGCTCCCGGCCGGCGCCTCGAAGGCGAGGCCCGCGCCGATGGTTGTCCTTCCTCATGGCGGCCCCTGGGTGCGCGACGACTGGGGCTTCGACGGCGAGGCCCAGTTCCTCGCCAGCCGCGGCTATGCGGTCCTCAAGCCCAACTACCGCGGGTCGTCTGGCACCGAGTGGAAGTTCCAGGAAAAGGACGACTGGGATTTCGTGAAGATGAGCCACGACGTGACGGACGCCACCAAGGCCATCCTCGCCACGGGCCTCGTCGATCCGGACCGGGTCGCGATCATGGGCGGCTCGTTCGGGGGCTACCTGTCGCTGGAGGGCGTTGTCGACCAGCCGTCCCTCTACCGTTGCGCCGTCTGCATTTCCGGGGTCTTCGACTGGGCGCAGCTTATCTCCGACAAGAAATACGACTACACGCAGTTCGGCGACCCGGGCTATGCCCGCCTGATAAAAAACCTTGGCGATCCGCGGACCGAAACCGCGAAGTTTGACGAGATCGCGCCGGTCCGCCACGTCGACAGGGTCAAGGTGCCGGTATTCGTCACCCACGGCAAGGACGACCCCGTTGCCGACGTGGGCCAGTCCTACCGGCTCATCTCGGAGCTGGAGAAGCATGGCGTCCCCCACGAGACCTACATCGTCGGCTCGGAGGGGCACGGGATGTACTACTTCTCGAACAGGCTGGAGCAGTACGAAAGGATAGAGGCATTCCTCGACAGGAACATGGCCGCCCGGTGAGCGGCGCCAGCCGCCCCGGGGACCATGAGCCGCGACCACGTTTCCAGGATATAGTCCCGCCCTAGATCGTCACCGGCTTTGCCCGCGAAGCGAAACCGGCGAAGACTGGACCTGCAGCTTCGCACCTGCTGCTGCTTGCCGAGATGCCGCTCAAGCGAGCCGCGTGGCCCAGGCGATCATTTGATTCCATCTGACGGCATGCTGACCCCTGAGTGATGGGCGCGAAGCACGCGCAGCTTCCTTTTGACGAACACCCGTCGGCTCTTGCCCGCGATCCTCTTGGCCCAACACAGGAGACTCGGATTATTCGCCGCGGCCAAGCGGGGCTGAAGGGATGTCCGTCCCGGCGGTGTCTCAAGGGGTGTGAATCGCTCGCTGGGAGCTCCCATCGACGTGGGCCCCCATCCCCGCGGCTGAAGTCTTGCGCCTCATTGCCCCAAGCACGCCTGAAACCCCCCAGGATCGACCCATGAAAACCCCCGCAGCCCTCGCCTGCCTCATCGTCGCATTGTCAGCCCTCTCGCCGCCCGCATCCCGGGCCCAAAACCCGCCGGATACCGCCATGAACGAAAAGGCAGTGCGCCAGTATTACACCGCCTACGAAAAGAAGGACTGGCCCATGCTGGAGGCGATCCTCGCCGACGGGTTCACCTTCTCCAGCCCCGCGGGCGACGACCATATCGGCCTGGGCCTCTACAAGAAGAGGTGCTGGCCGAATTCGGCAAACACGAAGCGGTTCGACCTGGAGAAGGTCGTTGTCGTCGGGGACGACGCCTACGTGACCTACAATGGGTGGACCAACGCCGGCAGGCTGTTCCGGAACACGGAGCTTTTCAGGCTGAAGGACGGGAAGATCGTCTCAAACGAGTGCTTTTTCGGGCCGGGGGTCAGCTTCCCCGACAACGAGCCAAGGAAGTGACGCCCGCCGCATGCGGGCGGCCTCCCCGGGGCGCCGCGGCTAGGCCTCGACCTTGTAGCCGAGTTCCAGCTCGTCGCCGGGCTTCCCCCGGATTCCCCAGTTCGCGCGGGGGGTCTCGAAGATCGTGATCTCCAGGTCCGCCGGGCCGATTCCTAGGTCCTTCTCGAATTTCTCGTAAAGCCCGCGGATCAGGGCCTTCTTCGCCTCCCTTGAGCGGCCCTCGAACATGCTGAGTTCGACGATCGTGTAGCGCTCGGTCCGGTCGGGCGGGTGGACGAAGTCCTCCGGCGCGAGCGCCACGAACCTGTGGAAGCGCTTTTCCGGCGGCAGGCCGAGCGCGGAGGTCACGCAGGCATGGATCGCCTCCGAGAACTCCCTCCTGCGCCCGGCAAGGTTTTCCCTGCGGGAGGTGACGGTTACCTGGGCCACCGGCGTTCGGCGCCCCCTACCGGTATTCCTCGCCCGTCACCGAGTTGATGATCTTGAAGTTCTCGATGTGGTAGTTGGGGTCCGCCCTGAAGGCCAGCTGGACGCCGAAGGTCTTCTCCATGCGGACGAGAAGGTTCGCGTCCTCGCTGCGCAGCCGCTCGAGGACCGCGGGATGGACCAGCACCCTCAGGGAGTAGGTCTTGCCGTCCTTCCTGGCCTGGAGCCGGCGGACGACCGAGGAGAGGCGCCGCTGCAGCTCGACGGACATCGTGGTGTCGGACTTCACGATGCCCCGGCCCCGGCAGTACGGGCAGTCCGTGTAGAGGTTGGAGGAGAGCGACTCCTGCTGCCTCTGGCGCGTCATCTGCATGATCCCCAGCTGCGAGATCGGCAGGATGTGGTTCTTCGCCTTGTCGCCCGACATGAGCTCCACCATCTTCTCGTAGACGGCGTTGCGGTGCCGCCGCTCCTTCATGTCGATGAAGTCGAGGATGATGAGCCCGCCCAGGTTGCGCAGGCGTATCTGGCGGGCCGCCTCGACGGCGGCCTCCAGGTTGACGGCGTAGAGCGTGTTCTTCTCCTCGCCCGAGCGGTTCTTGTGGGAGCCCGTGTTGACGTCGATGGCGATCAGGGCCTCGGTCTCGTCGATCACGATCTCGCCGCCCGAGGGCAGGGGAACCTTGCGCTGGCCCGTCTGCTCGATCTGGCGCTCGATGTTGAAGCGCTCGAAGATGGGGATGCTGTCCTGGTAGTAGGCGATCTTGCCGCGGGAGCGCTTGGAGATGAGGCCGACCAGGTCCTGCGTCCTGTCGAAGTCGCCGCGGTTGTCGATCAGCACCCGGTCGACCTCCTCGGTGAGGAAGTCGCGCACGGTGCGCTCGACGAGGTCGGGCTCCATGTAGAGGCACGCGGGCGAGCGGTCGGTCTGCATCTTCCTGCTGATCTCCTCCCACTTGCGCAGGAGCAGGTGCAGGTCGCGCACGAAGTACCTCGGCTTCTTCCCCTCGCCGGCGGTCCGCACGATGACCCCCATGCCGCCGGGGATCGTGAGCTCGTTGATGAGCTGCTTCAGGCGCTTGCGCTCGTTCGGGTCCTCGATCTTGCGGGAGATGCCGCAGCCGTCGCTGTAGGGGGTGAGGATCAGGTACCGGCCGGGGATGGAGAGGTTGGTCGTGGTCCTCGGCCCCTTCGTGCCGATCGGGCCCTTCGTCACCTGGATCACGATGTCCGAGCCGGGGGGGTAGAGGCCCGGGATGTCCTTGACGGAGACGTCGCCCTTGGGCGCCGCGTCCTTCTTCTTGTTGACGCGGACGATCTCGTAGGACGAGTCGGTCGCGGCGGGGATCATGTCCCAGTAGTGCAGGAACGCATTCTTGGCGTACCCGATGTCGACGAAGGCCGCCTTGAGGCCCGGGTCCAGGTTCTTGATCCGGCCCTTGTAGATGCCGCCGACCATCCGGTCGTCGGACTCGCGCTCGATCTCGTACTTCTCGAGGCGGCCGTCCACGAGGAGCGCCACGCGCTTCTCCAGCGGCTCGGAATTGATGATCAGCTCGCGGTAGGAGCCCTTCTCCTTCTTGAACGCGGCGACGATCTTCTGGAGGATCGGCCGCTGCTGGGCGCGCTCAGACGCGCCGGCCTTCAGCTCGACGGCGCTAAGGGTCGCGACCTCGCGCTGCACGGGAGGGCTCGCGAGTTCGGAATCATACTTGTGGGCGACGTCCTGGCTGGCGTCCGCTCCTGGCTGGGTTATTTCGCTCATTTGGGGACCTATCCTGGTTGTATCGGGGGTCCCTTCGGGCGCGGGTTGCAGCGCAGGAGATTCCGGCAGGGCGGTCGTTATCGCGGGTCGGACGCAGGGTCATGCGAAGTCCTTCCGGAAGCGATAGACGCTCTGGACCAGTCCTTGCAGCACACAGCAGCTTAGCACGAAGGTGCCGCCGTAGCTTATAAAGGGAAGCGGTATGCCCGTGATGGGCACGAGCCCGATGGTCATCGCGATGTTAACGAACACGTGCACGAGGAACAGCACGGTGACGCCAAGGGCGAGCAGCGTGCCGAACCGGTCCTTTGAGAGACCGGCTATGCGAATGCCGTTTAACAGCAGTAGGCCAAACAGACTGAGAACCGTAATGCTTCCCAAAAATCCCTTTTCCTCGGCAATGACCGAGAAGATGAAGTCGTTGTGTGCGACCGACCGGGGCAGGTAGCCCAGGCGCGCCTGAGTCCCCTCCGTCCATCCCTTGCCGGCCAGGCCGCCGCTGCCGACGGATATGAGCGACTGGCGCTGGTTCCAGCCGATGCCCATGGGGTCGTACTTGTCCGGGTCGACGAACGAGAGGATGCGGTTGCGCTGGTAGTCGTGGATCGGAACGATGCTGTGCTTCTCGTATGCGCCGCGGTCCGCGTGATATTGCAGCCCATTGGCCTCCACGTAGTTAACGTACCGCCACGTATCCAGGGCCACGACCCCCGCCACCAGCATGAAGGCGGCCAGTGCGGCGGCAAAGAACCGACCGGAAAGCCGCGACACGTAGAGCATGGAAAAGACCATCGGCGGTAGGACAATAGCAGACTTAAAGTCCGGTTCCTTCAGGATTAAGAGCATGGGGGTACCCACCGCAAGGGCCAATTTCCCGAGCACCCCGAGCGACTGCTTTACCGTGCCTATCTCGCTGCGCACGAGGAGGCTAGCCGTGATGAGGAGCACCGCGATCATCGCCATGTCCGACGGCTCGAAGGAGAGGGGCCCGAGGCGCAGCCAACGCCTCGATCCATACACCTCCATCCCGATCCCAGGGATGAGTACGAGGACCAGAGGAACGATGCAGGCTGCGTAGATCCAGTGGGCGACTCCCAGCCAGAACTGGTAGTCTATGAGGGAGACCAGGGTGTAGACGCCCGCCCCGAGGACCAGCCAGAGCGTCTGCACCATCCATCCCCGGCCCTGGACGGGCAGTTGGGCCGAATAGATGAAGGCGATCCCGAACGCCCCGAGCCCGGTCATGGCAATGGGATTCCAGACGTCCCAGCGCTCGCGCGTCGTCGTCTTGAACAGGCTGAAGGTGTCTACGGGCAGCCGGAGGTTCAATCGCCCGATTGAGAACCCATAGCCCCCGCCATGGCAACCGGCCTTTCGCCCTCCGCCGCCGAGTCCTCCTCCTTTTCTTGGCGCAACCGCTGCAGCTGGGCGGCTGCCGCGCCCACGGCCGTCCAGAAGACGACGGCGCCCATCGGCC
>DASXEV010000005.1:0-70321 GCA_036489955.1 Opitutaceae bacterium
CCCGCCCAGAGGTCCGACACCGTGGGGACGGCCGGCGCGGCGGCGTCGGGGCAGTCGGCCGCGACCCGCAGGTAGTCATGCCGCGTCGTCGAGTAGAGGTGATAGACCACCGTGAAGCGGGGCGTCGCCCGCTCGGACCAGTCGACCGCGGTCAGGTCGGCCAGAAAATCGAAGCCGGCCGTGTCGCGCAGGTGCCGCAGGAGGGCCGGGATGCCGGCCGCCGGGACGTTCACCGCGGGATGGTCGAGGCTCGGGCGCTCGGTCACCTCCGGGAACTGGGGCTTCAGGTCAGCAGCGGTCATGAGCGGGCTGTTGAAAAACTCCGGGGGCGGCCGTTCAGGCCGTGAAGAGTTTCTTGGCCGAAGGCTCGCGCCTGATTTTTTCCTGAAGTTTTATGACGGCATCCAGCAGGGCCTCGGGCCGCGGCGGGCAGCCGCTGATGTAGATGTCGACCGGGACGATCCGGTCCACGCCCTGGAGGACGGCGTAGCTGCGGTACATCCCGCCCGTGCTGGCGCAGGCGCCCATGGCGATGACCCACTTGGGCTCGGACATCTGGTCGTAGATCCTCCGGAGCGCGGACGACATCTTGTAGGTGACCGTCCCGGCCACGATCATGACGTCGGACTGCTTGGGGGAGAAGCGCATCACCTCGGCGCCGAACCGCGCGATGTCGAAGCGGCTGGCTGCGGTCGCCATGAGCTCGATCGCGCAGCACGCTAGGCCCATCGGCATCGGCCACATGGAGTTGGACCTGATCCAGTTGATCACCGCGTCGGCCCTGGAGACGATGACGTCCCCCTCTATCTTGCTGTTGTAGGACAGTTCAGTGTTCGCGGTAACCATGGCTTGTTTTGGGCAAAAACCATCCCAACCTACGTCGCCGGTAGGGCCGCGCAAGAAGGTTTTCTTTACGGGCGGCGGCCCTCAGCGGGGCGCCAGCGTCCAGACGCAGCCGTCGGTCGCGGACCCGTGGGCGAACCTCGCCGAGGCCACCACGCGGTTCGCGCCGGGGGTGAGCGTGACGGGCTGCCAGGTGAAGACGTTGGTGCCGTCGTTGAGGCGCGTGCCGAGCGGGACGCCGTTCAGGCTCGCCCCCACCTGGACCGCGTTGGAGTAGACCTTGATCTGGGTCGCGGCCTGCGTCCGCTCGGTGAACGTGGAGCTGGCGATATGCAGCACCGGGTCGTGGACCCAGAGGGACTTATAGAGATAAAAGGCGTCCTTCTTTGTCTTCCGGTCGTAGGTCACCAGGCCCTTGTCGTTGCGGCCGTCGTGGTCGCCCTCGTGGCGGCCATCGGACGCGAAGTCGAAGAGGCACCAGATGAAGGTGCCCCAGACGTAGGGCCGGTTGCGCAGCGCCGCGGAATACCCCTCGTGGTAGATGTCCTGGTACTCCTCGGGGTGCCACTTGGAGGAGGGCCCGGGCTGGTCGGGGTCGTCCTCGTGCTGGAAGGCGCTCCCGCCCGCCCCGAACTCGCTCATGCCGAAGCGGAGCCTCGGGTACCTGGCCCTCGTGGCGTCGAGCCAGGGCCCGAAGTCCGAGACCTTGCCGCTGTACCAGCCGAAGTAGCGGTTGAAGCCGACGACGTCCGTGTGGAAGTTCTTGGGGTCCGAGGCCGCGTGGTTGGAGGCGTAGGTCGTCAGCCGGCCGGGATCCTCCTCCTTCGCCACCTTCGCGAACGCGGCGCAGAGGGAGTCGGCCGCGGGCCCGTAGGTCTCGTTGCCGACGCCCCAGAAGAAGATGGAGGGATGGTTGAAGTTCTGGCGGATGAGCTCCCTCAGCTGCTGCTTGCCGTTTTCAAGGTAGAGCGGCGCCTCGCTCCCCTTCTGCCAGTTGGGGATCTCCGTCCACACCGCGACGCCGGCCCTGTCGCAGCGGTCGTACCAGCTCTGCGAGTCCTGGTAGTGCGAGGTGCGCACCGCGTTGGCCCCGGAATCGAGAAGGATCGAGAAGTCCTCCGCCTCATTGGCGTCGGAGATGGCCCAGCCCTTGTCCGGCCAGTCCTGGTGGCGGTTGTAGCCGTGGAGGCTGACCGGCCTGCCGTTCAGGATGAACCCGTTCTCGGCATCGACCGAGAAGAAGCGGACGCCGAAGTGGTCCTCCACGGCGTCGACGAGGTCCCCGGTCTTGTTATCGGGGAACACGGGCCTCAGCTCGACGCGCACCGTGTACAGGTACGGGTCCTCCATCCCCTGCCAGAGGCGGGGATGGGCGAGCGTGAGGGGCTTCAGGACCTCGTGCACGCCTCCCGGGTCGAGGCGCGTGTGGAAGGCGCCCTTCCCGCCCGCGACGACCTTCCGGTCGGCGTCGAGCACCAGCACGCGCACGTCGACGTCCCGCGGCGCGTCGGCCCGGTTCGCAAGCTCGGCCCGGATGAGGAGCAGCGCGTCATTCCCCTTAGGCCGGGCCTCCACGAACACGCCGGGCGAGGCCATGTCCATCGGCGAGACCTGGACGTCGTCCGTCGCCAGGAGGGAGACGCCCCGGTAGAGTCCCCCGAAAATCGTGAAGTCCGAGGACGTGGGCGGGATGCCGAGGTCGCTGTTGTCCACCCGGACCGCCAGGACATTGTCGGCGCCGGCCTTGAGGACATCCGTCGCGTCGAAGCGGAACCGCGCGAAGCCGCCCATGTGGTTCCCCAGGTGGGCGCCGTTGACGTAGACGTCGGCCATGAGGCTCGCGCCGTCGAACTGGAGATAGAGGCGCCGGCCCTTGAGGGAGTCGCCGACGAAGACATGGCGGCGGTACCATCCGGCGCCGCGCCGGTAGTTGTTGCCGCCGTCCTCGCCGTCGAGGCCGTTCCACGTGTGGGGAAGGTCGACCGGCTGCCAGGCGTGGTCGTCGAACCCGGGCTCCGCGGCCCTGGGCTCGTCGCCCGCGTGGAAGCGCCAGCCGCCGTCCAGGGGAACGAGTTCCCTCGGCGTCCCGGGCGGGACCTGGTCAGCATTGAGGGCGGCCGCACCGAGGCCGGCCGTGATCAGTAGGGCAAGGATGCGGCGAAGCATGGGCTGCTGCATCCAATGAACCCCCGCGGGCCGGCCGGCAAACCCTCCGTGAACACCGAAGGGCGAATCGGTTTGACCCCCGGAGCCGCTTTACGGTTGGATTCCCCTCTTGGCCGGAGCGATCCGGACATCGGAGAGGTGGCAGAGTGGTCTAATGTGCATGATTGGAAATCATGTGTATCCGCAAGGGTACCGGGGGTTCGAATCCCTCCCTCTCCGCCATCTTCCCCCTCTGAGGGGGAAGAATTTGGCGTCCCAAAATTGCGAAGTCATCGCTTTTAAAACACGATCCGGCCTAATAACATGTAAGGAATGAAACAACCAAGCCCACTATCTGGACGGGCGATAGCCTTGTTCATAATTATTGGACTGAGCGCGCATTCATTAATGTACAGGAATCGTGCTCATAAGCTCGCAATTGAAACATCATTTATCAACTGGGCGGTTCCTTTTTTATTACTTGCTGGAGGTTATGTGCTCCTAAAGGAACGGAATGCCGACATCAAATACCACAAATTAATTTCCCAGGATACTGAAGGCGTAAATAGAAACATTGAACGGAGAAGCCAATATATATTGGTCGTTGGATGGGTGTTTTCGGCAGCAGGGTCTATATGCTTGATTCGGGTTCTGGAAAAAGTCGCCTCCCGATAAAGCATTTCCAGGCCATTCGTCATTAGTCAGCCAATTGGCCGAATCGACACTGTCATAGCGCCCGAGTGCGCTCTGCCTTGCCTCGATAATATAGGCACTAATCAGGCGGCTATATTGTCATCGATGCTCTCGTTGTATTTGGAGTCTGAAATCGGGTAACGTCGCGGTAACGTGCTTAATTGGAGGTAGTGTCCATCAAGGGAGCTGTTGGGTAACGTCAAATATGTGGTAAGCGGTAACCAGGGGACAGCATAGGCAGAGTAGCGCGCACTTGGTTGGGTGCGCAGATGGGCAGATACCGAGCGTAAAGTTGGTGCCGAGGCGGTATACGAAGCCTCGGGAGCGCAGCGGGGTGGTGGCCGCATGGGAAGAGTCAGGTATGAGCGCCTAGCTCTACAGCGCGCGCTCCGGGATCACGGTAAGCACGCTGAGGCGCTGAAGGCGCCAGGCGTTTGTGCCTCCGAGGCAAGGCGCGCTTGTCGAGTTGCCACCGATGGTGTCCGGCGACTGGTCGGCCGAGGTGATGAGCAAGGCCGGCTGCGTGCGCTTTTCGGCATCGGCGTTGCCAGAGTGGGCGGCAGCCCCGATCCGGGAGCTGAACCGATGCTAAGCATTGGACCCTCGACGAAGGTTTTCCTGCGTCCTGGAGGAACCGATCAGGAGAGGCGAAAGCGGGGCGATGCTCTTAACATTTCGCCTACTTTAATAGGCTTTATAATTGTTAACTTGGCCATTACGCCTACTTTGATAGGCGATGAATAACCTCCAACAGCCCGATTCAAACCCACTCGTCCAAGGCGACCGGGAAGCTGTGCGCACCTTGTTGGATCGTCTCCGCCAACAGCGGCTAAAGCACAACTGGTCGCAAGCCGAAATGGCCCGCCGGGCCGGATTATCCCGTCCAGCTTACCAGAATTTCGAGAACGGCTACGGCAATATCACCCTCAGCAACCTGGTAAAGGTGCTGGGGGTGCTCGGTTTCACCAACAATCTCGCCCAAATGGTGCCGGCCCTCACCGAAGAACCCACTCTCGCGTCGTTGGCTAGGCCGGTGCGCCAGCGCGCCCGTGTCCGTCGCGCTGCAACCTCGAAGTCGGAGCCGTCGCCATGAGCCGTGCTTCGGCCCCCGCACTCAACGTCCGTTGGTATGACGGCCGTTTGGTTGGCCGCGTGTTAACGACTGGCCCCACCTACTTCGCCTACGCCGACGAATGGCTCGCGAGCGGCCATAATCTTTCACCCGTCGCCGTTCCTTTTGCGAACACGGCTCTCCGCCAACGTGTCGATGGCTTCGATCAGCTCCCCGGCTTTCTCTCTGATTGCCTGCCCGATCAATGGGGCCGGAGAATCATGGACCGTGAATTCAGCGCACTTGACGTGCGTGCGACCCCGATGCGCATGCTCGCTTGGGTTGGACGACGCGGCATCGGCGCGCTGAGCTTTGAGCCAGCTCTTGATGGCGAGCACAGCACATCAAGCTGGGAAGCGGTCACCCCGGTTCTGCTTACTCGCGAGGCCCAAGCAGTCATGCGCCAGGAAGCAGCCGGCGCATTCCAACATTTACAGCACGCCGGCACGGCCGGCGGTGCGCTGCCCAAAGCCACGGTTGCGCGGCTCCCTGACGGCACGCTCTTTGTCGGTGGTGATGTCGCCGCCGCCGAGACAGCGTATCCCGACGCTCGACTCGGCATTCTCAAACTTGACTGCGAGAACAATCCCGCAAGGAGAGTCACCGACGGTCGCCTGGAGCACGCCTACATGACCATGGCTCGCGCGAGCGGGATTCGCACCGCGATCACTGAAATCATTACCGACACCACGGACGCGCGGCCATTCCATCACCTGTTTGTCGAGCGTTTCGACTGCTTGCGTGGCACGCCCCGGCGTTTCCACATGGTCACCCTAGCCGGCGTGCTCCACACGCGTCGTCTCACTTATAGCAACCTACTTCTGACCACCCGCCAGTTGACGCAGGATCAGACGGAGGTTTCCGAAGCCGTCCGCCGGATGATCTTCAATGTGCGCAGCGCCAATGCCGACGACCACGGCAAGAATCACAGTTTTCTTTTCGACGATCACGCCGGGCGCTGGGCGCTATCCCCCGCCTACGATCTCACGCTCAACGCCGAATCGGGCAGGGAGTATCAGGGCCTGTCACCGAACACCTTTGGCACGTTTCCCCGTTTGGCCACGCTCGCCGGGGTCGCGGCCGATGCCGGGGTGCGCCGCGATGAATTCGACGCGATTGACGCCGAGGTTGCGGCCGCAATCCAGCGCTGGCCGGATTTTGCCGCGTCGGCGAATCTTGCACCGGGAGTTATCGAGAGAACAGCATCCATCCATGCGGGCCTTGCGACAAAATTTGCCTCTGAAACTCCGGCGAAGCGCGGGAAAAGACGAAAACTTTGGGAGTAAGGGAGCGCTGCTGACGTCAGCGTAGTCCGCGCTTGCGCCACTAAATATCCAGGGCAAAACGTCGTAAAGCGCATGCTTAACCGGGTCAGAATTGTAGTCGTAAAATTTATACGTGCCAATATAGTCGATGCCGCGACTTCGGCATTAGAACTATTGAGATATGACTACACAACGCATGTTTTTCAAAAATCGTCAGAATATTGGCAATGCCGTCGACTCGATGCACTCTTTTCTTCCACACGCTCGTTCTAATAGATTTGCCTTCAAAAAAGCCCGCGTTTCACAGCGGCTTAGCCTCGATTGGCGAAAAGGGTTCGAATCCCTCCGTCTCCGCCACTTTGAGCTGCCAACCCCGTCTTAGGGATGAGGTAGCTGATTCATGACTTGGGCGCGGATAGATACCTAAACCGGCAACACGCGTCATCCGGAGGCGAGGATGAAGGAAATCAAACCGCGCTCTCGAAAGCCCTGCGAATGGCTTTGGATTCGTCCGGTGAGAATCGCGTATGTCGGCGGAGTTTACTTGCGACCGTATGCTGATTCAAACCGGCTTTGCGTGCTAGCTTTGATATACTGATTATCGGAGCGTACATTGCGATCTGCTCGGAGGCGTAATCAGGTTCTGGAATCGGATCCGCGTGCTTTCCGGCTGAGTCACACCAAGCATCGATCGCCTCTTCGACTCGCATTGCCGCCTGGGCATACGTGTCACCATATGTGACACATCCAGGAAGAGCAGGAACCTCTGCGATGTAGCAACTATCAGGCTCTTCGTACCAGATCTTAATCAGGTACCGGGGAGCCCCATTCCTTCCTTTACCGCCCTTGGCAGCGGTGGCGGCGCTTGTAGGGTTCTTTTGCGCGTTTGTATTTTTGTTCAAGGGTACTTTAAAAGTTAGTCATCCCTAATCGAGAAGAGCCCTGACCTGCCGGACGATGTAGGATGGAATCTCCTTTCCATGGGCAGCAAGAACCTGCTTGCGACCATCCGGACGCCGATAGACCCGGTGACTGCCCTTGCCCCCATCGAAGAGGAAGCCGGCTTCCCTAAGAACCGTCTCAACGTCGGCCAATGTGACATTTTTGGTGCGCTTTTGATCTAAAATCTTCGCTCTGGCCTTCCTTGCATTCCCCATGCACGATAAATCGTGCGCCGAATTGGGCGTTAGAGCAAGTTCAATGCACAAAATATCGTGCATGCAGGGAATCCGAAAAAACCGGCGACCGAATTCTCTCTACGAGCTGCCAATTGGTTTCGCGACTTCCTGTTCTTGGCTTCCCTTCGATGTCTTTCCTTTCCTCTCTTTGCTCGATCTAACTAATTCATTTATCTTCAAATAGGTCCGCGGTATCTAGCGGCTTTGCTTCCATATGCGGCAGAGGTTCGAATCCCTTCTCCGCCATTCCGAAATGGCTTTTCAGAGTAGGTGCTTCAGGTCGTCGCCTCGGTACGCACTTTCTCCGCCTTTTGTGGGAGGACCAGAGTACAGATAATGATGAAGGCCGCAATAAACCCCGAGGCTGTGTAGCGGCTTAGCGCCATTCCTCCCTGGGGCTTGGGCTTGTCAAGGAGGTCGCCGAGAGTCGCCCCCAACGGCCGCGTAAGGATGAAGGCGGCCCAGAAAAGAAAGGTGCGTGACAGCTGGGTCCAGAAATAAAGGGACAGAATAATCGCAAGGCCGATGGCGATAACGATCGCACCCCTTTCATATCCGAGGCCCAGGCCGGAGTCGGGGTCGGCCATCCAGTCGCCCAGGGCTGTGCCAAGGGTTTGCGAGACCATGATCGTTGTCCAATAGAAGACCTCAGCCTTGCGGGATGTAAGCGCTTCCAGGGAAACCGACCCGAGCGTCCAATGCCAGAGGCCGAACATGGCGAGGAGGAGGGCGCACAGGATGGAAGCTCCGCCCGCGTAGCCCAAGCCTAGCGACCGGTCCATAAAATCGGCAAGGGTGGTGCCAACGGTCGTCGTCGCAACGATCACGCCCCAGAACAGAAACGGATGGAATCGTGTCGCCCGGATTTGCGCGGCCACGGCGGCGATAAAGATCGCGGCGAAGATCCCGGTGCCGGCGAGGTAGCCGAGATTCATGGACATCGTCACCGAGTCGCCGCCGGTTTCGCCCAGGGTGGTCGCTGCGATCTTGATAATCCAGAAGGTCGCAGTCACCGCCGCGACCTTTCCCAATCCGGCCTGGGCTCTCGTCTCCATTATGTCTTTCCCTCCGGGATCATCAATTTCCCGTGTCGAAAGAAGGGGCGGCCGGGGCGCAGGACAAGCTTAACCGTGGACGGCACCGCGCATGATATTTTCTAATCAGCATCACATGGAACGTGCGCCTGGGGCCGCCCCCTACCCCCGTACAGGCGAAAATCTTGCTGAGGAGAACCGAGAATTTACCCTCAATGCGTGGAATGAGCACATCAGCTCTATCAGCTGATAGAGCAAAATCCGCAAAGATAGGGCGGCCGAAGTTGTCGTGAAATTTCAGGCGGAGCGGAAATTCGATTTAGAGCATCGCTTAATTCGCGCCTTGCGAAGGCAACACCCGGACAGCTTCGGAACGCGGTATTATCCCCGTTTGGATTGCACTGGCCCGCGTTTGATGAGGACCTCTCTATTCGGGGTGTGCTTGCCGGTGATTTTGGCCAAAATATTCGCGGCTAAACAAGTAGCAAGAGCCGGTCCCGTTGCCAGTCACGATCCATGCTGGGCACGTCTCGCGGCAATCGGCGGAACGGCTCTTACTTGGTCGTTAGGGCTATTTGAATCTGGTTGCTGCAATGCACCTTGCCGTTTCGGTCATCGTGAGCGCGGCTGCGTTACCGCTGATCGGGCGAAGAGCAAAAATGAACCGTTGGTATGGCGTTCGAGTTTCAGAGGCATTTGCTTCGGACGCGCGTTGGTTCGAAAACAACTGCTACGATGGGAAACTCTTACTTGGATTGGGCATAGTTATCGCGGTCGCGGGAATCGTGGGCCTATTTTTGTGCAGGCACTATTGCACCGCGTATGACTGGGCGTCGCTGGTAATTGTGATCGGTGGTTTGATCGGAGTGGTTGCCGGCATCCATAGGCATGCCCGTATTAGCTAGCTCTAAACCAATACGGCGCCAGGCGCCGACGCTCCTTTTTGTCGCGGTCCGTGCGGGGTATCTCCTGCGCCAAAGCGTCGCACGGCTCTCTCGCGATCGTTAGCGTTCCACGAGACGAAAATTTGGCGGTCGAATCGCTCCATCGCCGCGACGTTGAACGTCAATTCGGTGGGCGGACCCACAGGATCCGGCTACGCTGCTGTTCAGAAACTCGACGCAACAGGAGATCGTGGCTTCGACACAAGGGGTGGCCATGGCGGCGCAGCAGCAGACAGGAAATGGGCATGAACCCGCCGGGAGGCTCACATCGGGCGGCCTCGATGCCCTGGACGTGGCATTTGACATCCGCTCGGCAAAGCCCCTGCACAACCCCTATGTGGTGACGATGACCAAGTTTCGCGCGCCGGGAACAAAGTCTGGCATGATTCAGAACATGGTATACGCTAAGTCGCTCGACCCCATCGACGAGCATCTCATCCACGTCCATTTTGTCGAAGAAGGCTTCCCGTTCGGCTACCAGGCGGTCGATTTTCAGCTCCACCTCTATGACCGCGGAGAGGAGATTGCGACGAACGTCGCCGCAGACCGCGTCGAACTGACCCGTGACGAGGCCTTCGAGTACGTGAGGATGGAGTACATCGGGTCCCACCCTAAGGACACTCTGCCAGCGGTCCCGGCGATGGGGAAGCTGCCGGCCGACCTGCGTGAAAAGCTCGCCGAGGGCATGTACGCCAAGCCCATCTATGTCAGGGTCTCCACGGACGGGTTGGCGGACGAGGCCTATTCCGACGCCGCCTGCACGAGGCGGATCGATGACGCCTATCTCGATTCCGTGGTGAAGCGGATCCGGTTCAAGCCTGCGCTCATGGACGGCAAGCCGGTGGCAGGTTCGGCCGATCTCACCTTGGCCAACCTCACGATTTAGTCCCAGGGGACCGCAAGCGAGGCGGTCCAAATTCGGTAATGGGCCCCTTTGCCGGGTAAAGCCGCGCTAGCTGGCCCCGCGTCGGGCCCTCGGACTCCTCAGCCAGAACTCATCCCCCCTGCCCCCGTAGTATTCGTCAAGCACGCGGTCCATGACCCGGGTCGTGCGCCGGCCCGTCTCGCCGGTGCTGGGGCATAGTCCGGTTCCAAGGAGGTCATCCACTATCGTCTGGATGAGGGGCTGTGCGACATGGGGCGGATAGGGCAAATCAAACGTCTCCTCCTTCGCCCCGCGCACGAGGCGAACGGGGCTCGACGTGAACATGGGGAACGAGATTTCGCCGTCGGTTCCCGAGAGGCGCATCAATTCCTCGCGCGTGTCGCTCGCAAAGTTCCAGCTGGCGGCGCCAGGAGCCCCTCCCGCCATGAAGGTCATGGCGACGCTGTCCTCGGCCTCGTAATCCGACGCAAGATTGGCCGCATTCCCCGCCACGTTCTCAAGGGGACCCAGCAGGTAGTCGAGGAGGTCGAGCGCATGCGAGCCGACGTCCAGGAAGTGACCCGCGCCGGCAACTGCGACGTCCGTCCGCCACATCTTTGCGCGCCGGTGGTGCGGCTCGGCCATGCGGTAGGTGACGCCCGTAAGGTTGCCGATCGCCCCGCCCTTCAGGAGCTCCTCCACCTTCAGGAAGCAGGGAAGGCGCCGCCGGTAGTAGGCCACGAAGAGGGGAAGATCCGCACTCTTGAACGCATCGACCATCCGGTCGCATTCGGGAGCGTGGCGAGCCATGGGCTTCTCGACGTAGGCAGGCTTCCCCGCTGCGGCGACCGCGAGGGCGTAGGAGCAGTGGGTGTCCGGCGGCGTCGCGATGTAGACGGCGTCGACCTCGGGGTCCGCGATGAGGGCCGCGCCGTCCGCGTACGAGCGCGGAACGCCGTGGCGTTTCGCGTAGTCCTGCGCCAGCGCGCCGTTCCTGCGCATGACGGCGACGAGTTTCGATCGGCCGGCCTTCTGGAAACCGGGGCCGCTCTTCACCTCGGTCACGTCGCCGCAGCCGATGATGCCCCACCGGACGAGGGAGCGTCCTTCGAGGTGGGCGTGCTGCGGCATGCGGGACGCCCCTCTAGCGCGCCTCGTCGATCCTGATCCGGCGGAATTCCACCCGCCCCCGCTCGCCGAGGAGCCCGATGCCCCCGGAGGCGGGGACCGGCATCGCGTCGACGATCGTCTCGCCGTCGCAGACGCAGTGGGCGATGGTGCCGTGGACGGTCACCGTCACGTCGTTCCAGCCGAGCGAATGGAAGCCGGCGATGGCCGCGAACGGCCCGTCCGGCGTGTAGTTGCGGCAGGCAAGCGGGACGTCGCGGACAAGGACCGCGGAGGAGGCCCCGGGTCCCGCACGGAACTCGAACCGGAGCGAGAAATCCCTCGGGTAGGTCCGCACCGTCTGGAGGCCCTCGGGCTGTCCCCCGGTCCACGGGGACGAGACGACGATCCGGCCCTCGCGGGCCACGAACCGGTTGTCGGGCCCGCTCGACGCCTGGCCGCCGGACATCACGCGGCCTCCCTCGCCCCAGCCCGCCAGGTCCCGGCCGTCGAACAGGCTCTGGTAGCCCGCCTCGTTGCTGAACGGCTCGTGCCACGCCGGCAGGAGCCCCGCGTTCTCGAGGGCGGGCCTGAGGGCGAGCGCCCACTTCGCATAGCCGAGGGCGTTCGGGTGCAGGAGGTCGGGCATCTCCTCCTCCTTCGCGTCGCCGTGCACGTTCCGGTAAAGCGCGTACGTGTCGAGGACCGTGACCTGGGGGTCGGCTGCGGCGTCCGCGATGTAGAGCGCGTTCAGCCTGCGGATCGTCTCCGCGGGCCGGGACTTTGTCGCCGAGCTGGGGAAGACCTCGCAGAGGATGACGGGCATCGCGGGGTCGGCCGCGCGCAGCGAGGCGAGGATGAGCTCCAGGTTCCCCGAGATCACCTCCGGCTCCGCCTTCACCTCGATGTCGTTCGTCCCGATGAGGAGGACGACGCCGCGGGGATGGAGGGCGAGGACGTCGTCCTTCAGTCGGACAAGGACGCCGCGCGTCGTGTCGCCGCTGATGCCGCGGTTCGCAAGCTTCAGCCCCGGGAAGACCCCGGCGAGATCCCACCAGCCCTGCGTGATCGAGTCGCCGAGGAAGACGACGGCGCCCTGGTCGGCCTGCACCTGCGCGGCCCACTCGGTGCGCCGCTGGTTCCAGACCTTCTCGAACCAGTCGAAGTGCCGGATGGGGCCGGCGCCGGGAAGGCCGTCATCCGTCGCCGGGAGCGCCAGGCGCGGATCAGTGGCGGCGGCGGGCGCCCCGTCGGGACGGGCTAGCGGCGGGGCGCAAAGCGCGAGCGCCGCCGCAAGCAGTAAGGCGGCAGGGACTTTCATGGGGGGGTTTGGCCAAGCCTGCCAAGGGCCCCCACCCCGATCAAACGCAAATCTGCCTGGAGCCGCCCGAGAGCTTTGTCGCCAGGAACCGCTTCACGTCGCCCAGGGTCCGGAATGGCCTCAGCTCGTCGTTGTCGATCGTGATCTGGAGCACCTCCTCGGCCAGGAACACGATCTCAAGCATGGTCAGCGAGTCTATCGCGAGGTCCTCGACGAGCCGGAGGCTGTCGTCCTCGCGGGCCAGCTTGGCCCGGGAGCTGCGCTCCACGAAGTGCTCGAAGACGCCGTGGATGATCGCCGGCAAGTGCTCGATGCTGCCCGTGCGGCGGAAGGCGCAGGCCGCCTCCGTGGTCCTCGCCGAGCACCGCTTGAGGGCGTCCTTCAGGTACTTGTCCTCGTCGAGCGTGAACGTGGGCTTCGGCGCCGGAACTGCGGCTGTCTCCGCAGCCGGCTCAATCGGGTTAGTCATTTGGCTCTCCGCCCCTTTGACTGCAAGGGCGGGCATAGGTTCTGAAATTGCTAGGCGGATATTAGGTTGGAATGCGGCCGCTGTAGCAGACCCTGTTCCCAAGGCACTGGGTCCGGTAAATTCTTGTGAAAGCATTGCCAGTTGGGGAGATAGACGATGCGGACTGGGGTCCGGTTTCACGGGGGCGCGCGGCGCCCTGATGCCAGACATGACAACCGAGCGGCGCGCAGCCGCTATCGCCCGCCCCCCTAGAAAGTGAGCGTCAGCGACGCCGAATAGACCCGGCCGCGCCAGTCGCCGTAGGGCTGGACGCCCGCGCCCGACGGGTCGTCCGCATACCTGGGGGGCGCGACGTCGAAGAGGTTGTCGACGCGGACCTGGCCGCGGAGCCCGTAGCGGCCCGTGTGCCACGGCAGGAGGCGGCTCAGGTCGCTCTGCACGTATCCGTCGAACTGCCAGTAGGCCTTCACCCGGTCGCTCCCCTGGTCGGCCCACTCCGTCTCGGGAAGCACCCTCGAGTGGTAGAAGTGCCCGTCGATCCCGAAGCCGTAGAGGTGGTTCGACCAGCCGGTGCCGAAGTTCGTCCTCTCGCGCAGGATCCCTGTGGTCGCGCCGTCGGGATGGCTGAGCTCGTCGACCGGCGGGTTGATCGGCAGCGCCTCAACCGCGTAGCGCTCGAAGTAGATGAGCCGGCAGTAGGTCTCGAGCGTGCCCCCGAGGAAGTCCGACCATGCGTAGTCGAAGGTCGCGTTCCAGTTCTCGGAATGCCTCCACGCCAGGCTGAAGTTCCCGGTCAGTACGGTCTGGATGGGCCCGACCGGCTCGCCCGGTTGGGCCGGTCCGCGGAGCACGCGCATGGGGAAGATCCCCTCCAGGTCGATCACCTGGTCGGGCTGGAGGTAGACCTCCTGTCCCGACGTCACCGTGTCCTCGTAGTCGAGGGTGAGACGCACGTGGTGCGTGTCCCCGTGCTGGTAGACGAGCCCGTAGGTCTGCGTCACCGCGGCCTCGGGGATGAGGTTGGGGTTCGCGGCGTCCGCCACGTTGACGATCTCGTACTGCCGCAGCAGCGGGTCGTAGAGCTGCGTCGGCTGGACGACCCCGATGCCCGAGGTGCTGATGGACGCAGCCTGGTAGGAGCTGAAATACGGCGGCGGGAACCGGTTCGAGGTGGCATACGTGGAGCGCAGGGAGAAGCCACCGGCGAAGTCGACCTTGAGCGCCGCCGTCGGCGCCAGGTTCGCCTCGTTGGCCAGGACCGAGGCCGTGTAGCGCGCAGCCACGTCCGTGTCCACGGCCTTGATCCATCCGGGGAGCCACCTGGAGGGCAGGAGCGGCGCCTGCAGCTCGCCAAAGCCGCTCACCCGCTGGAGGGAGCGGCCCTTCCAGAGCCCGGGAAGCCCGTCGTCGCCCCCGTCCCCGTAGGTGAGGAGGTCAAGGTAGTCGCCGAGCCGCGCATAGCGGTAGTCGACGCCGAGCGTCAGGCCGCCGGTGCCCGTCGGCAGCGCAAGCGAGGCGTTCGTGATCCTGAGCGACGAGTCAAAGGTGTCGTAGTCGCCCACGGTCACGTAGTCGCCCCGCTGGCCGTAGAAGACGACGGCCTGGTCGACGAACTGCTTCGGCGGGGCGTAGGCCTGCGTGTCGCGCAGGGGGTTGTAGACCCCCTCGTTGACGAGGTTCTGCCACTGCGCCGTGTCCACGCCCTCGACGCCGCGGTACCGGGTGACGTTGAGGCCGTACTGGGCGTCGAAGGAGGCCTGCCATTGGTTGGGCAGGCTGAAGAGCAGCCCCGCATCCGCGGAGTAGTAGTCGACATGGGCCTCGTTGTAGTCGGCGCCGATGGACGGCGCCGTCTCGTCCAGCGTCACGTTCACGTCCTGGTGGAACGGGTTGAAGGGCGAGGACGAGGGCAGCAGGAGGCTTCCCGCGAAGACGTTCGTCCCCGTGTTGTTCACGGTGCGGCCGAAGGAGAAGTCGGTCCCGACCTGGAGCCAGGGGAAGAGGTCGTAGGTCGCCGATGCGAACGCGGAGTTGCTCTGGCTCCTCCTGCCGAAGGGGTAGTCGATGCTGGTCGGGCTGTCGGCGAGGCCTCCGCCGAGCGGCGTGAAGAGGGTGAGGTCCTGGACGCCCTCGCGGGAGAGGAAGGGGGCCAGCCCCCCCGAGCCGTCGGAGCCCGGGGCCACGGACGTGAAGGAGGCGGTGCCGGGCCCGAAGAGCGGCGAGCCGCTTGAGCTGGAGACGTTGGGCGTCGCCCGGAAGAGCTGGTCCTGCGGCGTCGGGCCCAGGGCCAGCTTGGCCCGGATGTAGCCCAGCTGCCCCTCGGTGGGCGGCGAGGTCTGGGTGAAGGTCGCATTCACGCGGACGCGCAGCTTGCCGCCCAGCAGGGTCTCCCCGTGCAGGAGGGAGGTCGTCGACTGCGGCGCGTCGAAGTGCCCGAGGGAGTTCGTGTAGGTCGTCGTCAGCTCCGTCGTGTTCACCGCGGGGCGCAGGACGATGTTGATGACGCCGCCCACCGGGCTGCCGCTGTAGAGCGCCGACGCCGAGACCGGCAGGATCTCGATCCTCTCGATCATGTTGATCGGGATGACGTTCACGTCCGGCTGCGGGGCCTGGACCCCCTGCGTGAGGTTCCCCGGGAGCGCCGTCACGATCTCGGGCAGGCGGCGCCCGTCCACGAGGACGATCGTGGCGTCGTCCCCGAACCCGCCGAAGTTGAGGTTCGTGCTGCCCGAGGCGAAGCCGGCGACGCCGTTCTCGTTCTCCTCGGGCGGCAGCGTCGTCGCGTCGCTGTCCAGGATCTGGCGCTGGAGGAACTGGTTCAGGTTCACGACGCCGCTCCTGGCGATCTGGTCGCGGGTGAAGACGTTGTAGTCGAGGGCGCCCGTCTCGGAGCGCACCTGGTCGAGGTCCCCGATGGCCGTCCGAGGCTGCGGGATGGGCTCGCCGCCATCAAGGGGTCCCGTCCAGGCCGACTCCGCCTGGACGACGAAGGGGGCGAGCTTTGCCGGGTCGACCGCCGACTTGAGCGTCAGGGTCTCCAGGTCCACGTTCCCGCCGCCCTCGACCCTCACGGCCGGTATCTCGATGAACTGGTAGCCGCTGGCCGCGACGACGACCCTGTAGGTGCCGGCGCGCACGGCCCTCATGGTGAAGTTGCCCTCGGCGTCCGTGTCCACGGAGCGCCGCAGGGCCTGGATGACGACGTGGATCCCGCGGGCGGGGCCCCCGGCCGGCGTCCGGATGCTCCCCGTGATGGTCCCCTCGTCCGGCACCTTCACGACCATGTAGCGCCCCTTGCCGTTGCGCCGCTCCCTGTAGCCCGTCCCCGCGAGGAGCCGCCGGAGCGCCTCCTCGGGCTCGAGGCTCCCCTGCACGGCGGAGGACATGCGCCGGTGCAGCTCGTCAAAGGGGAAGAGCAGCTGGACGTTGGCCTGCCGGCAGAACGACATGAGCGCCGCGTCCGCAGGCTGCGCCGGCAGGTTGAAGGCCACGGGATCCGCCCGGGCGGCCCCGGCAAGCAGCGCCGCGAGGCCCGCCAGGAGGGACCTGGCCCAAACGTGGCGCCCGGGTGCGCCGCTGAATCGTTCGAGTCTCGTCAACGAAGGCCGCCGTGTCAGCTGCCGCCGGGAAGGCTCACCCTGACAGACCCGTCGGGCGACCGTTCCACGCGCAGGTGGAGCGACTGGCTAAGGTAATCCTCGAAATCCGCGAGGTTGCCGAGGGAATACTGGCCGCCCGCGCGCATCGCGCCCGCACCGGGCGTCGCCGTCATGGTGATGCCGTGGTAGTGAGCGAACCTCCCGATGGCCTCGGAGACGGGCATGGCGTTGCAGACGATCCTCCCCTGCCTCCAGGCGAGGGCGTCGTCGACCTCGGCGGGCGTGTCGGAGGACACGGTGACCCGGCCCCCCTCGGACGTGAGGACGCCGCCCGCGGCCAGGTCGGCGCCGCCCTGGCCCCCGCGGCTCCCGGACAGGCTGACGTGGACCGACCCCTCGACGACCGTGACGTCGAGCTGGGAGGAGTCCTCCGAGAGGACGTTGAAGATGGTGCCCGTCACGCGCACCGAGCCCGCGGGCGTGTCGACGATGAAGGGCCTCGACTTGTCCTTGCTGACCACGAAAAAGGCCTCGCCGCCCGAGAGGCGGACCCGCCGCTCGGAGCGCCCGTTCTCCACGGAGATGGACGTGTTGGCGTTCAGCTCGACCCGGGAGCCGTCGGAGAGCGTGAACGAGCCGAGCTTGCCGACCGGCGTCGACAGGTCCTCGCGGCCGGACCGCCCGGCGACGAGCACGACTGCGAGCGCGGCGGCGGCCGCCAGGCCGCCGCCGGCGAGGCTCCACGGCACCCAGGATGCGCGGCGGGGCGCCCCCGCGGGCGGAAGCACGGCTCCCGAGTCCACGAGCTCGGCCAGGGCGCCGTCCAGGCGCGCCGAGAAGGCGCAGTAGGCGCCAAGCGCCTCGCGGCGGGAGGCATCGCCCGAGAGCCAGGCCCCGAGCTCGGCCCTCTCGGCAGGCGTGAGCCTGCCGCCTTCCAGGCGCGCCGCCCAAAGGGACGCCGCGTCGTCGGCCTCGGGATCGGAGATTCTTTCGGGCTTTATCATGATTCCATTGTCCCCTCGAGCGCCCGGCGCAGGAGGCGCAGGGCGCGTGCGTGCTGCTTCTCCACCGTGCTGACCGCGATGGAGAGGCGCTCGGCGATGGCCTTGTGCGAGAGCTGCTCGATCCTGCAGAGGAGGAGGACCGCCCTGCACCCCTCGGGGAGCTCGGCGATGGCCTTCTCGAGGATATCCAGCTCCTGGCGGGCCATGACCTGCTGCTCGACGCCCGGCCCCTGCGAGGCGGAGGTCTCCGGGATGAATTCGTCGCGCGCCAGGGGGGAGATGCTCCGGCGCTTCAGCCGGTTGATGGCGAGGCGCCTCGCGGCGGTGTAGAGGAGCGCCTCCGGCCGCCTGGCGGAGCCGTCCTGCATGCTCGGGTAGACGCGCATGTAGGCGTCGTGCGCCACGTCCTGGGCCTCGCCGGAGTTCCCGAGGAGCCGCGTCAGGTACCGGCGGAGCGGCGCCAAGGTGGCCCTGTACAGGGTCGAAAACTCCTCACCGCGCGCCCCCCCCTCAGGCATGGGGGCCCCGATGCGCCTGAGCGGCATGGTTTCGGCAGGTGAGTCGACAGGCTTCACTCCTGCGCCTCACGACAACCCTCGCGGGGAAACCCTCTATCCAAAATCCGGGTTTCCGGGGTCTTTTTTCCATGGGAGGCGGGGGTTTGGGCAATATTGCCCTTTAAAGGGCGCCCGGCCACCCCCAAATAGGGGGAATGAAGGAGAAGATCGGCTTCGTGGGCGTCGGCAGGATGGGCGGCAACATGGCGAGGCGGCTCGCCGAGGTCGGCTACCGGGTGGCGGCCGTCTATGACAGGGACCGCCGGGCGGCGGTCCGGCTGGGGCGCGAGCTCGGCGCCCGGACTCCCGCGACGCTGGCCGGCGTCACCGCGGCCTGCGACGTCATCTTCACGGTCGTCCCGGACGACGCGGCCCAGCTTGCCGTGTTCGCGGGGACCGGCGACTCGCTCCTTGTCCGCGCCCGGGGGCGCGTGTTCGTCAACTGCGCGACCCTTACGCCGGCCGTGCACGCGGAGGCCGCGCGGCGGGCGCGCAGGGCGGGCGCGGCGGCCATCGAGGGCTGCATGGCCTCGTCCATACCGCAGGCGAGGAACGGCACCCTTTACCTGATCTGCGGCGGCGACCGCGCGGCCTTCCGCAGGGTACGGCCGGTCCTCGGGAGCCTCAGCTCGGCCCTGCGCTACGTGGGCGCCGCGGGCAGGGCCGCCCAGGTGAAGGCGCTCGTCAACATGGTCATGAACGCCAACACGGCGGCCCTGGCCGAGGGCCTGGGCCTCGCGGACGCGCTGGGCCTGGACCTCGACATGGTGCGGGAGGTGTTCTCCCAGACCGGCGCCAATTCCCAGGTGCTGAGGACGGACGGCGAGGACATGCAGAAGCGCTCGCACGACTGCTTCTTCTCGGCGGCGCACGCGGCCAAGGACAGCACGATCGCCTGGGTCCTCGGCTGCCAGATGGGCCTGCGCCTGCCGGTGGCGGCGGCGGCGAGGCTCCAGTTCGACAGGATGGCGGCCACAGGCCTCGGGCGCCTCGACAAGAGCGGCATAGCCGAGCTCACCTTCCGGGGCCGCCGCGGGTAGGCCCGGCGCCGGATTTCTGGTTGTCCCGTGGCCGGGGGCGCCCCAAGGTGGGAGGACACCCCATGAGCCTTCTCCCAAGGCGAGCGTCCGCAGCGGCGCGCGCCGCCATCACCCTAGCCCTCATGGTGTCGGCGCAGCTGTTTGGGCAGGTCGGCCCCGATTCCGCCCTCCAGCCCACCCCGCTCTCGGACCGCCAGCCCCTCCTCGTCGGCGCCTACACGGACGCCTACCCCTATTCGTACACGGACTCCGACGGCCGCCTGGCGGGCTTCGCCGTCGACATCCTGGACGCCGTCGCCAGGGCGGTGAACCTGCGGATCGAGCGCGTCGCCGGGCCGGCCGTGCAGATCCGCGAGCGCTTCCAGAACGGGGAGTTCGAGATGCTGCAGTACCATGCCGTGTCCTCGTCGAGCGCAGCCTTTGCGGACTTCAGCGTCCCTTTCCTCGGCCTGCAGGGCTGCATCTACGTCCGGGACGGCGGCCCGATCCGCCACCTCGCCGACCTGAAGGGCAGGTCCTTCGGCGAGATCGGGACGACCGGCATGGGCGAGCGCTTCCTGAAGGAGAACGCCATCAAGGCGCACGTGCTCGTCGTCAGCTCCCAGGAAGCGCTCCTGGAGAAGGTCTCGGCCGGGCAGATCGACGCCTGCTTCATGACACAGCTCTCCGAGCTCTCTGTGGGCCGCAAGCTCCGCCTGCGGAACATCCGGATGCTCGGAAGGCCGCTCAACGGCTACGAGATCCAGCAGGCGTTCGCGGTCCACACCGGCGACGCGGAGCTGCTCGGCCGCCTGAACGAGGGGCTCGTCATCATCCACGACTCCGGCGAATACGACCAGATCTACAGGAAGCACTTCAGCCGGTACGGCTCGTACATCCTGAGCGGGGATGACCTGGAGCTCTACGCCTCGTCGGCGCTGGCGGTCGCCTTTGCGATCGTGCTGTGGGCCTACCTGCGCCAGCGCAAGCTCCGCAAGGAGCTCGCGCTCACGGCGTCGAAGCTCGCCGAGCAGGGCTCCCTGCTGCAGGCGCTCTACGACAACATCCCGATGGCGATGACCGTGATCGAGACCGGGCCATCGGGCGCCAGCGCGCTCTCCATCAACCGGCAGGCCTGCACGCTCTATTCGCTCGACTCGCGCGCCGCGGGCAAGGACCTCGCGTCGCTGCCCCTCTCGCCGGAGATCAGGAACCACCTGATGGACGCCGCGGCGCCCGGCGCCGACCTGGTGAGCACGAAGGAGATCGCGCTTAGCAACGGGAAGCGCATCCTCCAGGTGACGTCGGTCCCGCTGGCGGCCGCGCCCGGAAGCACCTCGCGCGCCTGCGTGCTTGTCGAGGACATCACCGACCGCAAGCAGCAGGAGGCGGAGGTCGCGCGTTCGAGGAAGCTGCGCGCCGTCGGCGAGCTGGTCGGCGGCATCGCGCATGAGTTCAACAACCTGCTGACGCCCGTCATGCTGAAGGCGGGTGAGATCCAGATCTCGAGGCCGGACGACGCGGAACTGCAGCAGGACATCGAGGTCATCGTCCAGGCCGTCCAGCGGACGGCCGAGCTCACGCGGCGCCTCCTCACCTTCGGCAGGAAGGCGGACCACCGCTCGGAGCCGGTGCACCTCAAGTCGATCGCGGACAGCTGCTTCGACCTGCTGCGCCACACCGTCGACCGGCGCATCTCGTGGGAGTACTCGATCCCCGACGAGCTGGCCCCGCTCTATTTCAATGCGACGGACCTGAACCAGATCCTGCTCAACCTCCTGCTGAACGCGCGCGACGCCCTCATGGAGCGGCTCTCCGGCCGCAACCCGGCGAACTGGGCGCCGAAGATCGCCGTCGAGGCCGTCAGCCTGCCGCCGGACGCGCTGCCCCCTCCCGCCGTGCAGCACGCGAAGAAGCTCCTCGGCTGGCAGCGCCTCACCGTCCGCGACAACGGCCTGGGCATGCCGCCCGACGTCGTCGAGCGCATCTTCGAGCCCTTCTTCACGACGAAGGACGTCGGCAAGGGCACGGGGCTCGGGCTCGCCACGGTCTGGCACCTCGTGAACGACGCCGGCGGCCAGGTGGACGTCGAATCGACCCTCGGCACGGGGAGCTCCTTCCACATCACGCTCCCCGTCTGGCCGGCCGTGAACGCGCCGAAGGCCGCTCCCGTCGCCAAGGCGCCCACGAAGCCGGTGCGCCTGCTCCTCGTCGAGGACGAGACCCTGGTCGCCAAGCCGATCATCCAGGTCCTCGAGCGCCAGGGGCACAAGGTGAGGTACTTCGACAACGGCCTCGACGCGTGGAAGCACCTGGAGCAGGACCCGGGGGCCTACGACCTGCTGATCATCGACGTCAACCTGCCGGGGATGAACGGCGTGGACATCGTCTCGCGCGCGAGGGAAAGGGACTTCCAGGGCCGCATCTTCATGGTGAGCGGGCGCTTCACCTCCGCCGACATGAGCGCCCTGACCCGGCTGAGGATCGACCATTCCCTGACGAAGCCCTTCAACGTCCAGCAGTTCCTCCAGGCCGTGAACGAGAGCCTGACCGTGGCGCGGGCCGCGGAAAGCGCGGCGGCGCCAAGGTCGACGCCGGCCCGGCTCTGACAGGGACGCCCGCCAAGACTCAATTCTGGGACGGGCCGGTTCCGGCCAGGATCTGGCGGGCCATGTCGTTGCCCGGCTGAAGCCTCATCGCCTCCCTCAGGTGCGCGGCCGCCTGCCCGGCCTTGCCGGGCACCTTGAGGAGCGCGATGGCCAGGTTGATGTGGGTCGAGGCGTCGTCCGGCTTGAGGCTCAGGGCCTCCTCGTACTCGGCTATCGCGTCGTTCAGGCGGCCCGGGACCTTCGCAAGCGCGTATCCCAGGTTGCCGTGGGCCTCCGCAAAATCGGGCCGGAGCCGCAGGGCCTCCTCGTATTCGGCAATGGCCTCGCTCAGGCGGCCGGGCTTCTCGAGGAGGGCGCTCCCCAGCGTGTAGTGCGCCTCGGGGAAATCGGGCCTGAGGCGCAGGGCCTCCCTGAACCTGGCGATCGCCTCGTCCGTCCGGCCGGGGTTGGTCTGCAGGATGCAGCCCAGGTTGTAGCAGGCGTCGGGAAAGTCGGGCTTCAGGCGTATGGCCTCCTCAAACTGGGCGGCCGCCTCCGCATACCTTCCCGGGTCCGCCTGCAGGGCGCAGGCGAGGTTGTAATGCGCATCGGCGTAGCCGGGCTGGAGCCGCAGCCCCTCCCGGTACTGGGCGATCGCCTCGCCCAGCCGGCCGGGGAGCGCCTGCAGGTCGCTGGCCAGGGCAAAGTGGGCGTCCGCCAGGCCGGGATCCAGCCGCAGCGCCGCCTCATACTCGGCGATCGCCCCATCCGCCCGGCCGGGAACCCTCTCAAGGGCGAGCCCCAGGTTGTAGTGCGCCTCGGCGTAGTCCGGGTTCAGGCGCAGCGCCTCCTCGTACTGGGCGACCGCCTCGGGGGTGCGGCCCCGGAGGGTGAGCGCATGGCCGAGGTTGTAGTGCGCCTCCGAGTAGTCGGGGCTGAGGCTCAGCGCCTGCTGGTACTCGGCTATCGCGTCGTCCACCCGGCCGGGAATCTTGTCCAGGGCGGTTCCCAGGTTGTTGTGCGCCCGGGCGTTGCCGGGACGCTTGGCGGCGGCGTCACCCCATATGCCCTCGCCGCTTTGATAGACCCCGTTCCGCTCCCAGGTGGCGCCGGCCAGCACGGCGGCCGCGACCAGGCATGCCGGCAACGCTGCGCGTCCCAGCCATCGGAAGAGCCCGGCCACGACGACTGCGGCGATGGGGATCAGGGCCAGGTACATCCGGTGCTCGGCCATCGTCTCCGTCGCCACGGGAACGACGCTGGAACTGGGCGCCAGCGCGGCGAAGAAGAACGCGCCGGCGAACCCAAGGGCGGGCTTCCTGAATATCGCCCAGATGGTCGCCCCGAGGAGGCCGGCGACGCCAAGGGCGCAGGCCGCGGCCCCGGACGACGGCGGGGCGAGGGCGGTGCCGTAGTCAAACACGAGGCCCGTCGGCCAGAGGGCGAGGCGCAGGTAGTGGACGAGCGCGGTCGCCTGCGTCAGCGCGTAGCTCCACCAGGGGACGCCGCTGCCGAATCCCGCCGACCCGTTCCGGCCGTGGGTGGAGACGACGAGGATGGGCAGGATGATCCACGTCGCGGCCAGGCCGGCGTAGGCCGGCCGGCGGCGGCGCCACGCCTCCCGGAGGCTCCCGGCGAGGAACGTTCGGTCATAGAGGAGCACGATGAGGGGCGCGGACACCATCGCCTCCTTGGTCGCCATGCCGAGGAGGCACGACAGGACGGAAAGGCCGTGCCACCAGGCGCCCCGGCGGCCGCCCGCCTCCGCCCCCCGGATGAAGCAATAGAGGGTCAGCAGGTAGAAGAGCCCCATCAGCGATTCCGCCCGCTGGATGATGTAGGTGACCGACTCCGTCTGCAGGGGATGCAGGGACCAGAGGAGGGCGCAGGAAAAGGCTGCGAGGAGGGCGGGCTGCGCCGCCCTCCCCGGGAGCGCGCGCCGGAGGATCGAGAACAGCGTCAGGCCCGCCAGGATGTGGATCGCCAGGTTCGTGGCGTGGTAGCTCCAGACGGCCGTCCCGCTTATGGCATAGTCGAGCGCGAGGGAGAGGTTGAGGACGGGCCGCCCGCCGGCCGTCGTGCCGATCGGGGCCCAGAACGCCGTCCCCAGGTGCCGGATCGTCGCGTTTCCCGCAATGGAGGGAATGTCGTCGAAGAGCAGCGGGACCGAGAAGCTCCGGCCGTAGGCCACGACCGCCGAGGCGGCAAGGACGGCCCCCGCCGCAATGCCCGGCCAATCCATGGCCCGGGCCGCCGAGGGTCCGTCTTGTGCGGAAAAAACCATCGCCCCTTTTTTCACGCCGCCCCGAAGCTTGAGCGTTTCGGGGGCGACTCAAGACAATCTGGCCCCCGCCGCAGCGTCCGGTATTCGGCGCAATAGGACAGCCGGCGCCGCGGCGGGGAGCGGGGCCCGCCGGGCGGCCACCGGGCAGGCCCGCGCCCGCCGCGCCGGATCGGCGCCCCGCAGCGTGGCAGGCGCCCTTGACGCATCCAAGCCCATGGATACGTGTGTCCTTCCGCACATGTCAGCCGACCTGACCGAACTCTACCAGCAGGTGATCCTGGACCACAACAAGCGTCCCAGGAACAGGGGGCGCCTGCCCACCGCGAACCGCTCGGCGCACGGGGACAACCCGTCCTGCGGCGACCAGTGCGACGTCTTCCTCCGGGTCGACGGGGACAGGATCGCCGAGATCTCGTTCGAGGGCTCCGGTTGCGCGATCTCGCAGGCAAGCGCCTCCCTCATGACGACCCAGCTGAAGGGGAAGACGGCGGCCGAGGCAGAGCGCCTCTTCGGCGAATTCCATGACATCGTGACGACGGGCAGGGAGCCCGGGGAGATCACCGACCTCGCCGCATTCGCCGGCGTCCACGCGTTCCCGGCGCGCATCAAGTGCGCGACGCTTTCCTGGCACGCGGCGCTGAACGCGCTGCGCGGCGAGAAGGCCGCGGCCACCACGGAGAGCCACACGGACTGACGCGATGCCCGCCACCTGGGACAAGATAAGGGACGACTTTCCGATCCTCGACCAGCAGGTGAACGGGCACCCGCTCGTCTACCTGGACAACGCCGCGACGACCCACAAGCCGCGCCAGGTCATCGGCGCCCTCGACCGCTTCTACGCCAGGGACAACGCCAACGTGCACAGGGGGCTCCACGCGCTCTCCATGCGGGCCACGGACGACTACGAGGGCGCCCGCGCGCGCGTCGCGAAGTTCATCAACGCCGAGGCGCCCGAGGAGATCGTGCTCACGCGCGGGACCACGGAATCCATCAACCTCGTGGCCTCGAGCTGGGGCGGGGCGAACCTGAAGAAGGACGACACGATCCTGCTGACCGAGATGGAGCACCACAGCAACCTGGTGCCCTGGCAGCTGGTCGCCCAGCGGACCGGCGCGAAGCTGCGCTACGTGCCGGTGACCGGCGACGAGGGGCTCCTCGACATGGAAGCCCTGGGGCGGCTCCTCGTCCCCGGGGTCAAGGTCTTCGCCTTCACGCACGTCTCGAACACGCTCGGCACCGTCAACCCCGTCTACGAGCTGTGCGCGCTGGCGAGGAAGGCCGGCGCCGTCACGGTCGTCGACGCCGCACAGTCGATCGGCCACATGCCCGTCGACGTGCGGGCGATCGGCTGCGACTTCCTCGCCTTCTCCGGGCACAAGATGGCGGCGGCGACCGGCATCGGCGCCCTCTACGGCAGGCGGGCGCTCCTCGACGCGATGCCGCCCTGGCAGGGCGGCGGCGGCATGATCTCCAACGTCGACTTCTTCGAGAGCCGCTGGAAGCCGTCGCCGGAGCGCTTCGAGGCGGGCACGCCCAACTTCGGCGACGCGGTGACGCTCGGCGCGGCCTGCGACTACCTGGACGGCCTCGGCCGGGAGCGGATCCAGGAGCATGACAGCGCGCTGGCCAGGCGGGCCTACGAGCGCCTGGCCGAGCTGCCGGGCATCCGCATCATCGGCCCGAGGGGCGAGCGGGGCGGCCTCGTCAGCTTTGCCTTCGCGGGCGTGCACGCCCATGACGTCGTCACCTTCGCGGACGAGGACGGCGTCGCCCTGCGGGGCGGGCACCACTGCAACCAGCCGCTCATGAGGCGCCTAGGGCTTACGAGCACGGTGCGGGCGAGCTTCTACCTCTACAACGAGGAGCGCGAGGTCGATGCCCTGGTGGCCTCCATGAGGCGGACGATCAAGTTTTTCGGGGCAGCCTGAAACTTGCCCTTGGCGGGGGGAGGCCCTTAGCGTCCCCCGATGAAAACGCCCCTGCGGCTCGCCGCCGTGCTCGCCCTGTCAGCCGCCCTCCCCTGCCTTGCGGACGAGGGGATGTGGCTCTTCTCCGCCCCGCCCCGCGCCCGCTTGGAGAAGGCCTACGGATTCAACCCCTCTGACGCGTGGCTGCAGCACGTGATGAGGTCGTCGGTGCGCTTCAACAGCGGCGGCTCGGGGTCCTTCGTGAGCGCGGACGGCCTGGTGATCACGAACAACCACGTGGGCCTGGACGCCCTGCAGAAGATGAGCAACGAGTCGACGAACTACGTGCGCGACGGCTTCTACGCCGCAACGCAGGCGCAGGAGGTGAAGTGCCTCGACCTTGAGCTCAACATGCTGGAGTCCACGGAGGACGTGACGGCGCGCGTCAACGCCGCCGTGCCCGCCGGGGCGGAC
Source organism: Opitutaceae bacterium (assembly GCA_036489955.1). Classification (GTDB taxonomy): domain Bacteria; phylum Verrucomicrobiota; class Verrucomicrobiia; order Opitutales; family Opitutaceae; genus Palsa-1447. The sequence continues at coordinate 26,408 of DASXEV010000005.1, forward strand.
GCCAACACGGCCTTCCTCGCGCGCAGGAACGTGATCGCGGAGATCGAGAAGGAGTCGCACGACAAGACCGGGCTGCGCAGCGACGTCATCACCCTCTACCAGGGCGGCGCCTACCACCTCTACCGCTACAAGCGCTACACGGACGTCCGGCTCGTGTTCTCCCCCGAGCAGCAGGCGGCCTTCTTCGGCGGGGACCCCGACAACTTCGAGTACCCGCGCTACGACGTCGATATCTGCATCTTCAGGGTGTACGAGAACGGCAAGCCGCTCCATCCCGACGACTACCTGAAGTGGTCGGCCGAGGGCCCCAGGGATGGCGAGCTCGTCTTCGTCTCGGGCAACCCGGGCCGCACCGAGCGGCTCTTCACGGGCGCGCAGACCGCGTTCCTCAGGGACACGTCCGCGCCCTTCATCCAGTCGGTCCTGAAGCGCAGGGACGTCCTGCTCACCTCGTGGAGCGCCCGCAGCGACGAGAACGCGCGCCGGGCGAAGGAGGACCTCTTCGGCATCCGCAACTCGAGGAAGTTCTACGACGGCCTCCTCTCCGGCCTCCAGGACCCCGCGATCATCGACGCGAAGGACGAGGCCGAGACCTCGCTTAAGGACAAGGCGGCCCCGCTTGCCGGCGGCGCCGACACCCTGGAGGCGTACCGCAGGATCGCGGCGGCCGAGGGGACCTATGCCCGCGTTTACGCGCGCTACCGCCTCCTCGAGTCCGGGCTCGGCTTCAATTCCGAGCTCTACGACATCGCCCGCACCCTCATGCGGGCGGGCGACGAGCGGCCGAAGGCGAATGGCGACCGCCTCCCGGAATTCGCGGAGCAGAAGAAGGACTCGCTCGAGCTGGCGCTCTTCTCGGAGAAGCCCATCTATGACGACCTTGAGACCCTCGACCTGGCCGACTCGCTGACGGACCTGACGGAACGGCTGGGGTACGGGGACGAGACCGTGAGGACGATCATGGCCGGCAAGTCGCCGAGGGAGCGCGCCTACGAGCTCGTCCACGGCACGCACGTGAGGGACGTGGCCCTGCGCCACAGGCTCTACGACGGCGGCGCGGCGGCCGTGTCGGCCGCCAAGGATCCCATGATCGAGCTCGCCCGCTCGGTCGACCAGGAGGCCCGCGCCCTCAGGAGGACGGCCGAGGACGCCTCCGAGGTGATCCAGGAGTCCCAGGCCGTGATCGGAAGGGCCCGCTTCGCCGTCCTCGGCACAAGCACCTATCCCGACGCCACCTTCACCCTGCGCCTGGCCTACGGGACCGTGAAGGGCTACGAGCAGGACGGCGAGCACATCGGGAGCATCACGCACTTCGACGGCCTCTACCGCCGCTCCGACGAGCACCATGGCAGGGAGCCCTTCGACCTGCCCCAGAAGTGGCAGGCCGCGCGGGGGCGGGTCAACATGGCCACCCCGATGGATTTCGTCTTCACCGCCGACATCGTCGGCGGCAACTCCGGGAGCCCGACCATCAACCGCGACGGGGAGTTCGTCGGCATCGTCTTTGACGGCGACATCCAGTCGCTGACGATGGACATCGCCTACAGCGACGCCCAGTCGCGGGCCGTCAGCACGTCAAGCAACGCCATCATCGAGGCCCTGCGCAAGGTCTACGGCGTCGGCGCGCTGGCGGACGAGCTCACGAGCGGCCACCGCTGATCCTGGCGCAGGCCTTGCGGGCCAGCCGGTCGAAGGCCCGCACGCAGAGCTCGAGGTCCTCCTCGCGGGTGTCCTCGAGCCTGCTGTGGCTGATCCCGAGCAGGCTCTGGACGAACATCATGGCCGTCGGCACGCCCGCGCGCGCCACCTCGGCCGCGTCATGGAGGGGCCCCGAGGGCAGGCGGTGGCAGCGGCCGCACGTCTCCAGGGCGGCCTCCTCGCAGAGGCCGACGAGGGCCGGGTCGAAGGGGATGGGGGCGATGTGCCAGAGCCTTTCCCACCGCGCCGACACCCCGCCCTCCGCGGCAAAGCGCCCGGACGCCGCCCTCGCGTCGGCCAGCATGGCCGCCAGCGCGGACGGGTCCAGGTGGCGCTGGTCGAGCGTGATCCTGCACTCCTCGACGACGCTGGTCACGATGCCGGGGCGCGTCGTGCAGGAGCCGATCGTGCAGACGCCTCCGTGGGCGGCGGCGATCCTGTAGACCTCGGGGGCCATCCTCGCGGCTGCGAGGAACGCGTCGCGCCGGCGGTCCATGGGCGTGCTGCCCGAGTGGGCGGCCTGGCCCCGGAAGGTCACGGCATGGCGCTCAACGCCGAAGGTGCCCAGGACCGCCCCCAGGGGCAGGCCCATGTCAAGGAGGACGGGGCCCTGCTCGATGTGGAGCTCGATGTACGCCGAGGCCCCGCGGAGCTCGCGCCCGCACGCCTTCACGTTCTCAAGGTCGACGCCGACGGCCCGCAGCGCGTCGGCCAGCGCCACGCCGTCCTTGTCCCTGAGGGCGCGGGCCTCGGCCATGTCGAGGGAACCCGAGCATGCGGACGACCCGAAGAGGCTCCTGCCGAACCGCGCGCCCTCCTCGTCCGCCCAGTCGACAAGCCGCACGGTCACCGGGGGCCGGCCGCCGTGCTCCGCGCTGATGCCCCTCAGGACCTCGAGGCCCGCCAGGACGTTTAGGCTGCCGTCCAGCCAGCCGCCGTCCGGGACCGAGTCCATGTGGCCGCCGATGAGGAGCGTCCCCCCGCCGGTCGTCCCCTCCAGGGTCGACCAGAGGTTGCCGGCCTCGTCCGCGTGGGTCTCCACGGGCAGGGACGAGAGCTTTCCCCGGAGCCAGTCGCGGGCCGCAAGCCAGGTCTTCGTAAAGGCCACGCGCTGGGCCCCGTTCGCGTCGCCCGTCAGCTCCCGCAGCTCCTTCAGGTCGGCTAGGGTCCTCTTCGGGTCGAGATGGGCGTCCATTTTTGATCCCGGGGCAAGACGCTGGTCCAGTTGCTGCTTGGAAACCAGCGCAATCTCCGCGAGATTCCGGCACGAAAGGACGACGATGCCGACACTCGCCACCACAGTCGACGGCCTGCGGCTAGCGAACCCCTTCGTTATCGCCTCCGGGCCGCCCGGGACGAACCTGAGCGTCATCAACCGCGCCTTCCGCGAGGGCTGGGGCGCCGTGGTCGCGAAGACGGTCAGCCTGGACGCGTCCAAGGTCGTCAACGTGACGCCGCGCTACGCCAAGCTTCACTCGGCCGACGGCAGGGAGGTCATCGGCTGGGAGAACATCGAGCTCATCAGCGACCGGCCCTTCTCCATCTGGCTCGACGAGTTCCGCAGGTGCAAGGACGCAAACCCGACGGGCGTCCTCATCGCCTCCATCATGGAGGAGTACCGCAGGGACGCCTGGGTGGAGATCGTCGAGCGGTGCGAGGCCGCCGGGGTGGACGCCTTCGAGCTCAATTTCTCGTGCCCGCACGGCCTTCCCGAGAGGAAGATGGGCGCGGCCATGGGAGAGGACCCCGGCATCCTGGAGGAGGTGTGCGGCTGGGTCATGAAGGCCGCTAAGAGGCCCGTCTGGGCGAAGATGACCCCGAACGTGACCCACATCGAGGAGCCGAGCCGCGCGGCCCTGCGGGCCGGCTGCCAGGGCGTCAGTGCCATCAACACCATCCGGAGCGTCATGGGCGTCAACCTGGAGACCCTGAGGCCCGAGCCCACGGTCGAAGGCTGGACGACGCCCGGGGGCTACTCCTCCAAGGCCGTCAAGCCGATCGCGCTCAGGATGGTGATGGAGATCGCCACGATGATCCGGGGCGAGTTCCCCGGGCGCTCCCTCTCGGGCCTGGGCGGCGTCGAGAGCGGCGGCGACGCGGCGCAGTTCATCCTCCTAGGCGCCGACACGGTGCAGGTCTGCACCGGCGTCATGAAGCTCGGCTACGGGTGCGTGAAGCCGATGTGCGAGGAGCTCCTCGCCTTCATGCAGAGGCACGGGTTCGAGACCCTGGCCGACTTCAGGGGAAAGAGCCTGCCTTACTTCACGACCCACGCCGACCTCGTGCGGCGCCAGGCCGAGCGCAAGGCCGCGCAGAAGGCCGCGGCCGGCGGGGCCGTGCGCTCCGACGGGGAGTGGACCGGGGACGAGTTCGTGAAGCAGTCGGACGCGCTGTCGCGCCAGTAACCGGGCGATGATACGGACGGCCGAGCAGCGCGACGCGGGGCAGATCGCCGCCATCTACCGCCCCTACTGCGAGGACAACTGCGTCTCGTTCGAGTCCGAGGCGCCCGGCGCCCCCGAGGTCGCCTCGCGGATCGGGAAGACGGTGGGGAGGCTCCCGTGGCTCGTCGACGACCGGGACGGGACGATCGCCGGCTATGCCTACGCCTCGCCGCACCGCGTGCGGCAGGCCTACCGCTGGGTCGTCGAGGTCTCGGTCTACGTGGCCCCCGCGTTCCAGGGGCGGGGCGTCGGCCGGGCCCTCTACGCCGAGCTTTTCGCCCGCCTTAGGCGGCAGGGGTACTACAAGGCCTACGCCGGCATCGTCGTCCCGAACCCGCCGAGCCAGGCCTTTCACGAGGCCCTGGGCTTCCGCAAGGTCGCGGAATACAAGGGCGTCGGCTACAAGCTCGGCGCCTGGCGCGACACGGGCTGGTGGGTCCTCGAGATCCAGCCCGAGGACGGCGCGCCCGCCGAGCCCCTGCCGCCCGGGGGGGACCCCCGCCCATGAGCGGAAATGCCCTGCAGCCCTGCCCGCTCCTCATCGGGGGCCAGTGGACCCGGATGCCCGGCGCCAGCCCCGTGTTCAACCCGTCGACCGGGGAGGTGATCGCCGAGTGCCCGGCGGCGGGGGCCGCCGAGGTGGGCGCGGCCGTCGAGGCCGCGCAGGCCGCGTTTCCCGCCTGGCGCGACACGCCGCCCACCGAGCGGGCGCGGATCCTCTTCCGCTACCGGCACCTCGTCGAGGAGAGCTTCGACCGGCTGTGCGCGCTCGTCTCCCTGGAGCATGGCAAGACGGCAGCCGAGGCCCGCGGCGGCCTGTTCCGCGGCATCGAGAACATCGAGTACGCCTGCGGCGCCCCCTCGCTCCTCTTCGGCGACACGCTCGGGAACGTCGCCCGGAACGTCGACTGCGAGACCCTCCTGCAGCCGCTCGGCGTGTGCGCCGGCATCACCCCCTTCAACTTCCCGGCCATGGTGCCGCTCTGGATGTACCCCCTCGCGATCGCCTGCGGCAACACGTTCGTCCTGAAGCCGAGCGAGAAGGTCCCCCTGACGGCCGTCCTCCTGGCCGAGCTCCTCGAGAAGGCCGGGCTGCCGAAAGGAGTCATGAACGTGGTCCACGGCGGCCGCGAATGCGTCGACGCCCTGCTCGCGCACCCCGCCGTCCGGGCCGTCTCCTTCGTGGGCTCCTCCCCCGTAGCCAGGCACGTCCACGAGGCAGGGACGCGCGCCGGCAAGCGCGTCCAGGCGAACGGGGGCGCCAAGAACTACATCGTCGTCATGCCGGACGCCGACATGCCGAGGACGGCCGAGGCGCTATCGGCGGCCGCGTTCGGGTGCGCCGGCGAGCGGTGCATGGCGGGCTCGACGGCGATCGCGGTCGGGCGCGCCGCGGACGACATTGTTCCCCGCGTGGTCGAGGCCGCGCGGTCCGTCCGGGTGGGCCGCACCGACCGCCCCTCGCCGCAGCCCGACATGGGCCCCCTCATCACGGCGCCCCACCGCGACCGCGTGCTGGGGATCGTCGACGCCTCCGAGGGGGAGGGGGCCACCATCGCCTGCGACGGTCGGCGGCCCCGGGTGGCGGACGCCCCGGGCGGCTTCTACATGGGGGCCACGGTCATCGACAACGTCCAGGGCTCCATGGCCGTCGCCAGGGAGGAGGTCTTCGGACCCGTCCTCAACGTGATGCGCATCGAGGACCTCGGCCAGGCGATCGGCCTCGCGAACGCGTCGGCCTACGGGAACGGGGCCTCCATCTTCACGTCCTCCGGCGCCGCCGCCAGGCGGTTCAAGCACGAGGTCAAGGCGGGCATGGTCGGCATCAATGTCGGCGTCCCGGCGACGATGGCCATGTTCCCCTTCACGGGCTGGGACGCCTCGTTCTACGGCGACCTGCACATCCAGGGACGCGAGGCCGTGCAGTTCTACACGCAGCAGAAGGTCGTGACGACGCGGTGGCCGGGCGGCGCGGCCGAGGACGTCTGGAGGAAGTAGCATGGCGCTCCTCATCAGGAACGGCACGGTCGTGACCGCCGATGGCCGGCAAAGGGCCGACGTCTACTGCGAGGGGGAGACGATCACGCGGGTCGGGATCGGCCTCGAGGCCCCGGCGGGCGCCGAGGTCGTCGACGCGACGGGCAAGTACGTGATGCCGGGGTTCATCGACCCCCACGTCCACATCACCCTGCCCTTCATGGGCACCCTCGCCAAGGACACCTACGAGACCGGGAGCCGGGCGGCCCTCGTCGGGGGGACGACGAGCCTCATCGAGATGTGCTGCCCCTCTCGGGGCGACGGCGCCCTGTCCTCGTTCGAGCACTGGCTGGCCCAGGCCGAGGGGAAGTCGGCCTGCGACTTCACGTTCCACATGGGCGTCACCCGCTTCGACGACAAGGCGGAGTCCGAGCTCCGGGAAATCGTCCGGCGGGGCATCAGCTCGTTCAAGATATTCCTCGCGTACAAGGGGGCGTTCGGGATCGACGACACGGAGCTCTACCGGACGCTCAGGCTCGCAAGGGAGCTCGGGGTCGTCGTGGCGGCGCACTGCGAGAACGAGACCCTGGTCCAGGAGAGGCAGAGGGAGCTCGTCGCGGCGGGCCGCACCGGCCCGGCCATGCACCACGAGAGCCGGCCCCCGGAGGTCGAGGCGGAGGGCGTCCACCACCTGATGACCTTCGCCGGCCTCACCGGGGCGTCGACCTACATCGTGCACCTCAGCTGCGAGCAGGCCCTCAGGGAGGCGCTCGCCGCCCGCAGGCGGGGGGTCAGCGTCGACATCGAGACGCTGGTCCAGTACCTCGTCCTCGACAAGACCTACGCCGAGCGGCCCGCCTTCGAGGGGGCTAAGTACGTCATGTCGCCGCCGCTCCGCGACGCGTCTAACCAGCCGGTCCTCTGGGAGGGCCTGCGCCGCGGCGACATCCAGACGGTCGCCACCGACCATGCGCCGTTCGACTTCAGGGACCAGAAGCGCATGGGGACCTCGGACTTCACGAAGATCCCGAACGGCATCCCGTCGCTCGAGGAGAGGATCGTCCTCCTGCACACCTACGGCGTCCGGGCCGGCATGATCGACCTGGAGACGATGGTGCGGGTCGCGAGCACGAGCCCGGCGAGGATCTTCGACCTCTACCCGAGGAAGGGCGCCATCCAGCCGGGCTCCGACGCGGACCTGGTGGTCTTCGACCCGGAGTACCGGGGGCTCATCACCGCCGCCCGGCAGAGCATGAATGTCGACTACAGCGCCTTCGAGGGCTGGAGGGTCGAGGGCCGCCCGTCGGTCGTCACCGTGCGGGGCAGGATCGCCGCCCGCGACGGCAGGTTCGTCGGGGAGGCCGGCCGGGGCCGGCTCCTGAAGCGGACGCCGAGCAGGACCCGCTAGGCGGGTCCCGCCGGCGCCCAGGTCAGTGCGTCGAGACCTTGATGTCGCCGCCGCTGGAGGCGAGGCGCAGGAGCGGGCCGCCGCCGTTCACGGAGCCGGACAGGCTGCTCTTGCCGGGGCCGCCGTGGTCGATCGTGATCGTGAGGCCGGAGGCGTCCACCTCGCCGCCGCTTGTCGAGGCCTCCAGGTGGAATGCCGCGGCCTTGTCCACGGTCGCCCTTACCTGGCCGCCCGAGGTCTTGAGGACGCAGTCGCCCTTCAGCGCCCCGTCGAACTCCGCGCGGACGTCGCCGCCCGAGGTCGAGGCGTCGAGCGTGTTGTCGACCGCGTCGACCTTGATGTTGCCGCCCGAGGTCCGGAGCTCGGCCGGGCCGACGATCCGGTCGGCCGTGATGTTGCCGCCCGACGTGGACAGCCTCGTCTTGCCGCCCCCCTGGGCCAGGTCGACGTTCCCGCCGGAGGTCTCGGCGTCCACCTCGCCCCCGATGCTGCCGATGCGAAGGTTGCCGCCCGAGGTGCGCGCGCGGAGCGAGCCCTGGATGTCGCCGACCGTGATGCTGCCTCCCGAGGTCTTCAGGTTGGCGGAGGCGCCCGGCGGCACGGAGACCGTGAAGTCGACGACGACCGGGGTGCCGCCCCAGTGCCAGCCCGAGTCCCCGTGGTACTGGGCGACCGCGGAGACCTCGTTCCCGCTCTGGCTGAAGTCGAGGTCGAGGTTCTTGAGGACGTCGTCGGCCTCGGCCTCGCTCCCGGCGCGGACATGCTCCGTGGCCACGATCTTGACCGTCGTCTCGGAGCTCGGGATCACCTTGATGTCGCCGCCCGAGGTCGTGATCTTGACGGTCACGCCGGGCTGGACCTGGAAGGTCTTCTCGACGTTGCGCTCGATCCTCGCCGAGGCGGAGGCTGCGATGAGGGCGAAGCCGCAGGCATAGGCGGCGATCCTGTAGGGTGTCATATGATGGTTCGTTGGGTTTCTCTGCTCCTATTAACACCAAGCCTGCGGAAAAGTTACGAAGATCGGGTCCTCAGGCTGCCCCGGGGGCACCCATGGGAAGCCATTAACATGTTAATATCCAATGGCCTCTGTCTTTCATACTGTAATCGGCCTTTCCGGGGCCCGGGGGTCCGAAGTGACGCAAGCCGCCACCCACCAATGTTTTAATTTTGGTTTTGGCGCCGCGCGCGCCTAGCCTGCGGCCCCAAGCGAACCCCCTCCATGGCACGGGCATTCTCAAAACTGACGGAAAGCGAGGTCCTGGCGCTTGCCATCTCCCTCGAGGAGGAGGACGGGCGCGTCTACGCCGACTTCGCCGAGAGGTTCCGGGCGGACTACCCCGCCACCGCCGACGCGCTCATGAGGATGCAGGCCGAGGAATCCGAGCACCGCCAGAGGCTGATCGACGCCTTCCGCGCCAGGTTCGGCGACTACATCCCACGCATCGACCGGTCCGAGGTGAAGGGATTCCTGAGGCCGCCCTCCGCCTGGCTCATGGGGACCCTGTCGATCGCGAAGGTCCGCCGGCAGATCGGGGTCATGGAGCTTGCGTCGAGGCGCTTCTACGAGGTGGCGGCCGCCCGCACGAAGGACGCGGCGACGCGCAAGCTGCTGGGCGACCTCGCCCTCGCCGAGTCGGAGCACTCGGCGGTGGCCCAGCGGCTCGAGGCGGAGCAGGTCGCGTCCGGGGCCCGGGCGAGGGAGGACGAGAGCCGCAGGAGGATGTTCGTCCTGCAGGTCGTCCAGCCCGGCCTCGCCGGGCTCATGGACGGCTCGGTCTCCACGCTGGCGCCCCTCTTCGCGGCGGCGTTCGCTACCCACAGCAGCAGGGACGCGCTCCTCGTCGGCCTCGCCTCCTCCGTCGGCGCCGGCATCAGCATGGCGTTCGCCGAGGCGCTGTCGGACGACGGCGCCATCAGCGGCCGCGGCCACCCGCTCATACGCGGCGGGGTCTGCGGGCTCATGACCGCCCTGGGGGGTCTGGGGCACACGCTGCCGTTCCTCATCCCTGACTTCCACGCCGCGTTCAGCCTCGCCTTGGCCGTCGTGGTCGTGGAGCTCGTGGTCATTTCCTGGATACGGCACCACTGGATGGACACGCCGTTCCTCTCCGCGGCGTTCCAGGTCATCGTGGGCGGCCTCCTTGTCTTCGCGGCGGGCATGCTGATCGGCTCCTCCTGACGGCATGAGCGCGTCCTCCCTCGAGAATGCCGACCTGGCGCCGGTCCCCGCTGCAAGGCGCACGTGGCGGACGGCCAGCTTCGCGGCGCTCTGGATATCGATGTCGGCGTGCGTCCCCACGTACATGCTCGCGTCCTCCCTCGTCGGCGAGGGCATGGACTGGAGGCAGGCGGTCCTCACCATCTTCCTCGGGAACGCGATCGTCCTCCTTCCCATCCTCCTCAACGCCCACGCCGGCACGCGCTACGGCATACCCTTCCCCGTCCTGTGCAGGGCCTCGTTCGGCACGCGGGGCGCGAACATCCCGGCGCTCCTGAGGGCGCTCGTCGCCTGCGGGTGGTTCGGCATCCAGACCTGGATCGGCGGCGAGGCGGTCCACAAGATCCTCGGGGTCTTCTTCCCCTCGCTCGCAGCCGGGTCCCCCGGCCCCCTCGGGATCTCCGCCTCCCAGGCCCTCTGCTTCCTCGCCTTCTGGGCCGTGAACATGTGGGTCGTGTACATGGGGATTGAGTCGATCCGCGTCCTCCTCGGGATAAAGGCGCCGCTACTCATCGCGCTCGGCGTCCTCTTCCTCGCCTGGGCCCACGGGCGGGCAGGCGGGTTCGGGCCCATGCTCTCGCAGCCCTCCGCGTTCGCCCCGGGGCAGCCGAAGGCGGGGCAGTTCATGGCGTACTTCGTCCCGGGCCTGACGGGGATGATCGGGTTCTGGGCGACGCTCTCCCTCAACATCCCCGACTTCTCGCGCTATGCCAGGTCGCAGCGGGACCAGGTCGTCGGGCAGGCCATCGGCCTGCCGCTCGCGATGGCGTTCTATTCCTTCATCGGCGTCGCCGTCACCTCGGCCACGATCGTCATCTACGGCAAGGCGATCTGGGACCCCATCGAGGTGCTCGTGCGCTTCACGAACCCCCTCGTCCTCGTGGTCGCGATGGTGGCGCTCTGCATCGCCACCCTGGCGACCAACATCGCTGCCAACGTGGTCTCGCCGGCGAACGACTTCTCGCACCTGGCGCCGCGCCTCGTGTCGTTCAGGACGGGCGGCCTCATCACGGGCGTCGTCGGCATCGCCATGTGCCCCTGGAAGCTCCTCGCTGACCCGTCGGGCTACATCTACACCTGGCTGCTCGGCTACAGCGGCCTCCTCGGGCCCCTCGGCGGCATCATGATCGCGGACTACTTCGTCATGCGCCGGATGCGCCTCGATGTCGCGGCCCTGTACAGGGCCGACGGCGAGTACCGCTACCTCGGCGGCTGGAGCATGGTGGCAGCCGCGGCGTTCCTCATGGGCGTCCTCCCCAGCGTCCCCGGCTTCCTCGCCCAGGTCGGGGCCGTCGACGCGGCCCGTGTGCCGGCGGTCCTCCTCCATGTCTACGGCTTTGCCTGGTTCGCCGGGTTCGCGATAGCGTTTGTGGCCTACGTCGTGTTGCGCAAGATTGCCCCGAAAGGATGAGACCATGAAACAGATCCCCCTGCCCGCCTGCGACCACAAGCCACGCCCCTACTCGGGCCCGGGCGCCGAGGAGATCCTCGCCCTGCGCAGGGAGTTCCTGAACCCCGCCATCTTCCACTACTACAAGAAGCCGATCCTCATCGTGGAGGGCCGGGGGCAGTGGCTCTACGACGAGAAGGGGCGCCGCTACCTGGACGGCATCGGCGGCATCGTGACCGTGAGCTGCGGCCACTGCCACCCGCACGTCGTCGCGGCCGCGAACCTGCAGAACGAGACGCTCCAGCACACGACGACGATCTACCTGCACCCGAACATCGCACTCTACGCCAGGGAGCTCGCGGCGAGGATGCCCGGGGACCTGAAGGTCGTCTACCTCGTTAACTCGGGGTCCGAGGCCAACGACCTGGCGCTCCTCATGGCGCGCGCCTACACGGGCTGCTACGACGTGATCGCCCTGCGCAACGCCTACCATGGCGGCAGCCAGTCGACGATGGGCCTCACCTCCCACCACACCTGGAAGTTCAACGTGCCGCACAGCTTCGGCGTCCAGCACGCGGTCATGCCGGACATGTACCGGGGACCCCACGGCAGCGGCGACCCCGAAGCGGGCCGCAAGTACGCCGAGGACGTGGGGAGCCTCGTCCAGTTCGGGACGTCGGGAAAGCTGGCCGCCTTCATCGCCGAGTCGATCCAGGGCGTCGGCGGCGCGGTCGTCTACCCGGACGGCTACCTGCGGCACGCCTACGCGCACGCGCGCGCCGCGGGCGGCCTCTGCATCGCGGACGAGGTCCAGACCGGCTTCGGCCGCACGGGGACCCATTTCTGGGGGTTCGAGACGCAGGGCGTCGTCCCCGACATCGTGACGATGGCCAAGGGGATCGGAAACGGGTGCGCGCTCGGCGCCGTGGTCACGACGCCGGAGGTGGCCAAGGCGCTCACCTCGCGGATCCACTTCAACACCTTCGGCGGCAACCCGGTCGCGTGCACCCAGGCCCGCGCCGTGCTCGAGGTGATCGACCGGGAGGGCCTCCAGGCCAACTCGCTGCGCATAGGCTCGAGGCTCAGGGCCGGCTTCGAGGGCCTCGCGCGCAAGCACGCTCTCATCGGCGACGTGCGCGGCATGGGCCTCATGCTGGGCGTCGAGCTCGTCAAGGACAGGAGGACCAAGGAGCCCGCCAAGGAGGAGTGCGCCGCCGTGTTTGAGAAGTGCAGGGACCTCGGCCTGCTGATCGGCAAGGGCGGCCTCTGGGGGAACACCCTGCGGATCAAGCCCCCGATGATCCTCACCGAGGCCGACGCCGACTTCCTCGTCGCCGTCCTCGACGAGGCCCTGGCGTCCGCCTAGGGGATCCTGAGGTCCATCCCGATCCTGAGCGGGGAGTTCTCGCTCGGCAGGACGGCCCTGTTCGCGGCGAAGATGTCCCGCCACCTGGAGCGGTTGCCGTAGTACTTCTGCGCGAGGCTGAACAGCGTGTCGCCCCTGACGACCGTGTGGTGGCGCGCGGCCGAGGCCTTCGGGGCCCCCCTCGGCGCCGGGGCGGCAGGCGCGGCGCCCTCGTCTGGAGCCTCGCTTATCGGGGAGGCCGGGGGGGCGGTGTCGGGGGGCGCCGAGGAGATGGGCGAGACGGCCACGGGCGCCGGCTTGACGGAGGCGTCATCGTCCGCCGGCGCCTGGGCCGCCGGGGCCGTGACGTCCACGGTGCTCGAGTGGAGGACCGGCGGGGGCGAGCCCGCGCGAAGGGCCGCGTTCTCGGCGCGCAGCTCGTCGTTCTCCCTCTGGAGCTGGTTTATCCGGTCCTCGATGCCGAGGGCCTCCGTCTGGTTCTCGAGCGGCTGGCCGGGAAGCGACCGGGCGAACTCCCTCTTGGCCGCGTCGACGTAGCCCCGGACGAAGGTCGCCTGCTTCGAGTTGGGCTCCAGCTCCAGGTACTTGCGGAAGTGGTAGATCGCGTAGACCGGGTCCTTGATGTGGAAGAAATAGATGAGGCCCGCGTCGAGGTTGGATTCCGGGGCTGCGTCCCCGCGGCGGTCGATCACCTTCAGGTAGTCGGCGAGGGCCTCGTCCCAGCGCCCCTGCCTCTCCATCTGCTGCCCGTCCCTGAAGCTCGAGTCGTCGGTCTCGGCCGAGACCGGCCCCTCGTCGCCACCGCAGCCCGCGACGGCGGCGAGCCCGATGAGGGCCGCGGCCGCTAGGGCGAGTGTTCTTGGGCTCATCTGTCGTCGAATGGGGTTGAACGGAGTGACCGCCCGTCTAAATTTTCCCTTCTCGCCCCGCGACTCAAACCAAAACAGGGACCACTGAACCCGCGCTGATGGCCATTGCCTCGAAATCCGCCCTAGCGCGCGCCCGGCAGTGCATACGGATCGAGTGCGACGCCCTCCTGGGGACCTCGCGGGCCCTGGGGGCCGAGTTTGTCTCGACGGCCAGGGCCGTCGAGAGGACCATCGGGCGGGGCGGCAAGCTGATCTTCAGCGGCGTCGGCAAGAACGCGCACGTGGCGGGCAAGATCGCCTCGACCTTCAACAGCACGGGCGTCTCCTCCTGCCACCTGGACCCCACCCAGGCGCTCCACGGCGACCTGGGGCTGTGCGACCCGGGCGACCTCGCCTTCCTCCTGTCGAACAGCGGCCAGTCTGACGAGGTCCTGCGCCTCGTGCCCGTGCTGCGCCGGTTCGGCCTCAAGATCGTCGCCTTCACCGGGGACCCGAAGTCGGACCTGGCGAGGAACGCCGACCACCGGCTCGTCTACCGGGTCAGGCGCGAGGCCTGCCCGCTGAAGCTCGCCCCGACGGCGAGCACGACGGCGGCCCTCGCGCTCGGCGACGCGCTGGCGATGGTGCTCCTCGAGGCGCGCGGCCTCACCCGCGACGACTTCGCGAGGTACCACCCCGCCGGCAACCTCGGGCGGGTCCTGCTGCTGAGGACCGTCGACATCATGCGCAGCGGCAGCCGCCTGCCGGTCGCGCGCGACAGCGTGAGCGTCCAGGAGGCGATCCTCGCCATGACCAGGGCGAAGAGCGGCAGCATCGCCCTCGTGGGGCGCACGGGGCGCCTGACTGGCATCCTGACGGACGGCGACTTCAGGCGCTCGGCCCTCTCGGGCCCAGGCTTCCTCGGCCGCCCCGTATCGGCCTTCATGACCCGCGGCCCCAAGGTGATCGGGGACGGCGCGCTTGCCGTCGACGCCCTGCGGCTCTTCGACCTCCACAAGATCGACGACCTCATCGTCGTCGACCCGCGCGGGAGGCCGGTGGGCCTCATCGACGGCCAGGACCTCCCCAAGTTCAAGCTCGTGTGAAGCAGCCCGTCCGGATCGGCATCGTCGGCATGGGGGGGTTCGCCGGCTCCCACCACAACACGGTGGCGAGGCTCGAGGAAAGGGGCGTCCTGAAGCTCGTCTGCGCGTGCGACCCGAGGCCCGAGGCCTTCGCGGCCGAGAGGCAGGCCTGGCGCCTCGAGCAGCGCGGCGTGCGGGTCTTCTCCGACTACCGGCGCATGCTCTCCGAGTGCCACGGGGACCTCGACTACGTCGCGACCCCCACCCCGATCAGCCTCCACGCCGAGATGCACGACGCCATCACCTCCTACGGCCTGCCGGCCTACGTGGAGAAGCCGCCCACCCTCGACTACCAGGAGCTCGACCGGATGATCGCCGCGGACGGCCGGGCGAGGAAGCTTTCCCTCGTCGGCTTCAACTTCATCGTCGAGAGGAGCCGGCTGGCGCTGAAGGAGCGCCTTCTCTCCGGGGAATTCGGGCCGATCAGGGGGGGCACCCTCTCCGCCCTCTGGCCGAGGCCCTCCGGCTACTTCTCGAGGAACGGCTGGTGCGGGCGCCTCGTCATCGACGGGCGCATCGTCCTCGACTCCTGCTTCGGCAACGCGATGGCCCACTTCGTCCACAACATGCTCTTCTGGACCGGCACCCCCGGCCTCTACAGCTGGGCGAGGATCGCCGCCGTCCGCGCCGAGCTCTACCGCGCCCACCTGATCGAGGGCGCGGACACCTTCTTCGTCGAGGCGGACCTCGACACCGGGTGCACGCTGCGCTTCGCGCTGTCCCACGCCTGCGCCGGGGCGAGCGCCAGCTCCGAGACGATCATCTGCGAGAAGGCGATCCTCAGGTACGCGGTCGGCGGCCAGGTCGAGGTCTCGTGGAAGGACGGCCGGACCGAGCGGATCCCGAGCGGCCCCTTCGACGGCCTGGAGGAGAACCACCTCGAGTACTGCCGCTACCTCCGCGGCGAGACCGCCAGGCCCGCGACGACGCTCGACGACTCGAAACCGTTCGTGGTCCTCAACGACCTGGCCCACATCTCCTCGGGGAAGATCCACCCCATCCCGGCCCACCTGGTCACGGTGGCCCGCGACGAGAAGGAGCAGAAGGACTACCTGACGGTCTCCGGCATGCCCAAGGTCGTCGACAATTTCCTGGGCCGCGGGGCGTGGCCCGGCTACTCGGGATGGCGGCGGGACAACGGCGAGGTCGTGACCAGCGCCGACCTGCCCCGCCTCCACGACGTCGTCCGCTCCATGGCGGCCGGCTGACCCCGTCCCGGCGCCCCCTTTACTTGGGCCCCTCCGTGGGCATCCTTTGCGCCATGGCCACGCCAGCTTTCGCCTACCAGGACCCCCTGCCCCTCTCCGGGGATTCGACGGAGTACAGGCTCGTCACGAAGGAGGGGGTGTCGGTCGCCGACGCCGGCGGCCGCGAGGTCCTGAGGGTCGAGCCGGAGGCTCTCGCCTTCCTCGCGCAGTCGGCCTTCCGGGACAGCGCGTTCCTCCTGAGGACCAGCCACCTGCGCCAGGTGGCCGCGATCCTCGGGGACCCCGAGGCCTCGGCAAACGACCGCTACGTGGCGCTGACGCTCCTCAGGAACGCGGAGATCGCGGCAAACGGCATCCTCCCCATGTGCCAGGACACGGGGACGGCCGCCGTGTTCGCCAAGAAGGGCGAGCAGGTGTGGACGGGGGCCAACGACGCCGAGTGGCTCTCAAGGGGGATCTACGACTGCTACACCAAGGAGAACCTCCGCTACTCGCAGGTCGCGCCGCTCGACATGTGGAACGAGGTCAACACAGGGACCAACCTGCCCGGCCAGGTCGACGTCCAGGCCGTCCAGGGGACGGCCTACGAGTTCCTCTTCGTGGCCAAGGGCGGCGGCTCCGCGAACAAGATGCTCTTCTTCCAGGAGACGAAGGCCCTCCTCAACCCGAAGAGCTTCGAGAAGTTCGTGGCGGAGAAGCTCCCGCTCCTGGGCACCTCGGCCTGCCCGCCCTACCATCTGGCCTTCGTGGTCGGCGGCACGAGCGCCGAGGCGTGCATGAAGATGCTCAAGCTCGCCACCGCCCGCTACCTCGACACCCTGCCGACCTCGGGGAGCGCGCTCGGCCGGCCATTCCGGGACACGGAATGGGAGTCCCGCGTCCTCGAGATCGCGCGCAGGACCGGCATCGGCGCGCAGTTCGGCGGCAAGTACTTCGCCCTCGACGCCCGCGTCATCCGCCTGCCGCGCCACGGCGCCGGGTGCCCCGTCGGGATGGGCGTCTCCTGCTCCGCCGACCGCAACATCCGGGCGAAGATCACGCGCGACGGCATCTTCCTGGAGAAGCTTGAGACGAACCCCGGGCAGTTTGTCCCGCGGGGGGAGAGCGCCCTGACCGACTCGGCGAGCGTCGCCATCGACCTCAACAGGCCCATCGACGAGGTCCGAGCCGAGCTCTCGAGGCACCCCGTAACGACGCGCGTCGCGCTCTCCGGCACGATGGTCGTCGCGCGCGACAGCGCCCACGCCAAATTGAAGGAGCGCGTCGACGCGGGAAAGGGCCTTCCCGACTACTTCAAGCGGTTCCCCGTCTACTATGCGGGCCCCGCCAAGACGCCCGCCGGCTACGCCTCAGGCTCATTCGGGCCCACGACCGCGGGCCGCATGGACACCTATGTCGACCAGTTCCAGTCGCTCGGCGGCTCGCTTGTCATGCTTGCCAAGGGCAACCGCAGCCGGGCCGTGACCGACGCCTGCCGCAGGCACGGGGGATTCTACCTGGGGAGCGTCGGGGGCCCCGCGGCGGTCCTCGCCAAGGAGCACATCACGAAGGTCGAGGTGCTCGACTATCCCGAGCTGGGCATGGAGGCCGTCTGGAAGATCGACGTTAGGGATTTCCCAGCGTTCATCCTCGTCGACGACAAGGGGAACGACTTCTTCGCCAGCTGCGGCGCCTGCCTACCCGGGCAGCAGCCGGGCGTCAGAACCTGATGCCGCCGAGCTGGTGGTCGTCGCTCATCGCGCGGTCCATCGACTCGTAGATCCTGTCGTCGGTGCTCGTCCTCTGCCTCATCCAGTCGGCCGCGTAGGCGCGGGCCAGCGGGAGGGCGGGCGAAAGTATCCTGGCGCGGCGCTCGGCCTCGGTGTCCATCCGCGCAAGGGGATCGGCGACCTGGGCGCGCGCCGTCAGCGTCTCGGCCTCGAAGTCCCGGTCCGACCCGAAAACGTCCGGCCTCGGGGCGCTCACCGGCTCGCGGTAGTCGGCAAGGGTGACCGCGATCCCGTCTGCAAAGGGCGACCTCGTCGTCTCGGCGGCGAGCGCCGCGGCCGCCGGGGCGGGGACAATGTGGGGGGCGTCGGCCGCAACGAGCGGGCGCGGGGCCGACGGGGTGCGCCCGGCGACGGTCGCCACCACCTCGCGCACGGACCTGGCGGCCGGGACGGCGGCGGACCGGCCGGCTGCAGCAGGCGACCTCACTGGCAGGGCAGCGACCTCGGAGGCGGGCCCGGGGGCCAGCTGGCCCTCGACCAGCCGGTAGCCGGCAAAGCTGAGGGCAAGCGCGGCGGCGGCGCCAAGCGACACCTGCATCCTGCCGAACGCGGCGAACCTCGAGAGGCCCGCCCACCAGGGGCGCCTCTCGACGATCGCGGAAAGCTGCTTGGCCCGCATCTGGGCCTCGAACTGCGCCCAGAACTCTGGGCTGGGCCGCTCCGCGCGCTTCAGGCGCAGCAGCTGCTCGACGGTCACCTTCCGTTCAGGGAGCCCGCTCATTTCACGTAGGGTTGGAGTTCGCCCTGAAGCAATTGTTTTGCGTAATGCAGCCGCGAACGCACGGTTCCCACCGAGCATTCCATAACCTCTGCGATCTCCTGATGGCTGAGCCCGTCGATTTCAAATAGAGTCACCACTGTCCGGTGCTTGATAGACAATTTCTGCATCGCCTCGTTCAATTTTTCCTGAAGTTCACGAATGAAGGCGTCGCGCTCCCCGCCCTGCTTATCCGTAAGGGCATCAACGAGATCCTTCGAAACGGGGTCGTCCTCGCGCACCGATTCGAGGCTGAAGAACGAACGGAGCCGGTTGCGCCGCAGGTGGCTGAGCGTCGAATTGACCGCAATGCGGTAGAGCCAGGTGAAAAACGAGGCCTGGCCCTGGAAGCGGTGGATCGACTGGAAGGCCTTGATGAAGGCGTCCTGGGCAAGGTCGGCGGCGTCCTCCCGGTTGGAGGTCATGTTGTAGATGACGCCGAGGACCCGCTCGCGGTACTTGACGATCAGCCTGTCGAAGGCCGCAACATCGCCCGCCTGGACCTGACGGACGACGGCCAGATCGGCGTCCGCCTCGAGCTTGCGCTCAGGCGTGGCCATGAGCGTCTTCTCAAGCGTCTTGCTTGCTTGCATCAGGTTATCCCAAGCAAGCCCCGAAGTCCGCCCGAGGCAAACCGAATCCGGGCCGTCAGGCGCGGGGCCGGAGCGAAGCCACCTGCGACAGCAGGACGTCGCCGAGCGCGAGGAGGTGCCTCGTAGGCGGCCTTCCAGGCCAC
Organism: Opitutaceae bacterium; assembly: GCA_036489955.1. Taxonomy (GTDB): domain Bacteria; phylum Verrucomicrobiota; class Verrucomicrobiia; order Opitutales; family Opitutaceae; genus Palsa-1447. Next base: position 45,372 of record DASXEV010000005.1, read on the forward strand.
TCCGCGAGCGCCGAGCCGGCGGCCGTGATCTCGTCGCGCACCGCGGATTCGACGACGTCGAAGACCCCGAGCGCGATCATCTGCTTGAGGCGCAGCTCGGGCCTGGCCGGGCGCTGGCCGCAGATCTCCTGGGTCAGCTCCGCACGCTCGAACGCCGGTAGCCGGTCCATGAGCGCGAAGAGCGGCAGCGTGAGCTTCCCGCTCGAGAGGTCCGTGCCGAGTGTCTTGCCGATCTTCTCCTCCCTGCCGAAGAAGTCCGCCAGGTCGTCGTAGATCTGGTAGGCGATGCCGAGGTGCCGCCCGAAGCGGTCGGCCGCGTCGACGTAGCCCCTCTCGGCCCCCGAGAGGTTTGATCCCAGGAAGCAGGAGACGCGGAAGAGCTCCGCGGTCTTCAGGTCTATGATCCTCTGGTAGTCCGCCGGAGTCAGGCCGGCCGATCCGCGCCGCAGGGTCTGGACGATCTCGCCGGCGCACACGCGGCGGGTCGACTCCGATACGGACAGGCAGACCTCGGTCGTCGGGAAGCCCGCCGCCAGGTGCAGGGCGTGCGCAAAGAGCGCGTCGCCGAGGAGCACGGCCGCGGGCCCGAACTCCCTGACGGCCGTCTTGCGGCTGCGCCGGATGTCGGCAGAGTCCATGATGTCGTCGTGGACAAGGGTCGCCAGGTGAACCAGCTCCACGATGGCGGCCGCCCTCACCAGGTCGGGTTCAACGATGCCGTTGTCACGCCACCCCGACAGGAAGACCAGGACGGGGCGGATCCGCTTTCCGGTCGTGTCGATGCAGTAGTTCGCCATCTCCCGGATCTCGGGCTCGAAGGCCTCCACCTGCTGCGCGAGGAAGGCGTCCAGGGCCGCCATGTGCGGCGAAAGCATCGCCGACACCCCCCCAAAAGGATGCGGCTTGACCGGCAGGGAGAGCGTTGGGCTGGGGTTCATCGGCATGAACCCCGCTAGCCTAGCCCGTTTTTCCCAAATCGCGAACCAATTGTCGGATGCCCGAGGCCCCCTGGGATCAGGGGACCTCGTAGACCTCGACCAGGCCCGTGCCCGTGGAGCCCCCGGCGCCCGACAGCTCGGCCGTGTAGGAGCCGGGCGGCAGGACGATGAGGATCGCGGAGTCCGCGCTGGCGTTGGCGAACGTGAAGGCCCCCGAGGCCTTCTCCGCCGAGGTCACCATCGCGGAGTCGTTGCCCGACTGCCAGGCGTAGTCCTCGCGGACCTCCTGGCCCGCGCTGTTGTACAGCTGGAGCCTGGGCGTCGCCAGGGCGTCGGTGATGCCGCCCGTGGTCACGAGGCCGGGGCCGGCCCCGCGGATGAGGAGGAGCTTCGGCGACTGCCCGTTGACCACGAACCCGGCGATGAGGACGTTGTTGCCGGTGCCGACCGAGCCGCGCGTCGAGACGTTCACGAGCTTCTTTGTCGTGAAGGGCACGTAGGGGTCGAGGTCCCAGACCTCGACGAGGCCCACGCCCGGCGACGCGCTTCCGGCCGGCGAGACGAGGGCCGTGTAGGCGCCCGGAGCGAAGGTCCCGACAAGCGCGGAATCCGCGCTGCCGGCCGGCAGGCTGAACGCGCCCGCGCTCATCTCGGCGGAGGCCACCACGGCCGCATTGGCGTTCGTGGAGCCCCACCCGGTGTTGGAGGCGATGAGCGAGGAGCCCGAGAAGACCTGCAGCTCGGTCGCCTGCACGGAGCCCGAGATGTTGAACGTCGACAGCGTGGGCCCGATTGCGCGGATGAGGAGCTGCTTAGGCGAGCTGCCGCTGACGACAAACCCCGCGATCATCGCGTTGCCTGCCGTTCCGACGCTTCCGCGCGTGGACAGGTTGCGCAGGACGCCGTCGCTGAAGGTGCCCCCCGAGGAGAGCGCGGCGAGTATCGTGCCGCCGCTTGGGCCCGAGAGGGTCGCCGTCAGGAACCCGGTGGCCGGGTCGGCCGTGCCGGAGATCATGTTGCCCTCGGACGTCGTGGCGGAGAAGTTCCCGGACGGGTCGACGAAGGTGTCGGCGACATCCGCGTAGGAGCCCGAGCTGATGTACATCATCACGTGGCCGTCGGTCCCGATGATGGTCGTGACCGCGCTGCCCGCGCTGCCCTGGATGGTGCCCGTCAGGTACCCGCTGGCGACGGCGTAGCCCGCCGGCTGCGTCGACGAGCCGATGAACTGCTCGCCGCCGGGAAGCAGGTTCCCCGTGGCGCCCGTGGGGCTTGCCGAGCCCGAGAGCTTGCTCGTGTTGAAGCTCCCCAGCGAGCTGACGGGTATGCCGGACGAGAAGTACAGCGTCGGCTTTCCGGAGCCCGTCGAGTGGCCGATGAAGACCCCGTTCGTGCCGTTGACGCTCATGAAGGCGAAATTGCCCATGTCGTTGGCCCCGAGCCCGAGGTACTGTCCGAAGTCGGTCACGCTTCCGACACCAGAGGAGGCCGGGAAGGCCTCGGTCTCCACCGGGTTGCTCATGGTGGTCTGGTTTGAATTGTCGGTCGCAACCGCCGTGAACGTGTAGAGGCCCGAGGAAAGGGGTGTGAAGCTCTCCGTGTACGGGGCGCTTGTCGCGGTACCGATCGACTGGCCGTTCTCAAAGAACTGCACCTGCGTGATCGTCCCCGCGGGCGACGAGGCGGTCGCCGTGATCGAGACCGGCGTGCCTGCGGTGATGATGGTGCCAGACGACGGGCCGGTGATCGAGACCGACGGCGACGGCGGCGTGGTCACGGTCACCGTGACGGGCGCGGTTGAAACCTGGTCCCCCTTGTTGTCGATGACCTGCACGCCGATCTGGTAGGTGCCGGGGTTGACCGGCGTCCAGCTGACCGTGTAGGGGTACGTCTTCACGGTCTGGAAGACGTTGCCGTCGACCAGGAATGAGACCTGCGCCAGGTAGCCATTCGGGGCGTTGCCCGACGCGGTGAGCGTGGCGGGCACGTTCACGACGAGGTTGCTGCCGGCCGCGGGGGTGACGAGGTTGACGGTTGGGGGCGTGCCAATGACTTGTCCGCCGCCCGAGCCGCCCGCGGTCACGTTTACCGTGACGGTCGGGGACGTCGCCGTGTAGCCAAGCGTGTCGGTCGCGATGGCGACCAGCTGGCTGTCGGTGGTGACCCCGTTGACGACATTCTGGATCGGCGTGTAGCTGACCGTGTAGTTGTTGCCCGTGGGCAGGGTCGCGACGCCGAGGTACCTGCCGTCCTGGAAGAACTCCACGTTGCTGATCGAGACGGGCTTGTTCTGTGAGTCAAAATTCGTGTCGGTTGCCACCGCAGTGATGGAGGTCAACACCCCGCCATTGAGGGTGGCGCCGTCGCCCGGGGTTGTGATCGCCACCGCCGGGGCGGCCTCAATCGAGACGGTCGTCGGGGACGGCGTCTGCGTGGGCGAGGTGCTCGTCGTCGATGCGACCACATTGCCCAGGTTGTCGTAGGCCAGCGCAGTCACGTCGTAGGTGCCGGTCACGGTGGGCTGCCAGTTGAACGTGTAGGGATAGGCCGTGTCCGTCGCGAAGAGCTGGCCGTTGATGTAGAGCTCGACCCGCTGGATCTGTGCGCCGACTGCGGCGCCGGCCGTGACGATGACCGGTATCGCGGCCTGCGCGTTCGCGGCATAGTCCGGGATCTCGACAAGACTGCCGGATGCGGGTGTCACGATAACGCACGAGGGAAGCGACGAGGGATTGGGCGTCGTCATCGTGTAGACCACCTGGTCCATCGAGGCGGACGCGGTCACCGCGTTGCCCAGGTTGTCATAGGCGATCGCCTTGACGACGTGCTGGGTGCCCACGGGGCCCGCAGGGGTGTAGATGAGGGAATAGGGCGAGTTGGTCGTGCTCCCAATCAGCGTCCCCGACGTGCCGTTCCAATCCGTGTAGAAATCGATGCGCGAGATGAACCCGTCGGCAGGCGTAGAGACGGCCTGGAGGATCACCGAGGAGCCGACGGGAACCAGCGTTCCCGGGGTCGTGAGTCCGGGAGTCCCGCCGGCCTCCTCGCTCACGATTGCCGTGCCGGTTGCGAAATAGCGGATCGCGGGGGACGTCGCGGAATTGCCGTTACCGTCCTGGGTGGTGGACACGATCGTGTAGACGCCGGGAAGGGGCGGAACAAAGCCCCCGCCGGCCGGCGTGCCGGCCGGCTGCTCCGGCGTCGTTGCGCCAATCGAGTGCCCGTTGACTGTGATGTCATAGACGAAGCCGGACGCGGGCTCCGTGCCGAGGGCCTCTGACCAGATGATGATGCCGTCGCCCGCGGGGCCGGAGACCTCGTTCTGGAAGGGGGCCACGGCCGCCGGACTGAGGAGCGCGAGCGAGGCCGTGGCCGTCGCGCCGCTCGGGGCGGGGTTCGTGCCGCCGCCCGAGAACTCGACGACGGGCGGCGCCAGGTAATTTGCGCCGGCCGTCACGATGTCGACCTCGGTGACGGCGCCGGCAACAACCTGCGCCGTTGCCGTCGCCGCGGGGTTTCCGCCGCCGCCGACAAGTGTCACGGTGGGCGCGGCCGTGTAGTTCTGGCCGCCAGCCGTGACGGTGACGGAGGCCACCTGGCCGCTCGTGACGTCGATCTCGACAATCGAGTTCGTGAGGACGCTTTGCGCCCGCGAAACCGCGCTGAGGGCAGAGGCGAGCACCAACGTTGAAATGAGCCTGGTTTTCATTGTGTCTCCTGTATTGGAGGTACTTTCCAGAATCGGTTGGTGTTAATCCGAGTCCGCGTGCTTGCTCTTCTGCGGCTTCGGGGACTCGTCTATGAAGGGATCCGAGCCGTCGCGGTAGCCCGGCATGTCGGAGCGCTTGAGGTGGAACTGGCGGACCTCGTTCGAGTTGAAGATCTGCTCCACCGGGGCGCCCTCGGCGCTGATCGTCTTGGCGGTGATGAAGATGACCAGGTTGTCGACGGTGTCGTTCTTCTGGTCCTGCTTGAACAGGTAGCCGATGATCGGGATCGAGCCGAGGATCGGAATCTTGTTTACGCCCGTGTTGAAGTTCGTGCTGATGAGGCCGCCGATGCCCATCGTGTAGCCATCCTTGAGGGAGACCTGTGTGATGGCCCGGCGCGTGCCGATGATCGGGATGGAGGCCCCGCTCGCACCGCCGAAGCTCGTCGTGCCCTGGTTCTGGCTCACCTCGGGCGCGAGGGACAGCTTGATGAACCCGCGCGAGTTTACCTGGGGGGTCACCTTCAGGATGATGCCGATGTCCTTGTAGACGAAGTTCGAGACCTCGAACGTGCCAGTCTGCTGGTTGAACGTGTAGCTCGGGATCGGGTACTGCTGGCCGACGTCGATCGTGGCCTCGGTGTTGTTGAGCGTCACGATCGTCGGGTTCGAGACGATCTTGGCGTTGTTCATCTGCTCCAGCGCCGAGAGGACGAGGCGGAACTGGTCGGACGAGAAGACGGCCGAGATGGCGTTGTTGGACTGGCCGACGGCCGTCGAGCCGGTCGTGGAGGTCGACCCGCTGATGGTGGTGGTGGCGGTCGTGTTGCCCGACGAGCTGGCCAGCGAGCCGTTGGTCCCGGTCGAGCCCGTGTTCGTGGGCACGCCGTTGGCCGAGCTGTTGGTGTTCGCGCTGGTGGCGCCGTTCGCGAGGGAGGTCGAGGAATTGCCGCTGCCGTTGACGGTGCCGCCGACGGTGCCGGCCGCGGTGTTGTTCAACGAGGAGCCGTAGGTGTTCGAGTAGGTGAAGAGGCCGGCGCCGCCCGGCGTGGCCGTCACGTTGAACCCGTTAAGGGAGCTCCAGTTGATGCCGATGTTCTTGATGTCGTTGTTCGATATCTCGACGAACTTCGACTCGATCATCACCTGCGCGGTGGGCCGGTCGAGCTGCTCGATCACGGGCCTGATGCGCCGCATGCGCGTCGGCCTCTCCGTGATGACGAGGCTGTTCGTGCGGGCGTCGACGACGATCTTGCCGCCCGCGGATGCGTCGACGAGCGACACGAGCGTCGGCTGGATGTCGGACGCCTTCGCGTAGTTGATGACGAATATCTCCGTCGTGAGCGGCTCCTGTGCGAGGCTCTCGTTGCTCACGATCTTGATGATGTTGCCGTCCTCGATGTAGGTGTAGCCGACCGGGCTGAGGACGACGGAGAAGATCTGGCGCCAGTTGACGTCGTGGAGCTTGATCGAGGTCTTGCCCTGCAGCGTGTCCGGAATGACGATGTTCAGGTCGTAGAGCTCGGCGATGTTGCGCAGGATGTTCCGGATCTCGTCCTCCGGGAAGTCGACGGAGAGCGTGTTCTGGCCGGCCGTCTTCGTCGCCGGCGGCGCCGACGAGTCCTTGACGGTGACGTCGTTGGAGCTGTCGGCGGAGGGGGCCGCGACCGCACCAGGCGGCGGCGTCGCGGGCGGCAGCTTGGTGTTTGCCTGCGCCTTCAGGGGCGATGGCGGGGCCATCAGGGCAAGCGATGCAGTCAGGAGTAGGGCGCGGGTTCTCATTGGTTACTTTCCTGTTTTGATGGGCCTGGTGATTTCTTCGCCTTTGTATCGCAGCGTGAAGTTTGATCCGTCGATTTGCGTTAACTCAAGATCGTAGTCGGTTCCCTTATACGTTACCGTGAAGTGGGCACCCGTTTTTACGGGCTTATAGCCAAAAAGCAGGAGCGGGGTGCCGCCCATGGACATGGTGCCCGAGGGCCTCACCTTCGACGCGATCTCGGCAAGCAGCTGGCGGTCGGACGGGCCGGTGGGTGCCATGGCCATCGGGTTGGCCGCCCGGGCGGCGGCCAGGGCCGCCGCGGCCTCCTCGGCGTCGGTGAGCTCGAAATTCGGCGGCGCGAACGGCTGGACGAGGCTTGCCGGCAGGGGCGAGGGCTTCGTCTGCTTCGCAATCAGCGCGGCCTTGTCCAGCGAGGTCTTCCTCTTCTCCGGCGGCGCGATCTCAGACTCGACCCGGGCGCGCGCAAGCGGCGCCAGGGCCACCACGGCCGCCAGTATCAGGATTGTGGATGCGCGGTTCATTCCGACTGGACGGCAAGGAGATCCATGCCGACGTTCATCTGCATTAGGCCGCCGCGGAACTCGCCCGTCGGGGTGAGCCGGAGCGTGTTGATGCGGCTGTAGTGGTCGCCGTTCTCCAGCTTCCGAAGGAGGTTGAGCAGCTGCCCGTAGTCGCCCTTGGCGGAGACCGTGAAGCCCACGCTGACGAAGTTCGGCTTCTGGCCCTTGGGCGGCGCGGCGGCGGAGCCCTGGTGGGGATCGGAGAGCTTCGTGCCCGTCTCGCTCTCTATCTTGTAGAAATACTGCATGTTCTCGGCCAGCTGGCCGACGTGGATCATCCGGCTCGCGATGGCGTCGTTCTCCGAGACGAGCTGCGCGTACTGCTCCTTCAGCTGGTTCGCGTCCTCCTTGTTCGCCGCCAGCAGCTCCCCCTGCTTCGTCTTGTCGGCGAGGACCTTCTCCGCGTCGGGCAGGAGGTCCTTGCGGTAGTACATCGCGACGCAGATCACTATGATCAGGACGGCGCAGGACACCGCGACGACGTTCTTTCGGACAAAGATGAGTAGCTCCTCGTTGCTCATGCTTTCCTTACCCCCTTCTTGTAGAGGCAGAGGATCTCGATCTGCAGCCGGCCGCTCGTCTGGTTCGTCACCATGCTGAGGAGGTTCACCTCCGAGAACAGCGGCCCCAGCTCCTTGTCGTTCTTGATGAGCTTCTCGTAGCCGGATGCGTCGCCGGCCGCGCGGTCGGGCGCGCCCTTGATCGTGGCCTTGATCGAGACGGAGCCCTCCCTGAAGTCGAGCGAGTCGAACGCGATCTTCTTCGGGGTGATGGCGCCGAGGCGAAGGAGCATCTCGGAGACGACGGGCCTCGAATGGATGAAGTTGTCGACCTCGTTGGTCTTGGCCTCCTGCGCCTTGAACAGCTGGTACAGCGCGACGTCCTGGGCGCTCTCCTTCGTGTCGGCGTCGATGCGTTTCTGCCAGTAGTTGATCTGCTTGTCGACCTCGAGGAGCTTCCACTCCTGGATCCCGAGGTACATGGCCAGGGACACGGTGAGCACGATCGCGAACCCGTTGACGAAGAATGCGGTCCGGACGACCTTCGTGTCCGGGAGGATCGAGGCGTTGCGGATGTTCGGGTGCCACGGGGGCACCGTCACCGCCGCCGCGTCACTTTTTTTCGTCAGGGACAGCGCCATTTTGGGATGAATACTGCACCATGAGGCTCAGCAGGCCGAACCAGCGGGGGTCGGCTGCGGTCTTTGCCAGGGCGTCGGGCACGATGACGTGCCGCGAACGCAGCCATGGGACGGGGTCGAACTTGAGGGACGTGATGCCGAGCGAGGAGGCGATCGCCCCCTCGAGCCAGGCAAGCTTCGGTGAGAGCTGGATGCAGAGGACCTGGCCCACCGACTGGCCGGTCTGGACCTCGTAGAACCCGATAGAGGACTGGAGCTCCTTCAGGAGCCGCTTGATGAGGAGGGGCCCCATCCCGGTGAAGTCGAAGGTGTTCGACCGGAAGAGCTTCCTGGCGGACTCCTCGTCCTTGAGCCCGAGCTCCTTCTGCACGACCGGCACCATCGCCTCAAGCCCCTGGGGGATCGGCCGGGACGCCTCGACCCCGTTGCTGGAGATGATGAAGCTGTGGGTCGTGTCGTTGCCGACGTCCAGGATGAGGGTCGGGGTCCTCGACTTCTCGAAGGACAGGCCGTCGACCAGGGCCCCGAGGGTCGCCACGGTACCCAACTCGAGGCGTTCCGGGAATATGCCGGAATTGAGAAGCTGCTCCTGCGCCGAATTGATGTCCTCGTTCGGCGCGCCGCAGAAGATGACCTCCTTCTGGTTCGCCTTCACCATGTCATAATCCGCGCCGTCCCCGGCGTTGATCATTGCCACGGTGAACTTGTCCTGCTCGACCCGGAGCTGCTGGGTGAAGAGGTCCGCGATGTAGGCGTGGTCCTTGATCTTCTTCAGCTCAAGGGTGTGCCTCCTGACGATGCGCTTCGAGGGGTAGATCGCGACCGTCGCGTGCAGGTAGCCGCTCGGCGGCCGCTTGGGAAGGAGCTGCTTGATCGCCTCGGCTATGGCCGCCTCGTCCCCGGCCGCACATTCCTTCAGGTCCTCGACCTCCAATGGGGACGAAACGGCACTGGTTCGGGCCAATAGGACCGAATTCTCGTTAACCTCGACGAAGAAACCCTTCGTCTTCTTCGAAAAGAGCATGGATCAGTTGAAATGGAAAGCGCCCTAAACAAAGCCCTTACATGGCGGCGGCGCGGGCCTCCCGAGACTGGATGGTCACCACAGCAGATTCGGGCGCCTTTTACAAGGTAAAACCCGTATTAATGCCCTGCCCGTAAGTATTTACCCTTATTTAAGAAAAACCCGCCGATGGGTTCGGCGGGTCTATTTTCACTTCTGCCACGTGCGCTTCTTGTGGCGATTGGATTTCAAGCGCTTTCGGCGCTTGTGCTTGTTCATCTTCAGCCTGCGCTTCTTTTTGAGATTGCCCATGTTCGGGCTCGAATCTTCGGGCGCCGCCTAGGCCTGTCGAGTTCAAACTTCCCCGTTTCCGACGCGGGTCCAGCGCCCCGCCGCGCTGGAGTAGAGCCACAGGCTGACCCGCCTGCCCGGGAAGAACTCCGAGACCGATCCGCCGTAGGCGGACAGCTGGGGCTCGTACTCGGCGGCGAGGCGCGCCAGGAGCGCGTCGTCGCCCTCCCCCGCCCTCCTTGCGTTCGTCTTCCAGTCGACGACCCGGACCTCGCCGGCGCCGGCGTCGAGGAGGACGAGGTCCATGACCCCGTCGATCCAGGCGTTCTCGCCCAGCGGGCCGAGCACCCCGGCCTCGGCGAGGCGGCTCCACCTCGGCTCGCGGATGCATGCCCAGGCCTCGCTGGCGCGCAGCAGGTCCCACTCCGCCTGGGCGCGGCCGCCAAAGCCCAGGGCGGCCGCGCGGGCGAGGCTAGCCCGCGCATGGGCGGCCGCCGCCTCCTCGACGGCCCCCCAGGGTACAAACTCGAGCAGGTGGTGCCACCACGTCCCGTATTCCAGGGGATCCGCCGTGTCCGACGCGGGCAGGTCGACGTCGGCGCCCGACTCGTGCAGCGCAAGCCGTGCAAGGTCCGCGTGGGAGGCCAGGGCATGCGGGAGCACCCTGGCCGGCATGGGAGGTGCGGGGGCCGTGGGCGCCGGAAGGACGGGGACGGGCGCGGGGGGCCGCGCCCGGCCCGACGCGGGGCCGGTGCCCTCGCCAGGGAGCAGCTCGATCTGTTCGGCGTCCACGCCCCAGAGGCCGGCGAAGCTTCCCTCCTCGGCGTCGAAGGCCGTCCATGGCAGGACGAGCGCCCTCTTGGCCCGCGTGAGGGTCACATAGAGGAGGCGCACGAGGTCGCGCCTCCTCTCGTGCTCGATCCTCACCCTCGCCTCGTCGCCCAGGGCGTCATTGTCGAGGATGACCGGCGCGTCGGGGTCGCCCTCGCGCGCGAGGCGCAGACCCCGGGCCAGCCACTCGCCGGGCTCGCGCCAGAGGCCCATGGGGATGACGACCGGCCATTCCAGGCCCTTTGCGGAGTGGCAGGTGAGGATGTTGACCGCATCCTCCGCCGGGCGCCCCGAGCCCCGCTTCTCGTCGGAGCGGCGAAGGAGCTCGGCCAGCCACAGGCGGGGCCCGGCGCCCGCGGCGCCAAGCTCGCAGGCCGACGCCAGGATCCTCTCCAGCTCCCCGGCGAGGCCCCCGTCCGGGTCCGCAAGGCGGGCCTTGTCGCGGAGCCCGCATGCGGCCACCAGGTCGGACGCGAATTGCCCGAGGGCCGCTCCCTCGTCGTCGCAGCGCAGGATGAACGGCCCCACCGAGCGCAGCGCGCCGGCGATCGGCTCGGGATACGACTCGGGCTCGTCCCAGCGCAGCGGGCTGCCGGCCACCTGCTCGGCGATCATGGCGTCGCTGGCCGCGAACAGCTCCCGCAGGACGCCGACCCACTCGAACTGGTTCTCGGGGTCGCAGATGACCGCGAGGAGCCCGCAGGTCCACGCATAGGCGGGGTTGTCCCCGGACCTGTCCTGCCGGATCTGGAGCGCGGTCTTGACGCCCAGCTTCTCGAACTCCGCGCGGATGACGTGCAGCCATTTCTTGCGGGGGGCGAGGACGCAGATGTCGCCGAGCGACGCTGCCCCGACGGCGCGCGGCCCCCCGGCCGCGATGAGCCGCGCCACGTGGCGCGACTCGTGCGCCAGCATCTCGTCCACCCTATGCCGGCCGCCGGGCGCCTCAACGGCCAGCTTCCATACCCCGCCGTCGGGATTGGACGGCGACGCCATGAGGGGGGCGTAAGGGACCTGCAGCAGCAGCCTCGGGCCCTCCGGGTCCGGTGACACGTTGAAGTCCCGCCCGGGGCCGAAGGCGTCCGGGAGCGTGCCGTTCAGGAACCGGACGACCCGCTCCGGCGCGCGGAACGTGACGCTGAACTCCAGCTGCATGCCCTCGGACCCCAGCGCCTCGGCGTGGGCGACGAAGTTCCGTATGTCGGCGCGCCCCGAGTAGATGGACTGCTGGGAGTCGCCGACCATGCACAGGTGCCCCGGCCGGGGCCCCGGGCCGGGCCCGGGCCAGGATCCCCTCGGTGAGCCCGGGGGCCGGGTGATCTCGACGAGGACCTGGAACTGCTTCGGGTCCGTGTCCTGGGCCTCGTCGAGGATCACCCGCCAGCCATCCTCGCGGATGGCCTCGAGCATGGGTCCGTCCGAAAGCACGGCGAGGGCAGCCTCGAGCTGGTCCGAATAGGTCTGGACGCCGCGCTCGGCGCGCCAGGCTCGGTAGCGCTGGGAGAGCTCGGCCGCGAGGACCCCGCCGGTCTCGGCGAGCCAGGCCTTCACCGGGGCGAGGAATTCGCGGTAGAGCTCCCTGACCCGGGCCGCCGTACCCTCAGGCTTTGGCAGCGGGAGCGGGCCGTCCTCCTCGGCGAACCGCCGCGCCCAGTCCGCGGCCGCGTCCTTGTTGCGCCGCAGCGCCTCGGCCGGCTTCGTCTGCCTCGGCGCCGGCGCGTCCAGGATGGCTCGAAGGGCGCCGGCCCCGGGCGTGGGCGGCCGCGGGGCGGGCGCCTTCCGCAGGAGCCGGGCGGCGGTGGCGACGTCCAGGCTGCGGGCAAGGTCGAAGATGATCTCCAGCCTCTCGTGGCGCAGGAACGCAGCCACGTGCCCCGGCGGGAGCGACGCGAAGGACATGGGGTCGCCGTCCAGGAACTCGTGCCACGGCGCGTCGTCGTCCTCGTCGACGAGCACCGGGTTCAGGTGCACGCCGAGCGTGTTCCCGTGCCGCCTGGCGAGGAGGAGGCAGAAGCTGTGGATCGTCCCGAAGAAGGCCTTCTCCAGCCTGAGGAGCGGGTCCAGCCCCTCCCGCGGGGAGTCCCGCATCCTTGACCTGAGGACCTGCCTCGCCCTCTCGCTGATCTGCGCGGCCGCCTTGCGCGTGTAGGTGACGACGGCCGTGCGCTCCAGCGCCCGCCCAGCGGACGGCGACAGGGCCATCGCCGCCAGCCGCTGGGAGATGGCCGTCGTCTTTCCCGAGCCCGCATTGGCGAGCACCGCGAAGTTGACGTCCCATTCGGACGTGAAGCGGTCCCTGGCGGCCTGGTCGGACGGGGCGCTATTCACCGGGAGCGCCCTCCGGTTCCGTGTCCGCGCCGAAGGTCAGCGCGAACTTCGCCTCGAGGACCGAGCCCGGGACCGGCGCGCAGGCGAGCGGCCACTCGAAGGCGTGCGTGTAGTCGGTCCGGTCGCGCGTACGGGCGCCGTAGAGGCCGGTCTCGAGGTGCCTGCCGATGATGGCGAGCTTCACGCAGGCCTCGTCGAGTTCGGACATCTCCAGCCCGGCCGGGCGCTCGCCCGGCTTCAGCATCCAGACGGCGCCCCCCGCCCCGAGGGAGCGGGCTGCGGCGAGGTAGACGCCGAGCTGCAGGGACGCGCCGGTGGACGCCATCCTCCTGGCCGAGAGCCTGGGGTCGCCCCCGGTCTTGAAGTCGACGACCGCAACGTGGGCGCCCCGCCAGCCGGGCCGGTCGGAGAGGACGACGTCCATCTTGCCGCCGACTCCGAGCATCCTCCCCTGCCCGACCGGAACCGAGGCCCCGGCGGGCATCGCCGCCTCGATTGCGATGAAGGGAGCCTTCCCCAGCGCGTAGACGGACGCCAGGAGCGAGCGCGCGACGCTCGACACGTGGATGTGGAACGAGTCCCAGAGCGCGTTCGAGGGCCACCGCGAGCGGGCGGCGGAAAGCTCGCGCTCCAGCGCCGCGCCCGCCGAGGCCTGGTCCGGCATGTTCGTGAAGTGTTCCTCCGCGGGGGTTCCGCGCAGGGCGGCCGCGAGGACGTCGTGGACAACCTCGCCCAGGGCGCGCCCCGGGGTCCGCGCAAACGGCCGCCACTCGACCCTCTGGACCCGGAGGACGGCCTTGAACCACAGGGCGGCGGGGTCCTCCACGCCGCGCTCGATGTCCGTGGCCGACATCCGGGCGGGCGCCTTCCCCGACGGGCCGCCGAGGAAGAACTCGTCGAAGGGTGCGGAGGGGTCGCGCCGGCGCACCCAGATCCCGCGCCACGCCCCCGGCGCGCGGGCCTCCTCGCGCACGGGGCCCGGCGCGGCGACGGCGAGCGCCTGGAGGCCGCCATCCCCCGCCCCAGGCAGGACCCCCTTGGAAAAAAGCACCCGCTCCAGCCACGGGTTGCCGACAAGTGCTAACTCCGGGTCGTCCTCGCCGTGGCACGCCGCGGTGAAGTAGAGGCGCCCGGAGGTGTCGCGCGCCAGCGCGCGGTAGAGGCCCCGCTCCAGGTCCGCCGCCGCGTCCCGGCCGGGCAGCGTCAGCGCGGCGCGCTCCGGGCCGAGGGCGAGTCCCGCGCGGGCGCTCTCGGGAAACCAGACGCCGGGCTCGCGGGCGGCGGGCCAGGAGCCCGAGTTCGCCTCGGCAAGCACGACGTCCGACCAGGGCAGGCCCGCGGCGCGCCGGATCGTGGTCAGGGTGACCCGTGCGAAGACGCCGCGCCCCGGCGCGGAAGGGACGGGCGCGCGCTCCGGCAGGCTGGCCCGGATGGCCCCGAGGATCGCCGCCGAGGGGACGGCCCCGGGGTGCTTGGAGGCGAACTCGACGAGGGCGCCCCACCCCGGCGCTGCGCCCCCGGCGGAAAGCGCCGCGCAGGCCGACTCGAACCGCGACAGCGCCTCAGCGGGGACGATCTTGGCGGGCCACGCCGGCAGCAGAAAAGCGAGTATCCTGGCCACCTCGCGGGCATCCTCGCCGTCCGACCCCTTCAGCCGGTCGGCGAGCGGGGCGAGCTGGCTCGACTGCGTGTCGTCGTAGAGGTCCTGGCAGACGCGCCGGGCGCGGCGAAGGCCGATCGAGACCAGGTTGTCGGCCCGCAGGAGGCTCCAGAGCGCCAGGAACTCCTCCATGCGGCATCCCCGCTCGAGGAATTCGGCGACGGCCCGCCGCACGCGCACCTCGAGCGGCGGGGCGCCCGTCTCGCCGACCAGGTCGGCAAAGGCGATCCCCCGGGCCGCAAGCATCCGCAGGAGCCTCGAATGCGCGGGTCCCGGGCCGCGGAGGATGACGGCCACGTTGTCGGAGCCGGCGGCGACGAGGCTCGCCACGGCCTCGGCGGCGAGCGCCGCCTCGTCGGGGCGCGACCCCCCTATGAGGGCCTCCGCGCGCTCCGCGGAGCCGCCGGGCCCGCCCCACAGTTCGCCCACGGCGCCGCAGCCCTGCGCGGGCTCGGGAAGGTCGATCTGCCCGGCCTCGACGCCCAGGATCGCCTCCCACTGCCTCACCCATGCCTCGTCGGCGGCGCCGGGCCCCCTGAACTGCGGCGACGCGGCGACGACGCGCACCGAGGTGCACCGGGCGGCGAGGGCGGCGAGCCCGAGGAATTCCGGCCAGTTCTCCGGGCCGCCGGCCAGGATGAGGAGCCTGTCGGCGGCCGGCGCCGGGTCCGCAGGCTCGGCCCAGTCGGCGGCGTCGCACCTGGGCGCAAACTTGTAGCCGTGGCCCTCGAACCAGGCCTCCATGGCCCCGAACAGCTCCCGAAGCTCGGGCCTCGGGAAGTGCGCCGCGGAAAGGCCCGCCCCCACAAGCTCGTCAAAGGAGTCCAGCGCCCCGTCGATGTCGCTCGCCAGGCTGCGGAGCACGCCGAGCGACGGGTCCGCCGGGTCGAGGGCAGCGACGCGGGCGTCCAGCAGCGCCCGCAGGAGCAGCGCGCAGACGACGCGCTGCGGCGCCGGGGGCGTCGACCGCTTGCACCTTGCCAGCGAGGGGGTGAGGAACTCGGTCCCGATGAGCCGCACGCCCTCGACCACGCAGCGCTGCTTCAGCGCGTGGGTGTGCCCGCGCGACGGTGCGACGAGAAGGCTCCGCGCCAGGCTCCCGCGCGACCCGAGGAGCCACGGCCTAACCGCCGCCTGCCAGGTGTGCTCGGCGAAGCCGGAAAGGAGCAGCTCTGCGCTCGGGTGGGTCTTCAACTTGGGACGGCACGGAGCCATCCCAAAATCAGACTCACTTCGCGAGCACGTACTTCGCTACGCGGGACTTCGCCCGTGAGGCGGCGTTGCGATGGACGACGCCGGACTTCACGGCCCTGTCCATCGCGGAGGCGAAGGCCGCGCCTGCGGCCTTGGCGCTGGCGGCGTCACCCGACTTCGACGCCGCATCGAAGGCCTTGTGGAGGGTCTTCAGGCGGGTGTTCACCGCCCTGTTCCGTAGGGAGAGGCGGGTCGCCTTGCGCGCTGCCTTGATCGCTGATTTCGTGTTCGCCATGGTCTTTGCTGAGCCGGCCAATGACTCAAGCGCCCCCGAGCGAGTCAAGGGTATTGTGGGGCGGGTGCTGTCCTAATTTTGAGAGCACCGGGCCGCCGCTCCCCGGCCCAGGCAATTTATCGGGACACGGGCGGCAGCCAAAGCGTGGCCCTGCTCGGGGGGTATCCAGCCGCTTTTCCCGGTCGGATCCGCGGTCACTTTCCAGGGAGTGCCCCCAGGTCCTTGATTTTTCCCAATTCCACGTTGCCTTCCGGCAGGGTGTCGTGGGCCAGGCCGCCGCTGTCGCGTCCAAAGTACCTCGACGCACCCTCGGCCATCGCGGGGAGCTGCTGGTCGAACGAGTTCACATGCTCGCGGATGCTAAAGCGCGTCTCCCATAGGAGCTTGTGCTTCCTTTGCTTCCAAAGGAGTTGAAAGTCGTACGCCATCAGGACGACGAAGTAGCGGTACTCCTCGAGCTCGTTCATCATGTCCTTCCTTCGATAGGCCTGCGGAGTGCCGGGCCTGGCGTCGAATGTCGCCTCCCACCAGGAGTCATATCCCAGCAGCTTGGCGGTCTGGGCATTCTGCATGTCGCGTATCCTGTTCTCGGCCTGCGCAGCCGCGGCATACGCCGAGATCGGGTCGGCGCCGCCCCTCAGGGTGTTCCCGGACATCGCGTCCATCAGGTTTTCGTACTCGGCCGACTCATTTGCATGCTCGGGGGCGTGGGTCGTCCCCCAATACACCATTATAAGGAGGCTTGTGGTCTTTGGGTCCGAGTCCGGGACATGGTGCTGCGCCGCGAGCGGAACGGCCATGATGTGCGCAATCTTGAGGAAGCCGATCGCGTCGATCGTTTTGTCGTGCAGCGGGCCGCCCCAGTACCCGCCTTTGCCGAAGGCGTAGGTCTCCGGCTTGAAGGAGCCGTCCGGCAACCTCGCCCGGATATAGTCCGGGCTGGTCCTCCCGGACGTTGCCTCGAACTCCTCGGCCAGGGCCGCGTGGCATCCCAGGAGGCCGTATGCGGCCAGGGATAGAAGGACGGAAAAGGCTTTTGCCCTGGTCATGACACGCGCAGCAGGAGCTCGAACCTGTGCATGCTGATTGTCGGCACGCGGGATGCCATGTGGGCCATCAGCTGCATTTGGCTTTGGGAACGAGCATCTTAGACTCGATCGGCTGGATTTCAAAGGGCCGCTTCCGGCGATCCATTGGGAACTTAGTCCCAGGCATCCGGGCAAGCCCGCGCCCCTGTCCCCATCCGCTGGACCCCGGGGCCGTGAATGATTTCAATCCGTCGCAATCGGGGTGTGGAGGCAGGGCCGACGCCGTTCGCGGCATTACCCCTTTCACCGTGGAATTACGGCAAATTCCCCGTCGCCTCGCCGGCGGCTTTTTGCTCCCCTCCTCGCCTGTGAGGCCAAACATCGACCCTGGAAGGTTGACCGGCTTGCACCGTTTGCCCGCCTTCGCGCGCACCCTGGCCGGGGCAGCCCTTCTCTCCGCGGCTTGCGCCGGCGCCCAGCAGCTTGCGACGCCCTACATATTCACGACGTATGCCGGGACCGCGACGGCCGGCAGCATGGACGGCGTGGCCGCCGGGTTCAATGCCCCGCAGGCCCTCGTGCTCGATGCCGAGGGCGACCTCTTCGTCTCAGACTCGGGAAACGCCGAGGTCCGCCTGGTCTCGCCCAACGGCTACGTCTCGACCATGGCGGGCAATCCTGTCCAGCGCGGGCTGGTGGATGGCCAGGGGGCGGCGGCCAGCCTGAACCAGCCGGCGGGCATCGCCTTCTATGCGCCGGCCAACGCGCTCTATGTCGCCGACACGGACGAGTCGGACGTGAGGCTCGTGAACCTTTCCGGCGCCGTAAGCCAGTTCGCGGGGAACCCCACGACCCCGGGGACCGCCGACGGGACGGGCACACTGGCCGGGATGGAGAACGTCTACGGCATCGCCGCCGGGCCGGACGGGACGGTCTATTTCACGTGCGACAACGAGGTGCGCCGGATTTCCCAGTCGGGCGTCGTGACCCCCTTCGCGGGCAATGCGGCCTCGGTCGGGAACTGCGACGGCGCCGGCGCGGTCGCCAGCTTCAATTCACCGAAGGGACTCGCCGTCGACGGGGCGGGCAACGTCTACGTGGCCGATTTCGGCAACGACACCATACGCGAGATATCCCCTTCCGGCACCGTGAGCACGCTCGCCGGCATCCCGGGCCAGCCGGGCCTCACCGATGGGACCGCGGCGGGGGCCAGGTTTTCGGGGCCCATGGGGGTTGCGGTCGACCCCTCCGGATCGGTCTACGTCGCCGACACCTTCAACAATGCAGTGCGCCGGATCTCGAACGGCGTCGTGACGACGCTTGGCGGCGGGGGCGCGCCCGTGCTTGTCAACGCCGCCGGCCTTGAGGCTGGATTCAACTCACCAAGGGGGATCGCGGTCGACGCCAACGGGATGGTCTATGTCGCCGACACCCTCGACAACTGCATCCGCAAGGGATTTCCGAGCGGCTCCCCGCCAAGCTACCTGCTGCCGACGGGGGTCGCTCCTCCCGTGTATTCGCTCGGCGCGCCGCATGTGCCGCTGCCCAGCAGCGACCCGTGGGTCGGCCGGCAGCCGGCATCCGTGGCGGGCCTGAACGGGCAGTTTGCCGAGTTTTCCGCCCTGGCCGGCGGGACCCCGCCGTTCACCTACCAGTGGAAATTCAACGGGGCCCCGATCCCCAACGCCCACCTGGCCTCCGTCGGCGTGACGGTCACGCCGGCCGCCGTGGGGAGCTATTCCGTTGTCATCACCGGCGCCGGCGGCCCGGTCGAGTCAGACGGCGCGGTCCTCACCCTGGCGGCCCCCGGCGGCCCGCAGTTCGGCGAGCAGGAGCCGGCGCCGCAGACGATGGGCGGGGGCGGAAGCGCCGTCTTCTCGGTGCAGGCGGCGGCGGCGAGCGAGACCTACCAGTGGTACCAGAACGGGCTGCCCTTGCCCGGCGCCGTCGGCGACATGTACATGGTCTTCATCGGCGACGTGGCCGACGCCGGCGAATACACCTGCGTGGCAACCAACCCCGAGGGCTCGGCCCAGTCCATTCCCGCGCTCCTGACGGTGACGTCGGGCCTCGACGATTCCCGCGTCGTCGACATCTCGACGAGCAGCCTCGTCGACAATGCCAGCGGCGGGGTGATCGCGGGATTCAGCGCCACCGGCGCGCCGGGGGCGTCCCTGCCCGTCCTCATCCGGGCGTCGGGCCCCGCCCTCGCGCAGTTCGCCGTCCAGGGCGCCATACCCGATCCCCACCTTGAACTCTTCAACTCCGCGCAGAGCGTCGTCGCCCAAAACTCCGGGTGGGCGGGGAGCGCCTCCATCGCCGCCGAGGCGGCGCAGGTGGGGGCCTTCTCGTGGGGCGACACGGCGACGCCGGACGCGGCGATCGCGGCCACGGTGCCGCTCGGCATCCAGACGGCGCAGGTGACGAGCGCATCAGGGCAGACAGGCGTCGCCCTCCTCGAGGTCTACGACGCCGCGCCCGCGTCGCAGAGGGGCCCCTTCTCGCCGCAGCTCGCCAACCTGTCGACGCGCGGATTCGTCGGCACCGGCCCCGGCATCATGGAGGCCGGGTTCGTCATCGCCGGGTCGACGGAGAAAACGGTCCTGGTCCGCGCTTCCGGCCCCGCCCTGGCCGCCTTCGGGCTGAAGGGCCTCCTGCCCGACCCGAGGCTTTCACTCTTTAGCGGCGGCACCCCGGTCGGGTTCAGCCAGGGCTGGGGCGCAGACCCGGCGATTGCGACCGCGGCGGCATGGGCCGGCGCCTTTGCGTGGACGGACAGCGCGACCGCGGACTCGGCCATCCTGGTCTCGCTGCCGCCGGGCGCGTACACGGCCGAGGTGTCAGGCGCCTCCGGGGACACCGGCGTCGTCCTCCTGGAGATCTACGCCTTTCCCTGACCCCGCCCATGGGCGTCACCCGCCCCGATTTTCCGATTCCCGGGGCCTCCGCCGCAGGCCGTCAACCGAGTAGGCGTTGTCACCGATCTTGGCCAGCAGCAGGTAGTAGATGGCCGCGTAGATGAGCTGGAGGCCGGCCGTGTTCCAATCCGAGCGCAGGGCCGTGCCGAAGATGAGGCTAGCCATGAAAAGGCTGCCCAGGACGACTGCAAACCGGGTGAAGAGGCCCAGGATGAGCAGGGCCCCGATCAGGGCCTCGGCAAAGGGAAGCGCCAGCGCGTATCCCTGGACAAGCGGCGCCGGAAGCAGTGCCGCATGGAAGTCGCGCACCACGGTTGCCGCGAATCCGCCCACTCCCGACCCGATCCGGGTCGCCCCGTGCAGGAACATGTCGATTCCGAGGATGAGGCGCAGGAGCGCATAGGCTTGGCGTGGGGCGGCCTGCATAGGTGCGGAGGATTCCTCCGCCACGCAGAGACAGCAGCCCGCCGCCGGTGTCCCGCCTTCGCTGGCAAAAAGCGAAGCGCGCCCCCGGGGCCCCAAGGAGGGCGCATCGCCGATCCCCCGGGGCCGCAGGCTCTTGGTGGACAAGGCCCGGCCTTTCCTCTGGTCTCTGGCCAATGCCCGCGGCGAAGGTCCGGATCGCCCCACTCATCCTCGCTGCCGCCGTGCTCGGGCTTGTGGGCCTGCGCCGGGCGATGGAAGGGGCGCCGAGGCCCGTCCCTGGCCTCGCCGTCAAGCTGGTAGGAGGGGTCCGGGAGGGAGGGGCCACGCCGACCAACAGCACGTTTGCCCCGGACGGGCACAGGGCCGACCCGGTGGAGCAGCAATATGAGCTGCCCACGGGCCAGCGCCATTGGAGCTCGTGGAATTATTCCGATGACGCCCGCGGCTGGCTTCGCCTGGGCCCCTTCGCCGCGCCGCGGGTCCTCGCGCTCGAGGTCACCGGCTATCCCCTCGTCGACGGCAACCTTCTCGCGCTGGTTGACGCGGCCGACGGCAGGATCCTCAACGTGGCCGAGTCGAACATCGGCCCCCGCTGGACCGATGTGCGGCTCACCCTCCCGGCGGCGTGGCGGGGCCAGCAGGTGTACCTGCTGGCGGTCGACAATTCCGGGGGCGCCTACGGCTGGGTCGGAGTCGGCGTGCCGCGCTCGGTGCCCTGGTACGCCGGGTGGTGGGGTCCGTTTGCGCTGCGCCTCTCGGCCTTCGCGGCCGCCGGGGCGGTCCTCGCGACCCTGGTGCTCGCGGCGCTCCGCCTCCTCGAAAACGCCCGTGACCTGCCCCCGTGGTTCCGGCCGCTGGCGGCAACGGCGCTTGTCGCCCTCGCCTCCTACGGGCTTTTCTGGGTCTACCTGGCGAACGCAGCGGCCGGACACGCGCTGTCGTGGGCCATGCTGGCGGCGGCCCTCTGGATCGCCGCCAGGCCCGGGCCGTCTGGCGGGCCGCAGTCCGCCCGCGACGACACCCTGCGCCCCATCCTGCTCGCTGTTGCGATCGGCGCCGCCTATTTCGGGCTGCTCTTCCTCTTCGGCTCGGAAAGGCCGATGTACGACGTCGCAGCCCGGAGGTTCTGCGACACGCTCGCGGTCGACAACCAGCTCCCTCAGATGTTCGCCTCGCACCTGATGCTGGGGGAGGACCCGCGGAACCTGGCGTACGGATGGTGGTTCAGCAGCGAGCGCCCTCCCCTCCAGGCGGCATGCGACCTCCTCGTCGCCTGTCCGCTCACGGCCGCCGGCTTCGACCTGGACACCGCGGCGCAGTCGCTCGGGATCTGGCTGCAGCTGGCGTGGGTCCCCGCGATCTGGGCGTGGCTGCGCAGCCTCGGGACGCCCGCCAGGACCTCCATGCTGCTCCTCGCCGCCCTGGCGCCCTGCGGGTTTTTCCTGGTGAACACCGACTTCCCGTGGCCGAAGCTCCTCTCCGCATCGATGGTCGTCGGCGGCTACGTGCTGCTCCTCTGCCCGTCCGGGGATCCCCTCGGCGGCGGCGCCTCCCTCCGGAAGGCGGGCTGCTCGGGAGGGCTGATGGCGCTGGGCTGCCTCGCCCACTCGGGTGTCGCCTTCTCGCTGATTGGCCTCGTCCCGCTGGCCGCCTTCTATCTCCGCCCCGTGTCGCGGCCGGGCCTCGCCGTTCTCGGGAGCGCCGCCGCCAGCTTCATCCTCGTCATGCTGCCCTGGCTGGCCTACCAGCACTGGTATGACGCGAGGCCCGATTTCCTCGTGAAATGGCACCTCGGCGGCGTCATGGTCCGGGACAGCCGCAGCGTCTGGGCGGCGCTCGCCGCCTCCTATCGCGCACAGACATTCTGGGGCCTTGTCCACACGAGGCTCATCAACCTCGGCCGCCTCGTCGAGGGTCCCTGGCGCGAGTGGCTCCTTGTGAGCGGGAGCGACCAAGACGCCCGGCGCCGGGCCGAATACTATTCCACGTTCTTCGCGATCGGCTGGTGGAACCTGGGGTTCGTGGCGGCCCTGTTGCTGCGGCGCGGGAAGGCGGTCCAGCCGGGGGCCCGGGTGCACCCCGGCGCCGGCCCCTCGGCCGGCCTGGCCGCCGCGTTTCTCTGGTGCGCCCTGACGCTCGCCGTCTGGGTCCTCCTCATGTTCCTGCCCCAGAGCACCGTCATTCACCAGGGCTCCTACGTGACGCTCCTCGTGCTGTTTCCTGCCCTGGCCCTCGCCCTTTGGCGCCTGTCGCCCGCGCTCCTCGTGTTCGTCAGCCTCGCCGGACTCGTGAATTTCCTCTGCGTCTGGCTGCCGCCCGCCTCCTCCCGCCCGGGCACCCTGCACCCCGGAGCAGCCTGCGTCGCCGCCATGGGCGCGCTCGGGCTCGCCGCGCTGGTCCTTTCCTCCTTCCGCGCCACGGACTGACAAATCGGCGCGGCGCCGCCCGCGGTTTGGTCCATTCGACAATATTCGCCCGTGGCCGGGCGCCCGGGCCTGGGTGAATTCCACCAGGAGGGCCGGTGGCCCATTTTTGGGACCCGCTCTCTTAATGACAGAAGTCATTGACCATCATTTGATAGACATTCATGCGGGCCCGGCGGCATGGGCGCGGCTGGGGTACTTGCCTCGACCACCCAAAGCCCCATGACAAAATCCCATCTTCACCTGCCCGTCCCAAAGACGCTGATCGCCTTCGCGCTCCTGCACGCCCTCAGCCCCTCGGCGCACGCCCAGTCGGACTATGTGACCCCCTACACCTTCACGACGCTGGCCGGGACGCCGTATAATGCCGTGGCGGTCGATGGAACGGGCGCCGGCGCAAGGTTCATCGAGCCCTACGCCGTCGCGCTCGACAGCAGCGGTAACGCCTACGTGACCGACGAGGCGACGAATTCCATCCGCAAGGTGACGCCGGCCGGGGTGGTCACGACGTTCGCCGGGCAGAACGGGACGGCAGGGACCGCCGACGGGACGGGAACTTCCGCGCAGTTCTATGCGCCCGCCGGAATCGTCATCGACTCGGGCGGCAACCTCTTCGTCGCCGACTCCGGAAACCAGACGATCCGGAAGGTCACGCCCGCCGGCGTCGTGACGACGTTTGCCGGCAGCCCCGGCAAGACGGGTAGCCTCGACGGGACGGGCACCGCGGCGACCTTCGGCGGCCCCTCGGGCATGGGGATCGACGGGAGCAACAACATCTATGTCAGCGACGAGATCTCAGACGTGATCCGGAAAATCACGCCGCAGGGCGTCGTGACGACGATCGCGGGGGCGGTCGGCATCGCCGGCTCGGCGGACGGCCCCGGCAGCGGCGCGCGGTTCAATTCCCCCTACGGGCTCACCGCCGACCCGGCCGGCAACGTGTACGTGGCCGACTCGATCAACAACACGATCCGGGCGATCACGCCGGCCGGCGTCGTCTCCACGCTGGCCGGAAAGCTGAACTCCTTCGGGTCCGTCGACGGGACGGGGAACGCCGCCGAGTTCTACTATCCTGTGGCCGTGAGCGTCGACGGCTCGGGCAACCTCTACGTCACCGATTACAACAACAACACGATCCGCAAGGTGACGCAGGCGGGCGCCGTCACGACATTCGCCGGCCGCACCGGCGTGTACGGGTACGTGGACGGGACGGGCAGCCAGGCCGAGTTCGACGAGCCGTGGGGAACGGCAATCGACCCGAGCGGCAACATCTACCTCGCCGACCTGGGCAACTACGAGGTCCGCAAGATAACGGCGTCAGCCACGACCAGCACGCTCGCCGGCACGCCCGACATGGGGCACGCCGACGGGACGGGCGCAGCGGCGGAGTTCTACCTGCCGTCCGGCGTGGGCGTGGACCCGAGCGGGAATGTCTTCGTGGCCGACCAGTCCAATGACGTCATCCGGAAAATCACCCCGGCCGGCGTCGTGACGACCTTCGCCGGGACGCCCGGCAGCAACGGAAGCGCCGACGGCACCGGCCCGGCGGCGCAGTTCAACTTTCCCTACGGGCTCGCCGTCGACGGCTCCGGGAACGTCTACGTCGCCGACAAGGGCAACAACACGATCAGGAAGATCACCCCCGCAGGCGTCGTGACGACCCTGGCGGGCACCCCGGGCGCGGGCGGCTCGGCCAACGGGACCGGGGCGGCGGCGACGTTCAACCAGCCCCTTGGCGTCGCGGTCGACGCCGCCGGAAACGTCTACGTGTCCGAGGGGAACAGCGAGACGATCCGGAAGATCACGCCGTCCGGCGCCGTCACGACGCTCGCCGGCACCGCAGGGGCGAGCGGCAGCGCGGACGGGACCGGGGCGGCGGCCAGGTTCGCCCTGCCTATCGGCCTCACCGTGGACCCGGCCGGGAACGTCTACGTCGCCGACGCGACGAACGACGAGGTCAGGAAAATCACGCCGGCGGGCGTCGTCACCACGGTCGCCGGCTCCGCGCAGCAGGCCGGCAGCGCCGACGGCACGGGGTCGAACGCGCGGTTCTTCTACCCAACGGGCGTGGTGATCGACCCGAGCGGGAACCTCTACCTCTCCGACTACTCGAACAACGAGATCCGGATGATAACGCCCGCCGGGGTCGTGACCACGCTCGCCGGAAGCGCCGCATCCAGCGGCTCGGCGGACGGCAGGGGGGCCGCGGCCCGGTTCAACAACCCCGACGGCATCGCCAGGGACGCCGCGGGCACCCTCTACGTCACGGACACCTTCAATGACATCATCCGCAAGGGCGTGTTCTCGGGGGCTCCGCAGATCTCCAGCCAGCCGACGGAGCAGTTCGTGGCGGTGGGCGGCAACGCCACGTTCTCGGTGACGGCGTCCGGAAGCACCACCCTCTCCTACCAGTGGAACCTGA
>DASXEV010000032.1:0-83836 GCA_036489955.1 Opitutaceae bacterium
AAGAAGTACCGATAGAGCGGCGTGTCCGAGTAGATCATGTCGCTCCAGTCCGAATTCATGAGACGCACCAGGCCGTGCGGACCGTACCCGACTTCGTCGCGCAAGTAGGCGAAGGCGTGATCCAGTTTTTCCAGCGTCGACCCTCGATAATGGGCTTCCATGGGAAGGTATTCACTCAATTCCCCAAGAAACGCATAATCCTTCGTGATCCGCAGATACTCGCCGACTGCGAAAAATAGGAATAGCTGCTGATCGCTTGTGTTCCATGCCGAGTTGGAAGTTATGCCAAATCCGCCTTCGAGATAGGGAAGCTCGCCCTGCGATGTCATCTTCTTGAGGACAAATAGCAGAGTGGACTTCGCCAACGCAGGGTCCGTATAGCAGAGCGGCAGTAGGTGCTGGAGCTGATCACGGGGCGCCGCAGTCATGCCCATCTCGTAGTCGTATGTCTCCCCCTGCGGGATGAAGGTTTCATGGTAGTACTCACTGTAGGTCGCCATCGCTTCGAGGACGTAGGCGTTCCAAGTCATCTCTCTCCGCCAGACGGGATCCGTTTCATGACTCAGATCAGGCAGGCGTTGTTTCCATCTGCCGCGGAAGAACGGCGCTGTCTGGGCTACATCCACGGCCGCGCGAAGCTCCTTTACCACTGCGTCCTCCGCTTGCGGGACAATGCTAACGATCCAATGGAGGGTTCTCATCTCGCCCGGCGCCAGGTTTGCGCCAAAACGTTCGCCGAGGAAATCCCCGCCTTGAGGGCCCGGTTCGGTAAACATTTCGGCCTTTTCACCAGAGTGGGGCGTTGAGAGGCCAACGAGCGTCAGAGCTGGAGGGAATGCATCGAATTCCGAAGCGTCCGCCCGTCTGCGCAGGACCGTAGAATCCTCCGAACTGGCGGTAAAATCACACCTGGCAACGAAGTCCTTCTGGCTCACCGAAACTGCTGGTGCGTACTGGACCAGGCGTTTGGCGGGAGGCTGGAGGCGGTATTTCATGGCCTCGTAGTTTGCGAGCACGGCCTCCTCGTAAGTCAGTGCGACAGCTTTAGTGCCTCGATTTCGAAGCGTCACTGACACTACAAATCCCGGAAGGCCCTCATTGATATGCTCTGATGGAGGGACGCTAATTGTGCGGGAGACCTCCAGGCCATTGCCCAACGTGTAATTGAATTGTGCGAATCCAGTGCCAAAAGCCCGCTGACAAACCGCAGGATCGGCCGCGAGGGAGTCAAGCCCCACGAGTGAGTAGCTCCTGGATTCGCCGTCGGCATTTGTTGTCCGAAGCACCGATCGATTGGAGCCGTAACTATTGCCGGCGGCGTTGAGGCGAGCCCATGCCCGTTCGCCTGTTACGATCTGCAAGATTCCGCTCCCATGCACAAAAAGGCTCAGCCGGTAGTTTCCCAGGAGAAAAATAGGATCCTCCCGCAAAGGGTATGGCTTGCCATCCGCGTCATGGGTTTCGATCGGAAGTTTCGCGGTCAGATCATAAGTCGGCAGCCCTTGCGAATCTTCACTCCAATGACCTATTGGAGACGCGCCCAAGTGGGCTGTGGAGGCTAATGAAGCAGCGAGCATAAGAATTGGATATCTCATAGTTTCCCTTTCAAGGAAGCTTTATGGCGGACCCTCCATGACTCTTCGATTTCTTCAAGCGAGCGGTTCTTAGTTTCGGGCATGATCGCCAAGAGGCACGCAAGGCAGAATGCGCTACAGCCCGCGTAGAGCCAGAAAATCGCCCCTGGGCCCACTGCCTGCTTAAGCATGGGGAACGATTGAGTGACTGCCCAATCTGCCGCCCAAAGGCAAAGCACGGCAACAGACATCGCCCTTCCACGGAGGCGGTTGGGAAAGATTTCCGAGACCGCGATCCAAGTGATGGGGCCGGTCGACACCGCAAAGGCGGCCACGAAGACCACCAGCGCAATGAGAACTCCCGATCCCTGCGCGTGAGACGCGAAATACCAGCCGGCCGTACCCAGAGAAACCGCTTGCACTGCCGTACCTGCCAATAAGAGAGGCCTGCGACCCACTCGATCTACCAAAGCGAGGGCGATGAGGGTAAAGATGAGGTTCACAGCACCAATTACGATGGCCTGCGCAAAGGATGAGCCTGTGGTATCACCCGTCGATTTGAAGATCTCTGGCGCATAGTACATGACGGCGTTGATCCCGCTTATTTGGGAAAAGACGGCGAGCGCCACGCCAACGAAAAGCGGTCGCCGCCATTGCGGGGCCCATAGCTCTCTGGCTGTTGCGTGTTCAGTGGGACCCGCTAACGAGGAAAACACGAGACCATCCGTTCCGGGGCCATTCAAGCGTTCGAGGACGACTCTTGCGTCTTCGTGCCTTCCAGCGAGGAACAGCCAGCGAGGACTCTCTGGGACGAGCAAAAGCAATACTCCGAAAAGCCCCGCCGGAAACACGAGTGATCCGAACATCCATCTCCACCCAAACTTGACATTCCAGGCATGGGTGCCCCGGTTTTGGATGTACCAATTGACGAGGAACACGACGAGAATGCCCACCACAATGGCCAACTGGTAAAGGCCCACCAAGCGACCCCGAAGGCGTTCAGGAGCGATTTCGGCGATATACATCGGCGACAACATCGAGATCGCCCCGATTGCGACGCCGCCAGCCAAGCGCGCCCAGGCAAGCATTGCCACGTCGTCTGCGCGTGCCGAAGCAATAGCAGATATGGCGAAGAGCACCGCGCAGCCTAGCAGAATTGGTTTCCTGCCGAATCGATCACTGAGCCCGCCACAACACCCCGAGCCAGCTATGCAACCCACCAAGAGGCTGGATGCAGCCCAGCCGGACATTCCGGCGGACAATTGGAAGTGCTCGGTCAGGAATCCGATGGCACCCGAAACAACCGCCGTGTCGTAGCCAAATAGGAAGCCGCCGAGGGCCGCCACCGTCGATATGAGCAATAGATACCCTCGTAAGCTGGTATGCGGCGTGGCAGTGGCGGTCATAATTTGGACGGAGGTAAGAGTCGCTTTCCCTGGCGGGAACTCAGGAACGAGGGGTAGCTCTATGATCTCGCCGCTTGTCAGCAGGTCAATCGGCTGGGGATTCAAACCGATCTAGTAATTCTCAAATGAAGCCTGAGACCCCATCTTTAGGTCACCGGCAGTAGAGAAGAATCTGGCGACAAAAATTGAGGCTTGGCCACAGTCGCGGCGAAGCATGAATATTCGCGGAATGTGCTTATGCGATAGACGCGCGACTACGGCCACAATATGTGCGAATATCTTCGGCCCATTGGCTGTAGAACGGGAAGTTCTCGGCCAAGATATCTACAAATCAGGCGCCATTTTATTCGCTACTCGCCAGCTACTGGTCCCGCGATTTTCTAAAAGGTCCTAGCAAATGGCATGTTCTGATTTCCGAACATTCTCTCTAACTCATTAATGTTAATGGTTTAGAAATGGTGGAGCAGATCGGGATCAAACCGACGACCTCGTCGTTGCGAACGACGCGCTCTATCAACTGAGCTACTGCCCCACTAGGAACTGAAATTATCCGGGACTCCGTCCGGCCAAGTCGACACCAATTTTGGCCCCGCTAGGCGCCGCGGACATCGTCCGCTTCCCCCGCCATTCTCGCAAAGATCATCTTGCCGGCACCGGTCGGCAGGAGGCTCACGATCTCGACCGTGGCATGCTGGCCGATGTGGGGCCGGCCGCCGGTGACCACGACCATCGAGCCGTCGCCGAGGTAGCCCACGGCCTGGCCATCCTCCTTGCCCGGCTTCACCAGCTCGAGCTCGAGGCGCTCGCCGATCATGAGCTCGGGCTGGAGCGACTTGGACAGCTTGTTGAGATTCAGCCAGGGCACGCCCTGGAATTCCGCCATCTTCGCCAGGTTGTAGTCGGTCGTGAGGAGCTTCGCTCTCATCGACTGGGCGAGGAAGACCAGCTTCGCGTCGATGTCCTCGCGCTTGGCCACCTCGCTCTCCGTGATTCGTATGTCGAGCGCCTTGATGGAGCGTAGGGCGTTGAGGACATCGAGCCCGCGGCGGCCCCTCGCCTGCCTCAGCGGGTCCGTCGAGTCGGCGATCGACTGGAGCTCGTTGAGCACGAAACGTGGAATCACCAGCGCGGCGCTGAGGAAGCCCGTCTCGCACACGCGCGCGATCCGCCCGTCGATGAGGACGCTCGTGTCGACGACGACAATGGGCACGTCGACCTCGTGGGGGACGAACCGCACGTAGGGTATGACGAGGTTGAACTCGTCCTTGCCCCTCAGCGCGATGACGGTCGCCAGGTACGGGCAGATCATGAAGAGGGCCAGCCGGGCGAGGAAGATCATCTCCGGGTCGCCCTCGGCGAAGAGCGGCGAGGTCGCGACGAGGCTCGCGATGATGGAGCCCACGGCGATGCCGAACGTGAGGGCGGAGAGGCCCCTCAGCGAAAAGCCCTTCAGCATGACGTCCACGAGGACGACGAGGGCGCCGATGAAGAAGCCGACGGCGGCCGCGGTCAGCCGGTACGTGTCCCACTCGCGGATCGTGTAGCACACGAGCCATCCGGCGGCCGTGCAGAGGAGGATGAAGACGATCCGGATCGGAAGAAGCGTCTTGTTCATCGCGTTGGTCCAGCGTGGGTTCCGAACACCAGGAAGGCGGCGATGGGCGCCGCGGCGAGGAGGATCGTCGCGATGACGATTGCGGCGCGCACACGCCTGGCGTGGGCGAGTGTGTCCGCCGCCGGGGGGTTTTCGGAGTCCATTCGGTTGGGAACCGATGCAACGCGAGCACTGGGCAAAACGCAATCCCACGAACGGCTCGACACTCCCGCGGGATTTTGCGTCGCTGCCGTGCTATGCTGGAACAGCTTACAATCCTGGCGCCCGGCCTCCTGGGCGGCTCGGTGGCCCGCGCCGCGAGCGCGAGGGGCGCGGCAAGGCGGATCGTCATCTGGGCCCGCAGGCCGGAGACGCGCCTGGCCCTGGCGGGCCAGCCCTGGTGCTCCTCGGCCCCGGACAGCCCGGAGGAGGCGGCGCGGGGAGCCGACCTGGTAGTCGTAGCGGCGCCCGTCGACCGGATCGTGCCGCTTGTCCGCCAGGTGGCGGGCAGCCTCAAGCCCGGAGCCATTGTGTCCGACGTGGGAAGCGTGAAGGGCGAGATCTGCCGCCTCGGCGGCGAGGCGGTGGGGCGCGCGGCCCACTTCGTCGGGTCGCACCCGATGGCCGGCTCGGAGAAGACCGGCTGGGAGAACTCGAGCGCCACCCTCTTCGAGGGGCGGACCTGTTTCGTGACCCCGGCCGACGGGTCGGATCCCGCAGCCGCACGCGCGGTCGCCGCCTTCTGGCGCGACCTCGGAGGGGAGGTCGTGACCGTGAGCCCGGATTCCCACGATGAGATCGTGGCCAACATCAGCCACCTGCCGCAGGTCGTCGCCTCATCCCTCTGCGCGCACCTGGCGGCGCGCGACCCCGCCTGGCGCAACTATGCGGGCGGCGGCCTGCGCGACACGACCCGCATCGCCGGGTCGGACTCAAAGCTCTGGCGCGGGATCCTGGAGGCCAACAGGGATGAGGTCCTCCGCGCGCTGCGGCTGTTCCAGGACGAGCTGCACGGGTTCCAGGCGGCGCTGGCCAACCGCGACTACGCGGAGGTGGCCGCGCGCCTCGAGCGCGGCCGCGCATACCGCGACAAGTTCCGCCCGGCGCCGTGAAGGAGCCCCTGCCCGACAGGCTGGCGATCACGCCCTTCGCCCGGCCGCTGCGCGGCTCGGCATCCGTCCCCGGCTCAAAGAGCCTGACGAACAGGGCCATGCTCCTTTCCGCGCTGGCGGACGGTCCCGTGACGCTCACG
The DNA here is from genome assembly GCA_036489955.1 of Opitutaceae bacterium. Taxonomy (GTDB): domain Bacteria; phylum Verrucomicrobiota; class Verrucomicrobiia; order Opitutales; family Opitutaceae; genus Palsa-1447. The sequence goes on from DASXEV010000032.1 coordinate 5,827, forward strand.
GGAGCCCTCCTCAGCGAGGACACCGAGATCATGGCGGACTGCCTGAGGCGCCTCGGCTTCGCGGTCGCGGTGGACGAGACCGCCCGGACGGTGTCCGTGGAGGGCCTCGGCGGGGCCGTCCCCGCCAGGGAAGCCGAGCTCTTTGTGGGGCTGGCGGGGACCGCGGCGCGTTTCCTGACGGCGCTCTGCGCCGGCGCAAGGGAGGGGACGTTCCGCCTGGACGGCGTCCCGCAGATGCGCCGGCGCCCGATGCGGGGCCTCATCCTCGCCTTGCGTTCGCTGGGGGCGGACATCCGCTGCCTCGGCGAGGAGGGTTTCCTGCCGGTCGAGGCCCGGGCCGGCGGGCTCCGCGGCGGCACGGTCGCCATCGATGCCAGCGAGAGCAGCCAGATGCTCTCGGCGCTCCTCATGGTGGCGCCCCTTGCGGATTCTCCGGTGCGCGTCAGCCGCTCCGGCCCGGTGCGCGAGCCCTTTGTGAGAATGACCCGCCTGCAGATGGCGCAGTTCGGGATCAGCCCCGGCGAGTCGGAGCTCGCGGTGCCGGTCGGCCGCTACCGCTCGCCCGGCCGGTACGCCGTGGAGCCCGACGCCAGCGCGGCCAGCTACTTTGCTGCGCTGCCCCTCGTCGCCGGGGGCTCGCTCCTGCTTGAGGGCCTCCTGCCGGCCTCGAGGAGCCTCCAGGGCGACGTCCGGTTCCTGGACGTCCTGCGGGACCTTGGCGCCGTCGTGGCGGAGGGCCCCGGCGGCATCACGGTCTCCCGCGGCGCGGGTTCCCCGCGGGCCGCGGCCCCGCGCGACTTCTCGGAATTCTCGGACACGTTCCTCACGCTGGCGGCCATCGCCCCGCTCCTTTCCGGGCCGACGCGCATCACCGGGATCGCGCACACCCGCCGCCAGGAGACCGACCGGGTGTCGGGCGCCGCCGAGGAGCTGCGCCGGCTCGGCCAGGAGGTCGTGGAGACAGAGGACTCGATCGAGATTCGCCCGGGGCCCCTCAGGGCAGGAGTCACGATCGACACGCGCGGCGACCACCGCTTCGCGATGAGCTTTGCCGTCCTCGGGTGCCATGACCTGAGGGGCGACGGCTCGCCCTGGCTGACAATCGGCGACCCGGCCTGCTGCGCAAAGACGTTCCCCGGCTTCTTCAGCGTGCTTGGCTCCCTCCGCAAGCAGTCCCTAGGGTAGGCGCCGCATGCCGGGACGCTTCATCATCGTCGCCATTGACGGGGGCGCAGCCTCCGGGAAGTCCACGACATCGCTCGCCCTCAGCAAGCGCTTCAACCTGCTGCACGCCGACACGGGCTCGTACTACCGGGCGGTGACGGCAGAGCTCCTGCGGCGCGGGGCGAGCCCCGCGGACACCGGGTCCCTGGACGCCGCGCTCGCCTCCATGAGCCTCGGGACCCGGGTCGAGGGGCGCTCGGCCATGATCACGATCGGGGGCCGCCAGCCCGGCGATGAGATCCGGAGCCGCCAGGTGAACGATGCCGTGTCCCATTTTGCGGCGGTCCCAGAGCTGCGGGCGGCCCTCCTCGCCTACCAGCGCGGCCAGGCCGACGCGGCCAGGCGCGGCGGGTTCGCAGGGCTCGTCATGGAGGGCCGCGACATCGGCTCGGTCATCTTTCCCGGCGCCGACTTTAGGTTCTTCCTCTTTGCGGACGCCGCCGAGCGGGAGAGGCGCAGGGCCGGCCAGGGGCAGGAGGACCGGATAGCCGAGAGGGACCGGCTCGATTCCTCGAGGAAGACGGCCCCGCTCGCCCGGCCGGCGGGAGCCATCCCGGTCGACACGACCCACCTCTCGAGGGAGCAGGTCGCGGACCGGCTGGCGGAGATCATCGCCCCCTCGCTGTCCGGCGCATGAGCCGGGACCGACATGCCCAGCTCGAGATGGAGCCCGTCTACGGCTTCTTCTACGGACTCTGCCGCCTCGGCTACCAGATGTTCTTCCGCGGCGAGGTCGCCGGCCTCGGGAACCTGCCCGAGGAGGGCGGCTACATCGTGGCGGCGAACCACGCGAGCCTGCTCGACCCGCCGATCGTGGGGCAGTTCCTGCCGAGGCAGGTCAGCTTCTTCGCGAGGAAGACCCTGTGGAAGCCCGGGATAGCGGCATGGTGGCTCGACGCAGTGGGGACCATCCCCGTGGACCGCGACGGCGGGACGAGCCTCGACGCCATCCGCAGGGTGCTCCAGGCCCTCAAGGCCGGCAGGGTCGTTATCATGTTCCCCGAGGGGACGCGCTCGCAGGACGGCGCCCTGCAGCCGCCGAGGCCGGGCGTGGGCCTCTTGGCCTGCAAGGCGCAGGTGCCCGTCGTGCCGGCAAGGGTGTTCGGTTCCTTCGAGGCCTTCGGCAGGACGGGCGGCGCCCGCCTAGGCTCGCCGGTCTCCGTCTCCTATGGCAAGCCGCTCATGCCGTCCGACTACGACCGGCCCGAGGATGGGAAGGAGCGCTACCAGAGGACGGCGGCGCGGTTCATGGAGGCGATCTCCGCGATCACCCCGCCCGAGGTCACCGTCGTCTGAACCCTACCGCAGGCCCGCGGCCTTGCGGGCCCGCTCCATGACGGGCACGGCGACCGCCCGTGCGCGCTCGGCGCCGTCCCTGAGGACGTTGTCGACGTACGCCGGGTCCGCGAGCAGCTGGTCCCGCAGCTTGCGCGGTGCCGAGAAGAAGTCCCAGAGGTGCTCGAAGAGGGCCTTCTTGATGTCGCCGTAGCCGAGGCCCCCCGCGCGGAGGCGGCCCTCAAGGTCCGCGGCCGCCGACGGCGGGGCGACGAGCTTCAGCAGCTGGACGCAGATGTTCTTCTCCGCGTCGGGCTTGGGCTCGGCGGGCGACCGGCTGTCCATCACGATCGACATGACCTTCTTCCGCAGGGCCTTCTCGTCGCCGAAGATCTCGAGGGTGTTGCCGTAGCTCTTGCTCATCTTCTGGCCGTCGAGCCCCGGGATGGTGGCCACGTCCGAGCGGATGACCGCCTCGGGCACGACGAAGGTCTCGCCGTAGGTCTGGTTGAACTTGATCGCCATGTCCCTGGTCATCTCCAGGTGCTGCCTCTGGTCCTGGCCGACCGGCACGAGATTCGTGTCGTAGAGCAGGATGTCGGCGGCCATGAGCACCGGGTAGGCGAACAGACCGAAGTTGGGCGAGATCCCCTTCGCGATCTTGTCCTTGTAGCTGTGGGCGCGCTCGAGGAGCCCCATGGGCGCCAGGCTGCCCAGCATCCAGGTGAGCTCGCACACCTCCGGGACGTCGCTCTGGCGCCAGAAGACGCAGCGGGCGGGATCCAGGCCGCAGGCGAGCCAGTCGACGGCGATGGCGCGGGTGTTGGCCAGGCGCTCCCTGGGGTCCGTGACCGACGTCATCGAGTGGTAGTCCGCGACGAAGTAGAAGCAGTCGCCGCCGGCCTGCGCATCGATGGCGGGGCGCATGGCGCCGAAGTAGTTGCCGACATGCAGGGTGCCGGAGGGGGTGATTCCAGTCAGCGTGCGCATCAGGATCTCCTCGGCACCAGGGTCACCTGCTGGCGCACCCGCGCGATCGTGGAGGCGGGAAGGACCCCGCCGAAGGCGATGGCCGGCATGACGAGGGAATGGGGCCCCAGCAGCGTGCCGGGATTGAGGACGGCGTTGCATCCCACCTCGGCCGAGTCGCCGAGGATGGCGCCCAGCTTCTTCATGCCCGTGTCCACGGCGCCCGAGGGCAGCGCGATGAAGACGGGCTTCTGGTCCAGCCGAAGGTTGGAGCAGACCGCGCCCGCGCCCAGGTGGGAGCGGTTGCCGAGGATCGAGTCGCCGACGTAGTTGAAATGCGGCGCCTGCACGCCGTCCATGAGGAGGCAGTTCTTGAACTCGGACGAGTTCCCGAGGACGCACCCCTCGCCCGTGATGACGCCCCCGCGGATGAACGCGCCGGGCCGGACCTGGGAGCCCCTGCCGATCCATGCGGGCCCGATGATTGTTGCGTGGGCCGGGAGGGACACGCCCTCCCCCAGGTGGACGTCGCCCTCGATGTGGACACCGGCCGGCACGCGGGGCGGGCCACCGAACTCCTGGGCCGCCAGCGCCGGGCCGATCCTCGCCACCCATTCCCAAGGGGCGGCCTGCGGCGAGAAGAATTCCCTGAAGAGCGCGAGCGAGTCGGGGAGCGCAAAGTAGTCAGAGGCCTTCAAGGGACCTGAGAGCGTGCACAAAAAGGCCGCGCTTTACAGCGGCTTTTTTTGCCGGGCTAGGGCGAGCCCACCACGGTCCAGCCGTCGCCCGGGTTGAACTCGGTCATCGCGGACGCGATCTGGGCGCTGTCGGCCCCCAGGTTGCGCTGGTAAACCTTGCCCCACTGGTTGACGACGAAGGTCATGACCCCGGACTCGCCCCAGCGGGCCGGGTAGGCGACGAGCGCAAAGCCGGCGACCATGTTTCCGTTGATGATGTAGCTGAAGGCGCCCCCGGGGGCGTCGCCGCCCTGGGCCGTGAGGACCTTGAAGCGGTACCCGTGGAACGGCCGCGGGCCGCCGTTCTCGTCGTGCCCCGTGTAGCCCTGGGCGCGGGCCTCCGCGACCAGCGGGCCGAACGGGCTCTCCTCCTCGGTGGGGGACGCCTTCCAGTAGAGGCCGTCCTTCGTGCCCTCGGTGCTCTTCAGGTGCTGCGCGTACTTGAGGATGCCGCTCCCGTCGCGGTCCTCCGAGGAGTACTCGTGCTGGGCGATCACGTAGGTCCTGCACACGCCGATCGCGGTCAGCTCGTCCTCGCCGATCCGGCGGTTGAGGATCTCGTCCTTGCCGACAGCCGTGTCGAAATACCACTGCGATCCCTGCCGGACGATCGGTATGGGGAGCGGCCAGTCCTCGTCGCCGATGTCCAGGACGTACCGGTCGTCCGACTGGCGCACGACGCGCCAGAAGCGGCCGATCGACCGCGAGAACCCCTTGAACTCGACCTGGTCCTGCTTCTCGTCGCCGGAGCGCAGCTGGGCGACGTCGGGCCCGAAGATCCTGTCGACATTGTGGCGGTCGCCCGACTTGGCGGCCGCGGCCAGGGCCGCCGCGGCCTCCTTGGGCGAGCCGAACCTCAGGGGCCCGTCCTGGGCAAGCATGGCCGGGGCGGCGAGGAGCGCGGCAAGGGCCGCCGCCCGGCAGAGCCGCGTCCCTTGCTGGAGAATGCTCAATTTCATGGTCTAAGGGCTAGTGGCGGTCGCGTCCGGAGCCGGAGGGGGCGGACCGTGAGGGAGCGGAACGGGGGGCGGAGGCCCGTGGAGCCGACGACCGGACCGGCGCGCCCCGGCTGGCCCTGCCCCTCGCGCTGTAGTCGCGCGCCTGGGTGCCGCGGCCGTAGCCGCCGTAGAGGCTCGGGGCCGGCGCCGGGCCCGAGGGCTTCGAGGCGTCGCCATAGCCGCGGTACACCGGCCTCGGCGCGGGCCCCGGGGCGGCGCGGGCCGGCGCGCGCTGGGGGGCCGGCCGGCCGTGGGCCGCGACGCGGGCCCCCGCGATCACGTGGGGCGCCGGTATTGAGGCCGAGGGGCGGAAATAGGCGCGGACGAGGCTGTGGCCCGCCCGGGCGTCGGGATGCCAGCGGGCGCCGCCCCCCCGGGGATCGCGCCAGTCCCGCCGGTAGGCCCAGCCGGGCTGCCACGCGCCGACCCAGATGCCGAAGTCATCCCAGTCACATTCGTACCCGAGCCAAGCGCCGACGGGATAGCCGGCGTCAAAGGTGACAAGGGGCCCCTCGTCCCCGGAGGGCGCATCGTAGACGTCGTCGGGGTCGTACTCGGGGACGTAGATGGTGTTGTCCTCGGCGGGAACGATGCGGATGTCGTCGCCCTCGACGTCCACGTGCTGCTGGGGCGTGTCGACGAGCGTCCCGGCCGCCCTCGCCTTCGCGCGGAGCTGCTGCACGGACTGCATGATGTCCTGGGGCTGCATCGCAAAGGCCGCGCCGAGCGCCTGTGTCCAGTCCATGTTCTGGCTCATCCAGTTGATGACGTCCGGATAATGCGCGAGGCCCTTCACGCTCGGGTCCCAGGCCTGCGAGTCGATGCCGGCCGGGTCGCCATTGGCGGAAAGGTACTGGGCGGCCGCCTGGATGTCGTCGGGCTTCGTCGACGCGGGAAGGACAAGGGCGAGGAGGGGGTCGGGATAGAGCGCCACGGGGGCGACCAGCTGGTCCAGCTGGTCGGGGGTGTACTGCCCGGTCTGGGCAGGCAGGAGTGGCGCCATGCCCAGCGCAAGTGTCAGGATGACGAGGCTTTTCATTTTCCCTTTAGGGTAGTGACCGTTCCGGACCCCCTTTGGTTACGCGGGCGGCGCCTAATTTATCTTTGGGCGAGAAACGATGCAGGCACGCCGGAACCAATCTCGCTGGCGGGAATCGGTGGCTGGTGGAAGTCATGAAGGGGACAGTGCACATAGGACTGGTGGCCGCACTCCTTCTTTCTGGGAGGATGGTGGCCCAGGACGCAACCCTGCCGCCCGCCGGGATGATCCACCTGGTGTCGTATGCGCCGGTGCCGCAGCGCGACCTGTACTTCCGCTACCACCCTGTCCACAAGACCGCCAACCCGGCGCCCGGCGTCCCGGCGGCGTTCGAGCCGCCGTCGCTGCCCGCGTACACGGTGGACGAGTACCGGGTGGAGCAGTTCCGCGCTCGCGACCTCTACACGAAGGAAGGCATGGCCGACGTGGAATTCGAGAAGAACCCGGGCCTGCACTTCGGCAACTTCTATGACTCGAACAAGCCGCTCGCCGTGGAGATGTTCACGAGGGACGACTGGCGGGCGCGGGCGGCCGACTACCGCGACATGGCCCGCGCCATGTCGGTCGGCGGTGACAAGCAGGAGAGCCGGCAGATCATCGACCAGGTCGACGACCAGGACCTGACGCTCCAGGCCGAGGCGGGCCAGACGACGGAGTCCATCGTGAGCCCGGACCTTTTCGAGGTGTCGAGGATGAACGACGACAACGCCACGCTGAGGCTTCCCGAGCTGCCGATCGACGTGCCCTTCGTGCGCATCAGGTGGTAGCCCCGCCAGTTGGCGGACTGCGCACCGATGTTTACCGGGACCTGCGGCCCCGGGGCGCGCTTAGTCCCTGAGGCAGGGCGCATTGGCGATCCTGGGCACGTGCCCGCACTTCGCGCCGCGCCCATTGTCTAATCAGGCATGAAACTATCATCGAAGATCCTGTCCGGCTTCGCACTGATGAGCGCCGCAATGTGCTTCGCCGGAACCGCCGGCCAGGCGGCCATGTACGACGGGGTGTTTATGCGCAACAGCCAGATGTACGAGGTGAGGGACGGCCAGACCAAGCCGATGCTCGACGACGTGAAGCTCGGGAACGGGGCCGAGGTCCTGGCGAGCGGGGTGGTCATCCTGCGGAACGGGAACCGCTTCACCCTGCACGACGGCGAGTCCATCACCGAGGGCGGCATCATGACGCGCGACGGGGGCGCGGAGTCGATCACCGACGGCTACATGATGAAGGACGGTCAGGTGTACGTGATCCGTGACGGGCATTCGTTCCCCATGAACGCCGAGTCGAGGAACATGAAGGACGGCAGCGTCATCATGAGGGACGGCCGGGTGGAGACGAACTACGGCACCACGATGCAGCTGAAGGACGGCGAAATGATCACGAGGGACGGCCAGGTGATCTCGCCCTCGGCCCAGGTCTCGCAGTAGCCGGGATAAGGCCGGATTCGGATGCGGGCCGGGAGGCGTCGGGGCTCCCGGCCTTTGAGAATGGAGCGGGCGAAGAGACTCGAACTCTCGACGTCCACCTTGGCAAGGTGGTGCTCTACCAACTGAGCTACGCCCGCGAAAATAAGGGGTTTATGAGACCGTCCCCCTCCTAGCCCGTCAACATCATTTGAGGTCGAGGCGGTCGCCCTTGTCGTCCGGACGGGCCCGGCCGCCCTTGCCGCCGCCCTCCCCGGGCTCCGACGAGTAATAGGAGTAGGCCTGCGTGTAGTACCCGTAGTCCTCGCCGGAGCCCCTGGGCACCTGCGTGAGGACGGCGCCGAGAATCGGCGTCTTCAGGGCCGCGATGGTCTGCTGGGCCCTCACCACCATGCCCGCGGGGTTCCGGCGGTGCTGGATGAGGAGGAGGGCGCCGTCGGCCACGCCGGCCAGTATGCTGGCGTCGCTGACGCCGATGATCGGCGGCGAATCGAGGAGGATCCGGTCATAGCGGCCCCGGAGGGAGGCGAGGAGCTCCTTAAGCCTGCCCGCGTAGAGGAGGCTAAGCGTGAAGCCCGGCATGCCCCCGCTTGGAAGCAGGTCGAGGCCGGGGAAGACCGCCGGGCGGATGGCGGCGTCGACCCCGCACTTGGCGGCGAGGACGTCGCTCAGGCCGGGCGAGCGGGGGCAGTTGGCCAGCCTGTGCTGGGCGGGCCTTCGCAAATCGCCGTCGATGAGGAGGACCTTGTCACCGTAGGCGCCCATCATCTGCGCAAGGCGGCAGAGGGTCGTGCTCTTTCCCTCGGCGGGCCCGGCCGAGAAGACCGTGACGACCGCCGGCACCCCGGGCTTGAGGGCGAGGTTGAGGTTCGTGTGGAGGAGCCGGTAGGGTTCGGCCTCGGCCGGGTCGCCCGCGCCCCCCATCGGCTCGCGGCTCTGCGGGATGATGGCGAGGACCGGCACCTTGAGGCGCTCCTCGATCTCGGCCACGTCGCGCAGGCTCGTGTCAAAGTACTCCATCGTGAGGGCGACGCCGATCGCGAGCACGAGGCCGAAGGCGAAGGACGTGATCCCGTTTACGAGGAAGCTCGGCTTGCTCGGCCGGCGTGCAGGCTCGGCCGTGTTCAGGATCTCGATCGTCCGCTTGGGCACTTGGAAGTCTATCTCGCGCTGCCTGAGCGTCAGGCGCAGCGTCGTGTAGAGGCGCGTCTCGTCGTCCAACTTCTGGGCCGCGTCCTCGAACGGGCGCATGCGCTCGCGGGCCGAGAGGATCTGGTCGACCTTCGCCTTTTCGAGCTGGCTCTCCAGCTCGTCCACGCGGGCCTCCGCTTCCTTGTAGGCGCTCTCGAGTCCTGTCTCGTAGCCGCGCAGGAGGGACTCCAGCTGCTCGCGGATCTTCGCCCGGTTCTCGATCGCGGCGACGAGGTCCGGGTGCGCCTCCCCGAGGCGCGACTTGAGCTGCGTCACCTTCTGGTCGGCGATGAGGTAGGCCTGGAGGAGGTTCTGGATGTTCTGGTCCGGGATGAGCTCCGAATTCACGAGGCCCAGCCGGTCCTCGACGGGGATGCTCCTGAACCGCTCCCAGCGGGTCTTCCTTCCTATGGCGTCGACCTTCAGCGCGATGAGGGAGTTCTGCATCTGGCGCAGCGTCTCGATCTCCATGTCGGAGTACTTCGTGTTGAGGTCGACGCCCGAGATGTTGAGGTCCTTGCGCAGCTTCTCGACGACGTCGCGCTGCTTCTTCACGGCCTCGTCCTGCAAAACGAGCTCCTTGCGGAGCTGGGCCATGCCCTCGGTCTGCTGGGAGGTCGCCTCGGCGATCCGGTCATCCGAGTACACCTTGGCCACCTCGTTCGCCATCTGGGCGGCGAGCACCGGGTCCTGCGCGTAGACGTTGATGTCGATGAGGGACGAGCTGCGCTGCGACTCGACCCGGAGCATCTTGCTGGTGATGTACCTGAAGGTGATGTCCGAGGTGAGCGTGGTGCCCGGGACGCCCAGCGAGGCCGCCAGGCGGGTGTTCAGGCCCAGCTTGTCGATCACGGGGTAGAGGATTTTCTCGTTCTGCATGATCTTGAACTGATCCTGCAGGAAATAGGGGTCGTAGGCCGTGCTGCCCTGGGCCTGGAAGAGCTTCACGTCGCTCTCGGGCTTTTCCACCCTCACCTTCGTGGTCGCCAAGTACCAGCGCGGCAGGAACACCGTGACGACCATCGTCGAGAGGAAGACGAGCCCGACGATGAGGGCGATGAGCGGCAGGCGCAGCCGAAGGACCTTGATGAAGTCCGCGAGCGAGGCGCTCCTGGATCCTTGGGGGGGTGCCATGGGTTCGTGTGGGGCGCCCTATGCCGGCCCGGCCGGCCAGGGCGTCAGAACACCACGGTCCCGCTGACGCCGTAACGCGACCGGTTCATCCCGCGGTTCGAGATCCCCGAGTCGACGAAATCGTAGTCGTAAGAGGCCGACACCGTCCAGTTCTTCGTGAGCAGGTAGGTGAGGGCCGCGCCGGCGTGGGTGGAGTCCTCCGAGATCCCCACCTGGGGGGGCCGCCCGTCGAGGGCGGCGGGCTCGTAGTCGAGGGAGGCCGAGGCGACGACGAGGGGCGAGAGGGCGTGCTGGATGTTGACGAACATCCGGTTGACCTTCTCGTCGAGGAAGAGCTGGGGATTGGAGGTCTCCTCGAAGGTGTAGGCATAGCCCGCGCTCACGAACGAGCCCTTGGCGTAGTCGTACTTGACCGAGGCCTCCGCGTACGGGCTCGTCTGGTCGGGAATGCCCCCCTCGTAATGGCGGTACTGGGCGCCGACCCTGACGCTGGCCGTGAGCTTCGGCCCCGCGGCGTAGTCGAACCCCGCCATGAGGAAGTCCGTGTGCTTGTTGTTCTGGCCGGGGTCGTCAATGTAGTCGGTGTCCTCGTGGCGGTACTCCCCGGCGAGCTTGAGCGTGGGCAGCGTCGCGTAGTCGAACTCGAGGCCGTAGGTGTTCTCGTAGCGGTTGAGGAGGTCCCCCAGGGTCTCGTTCGTGTAGTCGTAGTAGACGCTCCGGGCCTTGAGGACCAGGTCCAGCTTCTCAACCGGCGTGAACGTGTAGCGGCCGTCGAACTGGTTGCTCTGCAGCGTCTGGTTGGTGTTGACCGGCACGCCGTTCAGGAGCACCTCGGGGTTCTGGTCGTAGCTGTAGGCGTCGGAAAGGTCGATGACCGAGGTGTCCGCAAGCTTGCTGGCCACCCGGCCGCTGATCGCCTGGCTGTACAGCGTCTTCTGCCCCGGGCGGTCGTCGAAGTAGTCGAGCGTCGGGTGGAACTCGGCGGAGACGAAGGTCGCGTCGGAAACGTTGCCATTGAACTTGATGTCGGGCGACAGCTCGTACACCCAGCTCGCGATGGGCTGCGTCGCGGCGCCGAAGATGTTCGTGTTGTAAGTCATTCCAGACTCAATCGAATAATTCACCCGCTGCGACTGCTCCTGCTCCGGTATCGGCGCGTAGACGGCACGCGCAACGACACAAAAGCAGAGCGCCGAACCCGCAACTGCGGCTTTGGTTAATCTCATGGTTGGAGACTGGAAAACTCCGCCCGCAAACCTGCCGGTTTGCTAACCACTGGCAAGAGCAATTCCTTGGGAAACACGGGATTCCGCAGATTACTGGCGTTACCTCGGCCCGATGAGGGACCCGTTGATGAGGACGACGAGGTCCTCGGTCACCTTCCGCGAAACGGGCAAAGGGAATTGGGAAGGGAAATTGCCGGTCAGGAGGCCCCCGTAGACCTCGCCCCAGTCCCCGAACTTCGGCATCGAGGCCGTGAGGAAACCCGAGGCGGCCGACTTCGCGGAAAGGTCCGTGAAGAAGGGACGGTCGAGGGTCCTCGGGGTGAGGAGGAGCTCGCCCGTAGGCTGCTCCACCTGGACCGCGTAGAAGTCCCTGAGGGTCGCCGGCTGCGCCCACACCCTCGTGTTCCCGTACCACGCCAGGCCCGCCGGGATGTCGGCCATGAGCCCGTAGCGGCTGTCCGGGTCCGCCCTCGCCAGCTGGCTCCGCATGCCCTGGAGAAGCTGCGGGAAATAGGGCGGGTACTGGAAATGGAGCCAGTGCGGCTCCAGGGCGTCGTGGACGAGCGGCCCGGCCTGGAGCGCGACGAGCACGGCCGCGCAGAGCCTCGGCCAGGAGCTGAGGGAGGGGTTGCTCGCCAGGAGGACATGGAAGAAGCCGGCCCCGAAGACGATGATGAGGGGCGCCATCCACACGAGGGCCTGGCGCTCGCTCTCCCCGGAATTGAACGCCGCCTGCGCGAGCGCGAGCGCGGCGACGGACACGGCGAGGATCCAGCGCAGCCGGTTGACCTGGGGCGACCGGAAGACGTACAGGCAGCCGGTCGCGAACAGCGCCGCGAACCACATCGCGCCGTCCGACCAGATCCCGGAGCGCAGGGCGCCCTGGACCGAGGTCAGCACCTTGTTCGCGAGCTTGGTGAGGTCGAGCTGCGGCAGCGCCGCCGAAAGCGTGGCGCGGCAGGTCGAGGGCTCGGCCGTCGTGTCCCCGGCCTTGAGGGCCACATTCTGGAGGGCAAGGCCCGTCGGCAGGCCCGTGACCGCAACCTCCCGGATGACCCAGGGGAGAGCGACGACGGCAAACCCGGCGGCGACGAGGCCGATGCGCAGGGCGCGCCCCGGCCGCCTTTCGAGGGCGCAGGCGCCCCCGGCCACGAGGACGAGGACGCCGGCGGAATATTCGGTGAGGAAGAGGGCCCCGCAGAGGGCGCCGAGGACCGCGAATGCGGCCGCGGATCCCCGCGGGCTGCCGGACATCTCCGCGTGCCACCAGGCAAGGAACGCCGCCATGGAAAGCGCCATCATGAGGGCCGAGCCGTTGACGGCGACGACCTGCTGCCAGAGGGGAAGGGAGACGAAGATTGCGGCCGCCGAGAGCCAGCCGGCAGGGACACCGAACAGGGCGCGCCCGAGGAGGAAGCCGAGGAGGACCGTGGCCCAGAAGAGGCCCACGTTGAGGGCCAGGAGGAGGTAGTCGGCGGCGAACCCGTATGGCGGCGCGGGCGCCGGGCCGAAGAGGTCGGGCCTGATCGGGCCGGGAAGCAGCCGCGCGGCGTCGATCGCTGCCGCGATCGCCAGGGGATAGAGGGGGGCCTGGTACACGTCCGGATAGGCGACGGCCGCGTCGAAGCGCACGCCGCGGCCGGCCAGGTAGGCCTCGGCCTGGGGGTAGATGACCTTCGTCGAGAAGCCCCTGCCGTAGGCCAGGCTCCGGCCGATGTCGGCCTGGACAAGGGTGGACTCGCTCGCGGCGCCGTGGAACTGCCTCCATGACACCACGACCGAGACGACAAGCGAGCAGGACAGAAGCGAGGCAAGGAGCACCCACCTCGCCCCCCCGCCCGCCTCCAGCCAATGGATGAGTTCCTGGGCCGTGCGTGGCCGACCGGTCATTTACCTGTCCACCACGTCAAGCTCCGGCCACTGGGCAAGCTTTCTGTGAAGGGTGCGCCGGCTTATCCCCATGAGTTCCGCGGCCTTCGTGCGGTTGCCGCGCGACTTGATGAGGGCCTCCCTGAGGATGCGCTTCTCGTTCTGCTCGACGGAGAGGGTCGACCCCAGGGCCCCGTCCTGGGGCGACGCGGGCGACTGGGCCGGCGCGCCCCCACGGAACCTCGGGTCCAGGTCGTACTCGGTGAGGCTCCCGCCCTTGTGGAGGACGACCGCGTTCTCGCAGAAGTTCCGGAGCTCCCGGATGTTGCCGGGCCAGGCGTAGGCCTGGAGGGTCTTGATGGCGCCCGGCTCGACCTCGATCGGGGGCACGCCGTTCTCCTGGGCGAAAAACCTGATGAAATGCCCGAGGAGGGCGGGGATGTCCTCCGGCCTCTTGCGGAGCGGCGGCATCGTGAACCGGACGACGTCGAGGCGGAAGAAGAGGTCCTCGCGGAAACGGCCCTCGCGCACCAGCTGCTCCAGGTTGCGGTTCGTCGCCGTCACGAGGCGCACGTCGAGCTCGACGGGCTTCGAGGCGCCGACCCGCTCCACGGCCTTGGTCTCCAGGAAACGCAGCAGCTTCACCTGGATGGCGCCCGAGATCTCGCCGATCTCGTCCAGGAAGAGGGTGCCACCGTCCGCCGACTCGAACCGGCCGATCCGGCGCTCGGTGGCGCCCGTGAAGGAGCCCTTCTCATGGCCGAAGAGCTCGCTCTCCAGGAGGTTCTCGGAAAGCGCCGCGCAGTGGACGGCCACGAAGGGGCCGCGCGAGCGCGGGCTCGACTGGTGGATGGCCTGGGCGACCAGCTCCTTGCCGGTCCCCGACTCACCCTCGATGAGGACCGTGGCCTTCGACAGGGCGACCTTCCTCACGCGCTCGATGACGTCCTTGAGGAGCGGCGACTCGCCGATGATCGCCCCAGGGTCGAACTTCTCGTCCAGCCGCTCGTGGAGCTGCTGCACCTCGACCTCGAGGCTCTTCGTCTTCAGGGCCCGCCGTATGAGGACGTCCAGCCGCTCGATGTTGACGGGCTTCGTCAGGAAGTCGACGGCCCCCCGCCTCATGGCCTCGACAGCCGTGTCGATGTTGCCGTAGGCCGTCATCATGAGGACGGCGGGCTTCCCGGGCAGCGTCAGGGCGCGGTCGATCACCTTCAGGCCCGACTTGCCCGGCATCCGCAGGTCCGTGATCACGACGTCGAAGGCCTGCGCGTCCATCAGGTTGAACGCCTCGTCCGCGCTGGCCGCGAGGCTGACGTCGTAGTTCTCGGAGAGGGCCTGCTTCAGGCCGTCGCGGGTGTGCTTTTCGTCGTCGACGATGAGGACGCTGGGAGCCATGTGGGGGAGAGGGTTCTTGGAGGGGGCGGCGGGGCCGGACCGGACCGCCGCGCCCGGACTAGTGCGCGGGCGCCTGCTGCCCGGGCCCGGCGCCAAGCCGGTTGGCGAGCGGCGCCAGGCGGCTCAGCATGAGGCTCGGGGGCGAGACGCTGTCCACGAGCTCGATGAACTTTTCGCGGCGGACCCTGAGCAGGTCCCTCACCTTGTCCCTCTGGGTGTCGTCGAGCTTCAGGTCGTTCGACATGCGCTCCAGGGTCATCGGCAGGACGACGAAGAAGGCGAGGCTGCGGAACGGCCTCTGCAGGAGGATCTCGATCTGCAGGTCGGTGAGCGTCGAGGAACCCGTGCCGACCTCGGGCGGGAGCTGGCCGCGGTGGTCCCTGAACCGCTTCTCGTAGACCCTGCGCTGGTCCGCCGTAAGGACGGGCTCGATGTCCCGGTCGAACTCGGCGTTCAGCTCCTGGACCCGCGTGCGGAAGCTGTCCATCTCGGGCTTGACCTTCGCCAGCTCGTCCGAGAGCTCCGCGCGGTTGATCGGGGGGCGCGGGCCGTGCGCCGTCCTGCCGCCAAACTCCTCGAGGAACCGGCCGGGCGGCGGGGGAAAGGGCCTGTGGCGCTCCGCCCAGATCCCTGCCCCGAACCCGGCGCCAAACACGGCGAGCGTCAGCAACGCCGCGAGGAGCCTGTCCCTCATATGCCCTGCTCGAGCTCGCTCGCCTGCTGAGCGATCTCATTCCAGCCGGCGACGTTCGCGGCGTTGTCGTCCCCCGAATGCCCGTACTGGAGGGCGACGACGAGCCCGAGGCAGAGCGCGGCAGTGGCCGCGCAGAGGGCGAAGTGCGCGACGATGAGGGGCGATTGCCTGGCGCGGGCTGCGCGCAGGACGCGGTCGGCAAACCCTGGCTTGATCATGGACGCGCCGAGCCCGACCAGGGCATCCCATGCGTCTTTTTCAGTATTCATCTCGGTGGTAGTGTTGGCGAAGTTGTTCCCGTGCGCGGTGGAGGCGGGCCTTCACCGCCGCGACGCTCGTGTTGAAGTTAGCGGCGATCTCGGCGTGGCTGCGGCCCTCCTGGACAAGCGCGAGGAGCGCGCGGTCCTTGGGCCTGAGCTGGGCGAGGGCGTGCCGGAGGGCGTCCAGCTCCTCGGAGTCCACGGCGCCCTCGGGCTCCGGGACGTTCTCGTGCTCGGGGGCGAAAGGCGTGAAGATGCGCCTGAGCTTCTGCCGGCGCAGGTGGTCGATGCAGGTGTTGCGCGCCAGCCTGAAGAGCCACGACTCGAACTGCTCAGGCGCCTTGAGGCGGTCGAGGGCGCGGGCCATCTTGACGAAGACCATCTGGGCCAGGTCCTCGACGGTGTCGCTGCGGCCGGTGATGGCGTAGGCGAAGCCTGCGACGCGACGCTGGTACCCCACGATGAGCTCGCGCATGGCCCGTTCGTCGCCCCGCTGGGCGCGCCGTACCCGCTCGACCAGCTCGGTCGTCGAACTATCGTCCATGCATGTGACATTGCCCTATGGCCGACCAGACGCTTGTCCGGGCGGAAAGATGCGCTTTTTCAATTGGCGCAAGAGCACGCCCCATGCAATCTCGCATAAATATGGGTGTCCACCCCGATTCGCCGGGATGGCGGCCGGGACCCCCAACCCACGTATGGAAAGCAAATTATCAACATATGGGCGCCTGGCGCTCCTCCTGGGGTGCGCCGCATTCTCCCTGGCCTGGGCCGGCTGCTCCCACGAGCAGAGCGACCAGATGACGGATGCCGTGGTGTCGGGCGAGAGGCCGATCGCCATGGAGGGGTCGGGCGCCTTCTTTAAGGGCAAGGTGACCGTCAAGGTGACCGTCAGCCGGGGGATCGGCAAGGGCATGAAGAGGAAGAAGGGCGACAAGGACTTCACCTTCGAGAAGTACGCCCACAACGAGAACAAGGTGACGCTCGGCAACCCCATGCCGCCCGTCACGATCCACATCATCCTCACCAACTCCGCGGACCACTCGATGACGGTCTCCGTCGAGGACTTTGCCTCGGACCTCGGCGACTTCGTCGTCGATCCCGAGACGCTGACGATCGACGCCGGACAGACATCCGAGCCGACGCCGATGGTCTCGGACCTCGGGGTCAGCTCGGACACCATCCCCTTCAAGGTGACGCTGCGCTACGGCGCCGACAGGGAGACGAAGACGTTCCCGGTCACGGACATCATCGACCAGGCGCCCCCCGCGCCCGCGCCGGCCCCGGCCGCAAAGTAGCGCCTACGGCGAGAGCATCCGGACGCGGCGGTCCTTGCGCGGGAACTGCAGCGTGACGACGGTCCCCTGCCCCTCCCGGCTTTCCACCCCGACGTGGCCGCCGTGGGCCCGCATGATCCTGCGGACGATCATGAGCCCGAGGCCATGACCGCCGGGCTTGGTCGTGTGGTAGGGCTGGAAAAGCCTCACCAGGTCCTCCTGGCGGATGCCGCTGCCGCTGTCGCCGAACATCAGGTACACGCTGTCGTCGTCGGCGCGCGAGCGGACGACCAGGCGGCCGCCCGGCTGCATGGATTCCATGGCGTTCTTCGTCAGGTTGAAGAACACCTGCTTGAGCTGGTTGCGGTCGGCCATGACCGGCGGCAGCGAGGCGGCCTCCGCCTCGACCGCTATCCGCCGGTTCTCGAACTCCCTCTTCTGGAACTTGAGGACCTCGGCGAGTACCTCCGAGAGGTCGGTCTCGGAGAGGTCGGGGGGGCTGGGCCGTATCGCCTCGAGGTAGTGCGTGATGATCCCGTCGAGCCGGGCGACCTCCTCGCGGCACACCTCGACGGACTCGGCGAGCGCCTTCGCTTCCGGCGTGGCCCCCAGCTTCTTCAGTTTCCTCGAGATCAGCTGGAGGTGGATGGTCAGCGAATTGAGCGGGTTGCCGAGCTCGTGGGCGACGCCGGCCGCGAGGAGGAGGATGGACGAGATCCTCTCGTCCTCGATCCTCTGCTCGGCCGACTGCTTGTCGCGCGTCACGTCGGCCAGGATGACCGCGTGGCGGCCCTCCAGCGCCCTGTCCCCTCCCCGGAACGGCACCATGTACAGGCGGACGGTGCGCGGCTCGGGATACGTGAGCTCGAATTCCCTGGCGGCGACGTGGGCCTCGTCGTCGCCGATCGCCGGGCGCAGGCCCGGGATGAGCCTCCATAGCGTCTGGCCCGCGAGGGCGTCGGGGCCCAGGCCCATGATCCGCCGCGCCGAGTCGTTCGCGTAGTCGATGACGCCGTCCACCGAGATCACGAGGACCCCCTCCTGCAGCGTGCTGAAGATCTGCTCGTAGAAGCTGCGCTCCCTGGCGAGCCGCTGGGCGAGGTTCGCCATGTTGACGGGGTCGAGCGTCTCCAGGCGCCCCACGACCCGGTCGAGGGGGGTGTGTTTCTTTCCAGCCATCGCGGCCTTCATGCCCGCGGGCGCCCCGCGGGTCAACGGTCCGGAAGGAACTCCAGCTGGTCCGGGTCCCGCCGCCCCGCCATGAGCTTGCGCAGGAAGGCGTCCCGGTGGAGAGGGCAGCGGCCGAGCCGGAGGATCGCCTCGCGGTGATCCTCCGTCGCGTAGCCCTTGTGCTTCGTGAAGCCGTAGCCCGGGTGCCGCGCGTCGAGCTCGGCCATCATGCGGTCGCGGGCGACCTTGGCGATGATCGAGCCCATCGCGATGCAGAGCGAGCGCGCGTCCCCGTCGACGAAGGCCTCGTGCGGGTACGGGAACCGCCGGAGCGGCAGGCCGTCGATGAGGACCCGGCAGGAGACGAGGGGGACGAACGACTTGCGGTCCTCGGCGGAGGAGAAGAGGTCGGGCTCCTCGCTCCTCTGGAAGGCCTCGGGGGGATAGATGCCCTCCATCGCCCGGCGCATCGCGATCTTCGTGGCCCCGAGGATGTTGTGCTGGTCGATCTCCTCGACGGTGGCGGAGCCGAAGTGCGCGTGGATGAGCCCCTGCCGGGAAAGTGCGTCGAACTCGAGCCAGAGGGCGTCGCGCTCGTCGGCGGAGAGGAGCTTCGAGTCGTTGACGCGCCCCGCCTTGGCGAGCGCCCACCGGCCCTCCAGGAATTCGCGGGTGACGAGGACGGCGCCGGCCACGACGGGCCCCGCCAGGGCGCCGCGCCCCACCTCGTCGACACCGATCAGGCTCTCGGCCCCCTCGATGCGCTTCAGGTCGAAGGCGCGCAGCTGCCTACGCTTCGGCATCGCTTGCGCCGCGGGGCCGGCCGCCTTTCCAATCCATGCGCTCCCTCGGGACCGGGAGGGGCAGCTCGTCCAGCTTGCCGGCCTCGGATACCACCTCGTAGGCCGTGCGGAAGTGGAGCTTCGCGAAGTTCCCGAGCGCGCGGGCGCCGAGGCGCGAGATGATTTCGGCGGCCTGGGCCTTGGCGACCGGGCCGGCGCCCTTCTGGAGGGCCCCCCCGAATCCCTGGGACAGGGCGTGGATCTGGCGCACGTACTCGGCGCGCGCGACGACGGACGCCGCCGCGACGACCGGGTCCTCCTCGGCCTTCGTCCGCATCGCGAGCTCGAAGGCCGTGACCCCCATGCGCTTCAGCTCCCTCTGGACGAGGGGCTGCGTGCTGAACTGGTCGAGGAGCCCGCGGGGCGCCCGCACGCGCTCCAGCGCCCTCGCCAGCGCCGTGGCATGCTGCCAGGCGAGGAGGCGGTTCAGGTTCGCGCGCGGCCTCGACATGAGGAGGTTGTACTTCAGCATGCCGCAGAGGCAGGTCTCGACGGCGACGCCCGGGGTCTCGCGGATCAGCTTGTCCAGCTTCACGATCTGGGCGTCGCCGATCCGCTTCGAGTCGCGCACCCCCGCCTTCATCCAGGCCTCCACGGCCGCCCTGCCCCCGATGACTGTCGCGGCGACGACGGGGCCGAAGAGGTCGCCCTTGCCGCTCTCGTCGAGCCCCGCGTGGAGCTCGAACCAGTCCGGGTGGTGGACCTCGTCGTACCCCAGCTTCGGCGCCATCGTGACGTCGGGCTCCAGCGTCATCGTGACGAACTCCTCGGTGCCCTTGCCGGCCACGACCAGCTTCCCGCTCTCGTAGGCCGTGACGTTGCAGTCGCGCCCCTTGAACGCGAACCGGGCGTAGGCGACGTCGAAGGCCTCCCAGCCGCGCGAGGACAGGATGCCCCGCAGCTTGTCCATCTGGGCGTCATCAAGCTTGAGCGTGTAGATGCTCAGCTTCTTGGGTTTTTCCTCGTCGTCCTCCGGCCGCTTAGGCATGAGGGAGCCATAGTCACAGATTTGACGGCAATGACACGCAAATCTTCGGGCGCGGACGCGCTCCGCGGCAGGAGGGGGTCCTTCCAGCGCGACCTCATGGCCTGGTACCGCGCCTCGAGGAGGCGCCTGCCGTGGCGCGAGGAGCCCTCCCCCTACTCGACCGTCGTCAGCGAATTCATGCTGCAGCAGACCCAGGTGGCGACGGTGCTGCCCTACTTCGCGCGGTGGATGGCGGCGCTGCCGGGCTTTGCGGAGCTGGCCGCCGCGCCGGAAAGCGAGGTCATGAGGCTCTGGGAGGGCCTGGGCTACTATTCGCGGGCAAGGAACCTCCATGCCCTCGCAAGGGCCCTGGCGGGCCGGCCGATGCCGACGACGAGGAGCGGCTGGCTGGAGCTCCGGGGCGTGGGGCCGTACACGGCCGCCGCCGTCTCCAGCATCGCATTCGGCGAGCGCGCCGCCTGCGTGGACGGCAACGTTGTCCGGATCCTCTGCCGCCTCTCCCGCGACGGCACCGCGTACAGGGACAGCGCCTCCGCCTCCAAGGCCCTGGCGCCGCTGGCCGCGGACATGCTGAACGAGGGCTCTCCCGGCGATCACAACCAGGCCATGATGGAGCTCGGCGCCACCGTGTGCACGCGCCGCGCGCCTCGATGCGACGCCTGCCCCGTGAGGGGCCACTGCGCGGCGGCCGCCGCAGGCGACCAGGCGTCCTACCCGGTCCTTGCGCCGAAGGCCACGGAGGTGCGCTCGGTCGTGCGGGTCTGGTGCGAGGACAAGGGCAGGCTGCTCCTCCACCGCAACCCTTCCGACGCCAGGCGCCTGGCGGACCTGCACGAGCTGCCGACCGCCGAGCAGGCGGGCATGGACGCCGAGGCGGCCTCCAGGGGCAGGCTCGTCGCCAGGCGAAGCCGGTCGATCACGCGCTTCCGCATCACGGAGTCGATCCACGCGGCCAGCGCCCCCGCGGGGGGACTTCGTCGCGGCCTCGTGTGGGTGCGGATCGAGGACCTGGGCGCAGTGACGCTGTCAGGGCCCCACAGGCGCTGGACAAGCCAGGTCCTGGCCTCCCGCGGCTGACCGCGTCAGAGGAGGTGCAGCCCCTCGAGGACGTGGGTCGCCGCGATCGCCATCTTCTCGTGGGCGGCGACGATGAAGCCGAGGATGAAGAGCACCAGCGCCGGGGCGAGGCCCCTCGCGCCGGCCTCCGGCGGGGGCTGCCCAAGGGCGTCGCGGCGGACCACGCAGGCCCCGACCACGCAGATGAGCGCCGCGGTTGCGAACTGGATGGCCGTCTCCACGGACAGCATCGAGAGATCGGATACGTCGGTCGGCAGGCTGGCCGGCCATAGGGTCCTCTCGAAGAGGCGCCCTGCCGTCAGCCCGACGAACAGGGCGGCGACGGCGGCGCCCGAGACGACGCCCTTCGCCCGGTACAGGCGGGCTCCCCAGAGGCTCGAGTAGAAGATGGCCGCCGCGATGCAGAGGATCGGGATGACCTTGAGGATGAGCGTCGCCATGGGTTTTCAGGCACCGGCCCTACCGAGCGAGTCAGTGGCGTCTTGGGGACATCTTCTCCATGTTTTCAGCGCAGACAAAGCCGGACTTTACGTAGCGGGCGCGACCGGCATCGGCCGGGAGCCGATGCGGGATCCCCGGATACCCCGCCCCGGGGCATCAGGACCGGTGCGGGGGCAGCGGGGGGTTCGTGTGTTCGCGCGGCCTCAGCTCGATCCGATAGATGAAGGGGAAGAGGTCCCTCGAGACGGCCACCGTCTCCTCCTCGTACCCCGGGCTGCGGACGCGGAAGTGGTAGCACCCGTCGGAGTCCCAGTAAAACTCCTCCAGGTCCGGCACAAGGAGGCCCTGCTTGTCGGTGGAGTGATTCTCCGCGTAGCGCGGGGTCTGGCTCGAGGAGTCGTCGGAGTCGGGATAGACGACCGCACCCTCGAGGGGCGTGCCGGCGGTGTCGACGACGAGGATGCGGTGATCGGGCACGGTCTCCTTCCCGGCGCAGCCCGCGAGAACCAGGCACGCGGCGGCGGCGATAGAAAGCATCCATCCGGCCCCTGCGCGGGGCGGCCGGGATGTTCGTGGTGTTGCGGGGCGCATGGGAGGAGGGGACGAAGCCGTTATGGGGCGAAACCGGGCGGCTAACGACTTCATTTTTTCGGCCGGGACTTCTCCCACGGCCTGGCGCCGCCGGCGCAGATCCGGAACAGGGGATGGGCGCCGGGCACCCGCGTGCCGCGCCATCGCCTGGCAACCCCCGGCGAGCGGGCGCGGAGCTTTCCCGCGAGGTGCGCCCACTCGTGGAGGAGCTGGCCCCGTGTCTCGGCGATGCGCCCGGGATATTGCCGGCGGGCGATCTTCGAGTCGTCAAAGGCGTAGCCGCGCCGAAGCGCCTCGCCATGGAGGCCGTCCAGGTACGCGCCGATGGCCCCAATGGGGTCGGGATGCGCCCTGAAGCGCTCAAGTTGCGGGTGCCGGGTGTACCCCCTCGTGAGGCCGGCGAGGACCTTCTGCGCAAGGAGCGCCTCACGCCAGGCCGCCACGAGGCCCTTCGCGTCCAGGTACTTCGGATGGACGGTCCAGAGGCGCACGGGAGTTGGGGTTCTGCGGGGCTTCGGCGTGGACTCCGGCCTATCCGAACCGGATGTCCCTCGCGGGAACGACGTCAACCGCGGGCCCGTAGCTTCCGACCTCCGGGAGTATCCGGTTGTGGTGCGTGCGGATCTGCGCCGCGCTGGCGTGGGGCTTGTCGTGGGTCGTGTGCGCATCGGATGCGAGCGCGACCGGAAAGCCGAGGGCAGACCCGCGCCGGGTCGTCGTGTCGACGCAGTACTCGGTGGCGTAGCCGCAGACGACCAGCCAGCCGACGCCGAGTCGCCGGAGGAACTCCAATAGGCCGGTATGGTGGAAGGAGTCCGGGGTCGTCTTGCGGATCCGAGGGTCGGCCGGCATGGCGCCGAGGCCGCCCGCAAGCTCCCATCCCGCGCTCCCAAACCCGGTGCCGTCCCCCGCATCCTCGTGCTGGATGAGGATGACGGGCGCCCCGGCCTCGCGCGCGCGCCCCACGAGGTCGTTGACCCGGCCGATGACGCCGTCGGCGTCGTCCGGCCGCGGGTCGCGCTCAAAATAGGCGCGCTGCACGTCGACGACGAGGAGCGCCGGCCTTGGGGACGCCGCCCCGGGTTCCCCGCCTTCCCCCCCAGCACGTCCGTTGGTTCGCCGCGGGCCCATGGTGTGTGCGATCCGGCGGCGGCCCCCTCCGGGCGTCAGGCCACTGCGGCGAGCATCTCCTCCACGCGGGTCTTCGAGGCGATGACGTCCGCCTCCTCGACCCTCGGGGAGAGCTCGATCACGAAGAGGTGCTCGGGCCTGAAGAACGAGGAGACCATCTGGAAGTCTATGGAGCCCGAGCCGATCGCCTGGTGGTCCCTGCCGTCGGCCACGTCATGGAGGTGGAAGCCCAGCAGGCGGGGCGCATTGGCCTCAAGGTGCGCCCGGTGGTTGATGAGCCCCATCTGCTCCTTCAGGTGCGCGTGGCCGGCGTCATGCCAGTAGCCGGCCGGGGACGGGGAGCCGAGGGAGGCGACAAAGGCCGGGAAATCCGCGTCAAGCGGCAGCTCCTCCATCTTCTCGCGGTTCTCGAGGCCGAGGCGGATGTTCTTCTCGGCGGCGTAGGCAAGGACGCTCCGGATGGCGTCCTGCGTGCGCTGCCAGTAGGGCGGCATCCTCCTGCGCAGCTTGGCGAGCGCCTTGGCGAGAAGCTCCTCGTAGGCCTTGTCGCCCTTGGCCGCCCCCGGCGCCCTCTCGAGGTAGGCCTCGACGGCCCGGCTCGGCTCGTACCAGAAGAAGGGCACGCTTCCCAAGTGGCAGACCATGAGCGAGGCCCCCACCTGCGCCGCGAAGTCGATCGATTTCTTCGTGTACCTCAGCCACTGCTCCCTCTCGCGCTCGTCGGCCGACGAGGGCTGGAAGAGGTTCGGCGCGGCCTGGTAGGCGCCCATGGGCAGCGGGCAGAAGTTGTGCGTCGAGCCGATGCGGATCACGCCCTCCTCGACCGCCCTGAGGATGCCGGGGACAAGCGATATCCGGATGCCGTGCGAGAGCTCGACCCTGGAGAATCCCAGGCCCGCCATCTCCCGGAGCATCTCAGAGCCGTCCTTGTGGCGGCCCGAGCACCAGCTGGTGGACAGGGCGGGCGTCGGCCTCGCCATCACGGCGCCGGCTTCCCGTGACGCCGGGCCGCAGGTGTCTTGCCGCAGGTTCCGTGCACCGTGGTCACGCGCGGCAGCCTAGGAACGCGAAATTGCCGCGCAAGCACGATTGGCCCCGCCCGCCGTGGACAATGAAAAGCGCGCCCGGCCTTCGGCCTTGGGCGCGCTCGAAATGGGGGCCGTTGGCGGCCTTCAGCTGTCGTAGCGGCGGCGGAGCATCGCAGTGAAGGCCATGACCTTCTCCTTGCGGCGGCGCTTCTCGCACGGCTTCTCGTAGTAGCGCTTGGCGCGCGTGCCCTTGATGATGTTTTCGCGGTCGAGCTTCTTCTTCATGCGGCGTAGCGCACGGTCGATGGGCTCGTTCTTACGTATCTTGATTTCGATGGACATGGCTCCTCTGCTGAGTGGAAAGCCGGCCAATAAGCCATTGGCGGTGCCATTCGTCAACGGCTAAAACCCGTCGACCCGACGGGGCGGTGCGGCAGTGGCAACGCGACTCTCCCCCGGCGCCCGCCCGGGCCATCCGTGACAGGGAAGTCGCAGGCCTAGAGGGGGTTGCCCGCGATGGTCGCGGCCATTCACGCAGGCAGGGCTAATCCGACCGTTTTGGCTCAAAAATTGCCTCGTCGATGGGCGGGTCGACCTTCAGCTCCTCAACCTTGGTCGTCGTCTGGTCCAGGACCGTGGTCTCCACGAATTGGAAGGGGATCTTGGCGCCCCCCACCTTCCGGAAGTCGGAATAGTCGATGGTCTTGTAGGGCCTCACGCTTGTGCCAACGCGCTTTTCCGAGGCGATCCGGACGATATGCCCGTTGTCCGGGTCAAAATAGAACGTGCCGATGGGCTCGGTGAGCGTGGAGAGCTTGACCGCGAGCGCCGGCTTGCCGAGCACCGTTCGCGTCCCGAGGACGTGCCGCAGGGGGGCGTTCTCCTCGATCGCCGGGTCGCCGAAGATGGTCATCACCGAGAAGAGCAGCTGGATCTCGCTGTCCTTGAGGACGTGGTACCCCTGCAGTTCGCTGTCGGTCCATCCGACCGACCCGTCAAAGCCGGCCCGCTCGTGGCCGATGCCCTTCGTGTCCGTGTCGATGAAGATCCTCGAGGGGGGCTCAAACGTGATCGACCGCTCCGCGGTTTCGCCGCTCGCCGAGGTTGCGATCGACTCGCGGATGAACATCGCCCTGCGGCCGCCGCCCGAGAAGATCGAATCCTGGAGGTACTTGTGCAGCGCCGCTTCCGCGCGCTTGCCGTCCTCCAGGTCCCAGGGCGTCGCGTAGAAGAGCGGCGGCGAGAGACGAGCCCCGCGCTGCACCTCCAGGCGGTGGACCGAAAAGACAACCCGTCCCCTGGAATAGAACTGGACGTCGAGGGGCATGGTGAAGACCCCGATGTTCCGGTAGTTCGAGAATCGGAGTGCGAACTGGGAGCGCCGGGAGGCGCCCTCGATGAGGTCGAGCATGCCGGTCTCCGGGTTGAAGTACCACCGCTCGTCCGCCCCGTCCTTCGAGTGCACCAGGTAGGTGTCGTAGAGCACGCCGCCGCGCAGGGACTGCGGGATCTCCTCCGAGCTCGTCTCCTCGGGCTTTCGCCGGGCGAGGAAGGCCGGGTCCCGTGTGAAGAGCAGGAAATTGACATCGCCGTTCCCCAGCATCCCGAAGCCCAGGCCGTCGATCTCCTGCCATGCCGTGGTGCGGTAGCAGGAGCGGACCCAGGCCCTCCCATCGGGCATCGTGAGGTCGATCCTCAGCATGTCGGGCTCAAGTATCGCCACCTGCTCCGTCTCCGGCGCCGCATCGGCGCTTTGGACCGTGTCCTTGATCTCCAGCGAGCGCACGGTCGACAGCGCGAACTCGCCGCCGACGCTCTCCAGCCACCGCCTGTAGGCGGGGTTATCGTCTTCGGCCGTACTGGTCGACGGGCCGCTCCCCTGCCCGAGGACGGGGGCGGCGAGGCACGCGAGGGCCGCGGCAAGGACGACGCCCCTCACTTCGGGTGCCCTCCCCCTGCCAACCGGGTCCGGATCCACGCCTCAGCGGCCTCAAGCACCCGGTCGCGGCCCCTCGCCACGTCCTCCCGCGTCTCGGCTATCGCCTGGTCGGGCTCGACCCCGATGCCCTCGAGGCTCCTCCCCCGCGGGGTCATGAAGTCGCCGATGGCGTATTGGAAGAGGTCGCCCGTCGGGAGCACCTTGAAGATCGAGGGAAGCGCCATCCCCGGCGTCTTCTCGCCAAAGAGCCTCGCCCGGCCGATGTCGCGGATCCCCGCGGCCAGCACCTCGCTCGACGACGCCGAGCGCGAGTCGACAAGGACGGCCACGGGTCCGCCAAAGGGGTGCTGGCTGGGATACACCTCGAGGTTCTGCGTGCCGTCGCGCATGACGACCGAGCCGAGCGAGGTCTCCTTGTCCACGAGCAGGCCGCAGATTCCCGCCGCCATCAGCGTGACACCGCCGGAATTGCCCCTCAGGTCTATGACAAGGCCCGACCCGGGGCCGACGGTCCTCATGAACGCGCGGATCCCGCGCATCACCTGGGGAACGAAGACGTTGAACTTGATGACGGCCACGTCGCCCCCGTCCCTTCGGAACTCCGTGTAGATAGGCCGCGATGGGAAATACCCGACCGGGTCCGACCAGGCGCCCCCCGAGGGCCCGACCTCGACCCTGACCTGGCCCCGGCTTGTGTCGGCGCCGTCGACGCCGAGCAGGACGGAGCTCCCCACGGCTCCCGTCAGGAACGAGTCCACATACCCGCAGAGGTAGGCGTCGATGCGGGCCGCGTCCAATCCGGCCTTGGAAAGCGCCTCGGCCACGGGCCGGAGCGCCCTGCCGTCGACGGAGAAAATGATGTCGCCCGCCCGGAGGCCGGACGCCTCGCCCGTGGACCCGGCCGCAACGCCCTGGACCGCCGGCAGGCCGCCAAGCGAGGCGAGCTCGACGCCCGACGAGCCGATGCGGACGCGCTCGGCCGGGTTGAACACCGCGGCTTCGCGGGGAACGATCGCGAAGTGCGTCTTGTGGAGCTCCGACAGCATCTGCATGAGGAGCTGGCGCAGCTGCGCCGGGCTCTTCAGGTCGGCCAGCCTCAGGCGGTACTTCTCGCGGACGGCGGACCAGTCCAGGCCGCCGAACGTGGGGTCGAAGTAGGACTCGTCGACGGTCTGCCACACCGTCTCGAAGGTCTCGTAGCGCAGCGTGTCCCAGGCCGTGGCCGAGAGGTCGGGGGCCGGGTCGTGGTACGGCTTTCCCTCCCTGTAGAGGGCGAGGTGGCGCTCCATCTCGTCCTGCTCCGAGGCCATCGTCTCCGGGAGCGCGCAGGCGACCGTCTGCCACTTGACGGCGTCCCTGAGGTCCCCCGTCTCCGCATAGGCCGCGGCGAGGGTGTCGACGATGTGGCCGTCCTTCCAGTGGCTGAGGGTGCAGCTCTGCGTCGCGTAGGCGATCGCCGCCTTTCCGTCCCGCAGCGCCGCAACGGGGCAGGTCGCCAGCAGCCACGCAAGCTCGTTCAGCGTCTCGGGATCCGCCGGGTCGATCTTGAGCGCGGACCGCAGGTCCCCGATCGACTCCTTGTTGCGGTTGAGCTTCAGCAGGACGAGCGCCCGCTGCATGAAGTCGGCGGCGTTTGAGGGGTCGAGCACGATCGCCTGGGAGAGGTCGTCCAGGGACTCCACGTAGCGCTTGCGGATCGCCAGGAAGGTCCCCCGGTACCGGTAGGTGTCGGGATCGTCGGGGGCGAGGCGTATGGCCTCGGTGAAATCGGCGTACGCCTTCTCCTCGTGGCCCGCCTCGTCGTGTACCTGGCCCCTCATGTCGACCAGCTGGGCCGAGTTGGGCTCGGCGGCCAGGCAGCGGTCGATGTCCGCGAGCGCCTGGTCGTATTTCCTCGTGGCCGCATGGAAATGGGACATCGCGACGAGGACGATGCGGCGGTTTCCCGGCCCGGCGGCGCCCAGCGCCGCCTTGTATTCCGCCTCTGCCCTGGCGTTGTCCTTTGTCACCACGTAGACGGCGGCGCGGCCGACGAGCGCCAGGTAGTTGTTGGGGAAATTCTGGAGGACCGTGTCGAAATCCCGGGCGGCGGTGGAATAGTCCCCTGCGGCGAACGCGGCCTGCCCCGCCTTCAGGTCGGGATCGTTGGCCGGGTCGTAGGGGGCCTGCGGCTGGGCGAGGTAGGCCGGCTTGTCGCCGAGGAGGCTCGGCTCCGTGAAGGGCTGCGGCTCCTGGGACGCGCCCGGGGCGGCGGGCGGATCCGCCGCGAAGGCGGTCCCCGCAGCGGCGACCAGGGTGGCCAGGGCGAGCATGGCGAGGCGCATCACGGACTTTGCCCCGCCGTGCCCCGCGGCGCAAACTGCGTCCGGTAAAGCTGGGAATAGGTGCCGCCGGCCGAGAGCAACTCCTCGTGCCTGCCCCGCTCGACGATGCGCCCGGCGGCAAGGACGAGGATCTGGTCGGCGTGCTGCACGGTCGAGAGCCTGTGGGCGATGACGAGCGACGTCCTCCCCCTCAGGGCCGCGGAAAACGCCTCCTGGATCGCCCGCTCCGACCCGGAGTCGAGGGCCGAGGTCGCCTCGTCGAGGATGACGACGGGGGGCGCCTTGAGGAGCAGCCTGGCAATCGCGATGCGCTGGCGCTCGCCTCCGGAGAGCCGGGTTCCGCGCTCGCCGATCACGGTGTCGAGGGCCCTTGGAAGGGACTCGACGAGCGCGAGCACCTGGGCCGCACGGAGGGCTTCGACAAGGTCGGCCTCCTGCGCCCCCGGCCTCGCATAAAGGAGGTTGGCGCGGACCGTGTCGTGGAACAGGTGGGCGTCCTGCATCACCATCCCGAACGTCCGGCGCACCGACTCGAGGCTCGCCTGCCGCAGGTCGAGCCCGTTGGCCGAGATGGACCCGGAAACGACGTCGTAGATGCGGCTGGCCAAGTGGGCGATCGTCGTCTTGCCGGCGCCGGACGCGCCGACGAGGGCGACCAGCTGCCCCGGCTCGGCGACGAAGCTGACTCCCTCGAGGACGGGGCGCTCCAGGTCGCGTGAAAGCTCCGGGACGGCCTCCAGGGACGCCAGGGACACCTCCGCGGCCGTCGGGTACCGGAACCCGACATCATCGAAGACGAGGCGGACGGGCCCGGCGGGAATCGGCCGGGCTCCCGGCGCCTGCCTTATCGAGGGCTCCAGGTCCAGGACCTCGAAGACCCGCTCGAACGAGACCAGGGTCGTCATCACGTCGACCTGGAGGTTGGAAAGAGCCGTCAGGGGCCCGTAGAGGCGAAGGAGATAGGAGACCAGGGCAACGAGGGTGCCAAGGTCGATCACGCGCTCCGCCGCCAGCACGCCGCCCCAGCCGTACACGACGATGACGGCGAGGGAGCTCATGAGCCCGAGGCTGATGAAGAGAAGCCTCGACTGCGTGGACAGGCTCAGCCCGATGTCCCGGACCCGCGCGGCCTCGCCGGCGAAGGCCTCCCTGTCGCCCGTCGGATCGCCGAAGACCTTCGACACCAGGGCGCCCGCGACGTTGAAGCGCTCGACCATGAGGCTGTTCATCGCCGCCGACCTGTCGTAGGTCTCCTTCGTGAGGGCCCGGATCCTGCGGCCGACCACGCGGGACGTGACGATGAAGGCGGGAAGGAGGAGGAGGCTCGCGAGCGTGAGGCGCCAGGAAAGGGCCAGCATGGCCGCTAGGACAAGGACCACCGTCACAAGGTTTCCGACCGCGGAGGACAGGATGTCGGAGAGCGCGTCCCGCACCCCCGAGACGTCGCTGTTGACCCTGCTGACGAGGGCGCCCGTCCGCGCGCGGGAGAAGAAGGCGAGCGACATGCGCTGGATGTGGGAGAACACGCGGAGCCGCAGGTCGTAGACGATGCGGAAGCCGAGGCTGGCCGCCATCTGGCGCTGGGCGAACGTGAGCGCGGAATCAAGGAGCGAGACGCCCGCGGCGACGCAGGCCAGCTCGACGACCACCCGAGACCTGCCCGCGAGGATGCCCCGGTCGATCAGCTGCCTGAAGACGAGGGGGTTGACGACGCCGGTCGCCGCGTCGAGGACGACGAGGAGGAGGAAGAGCGCGATCAGCCAGGCGTAGCCCCGCCCGAACTCGACGACCCTGCGCACGGTCCCCGGCGCCAGCCTGTGCTTGAGGACTTCTGCGTCCCTGCCCAGGGAACCCAGGCCGCGGACGGGCCTCATGCGCCCTTTGGTCCGTGGATCCCCGGGAAGTGCGCCCTGGCCCACCTCGGGCAGGCACCGGGGCTGGACGTGCTGGTCGTCCCCCCCATGCCGGGGTTCGCCTGCCTTCCCGCGTCCGCCACGCGGGGGCGCCTCAGCGCCCCAAGGCGCTCCATTTCGTTTTCGCGGATCGGGTAATCGTGCTTCATGGCGCCGGCGCCTGGCCGCCGTCCGGGCCATGCTGCCGCGCGCCCGCGCTTCGGCAACGCCAAGATTTTTTGGGGGCGCTCAGCCGGCGGCCGTCTCGGCCACGGGATCGAGCGAGCTGGCGAGGACGCGGGTAAGCATCTCGATATTTATGGGCTTGGTGAGCTGCGCGACGAAGCCCGCCGCCTTCGCCCGGGCCCGGTCCTCGCTCGTCCCGTAGCCCGTCAGCGCCACGCCGCGGAACCCGTGCTCGGCCTTGAGGCGGCGCATGAGGGAATAGCCGTCCCCGTCCGGGAGGCCAACGTCGGACAGGACGAGGTCGAAACTCCCGGAGGCGGCCGCCTCGACGGCCGCGGCGACGCTCGTCACCGCCGTGACCAGGAACCCCCGCTTCTCGAGGACGCGCCGGAGGACCTTCAGAGTGGCGTCGTGGTCCTCGACGACGAGGATCCGCCGCGAATTTCCCTCGATGACGGGCACCGGGGGGCGGGCCGAGGTTGCGGGCTCGTGGGCCGCCACGGGCGCGGGCGCGAGGGGAATGGAGAGCGTGAATGTCGAGCCCTGGTCGCGGCCGGCGCTCTCGGCCTCGATCGTGGCCCCGTGGAGCTCGGCGAGCTTCTTCGTGATCGCAAGGCCGAGGCCCAGTCCTCCGAACCGGTGCCTGCCGCCCGCCGCATGGTCGCCCTGCTCGAAGGTCTCGAATGCGCGCCTGAGCTCATGGGGCTCCATGCCGATCCCGCTGTCCGTCACGCGCACGACGGCCCGTTCCGGCCCCACCTCCGCCGACACGGAAATCCAGCCGCCACGCGGCGTGAACTTCACGGCGTTCTTGATGATGTTCCAGAAGAGCTGCTGCAGGCGGTTCGGGTCCCCCATCACCTGGGTGTTGAAGGGCAGGAGCGACGTCTCCAGGCGCAGCCCGGCCTCCTCGACGCTGGGCGTGAGCACCGTGATCGCGTCCTCCAGCACCTCCCTCAGGTCCAACCTCCGGATGTCGATGCCGAGCTTGCCGTGCTCGATGCGCGTCAGGTCGAGCAGGTCGTCGATGAGGCGGGCCTCGAGGAGGGCGTTCTTCTGGACGATGTGGAGCGCGGCCCTGGCGCGCTCGTCGAGCGCCGGGTCGGCGGCGCCCTCGCTTGCGATGAGGAGGATCGGGTTGAGGGGCGTCCTCAGCTCGTGCGAGAGCGCGGCGAGGAAGTCGTCCTTCGCCCGGGAGGCGGCCTCGGTCTCGCGCTCCCTCCTGGACCGGTCGATGGCGATGGCCATGTACTGCGCGACGCGCCCGAGGACGACGATGTCCGCCGGCTCGATGGTGTCGCGCACGTAGGAGCCGAAGATGACGACTCCAAGGACCCGGCCGGCCACGGCGAGCGGGAAGCTCCACACGTGCCGCATCCCGAAGCTGAGGACCTCGCGCGAGCGGGAGGCGACCGAGAGCTGGCCGCTGGGCGCCGGCCCCGCCAGCTCGGCCATGTCCTCCGTGCTGACAGGCAGCTCCTCGATCGCCCGCCTGTGCTTCGGGGAAAGCCCCGCGCTGGCGTGGAGGCGCATCGAGCGCCCGTCCGCCGATATAAGGTAGCCCGCAAAGGCGTCGAGCCCCGTGGTGAGGCGGACAGCCCCGAAGATCGCAGCCATCTCGTCCGCGGGGGAGCTCGCCTGCAGGAGCCGGGCCAGGGCCTCGGAGAGCAGCCGGTCGAAGTCCTGCTGGCGGCTGAGCGCCATGGCCTGCGCCTCGCGCTGGGTGACATCCTCGATGATGGTGATCGTGCCCGGCTCCCCGTCCCCCTCGGGTAGGGGCCCGATCCGCACGGTCTGGAGCATGTGGT
Organism: Opitutaceae bacterium; assembly: GCA_036489955.1. Taxonomy (GTDB): domain Bacteria; phylum Verrucomicrobiota; class Verrucomicrobiia; order Opitutales; family Opitutaceae; genus Palsa-1447. The sequence continues at coordinate 37,956 of DASXEV010000032.1, forward strand.
CCACCGTGGAGTCGCCGGCCGTGGACGGGAAGGGCAGCAGGTACTTGTGCAGCGCGGCCGAGAGGACGCTCACCTCGCCCTTCAGCGCGCGCTGGTAGCGCTCGACGAGGTTGCGCCGGACGAGCTCGGGGAAGGCATCGCCGAGGAGCTGGCCCACCACCGCCCCCGACCCGACGCCGCTGTGGACGGCGAGCCAGTCGTTCCAGCTCGTGACGCGCAGGTCGCGGTCAGTCGTGAAGATCCCGTACGGCAGGATCTCGTGCAGCCACGCGGCCAGCTGCCGGCCGTCGTCGCCGGGCATTCCGCCTCCCTGGTGTCCCGGGATCATTTCGTGCCGCGGCCCTCCCAGTTCTTGAGCTCGCGTACCAGCCGGTCGAGCGAGGCGATCCCAAGCACGATGACGAGGAAGCCCGTGACGTCGCGCGCCTTCACCTGGAAGCGGGTGTGCACCATGAGGGCGTACCTCATCTTCTCCTCGGAGACGGCCGCAAGCCCGTGCACCAGGTGCGCGCTCGAGTCGACGGTGAGCTTCGGGACCGTGAACGTGATCCTGATGCAGAGGAGGTTGCCGAAGACGCCAAGGCAGGCGTTCAGGAGGATGTTCCCGACCTCGGTGATGATCTCCTTCGCGTTCGAGTCGAACCTGCTGATCGGCCTTTCGTCGCTCAGAAGCTGGCTGAGGGCGACGGCGGACTCCTCGTTGAGGAGCAGGAGCGCGTTCCCGTTGAGTGAGCCCGAGAACACCTGGTTCACCGAGGCGATGGAGGAGCCGAGCAGGTCCTCGAGGATGGCGCCCATGTTGTCGATCTCGTGGACCGCCACCCTGGGCACCTCGAGGCCGATGCGGTGGCCGGTCAGCTCCGAGAGCGCGCCCGCAGCGCGGCCGTAGCCGATGTTGATCAGCTCCTTGAGGGCGTCCTCCTGGTCCTTGGTCAGTTCCATGACTCGCCGCCCTTCAGGACCGTCTCGATGGCGGCCGCGAGCTTCTCGCGGTCCACGGGCTTGTTCAGCATTCCCTTGGCGCCCGCCTGCTTCACCTCGTCGCAGGTCGATTTCTGGATGTCGGCCGTCGCGATGACGACCCGGATGTCGGAGTACATCTCCTTCATCTTCGCCAGGACCTCCAGGCCGCCCATCCCGTCCATCACCATGTCGAGCATGACAATGTCCGGCTTGTCGACGGAGGCGAGCTCGAGGGCCCGCTCCCCGTCCGCAACCTCGACGCTGTGGCCCAGCGCCTCAAGGTTCTGCTTCATTGTGCGCCGCGCGAGCGACGAGTCGTCCACCACCAGTACTTTTGCGCTCATGTTCGTGAAATTATCGCGGACGCCATCACGTCCAGGGGGACGGAGGCGTCGCTGAGGCCCGCCTCGTCGATCGTCCTCGGCATCCCGTAGATGACGCAGGTCGACTCGGCCTCCGTGAGGACGGCGCCGCCGTTCGCCTTGACCCAGGAGCAGCCCTCGAGGCCGTCGTCGCCCATCCCGGTCATGACGACGGCGAGGACCCGCTCGCCGTAGGTTTCGGATGCCGACCTGAACAGCACGTCGGCCGAGGGGCGGTGGATCTTCTCGACGGGGATCATGGAGAGCTGGGCGACCACGCTCCCCGCGGAATTCCTGCGGAACCCGAGATGGCGCCCGGCCGGCGCGATGAGCACACGCCCGGGCCGCACCGCGTCGCCCTCGGCGCCCTCCTTGACCTCCATCTCGCAGATCTCGTTGAGTTTCATGGCATAGCTTGCCGTGTATCCCACCGGCATGTGCAGGACGACGGCGATCGGCACCGGAAAGTTGCCGGGGAATAGCGGCAATAGGCGCCGCAGCGCCTGCGGCCCTCCCGTTGAGATCCCGATCACGACGATGTCCACCCTTGTGGCCCGTGACGGCCTCGCCGGCAGGCGGCCTGAGACGAGGCTCCTCGTCAGGTTCCCGGCCGGCGCGCCCGCGGCCGACACAAGCTTGCGCAGGAGCTCCTCCTGGACGCTCCTCAGGCCATCGTTGGCGAGCGCGGTCGGCTTTGTGACGACGTCGATTGCCCCCGCGCCAAGCGCCGAGACGGCATCTTCGGCGTCCTGCGGGGTCGAGGAGAGGATGAGGATCGGCAGCGGCCTGATCTTCATCTGGCGCCGGACGTAGCCGACGCCGTCGAGGCCCGGCATCTGGATGTCGCAGACGACAACGTCCGGGTTGAGCAAGGCCGTGAGGTCGAGGGCCTCGAGGCCGTCGCGCGCCGCACCCACCACCTCGACCTCGAGGGAGGTGGAGAGCACCTCCCGCACGACCTTCCGGGCGAAGGCGGAGTCGTCAACGATGAGCGTGCGGATGGCCATGGAGGGTGTCGGCTATGGGCGGGAGTTGCGCATGTAGACAAACGCACCCCCAAGGTCGTTCAGCTCGAAATGCCTCGTGACATTGAACAGGGACTCGGAGGCCCCCGTGAAGAGGTAGCCGCCCCGGGGCAGGATGTTGCTCATGTGGGACAGGACCTTCTGGATCGAGGTCGGCGAGAAATAGATGAACACGTTGCGGCAGAATACGACCTGCGCGCCGGCCGACTCCGTCAGGTCCTCCAGCTTCATCAGGTTCGCCCACCGGAACTGGACCTTGGACACGATGTCGTGCGTCAGCCGGTGGCCGCCCTCGACCTTGTGGAAGTACTTCTCCCTGAGCGCATGGGACAGGGTCCTGAAGGAGCGCTCGCGGTACACGGCCGTCCTCGCGGCCGCGAGGGCGGCCTCGCTCGCGTCGCTGCCGAGGATCTCTATCGGGTGCGAGGAGAGCCCCGCCTCGCGCAGCGCGATCGCGATGCTGTAGGGCTCCTCGCCGGACGCGCAGGCGGCGCTCCAAATCCTGAGCGGCTTCGAGGTCTGCTTGAACCAGGCCGGCGCGACCCGGTCCGTCAGGGCGCGCAGCTGGTCGCTTTCCCTCCAGAAGAAGGTCTCCTGGACGGAGATGGCGTCGAGGAGGCGCTTCAGCTGGATCCCGTTCGGGTCGTCGTACTTGAGGACGTAGTAGTAGTCCAGGAAGGTCCGGCATCCGTAGCTTCCCGCAAGGGGCTGCAGCTTTTCCATGAGGCTGCCCAGGCGGTCGGTCTCGAAGAACGCGCCTGTCTTGTCGTGCACAAGGTCGCGCAGGAGCTGGGCGACAGGGTCCCGGGTTTCGACGAGGGGTGGGGCAATTGCCGGGGAAATCATTTGCCGGCGCCGGCCTTGGATTTGGAGGGCTGGGAGCCTGGCCGGCCGTTCGCATGCCCACCGGGCTCCGCCGCGCCGCCGGCCTGGGACGTCCCTGTCCCGGCACCGTCCCTCGAGGGGGCTCCACGCAGGGCGTCCATGCTGCGCAGCAGGCCCGCGGCGACGCCCGAGTGGCCCGCGTTCGCCCGGGTGATGGACTTGATCTGGGTCGCCACGCTGTCGGTCGTCCCGCTCAGGTCCCTCATCGCCCTGCTCTGCTCGATCATCGCCCGGGCCATCTCGTTCGCCTGCGCCTGGAGGGACTCAACGGCGGACGAAACCTCTTTTGCGGAGCCCGCCTGCTCGGCGATGGCCTTGCTTATGGCGCCCGTCAGCTTGGAGACCCGCTCGGACTCGCGCGACACCTGCTCGGCCGTGGTCGCCTGCTCGGCGGTCCCCCGGGAGATCGAGACGCCGCTCTTCTTCATCTGGGCCACGGATGCGGCGATCTGGCCGGCGCCGGACGTCTGTTCGGCAGCGACCTTGCGCAGCTGGACGGCCACGGTGCTGGTGATCTGGCCGGCCTTCACGATCTCGCGCGCGGCGCGGCCGTGCTCCAGCATGGACTGTGCGACCTCCTTCGTCACCTTGCGCATCCTGGACACCTCCTGGACGATCGAGGAGGCGCTCTTCGCCTGCTCGGCGGTCGCGCCCGCGACCTCCCTCGACTGGGCCGTGACGGTCGACACCGAGTCGCTCACATGACGGCTCGCGCCGACCTGCTCCTCCGAGGCCCGGCTGATCTCGCCGATGAACCCAGCGACGTCGCCGATGCCGGTGAGCATCCGGGCGAGGCCCTCCGAGCCGCTCGACGAGTAGGCGTTGGCCTCGTCCGCGACCCGCGCCCCGTCGGTCGACGCCTGCAGGGCCTCCCTCGTGAAATCCTCGAGGCCCCGCACGATGATGCCGATCTCCGCGGTGGCCTTTCCGCAGCGGTCGGCGAGGTTACGGATCTCCTCGGCCACGACCGCGAAGCCCCTGCCCGCATCGCCAGCGCGGGCGGCCTCGATGGACGCGTTCAGGGAGAGGAGGTTGGTCCTCTCCGCGATCACGTTGATCGTGTCGACGATGGTGGTGATCTGGCTCGTCTGGCGGCCGAGGTCCTTCATCATGGCGGAGGAGTCCTTCATCGCCTTGGCGACGCGGCCGATCCCGTCGATGGAGCTCTTGATCATCCGGCCCCCCTCGTCGGCCTCCCGGACGACCTTGCCCGTGGCGTCCTGGGCCCGGCGCACAAGCTCGGACGCCGAGCGGCTGGTCCTGTCCAGCTGCGTGGCGCTCGTGCTGGCGTTCGAGGCCGCAACCGTGATGCGCTCCGCGTTCTGGGCCACCGACTGGATGGACCGGGCCATCTCCTCGATGGAGGTGGATGTGCTCTCTACGGACTTGCTGAGACCCTCGCCCATGGCGGCGACCTCCTCGATGGATGCCGCCATCTCGTTCATCGACGAGAGGGTCTCCTCCGACGAGGCGGCTAGTTCCTCGGCGCTCTTCGTCACGGAGCCCGCCGTGCGCTCGAGGCCGGCCGTGCTTGAGGCGGCCTCCTCGAGGCCGGCCGCAAGGTCCTCGGCGTCGAGGTTCAGCCTCTTGATCGACGCGGCAAACTGCGTCGTCATGGAGGCGAAGCTCTCGACGGAGGTCGCTATGTCCTGGGCGCGGGCGGTGATGGTGCCGGCGCCGTTCGACATCTGGCGCATCGCGCCCGCGATCTGGGTGGCCGCACTCGCCACCTGGGCGCCATTCGTGGTCACCTGCTCGATCGAGGCGGACATCTCGTTCAGGGACGCCGACACCTGCTCCCCTGACTCGGAGGCGGACCTCGCCTGCTCCGCGGTCTCCCCGAGGGTCGATGCCATCTCCGAGAGACGCGACATCGCTGCGTCGAGCGTGTCGGCCTGGGCATCGGCGGAACCGTTTGACGCGGGGTTCGGCTGGCCGCCGGCGGGACGCCGGGGGGGTTGGGCGGGCCGCGGCGTTTCTTTGGTGGACTTTTTCATGGTGTACTTGCGTTCAGGCTAGGCGGGGGCGACAGGCTGGTCCGGCACAATGGTCTCCTCGAGCGTGAGGACGGCGCCGACGTCGATGATGAGGACGTTCCGGCCGTTGTGGCTCGCGATCCCCTCGACATAGTTCCCCTCGATGCCGGTCAGCGTCGCGTCAGCCGGGCGCACCGCGTCCGCGGGAATGCGCTGGAATTCGCGGGCCGCGTCGACGATGAGGGCGACGACCCGGTCATGGGACCGCACGAACAGGAGCCGGGTCCGCTGTGTCGCGGACCCCCTCGGCAGGCCGAACCGCGCGCGCAGGTTGACCGCCGGATAGACCCTGCCCCTCGAGAAGACGACTCCGTCGACTGCGGGGGCCGTGTTGGGGACGGGCGTCACGTGCTCCAGCATCTCGACGTGATCCACGTTCGACGTCCGGACCGCATACGTCGCATCCGCGAGCTGGAAGAGGATGTAGGTTTCGCCGGAGCTCATGTGGCAAGTGCGGGGCGCGCGGCCTGGGCGGCATTCAGCGTCTCGGGGTCGAGGACGAGGACCGGCCTGCCGTCCCCCAGCTCCGTGACGCCCGCGATCCCAGGGACCCGCAGGAACGGGTCCGAGAGGGGCCTGACGACGATCTCCCGCTGGGCCACCACGGAATCGGCCACGAACCCGACCGGCCCGCGGCTTGTCCCGGCGACAACGACGACGAGCTTCGGCGCCGAGGAGGGCGCCATGGCGAGTGCCGCGCGCAGGCGCACGAGGGGCAGCATCCCCTCCCTGTAGGGGACCAGCTCGGTCGAGCGCACGCTGCGGACGGCGGACGGCTCCGCCTGGACGATCTCGTGGATGGCGCCCTTGTTCATCGTGAACTTGGCGCCCCCGACGCCGAGGACGACGGCGTCGCAGATGGAGATGCTGAGGGGGAGCCTCAGGGTGAACTCGGTCCCCTTGCCCCTGCTCGTCCGCATGGAAAGGCTGCCGCCAAGCTCCCTCGCGGCCGCCGCCACCACGGTCATGCCTATCCCGCGGCCCGCGGACATGTCCGCCGTGTCGCGGCTCGAGAAGCCGGGGGTGCAGAGGACGTCGAGGAGGGACTTGGGGTCGCTGTCCTCGGGGACGGGCAGGCCCAGGGCGGCCGCCCTCGTGAAGACGGTGTCCGCCTCCACGCCGCGCCCGTCGTCGCTCACCTGGATGAACACCGAGTCGGCTGCGCTCGACGCGCGCAGGAGGATGAGCGCCTCCGCGGGCTTGCCCGCCGCAGTCCGCTCCGCCGCGGGCTCGACGCCGTGCGCAAAGCAGTTCCGGACGAGGTGGAGGACGGGCTCCCTCAGCCGCTCGACGAGGAACTTGTCGATCTCCGTCTGGTTGCCCTCGAGCGCGACGCGGGCCTTCTTGTCGGTCGCGCGCGCCATGTCGCGCACCAGGTAGGGAATCCGGTCGAAGATCTCGCCGACAGGGACCATCCTCGCGCTCGAGATGGCCTCCCGCATCTCCCTGAGCGAGCGGCCGAGGCCGAGCAGCGTCTCCCGCGCCCCCTCGAGGGCGCCATCCTGCCTGAGCCGCTCCTCGAGCCTCGAGCGGTGGATCACCATCTCACCCGCGATGCGCATGAGCTCGTCCAGCTTGCCGAGGTCGACCCGCACGATGCGGGAGGGGGTTAGGCCCGCCAGCTCGGCGTTGTCCTCCTCGGCGGCCGGTGGCGGGTGCTGCCTCTCAAAGGTGACGCCCGAGTCCGCCCAGGATGCGAGGGAGCCGAGGGGCGCCTTCAGGGCGACCGTGACGCGGAACTGCACGGCCCCCGGACCCTTCACGACGGGCCTCGACTCAACGATCGCCCCGACCCCAGAAAGCCGCTCCTTGATGACGTCGAGGTTGATCCCGCGCTTCGTCAGCTCCTTGGACGGGGAGAAGACGGCGACATACAGCCCGGGCCCGGAGGGGCCGGCCGCCTCGGCGGGGGGCGCCGCCTTCCGGGCCGGGGCGCCTGCCCGCGCGGCCTCGCCCTCCCTCGAAGGAAGAAGGGACTTCAGGCGCTCGTGGACCTCGGGCGCCGGCTGCGCGGGCTTTCCCGACCTGAAGCCGGCGACGACGCGCTCGACGTGGGTGGCAGCGCCGAGAAGCGCGTCGACGAGGTCGGAACCCGGCGTGATGAGGCCCTTCGTCATCAGGCGGAACGCGTCCTCCATGGAGTGGGCGGACGCCTCGGCGTCGCGCAGGCCGACGATGGCGCAGATGCCCTTCAGGGAATGCGTGCTGCGATTGAGGGCCTGCACGGTCCCCTCGTCGGGCCGGCCCGTCCCCGTGGATTCGAGGCGGATCAGGCCCGCCCGGATCGCCTTCAGGTGCTCGTCGCACTCCGCATAAAAGTCATCCAAGGCATCGGCCGTGATTCCTCCTGGCAGGACGGGATCCATGCTCAGATTTCCCCAAAACGTCCATCAATGGGCGCAAACGACCCGGTCCCCGATCCCTGTGTTGATCGTCTCATGCTGGAGGCAGAACTAGGCACAGACCCAAGGGCTGAAATCCGGTTCCCATGCACGCGGGGGAATTTTTCACGAAATGCACGCGGGGGCGCCCGCGCCGTCGGTTCCGGCTTGCGGCCACGGATTGCTGATCTTGGTTAGGCGCCAGCGTGGCCTCAGCAGACAAGAACTTCGTCCATCTCCATGTCCATTCCGACTACAGCCTGCTGGACGGCGCCTGCCGGATAGACCAGCTGACGGAGAAGGCGAAGGACCTCGGCATGCAGGCCCTCGCGCTCACCGACCATGGCAACCTCTTTGGCGCCATTGATTTCTACATGGCGGCGAAGTCCAGGAGCCTGAAGCCCCTGATCGGCTGCGAGCTCTACCTGGCGGAGGGTTCGCGCCTCGAGAAGCAGGGGCGCAGCGACGAGGGCAGGAGCATATTCCACCTGGGCCTCCTCGCCAGGAACATCGAGGGCTACCAGAACCTGCTGAAGCTCGTCAGCGACGCCCACATGAAGGGCTTTTACTACAAGCCGCGCACGGACCTGGACACGCTCGCGCGGCATGCGGGCGGGCTCATCGGGTTCACCGGCTGCCTGGCCTCGCTCGTGCCCCAGCACCTCATGAACGACCGCTGGGAGGACGCCCGCAGGGCCGCGGCGCGCTTCGTCGACATCTTCGGCCGCGAGAATTACTTCGTCGAGATCCAGGACCACGGGATCGCCGAGCAGCGCAAGATCATCCCGGGGCTCCTCAAGATCGCCAAGGAATTCGGGCTCAAGGTCATATGCTCGAACGACGTGCACTACGTGAACGCGTCCGACGCCGGCTCCCACGACGCGATGCTCTGCATCCAGACCGGGGCAAAGATTGCCGACGAGAAGCGCATGCGCTTCGACGGCCAGCAGTTCTACCTGAAGTCCCGCGCCGAGATGGAGCGGCTGTTCGCCGAGGTCCCGGAGTCCGTCACGAACACGCAGGCCGTGGCGGAGATGTGCGACCTGGCGATCCCGTTCCCCAAGGGAAGCGAGCGGTACCCCAAGTATCCGCTTCCGGCGGAGGTTGTCGGCGACGGCGCCGCGTTCCTGCGCAAGCTCTGCGGTGAGGGGCTGCTGCGCCGCTACGGCGTCGACCTCGGCAACCCCGGGGCCGCCGCCGACCCGGCGCTCGCCAGGACCCTCGTCGAGCGGATCGACTACGAAACCGGTGTGATCGCCAAGACCGGCTTCGTGGACTACTTCCTCGTCGTCTGGGACTTCATAGACTGGGCGAAGCGCCAGGGGATCCCGGTGGGGCCGGGGCGGGGCTCGGGGGCGGGATGCCTCGTCGCCTACCTCCTCGGGATCACGAACCTCGACCCCCTGAGGTTCAAGCTGCTCTTCGAGCGGTTCCTCAACCCCGAGCGCGTGTCGCCGCCGGACTTCGACATCGACTTCTGCATGCGCCGGCGCGGCGAGGTGATCGCCTACGTCCGGGCCAAGTACGGGGACGCGTGCGTGGCCAACATCATCACCTACGGGACGATGGGCGCCAAGATGGTGATCCGGGACGTCTCGCGCGTCCACAGCCTGCCGTACGCGGAGGCGGACAGGCTGGCAAAGATGATCCCGGACGAGCTCAACATCACGCTCGAGCAGGCCCTCGCCAAGTCGGCGGAGCTCCGGGAGGAGGTGGAAAGGAACCCGTCCGCCAGGGGCATCATGGACCAGGCGCGGGTCCTCGAGGGCATGGTGCGCAACACGGGCAAGCATGCCGCGGGCATCATCATCACGGACCGGCCCCTCGAGGAGTTCGTGCCGCTCACCCTCCAGGAGGGCGACGTCACGGTGCAGTTCGACATGAACGCCGTCGGCAAGCTCGGCCTGCTGAAGATGGATTTCCTGGGGCTGAAGACGCTGACCGTGATCGCGGACGCGGTGGACAACATCCGCAGGACATCCAGGCCGGGCTTCGACATCGAGAAGGTCCCGATGGACGACGCCCGCACGTTCGCGCTCCTCAACACGGGCAAGACGACCGGCGTGTTCCAGCTGGAGTCGGGCGGGATGCAGAACCTCTGCCGCCAGATGCAGCTCTCCTCCATCGACGAGATCATCGCGCTCGTGGCCCTCTTCCGGCCGGGGCCGATGGACTGGATACCCGACTACATCCGCGGCAAGAAGGACCCCTCCACGGTGCGCTACCCGCACAGGCTCCTGGAGGAGATCTGCAGCGAGACCTACGGGGTCATGGTCTACCAGGAGCAGGTCATGGAGGCCGCGAAGGTCATCGCCGGGTACTCGCTGGGGGGCGCCGACATGCTGCGCCGCGCGATGGGGAAGAAGGACCCGGAAGCCATGGCCGCCGAGCGCGGCAAGTTCGTCGCCGGCGCCAGGAAGCTGCACGGGATCGACGAGAAGACCTCCGACGCCATCTTCGACATCCTCAACAAGTTCGCGGGCTACGGCTTCAACAAGTCCCACTCCGCCGCGTACGCCCTCCTCAGCTACCAGACGGCCTACATGAAGGCCAACCACCCGGTGGACTTCATGGCCGCGATGCTGAGCTCGGAGCTCGGCAACTCGGACAAGCTCGCGCACTTCATCGCCGAGTGCGAGTCGATGGGGCTCCAGGTCCTCGGGCCCGATGTCAACGAGTCGCGTGAGATGTTCACCCCCGTGGCCGGCAAGATCCGGTTCGGACTGGCGGGCATAAAGGGGGTCGGCGAGCTCGCCGCCCAGAGGATCATCGCCGAGCGCGAGGCGAACGGCCCGTTCGCGGGCTTCGACGACTTCGCGACGCGGGTGGACGGCCGCGCGGTCAACAAGCGCGTCCTCGAGCACCTCGTGAAGACGGGGGCGTTCGACTTCACCGGCCGGGGCCGCAAGCCCCTCTTCGACAGGATCGACGCCGCGATCGCAGCCAGCTCGGCGCAGGCGCGCGACAAGGCCGCCGGCCAGGACAACTTCTTCGGGAGCATCGCCTCCCCCGCCCCGGCCCCCGCCCCGCAGGACGGCGGGGGCGACTTTGAGGCCAAGGAGCGCCTCTCCTTCGAGAAGGAGCTCCTCGGCTTCTACGTCTCCGGGCATCCCATGAACGCCTATGAGGGGCTCTGGGAGGCCATCGACACGGCGGCCGCGGGGGACCTCGCCGGGCTCCCGGACCGCGGGGAGTTCCGTATCTGCGGGATCGCGGGCAACCTCGCGAAGAAGTACGCGAAGAAGGACAACCGCCCGTGGGTGGCCTTCACGCTCGCGACCCGGCACTCCACCATCCCCCTCAACATGTTCGCCGACGCGTTCGCGGCCTTCGGCCAGTCGCTGGCGGAGAACGCCCCGGTCCTCGTCCAGGGCAACATCATCCGCGGTGCCGACGGGCCGCGGGTGAACGTGAAGGAATGCTATCCCCTGGACGGCCAGATCCCGCGGGTCGTGCGCCGCGTCACCTGGCTTGTTAGGCCGGACGCGCCGGCGACGGCCGCCTTCCTGCGCGGCCTGCGCGAGCGGATCGACAGGGAGCCGGGCGACACCCGGATGGAATTCGCGGTCATGGTTGACGGCGAGGCGGCGCCGGTCGCCGAGGCAAGCCACGCCCTCACCTGGAAGCTCACGGCGCCGTCGTTCCAGAGCCTGAGGGCAAGCCCCGCGGTCGCGGGTGTCCGCATCGAAACCAGGCCATTGGAGCTGCGCCCGGACCCAAGATGGGCGCGCAGGTAGAGAACCACGCGGCGGCCGTCCTGCGCCTGGCCGACGGCCGGCGCCCCGCCGACGCGGCCCTGCGGGAATACCTCTCGCGCGGCCGCGGCCTCGACGACGGGGGACGGCGGGCCGTCAGCCGGGCCGTGTTCGCCTACTACCGGTGGCTGGGCTGGCTTGACCCCCGCGAGCCGGCGCAGAGCCAGGTCGCAAGGGCCGTCGGCCTGCAGGAGCGCTTCACGAGGGACCCCTCGTCCGTGAAGGGCGAAGCCCTCGCGGCCAGGGCCGTGCCCCCCTGGCTCGCGCAGGAGATGGCGGCCACGCCCGCCACGCTGGCCTGGATGCAGAGGGAGCCCGCCCTCTGGGTCCGGGCGAAGGTCGGCCGGGCCGAGTCGGCCGCGCGGGAGCTGGGAAGCGCGGGGCCGGCGGTCCTGCCGGCCCGCCTGCACGCCCCGCCGGGCCTCGCGGCGCTGAGATACGGCGGCACCCAGGACATCCACCGCTGCGCCCCCTTCCTCGCGGGAGACCTCGAGATCCAGGACCTCTCGTCGCAGCTGGTGGGCCACGCCTGCCAGGCCGCGCCCGGGGAGACCTGGTGGGACGCGTGCTGCGGCGAAGGGGGAAAGACGCTCCACCTCTCCGACCTCATGGGGAACAAGGGGCTCATCTGGGCGACCGACCGCTCGGCTCGCCGTCTCCAGATGCTGAAGAAGCGTGCGGCACGCAGCGGCGCCTTCAACTACCGGGCGGCCTCCTGGACGGGCAAGGCGCGCGCGCCCTTTGGGACAAGGTGCGACGGCGTCCTCGTCGACGCGCCCTGCAGCGGCGTCGGGACCTGGAGCCGCAACCCCCATGCCCGCTGGACGACCCAGCCGGCGGACGTCGCCGAGCTGGCGGCCGTTCAGTCGGAGCTCCTCTCCCACGCGGCAGGCTCGGTGAAGGCCGGGGGGCGGCTCGTCTATTCCGTGTGCACGCTCACCCGGCGCGAGACGGACATGGTCGCCGACGCCTTCGCGCTCGGCAGGCCGGATTTCGAGGAGGCGCCGATCGGACTGGCGGGGGGAGCCAGCCGGGTCACGCTCCTGCCCGAGGAGCTGGACGCCAACGGCATGTTCATCGCCGCCTGGCGCCGGAAGCCCTAGCCGACTGGAGCCCAGCGACTTCGGCCGGCGGCCCCCACCCGACTGGAGAGCTTGCCGCGCCGGCCTCCTTCAGGCATGGTTTTCCCTCCATGTTTTCCGACCTCACCGACCGCCAGTGGCTCTGGTGTGCAGCCGGATTCTACAGCCTCGGCCTCCTGCTGGGCACGGTGTCGCTTGTCCGGCGCAGGAGGGCGTCGGGCGTCCTCATCTACTGCGCTATCCTGGTCGGCTACCTCCTGCAGTGGATCGGCCTCGGGATCCGCGGCCACGCTGAGGGGGGCTGCCCGCTCGGCAACCGGTTCGAGATCTTCCAGTTCACGGCATGGTCGGCGGCGACCCTTTACCTCCTTGTCGGCGTCAGGTTCCGCTCGAGCGTGCTCGGGTATTTCTCGGCGTGCCTGGGCGCGGCGCTGACGCTCCTGTCGCTCCTCATGCCGCAATGGGACCTCGTGCGCAGGAGCCACATCTTCGGCGGCAACCCCTGGATAGAGCTTCACGCGGCCCTGGCGATCTTCAGCTACGGAGTGTTCGGGCTCATGGCCCTCACCTCGGGGCTCTTTCTCCTCAGGCATTTTTCGCTGAAGTCGAAGCACCCGGGCGGCTGGTTCTCGTTCCTACCCTCGATCCTCGACCTGGACCACATCGAGCTCCGGCTGCTGGCGACCGGCGCCGGCCTCCTGACGCTCGCCCTCGCCTTCGGCTCCGTCTACTGGTCACGGGACACGGCCAGCGTGGACCACTCGAAGCTCGCCGCGACGGTCACTGTCTGGGCCGCGGCCGTGATCGCGCTTGCCCTGCGCGCCGGCGGACGGCTCCTCGCCAGGCGCTTCGCCTGGGCCTGCATGGTCCTCTTCGCCGCGGCCCTCCTCTCGCTGAAGACCGTCGACGAGAGCCGCCATCCCGGGGCCGTCCAGCCCCCAGAAAGGACGGCGCGCCCGTGAGCGGGAACCTGCTCTTTGTCCTGGGCGCCACCCACCACAACGCGCCCCTTGAGGTGCGCGAGAAGCTCGCGCTCTCCTCGGAGGCCGACATGCGCGCGGAGCTGCTGGCGGTGCCCGGCGTCCGCGAGCTCGTGATCCTCAGCACCTGCAACCGCGTCGAGATCTACGGTGTCGGATCCGAGTCGGCGGCCGGGCTTGTCCAGGCAGGCTACTGCAGGCGCCAGGACTTTGACCCCGCGGAGTTCCAGAGGATAAGGATCCGGCTCTCCGACAGGGACGCCGCCCTTCACCTCTTCGAGGTGGCGAGCGGGATCGACTCGCAGCTGCTCGGCGAGAACGAGATATTCGGCCAGGTGAAGGATGCGTACGCGGCGGCGCAGTCCGGGAACGGCACGGGGCCGGTACTCAACCGGGTCTTCCAGAAGGCGTTCCAGGCGGCGAAGCACGTGCGCACCCACACGGGCATCTCGGCCGGCACGGTCAGCATCGCCAACGTGGCGGTCGACCTGGCCTCGAGCATCTTCGGGAGCATGGGCGCGGCGAAGATCCTCGTCCTCGGAACCGGCGAGATCGGCGAGGGGACCGCCCGGGCGTTCAGGAGCCGCGGCGCCGTGAACCTGTCGGTCTCGGGCAGGACGCCCGAGAAGGCGACCGCGGTCGCATCCCAGCTGGGCGGCGCGACGGTGAAGTTCGAGGAGCGCGGCGAGCGCCTCGCGGACTTTGACATCGTGGTCTGCTCCACGGCGTCGCCGGAAGCGGTGCTCTCGGCGTTTGAGGTCGTGAAGGCCATGCGCCGGAGGCCCGCCCGGCCACTCCTCCTCATCGACCTGGCGGTCCCGCGCGACGTCGAGGCCTCGGCCGCGAGGTTGGAGAACGTCTTCCTCTACAACCTGGACGACCTGGCGAAGATCGCCGAGGAGAACAGGAAGCTCAGGGCCGAGGAGATCCAGCGCTGCCGGGCCATGCTCGCCGAAAGGGCAGACGCACTCTGGTCCAGGGTCGGGCCCATGCTGTCGGGCTCGGCGCATGGCGAACAGGACCCGGTCCGCCGCACCGGGGCCGCCGGACCGGCGGCCGCGCGGTAGCGCTCCGGCGCAGCAGCCTCAGCCGAGCTGCCGGGCCAGCCAATCCGCCTCCGTCTCGCCGCCGCGGCTCGCCAGCATCGAGTGAAGCTCCGCGGCCTGCGCCGCCGTCCGCGCGCGGCGGGCGGGGTCCCCGGTGCAGCTTTCAAGCTGGGAGGCCAGCGCGTGCGGCTTCGACGCATCCTGGATGAACTCCGGGTACATGGGTTCGCCGAGCAGGATGTTGGCAATGCCGATGTAGGGCACGCGGACGATCCACTTGGCGATCAGGTACGTGAGCGGATCGGTCTTGTAGACGATGGCCCCGGGGATGCCGGCCAGGGCGCAATGCATCGACATGGTGCCGCTGCTCGTGAGGACGGCCGACGCTGCCACGGGGTCACCCCGCGGGCGGAGCGAAGTGCCGGCGTGCACCCCCGCCATCTCGATCCGCGCCCGTATCGCCTCGCTCGGGTAGAGGATGACCGCCCCTCTCTCCCATCCCAGCTTCGCGAACGCCTCGTAGCCTGCCTTGAGGGCCGGAAAGATGAGGCCCACGGCCTTTGGCCGGCTTCCCGGCAGCAGCAGGACCGGGCCAGCCGGATCGTAGCTGACGGGCGGCCGGTAGTCGGGCGCAAGGAACGGATGGCCGACAAAGCTCACCTCAAGGCCCGTGTCCGCATAGCAATCGACCTCGAAGGGGAAGATGACCGCGAGGGCGTCCAGGTTGCGCGCCATGTCGAACCGCCGGCCGGCCCTCGAGGCCCAGATCTGCGGGCTGATGTAGTAGGCGGCGCGCACGGTCCCCCCGCCCTTCCGGCTGATGCCCTCCTCGCGCAGCCGCGCCGCGATCCTCAGGTTGACGCCGGAGTTGTCGACGAAGCAGACAACCCGCGGCCGGTGCTGGCCGATCCAGCGGACAACCTCCTCGATGACCGCGCGGAAGTACCCGGCGTTGCGGATCACCTCGCCCAGGCCGACCACGGAGACCGTGGTCCGGTCGAGCAGCAGCTGGGCCCCCGCGGCGGCGAGCCTCGGCCCGCCGAGCGCGCAGGCGCGGACGCCGGGGCTCCTCCTGAGGAGGCCGGCGAGCAGCCTCGCGCCGTGCTCGTCGCCCGAGTGCTCGCCGGCGACGATGAGCAGGTCCACCCCGCCCTGCGGCGGGGGCAGGCGAAGGGTGCGGCTCTCCCTCATTTCCTCCTGATCTGCTCGGTGATCTGGATCGCGACCTCGAGGGCGCTCTTGCCTAGGGACGCGCCGACCTTCGGCTGGCGCGAGCGGGCGACGCTCTCGATGAAGTGCGCCAGCTCGAGCGCCAGCGGCTCGCCCTTCTCGATCGGGATCTCGCGGACCGGCACGGAGCTCATGTCGCCCGCCTTGACGAGGCCCACCTTCATCTTGAGCCCGTAGGCGATGATGTCGCTCTTCCTCACCAGGTGGCCCTTCTGGTTCATGAAGTCCAGGGAAAGGTAGGCGTTGTCCTGGAAGATCCGGATCTCGCGCGCCTTCTTCAGGCTCATCCGGCTGGCCGAGAGGTTTGCGACGCAGCCGTTCTCGAACTCGATCCGGGCGTTCGCGATGTCCTCGGTCGGCGAAAGCACGCTGATCCCGACGCTGTCGATCTTGGCGATCGGGGACTTGACGAGCGCGAGCACGATCCCGATGTCGTGGATCATGAGGTCGAGGACGACGCCGACCTCCGTCCCCCGCGTCTGGTAGGTCCCGAGGCGCTCGGCGGTGATGTACTGCGGGCGGCTCGCCTCCTTCTCGAGGAACGCCATCACCGGGTTGAAGTGCTCCACGTGCCCGACCTGGACGAGGCGATTTCCCGCCTGCGCGGCCTCGAGGACGCGCTCGGCCTCCTTCAGGGACGCGCAGAGCGGCTTCTCGATGAGGAGGTGGCAGCCCCTGGCCAGGAGGCCGAGGGCGACCTCCTCGTGCCGGTCGGTCGGCACCACGACGGAGACCGCGTCGCACGCCGAGCCCAGCTCGTCCAGGGAGGCGAAGGCGCGGCACCCGAGCTTCGCGCTGATCTCGGCGGCGCGGGTCGCGGAGGTGTCGTAGATTCCCGCCAGCTCGGCGCCGGGCGCCGAGGCGTAGATCCTCGCGTGGTGCTGGCCGAGCGAGCCTACGCCGGCGACTCCGCAGCGGATCTTTGGGGCGGGCATGCGCGGACTTCTACGTGCGGCTCGGCGCCGGTGCGAGCCAAACCCCTAGCGGGCTGCAAGCACCCCCGCCGAGAGTTCGAGGCGGCGCGCCGCGCGGGACGCGTGCGCGGCGTTGTGGGTCACGAGGATGAGGGCCGTCCCGGCGGAGGCGCATAGGCCGAGGAGGAGGTCGACGACCCCGTCGCCGGTCTTCTCGTCGAGGTTGCCGGTCGGCTCGTCGGCCACGATGAGGCGGGGTGAGTTCATGAGGGCGCGGGCGAGCGCGACCCGCTGGCGCTCGCCCCCGGAAAGCTGGGAGGGGAGATGGTGCGCGCGCCCCGAGAGGCCCACCTCGCGGAGGAGCGAGGCCGCGCGCTGGCGCGAGCCGCCGTCAAGGCGCCCGAGGATCCTGCGCGCCAGGAGGACGTTCGCCAGGGCGTCCAGCTCGGGGACGAGGTAAAACGACTGGAAGACCATGCCGAGGTAGGCGGCGCGCCGGCGCGCCCCGGTGTCCGGGGACCCGTCCCAGCTGACGGTGCCCGCGTCCGGCGCGTCGAGGCCCGCCAGGATGTTGAGGAGCGTCGACTTGCCCGACCCGGATTCCCCACGGATGCTCACGCTCTCGCCGTGCGCGACGTCGAGGTCGACGCCGCCCAGGACCTCGAGGATGGTGTCCCCGCTCGGGTAGCGCTTGCGGACCCCGCGGGCGCTGAGGACGGGCTCACTCACTGCGCAGGGCCTCCACGGGTTTCAGGCGCGCGGCCTTCCAGGCCGGCAGGAGGCCGGCGAGCGTGGAGATGACGACCGTCATGACGACGATGAGGGCCACCATGTCGCCGGTCGTGTGCGACGGCAGCTCGCTGAACTGGTAGAACCGGCGCATCACCTCCTGGCGCTGGGTCACCCGCGTGATCCAGCCGACGATGTCGTTCCTGAAGTGCAGGGAGGCGAAGCCGAAGACGAGCCCCGCGCCGGTCCCGATGACCCCGATGATGAATCCCTGGACGCAGAAGCAGGCAGCAACCTCCAGGGGGCGCCCCCCGAGGGCGCCGAGCAGGCCGATCTCCCGCGTCTTCCGGGCGACCGACAGGAGGAGCGAGCTCATCACCGAGAACGCGGCGACGATGACGATGAAGAGGAGGAGGAAGAAGATCATGTTCCTCTCCAGGTTGAGGACCCAGAGGAAGTCCGAGAAGCTGTCCTCCCATGAGAAGGCGCGGATGTCGTCGGGGAGCACCTTGTTGATCCTCGCGGCCCCCTCGTCCTCGTTGAGGCCGGGGGCGAGCCGGACGTTGATCCCGTGGACCGCGGAGCCCAAGCCGTAGAGGTCCTGCGCGAGCCGCAGCGTCCCGTAGACCGTGCTGGTGTCCAGCTGCTGGTGGCCGATCTCGAGGATGCCGACGATCCGGACCTCCCGCGGCAGGTACACCTCATCCTGGCTCAGCTTGCTGACGATGAGGGGCGAGTAGATCTCGACCTGGTCCCCGGGCCGGGCGCCGAGCGACTCGGCCAGCTGCTCGGAGAGGATGACCGAGTCGTCGTCGAGGTCCTGCAGGGAGCCGTACACCATGTAGCGCTCGAGCGGCGTCACCTTCGTCACCGTCCGCAGGTCGATCCCCCGGAGCATCGGGAAGATGCTCTTGTCCCCCATCTTGAGCATCACGGCGTCGCTCGCGTAGGGCGTCGCGGCCGCGACGCCGGGGACGGCCTCGACCTTCTTCAGCACCGCCTGGTAGTTGTCGATCCATCCCTTCGCCTTGATCTGCACGTCCCCCTCGGTGTCGACGATCTTGTGCCTGATCTCGTAGGCGAAGCCGCCCATGACCCCCATCACGATGATGAGGATCCCGACGCCGAGCGTGACGCCGACGGTCGAGATGACGGTGAAGAAGGGGAACCTGCGCCCCGTCGGGAAGAGCTGCCGCAGCGCGAGGTGGAGGAACCAGGGCACGGTCAGGCGCCGGCCGCCTTCGAGTCGGACGGGCGCAGCTGCGGGAAGAGGATGACGTCCCGGATGCTCTCGGCGCCCGTCAGCAGCATGGCCAGCCGGTCGATGCCGACCCCCATGCCGCCCGCCGGGGGCATGCCGTGCTCGAGCGCAAGGAGGAAGTCGTTGTCGATGCTCTGCGGCTCGCCGCCCGCCTGGTGCTCGAACATCTGCCGCTGGACGTCGGGGTCGTTCTGCTCGGAATACGCCGGGGCGACCTCCATGCCGCCGATGCACAGCTCGAAGACGTCGAGCGTCGCCGGGTCCTCGCGGTTGATCTTTGCGAGCGGGCAGAGCTCCTTCGGCAGGTTGAGGACGAATGTCGGCTGGATGAGGTTGGGCTCGATGCGCTTCGAGAAGACCTCGTTCGTGACCTCGAAGTCCTCCCAGGCCGGGTCGACCTTGAGCCCGAGCTTCTCCGCGGCCGCCACGTGCTCGGCTTTTCCCTTCTCGAACCAGGCCGGGTCGCCGGTCTCCTGGCGGATGAGGTCCTTGTAGGTCGCCTCGCGCCACGGGGCCGAGAGGTCGATCTCCTGCCCGCTTCCCGGGTGCGGGAACTTCTCCGAGCCCAGGACCTGGCGGGCGACCGTCGTCAGCATGTCGCGGACGAGCGCCATCATGCCGCGGTGGTCGCTGTAGGCCTGGTAGACCTCGAGCATCGTGAACTCGGGGTTGTGCTTCCTCGAGATGCCCTCGTTCCTGAAGATGCGGCCGATCTCGAAGACCCGGTCGACCCCCGCCACCAGCATGCGCTTCAGGTACAGTTCCAGCGAGATGCGCAGGTAGAAGTCGACCCCCAGCGCGTTGTGGTGCGTCGTGAAGGGCTTGGCTGCGGCGCCGCCGGCCACCGTCTGCAGGACGGGCGTCTCGACCTCGATGAACTTGCGGTCCTCGAGGAACCGGCGGACAGCCGAGACGATCTGCGCCCGCTTCATCAGCCGGTCGCGCGAGACTCGGTTCACGATCAGGTCGAGGTAGCGCTGGCGGTAGACCTGCTCCGGGTCCGCGAGGCCGTGCCACTTCTCGGGGAGCGGGCGCAGCGCCTTCGACAGGAGGACGAAGGAGTCCATGCGCACGGTCACCTCGCCCGCCTTCGTCCGGAAGAGCGTCCCCTTGGCGCCGATGATGTCGCCCAGGTCGAGGCCGCCGAAGGCCGCGTAGGCGGCCTCCCCGACGACGTCCTTCCTCACGTAGAGCTGGAGCTCGCCCTGCTGGTCGAGGACCTTGACAAACTGGCTCTTGCCCATGTCGCGTATCGTCACGAGCCGGCCGGCCACGGCGACCGCGACGGCGTTGTCCTGGCCGTCCACGTAGGCCTTCAGGGCCTCGCCCGAGAAGTGGCTCGTCTGGAATTCCGCGCGGAAGGGGTCGGAGCCCGCGGCGCGCATGGCGGAGAGCTTCTGCCGGCGCACGGCATGCTGGTCGTGGGTGGCCTCGGCATTCTCGCTCATGGCTAAGCGGACCATCCTGCCGGCCGCCCCTCCTCTGGGCAAATGGAAACTTCCGGGTCTTCCTTGCTTGTGAAAGCGCATGCCGTGTGTGAATTATCCGGGCATCAGCACCGAACCCGCAGCGCCGAGCGACATGTCCCGCAAGCCCCCTTGGCTGCGGGCCAAGCTGCCCTCCGGGCCTGCGTATTCCGCGGTCCGGAGCCTCGTCGACGGCCACCGGCTCCACACGGTCTGCCAGAGCGCCCAGTGCCCCAACCTCGGCGAATGCTGGTCGCGGGGGACGGCGACCCTGATGATCCTCGGCAACATCTGCACCCGCTCCTGCAATTTCTGCGCGGTGCAGACGGGCCGACCGACCGAGCTCGACCTGGGCGAGCCCGCGCGCGTCGGGGAGGCCGTGGCCACCATGGGCCTGCGGCACTGCGTCCTCACAAGCGTCGCCAGGGACGAGCTCGTGGACGGCGGGGCCTCGGTCTGGGCGGCGACCATCCGCGCGGTGCGCCACCGCAACCCCTCCACGGCCATCGAGGTGCTGGTCCCCGACTTCAAGGGGCGCCTCAACGACGTGGACACGGTGCTCGACGCCCGCCCCGACATCTTCAACCACAACGTCGAGACGGTGGAGCGCCTCCAGAAGCCCGTGCGCGTCCAGGCGAGGTACGACCGCTCCCGGTCGGTGCTGCGGCACGCGAAGTCGCGGGGCTTCACCGTGAAGACGGGCATCATGCTCGGCCTCGGAGAGCGCGAGGAGGAGGTCGAGCGCACCCTGCGCGACCTGGCCTCCGACGGGATGGACATCATCACCATCGGGCAGTACCTCCAGCCGACGAAGGGCCACCTGCCGATCGACAGGTGGGTGGCGCCGGAGGAGTTCCGCCGCTGGAAGGAATTCGGGCTCTCGATCGGGATCGGCGTCGTCGAGAGCGGGCCCCTCGTGCGCTCGAGCTACCACGCCGACGAGCAGTCGCTGCGCTACACGGGGGCGGAGCACCTCAACACGCGCAACGCCCTCGCGGGGGCCTGACCAGCCATGTGCGCCCTGACGACGCGCAAGGAGATCGTCGACAACTGGCTGCCCCGCTACACCGGCGTGCCCCTAGGCAAGTTCGGGGACTACATCCTCCTCACGAATTTCCAGAAGTACGTCGACCTCTTCGCCAGGGCGCACGGCGTCCCGGTCCACGGCCGCGACAAGCCGATGCCGACGGCCACCTCGGGGGAGATCACGATCATCAACTTCGGCATGGGAAGCGCGAACGCGGCCACGGTGATGGACCTGCTCTCAGCGATCTCGCCGAAGGCAGTCCTCTTCCTCGGGAAATGCGGGGGGATCAAGCACAGGGCCGAGGTGGGCGACCTCATCCTGCCGATCGCGGCCATCCGGGGCGAGGGCACGAGCAACGACTACTTCCCGCCGGAGGTCCCGGCGCTCCCCGCGTTCGCGCTCCAGAAGGCCATCTCGACCACGATACGCGACCAGTCGCGCGACTACTGGACGGGGACCGTCTACACCACGAACCGGCGGGTGTGGGAACACGACGAGGCGCTCAAGAAATACCTCCGGAAGATCCGGGTCATGGCCGTCGACATGGAGACGGCCACCATCTTCATGGTGGGGTTCGCAAACGAGATCCCAACCGGCGCCCTGCTCCTGGTATCCGACCAGCCCATGGCGCCCGAGGGAGTGAAAACGGCGGCCAGCGACGCAAAGGTGGATGATGACTTCGTCGGAATGCACCTGAGGATCGGCACGGATTCCCTGTTGCAGCTCATAAATAAGGGCCTAACAGTTAAACACTTGAAGTTCTGATGTCTCACCGGAGGCCTCTTCTCCCATAAAAGAAAAGCGCGAAATCGCTTGCACTAGACAAATAGTCAACTAACAGTACCGACATGGGCAGGACCTCCGACGCAAACGAAAGACTGATGCAGGCCGCCCTGGACCTGATCTGGGAGGAAAGCTACGGCGCCATCACGATCGACCAGATCTGCCACAGGGCCGACGTGAAAAAGGGAAGCTTCTACTACTACTTCAAGTCGAAGTCGGACTTGGCCGTCGCCGCCCTTGAAAAGCTCTGGAAGGAGTCGTGGAAGCCCACGCTCGACGAGATCTTCTCCCCCACCGTCGATCCGGTCACCCGGATCACGACCTATCTCGAGAACGTCTACGCGCGGCAGGTGGAGATCAAGGCCAAGCGCGGCAAGGTCCTGGGGTGCCCGGTGTGCTCCGTCGGCTCCGAAGTGAGCACCCAGGAAAGTGAAGTCTGCGGCGTCATCCGCGAGATCGTCTCCCGCAAGCTCAAGTACTACGAGTCGGCCATCCGCGACGCGTCGGCCCTCGGGCTCATCGAGGCCTGCGAGCCGAAGGAGAAGGCGATGGCGCTCCTTGCCCTCCTGGAGGGCCTCGTCAGCCAGGCGCGCATCATGAATGACCCCGAGATCCTCCGGCAGCTGCCGTCGATGGCCTTGGGGCTCCTCCGGGCGAAGGCCGCTGCAGCTCCCGAGCTGGCCGGACACCGCTGACCCGCCCGTGCCTCATGCTCCCCATGACGGTTTTTTTGGCAATAAATTATAGATAACTAGTCAACTATTATTCAGTGAATACCATGATCACCACCCCCATCGCCCCACGCCGCCGCCCAGGCACGTCCCGCCTGCGCGGGCACGCCCTCGGACTCACGCTGGCCCACCCGAGCCGGATCAGCGCCAACCGGGCAGACCGGGAGCTCTTGTTTGAGAGGACCCATGGCTCGCTCTGGGAGCATGGCCTCCTTGATCGGCTCTCCGAGCCCCTCACCCGCTACCGCGAGTAGCGCCACGCCGAACCCTCATCCCATGGATTCCATGATCACTGCAACGCTCATCCTTGCCGGCCTGGTCGTCGTCACCGCGCTCGACAGCGCAGACTCCGACTAGAGCCCTCCACCCCCGTCCAAACCGCAAGAAACCACCACCAGAAGGAACGAATTCCCATGAACAAGCTTAAGGACAAGGTCGCCATCGTCACCGGCGCGTCGAAGGGCATCGGCGCCCAGATCGCCAAGTCACTTGCCGCGGAAGGCGCGGCTGTCGTCGTCAACTATGCCTCGAGCCGCGAGGGCGCGGACGCCGTCGTGGCATCAATCACCTCGACCGGGGGCCGGGCGGTGGCTGCGCAAGGCGACGTTTCCAAGGCCTCCGGGGCCGAGGGGATCGTGACTGCCGCCATTGAGGCATTCGGGCGCATCGACATCCTCGTCAACAACTCCGGCGTCTACAGCTTCTCGCCCATCGAGACCGTGACCGAGGCCGACTTCCACCGTCACTTCAACGTCAACGTCCTCGGGCTGCTCCTGACGACGCAGGCTGCGCTGAAACACATCGGCGAGGGCGGAAGCATCATCAACGTCAGCTCGGCCGTGACCAGCCTGTCGCCACCGAACAGCACCGTCTACACGGGCACGAAGGGCGCCGTGGACGCCATCACCGGCGTCCTCGCCAACGAGCTCGGCCCGAGGCGAATCCGCGTCAACAGCATCAACCCGGGCATCGTCGAGACCGAGGGCACGGTGGGTGCGGGCTTCATCGGCTCGGACTTCGAGAAGGCGATCGTCGCGCAGACCCCGCTGGGGCGCACCGGCAGGCCGGACGACATCGCGGACATCTCGGTGTTCCTGGCCTCGGACGATTCCCGGTGGCTGACGGGCGAGAGGCTCGTCGCGTCCGGCGGGATACGCTAGCTCCTAGGGCTCGACCTTGAACCAGAAGGGCGCGAAGACCTCGGTCCCGTCCATGTTCACCTGGCTCCACATGACATAGCGCCCGGCGGCGGGTATCGTGACGCGGAACGTGAAGGCCGGATGGACGGGATCCGGCGCCTTCGTGACGTCGCGCTGGTCGGGGTGGATGTGGGCGAAGCCCGTCCTGCCGGCGTCGAAGGCAACCAGGTGGGCGAAGGCGTCCATGACCGGCTGCAACGGGACGCGCCCGCCACCCTTCCGCGTGATGGTCAGGGTGAGGGTCTCCTGCCCCCTTGCGCGCACGGGCAGCGCCGACGGGGAGATTGCAAAGTCGAACCCGTCCCTGCTCGAGTTCCAGGAAAGGGGCTGGGTCCCGGCCACCTCGGGGTTCGGCGCGCCCGCCACCTCCATCTCGGTCTCGGAGTAGAGGCCCCTCGCCGTCGCGACCGGGGTGAAGTCCGCGAATATCCGGTAGGCCCCGCCGTAGCGCGGGCGGAACTCGAAGTCCCACTGGCCCGGGACCCGCCCGGGCACGGGATGGACGTGCTGGTAGTCGTCGAGGGAGGGGTCGACGATGAGCAGGTGTATCCGCTTTGTCTGGACAACAAGGAGGTCCTCCGGGGCGATGGGCTTCCCGCTGAAGGTCGTGAGCGTGAGGCTCGCGCGGACGTCGCGGCCCGCCAGGGGCGGGGAGGCCGCGGCGACCGCCATCGTGACCGGCGAGCGGACGGACACGACGGGCAGGAACTGCGGGTTCGCCGGGTCGCAGAACTCGATCACGTTGGCGCCCTGGACGCGGAAGTCCATGTGGCTGAGGTTGGTCCCCGTCGGCAGGCGCCGGACGACGACGAAGAGGATGGCCGCCGCCGCGCTGATAAGCGCGGCCGAGCGCCACTGGCCGGCGCCCAGCCTCGAGGCCGGGGCGCTCACCTGTGCATCCTCCTCACGAAGTCCTCGGGCTGCCACTCGCTCCCGTCCGCACGCCAGGCGACCTTGCCCTTCTCGTCGATGAGCAGCGTGGCGAGCGTGTGGTCGAGGATGTTCCCCTTGTACTCGGCTATCACGCCGAACTGCGTCAGGAGGTCGGCGATCGCGGGCTCGGGCCCCGTGAGGAACGAGAAGTTGCTGGTGTCGATGTGGCGGTCGCTCGCGTAGTCGTGCAGGACGCCCGGCGTGTCGTGGACGGGGTCGAGCGTGATGGAGACGAGCTCCAGGTTGGCGATGCCGGCCTCGCGGGCGAGCCGCTGCGTCTGCACCATCTTCGTCGTCGAGAGCGGGCACATGTTCGCGACCGGGCAGCGCGAGTAGATGAAGTTGAGCATGACCTGCTTGCCGCGGAAGCGCGTGCTGTCGACGACGCGCCCGTCCTGGTCGAAGAGCGCGAACTGGGGAACAGTGTCACCAATCTCCCGATACGCCTCCCCGCCCTTGGCGATCGTGTCCTGGCGCAGCATCCGGGCGCCTGCGCCTATGGTGTCGAGGGCCACCTTGTCGTCGGGCCATATGTTCTCGAGGCGGGCGGCCCCCCCCTTCCCGATGACGAGGTCGGCCCGGATCCTCTCGCCCGGCCTCGCGGACGCGGCGTCGCCGGCGGACACCGGGAACTCCATTGTCATGGCGGGCATGTAGCCGTCCACCGCGTTGTGGCGGACGACGAGGGTCTTGCGCGCGGTGTCGGCCTTCAGGACCTCCCCCGTGAGCGCAAAGGTCCTTTCCCCGTTCGCGGATGCCGCGGTGGCTGCGCGCCTCGAGCACCCTGGCAGTAGTAGGACGATGGCCGCCGCGGCGCATGCGACAGCGTGCCGGAAGTCATAAGCACTCATGGTAACACCAATCGCCCTGCGGAAAAAATTGTCAAAGGGATAGGCCTCCCCAAGAGTGCACCCTCCGCGGACGCCGCGGACGCCCATGCCTGAAACCGCGAGCCCACGCCGCACGGCCGGACCCAAGCCGGCGCTGGCCGCGTTTTCCGCGGTCGCCGCCGCGTGGGTGTTCGTCCTCGTCGCCCTGGGCGCCTTCACGACGAGCATCGGCGCCGGCATGGCCTTCCCTGACTGGCCCCTGTCGAACGGCTCCATCGACCCCAAGGGCTGGCTCAGCAACCTCTCCATGTTCGCGGAGCACTCGCACCGCCTGAGCGCCATGGTGATGGGGACCCTGACGGGCATCCTCGCGGTCTGGCTACACCTGCGGGAGTCGCGGCCGTGGCTGCGCAAGATGGGGTATTTCGCGTTCGCGCTCGTCGTCGTCCAGGGGATCCTGGGCGGCCTGCGGGTGCTCCTCAACAGCGTCCAGGTCCCGTCGCTGGAGACGAGCGTCGGAAGGCTCCTGGCGATGCTGCATGCGTGCGTCGCGCAGGCGTTTGCCTGCGTCCTCATCGCGATCGCGCTGTCCCTGTCGAGGTGCTGGATCGAGAGGGGCGTCCCCGTCGGGCCGGGGGTCCGGCGCGCAGGGCTCCTGTGCTGCGCCGTGATATTCGTCCAGCTCGGGGTCGCGGCCGTCATGCGCCACAGCTTCGCCGGCCTGGCGATCCCGACCTTCCCGTGGTCGACGACGGACCACCACCTGCTGCCGGATGACTGGAACTTCGGGGTCGCCATCAACTTCACCCACCGGGTCGTCGCCCTGCTGGTCGCGGCGGCGATCGTCGTCTTCTTCGCGGCCATCTGGCGCGACCCCGCCTCGAGGGGCGTCCTGAAGGGCGGCTCGCTCCTCCTCGCCGGGCTGGTCGCCGTCCAGATCACGCTCGGTGCGTTCGTGATCCTGACCTACAGGAACCCCGCGGTGACAACCAGCCACGTCCTCGTCGGGGCGCTGACCCTCGTCACGACCTTCTTCCTCACGTGGCTCGCCCACCGCGACGCCATCCAGGGGGCCCCCGGCGCATGACGGAGACGGCCACGGCGCACGCGAGGATTTCGGACTACGTCGAGCTGACGAAGCCGAGGCTCAGCCTGCTGAGCGTCCTCACGGCGCTCGTGGGCTACTTTGCGGCCAGGCCCCTCCACGCCCCGCTGATGAAGGTCGTCTGGCTCGCGGTCGGGACGTCGCTGGCGGCGGGGGGCGTGGCGGCCCTCAACCAGATGATCGAGAAGGACACGGACGCCCGGATGAAGCGCACGGCCTCGCGCCCGATCCCGGCGGGGAGGATCGCGGACGGCTCCGCCTACGTGCTCGGCTGGGGGATGTGCTTCGCGGCGCTCGTCATCATCTTCACCCAGGTCGGCAAGCTGTCGGCGCTCTTCACGCTGCTGACGATCGCCTCCTACCTCGGGTGGTACACGCCGGCCAAGCGCCGGAGCCGCTGGAGCACCGAGATAGGCGCCATCGCTGGCGCGTTCCCGCCGCTCATCGGGTGGTCCGCCGTGGAAGGCGGCGTGTCCAGCCTCGGCTGGATCCTCTTCGGCATCCTCGTCTTCTGGCAGATCCCGCACTTCATGGCGATCGCCTGGATCTACAGGAAGGACTACTCGGCCGTGAACTTCCCCATGCTGCCCGTCCGGGACCAGGCCGGCGGGAAGGTTGCCGGGTGGTCGCTCGTGGCGACGGCGGTCCTCCTTGTCCTCAGCGTGGCGCCGGCGTTCATGGGCCTCGACAGCGCCTGGTACGGCGCCGTGGCGGCGGCCGTCGGGGCCTGGTTCCTCGTGTGCGCCCTCCTCTTTGTGAGGAAGGAGGCCCGCGACGCCTCGGCGCGGCGCCTTTTCCACGCCTCCCTGGCCTACCTCCCCATTGTCCTGGGCGCCCTGGTCGCGGACCGGCTCCTCCTTCCGCGATGACGGTCCGGGACCTCCCGCCAATCGAGGCCGCCCTGAACGGCGTCGCGACGGCGCTCATCACAGCGGGGTTCATCCTCATCCGCCGCCGGCGGGTGGCGGCGCACCGGGCCTGCATGCTGTCGGCCGCCGGGGCCTCGGCCCTCTTCCTCTGCGCCTACGTGTCGTACCATGCCATGATGCACGGCAGGAACGTCCACTTTGGCGGCACGGGCGCCATACGGTGGGTCTACTTCTTCATCCTCATCACGCACATCCCCCTCGCGGCCCTGATCGCGTTCCTCGTGCCGAGGACCTTCATCTTCGCCCTGAAGGGCAAATTCGACAGGCACCGCGCCTGGGCACGGGTCACGTTCCCCATCTGGTACTACGTTTCCGTGACGGGCGTCCTCATCTACCTGTTCCTGTACAGGTGGTGGCCCTCGTCCCTGCCGCCGTCCTAGGGGGAGCGGAGGCCGGGCGGGCCGTCAGGCTACTTGACCGTCAGCGTCCCCTTCATCCCCGCCTGGTAGTGGGCCGGGAACGTGCAGAGGAAGGGATAGTCGCCGGGGGTGGTCGGGGCGTTGAAGTCCGCCTCGCCCGACTTGCGGGGCCCCTGGAGGTCGATGTGGGCGATCATCTCGCTGGAGAGGTTCGCGGGGATGTAGCCCGTGTCCTTCGACTGGAGGCCCGCCGCGTCAAACGCGGCAACGTCGGTCCCGGCCTTCAGGAGGACCCAGTTGTGGCCCATCACCGTGATCGGCTGGGTGCCGACGTTGGTGAGGACGACCTTCAGGGCCTCACCCGGCTTGGCGTCGATCTGGGTGATGTTGAACTTCATCGTGTCGCCGGCCGTCAGGTCGATCTCGCGGGGCCCCGAGGGGGCCGCGGCCGTCGACGACGTATTGGCGGATTTGCTGCATCCGACGGCCAGCAGGGCCGCCAGAACGGGTAATGACATCAAACGCATATTCATGGCACACCAACACTCGGGCCGTTGATGTGGAAGCGCAAACGCAATAACGGCTTTCGGGACTGCAGGCCCGGTTTTCCGCGGGGCTAATGCGAGTCCGAGAGGCGTTAATATGTCGAATTTTGCGGAACCGTGTGTTGCCTGCCGCCTCAGCCGGCAATTGTCTCGCAATATGGCTTGAAATGCCCCCCTCATCCCTGACTTTCTGGGGGTCTGGCGGTCGCCTCCGGGCGGCATAACGAGCCGGCTGCACACAATGCTTTTTCCAAAACACACCCAAGGTTTGGGGCGGCTTTGCCGCTTGGCGGCCGCCCTTGGCGCCGCGTCCCTGTTTTCCGGCTGCTACTGGCTGGACAGCCTGAACGGCCCGCAGTCGACCTTCGACCCGAACGGCCCCGTCTCCAGGCACCAGCAGGACCTCTTCTACGTCACGTGCTGGGTGTGCCTGGTCATCTTCGTCCTGGTGGGCGGCGCGCTCGCCATCGCGATGTTCCGGTTCAGGGCGAAGGAGGACGAGGCGATGTCAGAGGAGCCGCCGGCCCAGGGCCACGGCAACCCCATGATCGAGATCAGCCTCATCGGCGTGTCGGTCCTGGCGCTCGTCATCATCGCCGTGCCCACCTTCCGGGAGATCTGGTACACCTACGATGTCCCCGAGGCGGAGGCGGCCAATGCCTACGAGATCACGGCCACGGGAGAGCAGTGGTGGTTCAAGTTCGACTACGTGAACGAGACGGCGAAGACCGTCGATCCCACCGGCAAGGCGGGCACGATGATGCTCTCGACGGCCAACGAGCTGGTGGTACCGGCCGGCCGGCCGATCAAGGTCAACCTGCGGACGGTGGACGTGATCCACAGCTTCTGGATCCCCAAGCTGGCCGGGAAGGTCGACATGATCCCGAACCGCGGCAACCACCTCTGGTTCGAGGCCGAGAAGCCCGGGTATTACTGGGGGCAGTGCGCCGAGTTCTGCGGCGAGTCCCACGCCCTCATGCGCTTCCGGGTGATCGCCCTGTCACCGAGGGACTTCAACGACTGGCTGAGCAACCAGATGGACACCGCGCGGCGCGCCCAGGAGACGGCCGGGGCGGCCCCGGCGAAGGCGCAGTTCGCCTCCTACAAGACCTTCAAGACAAACGAGATCGGGTTCACCGATCGCTACGAGACCTCCCCCCTCGATGCGTGGCGCGAGCAGCAGAAGGCGCCGGCCGACGGCGAGGATGTCGCCCTCATCAACAAGGGCCGTGAGCTCTTCAACTCGAAGACCTGCTCCACCTGCCACACGGTCCGCGGCGACGGCTACTTCGGCACCGTGGGGCCCGACCTGACCCACGTCGGCGCGCGCTCGACGATCGCGGCGGGCCTCCTCGAGAACAACCGGGACGAGATCCACCGCTGGATCCACAACCCGAACAGCGTGAAGCCCGGCAACACCATGTGGGTGAAGGGCTACCTCGCCAACAACATCAAGCTGACCGCCGACGACGAGAACGCACTGGTCAACTACCTCGAGAGCCTAAAGTAACGATTCCCATGGAAGCACTGGCAAAATCCGATTTCATCGCAAAGGAGGAGAAGGCGGCGAAGCCGTTCGTCCTCTGGCGGCCGTCAGCGAAGACCGGCCTTATCAGCTGGCTGACGACCATCGACCACAAGCGCATCGGCTTCCTCTACGGCGCCTCGGGGCTCCTGTTCTTCATCGTAGGCGGCATCGAGGCCCTGCTCATCCGCCTGCAGCTGATGGTCCCGAACAACACGCTGCTCACGTCCGCGCAGTACAACGAGATGTTCACGATGCACGGGACGACGATGATCTTCCTGGTCGTCATGCCGATCGGCGCGGCGTTCTTCAACTTCATAATGCCGCTCCAGATCGGGGCGCGCGACGTCGCCTTCCCCAGGCTCAACGCCTTCAGCTTCTGGACGTTCGCGGTCGGCGCGATCATCCTCAACCTCGGCTGGTTCATGAAGGACGGGGCCCCCGACGCCGGGTGGTTCGGCTACGCCCCGCTGACGACGCGGACCTTCAGCCCCTCGCACGCGATCGACATGTGGGTCATGGGCCTGCAGCTCCTCGGCGTGGCCTCGATCGCCGCGGCGCTCAACTTCATCGTCACCATCATCAACATGAGGGCGCCCGGGATGACGATGATGCGCCTGCCTGTCTTCACGTGGATGACGCTCTTCACGTCGTTCCTCATCGTCCTGTCCTTCCCGGCGATCACGATTGCGCTCATCGAGATCATGATGGACCGGCTATTCGGGACCAATTTCTTCGAGGTCTCTAACGGCGGCCTGCCCATTCTCTGGCAGCACCTCTTCTGGGTCTTCGGCCATCCGGAGGTGTACATTCTCATCCTGCCCGCGATGGGCATCATCTCCGAGATCCTGCCCACCTTCGCGCGCAAGCCGCTCTTCGGCTACCCGATCGTGGTCTTCTCGGGCGCCTCCATCGGCTTCCTCGGCTTCGGCGTCTGGAGCCACCACATGTTCACGACGGGCATGGGCACGGCCGCCACGGCCGCCTTCGCCTTCATGACGATGGCGATCGCGGTGCCCACGGGGGTGAAGATGTTCAACTGGATCGGCACCCTGTGGGGCGGCCACCTGCGGATGAGGACGCCCATGATGTTCGCCATCGGCTTCCTCTGGATGTTCATGATCGGCGGCCTCTCCGGGATCATGCACGCGGCCGCGCCCGCGGACGCGCAGCAGCACGGCAGCTACTTCGTCGTCGCGCACTTCCACTACGTCCTCATCGGCGGCTCCCTCTTCGCCCTGTTCGCCGGCATCCACTACTGGTTCCCGCTCATGTTCGGCAGGAAGGTGAGCGAATTCTGGGGCAAGCTCTCCTTCTGGGTCATCTTCATCGGCTTCAACGTCACGTTCTTCCCGATGCATTTCCTCGGCCTCGAGGGCATGCCCCGCCGCACGTTCACCTACGACTCCAACATGGGTTGGAACACCGGGAACTTCTGGGCGACGATGGGCGCGATCACCCTAGGGGTCGGCGTCGCCATCTACTTCATCACCCTCATCTACACGTACTACAAGGGGGAGCGGACGATCAAGGACCCGTGGGACGCGCGGACCCAGGAGTGGAGCCTCCCCAACCCGCCCCCCGAGTACAACTACGCGGTCATCCCGACCGTCCATGCGCGCGACTCCTGGTGGTACACGAAGCGCCACCTGGACGAGTACAAGAAGGAGACGAGCGACCACCTGAAGGACGATGAGGGCCACGGCGGCATCCACATGCCCTTCCAGTCGATCTACCCGTTCTTCGCCGGGTGCGGCATCTTCATAGCGTCGGTGGGCATCGCGATCGTCGACTTCGCGGACCCGGCGAAGTACCCCGGGTTCTGGGGCCCCAAGGTCGCGACCACGATCGTCGGCGGCGCCATCATGTTCATCTCGGTCGTCCTGTGGGCGATCGAGGGCAACGACGGCTACCATCTCCATCTCAATCCCGACGGCAGCGTGCGCGGAGAGGACCACTCCCACGCCAAGGCCCACTAATTACCGAGGAAGCCCAATGACAACGGCCGTAGCGACAATCGACCACCACCACGACCCGACCACGACGACGGGCATCCCGAACAAGAAGCTGCTCATGTGGGCTTTCCTGGCGTCGGACTGCATGTTCTTCGGGTGCCTCATCTCGACGCACCTGATCTACAGGCTCCACCCGCCCCCGGGCACGCCGCCCGCGAGGGAGGTCTTCAGCATCGAGCTGACCTCGTTCTCGACGTTCATCCTCCTGATGTCGTCGCTCATGATGGCCCTCGCGGTGAATGCTATCCAGAAGGGCAACCTGAAGAGCCTGCGCTGGTCGCTCCTGACGACGATCTTCTTCGGGTGCATCTTCCTCGGGTGCCAGGTCTTCGAGTTCACGAACTTCGTCCACGAGAAGCACCTGACGATCACGAACAGCATCCTTGGGACGACATTCTTCACTCTCACGGGGACGCACGGCCTCCACGTGCTGATCGGCGTCATCTGGCTGACCGGGATGCTGATCTACTCCTTCACCGGCCGCCTCCAGGAGAAGGACGCCATCGACGTCGAGATGATGGGCCTGTACTGGCACTTCGTCGACATCGTCTGGATCGTCATCTTCACGGCGGTATACCTGCTGGAGTACATCTGACCCAACCATGAGCGCACCCGCCACAGC
Organism: Opitutaceae bacterium; assembly: GCA_036489955.1. GTDB lineage: Bacteria > Verrucomicrobiota > Verrucomicrobiia > Opitutales > Opitutaceae > Palsa-1447. Next base: position 70,674 of record DASXEV010000032.1, read on the forward strand.
CGCCGCGCAGCTTCCCCACGCGCCAGAGAAGAGCAAGTTCGGCCTCTTCGTCCAGATCGCGATGGTCCTCGCGGTCATCACCGGCCTCGAGCTCGTCACGGTCTACCTGCCCTTCGCCGCGTGGCTCCTCTTCACGATCCTCGTGGTCCTCTCGGCCGTGAAGTTCCTCTTCGTCATCTTCGTCTTCATGCACCTGAAGTGGGACAAGATCTTCTGCACGATCCTGTTCTTCATCGGGCTGACACTCGCGGGGGGGACCATGTGGGCCCTCCTCAAGCTCTTCGGGGCCGAGGCGAGCAGGCCCGTGACGACGATGGCCGAGCCGCCCGCGGCGGCCGTGCTGGTCGCCTGACCGCGGGGCCCGGCGCGGTTCCGGGCCTCAAAGATGATCGACTGGAGGCACTGGCACAATGAGCCGTTCCTCACGGGGGGCCTGATCCTGGCGGGCTGGCTCTTCGCCATCCTCGCCGGCCCGCTCCGCCCGCTCCTGGCCCCGGGCAGGCCCTATCCCCGCAGGCAGGCCGTCCTATTCTACTCGGCGCTCGTCATCTTCTACCTCGCGGTCGGCTCCCCGCTCGACCAGGTCTCCGAGCGCTTCCTCCTCTCGGCGCACATGGTGCAGCACCTGCTCATCATGTACCCCGCGGCGCTCCTCATCATCCTCGGCATCCCGGCCTGGATGATCGACCCCGTTCTCTCGCTGCCCGCGCTGCGGTTCCCACTCCGGCTCCTCCTCAACCCCGTCACGTGCGGGATCGTATGGGGAACCGTGATCAGCGTCTGGCACGCCCCCTTCCTCTACGACTGGACTCTCCAGAACAAGGTGGTGCACGTGCTTGAGCACCTCATGTTCCTGGCGGTCTCGCTGCTCTTCTGGTGGCCCCTCGTGTCGCGCTCGTCGGTCTTCCCGGCGCCAAGCTACGGCGCCCGGATCATCTACCTCCTCGCCACGGAGATTGCGATGATCCCCGTCTGCGCCTACATCGTCTTCTCCGCGGATGTCCTCTACCCGACCTACGAATATGCGCCGAGGCTCATCGCCTGGCTCAGCCCGGCCGACGACCAGCTTCTGGCCGGCGTCATCATGAAGTCGTCCGGGATGGCCGTCTCGATCGCGGCCCTCGGCATCTTCTTCTACAAATGGTCGAAATCGCAGCCCAGCGAGTCGTGACGCGCACGGCGGGGCGGCTGCCCGTCCTGCCCGCCTGGGTGATCCTCGGGGCCTGCGCGGCGCTCCTCTGCCTGCGGCGCGCGGGGGCGCTCACCCACCCGCAGTTCTGGGCCGAGGACGCCTACTTCTTCCAGCGCGCCTATGTCCTCGGTGCCCCGGCGCTCCTCGAGCAGTACGCGGGATACTACCACACGATCCTGCGCCTCGTGGCCTGGGCCGCGGTGGCCCTCGACCCGTCGCGGGCCCCGGGGATCTTCGCGGGGTGCTCGGCGCTCGTGACGCTCTACGTGGCCGGCAGGGCCCTCTCCCCGCGCTGCCCGCTCCCGCGCCTGTGGGGCGCCTGCGCGCTGGCGGTCGTCCTCGTGCCCGACACCTACGAGGTGTTCCTGAACGACGTCAACCTGCAGTGGGTGACGGGGGCGGCGCTCGTCCTGCTCCTCATCTCGCGCGACCCGGCAGACAAGGCCGGGTGGGCCCACGACCTCGTGGCGGCGGCGCTCATCTCGCTGACCGGCCCCTTCTCCATCATCCTGGCGCCGGTCTTTGCGCTGCGCGCCTGGCGGCGCCGCACCCGCGCCAGCGCGTGGCTGGCGGGGGTCGTCTGCGCCTGCGCGCTCGTCCAGGCGCTTTCGGTGATGACGCAGCCCCCCGCCGACGCGGCCATCCCCCTGGCCCGCCTCACGCCGGAGCTCGTCCTGCCGGCCATCGGCCGGCGCGTGGGCGCCTCGCTCGTCCTCGGGGCCTTCACGGCCCCCAGCACGCCCCTCTATGCCGGCGCCGCCGCGGGCCTCCTCACCCTGGCCGGCGTCGCGTTCCTTTCCCTGCGGCGCGGGCCCCTCAGGGAGGAGCGCATCATGCTCGGCCTCGCGTTCGCGGGCATCCTCGCCGGCTCGCTCTACCGGACGCGGCACGTCCTCGAGTACTTCTTCACGCCGCTGGCCGACGGCCGCTACGTCTACATCCCGCAGCTCATCACCCTGTGGCTGCTCCTGGCGACCGCGGCCGGGCCGGGGCGCGCGGGGCGGGTCTGCCGGCTTGCCTGCCTCGCCGCGCTCCTCACGAACCTGCCCCGGCTTCGCGAGCCCGCCTACGCCGACCTGCACTGGGAGCGCTACGCCCCGATGATCCGCGAGGGCCGGCGTGTCGTCGTCCCCACCAATCCACCGGGCTGGTGGATGCCGCTGCCGGCCAGGGCAAAATAAAAGGGGCCCCCCGCGGCCGGTCAGCCGCAGCGGGGCCCCCGGGGCCTTGCCCAGGTCAGGCCTTCGGCAGGAGGTCGTCGATCGAGTCGCTGTCGAGCGTCAGGTCCGCGAACAGCCAGGACGTCAGGTAGCGCTCGGCCGAGGACGGGATGATCACGACGATCTGCTTTCCCTTGTTCTCGGGGCGCTTGCCAACCTGGATTGCGGCCCAGATCGCGGCACCGGACGAGATGCCGACCGGGATGCCGTCCAGCTTTGCGACCTGCTTGCTGAGCGGGGCCGCGTCGTCCTCCTTCACCGAGATCACCTCGTCGTAGATCTTGGTGTTGAGGACCGCGGGCACAAACCCGGCGCCGAGGCCCTGGAGCTTGTGCGGGCCGGCCTGGCCGCCGGAGAGGATGGGCGAGCCGGAGGGCTCGACCGCGATCAGCTTGAAGGAGGGCTTGCGCGGCTTGATGACCTCGCCGATGCCCGTGATGGTGCCGCCGGTGCCGATGCCGGAGATGACGATGTCGACCTTGCCGTCGGTGTCCTTCCAGATCTCCTCGGCCGTCGTGCGGCGGTGGATCGCGGGGTTGGCGGGGTTGGCGAACTGCTGCATGATGACGCTGTTCGGGATCTTCTGCGCCAGCTCCTCCGCCTTGGCGATGGCCCCTTTCATGCCCTTGGCGCCCTCGGTGAGGACGAGCCGCGCGCCGAGGACCTTGAGGATCCTCTTGCGCTCCGAGGTACTGGTCTCGGGCATCGTGAGGATGAGCTTCAGGCCCTTGGCCGCCGCGACGAACGCGAGCGCGATGCCCGTGTTGCCGCTGGTCGCCTCGATGAGGACGGTGTCCTTGTTGATGCGGCCCTGCTTCAGGCCGTCGTCGATCATCGAGTACCCGATCCTGTCCTTGACACTCGAGAGCGGGTTGAAGAACTCGAGCTTGAGGAGGAGCTCCGCCTGCACGCCATGGGCGGCAGCGGTCCGGTTGAGGCGGACGAGGGGCGTGTTGCCGATCGTCTCCGTGATGTCGTTGTATATCTTGGCCATGTTGTCTTTGGGTTTTGTTTTATTCGGTCTCGGAAAAGGCTAGATGGCGTAGTCCTCGTCGAAGGAGTGGGTCTGGCGCAGGCGCATGCGCACGAGGTCGCTGACGCGCAGGTTGAGGTCCGCGAGCTCGGCGCGGGAGATCTCCACCTCGACCGGCTCCCGGTTCTGGACCTGCTCGAGGAGGATCTTGGCGTGGGGCCCGGCAGCGTGGATGTGCCTGACGACGGCCGAGTATCCCTCGCCGCCCGCGTCGTGGGGCGTGAGCTCGATGTCGTGGGGGCGCACGTAGATCTGCCCCTCGGTGGCGGGCCCGCCATCGGGACGGGGCCGGCGGCCGTCACCGGCAATCTCCGGGACCCGCAGGATGTTCACGTTCCCGAGGAACTGGTAGACGAAGGGCGACGCGGGCTTGTCGTAGACCTGCTGCGGGGTCCCCACCTGCTCCACGTGGGCCTTGTTCATGATGACAACCTCGTCCGCGATCTCCAGGGCCTCCTCCTGATCGTGCGTCACGAAGATGGTCGTCAGCTGGATCTCGTCGTGGAAGCGCCTCAGCCAGCGGCGCAGGTCCTTGCGGACCCGGGCGTCCAGCGCGCCGAAGGGCTCGTCGAGGAGGAGCACCTTGGGCTCGACCGCCAGGGCGCGGGCGAGGGCCACCCTCTGGCGCTCGCCGCCCGAAAGCTGCGAGGGGAAGCGCGCGGCCAGGCCGTCCAGCTGGACGAGCTCCAGGAGGCGGTGCACGCGCTCGCCTATCGACTCCGAGGACGGCCTGTCGCGCCGGCGCCGGACCTTGAGGCCGAAGGCCACGTTGTCGAAGACCGACATGTGGCGGAAAAGGGCGTAGTGCTGGAAGACGAACCCGACGCGCCTCTTGCCGGCGGGCACCTCGGTGACGTCGTCGCCGTGGAAGAGCACGCGGCCGCTGCCCGGGTCCGGGAACTCGAGCCCGGCGATGATGCGCAGCAGCGTCGTCTTCCCCGAGCCGGAGGGCCCGAGGAGCGCGACGAGCTTGCCCTGCGGGACGTTGAGGTCGACGCCGTCGAGGGCCGTGTAGGTCCCGAACTTCTTGCGGATGCCGTGGGCCTCGATGCTCATGCGGCCGTCTGCCCCCACTCGATCGCGGTCTTCACGACCAGCGTCGCCAGCGCGAGGAGCGCGAGCAGCGAGGCGACGGCGAACGCGCCCGCGATGTTGTACTCGTTGTAGAGGATCTCCACGTGGAGGGGCATGGTGTCCGTGACGCCGCGGATGTGGCCGCTCACGACCGACACCGCCCCGAACTCGCCCATCGCCCTCGCGTTGCAGAGGATGACCCCGTAGAAGAGGCCCCAGCGGATGTTGGGCAGCGTGACCCGCGAGAAGACCTGCCAGCCCCCCGCCCCCAGGGTGATCGCCGAGTACTCCTCGTCGCTGCCCTGGGCCTGCATGAGGGGGATGAGCTCGCGGGCGACGAAGGGGAAAGTCACGAACGTCGTCGCCAGCACGATGCCCGGGACCGCGAAGATGACCTTCATGTTGTGGTCGATGAGCCACGGCCCGAACCAGCCCTGGGCCCCGAAGACGAGGACGTAGATGAGGCCTGAGATGACCGGCGACACCGCGAAGGGCAGGTCGATGAGGGTCGTCAGCAGGCTCTTGCCCCTGAAGGGGAACTTCGCGATCGCCCAGGCGGCCGCCACCCCGAAGATGACGTTCGCGGGGACGACGATGGCCACCGTGAGGAGCGTCAGCCTGATCGCCGAGAGGGCATCCGGCTCGCGGATCGTGGCCATGAAGAAGGACGTGCCCTTGGAAAAGGCCTCGGCGAAGACGGCGACGAGGGGCAGGACGAGGAAGCACGCCAGGAAGACAAGCGCGGTCGCCGTGAGGAGCCACCGGGCCCACGCCGGGTCCTTGCCCGGGCGCGGCAGGACGGCGCGGGCGTGGTGTGCGGAAAGCGTGGAGGCTGTTGCGGGCAAGGGGTTTCTAGGGTCTTTCCGGGGGGCTCCGATCCTTGGGCAGGTCCGGGCAAACCCCAACCAGGATTCACGTCATATCGCCTGGAACCTCCGGCTCCACTTCTGGAGCAGGTTGATGAGCAGCAGGAGGACGAAGGAGGCCACCAGCATGACGACCGCGATGGCCGTCGCACCGCGGTAGTCGTACTGCTCGAGCTTGGTGATGATGACGAGGGGGACGATCTCGGTCTTCATGGGCATGTTCCCCGAGATGAAGACGACAGAGCCGTATTCGCCGAGGGCGCGGGCGAACGCCAGGGCGAAGCCCGTGAGCAGGGACGGCATGACCTCCGGCAGGATGATGCGGAAGACCGCCTGGAGGCGGTTGGCGCCGAGCGTCGAGGCGGCCTCCTCGACGTCGGCGGGCAGGTCCTGGAGGACGGGCTGCAGGGTCCTCACCACGAAGGGCAGGCCTATGAACGTGAGGGCGACAAAGACGCCGGCCCAGGTGAAGGCCACCTTGATCCCGTGGGGGGCAAGGAGCCTGCCCACCCAGCCGTTCGGCGAATAGAGGGTCGTGAGGGCGATGCCGGCGACCGCCGTCGGCAGCGCAAACGGCAGGTCGACAAGGGCGTCGATGACCTGCTTGCCCGGGAAGCGGTACCGCACGAGGACCCAGGCGACGATGAGCCCGAACACCATGTTGACCAGGCCCGCCGCCAGCGAGGCTCCGAAGCTCAGGCGGTACGCCGCCATGACCCGGGGCGACGCCACGGCGGCGACGAACTGGTGCCAGCTCATCCCGGCGGCCTTCAGGAAGGCCGCCAGGAGAGGGATGAGGACGATGAGCCCCAGGTAGGCCACCGTGAAGCCGAGCGAGAGCCCGAATCCCGGGAGGACACTTCGGTGGCTGCGCCTGGGTGCTGGGTCGGGCATGGCCTACTTCTGGTAGATCTGGTCGAAGATGCCGCCGTCGGCGAAGTGCGTCCGCTGGGCGTTGCCCCAGCCGCCGAAGACCTCGTCGACCGTGAAGAGCTCGAGGCCGGGAAACTGGCGGGAGTAGCGCGCCGCGACATCGCGGCTGCGCGGGCGGTAGAAGTTCCGTGCCGCGATGTCCTGGCCCTCGTCCGAATAGAGGTACTGGAGGTACGCCCTGGCCACGTCGAGGGTTCCCTTCCGCCCCGCCACCTTCTCGACGACCGCGACCGGCGGCTCGGCAAGGATGCTCGCGGACGGGATCACCGTCTCGAACTTTCCGTCGCCGAACTGCTTCTGCGCAAGGTAGGCCTCGTTCTCCCAGGCAAGGAGCACGTCGCCCTGCTCATGCTGCACGAACGTGATCGTCGACCCACGCGAGCCCGCGTCGAGGACGAGCACGTTGCCGTAGAGGGCCGTCACGAACTCCCTCGCCTTGTCCTTGCTGTGGTACCTGCGCTCGGCGTAGCCCCACGCCGCAAGGTAGGCCCAGCGCGCGCCGCCCGAGGTCTTGGGGTTGGGCGCTATCACCTGGATCCCGGGCCGGATGGCGTCGTCCCAGTCCCGGATGTGCTTGGGGTTCCCCTTGCGGACGAGGAGCACGATCGTGCTCGTGTACGGCGCCGAGTGGTCGGGCAGCCGCGACTGCCAGTCAGCCGGGACGAGGCCGCCGTGCTCGTGGAGGCTGTCGATGTCGGCGGCGAGCGCGAGGGTCACGACGTCGGCGTCGAGGCCGTCGATGACCGACCGCGCCTGCGCACCGGAGCCCCCGTGGGACTGCTCGATGGTCACGTCGTCGCCGGTCTTCGCCTTCCAGTACCTTGCGAATGCCGGGTTGTACTCGGCGTAGAGCTCGCGCGTGGGGTCGTACGAGACGTTGAGCAGCGTGACCGACCTTGCGGACGCCGGGGCTGCGAGGCCGGCCGCGGCAAGCGCCACGGCCGGGAGGAGCATGGAGATTTTCATCTGGAGTGTCTGCCGCGCGGCTTCCGGTGACGGCCGGCCGCGCGTGCCTTCTTTTCTGGGTGTGGGCTCCGGAGGTCCGGTCGGCGGAAAGGGTTCAAGGGAGGGTCTCGGCGCCTGCGCTGCTAGATGGAGTATTCCCCGAGGATGTGGTGCAGCACGCCCTCGGAGGGGCTGGAGCGGCCCCGGCGCCCCTGCTTCGGGCGCCGCGAGAGCTGCTCGCGGGCGAGGCGGGCCGGGACGCGGTCAGGCGCGGCCCCGGCGCCAAAGGGAAGCGTGATGCTGTCCCGCCGCATCTTGCGCAGCGTGATCTCGACGACGTCGGCCAGCGTGTAGCGGTCTAGGATGTCCGCGATGGCGTTGCGGACGTCGACCATCAGCATTCGCAGGCCGCAGTGCGCCTCGTCGGGGCAGGTGCAGGGCTCGTAGGCGGTCTGGGAGACGCACCCGATGGGGGCGAGCGGCCCGTCGATCAGGCGGACCACCTCGCCGATGTAGATCTTCTTTGCCGGCCGCCTCAGGCGGTAGCCCCCGAACTTGCCCCGCTGGCTCTCGACGATCCCGGCCTCCTTCAGGGACTGCAGGATCTGCTCAAGGAACTTGACCGGCAGCTGCTCGCTCTCGGCCAGCTCCGAGACCTGCACGAGCTTGCGGTTCATCTCCGCGGCGATGCCGAGGTTGATGAGGGAGCGCAGGGCGTATTCTCCCTTCTTCGAAAGCTTCATGGATTTTCGAATCTACATTAGATGAGTGGGAATTAAAGCAATTCCTTTGGCAGATTTCGCCATGGATTGGCGCCTTGGGCTGCTGAAATAGGCAAACGCCTATTAATCAGACAGTTGGTAAACCTCTACCAAGGCGGTGCCTGTCGTGCTGTTCGCGCCCGCCAATTCCGCCGTGTAATTGCCGGGCGGCAGCGTGACGACGATCGCCGAGTCCCCGGAATTGGACGGCAACGCAAAGGCGCCGGCGGCGGACATGTCGGCCGCGGTCGCCTGCCGGTACGTGGCCGAGGACGTGGACGTCCCGGGGACGAGGGCGTTGCCCCATCCCGAATCGCTGGCGATCGGCTTGCCGCTGCCGTCCTCGATCGTGAGGACGGTCTGGGCGAGTTCGCCCGAGATGTTGAAATTCGCCAGCGCCGGGCCGATGCCGCGGATCAGCACGGTCTTCGGCGCCGCTCCGCTGACGACAAAGCCGGGGATCGCGATCTGGGCGCCCGTCCCGACGAAGACCCTCGAGGAGACGTTCGAGAGCAGCTCGGGCACGGAGTTGCTGAGCTCGTACACCTCGGCGAGGGCGACGCCCGTCGCCGACGAGACACCGGAGACCTGGACCGTGTAGGTCGCGCCCGCGGGAACCGTGAGCACCATGGCGGAATCGGCGGATCCCGTGTTGAGCGCGAATGCCCCGACGGCCGCCATGTCCGCGGCGGTGGCCGCCCGGAAGGTGGCGTGGACGGGCGACGTCCCCGCGACCGGGGCATTCCCCCACCCCGTGTCGCTCGCAATCAGGACCTGGTTGCTGTCATAGACGCCGAGCACCACCTGGAGGAGCGCCCCGCTGATGCTGAACGCCTGGAGCGCCGGGCCGATCCCCCGGACGAGGACGCTCTTCGTCGTGCCCGCAGAACCGCCGACGGCGAACCCCGCGATCAGGATATTGGCCCCGGTCTCGACCTCGGCCCGGGTGGACACGTTGGCGAGCCGCGAGGGGGACTGGGCCGAGGGCGCAAGGTCCCCCAGGAGGTTCGCGATGTCCGGCGTCCCAAGCCCCGAGCACAGGTCGTATCCCGGGCCGGCGCTGTAGAAGCCGTTGTTCCCGCTCGTCACGTCGTTGAAGTCGGCCGAGCCGGCCAGCGGGTAGAGGTGGGGATTCAGGAGCCCGATGGGGCCCAGGCCCCGGGCCGCCCTTGCCTGGTTGATGAGGGCGGTGAAGCCGGCCCAGATCGGGCACGACAGGCTGGTCCCGCTGGCGGCGACCTCCGTCTGCTTGCCGTTCGAGGTGTAGACAAGGAACACGCCGACATTCGAGCCGTTGGCCAGGGTGAACCCCGACCCGACATTCACGTTGTCGAGGTTGGCATCCGACAGCGCCGCGACGTCGGGGATGCACCGCATGCTCTGTCCGGCCAGCACCGAGCCGCCCGTCTGCCAGGAGGGCTTGCTGAAGAAACCGCTGACGCCGCCGCCGGACGCGCTCGGCGTGTCGCCGGAGAGCTGGTTCCACACGACCTCGGACTCGACCTGCCAGTTGCCCGTATAGGTGATCGTCGTGCCGCCTACCCCGGTGACGTTGGGGTCGCTGGCCGGGTATGTGACCCCGAGCGGCACGGAGGCCGAGTAATCGCCCGCCGAGATGGCCCCGTTGGGGTTGGACCCCGCGTCGCCGCTGGCGTCGAGCAACGAGACCCCGGCCGCGGCCAGGGTCGCCGTCTCCTGCGAGAACTCGCGCAGGATCCCGTCGCCGTCGTCGGATTCCGTGTTGCCGAAGCTGGAGGAGACGACGGTCATCGAGGGGTTTGAGGGCAGGTCGTTCGATATCTGGGTCAGGTTCTCGAGGGCGTTCTGGGAGATGTAGTACCTGATCTTCGCGGCGGGCGCCATGGCGCTGGCCCATTCCACGTCGAGCGCGGCCTCCAGGAGAAGCGAGTCCTGCGGGTTCCCCGGGCCGCCGTCCACGTCGATCGTCGTCACGTTGGACGCCGTCTGCGGGATGCCCGTCGTCGACCAGAACGCGCTGAGGTCGCTCGCGTTCACGGGCGCCTCGCCGATGATCGCTATCGTGACGCCCGCCCCGTCCGCGCCCGCCGGGACATCGTAGGCCGAGTCGAGGTTGTCCGGCGTGATGTAGATGGCCCCGTCGGCAAGGTCCGCGGGCTGCGGGAGCCGCTGGGTACGCACGTGCCTCATGCGGAACTCGGGCTGGAGGCCGTCCACGCTGAGCACCTCGGGCGCGAGGTCCGCGGGGAGCATGGGCTCGGAGACCGCGGACGTGTACTCGCCGTCGGCGACCTGCACTCGCGCGAAGCGGACACCGAGCGCGGAGGACACTGCCGACACGGGCCCGCTGACGAACACCGTCGTGTGCAACCGGTCGACAATCGTCGGCGTGAACCCCTGCGAGGCGAGCCACTGCGCGACGCGGTCATAGTCCGCCTTCAGCGGCAGGTACTTGTCCTCCATTTCCGCCGCGGGCACCTGCTGCCCCTGGCCGATGCGGCCCTCCAGCTCGTCGAAGGCCCGCATCCGCAGCGTGACCGAGAAGCGGATCGGGAGGGCAGTCTCTGCCGGTGTCAGCGCCCGGATGACCGTCGCCCGTCCGATCGTGCGGCCTGTCACGTCGGGGACGCGCACGGAGCCGTGAAGCACGGCCGCCGGCGGGGACACGACAGAGCCGCGGGAGGACACGGCCAGCGAAAGGGAAAGCGCGGCAGCAGCTGGCGCCAAGAGACCACGGATCATGGGTTTAATGACAGGCCCCAATCAGATTCGTATCCGCAGGCCGTCGTAGGCGAGCCCAAATCCATGCGGAAGAGAGGCTTCCGTCTGCGCATGATCGGAATGGTGGGTGAGATGCGTGAGCCACACCCGCTTGCAGCCCAGTGTCTTGCCGGCCTCGACCGCCTCGGCGATGGTCATGTGCGTCGGATGGGGCTCGGGCCGGAGGCCGTCGATCACGGCGGCATCGACGCCCCTCGCGAGCTCGACGGAGGCGGCCGTCAGGGCCTTGCAGTCCGTGTAATACGCGAACCTGGCACCGCTCGAGCGCTCGGTGAAGACGAGCCCCAGGGTCTCCTCGGCCCCATGGGGAAGCAGGGTCGACTCGATCGTGCCCTGGGGAAGGTCCATCCTGGCCGGCATGTCCTCGAGCCTGAACGCGGGATAGCCGTGGACCGCCGGCCGGTCAGCTATCGCGTAGGGATACATGGCGCGGACGCGCTCCCTGCCGACCGGCGTCGTGTGGACGACGATGGCGTTGCCGCCGCGCAGGTCGCAGAACCGGCGGAGGTCGTCCATGCCGGCCACGTGGTCGCAGTGCCCGTGCGTCAGGATGAAGACGTCGAGGCGTTCCAGCGCCTCCCTGATGCACTGCAGCCGGAATTCGGGCGCCGCGTCGACCTGGACGTGGAGGCCGTCCATGACCACGTGGATGGATGTCCTCGTCCGCTTGTTGCGCGGGTCCGGAGACGTGCACACCGCGCAGGAGCAGCCGATCATGGGCACGCCTTGGGAGGTTCCGCTTCCAAGGACGATGGCTTCCATGCGCAAGAAGGGAAAGCCCGCCTTCCGGGCAGCGCAAGGAGCTTAAAAAAAAGCGCCCCGGCCAAAGGCCGGGGCGCTCGCAATTGCTTTTGCCGAGACGCTTAGTAGTCCATGCCGCCGCCGCCCGGGGGATGGGCGGGAGCCGCATCCTTCTTCTCCGGGATCTCGGTGATCATGCACTCGGTGGTGAGCAGCAGGCCGGCGATCGACGCCGAGTTCTGCAGCGCCGTCCGCGTGACCTTGGTGGGGTCGACTACGCCCGCCTTCACCAGGTCCTCGTACTTGTCGGTTGCGACGTTGTAGCCGTAGTTGCCCTTGTTGCTGAGCACCTCGCCCACGACGACCGCGCCCTCGACGCCCGCGTTGGCGCAGAGCATCCGGATCGGATGCTCGATGGCCCTGCGGACGATCTGGGAGCCGATCTTCTCGTCGCCCTCGAGGTTGAGGGCGTCGATGGCCTTCGCCGTGCGAAGGAGCGCGACGCCGCCGCCGGCGACGATGCCCTCCTCGACAGCCGCGCGGGTCGCGTGGAGCGCGTCCTCAACACGGGCCTTCTTCTCCTTCATCTCGACCTCCGTGGAGGCGCCGACATTGATGACGGCGACGCCGCCGGCCAGCTTGGCGAGGCGCTCCTGGAGCTTCTCGCGGTCGTAGTCCGAGGTGGTCTCGTCGATCTGCCGGCGGATCTGCTTCACGCGGCCCTGGATGTCGGAGCTCTTGCCGCCACCCTCGACGATCGTCGTGTTCTCCTTGTCGACCGTGATGCGCTTGGCGCGCCCAAGGTCGGAGACCGTGACGTTCTCGAGCTTGATGCCGAGGTCCTCGGTGAAGCACTTGCCGCCCGTGAGGATGGCAATGTCCTCGAGCATCGCCTTGCGGCGATCACCGAAGCCCGGGGCCTTGACGGCGACCACGTTCAGCGTGCCGCGGATCTTGTTGACGACGAGGGCCGCAAGCGCCTCGCCCTCGACCTCCTCGGCGATGATGAGAAGGGGCTTGCCGCCCTTGGCGACCGTCTGCAGCAGGGGCAGGAGGTCGTTGAGGGAGCTGATCTTCTTCTCGTGGATGAGGACGTAGGCGTCCTCGAGGATGGCCTCCATGGCCTCGGCGTTGGTGACGAAGTACGGCGAGAGGTAGCCCTTGTCGAACTGCATGCCCTCGACGACCTCAAGCGTCGTCTCGATGGAGCGGGCCTCCTCGACCGTGATCGTGCCGTCCTTGCCGACCTTGTCCATGGCGTCGGCGATGATGTTGCCGATCGTCTCGTCCCAGTTGGCGGAGACGGTGGCGACCTGGCGGATCTCCTCGCGGTCGGAGACCTTCTTCGAGACCTTGGCGAGCTCGGCGACGGCCGCCTCGACGGCCTTGTCGATGCCGCGCTTCAGGAAGATCGGGTTAGACCCGGCGGTGACGTTCTTCAGGCCCTCGCGGAAGATGCCCTCGGCGAGGACGGTGGCGGTCGTGGTGCCGTCACCAGCGGCGTCGGACGTCTTGGAGGCGACCTCCTTGACCATCTGGGCGCCCATGTTCTCGTACGGGTCCGGGAGCTCGATCTCCTTGGCGACCGTGACGCCGTCCTTGGTGACGGTCGGCGAGCCGAATTTCTTGTCGATGACG
>DASXEV010000001.1:0-11230 GCA_036489955.1 Opitutaceae bacterium
CGACCGCGATCATGTTCGCCCACCGCCTCGGCCGCGAGCTGACTAAGCTGCGCAAGGCGGGCGTCGTCGGCTGGCTGCGCCCTGACGCCAAGTCGCAGGTCTCGATCCGCTACGAGAACGACCGGCCGGTGAAGGTCGAGAACGTCGTCATCTCGACGCAGCACACGCCCAACGTGAAGCACGCCGACATCCGGGAATTCCTGATCGAGTACGTCGTCAAGAAGGTGATCCCGAAGGCCATGATGGACAGGTCGACCCAGTTCCTCATCAACCCGACAGGCCGCTTCGTGGTCGGCGGGCCCGAGGGCGACTCAGGTCTCACCGGGCGCAAGATCATCGTCGACACCTACGGCGGCTGGGGCCGCCACGGCGGCGGCGCGTTCTCGGGCAAGGACCCCTCCAAAGTCGACCGCTCGGCGGCCTACATGTGCCGGTGGGTGGCCAAGAACATCGTCGCCTCCGGCCTCGCGGACATCTGCGAGCTCCAGGTGGCCTATGCGATCGGCTACCCGGAACCGGTCAGTATCTGGGTGGACGCCATGGGCACTGCGAAGGTCCCGGAGGCCAAGATCAGCAAGGCCGTCCAGAAGGTCTTCAGCTTCAAGCCCGCGAACATCGTGAAGCAGCTCGACCTCCTGCGCCCCATTTACCGCTCGACCACGAACTACGGGCACTTCGGCAAGCCGGACCTGCCCTGGGAGCGGACCAACAAGGCCAAGGAGCTGAGGGCCGCAGCAAAATAACACCCGCCATGCCGACGAGCACAGGAACCGCACGCACCGAAACCGACTACCAGGTCAGGGACATCGCCCTCGCCGAGTGGGGCCGCAAGGAGGTCGCCATCGCCGAGCACGAGATGCCGGGCCTCGTCGCCGTCAGGAAGAAGTTCGGCCCGAAGAAGCCCCTGAAGGGCGTCCGGATCACCGGCTCCCTGCACATGACGATCCAGACCGCCGTCCTCATCGAGACGCTGGTCGAGCTGGGCGCCTCGGTCCGCTGGGCGTCCTGCAACATCTTCTCCACCCAGGACCACGCCGCCGCGGCCATCGCCAAGGCCGGCGTCCCCGTCTTCGCGTGGAAGGGCGAGAGCCTCGAGGAGTACTGGGACCTCACCTGGAGGGCGCTCAGCCACCCGGGCGGCAAGGGCCCGCAGCTCGTCGTCGACGACGGCGGGGACGTGACGCTCCTCCTGCACAAGGGCTACGAGCTCGAGGAGGGCAGCGACTGGGCAAGCGGCCCCGCGGCCTCGCACGAGGAGGGGGTCATCAAGGCGCTCCTGAAGCGCATCCACGCCGAGTCCCCCTATGTCTTCCACGAGATGGTGAAGGAGTGGCGCGGCGTCTCCGAGGAGACGACGACGGGCGTCCACCGCCTCTACCAGCTCCACGAGAAGGGCCAGCTCCTCGTACCGGCCATCAACGTCAACGACTCGGTCACCAAGTCGAAGTTCGACAACCTCTACGGCTGCCGCGAGTCGCTTGCGGACGGCCTGAAGCGCGCCACGGACGTCATGATCGCCGGCAAGGTGGCGGTCGTCTGCGGCTACGGCGACGTCGGCAAGGGCTGCGCCCACTCCTTCAGGGGCTTCGGCGCCCGCGTCATCGTGACCGAGATCGACCCCATCAACGCCCTCCAGGCGGCGATGGAGGGCTTCGAGGTGAACACGCTGGAGAGCGCGCTCCCCTCGGGCGACATCTACGTGACGACGACCGGCAACTGCGACGTCATCACGCTCGAGCACATGCAGGCGATGAAGGACCAGGCGATCGTCTGCAACATCGGCCACTTCGACAACGAGATCCAGGTCGACCGCCTGTTCAAGGCGCCCGGCGTGAAGCGCGTGAACGTGAAGCCCCAGTACGACTGCTTCAGCTTCCCGGGCGGCCGGAGCATCTACCTCCTGGCTGAGGGCCGACTGGTGAACCTCGGCTGCGCGACGGGGCACCCCTCGTTCGTCATGTCGAACAGCTTCACCAACCAGACGCTCGCCCAGCTTGAGCTCTGGGCCAACAGGGACACCTACAAGCCCAGCGTCTACCGGCTGCCGAAGCACCTCGACGAGGAGGTCGCGCGGCTCCACCTGGAGAAGATCGGCGTCAAGCTGACGAGGCTCTCGGACAAGCAGGCCAAGTACCTCGGGGTGCCCGCCGACGGTCCCTACAAGCCCGAGCACTACCGCTACTAGGCGCCGGGCGCCGGCGGACCGTCAGCGGCCCGAGACCTCGACCCGCGAGAGGACCTCGCGGGCCTGCGTGTCCCCCGGGTCCGCGCGGAGCGCCGCCCTCAGCTCGGCGACCGCCCGCGAGGCGTCCCCGCCACTCGCGATGATGGCGATGGCTGCGTTGACATGGTAGCCGGCGACCGAGGGGGCGAGCCTCGCCGCCTCGAGGTACTGCGCGACGGCGGCGCCGGGCTTTCCCGAGCGCCTGAGGGCGTTCGCCAGGTCGTTGTGCGCCGCGGCGGAGCGGGGATCCAGGCGGATGGCCTCCGCGATCTCGGCGATGCCCTTTTCGGTCCTGCCCGTGATGACGAGGGCGGCCCCGAGGCTCCTGTGCATCTCGGCCGAGGAGGGCTTCGTCCCCACGGCCGCCTCGAGGTGGGGGATCGCCTCCGCCACCCGGCCCTGCGCCTCCAGCGCGTTGCCCAGGTTGTCCTCGGCCTCGGCATTGTCGGGCGCGAGCTCCACGGCCCGCTCGTAGTGCCCGGTGGCCTCCCGGAACCGGCCCCGTAGGGCCAGGATGTTGCCCATGCCGTTCTCGGCGGCGGTGTCCTTCGGCCGGATCCGGAGCGCGTCGGCGAATTCGGCCTCGGCGGGGCCAAGCTTGCCGCGGATGATGTAGACCCCGCCTAGGTTGTCGTGCGCGTCGGCGTCGGCGGGGTTGAGCCTCAGGGCCTCGTCATACTGCGCCTCGGCCTCGTCGTACTGGCCCCGCAGCTCGAGGATGTAGCCCAGGTTGTTGCGGGCCCTGTCGTTGTCCGGGCACTTGCCGATCGTGTCGAGCCAGAGGTCCTCGGCCGAGGCGTAGGTGCTGTTGCGCATCCAGGTGAGGGCGAGGAGAAGGGCGGCCGCGGCGCAGCATGCAGGAGCCGCCCCGCCGCGAAGCCGGCGGTAGGCCGCCGCCACGGCGAAGGCGAGGAGCGCCGCCAGCGGCAGGTACATCCGGTGCTCGGCCATCACCTCCGTCACCACGGGGACGACGCTCGAGCTGGGGGCGAGGATGACGAGGAACGCCGCGCCGAGGAAGCCCGCCGCCGACCCGCGCGCGAGCCCCCAGGCCGATCCCGCGGCCGCGGCCGCCAGGGCCAGCGCGCTGCAGAGGAAGGCGGCGGCGGGAACCTGCATCCTCGTCGGATAGTCGAAGACGAGCGG
This sequence comes from Opitutaceae bacterium, assembly GCA_036489955.1. Classification (GTDB taxonomy): domain Bacteria; phylum Verrucomicrobiota; class Verrucomicrobiia; order Opitutales; family Opitutaceae; genus Palsa-1447. Next base: position 3,371 of record DASXEV010000001.1, read on the forward strand.
GCTCGGCCACGCCGCCAGGCGGACATAGTGGACGATGGCCGCGCACTGGATCCTCGCGTACTCGTACCAGGGGAGGGCCGTACCAAAGCCCGCGGTTCCCGCCCTGCCGTGCGTCGACGCGACAAGGAAGAGGAGCGGGACCCACGTCGCCGCCAGGGCCGCATAGGCGGCCGGCCGCCTGCGCAGGGCGGCGCCGAACGAGCCGGCGATGAACGTCCTGTCATAGGCGAGGACGACGAGGGGGGCTGTCACCATCACCTCCTTCGTTCCCATCCCGAGGAGGCAGGCGGCCGCCGACAGCGCCAGCCAGCACGCGGCCCTTCGGCCGCGGCCCTCGGCGCCCCTCACGAAACAGTAGAGCGTCAGCAGGTACGCGAGCCCCATGAGGGATTCTGCGCGCTGGACCGTGTAGGTGACGGACTCCGTCAGCAGCGGATGCACCGCCCAGAGGAGCGCGAGCGAGAATGCGGCCGAGTCCGGCCGGTCCACGAATCCCCTGAAGGCGCGCCTCGCGATGCCGAAGAGGACAAGGGCCGCCAGGACGTGGATGGCGAGGTTCACGGCGTGGTAGCCGCCCACGCTGAGCCCGCCCGCGGCGTAGTTGGCCGCGAAGGAGAGGTTGAGGAGGGGGCGCCCGCCGTTTGTCGAGTTGTCCGGCGGCGACAGGGCGCTCGCCCAGTGCCGGATCGAGGAGTTGCCCTGGATGGACGGCACGTCGTCGAGGACGAAGGGCCCGGACAGCGAGTTCGAATAGGCGAGGACGGCCGCCGCGGCAATGACGAGGCAGAGGAGGAGCCGCCTGCGACCGGCGCCGCGGGACGCCGGGGCAGGGGGCGGAGCCGGGGGCCCCTGGCCTACGGCGGCCGCGGTCCGTGCGGTCCCCAAGCGTGGATTCCGAGGGCCGGTCTTCATCAGGGTCGCGCCGAGGCTGGGGGATCGGCCCGCGGGAGTCCAATGCAGGAGTGAGCCCGCAAGCGCGTTTCCGCGCCGAACTGCGCCGTTCCGGGCATGTCTGGGGAAGGGCATGCCCCGAAAAGCGTTACGAAGCGGCTCCAGGAGGACACGGCCCCTGCGCGGCCGGGCGAGGATAGGGATATCAGGGTGGACCTACGCGCCCTGGAGGGGGACGTTCTTCCCGGCGGGCATGCCGCACGCCTCCGAGCTCCGGTACGCGGCCGAGCGGGTCTCGACGATCGAGATCAACGGCACCTTCTATTCCCTGCAGCGGCCCTCCAGCTACGCCGCCTGGGCCGAAAGCGTCCCCGAGGGCTTCGTCTTCTCGGTGAAGGCGCCGCGCTTCATCACGCACATGAGGCGCCTCAGGGACTGCCGGGTCCCGCTCGCCAACTTCCTCGCCTCGGGGCCCCTGAGGCTGGGGACAAAGCTGGGGCCCTTCCTCTGGCAGCTTCCCCCGAGCCTGCCCTTCGAGAAGGGGACGCTCGAGGCCTTCCTTCGGCTGCTGCCCCGGACGGCGGGCCACGCGGCCGCCCTTGCCCGGCGCCACGACGGCCATGTGAGCCACGGGGTCTGGCTCAAGGTGCTGGGCGACGCCCCGCTGCGCCACGCGCTGGAGGTGAGGCACCCTTCGTTCGTCGATCCCGAGTTCATCGCCCTCCTGCGCGACGCCGGCGTCGCGCTCGTCATCGCCGACTCGGCCGGCCGGTGGCCCCGCCTGGGGGACCTGACCTCCGACTTCGTCTACGTCCGCCTCCACGGCGGCTCGAAGCTCTACGAGAGCGGCTACGCGCCGGCGAGCCTGGCGGCCTGGGAAGCCAGGCTGCGGTGCTGGATGCGGGGCAGGAACGCGCCGGGCGACCGGCTGGCGGGAAGGCGCCGCGGGGATGGGGCAACGCGGGACGCCTTCGTGTACTTCGACAACGACGTGAAGACCCGCGCGCCCTTTGACGCCATCTCGCTCGCCGGGAGGCTGGGGGCGGCGGCGGTGCAGCCCGCAGGGGGCGCCGAGCCCCTGAGGAGGGCAGCATGAGGGCGCCGGCCAAGGCCAGCTTCGTGGCGCCCATGAAGGCGCTCGGCTCCGAGTTCGTGCCGGAGGGGAAATGGCACTGCGAGGTGAAGTTCGACGGGTACCGGTCCGTGGCGGTCGTGAACGGGGGCAAGGTCGAGCTCTGGTCGCGCAACCACAAGTCAATGACTGGCGACTATCCCGATGTCGTTGCGGCGCTCGAGGGGCTCAAGTGCACGAGCGCGGTCATCGACGGCGAGATGGTCGCCCTCGATGCCGAGGGCCGGTCCCGCTTCCAGCTGCTGCAGAACCGCGGCCTGTCCATCGCGCCGATCGTCTACTACGCCTTCGACATCATGCACCTGGACGGGCGCGACCTCACGGACCACACGCTGGACGAGCGCACCCAGATCCTATCCCACCTGGTCGACGGCCGGCGGGGCGCCCTGCAGCTCTCGCCCGTCTTCAACACCGATCCATCCGAGCTCTTCGAGGTGGCGAAGGAGCGGGGCCTCGAGGGCATCGTGGTCAAGCGGCCTAAGTCCCTGTACGAGTCCGGGCGTCGCAGCGGCTCCTGGATGAAGTGCAAGGTGCAGGCCGAGCAGGAGGTCGTCATCGGCGGCTACACGGCCCCGCAGAGGAGCCGCCAGCACTTCGGGGCGCTCCTCGTCGGCTACAACCAGGGAGGACGGCTCGTCTACGCCGGCAAGGTGGGCACGGGCTTTTCCGACGCGGACCTGGCGTGCCTCTATGAGAAGTTCCAGAGGCTCCGGAGCAAGGCCTGCCCGTTCGCCAACCTGCCCGAGAAGGGGAGGCCCCGCTATGGGACCGGCATGGGCGCCGCGCAGATGGAGGCCGTGCACTGGCTTCGCCCCTCGCTGGTCGCCCAGGTGAGGTTCGCCGAGTGGACGGACGACGGCCTCATGCGCCAGCCCGTGTTCGCCGGCCTGCGCCGGGACAAGGCCCCGCGCGCCGTGCGGCGCGAGCCCGGCGCCGTGTTCGCGCGCCCCTAGGCGGCGCGGCTTCGCCAGGTGGCGTCGTTGTCGCCCGCGATCCGGGCCATCGACCGGCCGGTGAGCGCGGAGGCGTCGTCGCGGCGGGCGCTGACGGGCCGCGCGTCCTCGTGCGACTTGGCGATGAGCCAGACGTCCTTGCCGGCCTCCGAGCGAATCTTGAACATGTGCCACTCGCCCCGCAGCTTGCTGCCCTTCAGGATGAACTTGAGCGAGCCGGACCCGACACTCCCGGCCAGGAGCTCGTACGTCCCGAAATCCCAGACCATCACCGTCCCGCCCCCGTACTGGCCCTTGGGTATCGTCCCCTCGAACTTGATGTAGCCGACGGGATGGTCCTCGACGGCGAAGCCCGAGCGCTTCACCCCCAGCTGCGTCGGCAGGCCCTTCGGGACGGCCCAGCTCTTCAGGACGCCGTCCATCTCGAGCCTGAAGTCGTAGTGCAGGTGCGTCGCCGCATGCTTCTGGATGACGAAGCGGCCTCCCTTCCTGGGGCCCCTGGACGGCCTGGGCTCGCTCGTCCGTGAGAAGTCCCTTTTCCCCTCATACGCGGACAGCGGGGACGCCTTCGGCGCGCCCGCGCCCGCGAACGCCCTCGGAAGCCGTTGCCTCAGCTTGAGGACGGGCGCGAAGAGGTCGCCGGACTTCCTCAGCCTCCCCAGCGCCTCGGACGGCGACCAGGGCCCGAGCCTGCGCCCCTTCGAGGCCTTTTCCACCTCCTGCCAGGTGACCGGCATGGACACCGTCGGCGAATCCCCCTTCCCGCGGACAGAATAAACGCCGACCGTGGTCTTCGACGGCGAGTTCTGGCTCCAGTCGATGAGGACCCGCCCCCTGCGGACCGCCTTGGACATGTTGCTGACGACGAGGTCCGGGTGGTCGCGCGCGAGGAGCTCGGCGACCGCCTTGGCGAAGGCGCCGCTGGCGCCGTACGCGGCTCCCGAGTTGAGGGGGACATAGACCTGGAGGCCCTTTGAGCCCGAGACCTTCGGGAAGCCCTTGAGGCCCAGGGCAGCGAGGATTTCGCGTACGAGGAGCGCCACGCGGGAGCACGTGGCGATCGTCGAGCCGTCCCCCGGGTCCAGGTCGAAGGCGATGTGCGTCGGCTGCCCCAGATTCGGGGCCGCGTGGAGGAAGGGGTGGATCTCGATGGCCCCCAGGTTGGCGCACCAGGTGAGCGTGTCGGCATCGTTGATGACCAGGTAGCGGATCGCGCCCCCCTCGTGCCTACGCGGCACGCGGACGGTCCTCACCCAGGCGGGGGTGAAGGCCGGCGCATTCTTCTCGTAGAACTTCTTGCCGGTGACGCCGTCCGGGAAGCGGATGAGGGTGACGGGCCGGTCCCGCAGGTGCGGCAGCATGTGCCGCGAGACGCCGGCGTAGTACCGGATGAGGTCCGCCTTTGTGAAGCCGGTTCCTGGAAAGTACACCTTGTCCGGGTGGGTGACGGCCACCCTCGGGCGGGGCTCGGTGCGCCGGGCCATCGGACCTACGCCGCCCTGGCGCGCGCGCGGCGGCCCTGCGCCTTCGGCGCCTTCTTTGCCTTGGCCTCGTCCAGGCTCTGCCGGAGCACCTGCGCCAGGTCGATCACGTTGGTGGCCTTTCTGCCGTGGCGGGCGGCCTTGGGCAGCTCCCTGCCGCCCGTCGCCACCTTGGCGTCGATCACCTTCATGAGCGCCGAGCGGTACTCGTCGGTATAGGCTGCAGGGTCCCAGTCCGTCGTCATCTGGCCGACCAGCGTCTTCGCCATTGCGACATCCCTGGCCCGCGGCTTCCCCGCCGCCGGGGCGCTGACCGACGACGGCGGCACGAGCTCGTCCGCGAAGCGCATGAGCTCGAGGACGAGCAGCGGGCCCGCGGCCTTGACCCCGGCCAGGTGCTGCCGGGTCTTGATGACCACCTTGGAGATGCCGACCTTGTTCGTGTCGCGCAGCACCTGCAGCAGGAGCGCGTAGGCGCCGGCTCCCCCCTTCTGGGGCTCCAGGTAATAGGGCCGGTGGAAGTAGATCGGGTTGACCTGCGCGGCGTCCACGAAGTCCACGATATCGATCGTGTCCGTCGCTTCGAGGTCGACCCGCCTGAAATCCTCGTCCTTGAGGACGACGTACTTCCCCTTCTCGTACTCGTAGCCCTTCACAATCTCGGCCCAGGGCACCTCCTTGCCGTCGACGGAGGAGACGCGCCTGTAGTTGACGGGGCTCAGGTCGCTCCTTCGGAGCAGGCGGAACCTCAGCTCCTCGCTGCGCGTCGCGTTCTGGAGGGCGACCGGGATGTTGACCAGGCCGAAGCTGATCGAGCCCTTCCAGACCGCCCTCATGCCGGATGCGCGTGCGCGCTCCTCGAGAAGAGCCCGAGCATGGCCCTGTTGAAGTCGGGGATGTCGTCCGGCTTGCGGCTCGTCACAAGGTTGCCGTCCTCGCAGACGCTCCTGTCGACCCACTTTGCGCCCGCGTTCTCGAGGTCCGTCCTGATGGACGGGTAGGAGGTGAGGGTGCGCCCCTCGATGACATCGGACTCGATGAGCATGATGGGCCCGTGGCAGATTGCGGCGACGGGCTTGCCCGCCTCGAAGAAGGACGAGACGAACTGCACGGCGTCTTCCTCCTGCCTGAGCGCGTCGGGATTTGTGACGCCGCCGGGGAGCAGTAGGGCGTCATAGTCCTCGGCGTCGGCGTCCGACAGGGGCACGTCCACCTTGAACTTGTCGCCGGGCTTCATGTGGTTGACGCCCTCGACCGTGTCCTTCTTCGGCGAGACGATCTTGGTGCGGTAGCCCTCCTTCTCGAGGGCCTCCCTGGGTTTTGTCATCTCAACCTGTTCAAAGCCGTCGGTCAGGAGGATGGCGACGACCGGGCTGCGTTCCGAGCTGTCCTTGGAATTCTTGTTCATGGTACCTGGGTGGATTGGCCCCGTCTCGGTTGGTCCCGCCTCGGTCCTACTGTGGCCCCCCAAGGGCCTTTGTTCCCCGGGGGAAAGGGGGCGCAGCCCGGGCTTCGCCCGCGGCCCCGGGACCATGCGCGGGCCTGCAACTTTGGCCTGCCCTGCGGTGTTATGGGGGCAGAAACAGAACCAAATCCCGGAAAAACCACCATGACCTCCCAATCCACCGCCGCTCCCGGTGACTTCTCGTCCCCGCTCCCCGGTTCCCAGACCTCGGGCGACCGCCTCTGGAGCGTCCTCTGCCACCTCTCGTTCTTTTTCGGCCTGGCGCTCCTGTCGTTTGTCTTCCCGCTCATCGTCTACCTCGTCATGCGCTCGTCCAGCTCGGCCTACGCGGCCCACCACGCCCGCGAGGCCCTGAATTTCCACCTCTCGGTGCTCCTGTACATCCTGTGCTGCGCCCCCCTCTGCATCATCCTGATCGGCATCCCGGCCCTCGCCGCGGTGGTGCTGACGGGCATCGTCTGCTCGATCGTGGCCGCGGTCAGGGCCGCCGAGGGGGTCTACTACGAGTACCCGATGACGATCCGGTTCTTCCGGTAGGCCCCGGCCCCGGGCCGGCTGCAACCGGCCAGGGGCGCTCCCGGCCCGCGGCCCTCATCGGCCCCTTGGAAAGGGCCGGCCAGAACCTTCCCGAAAGGTGTCATGGACGACCCTGTAGAGGCGGTTCACCGAAACCCGCAGCCTGAGGCCCTGGCGCAGGAACCCGCGGTTGTTCGGGTCCCCGACATACGCGAACGCCTCCTGGTCGAAATCGCGCAGGCGGCTGATCTGGCCCACGCCTGAGACAAATTCCCGGTCCGACAAAAAATAGGCCCGGAATAGCGACAGCAAGGGGCCGAGCAGCCTTGCCTGGGGATAGAGCGAGCGCGTGAGGACGGCCTTCTCATATTCTTCCGGCAGCAGCCGGTGCTTCGCGCAGTATCGCTCGGCAAACGTCATTGGCTTGCAAAATCTATCGCCTGCAGGCTTTGGGCCGCGGTGTCGGGCTCGATCGTTCCCCGTGCCACAGGATGGGAGCTCAGCCACATGCGGGTCTTCGCCGACACAAGGAGTGAAGGGCTCTGCATCATGCGGATGGACAGCATAACCTCTGCCGGGGCTCGCCGTCATGGCGGGTTTGTGACATCTCGGAAACGACCGTTTCAGGCCCTCCGCCCTCCTCTCCCAGGAATCATCAAAGGGGGACCATCGCCGAGGCCGTTGCAGGTCGCCCCTAAACATGGCAATTGCGCCTGCCCGGACTCCGCGGCGCCGAAATCAGCGCTGTCCCATGAACTCGGCGCTCATGATCGACCCATTGAACGAAACGGTGGCCGTCGACGTGCCGATCGGGTTTCTCCCAACCTCGATCGAGTCGGCGGCGCAAGGCCAGTACGGCTCAGGGGCTTCCTCTCCGTCATGGAATGCGAATACATAGTCCGCCCAGCCGGCCCTCTCCAAAACCTTGTGCGACCCGCTCTGCCTTTTCACACGCCATCCGATTCGAAGCAGGGGCGCCAATACAACCTTCGCCTTGCGGGCGCCCCAAACGCTCATGCCGGCACCGTGAAGACCTCGGTAATTTGAGGAACTGATTCTCCGTGTTCGAGCTTATCCGCCAGTATTCTAAGAACAAGGGCCTCAGCCTTGGAAACTGCTTCAGCCCTGGTCTTGCCGTAAGCCATGGCTCCCGGCAAGCTTGGCACCTCGGCAATCCAACGCCCATCAGTCTCTTGCTCTATTTCCACCTTCATAGTTTCAGGGTGATCGAATTGCTGGTCCGCGCAAATGGGTTTTACTCGGATCGGTTTTTGCCTCTGGCTAACCAGTAGGAATGAGAAGGCGTAGAGCATCGCGCGGATGAGCGCGGTGGGATAGACTACGCCTTATGAGCACGACGAAACTGACCATTGGACTGGACCTGGGCGACCGCCGGCATTCGGTGTGCGTCCTTGATATATT
>DASXEV010000018.1:0-2267 GCA_036489955.1 Opitutaceae bacterium
CTTGCGGCCCTCCGCGATGCCGAACTCGACCCGCTGCCCCTTCGCCATGGTCTCCGTCCCTGCGGGCAGCGCGGAGGAATGCACGAATACCTCGGCACCCCCGTCATCGCGGGAGAGGAAGCCGAAACCCTTCTCGGCGTCATACCACTTGACCTTGCCGGTAGGCACGAGCAAGACCTCACGTCATTAGAAACTGGCAGCCCGGCGGCGACGATCGCCGACGAGATGTGTTGGGCGCTTATAAGGCTAGCGGTAGCACGGGGGTAATGGCATCACCGTTATTGCGCCCTCAGGGGACTGCGGCCGGGGACAGCCCCCTGGCTGCCGCTCCGCCGGCAGCCAGGGGCACGTCGGTCACGGCCTCACACGTTCGGATGGTGCTGGGACGGGATCGCGTGCAAGGCCGTGAGTCCTTCGGCCGATCCTCGGGAACCCCCCGGTTCTGGATCGCAGTGGGGGCTATACCCAGCGCATATGCACGAAAACATCTAGTCACATCAGTCCCAGTCGATACACGGCCACCGAGAACGCAAAACGGCCCGGGTTGCCCCGGGCCGCTCGCGTTGGTGCGGTGTAGCAGGCGGACTTAGAAGTCCATGTCCCCGCCGCCACCAGGCGCCGCCGGGGCCGGGTTCTTCTCCGGCTTCTCGGCGATGACCGCCTCGGTGGTGAGGAACAGCGCCGCGATCGAGGCCGCGTTCTGCAGCGCCGAGCGGGTGACCTTGGCCGGGTCGATGATCCCGGCCTTGAACATGTCGACGTAGTCGCCGTCGGCCGCGTTCAGGCCCTCGCCAGCCGGAAGGGTCTTCACCTTCTCGACCACAACGCCGCCCTCGAGGCCGGCGTTGACCGCGATCTGCTTCAGCGGCTCCTCGACGGCGCGACGCACGATCTGCGCGCCGGTCGCCTCGTCGCCCGCCAGGTCCAGCTTGTCGAAGGCGGTGCGGGCCGCCTGCAGCAGCGCGACGCCGCCGCCGGGCACGACACCCTCCTCGACCGCGGCCTTGGCGTTGCGCACCGCGTCCTCGATCCGGTGCTTGCGCTCCTTGAGCTCGACCTCGGTCGCCGCGCCGGCCTTGATGACGGCCACGCCGCCGGCCAGCTTGGCCAGCCGCTCCTGGAGCTTCTCGCGGTCGTAGTCGGAGTCGGTGTTGTCGATCTCGGTGCGGATCTGGTTGACGCGGCCAGAGATCTGCTCCGCGTCGCCAGCGCCGTCCACGATCGTCGTCTCGTCCTTGGTCACCACGACCTTGCGAGCCCGGCCGAGCACGCTGAGGTCGACGTTGTCAAGCTTGAGGCCGATCTCCTCGCTGATGACCTGGCCGCCGGTGAGGATGGCGATGTCACCGAGCATGGCCTTGCGGCGGTCGCCGAAGCCAGGGGCCTTGACCGCGACGGACCTGAACAGCCCGCGCATCTTGTTCACGACCAGCGTGGCCAGGGCCTCGCCCTCGACGTCCTCGGCGATGATGGCCAGCGGCTTGCCCGACTGCACGATCTTGTCGAGCAGCGGGAGCAGGTCCTTGTTGGCCGAGACCTTCGAGTTGACGATGAGGATGTACGGGTCCTCGAGAACAGCCTCGAGGCGGTCCGGGTCGGTGACGAAGTACGGCGCGATGTAGCCCTTGTCGAAGCGCATACCCTCGGTGAGCTCAAGCTCAAGGCCGAAGGTGTTGGACTCCTCGACGGTGATGACGCCTTCCTTGCCGACCTTGTCCATGGCCTCGGCGATCATCTGGCCGATGGTCGCGTCGCCGGCCGAGATGGACGCGGTGGAGGCAATCTGCTCCTTAGTGTCCACGTCCTTGGCGAGCTTGGAAAGCTCCTCGCTCACGGCCTCGACCGCCGCCTCGATGCCGCGCTTGAGCGACATCGGGTTGGCGCCGGCGGCGACGTTGCGCAGACCCTCGCGCACCAGCGCCTGGGCGAGCACGGTCGCCGTCGTGGTGCCGTCGCCGGCAACATCGTCGGTCTTCTTCGCTACTTCCTTGACCAGCTCGGCACCGATCTTCTCCCACGGGTCCTCGAGCTCGATCTCCTTGGCGATGGAAACACCATCGTTGGTGATCGTGGGGGCGCCCCACTTCTTCTCGAGAACCACATTCCGGCCCTTGGGGCCGAGGGTTACCTTCACGGCGTCGGCAAGCTGGTTCATGCCGCGCTCGAGGCCGCGCCTGGCGTCCTCGTCAAACGCGATCATCTTCGCTGCCATTGGTACCAGTCCTCCGTGGCTACGTTAGGACCGGCCGACGCCCGCGACGGACGGC
>DASXEV010000042.1:0-65180 GCA_036489955.1 Opitutaceae bacterium
GGTTCTACACGCTCGCGCTGCAGCCGATGTCGCGCAACCCCTACCTCCGCAGCACCACCATCCTCTAGGAGAAGAATGTCTCACCACTTCGACTACTCAGCCGACGAACGGCTGGATATCAGCGACGCGTACTGCTTCGCCGGGCCCAGCGGCGGCTTCGGCCCCCGCACGGTATTCGGGATGAACGCCTGCCCGAATAACGCCGGGCCCTGGGACCCGGCGGGCTACTACGAACTCAAGGTCGACACCAACGAGGACCTGGTCGAGGACATCACCTGGCGGTTCACCTTCCCGGTCGACTCGGCCGGCGTCCAGCACGTCGTGGTGGCCGAAGTCCGCGGCAGGGAAGCCACCGACCGCAACGCCCCCGGCCGGATCATCACGCCCCCCAACGCACCGGCGGGCGAGGTCATCGAGGTGGAGCGCGACATCAAGATCTTCGCCGGACCGCGCACCGACTCGTTCTTCAACTACCTGCCCTTCCCCATCACGCTGGCGAACGCCCTGAACGAGGGCTTCTTCCCGGACCTGGACGCCCTGAAGCCGGCCACCGACTACTTCATGGGGCAAACCGTCCACTCCATCCTCATCGAGGCGCCGGCCGAGGTCACCGGGCCGCGGCGGCTGAACTACTGGGCCACCACCGCGGTCTACGACCAGGGGCACGGCTGGGTGCAACTGCAGCGCGCCGGCGGCCCCAACGGCACCACGCTCTGGGCCTTCCCCACGGGTTCCGCCGGGTTCAACATCAACTCCACCGTCCCGTCGGAGGACCTCGTGGGCAGGCCCCGCCACCCCGAGACCGACCCCGCCACCGGGGTCTGGGGCCAGATCAGGGACCAGACCGCCGTGGTCGTCGGGCTCGGCGGCACCTACAACAAGGGGGTGCACGGCCGTCCGACCGCGAAGGCCTACGGCGCGTACGTGGCCGACGTATTCCTCCCCATGGTCATCCCGTTCACCCCGGGCACCAACGCGCTATGGGATCCCTGGCAGGGCAGCCACAACGGCAAGGGCCTGACCGAGGACGCGTTCGACAACGCCGCCAAAGTCATACTCAACCAGGACTTCGCCTCCGGCCTTACCCAGCCCGCGAAGCTCCTCGACTACTTCCCTTACCTCGCCCCGCCGGAAAGCTGACCAGGCGGGCCGCTGGCCCCGATAAGCGGCCGGGGGCTGGCACGGTGGCTCAGTCTCCGTTTCCAGTCCCCGGCCCCATCGCAAAGCACGCGCGGCCGGCTAGGCCGAAGCGCACGCCGCTTACATCGCGGCGGGGTGCCACACGGTCTTGGTTTCCAGATAGGTGAGCATGCGGTCCAGGGTGGGCGTCGCCGCCCAGTCGGTGCTCGCCGAGAGCCCCACGACGCGCTTGAGGTTGTCTGTGGCGGCGACCGCAAGGTCGTCCCGCAAGTCGTCTGGCGCGCCGGTCAGGTCGATGGCATTGACGTCCATGTGGGAAGCGAGCCACGGCCCGATCTCCGGCACCCGTCCGGTCAGCACGTTCACCACGCCGCCGGGAACGTCGGAGGTGGCAAGCACCTCGGACAGCGTGACGGCGGGCAGCGGGTACTGTTCCGACGCCAGCACCACCACGGTGTTACCGCTCACGATGGCCGGCGCGACGACCGAGACGAAGCCGAGCAACGGGCCCCGCTGGGGCGCGAGCACGGCGACGACCCCCGTCGGCTCGGGCAGCGAGAAGTTGAAGTACGGTCCCGCCACCGGGTTGGACGAGCCACGGACCTGCGCGATCTTGTCCGCCCAGCCCGCGTACCACACCCACCGGTCGATGGCGGCGTCCACGAACGCTTCCGCCTTCGACGAGCCGATGCCCTCCGCCGCACGGATCTCGCTGACGAACTGCGACCGGCGGCCCTCCATCAACTCGGCGACACGGTAGAGGACCTGGCCTCGGTTGTACGCGGTGGCGCCGGACCATCCAGCGAACGCCTTGCGCGCCGCGGACACCGCGTCGCGCGCGTCCTTGCGCGAGGCGAGGGCAGCGTTGGCGAGGAAGCCGCCGTGCGAGTCGCTCACCACGTAGGACCTTCCGCTTTCCGAACGCGGAAAGGCGCCGCCGATATACAGCTTGTACGTCTTGCGCACGGCAACACGACCGGCGACTGAGTCAGACATCGAGGTACGCCTCCAGCCCGTGCCTGCCGCCCTCGCGCCCGTAGCCGGACTCCTTGTAGCCGCCGAACGGCGACGCCGGGTCGAACCGGTTGAACGTATTCGCCCACACCACGCCTGCCCGTAGCCGGGACGCCATCCACAAGATCAGCGAGCCCTTCTCGGTCCACACGCCGGCGGACAGGCCGTAGGGCGTGTTGTTGGCCTTCTCCACCGCCTCGGCCGGCGTGCGGAACGTCAGCACAGAAAGCACCGGCCCGAAGATCTCTTCCCGCGCGATGCGGTGCGCCTGCGCTACCCCGGTGAAGATCGTCGGCGGGAACCAGAACCCGCGCTCCGGCAGGTCGCAAGGCGGCGACCAGCGCTCGGCGCCCTCGGCCTCCCCCAAGTCGGACAGCTCGCGGATCTTGGCTAGCTGCGCGGCCGAGTTGATCGCGCCCACGTCGGTGTTCTTGTCGAGCGGGTCACCGAGCCGCAGCGTGCCCAGCCGTCGCCGCAGCGACGCGATCACCTCGTCATACACCGACTCCTGTACGAGCAACCTGGACCCGGCGCAGCAGACGTGCCCCTGGTTGAAGAAGATCCCGTTCACGATGCCCTCGACGGCCTGGTCGATGGGCGCGTCCTCGAAGACGACATTGGCCGCCTTTCCGCCCAGCTCCATGGTCATCCGCCTGCCGGTCCCCGCGAGCTGGCGCATGATCAGCTTGCCGACCTCGGTGGAGCCCGTGAAGGCGACCTTCGCGGCGCCCGGGTGGCCCATGACGGCGGACCCGGTCCCGCCGGCGCCGGTCACGATGTTGACGACCCCGGGGGGCAGCCCGGCGTCCTGCAGGATCTCCGCCAGCTTGAGCGCCGTGATGGAGGTCGTCTCCGCGGGCTTGAGGACCACGCAGTTGCCCATGGCGAGGGCCGGCGAGAGCTTCCACGCCAGCATGAGGAGGGGGAAGTTCCAGGGGATCACCTGGCCGACGACCCCGAGGGGGCCCGCCGTCCGCCCGGGCGCCACGTAGTCCAGCTTGTCCGCCCAGCCCGCGTGGTAGAAGAAATGCGCCGCCGCCATCGGCACGTCGAAGTCCCTCGACTCGCGGATGGGCTTGCCCCCGTCCATGGTCTCGGCGACCGCGAACTCCCTCGCCCTGTCCTGGAGGAGGCGGGCAATCCTGAAGAGGTACTTCCCCCGCTCGCGCCCGTGAAGGGCGGACCAGGGGCCGAAGGCCCTGGCCGCCGCCGCATAGGCTGCGTCGACGTCCGCGGGGCCCGCGAGCGCGATGTCGGCCAGCTTCCTCTCGTTCGCGGGGTTGATGGACGCGAAGTACTTCCCGGACCTCGGCCGCACGAACTTCCCGCCGATGAAGAGGTCGTACCGCGGCTTCAGCCTGGGGTCGGCCGTCTCCGGCGCCGGGTCGAACTCCCAGAGGTCCCCGAAGATGAGGCCCGCCCTGCCCCGCGCCGGCTGTCGCTTTGAGGGCATCCTAGTAGCTCTCCGACGCCTCGCTGAAGGAGTACGGCGCCTGGTAGGCGCCCGTCCGCTCCCGCTCCAGCTGGCGCAGAAGGTCGTTGAGGAGCGAGCTGGCCCCGAACCGGTACCTGCGGCCGGTGAGCCAGGCGTCGCCCAGCGTCTCCTTGACCGCGACGAGGAAATGGAGCGCCTGCTTGGCCGTCCTGATGCCGCCCGCCGGCTTCATGCCGATGGCCACCCCCGTCTCGGCGTGGAAGTCGCGGATCGCCTCGATCATCACCTGGGTGTTGGAAAGCGTCGCGTTCAGCGGGGTCTTGCCGGTGCTCGTCTTTATGAAGTCCCCGGCGCGGAGGACGCGCATCGCGAGGAGGGACGCCATGCGGATGTTGTCGTAGGTCTCCAGCTCGCTGACCTCGAGGATGACCTTCAGGGCCGCGGCGCCACGAGCCTGCGACACGGCGGAGATCTCGTCCTGGACGCGCGCGTACTCGCCGGAGAGGAACGCGCCGCGGTTGATCACCATGTCGATCTCGTCCGCGCCGTCGGCGACGGCGCCGCGCACCTCGGCGAGCCTCGTCCGCAGGTGCGTCTGCCCGGACGGGAACGCCGTCGCGACCGAGGCGACCTTCACCGGGGTGCCGCCGACGCGGCGCCTGGCCCGCGCCACCATGGCCGGATACACGCACACGGCGGCGACCGGGGGGACCCCGGGGTGGTCGTGCGGCCGCAGCGCCTTCGCGCACAGGGAGTCGATCTTTCCGGGCGTGTCCTTGCCCTCCAGCGTCGTCAGGTCCGTCATCGAGACCGCCAGGCGCAGGCCCCAGACCTTGGACGCCCGCTTTATGCTCCTCGTCGCGAACTTGGCCACGCGCTCCTCGATCCCGGCCTGGTCCACGGCGCCGGCCTCGCCCAGGAGGCGCGCGCGCGCGGCATTCGGGCGGGTGGGCACCATCGCGCGACTATCGGCACGCCGCCCTGCCAAAACAATTGAAAAACGGCTCCGCCCGGGGCCATCTTCCCGTGATGACCCGCGCGGAGATCCAGCTCGTCCGCTCGCTCCGCGAGAAGAGGGGCCGCGAGGTGCACGGCCTCTACGCCGTGGAGGGGGAGAAGATCGTCGGCGAGCTCCTGGCCGCGGGCCACGCCTTTGAGGAGATCTGGGCGACGCCATCATGGGCTGGCGCGCGGACCCGCGCGGTGACCGAGGCGGAGATGGCCCGGGCGAGCCATTTCCCGGCGCCATCCCCAGTCCTCGCCATCGGGCGCCTGCGCCGCGCGGGGCTGTCCCCGGGCGAGCTCGCCCGCGGCCTCACGCTGGCGCTCGACGGCGTCCAGGATCCCGGGAACGTCGGCACCATCCTGCGCATCGCGGACTGGTTCGCCTTCGACCGCGTGCTCCTCTCGCCCGACTGCGCCGACCTCTATTCGCAGAAGGTCATCCAGGCCAGCATGGGCTCCTTCGCGCGCGTGAGGGCCGTCGCCGCGGACCTGGCGCCGGCGCTCGCCGGCGCCGGGGCCCCCGTCATCGGGTGCGAGCTCGGCGGCCGGCCGGTCCACGGCATCGGGCCCCTGCGGGACGCCGTCTTCGTGATCGGCAGCGAGGGCCGGGGGATCTCCGCGCCGGTGAAGGCGCTCCTCGCGTTCTCGGTCACCATCCCCCGGACGGGCTCCGCGGAGTCGCTGAACGCGGCGGCCGCGGCCGCCGTCGTGTGCGACAATGTCCGGCGCCAGCTGGGGTGACGCGCGCCGCCCGCGCCCCTTATTTCTCGGGCTTGGCGCCCTTGCCGCCGCCGGCCATCAGCACCGCCCCGGCGAAGACGCCGATCGCGAACATCCCGAAGTAGATCTCCCAGGCGTCGGTCGTCGCCTTCTTGGCGAGGAGGAGCGGAAAGTTGAAGTCAGCCGACTGCCGGTTGTTGACCCCGATGTAGAGGACGATGAACAGCGTCCCCAGGAATACGACCAGCTTGGCAAAGGCCTTGAAGCTCATGCCCGCAGGCTGGCTCAGGCCCCGGGGGCAGTCAATTCGTCGAAGACCGACCCCAGGACGAGCCCGAGGCGGTTGGGAAGGGGCACATGGTAGTCCGGGAAGCCCGGCATGTTCTCCAGGGCGACCACCGTCGCCTTTTCCGTGCCCGCGTCCACGCGCTTCTGCACGTAGTCGACGACCGCGCCCAGGAAGTCGCGCATGACCAGGAGGTCGGCCCGGGTCCCGGTGACCCCGAACCGCGGGTTGCCGTGGCCGAACACGTAGATGGCGTCCGCCGGGTAGGCCGCCGCGCAGTCGCCGAGCGACTTGATCCAGCCCCTGGCGGTCGCCCCGCCCGGGCGGTCGACGAAGGGGTAGATCCGGTTGAACACGAGGTCGCCCATGTGGACGACGTTCGCCTTTTCGAAGATGACGACCGCGTCCCCGCCGGTGTGGGCGGGGCCCCGGAACTCGGCGGTCACGATCTCCGAGCCCAGCTCGCGCCTCCAGACGTCCGTGAAGGTTGTGTCGGCGTACACCTGGCTCTCGATGGTCGCCGCCGGGTCGACCCTGCCCTCCTGGCGCTCGGCCCTCTTGGCCGCCTTGAACTGCAGGTCGGGGACGTTGGCCTGGGCGACGAGCTCCCTCGACGCGGGCTTGAAGACGGAGTTGCCGCCCGTGTGGTCGACGTGGTGGTGGGTGTTGATCGTCGCGTCGATCACGCGCCTGCCGATACCCGGCAGGCCCGTCAGGCAGGTGGCCGCCGTGTCGGGGAACTGGGTGTCGACGACGGCCAGCGCGCCGGCCGAGGCCAGCCAGCCGATCGTGCCGCCGCGCCCGGTGAAGACGCCGACGTCGCGCCGGAGCGGCCGGAATTCCGTGGCCGAGGGGGCCGGGGAGGGCCTTGCGGGCTGCCCGCGGAGCCTGGCTGAGGCCAGTCCCGCCGCTGCGGCCAGTGACGAGCGTAGGAAATCGCGGCGGTTCATGCGCCGGACACTGGACCCTGCGCCGGCGCCGATCAACACCGGCCTCCCCGGGGGAAACCCGCCCAATCCTGTAACAATCCGCCCTGCCGGCGGTTCTTGGGTTCATATCCCGCATGCCCCGACCCGCCCATGACGATGGCCCTCCCAGAAATACCTGTGCAGCCGCGAGTAACCGCGGTTGAATGGCGCGCAGGCCTTCCCGTGGACACCGATCCGCCCCTCTCAGACCACGAGCTCATGCTGGCCGTCCGCAGCGGCGACCTCGACTGCATGGGCGAGCTGTTTGAGCGCCACCACGGCCCGCTCTTCGGCTACCTCTACAAGCTGACCGGCGACCGCATGGCGGCCGAGGACGTGACCCAGACGGTGTTCCAGCGGATGCTGAAATACCGCCACACCTACCGCGATGAGGGCCGCTTCACCGCCTGGATGTACCACCTGGGCCGGCGCTGCGCCACCGACCACTTCCGCAAGTCCGCCTCGGCGCCGCAGGGCATGGATCCCGCCGACATCGACGCGCGTCCCGACGACTCGCGCGGCGCCGACGAGGCCGCGCAGAGGCAGGACGACCACGCCCTGCTCCACCGCGCGCTGGGAAAGCTGGACCGCGACGACCGGGAGGTGCTTCTCCTGTCCCGGCTCCAGGAGCTCTCCTTTGCCGAGGTCGCGCAGGTCCTCGAGTGCTCGGTCGGCGCCGCCCGCGTGCGGGCGCACCGGGCCCTCCGGACGCTCCGCGAGCACTACCTGAAGCTGCAACAGGAGCCCCTCACATGAACTGCGAATCCTGCAGGGAAAAGATGCCCGAGCTCGCCGACGCCCGGCTTGACGAGGCCGCAGCCGCGGCCGCGCGCGGCCACATGGCGTCCTGCCCCGCCTGCGCGGCGGAGTACGACGAGGTATCCCGGATGCTGGGGGCGCTCGACGCGCTGCCCGCGCCCCGCCCCAGGCCCGCGCTGCGCGCCGCCGTCATGGGCCACATCGAGGGCGAGAAGCTGACGCAGAGGAGCCGCGCGGAATGGGCGGCGGCGATCCGCTCCGCCGCCGGGGCGCGGCCGAGGCGGACCGCGTGGTGGCCCGGGATCCTCCAGGCCGCCGGCATCTGCGCGCTCTGCGGCCTCGGCTTCGTGCTCGGGGAAAGGACGGCCACCCAGCGCCAGCTCGCCGACCTGCGGGTGAAGGTCGACACGATGGGCCAGCTGGTCGAGCAGTCGGTCCTCCAGAAGAAGGCCGCCGGCGACCGCCTTGAGACGGTCCTCACGGCCGCCACGGTCCGCAGCCCCGACGAGCATGCGATCGACGGGCTCATCAATTCCCTCGCCTTCGACCCCAGCGTCAACGTCCGCCTGAACGCGCTCACCGCGCTGTACATGCACGCGGACCAGGACGTGGTGAGGGCGGGCGTCCTTGCCTGCCTGCAGCGCGAGCCGAATCCCCTGGTCCAGGTGTCCATGATCGACTTCCTGGTGGCGACCAAGGCCCACGAGGCCACGCCCGAGCTCGCCAAGCTGGCCGGTGACGAGAAGACCGACGCCGACGTCCGCGATTCGGCGAAGCGCGCCCTCGAGATCCTCTGACGCCCGAGCAAATGACCTTCATGAAAAAGACCATCCACTACTCCCTCGTCCTTGCCGCTGCGGCCGCCCTCTCGGCCGGCCGCGCGCTCGCCGACGAATCCGCAAGCACCATCGCCTTCAGCGATCCCTCCAAGCCGGGGGTCCTCAAGGTCCACATCCTGCACGGCGACGTGAGCGTCACCGGCGGCGACGTGAAGGAGATCACGGTCGAGACCGACGCCGCGAACACCTCGCCGACCCCGCGCAAGGACGGCCTCAGGGTCCTCTCCTCCAACTCGGGGTTCCAGCTCGCCGAGAAGGGCAACATCGCGACCCTGGAATACGGCGCCGACAGCTGGGCGGGCGGCTCGACCAACTTCAGCATCACGGTCCCGCGCTCGACGACCGTCATGGTGGCCAACTCGTCGCACGGCGACGTGGAGTGCTCGGGCATCGACGGCGACATCGACGTGCGCACGATGTCGGGAGACATCGAGCTGAAGGACGTGGCCGCCGGCGCCGTCGTCGAGACGATGAACGGCGAGATCAAGGTGGACGTGAAGGCGCTGAGGGACGCCCATCCCCTCTCCTTCACCTCCATGCACGGCGAGATCAGCCTCCACGTGCCGGAGTCGGCCAAGGCCGACGTCATCTTCAGGACGCACCGCGGCGTCATCCTGACGAACTTCGACGACAAGGCGCTCGTGACCCGCACCGAGATCACCCCGTCGCGCCGCACGGACCACAAGCAGAAGGACAAGGACAGGAACCTGTCGGACATGGCGGCGGCCCCGGCCCCCGTGGCGCCCGTGCCCGCCGTCGCCCCGGCGGCGCCGGCCTCCCCCAGCTCCCACTCCGACAGCGATGACGACTGGCGCGCCGACGTCCGCGAATCCGTCCGGGAGGCCGCGCGCGAGGCGGCCGACGCAAGCCGCGAGGCCGCGGAGGCGATCCGCGAGGGCCTCGACGAGGCCCACATGGAGGTCTCCGGGATCACCGCGCCCATGCCGCCCATGACCGGGGGCAAGGTCGTGTCCGGCAAGCTGAACGGCGGCGGCGTCCAGATCCAGGCCGCGACCCTCACCGGCGACATCATCCTCAGGAAGTCCGAGTGACTTGTTGGGTAGGCGGGCGGCGGCCCCTGGGGAGGGACCGCCGCCCTTTGTCACGCGCCGCCGCGGCCCGTGCCGGACGGGTGACATTCCGCCCCAGGGGGGGCCGTTTTCCTTGCCGGGTTGGAACAAGACTAGCTGTATCCCGTCGAACCGACTCGTCCCTTGCTTTCAAAGAACACCCTGAACGTTCTTTGACCCGGTCCCGGCCGCCCCAGAGCCGGGAACACACGTTTTCCATGGCGGCGGCCGGACAAGGCCGCTCGGTGCCAGGCAGGGAATTGCCCCAAGGCTGAGCCTTTTGCCCGCGTGCAGCCGAAAGGCGGCCCGCGGCCAGAACGCACTCCGGGCCGCGCGGACGCGCGAGCGGACCGCGGCTATCGGGTGCGCCAAACCAAGAAAGAGAAAACAACCCTCCGCCCAGCGCGGAGCCTGAAACCAGCCATGAAAAACAACAGAAAGCTCGCACTCCTGCTCGGTATCGGAGCGCTCCTGCCCCTCGCCGCACCGGCGAAGTCGCTGGAGCAGTCCTACATCGAGTCGTGCCGCAAAGGAAACGACATACCCGTTCCCGTCGCCGTGGTCGCACCACAGGCCGCCGGGTACGACATCGGGGCTGACGTGAAGGTGGAGTTCGTCGTGGACACGACGGGCCACGCCTCCTCGATCAGCGTCCTGTCGGGCACGGACCGCGCGTTCGCGCAGGCCGTGGTCGACGCGGTGAGGCAGTGGGAGTTCACACCCGCCCAGCACAACGGCGCACCGGTCGCGATGAAGGTCATCCTGCCGGTCCACGTCGTCGAGACTCCGAAGCCCGACAGGTTCCAGGAGAGCTGAGCGTCCCAAGCAGAAACAAACGAGGGCGCCCCCGGCAGCGGGGGCGCCCTTTTTAATCGCGGGCAGCGGCGCCGGCCGCCCGCCGCAGACGTAACACCGTCGACGCACGGGCCGGGCCATAGCGCTTGAGCCCGCCCGCCGATTGCCTCACGATTGATGTTTTGTGAGCGAAACCCCCACCTTGGAAACCGCCGACACCGGGCGCAGTGCCTGGCAACGAAGCGTGATCGACCCGATCGCGGCACAGCTGACCCAGGGCATCACCCCGGAGAAGATTGCGCTCACCCTGGCGGCCGGCAGCTCGTTCGCGCTGTTCCCCATCCTGGGGACGACGACGCTCCTCTGCCTGATGATCGGCGTCCTCCTGAAGCTGAACCAGCCGATCATCCAGATCATCAACGCCCTCTGCACGCCGATCCACATCCCCTTCATCCTCGTCATGGTCCGCTTCGGGGGCTGGCTGTTCAACGAGAAGTCGACCCACATGGGGATCCGGATGATGAACCACATGCTCTGGGAGGACCCCCGTGAATTCTTGGAGAAGTTCGGGATCACGGCGCTCCACGCGGTCGCCGGCTGGGCGCTCATCATGCCCTTCTGGGCGATCCTCGTCTACGTCGTCGCCCTGCCGGTCCTCCGGGAGGCGCTCCGGCGCAAGGTGGTCATCGTCACCTCGTCGGACTCGACGCCCCCCATCCACCCGGTTCCCTAAAGGCCGCCCCCGAACTTCCTGAGGTACTTGAGGGCAAGCCCCAGGTCCGCGGGCACCGGGGAGGCGACCTCGGCGGGAAGCCTTGAGCGGGGATGGTTGAAGCGCAGGAGCGCCAGGTGCAGCGCCAGCCTCCGGACAAGCGGCCTTTCCTCATCGCGGCCCTTGTAGCGCCGCTTGAGGGACGAGAGGAGGAGCACGGACTGCGGGTCCCCGTAGAGCGCGTCCCCGAGGACCGGCGCCTTCTGCGCCGCCAGGTGCACCCTCACCTGGTGCCGGCGCCCCGAGAGGGGCCGGCACTCGATCCAGGCGTACCTGCCGAACGACTCTAGGACCCTGAAGCGCGTCGCGGCCGGCTCGCCGCCCCGCCGGCCGAACGCGCGCATCCGCCCGGGCGCCGCCCTGTCCTCCCCCATCGCCAGCTCCACGCTGAACTCGGGCGGCGGCGGGGAGGCCGGGTCGACGACGCAGAGGGCGATGAGCACGGTCTCGGCGGTCTTCGACTGGAACTGGCCGCTCACATAGCCGAGCGCCTCACGGTCCCTCGCGAAGAGGGCGGCCCCGCTCGCCTCGGCGTCGACCCGGTGGACGAGCGCCAGGGCGGCTCCCGGGCGGACCGGGGCCGGGAGCAGGCGGCCGCACTCCGCGGCGGCCATCCCGGCCGGCTTGTCGAGCGCGACGAGCGCGTCGTCCTCCAGCAGGATGTCGGGAGTTTCCACGGGGGCCGGTTTGGGCCGGCCAGACAATCAGGCTCCCGGGGCGTTGCCAATGCTTTGCCGGGGGCCCCAGGCGGTCAAAACCGGGTAACATTGCCGGCCCCCGCCTGAATTCGCTTGCCGCTGCCCCCCGGCGGGACGCTGCTCATGGTCCCCATAGGGTGCTGGTATGTGCGCTGTTCCAAAAAGCCTGCTCACCGTCGGCGCTAGCCTGCTTTCTGCGCGCGCGGGCATGAGGATCAGGGACAAGGGCGACAAGGTCGCCGCGCAGGAGCGGGTGTTCCAGGAGCTGGTCCCCCAGCTGGCCCGGGCGTCCGTGTGGAGGGACCGCGGCGTCGAGCGGGGCATGGACTACGAGGCGTTCCGCTCCGCCGTCCAGCTGAACCAGCACGCCGACCTGGCGCCCCACATCTCGCGCATGCAGGCGGGTGAGGGCGACGTCCTCTGGCCCGGCACCTGCCAGATCTACTGCAGGAGCTCGGGCACGTCCACGGGCCGGCCCAGGGCCATCCCGGTCACCGAGCCGATGCTCCGCCACTTCAAGCAGTGCAGCCTCAACTCGACCCTGTGGTACACGGCGAGGATCGGGCACGCCGGCGTCTTCAGGGGCCGTCACCTCTTCCTCGGCGGCACGACGGCGATGTCCCCCGTCGCCGGCCCCGGGGCCTTCGAGGCCTACGAGGGCGACCTCTCGGGGATCGCCGCCCTCAACCTTCCCCGCTGGGTCGAGCGGCACTACTATGAGCCGGGCACGGAGATCGCCCAGCTGGAGGATTGGACGCAGAAGGTGTCCGCGATCGTCGAGAGGACGATGGGGGTCGACATCTCGCTCCTCGCCGGGAGCCCGGAATGGGTCCTCGGCCTGGCCAACGCCCTGAAGGCGGGCTCGAGGAGCGGCAAGGCGCGCGCGCAGCACCTGCAGGGCATCTGGCCCAACCTCGAGTGCTTCGTCCACGGGAGCATCCCGGTCGCACCCTATGAGGACGAGCTGCGCGAGATCCTCGGGCCCACCGTCAACTTCCACGAGGTCTACCCCGCCGCCGAGGCCTTCGTCGCGGCCCAGGATTCCGAGTCGATAGCCGGCCTGCGCCTCATGGCCGACGCGGGCGTGTTCTACGAGTTCGTGCCGATGTCGGAGTTCGACGAGGCGCGCGCGCCCATCCTCGGCGCAAGGGCCGTGCCCCTCTCGGAGGTCGAGACGGGGGTCGACTACGCGCTCGTCGTGACCACGCCGGCGGGCCTCGCGCGCTACCTGATCGGGGACGTGGTGCGCTTCGTGTCGAAGGCCCCCCCGAGGATCGAGTACGTGGGCCGCACGGGCCTGCAGCTGAACGCCTTCGGCGAGGGGGTCTCCGAGAGCGAGGTGACGGGGGCCCTGGTCGCGAACTGCAGCCGCAACGGCTGGACGATCGTCAACTTCCACGTAGCCCCGCTCCCCGACTCGTCGGTGACCGGCCGCGGGCGCGGGAGGCACGAGTGGTGGGTCGAGCTCAAGCCGGGGACCCTCTCCACGCCGACCGGGCCTGTCATGGCGCCGGAGATCGACCACGAGCTGCGCCGGCTGAACCCCGCCTATGAGGCGAAGCGGGCCTCGGGCCTCATGGACCCGCCGTGGGTGAGGCTCGTCATGCCGGGGGTCTTCGAGCACTGGATGCGGTTCCACGGGCGGTGGGGCGGCAGGAACAAGGTCCCGCGCTGCCGCAGCGACCGGGTGATCGCCGACGAGCTCGGCGACGCGCTCCAATTTGCAAGGGACTGACCCGAGATGGCATGGCCGATGCTTTTGGTGGCCCCATCCTGCCTTTAGCAGGGTTTGGGTAGTACATAGCCGGCCCAAAGCCGGTCAGACCAAAAGCGGGGCTGGCGTTAAGGGGTTATCGCCAGCCCCGCGCCTGTCTACGGCGCGGGGGCGCCGAGCAGCGCGGCAATGTCCCTCTCGAAGGTCGGCGGCCGGCGGCCAAGCTTGCTGAAGCGGATCATGCCCTGCCGGTCGATGAGGAAGGTCGTGGGGTAGCCGTCGGTCGCCCCGTAGTCCTCCTTTATCTTCTCGTCGGCCATCACGACCGCGTAGTTGATCCCGTGGCTCGCCATGAAGGCCCTCACGGCGGCCGGGCTCTTGGTGTCCACGTACACCCCGACGACGGCCAGGCCCTCCGGGCCGTACCTGCGCTGGAGCTCGATGTTGGCGGGGATCTCGGCGATGCAGGGCGGGTAGGCGGGGGCCCAGAAGCTGAGGAGGACCACCCGCCCGCGGAAGTCGGACATGGAGACCCGACGGCCATCGGCGCCGCCCAGCGTCCAGCCGGGGGCCTTCCTTGCGCGCGGCGCGTCAGCGCCGTGGGCGGGGGCCAGGGCAAGGAACGCGAGCGCCGCGCCGAGGGTTACCAGTCTCATCTGATGGGGCGCATCGTGGCACACCCCGCGCGCCTCGGCAAATCAGGCGCCGCCGGCCTCGGGGAGCTCGACCTCGAGCGTCTCGATGAACTTCTTCATCGCCGGCGTGAGGACGCGCCCCTTCCGGTGTAGGATGGCGAGCGGCCGGGTGAAGGACCCGCCCTTCAGGCGCAGCACGGCCAGCGTGCCCTGCTTCGCCTCCTGGACGACGGTCGCCTGCGGTACGATCGCGATGCCGTGGTCGATCTCCACGGCGCGCTTCACGGTCTCGATGTTGTCGAACTCCATCACGGTCTCGATCTCGAGCTTCTGGTCGCGGAAGATCTGGTCCACGGCCTTGCGCGTGGGGATGTCGGGGTCGAAGCCTATGAACCTCTGCCCGGCGAGCTCCGCCACCGTGACGTCGCCCCGCTTGGCGAGCGGGTGCTGCGGGTGGCAGATGACGATCAGGTGGTCGTTCCTGAACGGGATCGCCTCGATCTGGCGGACCTTCGAGGGGAACGCCACCAGCCCGAAGTCGACGCAGTTGTGGAGAATGTCCTCGTAGACGAGGTTCGAGCGCCTGTACTCGACGCGCACGTTCACCGACGGGAAGTCGTGGAGGAACTTCTTGATGTACGGCGGCAGCTCATGGAGCCCGATGGAGTAGATTGTCGAGATCCGGATCGTCCCGCTCACGATCTTCTTGAGCTCCTGGAGCTGGGAGAGCAGCGTCTCGTAGGCATGAAGGACGTCCTTGGCGGACTCGTAGACCTTCTGGCCCTCGCGCGTCAGCTGGAACTGCTTCTGGCTCCGGTCGACCAGCAGCGCCTTGAAATGCCGCTCCATCGCCCTCGCCTGCTGGCTCACCGCGGATTGGGTGATATTGTTCAACTTCGCCGACTTCGAGAAGCTCTTCGTCTCGACCAGGTCGGCGAATATCTTAAAGTTTTCGATTTGCATGATTAGCCCGCGTTTTCACATGCCAGAGTGCAGGGTTGCGACGCCGGGTAAACCATGAAGTAGATTTTCTTACATTGAGCGACCCCGCATACGACACTTTCAGGACGAGGGCCGATAAGGTCCGCGAACGGATCGACGCGGCGTGCGCGCGCGCCGGCAGGAAGGCGTCCGAGGTCACGCTCCTCGCCGTCACGAAGTCGCATCCCGCGGCCGCGGCCGAGCTGGCGGCACGCTATGGGCTGCGCTCCGTCGGGGAGAACCGGGTCCAGGAGGGGATCGAGAAGCGGGCCCTCGTGAAGGCGGAGCTCTCCTGGGAGCTGATCGGCCACTTGCAGTCCAACAAGGCGCGGCTGGCGGCGCTCCACTTCGACAGGATCCAGAGCGCCGACAGCGAAAAGCTCCTCGCGCTCCTAGACCGCGCCGCCGCCGAGGCGGGCCGGAAGCTGCCGGTCCTCCTCCAGGTCAACGCGGGCCTCGACCCCGCGAAATCCGGGGCCGAGCCCGGCGACGCGCCGGGGCTCCTCGAGGCGGCGCTCGCCTGCGCGAACCTAAGCGTCGACGGCCTCATGACGATCGCGCCGCTCTCCGAGGACCCGTCCGTCGCAAGGCGGGCCTTCGCGGCACTGCGGGCCATCAGGGACAGGCTCGCCGCGTCCTCGGGCGCGCCGCTCGCCGAGCTCTCGATGGGGATGAGCGGCGACATGGATGACGCCATTGCCGAAGGAAGCACGATCGTGCGCGTCGGCACCGCGCTGTTCGGCTCGCGTTCGTGATGTCGAGCGCAATTTCCTCCATTATTTTCCTTCAGGTGTTGCCTACGCGCGGCAAAGGCCATTGCAATTCGGGACGTGGAAACGGAATCACTGGCTTCCTCTGAGAGAGAGGCGCTGCTGAGCCTGCTGGACGACCCGAGCCCCACCGTCCGAAGGGCCCTGCTCGCGAGGTTCAGCGTCCACGGAAACGCCGCAGCGGAGCTCCTGCAGCAGATCGCCCGCGGCTCGAACCGGGTGATGGCCCGGCACGCCGCGTGGTTCATCGAGGAACTGAAGCTCACGGACCCGGTCAGCGACTTCCGCTCCTTCATCCGCTCGCTCAACTACGAGCTTGAGACGGGAACGCTCCTCCTCGCGCGGACGGTGACGCCGCAGCTCGACGTCGCGGAGTGCCGCGCCGAGATCGACGAGATGGCGTCCCGCTGCCGCGAGCTCATCTCCGAGCCCTCGTCGAACCGCGAGAAGTGCCGGATCATCAACCGCGTCCTCTTCCACGAGTGGGGCTTCAGGGGCAACGTGGAGCAGTACACGGACCCGATGAACAGCTTCATCGACAAGGTCCTCACGCGCAGGAAGGGGATCCCGATCTCGCTCAGCGTCCTCTACCTCCTCGTGGGGGAGCGCCTGGGGCTTCCGCTCGAGCCCGTGGGCCTTCCCGGGCACTTCGTCGTCGGCTGCTACGCCGACGGGGCGCCGTTCTTCATCGACCCGTTCGACCAGGGGCTCTTCCGGGACGCCGAGGAGGTGTTCACGCTCCTGCGCTCGAACCACATCGCCCCCAAGCCTTCCGACCTGGCCCCGACCACCGTTCGCGAGGTCCTCTGCCGCAGCTGCCGCAACCTCGCCAACCACTACTCGGCGGCGAGCGACCTGGCCCGCGCGCAGATCTTCTCCGAGTTCGCCGACGAGTTCGAGGCGACCCACGAGAGGTACCTGCAGTCCTGAACCCCCCCCTCACCCTATCGGACCTGGGCGGCCTGCGGGGACCGGCGACGAGGCTGGCCGTCCTCGGCCACCCGGTCGCCCACTCGGTCAGCCCGCAGATGCACAACGCCGCGCTGGCGGCCCTGTCTGCCCGGGACGATCGCCTTGCCGGATGGAGCTACGTCGCCTTCGACGTCGAGCCGGCCCGGCTCCCCGAGGCGCTCTCGGCGCTGGGCGAGCACGGGTTCGCCGGGGTCAACCTGACCGTGCCGCACAAGGTGCTCGCCGTCGACCTCGTGTCCTCCCTCGACGAGGGCGCGAGAGAGGCGGGGGCCGTGAACACGCTCCAGCGTGAGGGGGGCGGCTGGCGGGGATTCAACACGGACGGCTACGGGCTTTCCGCGGCGCTGCGCGAGGACCTGGGGGTCGAGCTCCGGGGCAGCCCCGTCATCCTCCTCGGCGCGGGCGGGGCCGCGCGCGGCGCTGCCGTCGAGTGCCTCAGGGCCGGCTGCTCCGGCCTCTGGGTCATGAACCGCTCCCGCCCGAACCTCGACGGGCTCCTCTCGCTCCTGTCGCAGGTGAAGGGCGGCTCCGCCGCGAGGGCCCTGGGGCCGGGGGTCCCGGCGCCGGAGGGGGCGATCGTCGTCAACGCGACGAGCGCGGGCCTGCGGCCCGGCGACGACGCGCCCGCGGACCTCTCGCTGCTGCCGCGTCCGTCGGCCGTCTTCGACATGATCTACAACCCCAGGGAGACGAGGCTCCTCGCCCAGGCGAGGGCCTTGGGGATAAGGGCGTCGAACGGCCTCGGCATGCTCGTTCACCAGGGCGCCCGCTCGCTTGAGATCTGGACGGGCGTCCCCGCAGCCTCCATGGCGCCCATAATGAGGGCCGCAGCCTCGAAGGCTCTTGGCTAGCGGGCGGCTCCCCGTACAGACTCGCCCCCCAACATGCGGCTCCTCGGCGAAGTGGCGGCCATCCACCCCTGGTTCTTCCCGGCGATCGCGTTCGTCCTCGGGGCCTGCATCGGCAGCTTCCTGAACGTCGTCATCTACCGCGTGCCGGCCGGCAAGTCCATCGTGACCCCGGGCTCGACCTGCGCCTGCGGCAAGGCCATCGCCTGGCACGACAACATCCCGATCCTCTCCTGGCTGGTCCTCCGGGGGCGCGCCCGCTGCTGCGGCCGCCGGTTCTCGTTCCGCTACCCGTTCGTCGAGCTGCTAACCGCCTGCCTTTTCCTCGCGTGCTGGCTGAGGCTCCCGCCCGCCGTCGCCGTGTGCGGCTGGGTCCTCCTCTCGAGCCTCGTCTGCGCGACCTTCATCGACCTGGACCACATGATCATCCCCGACGTGTTCACGATCGGTCTGGCGGTCGCGGGGCTTCTCCTTTCAGCGCTCGTGCCCGCGCTGCACGGCGAGCGCAGCGCGTTCTACATCCTCGACTCGCTCCGTTCCGGGGCGGACGCCATGGCCGGCCTCATTGCCGGATCCGGCGTCATCCTGTGGATCGCGCTCATCTCCGAGGCGATCCTGAAGAAGGAGGCGATGGGCTTCGGGGACGTCAAATTCGTCGGGGCGATCGGGGCCTTCTGCGGATGGCACGGGGCCGTGTTCGCCATCTTCGGGGGCGCCGCGGTCGGGACCCTGTGGATCGCCCTGGCCCTCGCGTGGCAGAAGGTGTCGGGCCGGCCCGGGGCCGGCGCGCCGAGGGCGGAGACGCCCGAGGGCGAGCCCGCGGAGATGGGCCTGGGCGTGCACGTCCCGTTCGGGCCCATGCTCGCCGTCGCGGGGGCGATCTACTTCCTCTTCCTTCGCGGGCCGGTCGACGCCTGGTTCGGCCAGGTCAACGCGCTCCTCTGACAAGCTCGGCGCCGTCGTCGGCGCGGGCATGGAGGACCTCCGGCCTCGACCCGAACCTCGCAACGTAGGCGTCGCCCACGAGGGCCGCCTCCTCCGCGCCGAAGTCGCCGGTCGTGAGCGCCATGACGGCGCCCCCGAAGCCCCCGCCCGAGAGGCGGGCACCGAGGACGCCCCTGCGCCCCTCCAGCGTGTCAACGAGGAAGTCGAGCTCGGCCGTGCTGTTCTCGAACCAAGTCCGCGAGCTGCGGTGCGACTCGAAGAGGAGCCGCCCCAGCGCCTGGAGGTCCCCGCCGCGCAGCGCCTCGACGGCCCTGCCGACCCGCCCGATCTCGTCGACCACGTGCCTGGCCCTCTTGTACGAGGCGCGCGACAGCCGGGTCTCGGCCGCGGCCAGCGACTGCGGCGTCGCGTCCGCGAGGAGCGCGACCCCGATGCCGCGCGCCGCCTCCATGCACTCCTCGTGCCTCGCGGCGTAGAGTCCGTCGACGAGCGCGTGCCTGGTGTGCGTGTTGAAGACCCAGAAGTTGGCCTGCGGCGCCAGCGGCACGGTCTCGAACCTGGGCCCGCGGCAGTCGATGTAGACCAGGTGGTCCCTCTTGCCGAAGGCGGAGACGCCCTGGTCGAGGATCCCGCAGGGGACGCCCACGAACTCGTTCTCGGCCCGGCGCCCAAGGGCCGCAAGCTGCTCGCGGCCGACGCTGGAGCCGGCGGAGGCCAGGAATGCGAGGGCGGAGGCCAGCTCGATCGCCGCGCTGCTGCTCAGGCCCGCGCCGAGCGGCACGGTGGACGACGTCTCGAAGTCGAAACCCGCGGGCGCGGGGAGGCCGGCTGCGCCCATGGCCGAGAGGACCCCGAGGGGATAGTTGACCCACCCGTCGGCCCCCGTCCTGCGGCTCATGTCGCCCGCGGGGACCTCCACGGCGCCGGGGCGCTGGCTGCTCCCGAAGCGCCTCACGGCGTCCCCGCGGCGGGCGACGCCGACCCAGACAGACCGGTCGATCGCGGCGCCAAGGACCGGGCCGCCGTTGTAGTCGGTGTGGTTGCCGATGACCTCGATCCGCCCGGGGGCCCGGGCGATGAATTCCGGCAGGCGCGAATGCGCGGCCTTGAATGCCGCGGCCAGGTCTTCCGCCGTCACCTAGCGCAGTCCCCTGAGGTCCGCCCCGGCCTTGAAGCGGACGAGCTTCATGGCAGGGATCTTCATGGGCCGCCGGGTGTGCGGGTTGAACCCCATCCGCGCCGAGCGGCGCGCCACGGTGAAGGTCCCGAACCCGACGAGGTGGACCTCGGCGTCCCGCCTCAGGCCCTTCTTGATTGACTGGAGGACGCTGTCCGCGGCGCGCTCGGCCGCGGCGCGCGAGGTGCCGTCACCCAGGAGCCTGTGGACCTCGCTGACCAGTTCGGCCTTGTTCATCGGTTGCTTTTCCTCGCGAGGAACGTGAGGCAATGGGCTGGGCCCAGCCCGGTCAACCCTTTCCGGCGGTCACGCGGCGCGGACCGTCTCCGGGCCAGCTTCCGACAGGGAAAAGAGGCTCCCGGGCGCCGCGGCGCTTACGGGAACTAGGGCCAGGCCCTCGAATCCCCCGCCGGCGGAAACGGCCGACCTGACCTCGCCCAGCCGCTTTCCGCCGCCCCAGAGGGGGGCGGGAAGCCGGGGCGCGGGCGAGCCGGAGGCGACCCTGATGAGGCGGCGCCTCACGCGGCCAAGCGCCCTGATCCGCGCCATCACCTCCTGGCCTGTGTAACACCCCTTCGAATACGAAACGGCGTCAACGTCGAGCCCGCCCTCGGCCGGGAGGTCCGAGGGACCGATGTCCGCGGGCACGGCCGGCACGGCTGCGGCGATCCTCGCCCGCTCGGCCTCTGCGGCCGTCAGTAGGGCCGCCCCGGATACGGCGGACGACGCCTCGGCGAGGCGGTCGGCGCGGACGAGCCATTCCCAGCTCTCGGCGCCCCTGCGGCCCGCAAAGCCGAGGCCGGGCGGGAGCTGGGGCCCGGCGGCGGCGGCCCCGCTCCCCATGAGGCAGATGCCCGCCCATCCGGCGGTCTCGTCGGAAAGGGCGACGTCGTCGGCCACGATGTGGGCGTTCAGGTGCCCGAGGATGACGGCGGCCGGGCAGGCCACGCTCGCCAGCCAGTAGGAGACGCCGTCCGGGTCCGGCAGGACCGTGCTGTCAGCCAGGACCCGTCCCTTGCGGTCGAGCCAGAGGCCGTACACCGGCTTTTCGAGCCGGCTCCGTCCTAAGTCGTTGCTGAACTGGCTCTGTAGGAAAGCATGTGCGTCCTCACCCCCCACGTGGACGACCGCGGCCGGGCGGTAGTCCAGCCGGCGGATTTCCTGTGCCAATTTCATTGGATATAAGACATTAACTGTAAATCGCTTATAGCGCAACAGGACATATTTATTCGGGTGATCCTTGACGGAAAACGCAAAGGGGTTACTCCTATCTAAGGTAACTTTTCCACTTCTCCCGCCTAGCGGGAGTTTTGGGGTAAATAAGAAAGCAAAGGCGGGCCGTCTAGGGGTAGGCGGCCCGCCACTTTTTTGCCCGGACGCGGCCGCCACCCAAAAGCCTTGCGGCGCAGTCCCCGAGAGGCTTTTTCACGGGACTCCATGCAAAGAACCTCGGACATCAATGTCGTCGAGACGCGCCCCCTGCCCTCGCCGGCGGAACTCATGGCCGAGGCCCCAAAGAGCGACACGCAGGCCGAGTTCGTCGCGCGCTCGCGCCAGCAGATCCACAACCTGATCTTCACCGACGAGCGCCGGTTCCTCCTCATCGTTGGCCCGTGCTCGATCCACGACGTCGATGCCGGCCGCGAGTACGCCCGGCGGCTCTCGGCGCTCGCCCGCGAGGTGGCCGACCGGGTGATGATCGTGATGAGGGTCTACTTCGAGAAGCCGCGGACGACCGTCGGCTGGAAGGGGCTCATCATGGACCCGCGGCTGGACGGATCGCACGACATCGCGGCCGGGCTGCGGATCGCACGGGGCTTCCTCAGGGACATCCTCGACCTCGGGCTGCCGACCGCCACCGAGCTCCTGGACCCGATCACCCCGCAGTACATCGCCGACCTCGTGTGCTGGAGCGCGATCGGCGCGCGCACCGCCGAGTCCCAGACCCACAGGCAGATGGCCTCCGGACTTTCCATGCCCATCGGGTTCAAGAACGGGACCGACGGCTCCAGCCAGACCGCGATCAATGGGATACGAGCGGCCGCGCAGCCGCACACCTTCCTGGGGATCAACCTCGACGGGGCCGCCTCGGCGGTCGTCACGTCGGGGAACCCCAACTGCCACATCGTCCTCCGCGGGGGCTCGGCCGGCCCCAACTTCTCCGCCGAGCACGTCGCGCGGACGGAGGCCCTCCTGGAAAAGGCCGGGCTCACCCGGTCGATCCTCGTCGACTGCTCCCATGACAACTCGGACAAGAAGCCCGAACGCCAGCCCGAGGTGATGCGGGACCTCCTGCGGCAGGTCGCCGACGGGAACTCCTCCATCATGGGCGCCATGGTCGAGAGCAACCTGGAGGCCGGGAACCAGCCCTTCCCGCAGCCGAGGAAGGACCTCAGGCGGGGGGTGTCGATCACCGACGCCTGCATCGGCTGGGAGACGACCGAGTCCCTGGTCCGCGAGGTGCATGCGGGACTGGCCGCCCGTTTCCGGTAGCCCGGGCCGCATTGTTCTTCCCAATCCCGCCCGGTTTGCCGAACATCGCGCGCCATGAAAAGACCCCGCAGCGAAGTGTCCCGCCGCAAGTTCATCGGCCAGCTTTCGGCCGCAGCCGTCGCCCTGACCGCCCACAGGGCGTTCTCCGCGGACGCCCCCGCCCCGTCGAAGAGGCTCGGCATCGCCCTGTGCGGCCTCGGCAGCTACGCGACCGACCGCCTCCTGCCCGCCATCAGGCAGTCGAGATACTGGAAGCTGACCGGCGTCGTCACGGGCAGCCCCGAAAAGGGCCGGCAGTGGGCGCGGGACAACGGCTTCCCGGAGAAGAACATCTACGGCTACGACACCATGGACCGGATGGCCGGCAATCCCGACATCGACGTCGTCTATGTCGTCACGCCGAACGGCCTGCATGCGCGGGACGCCATAGCCGCGGCGCGGGCGGGCAAGCACGTCATTTCCGAGAAGCCGATGGCCAACACCGTCGCCGATTGCGACGCGATGATAGCCGCCTGCCGGAAGGCGGGGGTGCGCCTCATGGTCGGCTACCGGCTCCACTACGAGCCCCACACGGCGGAATTCTGCCGGCTTGCGCGCGAGCAGACCTTCGGGCCGTTCATGAAGATCGCCGCGGAGAACGGCTTCGACATGGGCCCCGACGCGAACGCGCAGAATACCTGGCGCCTCAACAAGAAGCTGGCCGGCGGCGGACCCCTGATGGACATGGGGGTCTACGTCATCCAGGCGGTCAGCATGGCGAAGGCCGAGGCTGCGCCGGTCACCGTCACCGCGAAGTTCGGGCCCGTGACGAGGCCGCGCATGTTCTCCGAGGTCGAGCAGTCGATCGAGTGGACGGCGGACTTTGCCGACGGCGCCGAGGGAAAATGCCTGGCCACGTATGCGGAGCAGCTGAGCAAGATCCGGGCGGAAGCCGCCAGGGGCTGGGCCGAGATCAAGTACCCCGCCTTCTACTACGACACGCCGATCCTCGTCACCTCCCGCGGCACGCCGGATTTCCCGGTCGTGAACCACCAGCTTGCGCAGATGGACGGCATGGCCCTGGAGCTGCTCGAGAACCGGCCCTCCCTCGCCCCGGGCGAGATGGGCCGCCGCGACGTGGCGGTCATCGAGGCCATCTACGCCTCCGCGAACAGCGGGAAGCGGACGGAAGTCAGGGCCTAAGGGGACGAAGGGCGCCGGCATACGGGCCCGCGCATCCCGATGGACGCCGACCTGGTCGGGTATTACGGGCGCCGGGCCGCCGAATATGAGCGGATTTACGCAAGGCCCGAGCGCCAGGCCGACCTTGGCCGGCTGCAGGCGGCCGTTGCCGACGGATTCCGGGGCCGCGATGTCCTGGAGATATCGTGCGGCACCGGCTTCTGGACGCAGTCCATCGCGCCCGTGGCCCGGTCGGTCGTGGGCCTCGACCTCAGCCCGGAGGTCCTGGAGATCGCGCGGGCCAAGGCCTGGGATGCCGGCCGTGTGGAATTCATGGAGGCGGACTCGTACGCGCTTCCGGACCTTGGGCGGAAGTTCACGGCGGCCTTCGCGGGGTTCTGGTGGTCGCACGTGCCGCGGCGAAGGCTCGGGGCATTCCTCACGGGCCTTCATTCGCGACTCCAGCACGGCGCGACCGTAATGTTCATCGACAACCGCCATGTGGCGGGAAGCAGCACGCCGGTCTCACGGGTGGACGACCACGGGGACTCCTTCCAGAACCGGCGACTGGACGACGGCAGCATCCACGAGGTCCTGAAGAATTTCCCGTCAGAGGCCGAGCTGCTGGGCGCCGTCGCGGGGAAGGCGTCGAAGCCCAAGGTCATCCTCACCGATTATTTCTGGGTGCTGAGCTACCAGGCGCCCTGACTGCGGCGGGGAAGGCCGTCCGGCCTGCACCCGAATTCACTGGCGCGCGGATTTGACTCCGCCGCGCCGACGCGGAAAATCAACAACCCCGGCGCGCGTGCCGCGCGCCGCCATCCCGACGCCATGCAAAAATTATTCCGCAACGCGGCCCCGGTCCTCCTCCTCGCCCTGGCCCAGTTTCTTGGCACGGCCCTGGCCCAAGGCGCCGCCCAGCCCGCCCACTGGGACCACATCAAGACGTCGATCTTCTTCACGAGCGACGACGTGAAGAACCTCCTGTGGACCCCAAAGGAGCGGCAGGCGACGCTCGCCTACTTCGCCCCCCTGCGGTTCACGAAGGTCTACCTTGAGAACAGGAACGCCGACCCCTCCGTCGTCCCCAAGCTCAAGGAGATCGCCGCGGACCTGCGGTCGCACGGGATAGAGGTGTCCGGCGCCGTCGTGCCGGCCGACCACGGGCCCCTGAGCTACAATGAGCCCGGGGACATGGCCCTCCTAGAGGGCCGGATCCGGGTGCTCGCCCAGGCCTTTGACGAGATCATCGTAGACGACTGGCTCTTCACCATCTCGACCAGCGAGAAGAGCGTCGCCGACCGGGGGAACCAGTCCTGGGCCGACTACCGGAGCCGCCTCGTCGCCGAGCAGGCGAAGAAGCACATGATCGACTTCGCGCGCCAGGTGAACCCGAAGTGCGATATCATCATCAAGTACCCCAACTGGTACGAGGGGCACCGGCAGAACGGCTACGACGTGGCCCTGCAGACCCCGCAGTTCGCCAGCGTGAGCGTGGGCATCGAGAGCCGCCAGCTCGAGACCCAGGACCAGCACATCCCCGCCTATTCCGCTTACGTGTACCAGAAATGGATCGGGGGGAACGCCGGCGCGAAGTGGAGGAGCTCCTGGCTCGACAACTTCCAGATGGAGGGCGACTACGACGAATTCGCGGCCGAGGTCTGGCAGGCCGTCCTCGCCCGCTCCCCGGAGATCCTCTTCTGGTGCGCCGGCCAGCTCCACCCCCCGACGCCCGCCGCCAACGACTATCCGCCGCTGTGCGAGATGATGCCCGAGTTCGACAGGCTGGCGGGGATGCTGGAGGGCCCGTCGCGCGGCATACCCTTCCACCTGCCCCTCGGAGCCGTCGGCGAGTACAACATCTTCGGCTACCTCGGGATGATGGGCCTGCCGATCGAGCCGGTGACCGCCTTCCCCGCGGATGCGAAGGACGCGATCTTCACCAAGCACTCCCTGCGGGACCCGAAGGTCGCCGATGAGCTCCTCGCCAGCGTGAAGGCGGGCCACGAGGTCTTCCTGTCCTGGCCGCTCCTGCGGGACCTCCGCGGCTCCGAGCTCCAGAACGCCTTCAACGTCATCGATGACAGCGGGACCGTGACCTCCTCGGAATTCCGCGTCAGGGGAATCGGCTGGAGGCCAACGATCGCCCATGCGGGCCGGCAGATGTCATTCCCGCTCATACGCACGTCGACCTGGCCCTACGTCCGCGATATCGCCCTCGTCCGCGAGGATGGCGACTTCGGCGTCCTCCTCTCGACACCCTACATGGAGGGCAAGGTGGACGTCCTCAACCTGCCCGACAACTACTACGACCTCCTGCGCCTGCCCGACGCGGCGCTCAACGAGATAAGGAACGTCTTCTATTCCGACCTTGGGGTCCGCCTTGTCGGGCCCGGCCGCGTGGCCCTCTACCCCTTCGGCGACCGGCAGTACGTCGTCTACAACATGAACGAGTCCGTGGAAAAGGTGGGGCTCCGGTTCCCGGCGGGCACGCCCGTCGACGGCTGGACGGAGCGGATGCACGGCGAGCGCCTCGTCGTCACCCAGCCCGAGGAGGGTTTCGGGGCGACCCGCCAGAAGGAGACCCAGGTGGAGCTGACGCTCAGGCCCTACGAGCTCGCCCTCGTCGAGAAGCCCTGACGCCCCCGTCCGCGGGCGGGCCCATTTTTCCGTGCGCTCCGCCGCGGACTCGTTAAATTCCGCCCTTCCATGAAATCCCCCATCCGCGTGGCCGTCACCGGCGCAGCCGGCCAGATCGGCTATTCCCTGCTCTTCCGCATCGCCTCCGGCTCGATGTTCGGCGCCGACCAGCCCGTCATCCTGCACCTCATCGAGATCGAGGGAGCCCTGCCACAGCTGGGGGGCGTCGTGATGGAGCTCCAGGACTGCGCGTTCCCGCTCCTGGCGGGCGTCGTGCCGACGGCCTCCCTCGACGAGGGCTTTAGGGACGTGAACTGGGCCCTCCTCGTTGGATCAGTCCCGCGCAAGGCCGGGATGGAGCGCAAGGACCTCCTTGGCATCAACGGCAAGATCTTCACCGGCCAGGGGCAGGCCATCGCCCGCAACGCGGCCAAGGACGTGCACATCCTCGTTGTCGGCAACCCCTGCAACACCAACTGCCTCATCGCCATGGAGAATGCGTCCTCCGTCCCGGTAGAGCGCTGGTTCGCGATGACGATGCTCGACCAGAACAGGGCCGTGACGCAGCTGGCCATCAAGTCCGGCCGGCCGACGACCGAGGTCTCGAACCTCGCCATCTGGGGCAACCACAGCTCGACGATGTACCCGGACTTCTACAACTCCCGGATCGGCGGAAAGCCCACGATCGACCTCATCCGCGAGGATCCCTGGTTCAAGGAGGCTTTCCTCCCCAAGGTCCAGCAGCGGGGCTCCGAGATCATCAAGGCGCGGGGCTTCAGCTCGGCGGCCTCGGCCGCCAACGCGGTGGTGGACACGGTCCGCAGCCTCACCAACCCGACCCGCGAGGGCGACTGGTTCAGCGTGGCCGTCTGCTCGGACGGCTCCTACGGCATCGAGAAGGGCCTCATCTTCTCGTTCCCGATCCGCAGCGACGGCTCAAAATGGAGCATCGTGCAGGGACTCAAGCTGGCGGACTACTCCCGCGAGAAGATCACGGCGACCGAGAATGAGCTCAAGGAGGAGCGCGCCCTCGTTTCCGACCTGCTGCCCAAGTAGTCAGCGTTCATCGCCTCGGATGGTCGTCTGAAAAAAGCCCATCTATTGGGTCAGCCCCGGCGTACCTCCGGTGAGGCCTAGGTTTACCGGACCATCGGGCAGGCGCCGCGGGGCTCTCTTCTTGATGTACGTGTTCGTGCTCGGGACATCGGTACCCACCTCCTCGACCTTGACCCCGCTCACCCATGCCTTGCCGGTCCCTGCGACGAAATAGCCGTAGGCGAGCGCCTTGGCCCCGTCCGGCACATCAAGCACGACGGCATAGTTGCGCCAGTCCGTCGTGCCCTTGGCAGCTCTCGGATCCATGTTGTCGAACTGGAGCATCTCATCGCCAATCCCATCGACACGGAACCAGAGATGGGCTCCGCCATCATTGGCATCCTCGGTCTTCATCCATGCGCTGAAGCGTACGCGCTTCCCAGAGTAATTAGCGGCCTTGCACATCTGCATCATCCCGCCAAAGCCATCGATCTCTGGCTTGATCGACCTCACATAAGCGCTTGGCGCGCCGTCGTGCGTCACGACGTAGTCGACCCCCGTGACATAGTCGGACATCTTGATCCCGTTCTTCATCCACCCATCGGGTGCGTGAGTCGTGACGCGCCCGGCGGCGGGCGCGTCGGGCGGCTTCACCACCGACGTGGGCTGCTGGGCCAAGGATTCCCGCGTGAGGCAAAGCAATGCAACGAGGGCAATGACGGTGCAGCTCAGGACTGCGCGAGCGAGCGAGTGGGGCGTTCTTGAGACGATCATTTGGATTCTGCGTTTAATCTGACGTTTGGAGGCTACGACGCTCAGTCCGATCGGGGCGCTGGAGGAATTGCCGACAATACCGAGTATCTTGAGCAGGACGGCACCGTAGGCCTGCGGCTCCGTCGCGCCCAAGCGGCTGACGACGTGCTCATCGCAGGCCAATTCGCAGTCATGCCTGGCAGCCCGAGCGGCCACCCACGCCAATGGGTTGAACCAATGCAGGACCTGCGCAGTCTGGAGGACGGACTGCAAAAGCAGGTCCCGCCTCTCGAGGTGGCCTACTTCGTGCGCTAGGATCAATTGGATCTCCTCCGGGCTTAGCCTCGCGAGGAGAGATCTCGGAAAAAGAAGGCGCGTCCGGAAAACGCCGTATAAAGCAGGGCTGCCTCCTGCCTCGGTGACAACGAGCTCGATCCGGGCTGCCTTGAGGCCTTCGGCGAGGCCGCGCGCCTCAGGAACGTCGTGCAACCGCGAGCGCTCGATTCGCCGAGCAAATCTCTGGCTTCCAAGGACGCGCACCACGGCAAGCACCGCGACCCCGGCACACCAAACCAGCGCGGCCCAATCAAGCGCCGAGACAAGGATCCGCGGCGAACTCGGATTTTCACTGAGGGAAGCGTGCACCACCTCGGCACCTGAGGCCGGCAAGGTGATGTGGTGTGATGCCCAGGAGATCTGAGCGATGGAAGAGCCGTCCGTCGCCAGCCGGGTGAGACTGAAGGGGCTCCATGAAATTGGCATCGAAATGGGAACGATCAGACGGAGGGCGACGGCTACCCATATCCAATGAAACGCCCGGGCGGGTACCTGCCGCCGAAACAGCACGCGGAGGACGAGGACGACAGCGACGATAACTCCCACCCTCCATGACGCGTCGAGGAACTGCCTGAATATCGTTTCCAGGAACCTCATTTGCCGGTCCTCCTCGCCTTTAGCAGCTGCTCCAGCTCTCGAATCTCCTCGGGTTTCAAGTCCGCATTCTCGCAGAAATGCAGGACGAGTTCACCGGCTGCGCCCTGGAATACGCGCTGGAGGAACGAGTCGCTCTCCGCCTGGATGCATTTCTCGCGCGCGACGCGCGACCGGTAGACGTGAGCTCTCTCCTTCTTGTCGACTGCGAGTACGCCTTTTTCCACAAGGCGCGCGAGAAACGTATTCACCGTCTTCTGCTTCCATCCATGCCCCGCGGGGAGGCCGGCGTAGACCTCGCCCCCCAATATGGGCTCCTTGGACCAGACGACCAGCATCACCTCCCATTCAGCGCTCGATATTTTTGGCGTCATATGTCGTACAGCTGTAGGACATGAGTCCTACATTTGTAGGACCACAAGCTTTTTCTCCTTCCCTCTGCTTTAAAGGCCAGGGTGAGCTCTTAAAGCCACGTTCAAAGCCCACACGCTGTCATGAATTGCGCCATCAGCAGCTGTCGCTTCAAATCGCGGCTCCAAGAACAGCATGCCGCTGAACCGAAAGAACATCTTCCGCATTCCCGCCCCGGCAGCCACGACGATCTACGTCCGGCCGGGATACAACCGGGTGCTGGCCGAGGAGTTCGAGGCGCTGAAGAGGAAGCGCGTTGACCTGGTGAAGGACAAGGTCGAGGCGCACAGCCAGGGGGACCTTCGCGAGAACTTCGGGTTCAAGGCGGCCAAGGACGCGATCCGGGCCGTGGACCGCAAGATGACGGCCCTCGACCGCTTTGTCGCCCGTAACACCTTCATCGAGGTCGACCCTGCCACCTGGCTCAAGAAGCCGACCGGCACGCTCCAGCTTGGGCACGTGGCCACGGTCGAGAAGGAGGACTCAGCGTCGAAGAAGAAGCACCGCTTCACGTTCCTCGTGACCACACACGGCGAGACCGCTTCAGATCCCGGGTCCGGCATCGAGTGCCTGCCGCACAATTCCCCGCTGGCTGCCGCGATGCTGGGCCTCGAACCCAACGCGCCGGCCAAGGTCACGCTCCCCGCGGGCGAGGCGACGCTCACCCTCCTCTCCATCCGCAATCCGACCCAGGCCGAGATCGATACCCTCCTGGCCGAGATCAAGCCTCCCGAGATTGACCTGGATTAGCCGGGATGCGGGCCGGGCCGCGGCTAGAGCGCAGCCTTGATGGACCGCGCGGACGCGAGCGCCTCCTCCGCGGAGGCACCGCGCACCGTGAAATGCCCCATCTTCCTGCCGGGCCTGGGCGCCGCCTTGCCGTAGAGGTGCAGCTTGGCCGCGGGCTGGGAAAGGACGGCCCCCCAGTCGGGATCGCCGACGACCTTCCCGTCGCGCCATTTCCAGGCGTCCCCGAGGATGTTCACCATGACGGTCGGCCCCAGGGCCTCCGCGGGCCCGGGCGGCAGGCCGCAGACGACACGCACCAGCTGCTCAAACTGGCTCGTCTGCGCGCCGTCGATCGTCCAGTGCCCGGAATTATGCGGCCGCGGCGCCAGCTCGTTGACCCTGAGCTCGCCCGACGCCGAGAGGAACATCTCGACGGCGAGGAGCCCCACGACGCCGAGGCCCGCGGAGATCCGCACCGCAAGCTCCCGCGCGGCCCGGTCGACCGCCTCGGGCACGCGCGCCGGCGCGATCGAGATGTCGAGGATGTGGTTCGTGTGGATGTTCTCCACGGCCGGGTAGGTGCGCGCCTGGCCGCCCTCCGTGCGTGCGCAGACCACCGAAATCTCCCTCTCGAAGTCCACCCACTCCTCGACGACGCACCGGCGCCCCCTGAAGATCGCCGAGGCCCTCGCCAGCTCCGCCTCCGTCTCGATCTTCATCTGCCCCTTTCCGTCGTAGCCGAAGTCCGCCGTCTTGACGACGCAGGGCAGCCCGACTTCCGAGGCGGCCGCGGCGATGTCGCCCTGCAGGGCCTCCGCATATCGGGCGCGCGGGAAACCGCCTCCCAGGAGCCACGCCTTCTCCCTTGCCCGGTTCTGGCAGACATGGAGGACCTGCGGCGACGGGTGGAGCGGGACGAGGCGCGCCAGCGCCTCGAGGGGCCCCGCGGGGATGTTCTCAAACTCGTAGGTGACGACGTCGACCGACCGGGCAAAGGCCTCGAGCGCGGCCACGTCCTCATAGGGCGCGTTCGTCTCGCGGTCGGCGACGGCCCCGGCGGGACTGGGGCCCGAGGGCTCGTAGACGTGGACGCGGTACCCCATCGACTGCGCTGCCTGGGCGAGCATCCGCCCCAGCTGACCGCCGCCGAGGACGCCGATCGCTCTGCCGGGCCCGATCACGGCAGCCGGGCCTTGAGGACCTTGCGGGTCTGCCCCGAGCGCCGGGCCGCGAGCCGCCGGGCGACCGCGGGGTCGCCCAGGGCGAGAAGCGAGGCCGCAAAGAGCGCAGCGTTGGTGGCGCCCGCCCGGCCGATCGCAAACGTGGCGACGGGGATGCCAGCCGGCATCTGCACGATCGAGCAGAGGGAATCAAGGCCCTTCAGCGCCGCCGTCTCCACCGGGACGCCGAGGACGGGAAGCTCGCTGAGGGACGCCGTCATCCCCGGCAGGTGGGCGGCCCCGCCGGCCCCCGCGATGAAGACCCTGAGGCCCCGGGAGGCGGCGCGTGTCGCGTAGTCGAACAGCAGCCTCGGCGTGCGGTGGGCGCTGACGACCCGCTTCTCGAAGGGGATCCCGAGCGCCTCCAGGGCCTCGGCCGCATGCCGCATGGTCTCCCAGTCGGACGTGCTCCCCATGATGACGCCCACAAGGGGCGCGCGGGCCTTGCGCTTGCCGGTCCCAGTTCGTTTTGAAGGCATCGTTTCGGCGATACCTTGCACCGCCCGTGGCCGGGACTTCAACCGCCTTCTCGCGCTAGACGAGGGTGACGCCCTTCGGGTGCTGGACGACGTAGGTGCCGGCGATCTTGTCGTGCCAGCCCTGCTTCTCCCTGTCGAAGGCGATCCAGATGAAGCCGAGCCCGACGACGACCACCGAGAAGAAGCAGGCGAGGGCCCGCACGAGGGCCGTCACCCAGTCGATCGGGGCCCCGTCCGTGCGGACGACCTTCAGCCCGAGGATGATGTCGCCGATCGTGGCGCCGCGAAGCTTCCAGAGGACCATGCAGTAGGCCGCGAGGACGAGCGGGAAGAGGTCATGCATCCGCGTCACTATGCCGACGAGGATGCAGTCGATGAAGATGGCGAGGATGCGGATCCAGAACCCGGCGCGCGGCAGCGCGGTCTCGGACGCCTGCGCCAGCGGCGGCGGCGCGGACACGGCGGCGGCGGGCGGGACAAGGAGGGGGACAGGAGCCAAGGGCTGGGCGTTCTCGGCGCCCCCGCCTGCAAGCGCTTCCGGCGCCGCCGGCACGCCCGGGTCCGGGACCGCCGCGGCGGGAACCGGCGCCGCAGGGGACGGAGCCACAGGGGACGGAGCCACAGGGGACGGTGACGCGGGAGCCGCAGGCGTAGCCGGCGGGGCGGCGGACGCCCTTCTCTGGGCAAAGAGAGCCGCCAGGGCGCATGAGAACCCGAGAAAGTCGACGAGGGCCATCAGCATGAGGCCAAGGACCGGGACCATCATGAAGAGGACGATGACCCCGGCGCCCACCAGGACCGCCACCGCGGGATGCTCGGGCTTGCGGACGATCGCGTTGCCGACAAGGGCGAAGACCGCCGTCCGGCCGAAGATCATCGTGATGAGCGCGGCCAGCGGCAGCACGAAGATCGCCACCGGGATCCCGACGAAGGTGACGAAGAGGAGCAGGAAAAGGACCGGGATCCCCACCATCCCCATGAACCCGGTCAGGATCGTGATGCCGGGCCTCGTCGCCAGCTCGTCGCCGCACTTCTGGACGCCCCTGGGGAACATGAGCGCAAGCAGGACCGACAGGCCGACGGAAAACAGCGTGACCAGCCAGATGAAGTGTATCCCGTGGCCGAAGAAGAGCGGCCGCCCCCTCAGGATGCCGCGGTTCCACCACTCGATCGCCTCGGAGTTGTCGCCCATGTCGCCGCCCTTGACGACCTGGCCCCCGATGAACGCGCCCTCCTCGCTGTGCTCGACGCCGGGCGCGCAGACGACATTCCCGTCGATGTGCGCATGCGGGCCGAGGTGCATGGCGCCGAACACGCAGACCGCGTTCCCGTGCACGGTGCCCTCGATGTCCGAGGACCCGAAGACCGTCACCGCGTTGCCGTCGACGTCGCCCTCGACCACCAGCCTGCCGAAGACCGTCACCGCGTTGCCGGGCACCCTCTCGCCACTCCTGATGCGGAGGGAGTCGCCGACGGCGACCTTGTTGTCGTCGTCGTCGTCGTTGTGCCACTTCTGAACGTTGACCGTGACCACGGCGACAGGGGTGGGCGTCGCCGCCGTCGCGGTCCCGAGCTCCCGAAGCGGGGCCTCGGGCGCCGGCTGGGCGGACGGCGCGGGGGTCGGGTCGGCGGCGAAGGCGAGCGAAGAGAGTGCGAGTAGGGCAGCCGCG
The DNA here is from genome assembly GCA_036489955.1 of Opitutaceae bacterium. GTDB lineage: Bacteria > Verrucomicrobiota > Verrucomicrobiia > Opitutales > Opitutaceae > Palsa-1447. Next base: position 33,065 of record DASXEV010000042.1, read on the forward strand.
GCGGCCGCCATTGTGCTGGATTTCATGGAGTTGGAGCGGTTCACGTTTCCTGGCGCCTGAACGCGAGGTTCCTGTAGGCGTACGCGCCGAGAGCCCCGGCGAAGGTGTAGATGATGGCGAGCGCGCCCGCACCGCCGTAGAGCAGGGACGGCGGGACGGCGGCGACGACCTGCCTGGCGATCGATGCCGCCGAGGAGGCGTAGCCCCCGACCGTGATCGCCCACGCGTACGCGCCGGCGACCCCGTTGGTAATCTGGTGACCGCCCGGGGTCTGCCAGAGGAGGAAGAGGCCGCCGACAGAGAGGGCCGCGGCCGCCACGGCCGCGCCGACAAAGAGGGCGCGGACGGCCGCCGGCCAGTGGGCGAAGGACTTCCTCCACCACGGCAGCGCGGCGCGCCTGGCTATCTCGGCCATGACCCGGCCCCCGAGGCTCGCGGGCGCCCTCCTCGGGGGCAGCGAGCGGAGCAGCCTGCCCATCGATTCCTCAAGCCTCTTCTGTTCGTCGGGTGTCATGGGTTCAGGGTGCAAGGGATTCGGCCGCGGCGCCGGCGGAGAGGGTCCTAGCGAGCGCCGCCCGGCCGCGCAGGATGTCGGTCTTCACCTTGGCGAGCGAGACGCCGAGGCGCTTGGAGATCTCCTCGTAGGAGAGCTCCTCGAAGTGGAAGAGGACGAGCGGGACGCGCTGGTGGTCGGGAAGCCGTGCAAGCGCCTCCTCCACCCATGCGCGGCGCTCGTCGGAGTCCACGGAGTCGAAGAAGGTGTCCGGTGCCGCGAATTCGGCCTGGGGCGCATCCTCGTCGTCGCCCGGCCTCGCGAATTCCGAGAAGAAGGTCCAGCGCCTGCGGTAGCGCTGCAGGTGGTTGAGGGACAGGTTCGTGGCGACGGTCTTGAGCCACCCCCCGGCGCTCGGGCTCGTCGAGAGCATGCCGAAGTGCTGGTGCGCCTTGATGAAGACGTCCTGGGAAATGTCCTCGGCCTGGGCGTCGTTCCTCACCAGGCGCGCCGCCGTCGAGAAGACCATGTCCTGGTATTTGGTCATGAAGGTCGCGAAGTCTGCCGGCGGGGCTAACCCCGGGGGTTGGGTTTGCACTGGAGGTTCATCGTTCATGTGCAAAACACCCTGCGCCGCCCCAAAGTCGCAGATTTATCCCAAACAAAGAAGCCCGCTCTGGCGAGCGGGCTTCGTCCACCGGCATGTGGGGGTCCTCAGAGTATGTAACCCTCTTCCCCGTGCTCGGTTACGTCGAGGCCCTGGCGCTCGACATCGGTCGCGGGGCGCAGCCCCATGGTCGCCTTCAGCGCGAACCCGATGACCGCGGTGGCCACGATGGCCAGGCCCAGGGTGACGCCGATCGCCAGCACCTGCTCCTTCCATTGGCCGCCCGTCGCTATGGCCGCCGCGAGCCCGTTGGCCTTTGCCGCCGGGTTGTCGGACGTCAGGTTGGGATTCACGGCCGAGGTGGCGAGGATCCCGGTCAGGAAGGCGCCGATCGTCCCGCCGACGGCATGGACCCCGAAGGTGTCGAGCGCGTCGTCATACCCGAACACCGCCTTCAGCTTGATGCAGAAGATGAACGGGACCGCGCCCGCAAAGAGCCCGATGATGACGGCGCCGGTGGCGTCGACGAAGCCCGTGGCCGGGGTGATGACGACCAGGCCCCCGACGGCCCCCGAGCAGAAGCCCAGGATCGAGGCGTGCTTCTTCGTGAAATATTCCAGCGCGCCCCAGGTGAAGGAGCCCACGGCCGTGGCGAGCGTCGTCGTCATGAACGCGTTGGCGGCGATCGAGTCCGCCGCCAGGGCGGAGCCGGCGTTGAACCCGTACCAGCCCACCCAGAGCATCGAGGTGCCGACCATGCAGAGCACGGTGCTGTGGGGCGGCATCATCTCGCGGCCGAAGCCGATCCTCTTGCCGAGGATGATGCAGAGGATGAGCGCGGACCACCCGGACGACATGTGGACGACCGTCCCTCCCGCGAAGTCGATCGCGCTGATCCTCGCGGCCGCGTTGCCCGTGCCGTTCATCAGGCCGTCGACGCCCCAGACCATGTGCGCGAGGGGGAAGTAGACGAGGAACATCCAGACAGTGACGAAGACGAGCACCGCCGTGAACTTCATGCGCTCGGCGATCGCGCCCACGATGAGGGCGGGCGTGATGATCGCGAACATGAGCTGGTACATCGCGAACACGTTGTGCGAGACCCATGACCCGTAATCCAGGTTGGGCGCGGAGGTGACGCCGCGCAGGAAGGCGTACTTGAGGCCGCCCAGGTACGGCGTCCCGGGGGCGAAGACCAGGCTGTAGCCCACGGCCCACCACAGGATGGAGACGAGGCCCGTGATGCCGAGGCACTGCCCGAGGACGGACAGCACGTTCTTGCGGCGGACGAGGCCGCCGTAGAAGAGCGCGAGCCCGGGGAGCGTCATGAAGAGGACAAGCGCCGAGCTGGTCATCATCCAGGCGTTGTGCCCCGGCCCGGGGCCGGGGATCCTCGATGCGACGTCCGGCGTGCGCGACGTGTTGTTCACGTAGGCCTCCAGGTCGGACACGCGCTGCTCGAGCGTGGGTTGGGCGGCCGCGACGCCGGCGGAGAGGGCGCGGGGCGCGAACGTGAGGGAAAGGACGGCCGCCGCGAGTGCCGCGGGCAGCCACGTCCAGCGAGGTGTGCGTAGTCTCATGTGTCTTTGTGAAGCCTGGCCGGGCGCCGCGGAAGGGACCTCCGAGGGATCGATGCCCGCCCAATGACTCGCACGCCGCGCACCGCCCTTGCAAACCCATAGCGCAGCGCCGATTATTTTTACGAGGACGGCCGGGGACACGCATGAAGACGCCACAAGCCGCATTCCAGCCCCCCGACGAGGGGATCGAGGCCGAGGTGCGCAAGGTGGGCCAGGACCTCTTCCGGAGGATGGACGAGCACCCCTCGCCGGGCATCCTTTCCAGGAAGGGCGCCTACGCGAGGATCATGGAGTGGTCGATGCGGGACCCGGCGTTCAAGGCCCAGCTGTTCCGGTTCGTCGACGTCCTGCCCAGCCTGGACTCCTCCGCGGAGGTCGTCCGGCACCTGCAGGAGTACCTGGGCGACAAGGCCGTGGAGCTGAGCCCGGCCATGAGGACCGGCCTCGCCGCCGCCTCGTTTGCGCCGGCGCTCGTCGCCGGGCCCGCGAAGGCGAACGTGACGTCGATGGCCTCGCAGTTCGTCGCGGGCGCCGGCCCCGCGGACCTCGTGAAGCGCCTGCGGGCAAACGCCGCGGCGGGCATGGCGACGACGATTGACCTCCTCGGCGAGACCGTGGTCAGCGCGGCCGAGGCGGACGCCTTCCTCCAGCGGAACCTGGAAATCCTGGACACGGTGGGCCAGGCGGTCGCGAAGTCCCCCCAGCCGTGCTTCAGCGACCTCGGGCCCTCGGGGCCCCTCCCCCGGGTCAACCTGTCGGTCAAGGTGTCGGCGCTGACGCCCGAGGTGCACCCCGCCGACCCCGGCCGCTCGGTCGCGGCCCTGAAGGAGAGGCTGCGCCCGATCCTGCGGCGCGCCGCGCAGTCGGGAGCCTTCATCAACTTCGACATGGAGAGCTACGGCCTGAAGGACCTGACGCTCGCCCTCTTCCGCTCGATCCTCGAGGAGGACGAGTTCGCGCGGGGGCCCGCCGCCGGCATCGCCGTCCAGGCCTACCTGAGGGACAGCGAGCGTGACCTGCGCGGGCTCATCGACTGGGCGCGCGGGCGGGCGCGCCCCATCGTCGTCCGCCTCGTGAAGGGCGCCTACTGGGACTTCGAGACCATCCTCGCCGGCCAGCGCGGCTGGCCGGCGCCCGTCTGGTCCGCGAAGCCCGAGAGCGACGCCAATTACGAGAGGCTCTCCGTGCTGCTCCTGGAGAACGCGGACATCACGGCCCCCGCATTCGCGTCGCACAACGTCCGCTCCTGCGCCCACGCGGTCGCGCAGGCCGGGCGGCTCGGCATCGACCCGAGGGCCTACGAGTTCCAGGCGCTCTACGGCATGGCGGACGAGCTGAAGTCCGCGCTTGTCGCCGCGGGCCACCGCGTGAGGGAGTACTGCCCGGTGGGCGACCTGCTGCCCGGCATGGCGTACCTCGTCCGGCGGCTCCTCGAGAACACCTCCAACGAGGGGTTCCTGCGGGCGAAGGACGCGGGCGAAGTGGGCCGGGAGGAGCTCCTGCGCAACCCCGCGGGGCTCATCGCCCGCACCGCACCGCCGCCCGCCGCCGCGCCGTTCGCGAACGCGCCCAACACGGACTTCAGCGTGGAGGCGAACCGGGGGCGGATGCGCGCCGCGCTGGAGTCGGCAGGCCGCACGCTCGGCAGGAGCCACGCCATCGTGATCGGCGGCCGCCGAATCCTCGACCGCGAGATGGTCGCCTCCGTGAACCCCGCCCGGCCCTCGCAGGTCGTGGGGCGCTGGGCGCGCGCAACCGAAAGGGACGCGGACGCCGCGGTCGAGGCCGCGCGGGCCGCCTGGCCCGCGTGGGCCGCCACGCCGGCGGAGCGGCGGGCGGCGATCCTTGGGCGCGCGGCCGACCTCATGGAGGAGCGCCGCATGGCCCTCTCCGCGCTCGAGGTCCTCGAGGCCGCAAAGCCCTGGATCGAGGCCGACGCCGACGTCTCCGAGGCCATCGACTTCTGCCGGTACTACGCCCTGGAGATGCGCCGCCTCGACGGCGCCCGGGTCACGCAGCGCGTGCCGGGGGAGGCGTGCACGTCCCTCTGGACGCCGCGCGGCGTCGGCGTCGCCATCGCGCCCTGGAACTTCCCGCTCGCCATCCTCTGCGGCCTCACGACGGCTCCCCTCGTCGCCGGGAACTGCGTCATCATGAAGCCCGCCGAGCAGACGACCGTGATCGGCGCGGCGCTCATGGACATCCTCACGGAGGCCGGGGTCCCCGCGGGCGCCCTCGCCTTCGTCCCGGGGTTCGGCGAGGACGTCGGCGCGCGCCTGGTCGCGCATCCGGGGACCGACTTCATCGCGTTCACGGGCTCGAGGGCCGTCGGCTGCAGGATCTGGGAGACGGCGGGCCGGACGGCCCCCGGCCAGCGCAACCTGAAGAAGGTGGTGTGCGAGATGGGCGGAAAGAACGCGCTCATCATCGACAACGACGCCGACCTCGACGAGGCGATCCCGGCGGCGCTCTACAGCGCGTTCGGGTTCTCCGGCCAGAAATGCTCGGCCCTGTCGCGGCTCATTGTCCTGGACGGGGTCTACGAGCGTTTCACCGCGAGGTTCCTTGCGGCCTGCGCGGCGCTTCCCGTCGGCGACCCGGCGGACCCCGGAACGCTCGTCGGGCCCGTCATCGACCGGCAGGCCAGGGAGAAGATCATGGCGCTCATCGGGCGCGGCCGGAAGGAGGCGAGGCTCGCCTTTCAGGCCACACTCCCGGCCGGCCTCGACCCCGAGGGGACGTACGTCCCGCCGACCGTGTTCACCGACGTCCCGCCGGCGGCGGAGATCGCCCGCGAGGAGATTTTCGGGCCCGTGCTCGCCATCCTGCGTGCGAGGGACCTGGGCGAGGCGCTGCGCCTGGCGATGGACGTCGAGTACGCCCTCACGGGCGGCCTCTTCTCGAGGAGCCCCAGCGCGCTCGAGAGGGCCCGGCGGGAATACCGGGTCGGCAACCTCTACCTGAACCGCGGCATCACGGGCGCCGTCGTCGAGCGGCACCCCTTCGGGGGCTTCGCGATGTCGGGCGGCGGGACGAAGGCGGGCGGAAAGGGCTACCTCGAGAACTTCCTCTTCCCGCGCGTGGTGGCCGAGAACGTCATGCGCCGGGGCTTCACCCCGCCGGAGGACGGCGGGGCCTAGCCGGGCTCCCGCCACTGGGAAGGGCGGGTCCCGCCCATGGGAAGGGCCGGCCCCCCGGGGCGGGATGCTGCGGCCGCATGTCCCTCGGGCGCAGCGGATTGCCGTCCCAGGGGCAGTTGGCACAATGCGTGCGACTGCAAGGCTCCCTCCATCCCGACATGCTCAAGGACCTTCGATTCGCCCTGCGGATGGCGGCCACCCACCCGTGGTATTCGGGGGCGGTGGCCGTCACCCTCGCCCTCTGCATCGGCGCGAACACGACCGTGTTCACGCTCATCAGCGCCGCCTACCTGCGCCCCGTGCCCGTGCCGCGCGGGGACCGCCTGGTGGCCATCGAGGAGAAGGATCCCGGGAATCCCGGCCACTCGGCCATGGTCTCGCTCCCCGCATTCCTCGATTTCCAGGCCCAGGCGAGGACCTTCGCGCAGATCGAGGGCTGCATGTTCAACCCGGCCGTCATCGTCGAGCCCGGCATACCCGCCGCGAGCCACGACATGGGCGCCGTCTCCACGGGGCTCTTCGCGATGCTGGGGACGCGGCCGGCGCTGGGACGGGACCTCGTGCCCGGCGACGGAAGGCGCGGCGCCGCGCCCGTCGCCCTGATCAGCGACTCCCTGTGGAAGGAGCGCTACCGCGGCTCCGCGGACATCGTCGGGCGCCTGGTCACCCTGAATGGCGTGAAGACGACGATCATCGGCGTCATGCCGCCCGGCTTCAGGTTCCCGACCACGCTGGACGTCTGGACGCCCCTTGTCCCCACGCCCGACCTGGAGAACAGGAGCCACCGGGACCTGCTCCTCTTCGGGATCCTCGGGAAGGGAAGGAGCCTCGCCGAGGCCCAGGCCGACCTGGCCGTCGTCTCGGGCCGGCTCGCCATGGAGTTTCCCGCGACGGACAAGGAGGCGGACGCCTACGCCCAGACCTTCCAGGACAAGTTCAACGGCGGCCCCATCAGGGCGGTCTTCCTGCTCCTGCAGGGCGCGGTGGCCTTCGTGCTCCTCATCGGGTGCGCCAACGTCGCCAACATGATGCTCGGCCGCGCGCTGGCGCGCAGGCGGGAGATCGCGGTCCGCGCGGCCATCGGCGCCTCGCGCCTGCGGATAATCCGGCAGCTCCTCGTCGAGAGCGTCTTCCTCAGCGTCGTCGGCGGGGGCCTCGGCCTCTTCATCGCGCAGTTCGGGGTCCGCGCATTCGACCTGGCGACGCGCGACGTCGGGCGGCCCTACTGGGTCCAGTTTTCCATGGACTGGCGCGCGTTCGCCTTCTTCGCCGCGGTGTCGGCCGCGACAGGGCTCCTCTTCGGGATGGCGCCCGCGCTCAAGGCCTCGCGGGTGGACCTGACGACGGCGCTTAAGGACGGCTCGCTGGGCTCGGGCTCGCGCTCCGGCCGCCTGACGGCCATACTCGTCGTCTTCCAGTTTGCGCTCACGGTCGTCCTCCTCGACGGGGCCGGCCTCATGCTCAGGCGCTTCGAGCAGGCCCGCCACATGAACGCGTTCGTGCCGTCGGAGCACCTGCTTACCGCGCGCATAAATCTGCCCGACATGAAGGGCGACCGCTACGAGTCCGATGACTCCCGGCGGCGATTCCGCCAGGCGCTGCTCAACCGCCTCGGGGACCTGCCCGGGGTCACGCAGGCGGCGCTGACTTCCAATTTCCCCGGAATGGGAGCCGATCCCCGCGACATCGAGGTCGAGGGCCGGCCGGCCGACCATGCCCACCCCCTGAAGGCCTCGGCGATCTTCGCCTCCCCCGGCTATCTGGACGAGATCGGGCTGCCCGTCCTCAGGGGAAGGGCCCTCAGCGGTACGGACGGAGCCATGGGCAAGGAGGCCGCCGTCGTCACCCGGCAGTTCTCGGACCGCTACTGGGCTTCCGGCGGGGGCCTCGGAAGGCGCTTCCGGTTCGTCTCGGATGGCAAGCCGGGCCCGTGGATCACCGTCGTCGGGATCTGCGCCAACATCGTGCAGGACACGATGAGCAGCGATCCAGCCCCCCTCGCCTACCTGAGCGACCGCCAGGAGCCCTGGGGCTGGATCGGCATCCTGCTGCGCACACCCGGGGACCCGGCATCCGTCGCGGCATCGGCCCGGGCCGCGATCCAGGCCCTCGATCCCGACCTTCCGCTGTCGGAGGTCCGGACGCTTCCCGGCGCAATCGAGCATGAGCACTGGTTCCTGCGGGTCTTCGGCTCGCTCTTCCTCATCTTCGCGTCGATCGCCCTCGTCCTCGCGTCCGTGGGCATCTACTCCGTGGTCGCCCAGGCGACGGTCCAGCGCACGCGAGAGATCGGCATCCGCATGGCGATCGGCGCGTCGGCAAGGCAGGTGGTGGCGCTCATGCTGTCCCGGGGCCTCGCGCAGCTGGGCATGGGCGTGGCGGCCGGCCTGGCGCTCGCCTTCGGCGCCGTCCGCCTGATGGCGAAGCTTCCCGGCGTCATGTCGCCGGACGATCCCCTCGTCCTCGCCACGGTGACGCTCCTCCTCCTCGCGGTCGGCACCCTTGCGTGCTGGATACCCGCGCGCCGGTCGGCGCGGATCGCGCCCGTCGAGGCCCTGCGGTCCGACTAGAGCTCCGTGTAGAGCCGGTAGAGGACCTGCGTCCCGAAGTCCTCCCAGCCCTTTTCCGCCACCAGGTCGTAGAGCCGGCGCGCGCAGTCGAGCCCCGGCAGCTCGAGGCCCATCTCGTCCGCCGCCGCGACGGCGATCCCGATGTCCTTGCGGATGTGCTTCACGTAGAAGCCCGGCGCAAAGTCCCCGCCGAGGGCCCTCGGCCCCAGGTTCGTCATGGCCCAGCTCCCGGCTGCGCCCCCGCTGATGCTGGAATGCACCCTCGCCGGGTCGAGCCCCGCCCTCTTCGCATACGCGAGGGCCTCGATCCAGGCCACCATGCCGACGGCGCACGCGATCTGGTTGGCCATCTTGCAGTGCTGGCCGGAGCCCGCCGGGCCCTGGAGGGCGATGTTCTTGCCCATGAGCGAGAAGACCGGGAGGGCGCGCGCGAAGTCCGCTGGCTCGCCGCCCGCCATGATGACGAGCCGCGCCTCGCGGGCGCCGATGTCGCCGCCCGACACCGGGGCGTCCAGGGCCCCGAGGCCCCTCCCGGAGGCCGCCGCGGCGATCCTCCTGGCGAGGGGCGGGCTCGACGTCGTCATGTCGACGAGGAGCGCGCCCGGCCGCGCGCGCTCGACGATGCCGCCGCTCCCGAGATAGGTCTCCTCCACGTCCCTAGGGAACCCGAGGATCGTGACCACGACCCCGGCGTGGGAGGCCGCCTCGCCGGCGGAGGCGTGCCACGAGGCCCCGCGCTCCAGGAGCGGCGCCGCCTTCTCCCGCGAGCGGTTGAAGACATGGACGGGGTGGCCGGCCGCCAGCAGGTGGCCCGCCATGCTGCGGCCCATGACGCCCGTCCCGATGAAGGCCACTGCGGGCTTTGGGGCGCTCACCGGTCCCAGCTGTCCGTCGTGTCCCTGACGAGCCGGTCCAGCATCCCGAAGCGCAGCTCGCCGTAGTTCATGGCGTACCGGAGCTTCCCGTCGCGGAACACCCAGGTCGTCGGTATCCACGAGATCGGCATGCCGAGCATCTGGCTCACCATCTCCCCCCGCTTGCGCGAGGTGTTCGGGTGGTGGAGGAGGGTCACGTTGCGCTGGGGGCCGACGCCGTACCTGGAAAGGACCGTGCGGCCGTCGGCGGCGTCCCAGATCTCCACGAATACGAAATCGACGCCCGGGTGCGCCGCGATGAACCCGCTCCAGCCCCCGTCCTTAAGCTCGTCCCTGCAGTTCGGGCACCAGGTCGCCCAGAAGTGGACGACCGTGACGGCCTTGGAACGGGTGGCCTCGGCCACCTGGCTTTCAACGTCGGCGGGGGCGTCCTGCGCCCGCAGCGGAGCGGAGAGGAGGATGGCCGCGGCAAGGAGGAGGATCCGTTTCACCGCGGCCAACCTGGCACATTTCGGCGGCGATTGCGAAGCCTTAGAGCCCCACCCACGCCAGGCCCGCCCGTATCCAGAGCGGGCACGCCAGCAGGCCCGCGGCCGTTGTCGACAGGACGATCTGGACCGCCGTCAGCGGCTGGCCCCCGAAGTAGCGCGACATGATGATGGGAAAGACGGCGGCGGGCATGGCCGCCTCGACGACGAGGACCCGCTTCAGCTCCGCCGAGCAGGGGAGCACCCGGGCGAACGCGAGCATCACGACCGGCATGACTCCGAGGCGGACGGCGACCGCCGTCAGCGAGACGCCGCGGTGCAGGAGCTTCGCCGGCTCGTCCAGGTAGTCGGCGAGGTTGACGCCCGTCATCAGGAGGCCGACAGGCACGGCGCAGACCCCCAGCGAGTGCGCCATGTTGCTGACGAAGCCCGGGACAAGGCCCGAGGCGCCCGTCGTGTTGATGGCGACCGCGGCGACGAGCGTGACCAGCATCGGGGTCACGAGCCTGCGCCACCCCTGCCCCGGGGAGGCGCCCGTGAGGATGAGAAGGCCGACCGACCAGAGCGCGAAGTCGACCCCCATGTTGTGGACGAGGACCATGCCCTGCGCCCGCTCGCCCCAGAGGCCGCCCACGATCGGCAGCGGGAGGTAGCTGTAGTTGCAGATGCCGGCCGAGACCGCGAAGGTCCGCAGCCCGGTGCCCTTGCCGAGGCCGATCAGCCGGCCGGCGAGGTACGCGACGAGGAAGCCGGTCGTCGTCATGAGGAACCCGGCCAGCGGCGGCAGGAGCAGGTTGCCCGGGCTCCTCAGGGAAGGGTTCCCGACCACCGTGTCGAAGACGAGGCAGGGCATGCACACGTACACGACGATCCGGATCATGCTCGTCTCCGCGGCGCCCTCGACCCAGTGGCAGCGGCGCAGCGCCACGCCCACGGCGATCAGCGCGAAGACCGGCAGGATCAGCCTGAAAAGCTCGGCAATCGTCATCCCCGGCGGGCGAGGGATGACGCAATTGCGCCCGAACGCACGCCCAAAAGCCGGCGGGCCGGCCTCAGGTCGTGGGGGCCGGGGTCGGCGGCGGGCCGCCGCGCCTCGGCATGGCGTCGAAGCTCTTCTGCTGGTCGGCCGTCAGGAGCGCGCGGATCTGGCCCCGGGTGGCCTCAACGAGGGCGCGCCCCTTCGCGCGCCTGTCGTCGTCGGAGAGCGAGTCGTCCCGGCGCAGCGACCTCATCTGGTCGTCGAAGCCCTTGATGACCCCGCCGACCTGCTTCTGCTGGTCGGCCGTCAGGCCCAGCCTGGCCGTCAGGTCTGCCAGGTTTAAGGGGCCCCGGCCGCGCCGGTGGCGGCCCCTGGGGGGCGGGGGCGGCTGCTGGTCGGGGGCCGGGGCGTTGCTGTCCGGGGCGGAGGGCGGGGGGGGCGGCGGGCTCGAGGGGTCGTCGGCCCGCAGGCCGGGGAGGGCAAGCGCGGCGGCCGCGCAGAGGAGCGTGAGGAGGCGGGGGCTGGATTTCATGGCTGGAGGCCTGACGCGCCGGGCAGGCGGGGGTTGCCCTTTTTTTCCCCGGCGGACTTGCCGAGGGCCGCCGCACCCAGCAGCGTTCTGGCGATGATTGAGGTTGAGGCGCTTACCAAGAAATACGGCGGCTTCACGGCGGTCAAGGGCCTCAGCTTCGCGGTCCGCCCCGGCGAGGTCCTGGGCCTCGTGGGCCCGAACGGCGCGGGCAAGACGACGACGCTGCGCTGCCTGGCCGGCATCATCCCCATGACCTCGGGCGCGGTCCGCATCGCCGGCAAGGACATCGCCGCCGACCCGGTGGGCGCGAAGAGGCAGCTTGCCTTCTTCCCCGACGAGCCGCGCCTTTTCGACTACCTGACGGTACGCCAGCACCTGACGTTCGTCGCAAGGCTCTACGGCGTCGAGGGCTACGAGGCCCTGGCCGGCCCGCTCCTCGAGGAGCTGGAGCTCGCCGACAAGGCGGACGTGCTCCCCGGGGAGCTCTCGCGCGGCATGAAGCAGAAGCTCGTGATCGCGTGCGGGCTGCTGCACTCGCCGCAGGTGATGTTCTTCGACGAGCCGCTGACGGGCCTGGACCCGCTGGGGATCCGCAGGATGAAGGGCTCCATCCTGCGGCGCGCCCGCGAGGGCGGGACGGTCGTCCTCTCCTCGCACCTGCTCCACCTCCTCGAGGAGGTGTGCACGCACGTCCTCATCCTGAAGAGCGGGGACAAGGTCGCCGACGGGACCCTCTCCGAGGTCTCCGCCCAGTTCAGCAACGGCGAGTCCGGCGTCAGCCTGGAGGAGATATTCATCCGGGCGACCGGGGGCGCATAGGGAGCCGGGGATGCTCAGGGCCCTCATATTCCTGCGCCTGGTCTCGTTCCGGAACCTCGTCGTCCACCGCATGGCGCGCCTGCGCCAGCCGAAGTACCTGGTCGCGGCCGCGGCCGCCGCGTCCTACGTGTACTACTTCCTCGTGCGGCCGGTGGCGAGGATGCCCGCCGGGAACGTCGCCGGCAACTTCTCGGCCACGGCCGACATCGCCTGCGGCGTCCTCTGCGCCATGGCCCTCGCGCGGATCGCGTACTGCTGGGCGGTGCCCGCCGAGAACCCCGGGCTCGTGTTCAGCGAGGCGGAGATCGCGTTCCTCTTCCCGGCGCCCCTCACCCGCAGGATGCTGGTGCAGTACCGCCTGCTGAGCAGCCAGCTCCTCATCCTCCTCACGGCCGTGATCGTGACGGTGGTCGCCAACCGCGGAGCCGCCCTGGGCGGCGGGCGCCTCATCCACACGGTCGGCTGGTGGGTCATCCTCTCGACCCTCGACCTGCACATCAACGGGACGAAGCTCGCGATCGGCCGGCTGCGCCAGGCGGGCGCGCGGCTCCTGGCCTGGAGGATCGGGGCCCTCGCGGCCATCGGCGCCTACGTGGCGGCGCTCGCCTGGAGCGCGCGGGTCTGGCTGGACGCGGCGACCCCGAACCTCGACGCCATGGTCTTCATGCTGAAGAGGGGGGACGCCTTCCACTGGCTGACGCTCCCCTTCAGGATCGTCGTCGGGCCGTACTACTCGGCGACGCTTCCCGAGTTCGCGCGCGCGCTCGCCCCCGCCCTGCTCTTCCTCGGCCTGCACTACCTCTGGGTCCTGAACTCGGGAACCTCGTTCGAGGAGGGATCCATCGCCCTGGCGGAGAAGCGCGCGGCGATTAGGGCGGCGATCAGCCGCGGCGCGGCGCCGCGGCTCTCAGACAGGAAGCAGAAGGCCCTGCCGGGCCCGTTCCCGCTCGCGCCCCGCGGCCTGCCCGAGACCGCGTTCCTCTGGAAGAACCTCCTGTCCATGCGCAGCTCCCTATTCAGCAGGAGGGCGCTCGTCATCCTCCTGGCGGTTTCCGCGTGGGCGGGCCTGCTGGTGACGCGGCACCCCGCGTCGTCGCGCGGGGGCCTCGGCGAGATCGTCCTCATCGTCTGCGGCGTCGTCGCCGCCTACACGATCATCTTCGGGCCGCAGCTCGCGCGCCAGGACCTGCGCAGCGACCTGGCGAATGCCGACATCCTGAAGACGTTCCCCATCGAGGGATGGAGGCTCGCCCTGGGCGAGCTCCTCGCCCCCGCGGCCATCCTGACGGCCATCCTCTGGGCGCTCATCGCCGCCGCCGCCGCGGCCACGGGGCCGGGCCAGGGCCTGGCGACCGCGGAGCGCGCCACGGCCGCCGCCTGCCTCGCGGCCGTGGCCCCGGTCCTCTGCGTCATCCAGCTCATCGTCCCCAACACGCTCGTCGTCCTCATGCCCGGCTGGTACCAGGCCTCCCGCAACCGCACGGCCGGGGTCGAGGTCTTCGGCCAGCGCCTCGTCTTCAGCCTCATGCAGTTCCTGATCTCGCTGCTCGTCCTCGTGCCGGCCGCGGCGGTCGCGGTCCTGGTCTGCTTCTGCTCGTACCGCACCCTCAGCCTGCCGGGCGGGATGCTCCTCGGGTGCGCCTTCGCCCTTTTCATGCTGGGGGGCGAGGCGGCCGTCGGCCTCTGGTACCTCGGGGAGCGGTTCGAGCGCCTCGACCTGTCCACGGACACACGGTGAAACCCGCGGCGCTGGACCGCATGGCCGCCGAGGCGGTCGCCAGGGCGCAGCGGGAGCTGCCGAGGGAGGTGCTGGAGGCCGCGATGGAGGTCCGCGTCATCCTGGAGGGCTCCCCGGGTCCGGACGTCCTTGCCGAGGGCTTTGAGCCGGACCTCCTCGGGCTCTTTGCCGGCCGCACGGTGGGGGATCCCGGCGACCCGGAGCCGCCCCGGATCCACCTCTATACCGCAAACTTATGGCATTGTGTCGGCGGCGACGTGGAGGCCTTCCGGGAGGAGTCGCGCCTCACCTACCTCCATGAGCTGGGGCATTACCTCGGCTGGGGCGAGGACCAGGTCGCCGCCCGGGGCCTGGACTGAGCCCTTCTCCCCCGGAACCCGCGCCAATCGGCGCTTTCCAAGGGGGCACCACCGTGTTTTAACCAATGCGGCGGTCCGAAAGGCCGTCGCCCGAATCACATATGAATCCAGTCTTCAAGAAATTGCTGCTCGTGCCGCTTGTGGCGATCCTAGGCGCCTCCCCCGCCCTCGCAAACGACGCCCACACGCCCAGGTCCGACCTCGTCGTCCGGGTTGAGAGCTGCGAGGCCATCCTGCGCGAGTTCATGGCGTCGCCCACGACCGCCATCCCCCAGCAGGTCTGGCAGCGCGCGCGCGGCCTGATGATCCTCAGCCAGTTCAAGGCGGGCTTCATCTTCGGCGTAAAGGGGGGCTACGGCGTCCTCATGGTGAAGAAGCCGAGCGGACGCTGGAGCCTGCCGGTCCTCATCGACGCCAGCGAGGCGAGCGTCGGGCTCCAGGTCGGGGCGAAGTCGGTCGACACGGTCTGCATCCTTACGGACGACGCGACGCCGAGGCTCCTCTTCTCCAACCGGTTCAACATCGGCGTGGACGCAAAGGCCGTCGCGGGCCCCAGCTCCGCCAATTACGAGAATGACGCCAAGCGCACGTTCATCGCGCCCGTGCTGGTTTATTCGAGGTCGATGGGCCTCTTCGCGGGCGCAACCGTCAAGGCCGGCCACGTCGAGCGCAACGACATCGCCAACTTCACCCTCTACAACACCTCGTACACCATGCCCGAGCTCCTCTACAGCGACTGGGTCAGCCCCCCGGCGGAGGTCCAGCCGCTCATGGCGTACGTCCAGCAGCTGTCTCCCTGAGCCAGGCCACGAGGGCCACGTAGGCCGCCAGGGCCACGCGCTCCTGGACCTCCGTCCGCGGCAGGCCGGGGCAGTCCACCCGTCCGCTTCGCACCCCGAAGCCGCCGCCCGCTCGCCGGGCGAGGGCCCACCAGGCGAAGGGTGCCAGGGCGCCCTTGTCGGCCGCGGGCTCCGCGTAGCCCGTCGTCGCCGCGCCCACGTCGGCGCCGAAGAGCAGGCACGCCCCCCGGGCCATCTGCTCGGCGACGGCCGCCGAGACCGCGTTGCACGATCGCGCCTCGCCCGGGTCCACGCCGAGGTGCCTCGCCTTCTGCTCGATAGTGTAGGCCGTGATCCCGCCGAGGAAGAAATCCGAGGCGCCCGGGATGGCGCCCACCCTCGCCTGGAGCCGGCCGCACGTGAGGCTCTCGGCCAGCGCGAGCCTCAGCCGAGGCGGTCCCAGCATGAGCGCCTTCAGGTCGTTCACCTCGGCGCCCCGCTGGCCCTCTGCAGGTTGGAAAGGCCGGCCTCGAGGTCGGGCCCGACCAGCCGGTTGAGGAAAAGGCCGAACCAGCGGCGGGTCGGGCTCCGGCCGAGGTCCCCCGCCATGCCCATCGTGACCCGCGTGCCCCCGGGCGCGGGCTGGAGGACGACGGACCCCTGGGCGACGAGCCCCACGTCCGTGAAGGCGAAGGTGTACTCGAAATCGCCGGGCGCCCGCACCGCCGTGATCGTCACCTTGCCGTCGCCCTGGGTCTTGCTGGTCCAGCTGCTCCAGGCGCCGACCTCGGTCGTCGCCGGGGAATACTCCACCTTCGCCTGGGGGTCCCGTGCGAGCCACGCGGCCCACCGGGGCCACGCCCTCAGGTCCCCGACGAGGGGGAAGATGTCCCCCCGCGGGGCCGCGATGACGACGCTGCGCCGCACGTCGTAGCGCCCGGGCAGGAGGAAGCCGACGAGGATGAGGATGACCCACACCCCGACGAGGACGCCGAAGACCCTGGCGATGACCTTCACCCGGCGACGCTGGCACGGGGCCGCCGCGGAGGCGAACCGATAAACCCGCGCCTCAGGCGACCTCGAGGCCGACAGGGCAGTGGTCGCTGCCCATCACCTTGGGGCTGATCCACGCCCGCTTGAGCGCGGGCCGCAGCTTCTCGGAGGCGATGAAGTAGTCGACCCGCCACCCGATGTTCCTCGCCCGGCAGTCGGACATCTGGCTCCACCACGTGTAGTGGCCCGGGCCCTTCTCGAAGTGCCGGAACGTGTCCACGAAGCCCGAGTCGAGCACCCGGCCGAAGCCCTGGCGCTCCTCGTCCGTGAACCCGGCGTTGCGCCGGTTCGTCCTCGGGTTCGCAAGGTCGATCTCGGCGTGAGCGACGTTGAGGTCGCCGCAGAAGACGGCCGGCTTGCCGCCCTTCTGCAGGCGCTTCAGGTACCGCAGGAAGGCCGGGTCCCACTGGCGGACGCGGTAGTCGAGGCGCGTGAGGCCCCTCTGGGAATTGGGCTGGTAGACGTTGACCAGCCAGAAGTCGTCGAACTCGAGGGCGAGGACGCGGCCCTCGGTGTCGTGGACCGGCGCCCCGATCCCGTTCCAGACGTTCCTCGGCTTCACGCGGGTGAACACCGCCGTGCCGCTGTAGCCCTTCTTCTCCGCGCTGTACCAGAAGTGCTCGTAGCCCTTCGGCCACGCCACGTGCTGGACGTCGCCCGGGTGGGCCTTGGTCTCCTGGAGGCAGACGACGTCCGCCCCGCTCGACTCGATGTAGCCGAGGAGCCCCTTGCGCAGCGCGGCGCGGACGCCGTTGACGTTCCAGGAGACGAGCTTCACGGCGGGGGCTACCTCCAGGCGCCGAGGATCGCGCCGGCGACGGCGAACTGGACGACGTCGTGCCCGGCGACGATGAGGAAGAGCCTCAGCGTCCGCATCTCGAACAGGCTGTTCACGGCCTGCCTCGCGGCCACGAGGCCGGCGCCGGCGAGGAGCCCGAACTCGGCGCCCTTCACGGGGCCCGCGACGTGGTGCGACGCGATGAGGACGGCGAGGGCCAGCGTCGAGACAATGGTGCAGAGGAAGGCCGCCGACATGACGACCGGCATCCTCTTCTTCCCCTCCTCGCGGGCCTTCGCGGGGTCGATCCTCATGTCGGAAAGCCACGCCTTCACGAAAAGGAGCGGGAAGTACCAGAGGGCGCCGACGGCGAACGCCGCGACCGAGACGACGATCACGGCGGCGGGATTGAGGGACTTGAGTGCGTCGATCATGGGGGGTATTTCGGGGTTGGGCTGGCCGGCCGAGAGGCTACCGCCGGCCCCTCCCGGGAAAAGCGCAATCCGCGCCCCCCATGACACGGAACACCCCAGCTTCCGGTTGCCAAGCGCCGGGCCGCCCCAACACTGCGCCCCGAATGCCCGCCTTTTCGCAGATCCCGCTGGGGACGCCGTTGGCCGCGAGCCCGCACGCGGTATCCTGCAGCCTGCCGACCATGGCCGACATCCGGGGCTACGAGGAGAAGGATCCCGCCGTGACGGCGAGGCTCCAGACCGGCTATCCCCGCTTCGTCGTCCATCCCTTCGCCCGCCGCCTCGCGGAGACGCTCGCCGCCCGGGCGGGCCTCGGGGGCCGCACGCTCTGGCTGGCGTCGTCGGGGCGCATGGCCGGCTCGCTCCTGGGCCACCTGCGCGCCACCCCGGCTGGCCGCGGCGCCGAGCCCTTCTCGGATGGCGGCATCCATGGCGCCAGCCATCCCCTCTCGGCCGAGGCCTTCCTCGCCGCAAAGCTGTTCCTGCAGAACACCGGGGGCTTCCTCCCCTCCCGCCAGGCCGAGGACCGGCTGGCCGCCCTCGGCGGGCCGCCGGCCGGTCCCGAGAACCTGTTCCAGGGCGACGCCGCCGGGGAGGTCCTGCGCCACCTGGGCCCCCTCTTTGCGGGCGCCTCGGCGGCCGACCTCACGATCACCAACTCGGGCATGAACGCCGTCTACGCGGCGTTCCGCGCCGTCAACGACGTGCAGCGCCCCCGGGGCCGCACGGCCTGGGTCCAGCTGGGCTGGCTCTACCTCGACACCATCGCCATCCTGCGCCGCTTCGCCCCGGGGGCCTCGGACTACATCCACGTGAAGGACGTCATGGACGCGGACGCGCTGGCGGGGCTCTTCCGGGAGCGCGGCTCCTCCATCGCGGGGGTCGTGGCCGAGGTGCCGACGAACCCGCTCGTGCAGACGCCCGGCGTCGCCGCGCTCGCCGGGCTCTGCCGCATGCATGGCGCGCGCCTCATACTGGACCCGTCGCTCTCGTCGGCCTACAGCGTCGACTGCCTTCCGCACGCCGACGTGGCGGTGACGAGCCTCACAAAGTACACGGCCAGCGAGGGCGACGTCATGGCCGGCATGGTCGCCGTCAACCCGGCGGGCCCCGACGCCGGCGCCCTGCGCGGCCTCGTCCGCGACCATGCCGAGGCCTCCTACTCCCGGGACCTCGCGCGCCTCGCCTGGCAGGTGGGGGAGACCAGCAGGGTCCTCTCCGCGGTCGAGGCCTCCACCCCGCAGGTCGCCACCTTCCTGGAGGCGCACCCCGCCGTGCGCTCGGTCCACTGGGCCCTCAGCCCCCCCAGCCGCGCCAACTACCTTGCGCTCGCCCGCGGGCCCGGGTCGACCGGGGGCATCATCTCCTTCGCGCTCCGCGGCGACCTCGCCCAGTTCTACGACCGCGTGCGCCTGCCGAAGGGCCCGAGCTTCGGGATGAAGCGGACGCTCATCTGCCCGGTCATGTACCTCGCCCACTACGACCTCGTCTCGACGGAGGTCGGCCGCGCCGAGCTCCGGGGGAACGGCCTGGATCCCTGCCTGCTGCGCCTCTGCGTCGGCACGGAGCCCGCTGCGGAGATCATCGGCGCCCTGGCCGAGGCCCTGGGCGGCTAGCCGGAGTGGACCCCGAAGCGGGTTGCGCGCCGCCGCGAACCGGCCGATGGTTGCGCAGACGCCCATGCGAAAGCCCATTGCCCTCATCATAGGCGCAGCCGCCGCCGCGGCGGCCTTCTGGGCCTACGGGACCCAGCGCAGGCACCCGGCGCCCGTGCCGATCGTCGACGGGAAGACGATCGACTTCTCCACCGGCAGGCCCGTCGTCCGCGAGGACCCCGCCGACAAGGCCGCGGTGGACGCCGCCGTCAGGGACATCGACCAGGCCGTTAAGGGCGTGACGTTCACGCCGCAGCCCGCCCCGAAGTAGCTCAGCGCGCCATCCGCACCCGGATGGAGTACTTGCGGGCCGAGAGCGCGGGCGCCGTGAACCGGACGACCTCCGTGGCCCCCGCGGCGATGCGCACGCCCTGGCGGGGCGCCTCGCCCGCCAACGGCAGGCCCTGGTCGTCCAGGAACACGCACTGGACCCACACGCGCGACGCGCGGGCCGCCCCGTTCCTCAGGTTGGCGACGACCTCGAGGCGCCCGTCGCCAAGCGCCCTCTCCCGCAGGCCCGTGCAGCTGATCGTGGCCTCGGTCTCGGGATCGAGCGCGGCGAAGCGCACCGTGTTCTCGACGGTGAACTTCGTCGTGTCCTGGGTCGCCTGGGGGGCCGGCTGCGACGCGCAGCCGGCAAGGAGGGCGAGGAGGGCGGACACGGCGAGCTGCCTGGTGTTGATGGGCATTGGGCGCAAGCGTACCCCCTCGGACTGCCTGCGCGCGAGCATGTTCATCGCTTGCGCAGGGCCCCCGCCCGTGGGACGCTGGCCGCGTCCCATGAGCCGCTGCGTCCTCGCGCTTGACCAGGGCACGACCTCGTCGAGGGCGATCCTCTTCGACCGCCGCGGCCGGCCGCTCGCGGTGGCGCAGAGGGAGTTCGCGCAGCACTTCCCGGCCCCGGGATGGGTCGAGCACGACCCCGAGGACATCTGGGAGTCGACGCGCGAGGTGGCCATCGCCGTCCTGAAGAAGGCCCGCGTCCGCCGGGGCGACGTCGCAGCGGTCGGGATCGCCAACCAGCGGGAGACGACGCTCCTCTGGGAGCGCCGGGGCGGCCGGCCGCTGCACCGTGCGATCGTCTGGCAGGACCGCCGCACGGCGGGCGCCTGCGAGGCCCTGGGCCGCGACGGGCGCGGGGCCGAGCTCCGCAGGAGGACGGGCCTCCTCGCCGACCCGTACTTCTCCGGCACGAAGCTCGCGTGGCTCCTCGACCACGTCCCCGGGGCCCGGCGGCGCGCGGCGCGCGGCGAGCTCGCCTTCGGCACCGTCGACACGTGGCTGCTCTGGAGGCTGACGGGCGGCAGGGTGCACGCGACCGACGCCTCGAACGCCTCGCGCACGCTGCTGGCCAACCTGCGGACGGGCGACTGGGACGACGCGCTCCTGCGCATGCTGCGCGTCCCCCGCGAGGTGCTGCCGCAGGTCCGCGCGAGCAGCGGGGTCCTCGCCGAGGTGGACGCGATCCCGGCCCTCCGCGGCGTGCCGGTCGCGGGGATGGCCGGCGACCAGCAGGCCGCCCTCTTCGGCCAGGGGTGCTTCCGGCCGGGGATGGCCAAGAACACCTATGGCACCGGCTGCTTCATGCTCATGAACACCGGCGCCCGGCCCGTCGCCTCGCGCAACCGGCTCCTCTCCACGATCGCCTGGCGCATCGGCGCCGAGACGCAATATGCCCTGGAGGGCAGCGTCTTCGTCGGGGGCGCCGTCGTCCAGTGGCTGCGGGACGGCCTGGGCATCATCAGGCGCTCGCAGGACGTCGAGGCCCTTGCCGCGAGCGTGCCCGACAACGGCGGGGTCACGATCGTGCCCGCGTTCGCGGGCCTGGGCGCCCCGCACTGGGATCCCGGCGCGCGCGGGGCCATCGTCGGCGTCACGCGCGGGACGACGGCGGCGCACCTGGCCCGGGCGTCGCTGGAGAGCATCGCCTTCCAGACGGCCGACCTCATCGGCGCCATGGAGGCCGACTCCGGCAGGCGCATCAGCGAGCTCCGGGTCGACGGCGGGGCGTCGGTCAACGACGCCCTCATGCAGTTCCAGAGCGACCTCACCGGCGCCGCCGTCGTGCGGCCCCGCGTGACCGAGACGACGGCGCTCGGCGCCGCCGCGCTCGCGGGCCTGGCCGTCGGCTTCTGGCGCAGCAGGGAGCAGGTGGGCGCCCTCGCCGGGCGCGACCGGACGTTCCGGCCGCTCCGCCCGCTCTCCCAGCTCCGCGCGGCGCGCGCCGCCTGGGACCGCGCCGTGGGCGCGGCCCTGCACTGGTCGTCACCCCCCTCATGAGACGCATCCTGGTCCTGTTTTTCGCCGCCGCGCTCGCCGCGCGGGGGTACTCGGCGGGCGACTTCGCCGGCGCCGAGGGCATCGTCATGCGCAGGGTGCCATGGCTGGAGGGGCACGTGCGCTTCGAGGGGCTCGCGGCCGCCGGCCACGACGCCTTCGAGCTCAGCGGCCCGCCGGGCCGGGTCGTGATCCGCGCGACGGGCCCGAACGCCGCGGCGGCGGGCCTGGGCTGGTACCTCAAGTACTACTGCCACCGCTCAATGTCGCACCTGGGCGACAACCTCTCGCCCGCGCGGGTCCCCGGCGTCCCGGGCGGGCCCGTCAGGATCGAGTCGTGGGCGGCCCTGCGCTACGCGCTCAACTATTGCACGTTCAACTACACGATGAGCTTCTACTCCTGGGGCGACTGGGAGCACGAGCTCGACTGGATGGCGCTCTCCGGCGTCAACCTGATGCTGGTGGCCAACGGCGAGGAGGCGGTGTGGAGGGACACCCTGCGGCAGCTGGGGTACGGCGAGGCCGACATCGCGGCCTTCATCCCGGGCCCCGCGTACACCGCCTGGTGGCTCATGGGCAACCTGGAGGGCGTCGGCGGCCCGATGAGCGAGGGGATGATCGAGCGCCGGTGCGACACGCAGCGCAGGATCATCGGCAGGATGAGGCAGCTCGGGATCGAGCCCGTCCTGCCCGGGTTCTACGGCATGGTGCCGGCGGCCATGGCCAGGCGCTCCAGGGCGCACATCGTCGCCCAGGGCCTCTGGGCCGGGTTCCAGCGCCCCGCGATCCTCGACCCCACGGACCCCGAGTTCGCGCGCGTCGCCGGCGTGTACTACGCGCAGGTGAGGAGGCTCTACGGCGCCGGCCTGCGGTACTTCTCGGGTGACCCGTTCCACGAGGGCGGGGTCATGGCCGGGGTCGACCTCGGCAGGGCGGGCGCGGCGGTTCAGGCGGCCATGACCCGGGCCTTCCCCGGCGCCGTGTGGGTCCTCCAGGGCTGGCTCGAGAACCCCAGGGCAGGGCTCATCGCCTCGTCGGACAAGTCCCGCATCCTCGTCCAGGAGCTCTTCGGCGAGCAGACGAGCAACTGGGAGAAGCGCGGCGCGTACGAGGGCACGCCCTTCGTCTGGTGCTGCATCGACAACTTCGGGGAGCGGCCGGGCCTCTTCGGGCCCCTCCAGCGCTTCTGCGACGAGGTCTACCGGGCGCGCACCGGCCCCTACGGGAGGTACCTGCGGGGGACCGGCGTCATGCCGGAGGGCATCGCCAACAATCCCGTCGCCTACGACCTGGCGCTCGAGCTGTCCTGGCACGCGGACCACGTCGACCCGGCGAAGTGGATCCTTGGATACGAAGCCTACCGCTACGGGGACGCCGACCCCGGGATCGCCGCCGCATGGCGCGGCCTTCTCGCCACGGTCTACAACAACAGGACGGGCTGGCCGCCGGAGGACGTCCTCTGCGCGAGGCCCAGCACGCCGCCCACCTCGGCGAGCCACTGGGGCAGCCTCGACGTCCCCTACGACCCGGCCGTGTTCGCGGCCGCCGCGGCCCGCTTCGCCGCGGCCGCGCCGAGGTTCGCATCCAACGATCCCTTCCGCCTCGACCTGGCGACCCTCAGGCTCCAGGTGATCTCGAACGAGGCCATCGGGGCCGCGCGCGCCGCCTCGGGGGCCCTCGCGCACCGCGACCGCCCGGCCTTCGACGCGGCTTCGGCCCGCCTCCTGGGCCTGGGCACGCGGGCGGAGGCGCTCCTCGCGGCCGAGCCCGAGTTCAGGCTCGCCACGCACCAGCGCCAGGCGCTCGCCTACGGCCGGACGGACGCCGAGAGGGCCGGGTCCCTGCGCGACGCCATGGCGCTCGTCACGTACTGGGCTGGCGACGACCGCCGCAAGGACGAGCTGCACGACTACGCCTTCAAGGCCTGGTCGGGCATGATGGACTCGTACTCGATGGGCAGGTGGCGGGCGTACTTCGGCAGCGTCGACGCGCACTGGGGCGAGCCATCCGCGCCTCTGCCCGACTTCTTCGCCTGGGAGAGGCGCTGGGCGGCGGCGCACAGCGACCCGGCCATGGTGCCCTCCCCCTAGGAATTGCGGATTGAGTCCCCGGCAGGACGCGCTTTCATACGGCCACACAGCCAACGCCATGAACCGAACACTCCGCCTCGGCCTGATACCGGCCGCGCTCGCGTTGGCCTTCCAGCTCCGCGCCGACGACAAGCCCGCCGCCCCCGCCGACACGCAGGCGTCGCTCCGTTCCGACAACCGCCAGCTGACGGACGAGCTCGCGTCCGCCTGGAAGGAGTCGAGCGCGCTCAAGTCGAAGCTCGACCAGCTGTCGGCCGACTACGCCTCCCTGCGCCAGCAGCTGGACGCCGCCAAGGCCCAGGCCGCCCCGGTCCCGGACTCGGACGCCACCCGGCAGCTGGCGGACGCCCAGGACAGGCTGGCCGTGTCGCTGCGCAGCTTCTCCGTCGTCCAGGACGAGAATTCCCAGCTCCGGGCGTCGGTCGACAAGCTTACGGCCGACAACGCCGCCCTCAACCAGCAGCTCGACTCCGCGAAGGCGTCGATCTCGTCGCTGCAGGCGCAGGCCGCGCTGACGGCGCAGATCGACCCCCTGCGCAACGAGCTCCGCCAGTCCCAGGACGAGGCCGCCGCGCTGGCCTCCGAGAACGCGCAGCTGAAGACGCGCCTTGCCCTCGAGGCCCCCGCGCAGCAGCCGGCGCCGCTGCGCCCCGGCATGCCCGAGGCCGTGGCCGCGGCCCAGCCGCCGTCCCCGACGCCGACACCGAGCCCCGCGCAGCGGACGTACGTCGTCGCCGACGGGGACACCCTGTCGGGGATCTCTAGGAAGTTCTACGGCACGCCCTCCCGCTGGCAGGACATCCTGAATGCGAACAGGGACGTGCTGAAGGACGAGAAGAGCCTCGCGGTCGGCAGCACGCTGAAGATCCCCTGAGGGCCGGCGGCGGCCCGCCCGGTCCCCCAACAACGTGATTGCGGCCCCCGCCCCGCGGCCCTAGCAAGCGGGTAGCCCCCCCTTCCCCATGTCCCAGGCGCCCGCGCAGTTCAACGGAGTCACGGTCCTCGCAAAGGCCAACGTCTACTTCGACGGCAACGTCATCAGCCACACGATCCTCGCCCCGGGCGGCGAGAGGAAGACGCTCGGCCTCATCCGGCCCGGGTCCTACCATTTCGCGACAGAGGCGCCCGAGCGCATGGAGATCGTCGACGGCGCCTGCAGGGTGACGATCGACGGGGCGAAGGGCGCGGGGGTCCACGCGGCCGGCTCGCGGTTTGAGGTCCCGGGCAAGAGCGGCTTCCTGATCGAGGTCGAGTCCGGCCTTTGCCAATACATCTGCTCATTCCTCACCTGAGGCCGCTTGCCGCGGCGCTGGCGCTGCCGCTCGCGGCGGCAGGCGGTGACGTCCCGCTGCCCGATGGGATCTACGCCCAGATTTCGACGCCGCGCGGGGACATCGTCTGCGTCCTGGACACCGGGCACGCCCCGCTCGCCGTGACGAGCTTCGTCGGCCTCGCCGAGGGCGCGCTCTCGCCGCAGAGGGGCAAGCCGTTCTTCGACGGCCTCGACTTCCACCGGGTGGTGCCGGGCTTCGTCATCCAGGGCGGCGATCCGCTCGGGACCGGCGAGGGCGGCCCAGGCTACACGTTCTCGGACGAGTTCTCGCCCGGCGTCGGCCACGACGCGGCCGGGGTCCTGTCGATGGCGAACGACGGCCCGGGGACGAACGGCTCGCAGTTCTTCATCACCCTCGGGCCCGCCGAGCGCCTGGACTACATGTACACCGCGTTCGGCCGGGTGGTGCGCGGGGCGGACGTGCCCAGGAGGGTGGTCCAGGGCGACGTGATGACGGTCAGGATCCTGCGGGTCGGCGCCGCCGCGCGGGCGTTCCGCGCCGACGAGGTCGCGTTCGCCGCAGCGGCCGCGCAGGTGCGCCCCTATTTCGGCGACCGCGCACCTGGGCCCCGCGCCCATTTCGACGACCCGGACAAGCTGCTGCCGGCGGACCCGCCGCGGGCGGAATACCTGAACTACAAGCTGAACAACTTCCAGCGGGCGACCGGCCTGCGCGTCTACGCGCGCCTCTTCGCGGCCGCCGATCCGCATGCCGCGGGAGGCCAGCAGGGGACCGTCGACAGGCTGTCCCATACACTGGGCCTCGGCGGGGACGGGCTCCTCGCGGCCTACTTCGCCGACACCGGATCCTGGAGGTTCAGCGCGGGGACTGCGATGGATCCCAGGTATGCCGACCTGCAAGTCACCGGCGAAAAACCTGGAAATAACAGGGCCCTGGGGGCCTTCATGGCCGGATTTACAAACCGGGAGCGAAAATATGAGAGTGAAACCCCGGCGGCCTTAGCAAATTTTTTACAAACTCCCGGGCAGCGAATCTGGCTTCAGGCCAGCGCAATGATCGACGAATTAATGGCGAAACCTCCGTTGTAAAATATACTTACAGATATTTTCTAATTGTCGACTACGCTTACATTCTTCATTAGCTAGACTAAGCCATAAGACTTGGCCCGATATCTTACCTCCTTCCCCCAACCCTCTTTAACACTTTTTTCTCATCTTGTTACGCGGGTCGGCGTTCTCCGCGTGATATTGGCGTGC
Source organism: Opitutaceae bacterium (assembly GCA_036489955.1). Taxonomy (GTDB): domain Bacteria; phylum Verrucomicrobiota; class Verrucomicrobiia; order Opitutales; family Opitutaceae; genus Palsa-1447. The sequence goes on from DASXEV010000042.1 coordinate 58,901, forward strand.
AAAAATGACAGTTTTACGGACAGCCGATAAGCACGGCTATACATCATGAAGTTATCATCCCCTGCCGCTTACCGGGGGTTCACCCTCGTTGAGATAATGATAGTGGTCGTCATCATTGGCCTGCTGGCCACGATGGCGATCCCGGCATTCCAGCGCGTCACGATACAGTCGCAGGACAAAGCGGTGCTGAACAACGCGCGGCAGCTTTCAGCTGCCGCCGACCAGTACTTCCTGGAGTCCGGAATGTCCACCGCACAGCTGGCGGACCTCGTGGGGCCAACGCAGTACATCAAGGCGTTGAACACCCTGGCGAGCGAGTCGTACCCGAGCAACTACACCCAGGCCACCACCATCACCGTCAACGGTGTCGGCGGGGCGAGGACCATCACCTACCACATGTGAGGCCGGCGCCTAGCGCCGCCAGTTGAAGTTCGTGGCGCCGAGGCCGGAGTCGTCCTCTCCGCGGTTGAACACCCTGACGGCGGCGCCCGCCAGGAGGGAGATCGTGAGCACGAGGGCGCCCAGGGACATCCAGACGGGGAAGAAGTGGACGCCCATGACGGCGCCGCGCATCAGGTCGACCGCGTACGCCACGGGATCCGCGTGCGCGGCGATCCGCATCCACCGGGGCGCCACGTCCAGCGGGTAAAGCCCGCCCGAGAGGAAGAACATCGGCAGGAGCACGGCGTTGCTCACCACGGGGAAGACCGTCGTCGAGCTGAAGCGGCAGGCGAAGCCGACGCCGATGGCGGAGAAGGTCAGGGACGCGAGCACCATGGCGCCGAGCATCTCCACGACCTGGAGGGCCCCGAGCGGCGCGCCCGCCAGGGGGGCGAAGGGCAGGAGGATCATCCCCTGGACGAGCGACTGCAGGCCGCCCGCGATGATCTTCCCGTAAGCGATCGCGGACCTGGGGACGGGGGCGACGAGGACCGCCTTGAAGAAGCCGATCTGCCGGTCGAACACGATCGTGATCGCCGCGAAGGTCGCCGAGAAGAGGAGCGACAGGCCCATGGTGCCCGGGAAGATGAACCTCCTGTAGTCGCCGCCGCCCATCCTCACGCTGGCGCCGATCCCCGCGCCCAGGACGAACAGGTAGAGGAGAGGCTGGATGAGGCCCGCGACGAGGCGCGCCCGGTCGACCCAGAACCGCTTCAGGTCGAGGATGACGATGGCTATGATGGCGCGAGTCACGGCTTCGGCCCCTCGAGCCCGCGCCCGGTCAGCCTGAGGAACACGTCCTCGAGGCTCGGCTCGTGCACCTCCGCCCTGTCGACCTTGACCGGCATGCTGCGCAGGATCTCCGGGATGATCCCCGCCGGGTCGGCGTGGACGACGGTCAGGGCCTCCCCCCCGGGCTCGGCCAGGAGGCCCCTGCCGGCAAGCCAGGCCCTGGCCTGGGCGTTGTCCGCCGTCCGGAGCGTCACGATCCCGCCGCCGATCCTGGCCTTCAGCTCCGCTGGCGTCCCCAGGGCGACGATGCGCCCCGAGTCGATGAGGGCGATCCTGTCGGCGACCTCCGCCTCCTCCATGTAGTGGGTCGTGAAGAAGACCGTCCGGCCCTCGCTGGCCAGGGAGCGGATCTGGCCCCAGAAGCTCCTTCGCGCGTCGACGTCCAGGCCAAGCGTCGCCTCGTCGAGGAAGAGGATGCGCGGGTCCGTGACCAGGGCGCGCGCAAGCTCGAGCTTGCGCCTCTGCCCGCCCGACAGCGTGCGCGCGTGCCTGCCGGCGAATTCCACGAGGCCCAGCCTCTCCAGGATTTCGTCCGCCCTTTTCCGGGCGCCCTCGAGGGTGTGCCCGTAGAGCAGCCCCATGAGGAAGAGGTTGTCGCGGCCGCTCAGCCGCTGCTCGATCGCCGGCTCCTGGAAGACGATGCCCATAACCCGGCGGATGGCGTCGCGGTCGGTGACGACGTCGCGGCCGAGCACCCTCGCCGAGCCCGACGTCGGCGACCGCAGCGTCGCCAGGATCGAGAAGAGGGTCGTCTTTCCGGCCCCGTTCGGCCCCAGGAGCGCGAACATCTCGCCGCGCGCCACCTGGAGGTCGATTCCCTTCAGGGCCTCCACCTTGCCATAATGCTTTGCGACGCCCACGACCTCCACGGCCGGCCCCGTCTCTGCGTCGCTGGAAAGGGCGGTCGGCATGGCCGCTTGTGAAAAGGCAGCGCGCGCCGCGTGGCAACATGTCTTTTGCCGGCGGCGGCAGATTGCCTTGGCCCAAGCCGCCCCTTTGGGCCATAAGCGTCCCAACCATGCGAAGCACCGTCTACCTCGCCCTCCTCGGGGTCATCCTCCTCACCCTGGCGCTCGTCGTCAGGTCCGGAATGCTCGCCAGCCACCACCCCGAGGAGCCCATGAGCGCCGCCATGCGCGCCGTCATGGCCGAGACGGCGCCCCAGTTCTCCTCCGCCGACGCGGCCATCATCCGGAGGGACTTTCCCACGGCCTACACGACGAAGTCCGGGCTCATGTACGTGAACCTCGGTCCGGGGACGGGGGACGCGATGCCCAGGGCCGGCGCCGTGGTCACCCTCGAATTCACGGCGCGGCTGCTCGACGGCACGCCGGTCGGCAGCTCGAAGACGGCGGGCGGCCCGTCGACGGTGAGGATCGGCGTCGGCGATACCACCCGGGGGCTCGACGAGGCCCTGATGTCGATGCGCAAGGGGGCCCGGCGCATGCTCATCATCCCCTACTGGCTCGCCTACGGCGACGCGGGCAAGCCGCCCATCATCCCGCCCAGGGCCACGCTCGTCCTCGACGTCCGCCTCCTCGGCTTCCGCTGAGGAAGGCTACTCGTGGTGGCGGCTCATCGGCACGTGGAGCCGGTCGAGCAGCGTCGGGTCAAAGAGGCTGAATCGCGGGTCTGACTCGGGGGGCGCCAGCTGCGTGAGCGCGAGGCCGGCGACAATGATGGAGCCCCGCGCGAGCGTCCGCGCCGCGCTGGCCCCCCTGCGGGCGGGCCGATGGGCGCGCGGATGTCCTTTCTTTCGCGGCATGGTCTTCCCATTGGGGACCCGGCGCCCGCGCGTTCGTTCCGTCACATGCCGGCGGCGCCGCCGTTGCGCTTCATCCACGCCTCGGCCTCCCGCCAGCCCGGGCACACCTCCTCGACGCGCGCCCAGAACCGGCCGGAGTGGTTCATCTCCCGGAGGTGCATGAGCTCGTGGTAGATGATGTAGTCCCTCACCGCGTCGGGGACGAGGATCAGCCTCCAGTTGAGGGAGATGACGCCCGCGGCCGTGCAGGAGCCCCACCTTGTGCGCTGCGCCCTCACGCTGACGCGCGTCACGTTCATCCTCGTCTGCGCCGCGAGCTCCCAGGCCCGCGCGGGCAGCTCTATCCTTGCCAGGCGGGCGAACCGGGCCTCGAGCACCGGGCGCAGGTCCCCGCCAAGGCCAGGTACGCGGAAGACATCGGACCCGAGGCACACCGCCGGCCGCGCCCCCATGGCGGCCGCCCGGATCTCGGAAAGGCCGCCGCGCCAGAGGACCGTCGTCCCCAGGGGCCAGTGGTCCGAGGCCCGCGGCCGGCGCCGGTGGCGCTCGCGCGCCCGCTCAAGCCAGTCGCTGTTCCCCTCGACGAAGCGGAGCGCCTCCCGCATGGAGCCGCGGACCGGTATGGTCGCCACGGCGACGCCGTCCCGGCCGAGGGACAGGCGGTAGTTCCGGGCCGTCGCGCTCCGCCTGTAGACGACCGCATCCCGGCGCCCGGAGGCGGGCGGCGACTTCTGCACGCCGGCCGCAGGGGAAAAATCGCCAAACCAGTCGCTCTGGCGCGCCTCGGCGCCCGAAGGGGTATCGTGTGCCTCCACGCGCGGATTTGAGCACGACCGGCGGCCGCAACGCAACCGCGCGGGCCCGTGGCCGACCTGCGGCGCGCGCGGCCCCGGGGAGAGCATTTCGGTCTGGCAAGGGGGGCCGTGCCCCACGTAGGTTGGCCGCCCCCTAAGTCCCCCAACATCCCCGCATAGGCGCAGTACCGGCCAACGGCACATTCTGGCGCAACGCGGGTCGGTTACCCTTCCCCCATGAAGACCAGCATGTCCCCCTCGTCCCCGTCCCTGCTCATTCTCGGCCTCGCCGCCGCGGCCTGCGCCGCCGCCGTCCCGGCACTCCAAGCCCAGTCCAACTACGCGAACGCCTACACGTTCACGACGCTCGCCGGGACCGCCGCGCCGCCGTCGAACGTTGACGGCTCGGGTGCTGCCGCCCGCTTCATCGCACCGACCGGCGTCGCCGTGGACTCGAGCGGCAACATGTATGTCACGGACGCGGGCGCCAACACGATCAGGAAGATCACCCCCTCGGGCGCCGTGACCACGATCGCCGGCACGGCGGGAGCCATCGGCAGCGCCGACGGCACGGGCGCGGCCGCCAGGTTCGATTCCCCGGACGGCATCTGCGTCGATACCAACGGCAACCTCTATGTGGCCGACACGGTCAACGCGACGATCCGCAAGATCACGCCGTCCGGCGTCGTGACGACGCTCGCCGGCACGGCCGGTGTCACTGGCGTCCTCGACGGGACCGGGGCGGCGGCGCAGTTCAGCGAGCCCATCGGCATCTGCGTCGACGGCAGCGGCAACATCTTCGTGGCCGACCAGACCGGCGACACCATCAGGATCATCACGCAGGCCGGCGTCGTGACGACGATCGCCGGCGAGATCATCTCGCAGGGCACCGCGGACGGGCCCGGCCCGCAGGCCCGGTTCAACGCCCCGACCGGCATCTGCGTGGACTCCAGCGACAACATCTATGTCGTCGACCAGACGAACGAGGAGATCCGCAAGGTCGCCTACAGCAACGGAAGCGCGACCGTGAGCACGATCTCCGGCTCGCCGAAGACGATCGGGCACTCGGACGGCACCGGCACGGCCGCGAGCTACAATCACCCGACCGGCATCGCCATCGACGGAAGCGGCAACCTGTACATCGACGACACGGGCAACAACACCGTCAGGAAGCTCGTCATCTCGTCGGGCGCGGTCACGACGGTGGCCGGCAACCAAAAGTTCACGGGGTTTGTCGACGGCACGGGCACGGCGGCCGAGTTCGACTCGCCGCAGGGGATTGCCACCGACAGCAGCGGGAACATGTACATAGCGGACGAGGCCAACACGGAGATCCGCAAGCTGACGCCGGGCGGCACCTCGAGCACGATCGCCGGCATATCGGGCGGCGGCGACGCCGACGGGGCCGGCCATGCGGCCGGCTTCAATGAGCCGATCGGCGCCGCAGTCGACGCCAGCGGCAACATCTACATCGCCGACACCGCCAACGACACGATCCGCAAGATCACGCCCGGCGGGTCGGTGACGACGATTGCCGGCACGCCCGGCAACGGGGGCGACAACGACGGCTCCGGCTCGGCCGCCCAGTTCTACTTTCCCGAGGGCGTCGCCGTTGACGGGAGCGGCAACCTCTTTGTCACCGACACCGGCAACAACACGGTGCGCAAGGTGACGCCGGGAGGGGCGGTGACGACGATTGCCGGCCAGGCCGGCGTCGTGGGCAGCACAAACGGCTCCGGGTCCGCGGCCACGTTCGACGGGCCCCTCGGCATCGCCGTTGACGGCTCGGACAACCTCTACGTCTCTGACGCCAAGAGCGACGTCATACGGATGATCACGCCCTCGGGCACGGTCTCGACGCTTGCGGGAACCGCGGGCGCGCCCGGCTCGAACGACGGGACAGGCACCTCCGCGAAGTTCAACACGCCCGCCGGCCTGGCCGTCGACGGGAGCGGCAACGTCTACGTCGCCGACGCGACGAATGCGGAGATCCGCAAGGTCACCCCGGGAGGCGTCGTCACCACGATCGCCGGCTCCGCGCAGCTGGCCGGGAGCACCGACGGCACGGGGTCGAACGCCCGGTTCTATTATCCTGCGGGGATCGCGATCGACGGGCACGGCAACCTCTACGTCGCCGACCTCACCAATGACGAGATCCGCATGGTCACGTCGGCGGGCGTCGTGACGACGCTCGGCGGCACGGCCCCGCCGTTCCGGGCCCCGAACAGCCCGCCTGCGCCGCTGGCGGGGCACGCGGACGGCCGCGGCGCGGCCGCTGAGTTCTCCGTCCCCGAGGGCATCGCGGCCGACGCCGCCGGGGACGTGTTCGTGGCCGACACCGGCAACAACATCATCCGCAAGGGCGTGTTCTCGGGGGCTCCGCAGATCTCCAGCCAGCCGACGGAGCAGTTCGTGGCGGTGGGCGGCAACGCCACGTTCTCGGTGACGGCGTCCGGAAGCACCACCCTCTCCTACCAGTGGAACCTGA
>DASXEV010000014.1:0-369553 GCA_036489955.1 Opitutaceae bacterium
GGTCCGTACGAGAGGCGCCATCATCGGCGGTGAGTATGCGGGGCGGTCGTTTCGCACGATGCGGCCGGGGCGGGCGGCCATGTCGTGTCCTCAAGAAGCGCCCGCGCCACGGGGGGAGAGGCAGCCCGGATTGCTGCCATTGCTGCATTATATTCCGATATCCCGTTCCGGGGCCTAGAATGAGAGCGTAAGAGCTAGCGGCGCAGATTTCCGCGCATCGCCGGTGGAGAGGGACGCAGGCGATATAAACCCAACGGCGAGCTCCCTCTCGCAGGAGTGTGACATGGACGAATCCGATCTGACGGACCGCACACCGTCCACCCCCTCGGGCGACCCTGCGGACATCTCCGCGCCCGTCGATCTCGTCTCTCGCGCCAAGCTCGCGTTTCCGGTCGTGGGCATCGGCGCCTCGGCCGGCGGCATCGAGGCGCTACGGAAATTCTTCGCCGCGACCTCGGCCACGAGCGGCATGGCGTTCGTCGTCATCCAGCACCTCTCGCCGGATCACGACAGTCTGATGGTTGAGATTCTCGCCCGCTGCGCGCCCATGCCCGTGCATCAGATCGAAGATGGGGTAAGGGTCGAGCCCAACCACGCCTACGTGATCCGACCGGGCCACACGGTCACGCTCGAGGACGGGCGGCTGCGCTTGGGCGAGCCGGTGGAGAAGCGGGGCCACCGCCGTCCCGTGGATGACTTCTTCCGCTCACTCGCTCGTGAGCAGCAAGATAAGTCGATCGCCGTGGTGCTCTCGGGCATGGGCACCAACGGCACCGCCGGTGCTCAGGCGATCAAGGCCGTCGGCGGCCTGTGCATCGCCCAGGACCCCGACAAGGCCGAATTCCCCGCCATGCCGCGCAGTCTCATCCACGCCGGCTACGCTGATCAGGTGCTCGCCGCCGAAGAGATCCCGGACCTGTTGCTGCGCTTCGTACAGCACCCGTATCTCGACCTCGACCCGAAGGGCCATGCCCGGGCCGCACGGGAGCTCGAGCGCCACCGCCAACAGTTGAGTGAGATCATCGCCCTCGTGCGCGCGCGTACCGGACACGACTTTGCCCCGTACAAGCCCCCGACAGTGCTGCGACGGATCCAGCGCCGCATGGGGCTCGTCGGCGCCCCGGAGCTCGACGTATACGCCACGCACCTCAAGCAGCACATGGCCGAAGCCGAAGCGCTCGCCAATGACCTGATGATCAACGTCACCGGATTCTTTCGCGATCCGGAGGCCTGGGAGGCGCTGCGCGAGGCGGTCGTGCGCCCAATGGTGGAGGCGCGCGCAGCCGATGATCCGATCCGAGCCTGGGTGACGGCCTGTGCGAGTGGCGAGGAGGCGTACTCCCTCGCCATGTTGATTGCCGAAGAGACCGCACGGGCACGCAAGAAGCTCGATGTGAAGATCTTCGCCACCGACACGGCGGATAAGTCGCTCGCCCTCGCCCGCGCCGGTGTCTTTCCGGGCGGGATCGAGTCCGACTTCGCCCCCGAGCGCCTCGAGCGCTTCTTCGAGAAGGACGAGCACACGTACCGCATCCGCAAGGAGCTGCGCGATCAGGTGGTGTTCGCCCCGCAGGATGTGCTGCGCGATCCACCGTTCTCGCGCGTGGACCTCGTCACCTGTCGCAACCTCCTCATCTATCTCGAGGTCGAAGCGCAGCGCCGCGCGCTCACCCTGCTGCACTTTGCGCTGCGCGATGGCGGTTACTTGTTCCTCGGCAATGCGGAGACCCTCGGGCAGGCCGACGAGCGCTTCGAGGTGGTCAGCAAACGCTGGCGCATTTACCGGCGCACCGGCCCCACTCAGCACCGCTTCGCGGACTTGACCACGCTGCGCGCGCCCGAGCTGCGCACGGTTCCCGGCCTACCTGCGCCCGTGACGATTACGCGACCCTCCTCGACCGTGGCCATTCAGGCGGCGCTGCTGGAGCAGTTCGGACCGCCCACCGCCGTGGTCGATGCGAACGAGCGCATCGTTTACTTCCACGGCGATGCCGAGCCGTACCTGATGCACCCCTCGGGTGAGACCACTCAGGGCCTGCTCGAGATGGTCCGCCCGCACTTGCGCCCCGCAGTGCGCAGCGCCTTGCGCCAGGCCGCCACAGAGAAGCGCGCGATCACGATCGAGCAATCCGCTCCGGCAGAGGGCGGTGGGGTGATTCGCGTGACGGCTCAGCCTCTGCGTCCCAGCCGCACGCCCGAGCACTTCCGAGTGAGCTTCGAGCAGCCGACAGCGCAGGAGGCGGCGCCGATCCCAGCACCTCATCGCTTACGGAGCGGTGGCGATGAAGCGCTCGAGGAGGAGGCGCGCGCGCTCAGGCGCGAGCTGCAGACGAGCGTGGAGGCGTTCGAGGCGACCAACGAGGAGCTGAAAGCCTCGAACGAGGAAGTGATCTCGATCAACGAGGAGCTGCAGAGCACGAACGAGGAGCTCGAGACCGGCAAGGAGGAGCTCCAGTCGCTCAACGAGGAACTCACGACCGCCAACGCCCAGCTGCAGGGGAAGATGGAGGAGCTGGAGACGACCACCAATGACCTAACCAGCTTGCTTCGCAGCACGGACATTGCGGTCGTGTTCCTGGACCCCTCACTGAAGATCCGCCGGTTCACGCCGAGCGCGCGGGACCTGGTGGAGATACTCCAGACCGATATAGGCCGGCCGATCAGCGACCTTGCCCGCAAGTTCGAGGACCCGGACTTCCTGGCCGACGGCGCGGCGGTGATCCAGACCGGACGTACCGTGGAAAAGGAGGTCGACACGCGCTCGGGAAGGACCTTTGTGCGGCGGATCCTTCCCTACAAGACCACCGAAAACAAGGTCGACGGCGTCGTGATCGTCTTCGTCGAGATCTCCGACCGGAAGGCGGCGGAGGCGGAGCTCCGAAGGAGCGAACAGCTCTACCGCATCGTAATGGACGGGCTGACCGAGCATGCGATCGTCGTGCTGGACACGCAGGGGCGCTTCAAGACGTGGCCCGCATCGGCCGAGAGGTTCTTCGGGTACGGAGCCGCCGATATCCTGGGCAAGCCACTGGCCACAATCTACGGGGGCGGCCCGGAGCGCGGCCAGGCGGCCGGGGACAAGCTGGCCCTCGCGCTCAAGAGCGGGACGGTCTCGGACGAGCACTGGTACCGGCGCGCCAACGGGTCGATGTTCTGGGGAAGCGGCGCCATCTCGCCGCTGTGGGACCCTAAGGGTCAGCTGATCGGGTTCGTCAAGGTCGTGCACGACTACACCGAGCGCAAGAGGGCGGAGGATGCCCTGAAGAAGGCCAGGGACGCCGCGGAGGAGGCCAACACCGCCAAGGACGAGTTCCTGGCCAACGTCTCCCACGAGCTGCGCACGCCGCTGTCGTCAATACTCCTCTGGACGAGCGTCATCGAGGATAAGTCCGCGCAGGCGGCCCCGAAGCTCATGGACGAGGGCATCAACGCCATCAAGCGAAGCGCGGAGGAGCAGAAGGATCTCATCGAGGACCTTATCGACTCGGCTAGGATCGAGTCGGGAAAGATGGAGCTGGACATCGAGCGCACGGCCATGGCCCCGCTGGTCGATTCCGCCGTCCAGACCATCAGGCCGTCGGCCTCAGCAAAGGGGGTCCAGATCCATCTCAAGCAGGACCCGGAGTTGGGCGACGTCATGGCCGACCCCACCCGCTGTCACCAGGTCATCTGGAACCTAGTGGGCAATGCCGTGAAGTTCACGCCCGATGGCGGCACCGTCTCGATCCGCACGGCGCGCGAGGGCGACACCGTCGTCATCGAGGTCAAGGACACCGGCGCGGGTATCGATGGCGCCTTCCTCCCCCACGTCTTCAGCCGTTTTGGCCAGGCCAGCCGGGGGACGAGACGCTCGACGAGCGGCCTTGGCCTCGGGCTCAGCATCGCGCGCACCTTGGTCGAGCTTCACAGGGGCACGATCGCCGCCGAAAGCCAGGGGGCCGGGAGGGGTGCGACGTTCACCGTCCGCCTTCCTCTCCCCAGGCTGCAGCCCCGCGCCACTCCGTCGCCGCGGCCCCCCGCGGCCCTTGCGGGGAAGCTCGCCGGCCGCCGGATTCTCCTAGTCGAAAACGACGCGAACCTCCGGCGCGGCCTGACCGTTGTGCTCGAGGCCGCCCAAATGACGGTCGACGCGGTGGATTCCGCGGCCTCTGCCCTGGAGACGATCAATAGGGCTAGGCCGGACTTCATCGTCAGCGACATCGGCCTGTCGACGATGGACGGCTACGATTTCATCAAGGCCGTGCGGGCGGCCGAGCGGAAGCGCGGGGAGAAGCCTGTGCCCGCCCTGGCGCTCACGGCCTTCGCCGGCGACCAGCACCGCGTGCGGGCGCTCGAAAGCGGCTATCAGGACTGGATGGCAAAGCCGGTCGAGCCTGGGCGCATCCTTGAGGCAGTAGAAAGGCTTGGAGAGGGCTAGTGGCTTCGTCGCTTTGGCGGCCAGCAGGCGTGATCAGCAGATCTTTTGGATGTATCGCCGGAAGCTGTTCCTGGAGATCTTTGGCGTGCCGGGGACGGCCACGCCGAAATACTCTAAAATACATGAGCCATGAATCCTAGCAAAAACACCCGCCGTGAGTTCCTCAAGACTTCCGCCCTCGCGAGCCTGTGCGCGTCAATGGCAGGCGCCGCGCCGGGTGATGCCGGAACACCGGCGGCTTCCGATGGGATCGGGGCCGTGTTCACTGTGCCGCAAGCCCGTCCGGCCGGCCAATTCCCAGTGCACGATCTGCGGAGCGCGCCGATCGCACGGGTGAGGGTCGGCGTGATTGGACTGAGCCGCGGGCTCTCGCATGTCAGGGATTGCCTGAACATCGACTTTGCAGATGTTGCGGCGCTCTGCGACCTGCGCACTGACAGAACGGAAACGGCCGCGGCGCTCTGCGCCGAGAAGGGCAAGGCAAATCCCGCTACCTACTCGGGTACGGAGGACATCTGGGAGAAGATGGTCGAGCGCGATGATCTGGATGTCGTCTATATTGCCACCCCGTGGCGGTGGCATGTTCCGATGGCGCTGCGCACAATGGAGAGGTCGAAGCATGCGTTCGTCGAGGTGGCTGCAGCTACACTCGTGAAAGACTGTTGGAGCCTCGTCGACACGAGCGAACGGACCCGGAAGCACTGCGTTATGCTCGAGAACTGCTGCTACGGGGAGAACGAGCTCTTCGTCCTCAACATGGTCCGGCAGGGCGTGTTTGGGGGGCTTGCCCACGCGGAATGCGCGTACCTCCACGACCTCAGGCGGATGCTCTTCACCCTGGGGACAGAAGGCGACTGGCGGCGCGACTACCACCGAAGCATGAACGGCAACCTCTACCCTACCCACGGGCTGGGGCCCGTGTCCCAGTGCCTGGGCATCGGCCGGGGCGACCGATTCAAGTTCTTGGTCTCAATGAGCTCTCCCGAACTCAGCCTTACGAAGTACCGGGACAGGGTTCAGCCGAATGGAGGCATCCACCGGGATGAAAAGTATGTCTGCGGGGACATGAACACCTCGATCATCAAGACGGAGCTCGGCAGGACGATCATGGTCCAGCACGACGTCGTCAGCCCGCGTCCCTACAGCCGCATCAACGCGATGTGCGGGACCGGGGCGACCTTCTTTGATTACCCGGCAAGGCTGTCCGTGGACGAACCTAAGGCGTACGGCCTTTCTGCCGACGGGTCCGAGGATTGGCTGGGCAACGCCGACATGGACATAATGAGAAAGAAGTTCACCCATCCCCTCTGGGCTCGGCTGGCCGCACAGGCCAAGGGGGCGAGCCATGGCGGAATGGATTTCGTGATGAACTGGCGCCACCTGGATTGCCTGCGCAGGGGCGAGACCCCAGACAGCGTGGTCTATGACGCCGCTGCGTGGAGCTGCCTGATTGAACTCACCGCCCTCTCCGTCTCGACTGGCAGCTCACCGGTCGCAATCCCTGATTTTACGCGTGGCACATGGAAGGCGCTTCAGCCTCTCGGGATAGCCATGCAGGGCTGACTGGAGGGCGCTCGGCCCTGACACCGAGCATTCGGGCCAATATCATTAAGGACGGAGCGATTGGCCCGCGCCTATTTGGGTATTCTGCAAGGGCCTAGGAACGTGGGACGGCACAAGCCCGGCAACCAGGCGGCTTAATCCTAGTCTAAGGCGGCGATGTCCGCGCCCATCGCCCAACTCTCGCCCGAAGCGGCCCATTGGGCGGCCCGGCTCCATGACCTTGCCGGGCATCTTCCCCCGCTGCTACGCGACTGGGCCCAGCGCGACGTCCTCCCCTACGTGAGCGGCCTCCAGTTGCTGCTGAGCGGAACGGTGCTGGCGGCTATCGCCGCACTGGCTGCCTTTGCGCACCTTTATACCCACCGGGCCCTGCGGCGTGCGACGGACAAGGAACCGTCGCCAGCCGTCCGGCCCGTCTCCTCCGCCTCGTTTCTCCGGCTTGCTTATCGGCAGGCCCGGCCACCCCTCATCCTCTTTGTATCGGCCTGGGCTTTGTACTTCGCGCTCTCGATCGCCCTCTTTCGGATTCCCATGTACGGGGACGCACTGCTCGCCATCCTTGCCTGGGCGAAATCGGCGGCCCTGGTGATCGACCTGTTCTGGTTCCTGTTCCGGATGATAGACGTCCTGGAAACCGAACTTACCCGCTGGACGCGCACCACGACTACGAAATGGGACGATGTTTTCGTGGCCGTGGCCCTCCGCGCCCTCCGTCTGGTCCTTCCGCTGATCGCCCTCATGGCCATCGTGTCCACCCTTGGCTTACCGGAGCACCTGCACGCCGGGCTGCAGGAGATTGTGAGCATCCTGCTGATCGGGTTCATCGGCTTTGTCCTTTGCGAAATCGCCAGCACCGCCGAGACGGCGATCAAGACCGAGTACAATGTCCATATCGCGGACAATCTCTCCACCCGCAAAATCCAGACCCAGGTCGGCATCCTCAAAAAGATATTCATCACTCTGGTGGTCCTCGTGACGCTGGCCTCGATGCTCACGGTTTTCGCGCCCGTCCGATCGCTTGGCCGCAGCATCCTGGCCTCAGCCGGGGTCGCTGGCATCGTGCTGGGCATAGCGGCCCAGAAAAGCCTCGGCACCCTGCTGGCGGGGATACAGATCGCCTTCAGCCAGCCCATCCGTCTTGACGACGTCGTAATCGTCGAAGGCGAATGGGGACGGATCGAGGAGATCACTCTAACGTACGTGGTGGTAGCGATCTGGGACCTTCGTCGGATGGTGCTTCCGATCACCTATTTCATCGAAAAGCCCTTTCAGAACTGGACCCGATCGAACGCCGCCCTGCTGGGGACCGTATTCCTCTATCTGGATTACACGGCGCCAATCGCGGACCTCCGAGCCGAACTGGACCGTATACTCGAAGAGTCCAAACTCTGGGACAAGAAGGTGAAGGGCCTTCAGGTAACGGACGCCAAAGACAGCGTCATCGAGGTTCGCATCCTGGCGAGCGGCGCCAATTCCGGTGTATCCTTCGATCTGCGCTGCGAAATCCGCGAGAAGATGATCTCCTTCGTCCAGAGCCACTGCCCCACCGCGCTTCCCCGCACGCGAGGCAGCCTGGAGATCGCCCGGATCACCAAGGAACCCCTCAACCCGAAGTCGGTCCCCAGGCGGGAGGATTGACCGGGCAATGGAATGACGACGGACCCGGCCATCCCCGTGGGGACGTGGAGCCACGGGCTGTTCGCCGTCAGGGGAGATGGCCGCGCCCATTAGATCGCCGACGGTCTCGTGCGCAGTCTCACGCCGGACGGATGCGGTGGGATGCAAACGTCCTGCCGCCCAAGCGGCGGAATATTGGCCCGGTGCGGCGGAATCGACTCCGCCCTGTCGACCTAATTTTGCATTGCCATCCGCCCTTAGGCCATACAGATAGGTGACTTAGGTTCTATTTCAAAGTCAGTTCGGCGGATGTCAGGACAGCCCTTTCGGGGCGCGCATCCAATCGTACAGCCAGCAGTTGGCATACAGGTAACTAAGGCACGATACCCCATTAATTTATGCCCTATCCCCTGCGCGGCCGCAGAGCAGTTGCATTAGCCATCACAGCTTGCTTATTCGCGCCCCTCGTCCGCAGCCAGACGGCTCCTGCGGACGATTCCATCGGAGCGCTGAAGCAGATGAGCGTCGAGCAGCTGATGGACATCGAGGTGACCTCGGTCACCAAGGAGCCCGAGAAGCTACTCGATGCGGACTCCGCCATCCAGGTCATCACCGGCGACGAGATCGAGCGCTCTGGAGCCTCCAGCATCCCCGAGGCCCTAGAACTCGCGGACAACCTGGAGGTCGCCCAGAAGAACTCCGACGACTGGGCCATCAGCGCGCGCGGCTTCAATACCGACCTCGCCAACAAGCTGCTGGTCCTCATGGACGGCCGCTCGGTTTATACGCCCCTCTATTCCGGCGTTTTCTGGGACGTGCAGGATTACCTGCTTGAGGACATCGACCGGATCGAGGTCATCAGCGGCCCGGGCGGGACCCTATGGGGGGCCAACGCAGTAAACGGCGTCATCAATATCACGTCGAAGAGCGCGAAGGACACCCAGGGCCTCTATGTCGAGGCGGGCGGCGGCTCCGAGCCGGAATACTTTGACGCCGTGCGCTACGGCGGAACCCTGTCGGACGGCGTTTACTACCGCGTCTATGCAAAGTACACCGAGCGGGGCGACGAGGTCTTCAGCGACGGGGACAACGCTTCAGACTCCTCGAAGATGGCGCAGACCGGATTCCGGATGGACGTCGAGAAGTCGACCCAGAACACGCTGACGCTGCAGGGCGACTATTACTCGGGACAGGAGAACATCGACACGGGCGGGACGGCATCGGTCAGCGGCGCGAATGTCCTCAGCCGGATCACCCACGACTTCTCGGACGGCTCGACCATGAGCCTCCAGGTCTACTACGACCACACGTACCTGGCCGACCCCATTCCACCGCTCATGATCGGCGCGGTTGCCCTCGCCCCCGGCGGCATCCTCACCGACCGCCTCGACACCTACGACCTGGATTTTCAGCACCACCTGAACTTGGGCGAGTACAACCGGTTCTCGTGGGGCTTCGGCTACCGGTACACCCACGACTTCGTGGTGAACGCCCCCTCGACCGGGTTCCTGCCGCCGACCCTCGACCAGAGCCTCGTCAACACTTTCGTCCAGGATGAGATCCAGCTCCACAGCGACGTGCACCTCACGGCCGGCACAAAGGTGGAGCACAACGACTACACGGGGACCGAGTGGGAGCCCAACCTCAGGCTGCGCTGGGACATGTCGCCCACCCAGATGCTCTGGACCGCGGTCTCCCGAGCGGTCCGGACGCCGTCCCGCATCGACCATGACCTCTCCGAGGGAACGCCGCCCTATTTCGTGCTCCTGAAGGGCGGCCCGGATTTCGAGTCGGAGACCCTGGTCGCCTACGAACTCGGGTACCGCGCCAAGCTCGGCACCAAGGTGTCCACGTCAATTTCCGCGTATTACAACGTGTACAATGACGTGCGGAGCACGAGCTTCACCCCCGTCACGGTCCTTCCGTTCTACTTCGCGAACAACCTGCAGGGCGACACCCATGGCGTCGAGTTCACGGCCGACTACCAGGCGGCGAGCTGGTGGCGGCTGCATGCCGGCTACGACCTCCTCCAGGAGAACATCGGCATCAAGGCCGGGGAATCCGACATCAATGACGCCCTGAACGAGACGGCGGACCCGGAGCACCAGTTCTCGGTGCGCTCGTCGATGGACCTGCCGCGGAACGTGGACCTGGACGGGCAGCTCCGCTGGGTCGACACGCTGCACACCAACAGCGGCTCCACCGTGGGGACCGTGCCGGCCTACTTCGAGCTCAACTTGCGTGTCGGCTGGCATGCCACCAAGAACCTCGAGCTTTCGGTGACCGGGGAGAACCTCCTGCACGACCACCACCCGGAATACGGCTTCCCGACACCGACCCGCGAGGAGATCACCCGCGGCGTCTACGGGAAGGTGGCCTGGCGCTACTGAGGGCGAGGATTCCGGTTACCGCAGCCTCGCGCACTCCGCGTGGCAGAAGCAGGTTGCCAGGTGGTCGTTCACTAGTCCGCCCGCCTGCATGAAGGCGTAGCAGATCGTCGTTCCCACGAATTTGAATCCCCTCGCCTTCAGGTCCCTGCTCATCGCGTCGGATTCCGCGGTGCGCGCCGGCACGGTTGCGCGCCCCCGGCGGCGATTCACCCTCGGCCTCCCGCCGACAAACGACCAGATGTACCGGTCAAAGCTCCCGAATTCCTCCTGGACGGCCAGGAACGACTTCGCGTTCTGGATTGTCGCCGCGATCTTCAGGCGGTTGCGCACGATGCCCGCGTCAGCCATGAGGCTCGTCCTCTTCCTTGCGCCGTACCCCGCGATGCGCCTCGCGTCGAACCGGTCGAACGCCTTCCTGTAATTCTCCCGCTTGGCGAGGATGGTCGTCCAGCTGAGGCCGGCCTGGGCGCCCTCGAGGACCAGGAGCTCAAACAGGGCGCGGTCGTCATGAAGCGGCCTTCCCCACTCCTTGTCATGGTATTCGATGTCGAGGGGCTTGGTGGGCCACGGGCAGCGGCGGCGGGAGGCGGGTGCGGGTGCGGGCATGGTGTCTGGCCGGCTAGGAAAGCGTTATTTCCTGAAAGCGCAAAGCCCGCGTCGGGTCCGAGGAGGCACAAGCGAATTGGAATTCAGCCCGCTGAATGGCCCCGGGGCGCCCCGCGGCGATCATAGAAAATAAGTGCGCCGGGTGGGTGATCGTGGCATCCTTTTGGGATGCCCCCGATCAGCCGCTACGCCCTGCGATTCACATTGGCCATGGCGGCGATCCGTGCGTCCGGGGCGCCCCTCGACGTGACGGCCGGAGGCCGGCACCTGCAGCTTCATGAGTTCACCGAGGGAAGTTTCGGGCTATTCGAGGTCGCGCGTCCCGTCCGGATCGAGATACGCGCGGATTTCAACGTCCGCTGGGTCGACGTCCGGCCGCTCTCGCTGGGGATAAGGGCGACCATCGCGCCGGACCACTCGACCGTCACCTTCACCCTGCCCTCGCCCTCCCCGGTGACCGTCGAGTTCAACGACGACCTCACGCATGTGCTGCACCTCCTCGCCTATGCGCCCGACCTAGGGACGCCGCACGAGGGCGACCCGGGCGTCCGGTATTTCGGGCCCGGGTTCCACAACGCGGGCATGATCGACCTGCACGACCACGAGACCCTCTACCTTGCGCCTGGCGCATGGGTTCGGGGATCGGTCCGGTCGGTCGGCACAACGGGCGTCTCGATCCGGGGGCGGGGCGTCCTGGACGGCACCTCGCTCACGGCTGCCCCGTCGCAGGCGGCCCAGTCATCGACCCCGTCCGCCGTCCGCGCGGAGGACTACGGGATGGGGCGCCGCAACCTCATCTACCTCTTCCACACAAAGGGTGCGAAAATAGAAGGCATTACGCTCTTCGGGTCCTCGGGATGGACCGTCGTCCTTCGCCAGGCCGATGGAACGCAGGTGGACGGCATCAGGATCCTGAACCCAAGCGAGAATTACGGTGATGACGGCATTGACGTCGTCTCCTCGAGCGGCGTCGCCATCAGGAACGCATTCATCCGCACCAATGACGACTGCATCGCCGTGAAGAACCTCGACGACGTCCCTATGCGGGACGTCTCTGCCTCCGGCTGCGTGATCTGGAACATGCCCACCGGCGGCAACGCGCTCGAGGTTGGGTTCGAGCTCGGCTCGGCGCCGGTGACGAACATCAGCTTCAGCAACATGGACATCATCCACGTCGAGCGCGGCGCGGCCCTCAGCATCCACCAGGGCGACAGCGGGCTCGTCGACGACGTCTCCTACGACGACATCCGGGTTGAGGACGTGCGCCGCAAGCTCTTCGACTTTGCCGTGCTCTACGCGGCCTACGGCCTCGACAAGCCGGCAACTCCTGCGGACCTTGCGCGCCGGAGAGACACCGGAGGGGTGTGGGACGGGGAATTGCGGCTCACGCCAAGTGAGCATGCCGCCTTGGCCCCGGGCCGGGGACGGATCACGAATGTGCGCATCCACAACCTCTCGGTCGTGTCCGGCGCCCTGCCCTACAGCATCGTCTCGGGATATGACGCGGGCCACCCCGTTTCGGATGTCCACGTCGACGGCCTGAGCTACCTCGGGCGGCGCATCACCTCGCCCGCCGAGGCCAAGATAGTTCTCGAAGACGCGCCGGGGTTTGAGTTTCACTGAGGCTGCCATCCCCATGGGAAAAAACCTCTGCCAGTTCCTCTTGTCAGCCGGCCTCCTGCTGCAGCCCTGCCTTTGCGTTGGTGCTGTGGCGCGCGGGCCCCTCCGGGTGTTGGGGGCCAACCCGAGGTATTTTACCGCGGGAGACGGCTCAGCCGTCGTCCTCATGGGCGCGCACACCTGGGACAGCCTGCAGGACTACAGCTACTCGGCAAAGCAGTCGCCCCCGCCGATGGCCTTTGACGCCTACCTGTCCTTTCTCGCGCGCCATGACCTGAATTTCTTCCGGCTGTGGGCGTGGGAGAGCCCGTCCAACCCCGGCGCCCTACAGAGCACGACCGAGTTCAGGCCGATGGCCTATGAGAGGACCGGCCCCGGTAAGGCCGCCGACGGGAAGCCCAAGTTCGACCTCAGGCGCTTCAACCCGGAATACTTCCAGCGAATGCGGGAGCGCGTGGGAAAGGCCGGCAGGCGGGGTGTATATGTTTCCATCATGCTGTTTAATGGATTCAGCATCGAGGGGAAGGGAAACGACGGCGGCAATCCCTGGCTGGCCCATCCCATGAACCCGGCGAACAACGTGAACGGCGTCGATGGCGCCGGGGTTGCGGCCCACACCCTGGCGAATCCCGCCGTCACCGCCCTGCAGGAGGCGTACGTGCGGAAGGTGGTCGCGACCGTGAACTCGTTCGACAACGTCCTCTACGAGATCGCCAACGAGGACACGGGCTCGCCGGCGAACATCGCATGGCAGTACCACATGATCCGCTTCGTCAAGGGCCTCGAGGCGCGGATGCCCAAGCAGCACCCGGTGGGGATGACGTCCCAGTGGCCGAATGGGAGCGACGCCGCCCTCCTCGCCAGCCCGGCCGACTGGATCTCCCCCGGGGCCACCCTTCTCGAGTCGGACGGCACGAAGGTCGTGATCAACGACACGGACCACTCGTTCTTCTGGATCGGGTTGCGTAAGGCCGGCCAGGCGGCGCAGGTCGCATGGGCCTGGGGGACCTTTGCCAGGGGCGGTCAGTGCCTCTTCATGGATCCCTACCTCGACCCGAGCCACGACGACGGCAGGAACGCACCCAACGGGCTCACCCCGGACCCCTATTGGGATCCCCTGCGCGATGCCATGGGCGCGGCGCGCGCCTGCGGCCAGAGGATGGACCTTGCGGCCATGAGGCCGGCGGACGCGTCCGCATCGACAGGATTCTGCCTGGCTAACCCGGGAAAGGAATACCTCGTGTTCGAGCCCGGGTCCGCGAAGTCCCTCACCATTGACCTCGCGGACGCCCCGGGCAGCTTCTCGGCCGAATGGAGGCCGGCCGCCCGCGGGACGTGGCTGGCTGCGCCCAAGGTCGAGGGCGGAGCAGTCCGCACGCTCGCGGCGCCCTTCCCGGGAGCCTCAGTCCTTCATCTTTGGCGCTGAGGACCGCGGGGCGCGGCATGGCCAACGTCTACCTCTTTGGGATGATCGTCTATTCGACGATCCATCGGCTCGCAGGGGATTACCCCGAGGCAGACGGCTACGGCGAGATCGAGGAGACATTCCGCGTGCCCGGAGGGGAGACGGGGAATTCCGCCCTGGCCCTCGCCCACTGGGGGCACCGCGTCACGGTTGAAGGGCCCCACCTAGGAAGCGCGACCCGGGCCGGGGTCCTCTCCTTCCTGAACTCGAGGGGCATCGATTGCTCGCTGCTAAAATATCGCCGGGCCTTTCAGGGCCTCGAGGACACGGTCCTTGTCGGAGGCCAGACCCGCACCGTGTTCGGGCGTTTCGGGGGATTCTTCCGGGGACCCCGCTTGTGGGCGCGGCCCACCCCTCGTGCGGTCGCGAAGGCCGACATCGTCGGACTCGACCCGTTCTTCGCCAAGGAGTCGGAGCAGGTGGCCACCCTCGCCGCAAAGCACGGCAAGCCCCTTGTGACGATCGATTGCCCGCCAGGCGGCAGGATCCACCGGGCGGCCTCCGTGACGATCGTTTCCGGCGAGTACAGGCGCAACCACCACCCCGGCGCCCCCGCTCGC
Source organism: Opitutaceae bacterium (assembly GCA_036489955.1). Lineage (GTDB taxonomy): Bacteria > Verrucomicrobiota > Verrucomicrobiia > Opitutales > Opitutaceae > Palsa-1447. Next base: position 14,239 of record DASXEV010000014.1, read on the forward strand.
ACGCTCATTCGCCGCTATGCCGATTCCGGGCCGGGCCTCATCGTGTTCACCCAGGGCTCCGGGCCCATTCTCTTTTGCCGGGGCTCCGGGCCGGTCCTCAGCGAGCGGCCGGTCGCGACGCGGATCCTGTCGACGCTCGGCGCGGGCGACACGTTCAGGGCCGGGGTGATGCAGGGAATGCTCCTCCGCCATTCCGACAGGGAGATTGTCCGGTTTGCGGCAGCCACATCGGCTGCGGTGTGTTCGCGATTTCCCTTCGCCCTGGATCCCCCCGGCATAGCTGAAATCCAGGCCTTGCGCCGCCGCACAAAGTAGGATTCCCGGAATTGGGATATGCTTATCCCATATCCGCAGAAAAAGCGGCCGTCCCCACGGACGCTGTCGCCCCATTACTTATTAGGGTCCATTGCCTTGTGAAAGGCGGCGGGGGTGGCATGGGCCCTGCAATTGCCGGGGGTAATGCCAACGACCTTGAAGATCGCGATTAGGTCCCTTCTCAAGACCCCCGGGTTCACGATCACGGTGCTGGCGACCCTGGCCCTCTGCCTCGCGGCAAACGTGGCGATTTATGCGGTCGTCGACGCCGTCATCGTCCGGTCCCTGCCGTTCCCGCAGAGCGACCGCCTCGTCACCATGGTCAATGCCTACCCCGGGGCGGGCGTGCCCCGCGGGGGCACCTCCCTGGTGAATTACTATGACCGGAAGCACGACATGAGGTCGTTCTCCTCGATGGCCATCATCCAGGAGGGCAGCGCAAGGACCGTCGGCGGGCCGGATGCGCCCACGCGGGTCCAGGCCGCCGACATTTCACCGGACTTCTTCAAGACGCTGGGCGTCCCCCTGGCCATGGGCCGCGAGTTCTCGGAACAGGAGATGATCTACGGCGCGGATTCCGTCGCCGTCCTCACCAACGAATACTGGAGAAATCATTTCGACTCCGACCCCAACATCCTCGGCAAGACGTTCCTCAATGACGGAATGCCGGTCTCGATCGTCGGAGTCCTGCCGCGGGGCTTCCGCTTCCTTTCCTGCAATGCGCAGTTTTTCCGGCCGGCCGGCCGCGAAAAGGGGGACCTCGTTCCAAAGAACCGCCACAACAACAATTACGTCTCCATCGCGCGGCTGGCCCCCGGGGTGACCCTCGCCCAGGCGCAGGCGGAGATGGACGCCTACAATGCCGTCCAGCTGAAGGACGACCCCTACAAGGCCGTGGTGGCGAAGGTTGGATACCACACCTCCGTGTTCGACCTGCGCGCGGACCACGTTCGCGAGGTCCGGCCGATGCTCCTGCTGCTCCAGGCAGGGGTCGCCCTGCTGTTCCTCATCGGCGCCGTGAACCTCGCGAACCTCTTCCTCATCCGCTCCAGCGAGCGGGCGAAGGAGCTGGCGGTGCGCCAGGCCCTGGGCGCGCGCGCCTGGCACATCGCCTCGGTCATCCTTGCCGAGACCGGCATCGTCGCCGTCGCGGGCGGCGTGCTGGGAATCCTCCTTGGGGCCTTCGGGGTGAGGGTGATCCGCCTCATTGGAACCGACGCCCTGCCGCTTGGGGCCAGCATCCAGTTTGACGGCCGGGTGGCCCTGGCCGCTCTGGCGGGCGCCGCCGTCGCCGCCGTCCTCCTCGCCGCGCCGGCCGCGTGGATAAGCCTTCGCGGGGGCCTTGCCGCCGGGCTCAGGTCCGAGTCCCGCTCGGGCACCTCCGGCCCCGGCGTCCAGCGGCTGCGGCACCTATTCATCGTCGTCCAGGTTGCGCTTGCCTTTGTCCTCATCGCCGGGGCCGGCCTCCTCGCCGTCAGCCTCCGCCGGGTCCTCGACGTGCCCACGGGATTCAGGCCCGACCATGTCTATGCCGGCAACATCCCGCTGCCCTGGAACTCCTACAAGACCGCGGAGCCCCGGGCGCAGTTCGTCGAGCGCCTGATCCCCGCGCTCGAGGCCATTCCAGGGGTCAGCAATGCCGCCATCTCGACCAACCTCCCGTTCAACGGGCCGGGCGACAACAGCGCGATCGTCGTCCTCGACAACCCGACGCACTCCCCCATCCACGCCCACTACATCATCTCCGTCACGGGAAGCTATTGGGCAACGATGCACATTCCCCTGCGCACCGGCCGGCTGTTCACCGACAATGAATGCCGGTCCAAGGCGCGCGTCGTCGTGGTAGACCGGGCCTTCGCCACGCATTACTGGCCGGGGGGAAGCGCCCTCGACAAGCTCATCCTCCCGCGGATTGATGATGACCCCTCGAAAGCCTACCGGATCGTGGGCGTCGTCGACACGGTGAAGCAGATGGACCTGACGGAGGACACGGGGCACGGCGCGGTCTATTTCCCGTATCCGAACGACGAACTGCAGACCAATTTCTTCGCGATTGTCGTGGAGTCCCAGCTGCCCGAGGCGACCCTCGCGCCGATGGTGCGACATGCCATGGCGGGGATCGACCGCCAGATCCCCCTCGCACAGTTCCGGTCGATGGACGACAGGATCGGGGAAACCCTCGTGACACGGCGGTCCCCCGTCATCCTGGCGGCCGTGTTTGCGGGAGTGGCCCTCATGCTGGCCGCCGTCGGCACCTACGGGGTGCTGAGCTACGCCGTCTCGCAGCGCCAGCGGGAGATCGGCGTCAGGATGGCATTGGGCGCGCTCCCGGCGCAGATCCAGGCCCAGTTCCTCAGGCTTGGCGCCACCCTCCTCGTCATCGGGTTCGCCGCCGGGATCGCGGGCTCATGGGTCGCGGGCAAGGCGATGCAGGCCATCCTCTTTGAAGTCTCGCCGCTCCAGCCCCTTGTCCTCGCCGGGGCCTTCGTCGTCATGGGGCTCGTCGCGCTGTGCGCCTGCCTCCTGCCGGCGAGGCGCGCCTCCCATGTTGACCCGATCGTCGCCCTGCGGGACGAGTGACGCGCTGCCGCAGGCCCGTCCCCGCGCAGGGTGACCGTGCGGTCACTCGTTCCTGCCGGGCGGCGGCGGTTCGTGGCTGCCCGGGGACTTGGAAAGCTCGTCAAGGCGGCCCAGCACCGAGACCACCGGCCCGGGGCTCCCATCCCTGTTCCACGCCTGCCATTCGGGCTGCCAGTAGAGCACACCGATGCCATGGGGGGCCCGCTTCACGGTGTTGATGAGGTCCGCCATGTACTGGAGCCTGCCCTCGGGCGTCTGGGGCCAGAGCATGTCCGGGTTGTTCGCGACGTGCGAGCTGCCATAGCCCGTTTCCACGACGAGGAAGTCCTTTCCAAACTCGGCGGCGCACCGGCTCATGTTGTCCTGCACCTCGCTGAGGGTCCCGTGGGCCCACTCGGGGTAGAAGCTCTCGGCGATGATGTCGTACGGCACATGCGCCGCCCCAAGGTGCTCGAAGAACCACTTTGTAGCCGCCCAGTCGGCCCCGCGGTCGATGTGGATGGCGATCCTTGGCGGCGAGTTCCCGGACGCCGCCATGACGCCCCGGATTCCGGACTTCAGGATGCCGGTGAGCCGGTCCCATTGGGCCGCCGCGTCGTAGGGCTCGGGCAGGTTGTACTTGGTGGATCCGGGCACATTGACCTGGGCAACCGGCCAAAGGGTGCCGCGCGTGATCTCGTTGCCGACCTGGACCCAGTCCGGCATGGCCCCGGCATCCCTGAAGGCCTTGACCGTGTCGAAGCAGTAGGACTCCACCCGGGACTCGAGCTGCTCAAAGTTGAGCGAGCGCCAGGCCACCGGGATGTCCTGGTGCTGCGGGTCAGCCCAGGTGTCGGAAAGGTGGATGCACAGGAGGAAAGTGGCCCCACTCGCCTTGATGCGCTGCGCGAGCGGAATCGCGGCGGCCAGGGTGTTGTTCGGCGCCTCCCGCACCTGGTCTACGAAAACGCGGACACGGAAAGCCGACCACCCGTGCCCGCGCAGGATCGCCAGCTCATCGCTCGGGCGCCCGTTCTCCCTATAGGCCGGAAGGGGCCAGCGATGGGACGGGGCGTCCAGGGCCGAGATGTCGGCGCCGAGCTTGAAGGGCTGGCGGGCGGGACGTGCGGCGGAAATGCTTCGGTCAGCGCACCCTCCGGCAAGCAGAGCCGCGCAAAGGAGGAACGCCAAGGCGGGTATCGGCATCCGCTGCACGGCGCAATAGGACACGCACGGGCGGACCCCTGTCAAACGGCTCATCCAAAGCCAATTGGGGAGATCCATGGCGGTTGACGCGCGGCAGGGCACATCCTCGGCCGCGATTGGCAGATGCACGCCTCACTCCGTCCCGGTTGGCCGCGGGTGCGGCCGATTGCCCACAAGGACTATTCGACGTCCCGCTTCTTGTAGCCCAGGGCCTTCCTTATCGCCTCGACGAGCCCTTCAGGATCATTCTTCCCAAGGAAATCGGTGGCGCCCTGCGCCACCGCCCTCGGCTTGTTGGCGGTGGACCCTGAAAAGAAGATATAGGGGATCTCAGGCCGGATCCGCTTCGCCATGCCCAAGGCCGTCATGCCGTCGAATCCCGGCACGGAGCTGTCGGAAAGGATCACATCGTAAGGGCGGTCGCGAATCGCACTCTCGAAGGCCTTCTCCGAATAGACCAGATGCAGGTCCACCTCCGGGTATTCCTCCTTTAGCGCCTTGAGCGCCAAGAGGGCATCGAGTTCGTCGTCCTCGAGATACAATACCTTTAGCCTGTTACGGGGGGTGGTTTCCTCGCTCATGAATTCGTTGAAGACTATGCCAGACGAATCCATTCGACAGCAGTAACGGGAAAAAGTGCGTCAATCCATTGCATTTCGCACATTTACGGGGCCAAAAGCACGAAAGCCGCCCATTTTTGCGGGATTTCCCGTCCAAAAGGTGGGCTGCAGTTGACCAATCCTCTCCAAGGGCCCCTGGGGGCTCATGCGAAGCAGCGCCGCCTGGCCTCGGGCGAAATCTTCGGCAGAGCCGGGCAGTCCGGAATAGGCGCCGGCTGGATATCCAATTCAGGAATCCGCAGAACGCGCCTGTTCCAACCCTTCCGGAAGCGCAGCCTCTGCCATCCCGCCCGCCGATTCCACGGGTTCGGCCGCCTCCTCCATGATACCGTTAACCGCAACCATGAGGGCGCTGAGGCCGCCGATCTTTGCGGCCACGGGGTCGGTCATCCGGGCGATCCCGACAAACAGCCGGTCATAGAGACTGAGAAGTCCGTTGGTCGATGGCGCGTTCAGCGAGGTGCCCGAAGGGCTCCCGCGGCTGAGCCAGCCCGCCAATAGCCACCCGGGCACGCCGGGAAGATTGATGTAGCGGCTCCTGGCCTCGTTCCATCCCGCGGACGTGGCCACTCGCCTGAGCGAACCAAGGCGGTATCGGCGATGATGGCCCGCCTCCTTGTCGAGGCTGTTGAAGAGGACGGGAAGCGCGGGAACGATGAGGATCAACCTTGCCCCCGGGACGGCCACCGTCCGCAGGAACGCGAGGGCTTTCTCGTGGGGCCCAATGTGCTCCAGGACGTTGAGAAGGACGATGGAGTCCGGGCGAAACGACTCGGCCGCGGCGCGCGCCTCCTCCGGCGACTCGAGGTCGAGCCGGAGCGTCGCCAGCATGGGAGTGTCCGCGGCCTGTTTCAGCTCCCGGAGGTGGCCCTCGTCGATGTCGCAGGCCAGCAGGCGCCTCCCCTCTGCCAGGATCCGCCGGCTGTACTGCCCGTAGCCCACGCCAATCTCCATGACCCGGCTTCCAAGCCAGGGATGAACCTTGGACCACAGGTAGTCGTGGTATCTCGTCAGCGAGGACATCGCCGAGCTCATTGTGGCGGGCAGGTCCCCGCCGGACGGCGCCACTGAGGGTTCCCCCTTCATCCGTCACTTCTTGTTGATGATCTCGGCGATGAGGCCGAAGAAGAAGATCTGGAAGGACATGAAGAAGAGGACCAGCGTGAGGCCCCCGAAGTGGTCGTTGACCGACAGGTCGCGCATCCCGCGGCCAACCGCAAGCAGGCCGACGAAGAGGCTCATGGGCACGAACACCCGCAGGGGCCGGAAATAAAGGGATAGCCTGAGCAGCTGGTAGCCAAACCGGATCGGGTCCTTGACCGGGTGGATGCTCGAGCGCCCCACCCTCTTGGAATAGCCAATCGGCAGGAACAAGACCTCATAGCCCGCCGTCAGCCCCACCATGGTGAGCGTCGAGCTGAAGGAAAAGCGTTCCGGATAGATCCGGCGGCTGCGGTCATAGATCTCGCGCCGGAAGATGCGCATTCCAGAGTTAAGGTCCGGGATCTTCCGATGGGCAAGATAGCCGGCCAGCCAGGTGAGGAAACGCTTGGGCAGGCGCCGCAGCGGGCTGATGTCATTCCAGTCCCGCGCCCCGACGACCATCTGGTACTCCCCCGCCAGCGCCAGCATGTCGGCAAACCTCTCCGCCGGGTACGTGCCGTCGGCGTCGATTATTCCGATCCAGTCGTGGGTCGCCACCCGCAGCCCGGAAGCCAGCGATGCCCCGTAGCCCCGGTTCACCTTGTGGCGGACGATCCTGGCGCCGCCCAGCACCGCGGTGTCGCAGGGCTCCGACGTGGATGCATCGTCCACGACGATGACCTCGCAGTCCCGGCCTTGGACGGACGCCCTCACCCGTTCGACGGTCGCCCGGATAACCTCCGGTTTCTCGTTGAAGCACGGGATGATGAAGCTGACGCCTTCGCCGCGCCCCGGTCGGGAAGGGTCAGCTACCTCGGTGTGCATCCATTTATCCTCGTTTGAGATACGCGAAGCGTTTTGTGGCGCCGCGTCAATGCATCGCTGAGGGCCGGGGGGGCCCATTTTTCTCGCGTCGCTGAAAAGGGAAGCCCTTCATCGCCCGAACGTGCAGGCTGACTCCGGATCGCAAGTGACTCGGGCCCGCGTTGTCGCCTCGTCGCGGCATCCGTCGTTCGTCGTGCTGGCCGGAGTCCTCATCGCCGTCTTCACGGTCATCCGGGCGCCGTTTCTCTGGTACTTCCCGAGGGTGTTCATGTCGCAGGACTCCGCCAGCTACATGGATGTCGCCAGGGAGATTCGCGACGGGCTCTGGCCACAGTTTGTCATCAGGACCCCTGCCTACCCGATCTTCCTTTGGGCCGTGAATTCGTTCGGCGACCGATGGCTGGCTGTCGTGTTCGTCCAGATGCTCCTTTCGCTCGCGGCGTGCCTGCTTGTCGTCTGGTGCGTCCGGGAAATCAGGCCGGGCCTCGCCTGGCCGGCGACGATCGCCATGTGCGGGATGCTCGGGAGCGCCCAGGTGCTGTTCTACGAGATCTCGATCCTGAGCGACAGCATGTACGCCAGTTCGCTGGCCGTGGCAGCCGCCCTCCTCATCCTGGCTTTTGTCCGCAAGAGCCCGGCTCCCCTTGCGCTCGCGTCGGCGGCAATGGCCTTCGCCATCCTTGTGCGGCCGGCAGGTTCCTTCCTGGCCGTGATCTTCGCGATCGTCGTTGCCGGGCTGGCGTGGAACCGCGCGGGATGGCGGAACATCGCGGCCTTCGCCGTCCCCTTCCCGTCCATCCTCCTCGCGCTCTGCACCTACAATGCCGCGACGATCTCCCGTTTCACGGTCAACCCGTTCGGCGAGGCCAACCTGACGGGGGCCACCGCCCTGTTCTGGGAGAAGGACCCCTCGTTGCCGCCTGCGGTTAACCGCGCCCTGGACGGGTTGCCTGCGTCGTATGCGGAGCTGGGAATTACGGCCGGCGACCTCGCGACGGTGAGGAAATCCTGGGATGTCGACCGCCTATTCCGGATCTATGCAGACTCGTACAACAAGCTGATCTGGAGTGACGGATGGGGCTCGGGGACGCGGTTTGGCCCCGGCGGCTATATCGCAAACCAGAGGGCGATCCGCGCCGTCTGCTTCAGCGCGATCGGCCGCCACCCGGCCCTCTATCTCAAATTCGTGTGGGTGAATCTCGTCAGTTTTTTCGAAGGGGTCGGCTACAGGTTCGACATCTACTCATCGCTGCGATTCAGGGCCAGGGGCCCGCTGGGCACGAGGCCTGCAGGGATCGACCTTGCGTCGGCCGCCCATGCGGCCGTGAGGCCCGTGGCAGAATCCATTCCCAGCAACCGCGACCTGGATCATCCGGTGGTTCGGGTTCAGCAGGCATGGGAAGAGGTGCACGGCTTCATATTCCAAAGGAGCGCCTGGGCTGCCGCCTGCCTGATCATCTTTGCTGCGAGCGCGGCGCAGCTCATTCGCCACCGGGGCCGGCACGAGGGGGCTTTCCTGCTGTTCGCGCTTACCCTCTTCCCGATAGGTGCGAGCCTTGTGGTTTGCCTGGTGGAGGTCGCGTCGGATCGGTACAGCTTCCCGACCCAGTTCGTGTACTATCTGGCGGCCGCCCTGTCGCCGATCCTCGCTGCGCCGCGGCTGGGCCGCGCGCGCAAGCCAGCAGAGGGGCGGTGACGAATACCGGCCTCGACCGGCTGGCGGCCGAGGTTCCCCCAGGGCACCGCCACTCAGCGACGGGGTCTGTTGTAAGAATGAGGCCCTACATGATCTTCACAGCCCTCTGGGCGCTATGCGTCATCGTGGGCTTCCTCACCATCGCGGCGGGAATTGTCGGCATCATTTTCTGGATACTCGCCGTCCTCTTCTTCGTACTCGCCGTCATCACCTACCGCTCAAGGAAGAATAGCTCACGGCCCGCCGGGACTCCCGGGCCGGGCTGAGTTTTTCGATCACCGCCCGCGCGCGGCGCCTCAGCCCGCGCTCCTCTCCTCTGCCGGGCCTATGGTCTGCGGGTTGAGGTTGTACGCGGTGTTCACGAGGCTCACGTGCGAAAATGCCTGGGGAAAGTTCCCGAGCTGCCGCCTTGCTGCGGGGTCGTATTCCTCAGCCAGGAGCCCGACGTCGTTGCGGATCGCGAGCAGCTTCTCGTAGAGCTTCCGCGCGTCGTCCAGGCGGCCCATCAGGTAAAGACAGTCGGCGAGCCAGAATGAGCATGGCAGGAACGTGCCCTCGCCCGCCGGAAGGCCGTCCACGTGCCCACTGGCTGAGGTCTGGTACCTGAGGACAAACCCGTCCGCAACGAGCTCGCGCTCGATAAGCTCGATTGTTGACGACATCCGCGGGTCCGTCGCCGGCAGGAATCCCACGAGGGGAAGCATCAGGATACTGGCGTCGAGTTCCGGCGCGCCATAGCACTGGGTAAACGCGTTCCTCGCGGGATTGAACCCGTTCCTGCATATGTCGTCGTGGATCTCCGCCCGTATCTTTGTCCAGGCCTCGCCATCGCCGGGCAGCTTGAATTGCTCGACCGCCTTGACCGCCCGGTCCATCGCCACCCATGCCATCACCTTTGAATGGGTGAAATGCCTCCGTGGCCCGCGGATCTCCCAGATCCCCTCGTCCGGGTCGCGCCAATGGTCGATCACGAACTGGATCAGGTGCTTCTGCAGCTTCCAGGAGTCCTCGTCCGTGTCGAGGCCGCCGGCACGGGCGAGGTTCATCGCGTCCATGACCTCGCCAAAGACATCCAGCTGGAACTGCTCCGATGCGGCGTTTCCGATCCGGACCGGGCTGGATTTCTCGTACCCGATGAGGTGAGGTATGACGAGCTCGGTCAAGGTGCGCTCGCCGGCAGCGCCGTACATGATCTGGAGCTGGCTGGGGTCGCCCGCGACCGCACGAAGTAGCCAATTGCTCCAGGCCCTCGCCTCCTCGAAGTACCCGGCTGTCATGAACGAATATAGCGTGAATGTCGCGTCCCTCAGCCAGCAATAGCGGTAGTCCCAATTCCTGACGCCGCCGATGAACTCGGGGAGCGAGGTGGTCGCCGCGGCCATTATCCCTCCCGTCGGTTCGTATGTGAGGGCCTTCAGGGTGACAAGGGACCGCACAAGCGCACCCCGCCACGGGCCCTTGTACTTGCACCGCGCCGCCCAAGCCGTCCAGAAGTTCCGTGTCTTCTCCAGGGCGGCCGAGACCGGCGTCCCGCGGTGCACGAACTCCTCGTGCGAGGCGTGCCAGGTGAGGACGAAGGACTTCCTCTGGCCAGCCGACACGGTGAATTCCCCGACGGTCGACAGGTCCTCGCCGCGCAGGTGAACCGCCGTCCGCAGCGTCAGGGCGTTGGGGCCGGCCACCGCAACAATCCCGACGTCGTCGACGTGCCTTACCCATGGCACGGTCTTGCCGTAGTCGAACCGGATGACCAGCCGCATGTGCATGTCCAGCTTGCCCTCGACGCCCTCCACAATCCGTATGATTTCGCGCTGGTTCGAGCCGACGGGCATGAAGTCGATGAGGCGGACTTTGCCCTCCGGCGTCGTGAACTCGGTCTCGAGGACGAGCGTGTCGTCCACGTACCTGCGCTTCACTTCCGGCCGGGGGTCCGCCGTCGTGATCTTCCAAAAGCCGTTGCCATCGACACCCAAGAGCGACGCGAAGCAGGCGTCGGAGCCGAATTTCGGCAGGCAGAGCCAGTCGATCGAGCCATTGATCCCGACCAGCGCGACGGTATGCATGTCGCCAATAATCGCATAGTCCTCGATCCGCATTTCTAGGCGCCCTCCTTTTGCGCGTGCAGGACCGCGAATGGAGCCTCGGAAAACAGGTCGCACACCCGCAGCTCGCCTTCCATGCCGGCCATTCGGCCGGTAACGATGTCGCGCCACCGGACCGTTCTGGTGGCGCCCTCGAGGAGGGTATCGTCCCAAACCTCCCCCAACGGGGGAGTGCCCAACTTCGCGGACAGCCTTGGGACTGCGACCAGCAAGGAGCCGCTCGAGTGATGGCGCTCAAAGGCAAAGACGTTCTCACCGAAGGAGCCCTTCGCCTTGATCGCGCGATAATCACCAAAGGCGAACAGGGCACGGTTCGAGCGCCTGAGATGAAGGAGCTCCCGCGTGAGGCGGACCTTTATGGCCCCGCTCCTCCAGTCCCTCAACAGGTCCGCGACGGGGGAATCAGAAGACTCCTCGAGCTGCCTCTTGGCACGCTCGTAGTCGACGGGCCTCCGGTTGTCCGGGTCGACGAGACTCAGGGACCAGGTCTCGCAACCCTGATAGAAATCCGGGACACCTGGAATCGTGCACTTGAGCACGAGCTGCGCGAGGGAATTGACCATGCCGAGGCGCGCAATCCGGCCGGCAGCCGCTTCGAATGACTCAAGGAACCCGGGCGCGCCCCCTGGATTTGTCAGCCCGTCGCAGAAGCGGTCGCAGGCGCGAAGATAGTCCTCGTTCTTGTTGAGGATTGAGGTGTGCCGCTTCGCCTCGTCGACCACCTTCCTCAGGTGGTTCCTCAGGCGTTCACGAAGACCTTCGTCGCCGGAGCTCGGCTCAAAGGGCCAAATGGCGAGCAGTTCCTGGAAGAAGCGGTACCGGTCGGAGGCGTCTGGCGCCTCCCGGTTATCGATCTCCGACAACAGGCCGCCGCTTTGGCGCGCCCATCCCGCCAGCCACGCCGACCATTCCTCGGGAATCTCGGAAAGCGCGCAGAGCCGGGCCCTCACATCCTCGCTGAACTTGCTGTCGTGCGTGGACGTGGCCAGAAGCGATGAACCCATGTGCGCAAGCCGGCGCTCATTTGCCCGGTGCAGGTCGTCGAGCCGTCCCCCAATCCGGCCCGGGGTGCAGCCTACCTCATTCAACGCCACGAGCCGGTTGTAATTGTAGAACGCGGTGTCCTCGACGGCCTTAGCCATGATGGCGCCCGAATACTGCTGGAAGGTCAGCACCCAGCTGACGATGGCAGCTCCTACCGACGCCGGCGCATCCTTCGGCGGATAGCGGCCGATGATCAGGTCCCGCACGAATTCGAATGGCTGCGGGTCCGCCCTTGGATTGTCGGCGATAGCGGCGGCACAAGCCGCCTCTACGAACCCCGAGTCCTCCGGGCCCATGGGCCTCGGGCCGCTGCGGTAGGTGCGGTATACGGGGAAATGCGCGGCAAGCTCGCTCACGGCCGTCGTAAGCTCGTGCCTGGTGAGGTCGCGCCAGTCTCTGTCCTCGCCCACTATCTGAACCAGCTCCATCCCAAGATTGTTGACCGCGTTGGCGAACATCTCGTCGATGACGAGCCGCTTCGACTTCCTGACCACCTCGCCGTAGGTTCGCGAATCCCCGGTATAATCGCGGTAGATCCTGGTGAAAGCAGCCTCCATCGAGGCGTCCGTCTGCAAGGCTGCGATGTCCGCGATGAACTCATAGCCTGTCGTTCCATGCACGGGCCACGACTCCGGCAGCGACTCCCCGTGGGCCAGGATCTTTTCGACGACAACGTACAGGGGGCTGGCCTTGTCCGTCCTGTCCAGCGACTGGAGGCGCTGAAGATATGCCTCCGGTTGCCTCAGCCCGTCGATGTGGTCGATGCGCAGCCCGGAGACGAGGCCCAGCGAAAGGAGCCGGCCCACGAGCGCATGGCACTCCTTGAAGACAGCGGGATTTTCCATGTGAAGCCCGATCAACGTGTCGATGGCGAAGAACCTCCTGTAGTTTATCTCGTGTGTGCCCGCCTGCCACCGTGCAATGCGGTAGTGTTGCTTCTCGATCAGGCTGTGGAGTTCGTCGAAGGACCTCGGCTCGCCTGGCGTGCCATTTATTGCCGCAAGCCGTTTGTCGAGCAGAGCCTGTAGGCGTTTCTCGCGTGAGATCACTGCAGCGAGCTCCGCCTTGCGCGAGTCGGCCGGCTGCCCTCCGTTCGCTGGGCGCCCGCCGGAATCCAGCATCAAGTCCGGTCGAGGCGCATCAAATGCTGCCGCCACCCCGGCCAGCGATGCGCCGGCCTCCGCCTCAATCGGGCCAAGGACAATCCGGTAGGACTCAGGGCGTATGGGCAGAAGCGTGTCCTGGTGCCTGATGAAGAGGGCGTCCTCATAGACGACCTGGATCTCCCCCCTCTCGAGGACACGCCCGTAGTGGTCGCCAAGGATTGGTGCCAGTATCCTTGGATGGTCCTCCCCCTGCTCGGCTTTCCACTGGATGTCAAAAAACGACGCATATTTTGACGCGGGGCCGTACTCCAGCACGTCGCGCCACCATTGGTTGACGACGCCGGCGATCCCCATGTGGTTGGGGACGAAATCAAGGATGATCCCGCATCCGTGCTCCCTGAGGACGGAGGCAAGCCTCTCAAAGCAGGCATAACCGCCAAGCTCGGCATTAACCTCACTGTAGTCGGTGACATCATAGCCGTGCTTGCTTCCGGGGACCGATGCCAGGATCGGCGAGAGGTAAAGGTCCGTGACCCCCAGGTCGCCGAAGTAGCCGGAAAGCGCAGCCAGGTCCGAGAACGTGAACTTTCCGTGCAGCTGGACGCGGTAGGTGCTCCCCGGAGTGTGGCTGCTTAGCTTGAGGGCCATATCTCCACGGCCGGCCGGCCTGCAACCAGGACGATCGTGCCCGCTCCCTCGAGGTTGAGGATTTCAGTCCCGTCCGGCATGGCGCCGCCGAATTTCCGCCAATTGCTGTTCAACACGACCGACCACTCCCCGAAGGGCGAGGGCCTTGTCCCCACCTGGCCACCGACACGGGGACCGAGGGCTGCGGCGAGGAGCATAGCGAAATCCGGCGTCGTGTAACTTAGGAGCAGCAACCCGGACTTAGCCGATATCGACCATGCCGGGCGCTCGAGAGCGCCGCGACGCCCGAGGACGCCCCGGATTTGCAACGCCGCCTTGTATAGGCGCAGGACCCCCGCGTGGTCTGCGGCATCCGCCTCGTCCCAATCAAGCTTCGACCTATCAAAGGTGTCAGGCCTCTCGGGGTCGGGAACCCCTTCCTGCCCGTGCCCGTGCTCCTTGCGGCGGCCCTCGGACACCATCCGGCCTAGCTCGCCGCCGTGGTCTGTGAAGAAAAGGAATGGCGCCGATGCAGCCCACTCCTGCCCCATGAAAATGAGCGGCGGATGGGGGGCCAGGCAAAGGAGCACCGATGCCGCGCGGAACTGCTCCCTGCTGACCAGGTTCTCCAGGCGCTCGCCATTCGCCCTGTTTCCCACCTGGTCGTGATTCTCGATGCAATAGACGAACCGCTCTGGCGCGAGATGGCTGCAGGGCGATCCCCTGGGGGTCCCCCTCCATGGGCCGTATCCCTGGCCGCGATAGAACCAGCCGTTCGCGATCGTGTCCGCGATGTCGGCCGGCTGCCCGGAAAATGCGGAATAGTAGCCGTCACGTGTTCCGGTCATGCAGACACGAACCTGATGGTGAAAATCGTCCGCCCAGACGGCATCTATCCCAAGGCCGCCGTCCTTCTCCGGTTGGGCAAGCGCGCACAGATTGCGTGCATCCTCGGCGATGGTGAATGCGCCGCGGGCGCGCGCCACCTCGGCAATCTGCTGTATAAGCTGATTTGGCGACGAATCCGAGATCGCATGCGTCGCATCAAGCCGGAGGCCATCCATCCTGAATTCATCGAGCCAATACGCAGCGTTGCCGAGCAGGAACTCGCGGACGGGCCCCGAGTCAGGCCCATCAAGGTTGTAGCCGCTCCCCCACGCCCCGCTTGATTTTGCCAGATAGCCCTTGCTGTACCGCTCAAGATAGCTGCCGCTGGGGCCGACGTGGTTGTAGACGACGTCGAGGATGACGGCCATGCCGGCTAGATGCGCCTCGTCGACCAGCGCCCGCAGGTCATCGGGCCTGCCGTAGCACCTGGCAGGCGCGAACAAGGCGACGCCGTCGTACCCCCAGTTGCGTGCGCCGTTGAAGTCGGCGACCGGCATGAGCTCGATCGCCTCCACGCCGAGGCTCCGGAGGTGTGGCAACTTCGAAACTGCTGCCCGGAACGTCCCTTCGGCCGTGAATGCCCCGACGTGGAGTTCGTAGGTCACCTGGCCGCGCCACCCGGGACGGCACCACGCCCCCGAGCGCCACCCGTAAGAGGACGGGTCAATGCACTCCGATGGCCCCTCCACCCCCAGTGGCTGAAAGCGGGAGGCCACGTCCGGGGTGCACGCACCTTCATCGATCCGGAACTTGTAGAGGTCACCCGCCGCACCGTCTTCATCCATGGTGCTCCAATAGCCATTCTCCCCCTCTGCATGCATGGCTAGGCTGCGGCTGCCCTTCCCTTCTCCGAGCTCCACCGCCACCGAGCGGTGGCCTGGCGCCCAAACCCGGTAGCTCACGCCGAGTGGTGAGACATTCGCCCCCACGGTGCGGACTCCCGTCTCCGCATCGGTCGGCATAAGCTTAGGCCCCCGGCCGAGAGGCCGCCCGCCGACGCGAGAGGAGCACCATGGACCGCCCCTCGATGTTCAGCTTCGGCTCCTGGAGGCCGTCGCCGTCTTTTATTTCCGGCTTCGCCGTGTCGAATTCGATCCGCCACCGGGAACGCGCGAACTTCTTCGGAATCTGAAAGGCCACGGGCTCGTGATGTGCATTGAGTAACACGAGAAAATCCTGATCACCCACCTCGACGCCATTGGCGTCGCGTATCTCGGGTGCGCGCCCGTCGAGGAACATGCCCAGAGTTCGCATCCATCCACCGTTGTCCCAATCGTCCGCAGCCATCTCCTTTCCGTCGGCGCGATACCACCTGGACGCCACCGCGCCTGGCTTCTGTGCCATCAGCTCCTGCTTGAAGGTCCTACGGCGGAAGCTCGGGTGGTCCTTGCGAAGTGCGACTAGGCGGCAGGTGAATTCAAAGAATGCTCGCCTTTTCTCATCCCAGTCCCAGTGGAGCCAAGTCATCTCGTTGTCCTGGCAATAGCCGTTGTTGTTTCCGGACTGGGTGCGGCCACACTCGTCGCCCGAGCAGATCATGGGGACTCCCTGGGACAGGAGCAGCGTAGCACACAGGTTACGCTTTTGGCGCTCGCGCAGGCCGATGATGCCAGCGTCGGCGGTTTCGCCCTCGGCGCCGCAGTTCCACGAGTTGTTGTCATCCGATCCATCCTTGTTCTCGTCCTTGTTCGCCTCGTTGTGCTTGTGGTCGTAGGAGACAAGGTCCTGCAGCGTAAAGCCGTCGTGGGCCGTGACAAAGTTGATGCTCGCGGACGGCGAACGCCCCGAGTGCTGGTAAAGGTCGGCGCTCCCGGCGAGCCGCGTTGCGATTTCCGAGTGGAGCCCCATCTCGCCCTTCCAGAACTTGCGCACGCAGTCGCGGTACCTCCCGTTCCATTCAGTCCAGCCCACCGGAAAGTTGCCGACCTGGTATCCGCCCTCTCCCAGATCCCAGGGCTCCGCGATGAGTTTAGTCGTCGCTAGCGTCGGGTCTTGATAGAGGGTGTCAAAGAATGGGCCCAGCTGATTGACGTCTTTCAACTCCCTCGCAAGCGCCGCAGCCAAATCGAACCTAAAGCCGTCAATGTGCATTTCAGTCACCCAATACCTAAGGCTGTCCATCAGCATCTGAAGCGTGTGGGGAGTCACCATGTTCAACGTGTTGCCGCAGCCCGTGAAGTCGGTGTAGTAGCGGGGATTATCGCTCACCGTCCGGTAGTAGGCCATGTTGTCGATCCCCCGGAATGAAATGGTCGGCCCCGACTGGTTGCCCTCCGCGGTATGGTTGTAGACCACATCCAATACGACCTCCAGGCCGGCAGCGTGGAACCGCCTCACCATTTCCTTGATCTCGCGGACGGCCCCCACGCCATCTCGCTCGGAACTGTACGCATGCTCGGGGGCGAAGAAACCCAGCGTGTTGTAGCCCCAATAGTTAGATAGCCCCTTTTCGAGCAGGTGCCTGTCCTGCAGGAAATGGTGGACGGGCATGAGCTCCACCGTGGTTATACCGAGCTTCTTGAGATGCTCGAGAATTGGATCCGAGGCCATTGCCTTGTAGGTACCCCGCAGGGCCTCGGGAATGTCCGGGTGAAGACGGGTCATGCCGCGGACATGCGCCTCGTAGATTACGGTCCCCGACCAGGTGATCTCGGGCCGGCTTTCCCGCCCCCAATCGAACTCGCTGTCGACAACGGAGGCCAATGGGGCAAACGGGGCGCTGTCGCGCTCATCGAAGGATAGGTCGCCATCCGGATGTCCGATGGTGTAGCCGAAAAGCTCGTCGGCCCATTTGGTCTCGCGCCCTATGGCCTTGGCATAGGGATCCAAAAGCAGCTTGTTTGAGTTAAAGCGAAGGCCCTTTGCCGGATCGTATGGGCCATGTACGCGGTAGCCATAGAGCTGCCCCGGCTTCATTCCGGGAACGTAGGCGTGCCAGACGCCGTTAGTACGCTCACTGATCCGAATTCTGGCGGACTCCTTGGTGGACTCCTTCGAGTCGAAAAGGCAGAGGTCAACCGCCTCTGCGGCCGCCGAGAAGAGGGAAAAATTGACGCCTTTACCGTCCCAGTGCGCGCCTTGCGGATATGGCCGCCCGGGGCGCACGGCGGGACGGTTGGCGGGCTCGTTCCCCTCGTTGCGCGTCTGATCCGCCTTTGTCTGTTCCGGGGCTGTAATCATAGTGCGCTGAGGTGTCTCCGCCCCCAAAGGGCGCGAGCGGGCTCTGGATAATTCTCTCTAGAAAGCAGATGCGCGAAAATGTTCGTGCAGGCGGCGATAATTCGGATCACGGCGCCGCCACGCCCGCCGCTCCAACGCGGCAAGCATGTCAGCCTATCGAGATCGGAGGCCGCCCTTAGCTCCGCCGAAGGGCCGAAACCCGACGCGGGGGTTCCGTGCGATCCTTGGCCGAGGACTGCGCGCCCGAAGCGGAGCCGCCCTTGGCAGACGACACTGTCGCCTCATTCGAAGCAAACGGGCCCTGGTTCTCGATCAACTCCTTTTCGGCACGGAGCCAAAATGCGAGATCCTGCCCCTCCGGGCGGCCTTCGCTCTCCCAGATTGCCTTTGCGCGGTTAGAAATCGCCTCGTGAGAAGGCGGCGGATTCTGTTGAGTGCTCATGGAATGGGATTAGAACCGGCATGAACGGAACCGGTTCCATCACCGAGGGCATGCAAACGGAAAATCGTGCGCTGAACAGAAGGCCGCCACCGCCAATTCAAACGTACCATGACCGGGTGAGATAGTCTGCGCCGGTAAGGACGAGAAGAATAAGCAGCCAGAAGAGCCCTGCCCCCGCGAATATGCGGACGAGCGCCTTCTCCTCGCGGAGCCTCATAAAGAGGTAGGCCACGAGAAAGGCCTTCAAGGCGGCTATGCCCAGGCTGATCGGCGTTATCCACCAGCCCGCCGGCATCGCCCTTGTCGCCGCGGTCATGACGAGCAGCACCATAAGGGCCACATAGGTGGCGACCAAAGGGCCGACTGATGATTCGGAGACCCTCATAGCTTTGGGACAAGGTAGAGGAGCGGATAAAGGAATATCCACACGCAGTCGACGAAGTGCCAATATAGCCCAACCATCTTCACCGGTTCGTGCGCCCGTTCAGAAAACCTGCTGGCTGCATTGAGCTTCAGGAGCCAGGCCATAAGCCCAATTCCCACCAGCATGTGAATCGCGTGCAGGCCAGTCATGATGAAGTAAAGGCACACAAACAGCTCCACCTGTGGGGAAACGGACGGGTCGAACCGGAATCCCGGTACCAGGTGGTCGCGCCACATCTCATGATATTCGAAGCCCTTTATGCAGACAAACGCCGCGCCAAGCGCGGCGGTGGCGGAAATCCACCCTGCAAGAGCCCGCGTCCGTCCCTTACGGATGGAAAGGTCTCCCAGAGCCATGCATAGGCTGCTGGTCAGCAGAACGCCCGTGTTAATGGTTCCGCATAGGTAGTCCAGGTGCCGGCTCCCAACAGCAAATGCCGACGGGTAGGCAACGCGGTAGGTGACATAGGAAAGGAAGAGGCCTCCGAAAAAGAGGATTTCCGTCGCAATCAGCGTCCACATCCCGAGCTGGTTCGCGGCAATTCGCTGCTCTTGGCTCCCGAATTGGGGAGCGTTGGCCAGTGCGCCGGCCTTACTCATAGCGGCGGGTAATCATACGCGGGGCGCGTCACCACGGGGGTTTCGCGAAAGTTGTGTTCCGCGGGTGGAGACGCCGCCAGCCACTCCAGCCCGGTGGCGCCCCAGGGGTTGGTCCCAGCCCGCGCGCCCTTGAAGAACGACCAGGGGAGGTAAATTAGCGGCAGGATATAGCCAATCGCCAAGACGAGCGCGCCTGCCGAAGAAACAAGGTTGAGCGTGTGAAACTGCTCAGGATAGATCCAATAGCGCCGCGGCATGCCAAGGTAGCCGAGTATGTACTGGGGGAAGAAGGTCAGGTTGAAGCCGACAAAGATCGTAACCGCGGCCACGCGCCCCCAAGCCTCCGGGTACATCCTACCCGATATCTTCGGCCACCAGTAGTGGATGCCCCCCATGTAGGCCATCACCCCGCCGCCCACCATAATGTAATGAAAATGCGCGATCACAAAGAACGTGTCGTGTAGGTGCACGTCCACAGCGAGCGTGGCCAAAAAAATGCCCGTGAGCCCCCCGATGGTGAAGAGCGCGATGAATCCAAGCGCATAGAGGAACGGCGTGGTGAATTCGATCGCCCCTCGGTGCATCGTTGCCACCCAGTTGAAGACCTTTATCGCCGAAGGCACGGCCACGAGGAAGCTGAGAAAGGAGAAGGCCACGCCCGCATACACCGACTGGCTCGTGACAAACATGTGATGGCCCCACACGAGGAACCCGAGTCCGGCGATTGAGAGTATGGAAAAGGCCATAGCGTGGTATCCGAAGACGGCCTTCTTCGAGAAACACGCCACAAGTTCGCTGATGACGCCCATTCCCGGCAGGATCATGATGTAAACGGCAGGATGGGAATAGAACCAGAAGAGGTGCTGGAACAACAGGGGGTCTCCACCAATCCTCGGGTCAAAGATACCCACCCCGGCCACGCGCTCGAGCGCCATCAGCGTGAGGGTGATCGCCAGAACAGGCGTGGCGAGGACCAGGATGATGCTGGTCGCGTAGATGGACCAAACGAACAGCGGCAGGCGGAACCAGGTAAGGCCCGGCGCACGGAGCTTGTGCACGGTGACGATAAAATTGATGCCCGTGGCAATGGAGCCGAATCCGGCCACGAAGATGCCTCCCGCCATCGCCATGACATGCCCGTTGGAGTAGGTGCTGCTGTAGGGCGTATAGAAGGTCCAGCCGGTGTCCACGCCTCCGACTAAGATGGAATAGAGGGCCAGTGCGCCGCCCCCCACGAAAAGGTACCAGCTCGCCAGGTTTAATCGGGGGAACGCGACATCCCTTGCCCCTATTGCGAGCGGCAGGACGAAGTTGCCGAGGACCGCCGGAATGGACGGAATGAGAAAGAACCAAACCATGATTACCCCATGAAGGGTGAAAAGGCGGTTGTAAGCGTCAGATGTCACGAGTCCGGCCGCAGGATATGCGAGCTGGATTCGCATCATCGCCGCCGCGGACGCCCCTATCGCAAAGAAGAACGTGATCGTGAACAGGTACAGGATCCCGATCCGCTTGTGGTCCAGCGTGCCCAGCCACGACCTAACGGTGCTCTCCTGCAGGTAAGAGGGACCGTCGCCCTGTTCCGAGGCAATCATGGCGTGGCGGCGGTCTTCATGGCCTCGATGTAGGTGCAGATGTCGGCGGCGTCCGAATCGCGAATAATCCCAGAATAGGTGGGCATGACAGGCGCAAATCCGGCGACCTTCCTGCCATGCAGGATCGCCTCGTGAAGGTACTCGTCATCCGCGAGTGCAAACGTGCCGTCGGACAGTCGCACGCGTGTCCCGTAAAGGCCGGCAAGGCTGGGCCCAGCGGCATTTAGGCCGCCGTGGCATCGGGCGCACCCGAATTTCGCAAATAGCTCTCGCCCCCGTGCCTCCGGGGCGAGTGCGAGTGCCCCCGTCCTGGCGCCAGCGGACCGCTGCCACGCGTCAAATTCGTGCGGCGCCAGGACCGTGACTTTTCCGATCATGCTGGCATGCGCGCTCCCGCAATACTGGGCGCAATAGAGGCTGAACGTGCCCGTCCTGTCCGGATCGAACCACATCGTCGTCAGCTTGCCCGGTATCAGGTCCTGCTTAAGGCGCAGCGCAGGCACGAAGAAGCTATGGATGACGTCCTCAGACGAGAGAACCAGCCGCACGGGGGTATTCAGCCTCAGGTGGAGCGCATTGAACTCGCGGGTGCCGTCCGGATAGCGGGTGTCCCACATCCATTGGCGCCCGGTGACGTCGATGACCTCGGCTCCCGGCGGTGGCCTCGCTGCATCGAGATAGAGGACCGCACCCCTCCAGAAAAAGTACAGGAATATGGCCAAGGTCCCCAGCGTCCAGGCCGTTTCGATCTTCCATGTTGCAAGCGAGAGCGGCGGACGCTTCGCGCGCGAGCCGCTGCGATAGCGCACAAGGATGACGGAGGTCAGGATGCCCAGAAACAGGATAACCGCCACCGACGTTCCCACGAGACCGAG
Organism: Opitutaceae bacterium; assembly: GCA_036489955.1. Lineage (GTDB taxonomy): Bacteria > Verrucomicrobiota > Verrucomicrobiia > Opitutales > Opitutaceae > Palsa-1447. Next base: position 35,485 of record DASXEV010000014.1, read on the forward strand.
GATCACGTCATCCACGTGTTTGGCGTGCTCGCTGGCCGCGGTTAGCCAAGAGACACCCGCGAATGTTGCAATTGGGGGCTCCTTCATGCCTACGCCCATTTCCTTCGCTCCCCCCAAAGCATCCACCCAATCCCGCCAAACACACCGAGGATCGTCACCGTCACTGACGCGGAAAGCACAGTCCAGATCAGCCTGCCGTACTTTCCGGCCGGTGTACCCCCGCTGAAACAGACAAACACGAGATCGAAGACCGATTCGCCAGTCTTGCCGTGCGCCGCACGGTCGATCGCCGTCGAAAGGGCCTTCGGCTCGAAATCAATGCCGAGGAAGTACCGGGATACCACCCCCGAAGGCGTCACGATGATGAGGCCTGTGGGATGCGCATACTGCTTGGACCTCTCGTCATATCGGTAGTGGAAGCCCGCAGCACCGGCAACAGCCTCGATATCCGGCTGGCGCCCGACGAGGACGTGCCAAGATCGGGGAGCGCCTCGTCTCCCGTAACGCGAAACGGTGTCCCTTGCCCAGGCCGCGGCCATCGTCGGCGTGTCGGTCGGGTCGATGCTTATTGTGATGACGCCGAAATCCCGTCCGGCAGTGGCTCGCAGCTGCCTGAGCGCCTCCGTTGCCCCGCTGGCGACCAGAGAGCATAGTTCCGGGCACCGCAGGTAATTGAACGTTATGACCTGCGGCTTGCCTTCGAAGAGCGAGCCCAGGGTCACTGGGCGGCCCGATTCGTCCCTGAACACCGCATTCATCGGGAGCTGGGTCCCGATCCGTTGCTCGAACTCCACAGGCGGTGCGACCGTCGCCGACGCTTGAAGCGCGCTTGCTGCAAATAGGAGTATCGCCGCTGCCTTCATTGACCTGGCCTTTGGCTTTGGGCCTCGCTGTTTTCAGCGCAGACTAGGTCGATCGCCCGTTCGATTGGGATTTGGACGATGCCATGCTTCCTGTCCACCCAGCCATAGCTCCCTGAGGGCCCCGCCTTTCGCGAGATCTCTGCCCACGATGCCTCGATTGACGTATGGGAGTTCGCACCGTGTTCAAATAGGCCCTCCCTGCCAAGCCGGGCGGCAGGCCTTTTAAGGGCGGCCACGCCGACCACGAGTCCGAGGGCCACCGATAGGGCAAGCGCGCCGGCTATGGCGCCGATGATGGATGGCGGTGCATCGCTCGTTTCCTGGCGGGGAGGCGCAATCGGCTCGTCCATGGTCTAGCGAACCCGGGCGCCTATGCCGGCGGCGAAGCGATTGATAAAAAAGCCGCCCCCGCAGGCCAGGAACGCGGCGTCAAGCAGGGCACTCATCGCGGCCGAGCCGTGCTGCGCGGGCGCGACCACCCAGACCATGTAGCCGAGCTGCGAGCCGAGCAGGAGGGCGGAAGCCCACGCCAGGCCGGCGACTGTATCCTTAAGTTTTATTGAAAGAAGGATCCCAAACGGGGCTGCAAAGCCGGTCAGGGCCAGGGCCGGAATCACATACAGCCACGCCCCACGCTCCCTTTCGAGGTACCAACTGATCTCGTGGGGAAGGTTGCCCGCCCAGATGATAAGGAACTGCGCGAAGGCGACGTAGGTGAAGAAAATCGCGGCAGAGAGCAGCAGGTTTCCCCAGTCGTTGCCGAGAGATCTGCTCGCGGAGCCCTTCTGGCCTGGCGCGGCGTCCCCGCCCAAGGCAAAGAGCACGCAAAGGGACAGACCGGAAACAGTGAGTCCCACGATCCAGACCGCAGCGAAAGCCGTGGAATGCCACTCCGGTTCTAGAGACTCGATCCAGTCATCCGCCAGGAGCGTCAGGGCGAAGAAGAGCACGATCATTCCGACCGATCCCACCCATGGCCGCGCATTCTTCCGGGCATCGCGCTCCACGCCCACATCATCCGCAAGGGCCCAGCGAACGCCAAAAAACAGCGCGCCATAGACGACGAGGCGCAGCGCAAGCACCGGCAGGCTGTCATAGCCCGCACCGTCGGGGCGCCGGCCCATGAAGAGCATTGGCACAGCCAGCACCCAGACCCAGGGGGTCATTCGGTTCCCGGAAAGCAGCATAGGGCCGATGCCGTTCGTCCATTGGCCTCCGGTGATGCGGTGGAGAAGGACGAGGAAGGTGCACCCAAGCGCGGGCGCCAGGCAGGCGAAGAACGCCAGCCGGTAGGCGACGGCGACCGAACCCGGCGCCGCGGCAGAGAGGGCGACCGCACACACACCGGAAATGCAGCCGCACCAAAGTGCGATTCTCTCGGCGCGCCGCGCAGTATTCGCCGTGGCGCTCATTGGGAGAAAAGCTTTTCACGCTCGGCCGGGGGGACGTCTGCAATGCTTGCCTCCCGTGTTCTCTCCAGCGCCAGGATGTAGGCCACGATCGCCCACCGGTCGGGCTCCTCAATCCGGTCAGCGAAGCCGTACATGACGCCCGTGCCATTCGAAATGGCATCGTAAAGCCGCCCCGGCACCTCGGCCCGCACGACGGCGGAGCCGAATGCCTTCGGCCTGGGGAAGCCGCGAAGAACGACAATCCCCTCCCCGCTGCCATCCGCCCCGTGGCAATCCGCGCAGAAGATGCCAAACCTTTCCCCGCCGCGCTCGACAAATTCGCGCGACAGGGTCAACGGGACCCTCTTTACCCAGCGGCCATCCTCGCGGCCGGTCGCCGCCGGGTCATCCAGGTTTGGCGCGTCGCGGGCGACCGTGTGCGGTGGCGGCAGCTGCGCCGACGACTGGCCGGGAACGCGCTTTGAGGGAGTGAAGGCCCGCTCGTACGGCTGGTGCTGCATGTTGTCACAACTGGCGAGCAAAGCCGCCAATGCCACGACAGCTGCCGCGTGAAGCTTCATTTGGTCACCTCGTTGACGGCCTCGGGTCCCGCGGGCAGGAGGGCGTCGCGGGCCGCAGCGGGCGTGTACCTCGGGTCCTCAGCGAGTACGCACACGAGGTACCTGTCTTGGCTCGCGCGCTCGAATCCCGCCGATCCAAACAGTGGGTGGTCAAGGCGGGGAAGGCCCGCGAGCCAGAGCATTGCCGCCGTCCCCACGAGGGCGGCCGTGAGCACCGTCAGCTCGAATGTAATCGGAATGAACGAGGGCCAGCTGTCGACCGGCCTGCCGCCCACGTCAATCAGGTGGCGAAAGTCGTGGACGGCATACCACTGCATGTAGAACGCCCCGGCGCCGCCAAGGATGCCCGCAGCGAGCATGATCCATGAAACGGGAGTCGGCCGGCGCCGAAGTAGCGCAGCCTCTCCCTCCACGTTGTGCGGCGTGAAAGTTTCGATCCTCCTGAATCCGGCCTTCTGCGCCTTGGCTATGGCGTCGAGGAACGACCTTTCGTCCCCAAAGGCCGCGACGGTCCCGAACGGCGCCCCGCTCATTTTGACGCCTCCCTCTTCGCCGCCAGGGTGCGGATCTCGGACATCGATATCATGGGCAGGAAGCGGACAAACAGGAAGAGAAGCGCCAAAAAGAGCCCAATTGTTCCGGCGAGCGTCGAGTAGTCCCAGAAGGTCGCGTGGTATATGCCCCACGACGACGGCAGGTAGTCCCGGTGGAGGCTCGTGATCACAATGACGAAGCGCTCAAGCCACATCCCGACATTGACGAAGAGCGCCACGACGAAGAGGACCGGCACGCAGCCTCGGAGGTTGGGCGACCAAAGAAACTGCGGAGCGACGATGTTGCAGATCATCAGCGCCCAGAAATAGGGCGCGTACGGGCCAATGACGCGGTTCGCGGCGACATACCGCTCGAACACGTCCCCGCTCCGCCAGGCCGTGAAGAATTCGCAGAAGTAGCCGTAGGCGACGATCCAGCCCATAGCCATCATGACCTTGGCCATGAGGTCCAGGTGGCGGGCTGTGATATAGTTGCCGAGGCCGTAGACCGCCCTGAGAGGGATCACGAGCGTCAGCACCATCGAGAATCCGGAATAGATGGCCCCCGCAACGAAGTATGGCGGGAAGATCGTCGAATGCCAGCCGGGCAGCATCGCGATCGCGAAGTCCAGTCCCACGATGGAGTGCACCGACACGACCAGGGGAGCAGCCAGGCCTGCGAGGAGAATGTAGAGCTTCGTGTAGTGGTTCCAGTGGCGTCCCTCCCCCCTCCACCCAAGGCAGAGGAGGCCGTAAACGCGGCGCCAGCCCTTGGTCTTAGCCCGGTCCCTCATGGTCGCCAGGTCCGGCATCAGCCCGACATACCAGAAAACAAGGGAGACCGTGCCGTAGGTGCTGACGGCAAATACGTCCCACACGAGCGGGCTCCTGAATTGCGGCCACAGGTCCATCGTGTCCGGGTATGGAAGGAGCCAATAGAGGAATTGCGGCCGCCCCAGGTGTATGACGGGAAAGATCGCGGCGCAGGCAACCGCGAAAAGGGTCATCGCCTCCGTGAAGCGATTGATCGAAGTCCTCCACTCCTGGTGGAGCAGGAGGAGGATGGCCGAGATGAAGGTGCCGGCGTGCCCGATCCCGATCCACCAGACAAAGTTGACGATCGCGAACCCCCAGGCCACGGGAATGTTGATTCCCCATATCCCGACGCCCCGCACGAAAAGCCATCCGAGCGAGGCGCAGAGTAGAAGGACAACCAGGAAGGCCGCCCCAAACACAGCCCACCAGAAGCGCGGGCGCGGATTATCTATCGGGATCGCGCTGATCGACCTCGTCACGGAAGCCGGGGTCTCCCCGTCGGCGAGCAACTCCGCCTCCGGGTCGCCCTCGGCCAGGTTCTTTGACGGCTTCATGACGCCGTTTCCCCCACGTTGAGGACCTTTGCGAGGTATGTCGTCCGCGGCCGCGTGTTCAGCTCCTCGAGCAGTGAATAGTCCGTGGGCTCGGCCTTCCTGGCCGACACCCTGCTCGAGGGATCGGCGATGTTTCCAAAGACGATCGCCTCGGCCGGGCACGCCTGCTGGCAGGCCGTGAGAATTTCACCGTCCCTTATGGGCCTGTTCTCACGCTCGGCGTCGATCCTCGCGGCGTTGATGCGCTGCACGCAGTATGTGCACTTCTCCATGACCCCGCGCTCGCGAACCGTCACGTTCGGGTTCTTCTGGAGGTTGATGATGGAATCAGCCGGTGCCCTGTAGTTCAGGAAGTTGAAGCGCCTGACCTTGTACGGGCAGTTGTTCGAGCAATAGCGTGTCCCGACGCAGCGGTTGTAGACCATGTCGTTCAGGCCCTCGGAGCTGTGGACCGTTGCCCCCACCGGGCAGACGAGCTCGCATGGCGCATTCTCGCACTGCATGCACGGCACCGGCTCGCTCAGGAACCGCGGGTTGTCCGGTGCCCCCTCAAAATACTTGTCAACCCTGATCCAGTGCATCTCGCGCCCTCGCGAGACCTGGTCCTTGCCCACCACCGGAATGTTGTTCTCGGCCTGGCATGCGAGCACGCAGGCGCTGCAGCCGATGCAGGTGCTTAGGTCGATCGACATTCCCCACGCGTTTCCGTTGCGCGGCCAGCCGCCATAGAGGCTGGTTCGGGGCGGCGGCTTCGGCAGAACCAGGCTGACCGCGTCCACCGTGCGCACGGTGTTCCGGCCCTCGATGGCGAAGTGGTGCTGGGTCGTGACGAGGCGGTGCCTGCGTCCCGTCGTCGTCACCTCTATCCCCTCAATGCCCCATGTCCCGTCGTCGGGGCGGACTTGATATGCGTCGAAGCCCACCCCGTTCCCGACAGATCCCGCGCGCCAGCGCCCGTAGCCAATGCTGATTGCTATGCAGTCGGTGGCTTGGCCCGGCATGACGAGAGCCGGCGCTTCGACAAGGCCGCCCCTCGCCGCGATCCGAATCACATCGCCGTCCTCCACGCCCAGCCGGCTTGCCAAGGATGGGCTGACAAGCGCGGCGTTGTCCCAGACGAGGCGGGTAAGAGGCCGCGGCAGCTCTTGGAGCCACGCATTGTTGGCAGAGCGCCCGTCCAGAACGTTCGAGTCAGGGGCGAGGAGCAGGGATAGGCCGGGCGCTTCGGTTGAGGAGTCGGGCGCGGCGACTGGACCCCGCGGGGCCCGTGCGCCGGCGGCAGCGCGCGAATCCGCAACGCCTAGGCGCACCCAGCGATTCCACCTCTCGTCGAAGTCGCCGGCCGCGCCATCCCGCCAGCATTCGCGGACGATCTGGTAGGAGTCAGGCAAGGTTCCGGAGCGCAGGATCCTGACGACCTCCAGGGCGCTCAGCCCGTTCCACATGGGCTCGATCAATGGCTGGAGCACCGAGGCCGTGCCGTCGTACGCGCGGAGATCTCCCCAGCACTCCAGAAAATGGGCCTCCGGGAGGTGCCACGCGCAGGCGCCCGCCGTCTCGTCGGCATAGGCGCCCAGGTGCACCGAAAATGGCAGCTTCGAGATCGCGGGAATCACCCCCCGCAAGGCCACGGAGGTGTAGGCCGGATTCGAGCTGAGGACCACCAATGCCTCGACAGCCCCCCCCGCAATCGCGTCCCTGAGGGCCCGTGCGTCGCCTCGCGAGCGCTGATTTGAGTCCGAGCGCGCGGAAGCGAGCCACCGGAAGGCCGAACCTTCCGACCCCAGGCGCCCGTTCAGGGACGCGGTCCATCTGCGCACGTCCATGGGCTGCTCCTCGCCGGCGACACACAACGCGCGCTGGCCGTTCGCACGCAGGTCCCTCGCCAGGCGGCCCACGAAATCGGACTCCTGGGCTCCAAGACCAGCCTGCCACGACGAGTTGCCGAGGAGCGCCTTGTCGATGGCACCCATTATGACACGCATGCGCGGGGGCGATGCCGGCAGCCGAACGTCGGCCAACACACCGGTGACGCTCGGCGACGACTCGATGGCGTAGAATCGCGACGCCGCAATCCGGCCGTCCACTACCCTTCTGCCGGCCGCATAGCCCCGCGCATAGCGGACACAGGCCGGATGCCGATAGAGACAGTCGCTGCCAACCGAAAGGATGACGCCGGCCTTCGAGAAGTCGTAGTCAGGCTGCAGCCCGTCCACCTCATAAGACGCAAGCGGGGTGTGCTGGAACCACAGCGCGTTAGGGAACGCGTCGAGCATCAGCCCGACTTCGCGCAGCAGGGACGGCGAGGTGGTCGGCTCGGTCAGGAGCGCTATCCGTGCCTGGCCGGCCGGGCGTGCGGACAAGAACTGCGCCCATTCGGCGGCAAACACCTCCCGCGTTGACGTCAGTCCCGCCCTCAGGGGGACACGGGAGCGATCCGGGTCGTACAGATCCAGTATCGCCGCCTGGGTTGCCGCGTCGGTGGCGCCCAGGCTCTCCGGATGGTCAGGGTTGCCCTCGATCTTCGTGGGCCGCCCGAGGATAGATTCCACGAGGATGCCCCGTGCGTAGCCCTCGACCGGCACAGCCGTGGCGTAGTACTCGGGCCGCTCCGGATGCGCGTTCTCCGGCGGAATGACGTAGGGAACGATCCTCCCGTTGGAACGCCGCATGCACCCGCCGAGGCCCCCAAGGGCCAGGGAAGCGCCAAGGCGCTTCAAGAAGGAACGCCGATCGAGGCCCTCGGGCCATTCGGACGCCCCGGGAGGGAACTCGTCTCCGCCGTCCCTGCCTTCATTGGCCAACCCATTCAGCTCGCCAATGCTGCGCCACCGCGCGGGAGCGCTTGATCCGGGGTCCTGGCTGGTTGCGGCCATGATGCTAGTGGTGACAGGTCGAGCAGTTGGTGAGCACGGCCGTGCGCACGTGATAGAACGCCAGAAGCTCGGCGGGTGTCGCCTTTGGCGGCTTCGCCGGCGCAAGGGCGTCAAACAGGTCTCCGGGCTGGCTCAGCCTGGCGCCCGGGTCCCGGTGACAGCCGACACACCAGCGCATGATCAGGGGCTGGCCCTTCACCATGAGCGCGTCCTTCCCCACGTCGCCGTGGCAGGTGAAGCAGGCCACGCCTTTCGCAATGTGAATGCTGTGGTTGAAGTAAACGTGGTCGGGAAGGCGGTTCACCCGGTTCCACTCGATCGGCGATCCCGATTCAGCGCTCTCGACAAGCGGCCTGATCATGACGGTGTTCGTGAAAATCTGCGAATGGCATGTCAGGCAGGTGTGCGTCGATGGCATTCCCGCGAAGGCCCCTGTCTCAACGGTTGGGTGGCAGTTCCTGCAGTCGATCTTCAGCTCCCCCGCATGGTGCCTGTGGCTGAAGAGGATCGGCTGCGGTGGCGCAATTCCGACCCGGTTCCAGTACCCCGAGTGAAAATAGGCGTACGCCATCGTTCCGCTGCCGATTACGAGAAGTGCGGCAAAGGCCAGCAGCACGCGGAAGATCGTCGTGTCCCTGGCCTTGAAAAGCGGCTCATTGTGGGGATCGCGCAGGGTCTTCGGGTCCATAGCCATGGTGCTTTTCTTCCAGTCGGCCGTTTATCCTAGCTCTTCACTGCCGACCGGATCTTGGGGGGCCCCGAGACGAGCTTCCGGAGGGCCTCGTCGCGGGTGAGCATTTCTATCACGCTGCCAGCGACCGCCTCGTCGACCTCCGACATCGTCCTCAGGTCGGCCGGATAGCGAACGACGACCTCCACTCCCGTGTCCGCAAGGCGAACCTGCACCTTTGGCACGGGCAGCTCGGTCTCATAGTCGAGCAGGCGCTGGAGGTTGCCGTGCTGCTGCTCGATCGAGCTCCTGTAGCTCCCATAGACCTTTTCGACGGCCTGCAACATGGCTTTCTCCAAGGGGGCCCTGTCGGCGTCGTTGTTCACCGTCACGTAGATCTCGTGCCAGGCGAAGTGGGTCCCGGGCAGCTGCTTGTAAAGTGGGGTCGTCGAGAACAGCGCCGAGTTTGCGAGGACCACGACACGCCCGGTCGGGTGAAGGTCCACGCCGGTTCCGGCCAGCTCCATTAGAAAGACCCTGACAAGGCCGATGTCTATCACCTCTCCCGTGACGCCCGACACCGTTACCCTGTCCCCGACCTTCACCCCGTACCGTCCTATGAGGAAAAAATACGCCGCAACCGACAGGATAATCGTCTGCAGCGCCACCGCGATTCCGGCGGTGATGAATCCGGCGAAAGTCGCAATCGAGCTGAAATTGCTCACGAAGCCCATCACAAGCACGAGCACCATCAGAGAGGCCGTCGCAAAGCGCCGGATCAGCAGGAATTGACGGCGCCTGCGCGCGTCGTGCACGTACTTGAATGTTGCCCGCCTCCAGAGCTCCGAGAAGAGCACGAGTGCCGCCAGGACGACGGCGAGGGTGATGGAGCGCGTGAATAGGCCCCGTAGGATGGAATCCGTCTCCCCGGTCATGTCCGTCCTCCACTCGGCGAGGTTCGACGCGCTCTGGTCGAGCGCGGCGGACTCGGCCCGCAGAGGAATGATGGCGGCGGAGAGGTGGCTCACCAGGGCGGCCAGCTGCGAGATCTGCCGGGCCGTGCCCCGCAGTGCCGCAGGATCCGCGGTCCCGGATGCCTCAGTTCCTGCCTTGTCACCCTGCTGGATTGTCGAGCGGATGCGCGCCCCTAGGGGTTGCGACAGCCGGTCTGCGTCGGACTGCAGCCGCTTGTTGGCCACTAGCATCTGGTCAACGGAATGCCGGTGCTCCATCAGGGAGAAGAGCTCGACCGTGCGGTTGACGAGTCCGCCGGAGGAATGGGCAATGACCGGTGCTGGCGACTTCTTGGATGCCGAACCCGTGCTGTCAAAGACACCGGTCACGGTCTTCTGGAGCGCCGAAATCTTGGAGCTCAGGCTCTCGCCCGCGCCCCCGCCCGAGGACTCCACCACGGAGACCGCCTTGCTGAGCGCCTCCCCAACGGCTGAGTCCAGCGCCACCTCGGACTGAACCAGGCTGATCTTCGCCTGGATTCCCGCGCTGACCTTCACGCTGGCGTCCCGTGACTGGGCCTCCAGGGACATCTCCTCGTCCTTCAGCTTCGCAAGGCGCTCCGAGTTTGTGGCGATACGGGCAGCCAACCGGACCTCCCTCGAGTCCTGGCCGCCCCCTGAATTTTCGCCCTCGCTCTCAATGACGTTCGCCATCCCCCGTGCGTAGGCGAACGCGGACGTCACGGCCTGGTTGGTGTAGTCATGCTGATTATCCCGGTAAAACTCATCAGTTGGGAGCGTTGCCCATCCGTCCGTCTCCCGGACGCTTCGGAACCAGGTGAGCATGTCGTTCAAGTGCCGCAGCACGGCTGTCTCCTGAGCCTGCAGTGAGGCCGTCGAATCTGGCTTCTTGGCATCTCCCACGGGCGGCTTATCTGCGGGCGCCGGCATGTTCTCCAGCCCCGTCGACTTGGCCTGCCCGGATCCAGGCGCGGGGTCCTGGCCTGTTTGCGCGGCCGCGCAAAGGCTCGCGCATCCCACAAATGCGCCCAGCACTGCCGCATGCCAGCCAGCGCAAAGCAGCAGCCGCAACCCTCGCCGTGGCGTCAAATTTTCCCGTAACATGCTGAGTCTCGGGCGCCGGCGTGGGCCGCTTCCCGAACCACACCAGACAGCCCGCAACCTCAGAGGTGCGCGGCCATCTGCAATTTACCTCGCCGCCCGCAACGCGTGGCGCAGAGGGATTTCCAGGCCCAGATGCGGCGATGAATGGCCGGCGCTGCCGCTTGCCGCGCCCATCAGGGAAGGTGCCTCAACTGATGGCGGCGGTCCGCCCCGAAATCTGCTCATGGCGGCGGCAAAGGCTTTTCATGGAAGCGCGATTACCGGGACTGGCGCACGTCGCCGCCGGAGTCCGCCGGCCCAGGGCTAACTCGGCTGCGTTTCGTGTATCCGCTCATGCAATTCGCGGCGCGATTTGGAGGCGCACCGGCAATACGCAACGTATTCCGCCGTGCCCAATTCAGCGCGCAGTTGACTAGTCTTTGATGCACAGGGTCTACGGCATGCGTGCCATATCTGGCACGGCACCTGCACTCTCTTTTCCCCAAGACCGCCTCGCAAAAGGGCATCCAATCCATGTCGAAAATCAACAACCTCCAGGAACTGCTGGTTGACGAGCTGCGGGACCTCTACAGCGCCGAAGTTCAGCTGACCAAGGCGCTCCCCAAGATGTCCGAGGCGGCGACCAACACCGCGCTGAAGGAGGCGTTTGATGAACATCTTGCCCAGACCCGTGTGCATGTCGAGAGGCTGACGCAGGCCCTGGAGATGCTGGGTGAGTCGGAAAGCGGAAAGACATGCCACGCGATGAAGGGCCTCGTCGAGGAGGGCGCTGAGGCGATAAAGGCTGCGGCCACGGCGCCGGTGCGCGACGCGAACCTGATCGGCGCCGCGCAGCGGGTCGAGCACTACGAGATGGCCGGCTACGGCTGCGCGAGGGCATTCGCGCTGAAACTGGGCCAAAACGACATTGCCAACCTTTTGCAGGCAACACTGAAGGAGGAAGGGGCTGCGAACCAAAGGCTCACCCTCGTTGCGGAAACCGTAAACGAGGATGCCTTCTGCGCCGCCGACCTAGCCACCTGAGTGCAGCATCCATTTGACGGGCCCTGGTAGCGTTCGAGGTGTTTATTCCCGTCCGCCACGAACAAAGCTGGGGCCCGTCTGGGGTGCACTAGGACGGAACGGCGCGCATTGCGCCGCAGTGCCAGGCGGGCCTAGTTTCATGCCCGCCCGATGCCGCACCAAAGTATCCTCTCCCCGCGCCCACTTGCACGCCGGGAGCTGCCAGTCGACACCGAGGCGCTTGCGCGATACCTGATCGGAAAGACCCTGGTTCACGAGTCGCCAGGCGGGCGAATGAGCGGACGGATCGTCGAGACGGAGGCCTATGTCATTGGCGACGCAGCGGCGCACTCCTTCATCGGCGTGACCAACAGGAACCGGTCGCTATTCCTCGAGCGCGGGCACGCCTACGTCTACTTCATCTATGGGGCGTGGTTCTGCCTGAACGTTTCGGGCGAACGCGCCGGCACCGGGGGGGGAATCCTATTGCGGGCAATGGAGCCCATCGAAGGCCTCAACGAGATGCTGCGCCACAGGCCGGGCGCCAAGCCGCACCGCGTGGCAGCCGGCCCGGGATGCCTGGCGGCAGCCCTAGGCGTTGACCGGAGCTACGATGGCATCGACCTGTGCGAACAGGGCCGCCTCTGGCTGGGCGCTCCCCTGCGCCGGCAGCGAAAGGTCGAGATCGGCAGGAGTGTGCGCATCGGCCTCACGAAGGAGGCGCACCGGCTGCTGCGATTCTTTGAGAAGGACAATCCCTCTCTCAGCGGCCCGAGGAGGCTGAACACCTAGACCGATGGCCGGTGCCCTACCCGTGCCAGAAACTCATGTGGGCGATGACGACTATGCAGATCACGACAAACACGACGACAGCCGCCACCATGATGATGTTCACCTTCGTCGTCCTCTTCTTCAGGTCGAGGATTGGCTTCGGGTCGTCTTTGTCGAATCCCATGGTGCTGCGGCGGGGCCGCAACACATAGTAGCCCGCAGGCCCCAAGCAGTTCCGTCCCCCGAAGCCCCGGACCGGCCATTGTTTGTGTGAGGGCGGGAAACCCGGGCCCTTCAGGAGCGGCAGGACGTCAATGGCCAGCACCGTAGGCGACGACCTTCGCGCCGCCGATCTCCACGCGCCCGACGGGGATGTCGTTGTGGATAAGGCCGCCGCTGTCGCGGCCGAAGTACTTGGAGGCGTCGAGGCTCATCGCGGCCAATTCCTTGCTGAAGTCGTTCCCGCGCTGGCTTATGGAATAACGGGTCTCCCAGAGCAGCTTGGCCTTCTTCTCCTTCCACATGAGCTGGAAGTCGTAGGCCATGAGCACCACGAAGTAGCGTCCCTCCTCCAGCTCGTCGACGAGGTCGCTCCGGCGAAATTCGAGGGGTGTCGCCTTGTAGGCCACCGCCTCATCCCATGCGGCGTCATACCCCAGCATCGCCGCATTCTCGGCGTCGAGCTGCTCACGGGCCCTGTCCTCTGCCGACTCGGCCGCCATCGCCCCGGTCATGGCGTTGTCGAGGTCGATCTGCGCCGGCGACCTGATCGCGTAGCTGCCCGCCGCTGAACTGGCGATCTGCGTCGGAGCGCAGCTGTCATTGGGATTGAAGTGCGCCGCCTGCACGTGGTTGGCGGACATGGCGACCGACGTGAATTCCTGCAGGTTCTCGCTTTCCGCCGATTCCATGGCGTGCTCGGGCGCGCGGGTCGCACCCCAGTACACCATGATGAGCAGCCTTGTGGACTTCGGATCATGGCTGGACAGGTAGCTCTGCGCCGCCATGGGCCCGGCAATGACCCTGGCCACGTCCATGAAGGTCATCTTCTCGAGGGTCTCATCGCTCACCGCGCCGCCCCAGATGCCGCCCTTGCCAAATGCGACGCCCTCAGGCCTGAAGCGGCCGTCAGGGAGCCTCTGCCGGATGTAATCCGGGCTGGCCTTGGCGGATATTGCCACGAGGCCGGAGTCCGGGCCCGCAAGCCCGCAGGGTACGATCGCCGTCAGTAGGGCAACGGCGGCGAACCGGAGGCCCCATTTTAGAGCGGATTCTGCCGTCTGGGACCGGTCATCGGCTAATTTCGGCGAGATCTTCATGCGTGGAGGTGTCCACGCCGTATAACACCGCCTCCCCACCCTGCCCTTCAGCCCCCGCCTCGAAGGTGCTGGTCCATCCATTCCGTCATCTGCTGCCACATTGCCGGCAAGTATATGTGCGCCGTGTTCGGGAATATGACGCTCTTAAACTGGCCGCCGGCGCCGACCGCGGAGTAAACTGCACCCACCCGCGACTCGAGGGCCCGGATGCCCGTGACGGGCGACCCCGGGTCGCGGTCGCCAGTCAGGAAAAGGATCGGCCGGGGTGCCGCGCAGGAAATCACCGCCTCGGTGTCGAAGTTCTTGAGCATCCCCGGCACGAAATAATAAATCCCATGCTCCTTGAGGCTCCCCGCGCGGACCAATTCCTCGTACCGGGTCATGCACCCCACGCAGACCGCAGCCTTCGGCCGGTCGTCGAGCGCCATGATCCACCAGCTCCGGGTGCTCCCCATGCTGATTCCCGTGACGCCTATCCTGCTCGCATCCACCTCTGGCCGGGAGCACAGGTAGTCGAGAGCGAGGAGATCGTCACGCACGATGGTCCCCCAAAGCGTCCGCCCCGCCCAGAGGCTGAGCTTCGAGGCCGACAGCTCTCCCGCCTCCCCCTTTTCAGCGGCGCCGGCCGGCCCCTGGCCGTTTCTCTCGCCGAAGCAGCAGGCGTCGACACCCAGCACCGCATAGCCTCTTCGGGCCAGGGTTGGGCCCGGTTCAACCGGCGTCGCATTGGTGCGGAGCATCTCCTCCTTTCCAACGTCGTACTGGCCGGCATGCCAGTGGCAGTAGAGGATGGCCGGGACCTTCCCTGAAACGCCTTTCGGAAGGAAGAGGTAGCCGGGAACCCTAAGCCCGAGGGAGTCCCTGAATGAGAACTTCTCCAGCACGTAGCCCTCATGCTCGGTCCTGGACTCGACCGTCACGACCGGCGGGTGCCGGGTGGTGGGAAAATCGCCAAGGAGGCTCCAAAGCTTGGCGCGTGTCGCGGCCCGCTCCTTCTGCCAGGCAAGGGAATTGTCCGGGACGGGAAATGCCGGGACCTGAATCGCGCCAAGCCACGCCTGCGAGGCCGAATCCAAATCCGAGGCGCTCATGACGGGTCCAGAGAGGACGGCGACAAAAAAGGCCGCGGAGATGTGTAGGGCATGCTTCATTCCGGTCCGCCGGTTGGCCGAAGCATCGCCGGAAGCGCGGCCCCGTGTCAACGGGGCAGGCTGGGTGCGACGAGGCTCCCGCGCCAAGGCGGTTCCCAGGTCATCCCCTTCAGGGGCGCGATCCGGCGGACGTGTCCCGTCCCCTTGAATAGATCGACGTGAATTCCGCGCCGAAAAGGAAGATCTGCGCCGAATAGTAGACCCACAGGAGGAAGACCGCCAAGGATCCCACGGCGCCAAAGCCGGATGCGACGGCGCTGCGGCCAAGATAGACCCCGATGGCCAGCTTCCCAAATGTGAACAGCACGGACGTCGTGATCGCCCCCACCCATACGTCCCTCCAACCCACGCGGGTCTGCGGTATCACCTTGTAGATCATCGCTATCATCGCGGTGATAAGGACGAAGCCGAATGTCACGTTGAGGATCTGCGCGGTGAACTGCCACTCGGTGGAGAACGTCCAGCTCCGCCCCACCGCCGAAAGCGTCGCGGACACGATGAGCGACACGAGGAGCAGGAATGCGATGCTTAGTACCATCCCGAACGAAAGGAGCCGCGACCGGATGAAGCCCAGCACCCCAGTCCTCGTCTTCCTTCCGTGGACGTGCCAGATCCGGTTTAGCGCGTCCTGAAGCTCGTTGAACACGGACATGGCCCCGATGACAAAGACGGCGATGCCGATCCCGGCCGCCATTTTCCTGCGCGAGGGATCCGTCGCGCTGGCCAGAAGCGACTGGACGGCCATTTCCCCGTCCTTCCCAACCAGGCCGGAGAGCTGGGAGAGAATCTCGCCGCGCGCCGTCTGAACGCCGAAGAACTTCCCGGCAATTTCGATCGCGATGAGGATCAGGGGCGCGATGGAGAACATCGTATAGAATGCGAGCGCCGCCCCCATGCTCTGGGCGAAGTCCTGCTTCCATGCGAGGAACGTCGCCCTCACAAGCCTCCACGCCTGAATATCGCTGAGCTTCATTTGCGGCGCGTCATCTCGAGGGTCAGGCCTTTTTGAAAGTGACCTAGGGCGCCTCATGCAGTTCCAGCCTTGCGCAAGATCGGGGCCGCGGGCCCGGAAAGAAATCGCCCCAGGCCCTTTGCACAGCGCTCCCCGGGCCGCGGCCGCGCTCCTCGCCCGCCTTCCCTCATGGTCCCGGGGCATAATGTCTGGGCCGGCAATGCATTTCGCGGCCAGAACGACGCTCAACCCGTTGCAAAGTGCACAAACCCCCGAAGGCCATTCCGTGGCTCGGCTTTCACTTACCGTTGATTACATGGCTGTTGTGAACAGCGGTGTTGCTTGGCATTCCGCGGGCTAAGAGGGAACCAACGATTATTAACGCTTACCCTACTACCCAATGAAAATGCATAAAATGCTGGTCATCGCGATCATGGCTGCCGCTCCTGTGGTGGCCTTCGCTAATACGGAAACCGACCGCCAGATTGAGGACGCCGCCAAGGCTTCCTACAATTTCAAGGTCGTCCTCGACAATAACGTGAAGGCGAAGGTCGACGACGGAGTTGTCACCCTCCGCGGCACGGTCCAGGACCGCGGCCAGCGCGACCTCGCCGAGGACACCGTCAAGAACCTGCCGGGCGTCGTCACCGTCATCAACAAGATCAAGGTCGAGTCCGAGCCCCCGGAGCGCTCCGACGCCTGGATCGCATTCAAGATCCACAGCGAGCTTCTTGTTCATGCCAACGTCAGCGCGACCGCGACCCACGTCGACGTGAGCAACGGCGTCGTCACGCTCAGCGGCATCGTCGACAACTCCGCCCAGAAGGACCTGACCGAGGAGTACGTCAAGGACGTGGACGGCGTGCAGTCCGTCAAGAATGACCTCGTCGTAAGCGACCATCACGACGAAGCGACCGACCATCCGGTGCGCGAGAACATCGATGACGCCTCAATCACCTCCGAGGTGAAGTTTCAGTTGCTGTCCCACCGCTCCACGAGCGCGATCGACACCAAGGTCAGCACCAAGGACGGCGTCGTCACGATCGCCGGCGAGGCGAACTCCGACGCCGAGAAGGACCTTGTCACGAAGCTAGCGACCTCAATTCGGGGTGTGCGGTCGGTCCAAAACGAGATGACTGTCCGAAACTATTGAGCTGCTGCCCACGGTCTTAAGCAGTACAGCCAATACCCCAATCCGGCGGCCGGGCCAAAAGCCCCCGCCGGATTCCTTTTTGGGTCGGGAAGCGGGCGGGCTCAGAGCCCCATCTTGCGCCTCTTGCGGTAGAGCGTCGCCTGGTCGATCCCGAGTATCCGCGCCGCATCAACCATGCTGTCGGTCCGCTCCAGGATCCTCCTGATGTGGACCTCCTCGAGCTGCTCGACGGTCACGAGGCCCCCGGGAATGACGCCCTCGCCGTTTTGCGAGCCGTCCCTGGTCGGGGGCTCCGACCTTATCTCCGACGGCAGGTCGGAAAGGACGATCTTATCGCCCGGCGCGAGGATCACGGCCCGCTCGATCGCGTTCCGGAGCTCACGAAGGTTGCCAGGCCAAGAGTAGGCCCGGATGGCGGCCTCAGCGTCGGGCGCAAAACCCGTGAGGTTCCTGCCCACGCTGCTCGCAAAATGCCTCAGGTAGTGCTGCGCGAGGCGCGCCAGGTCCTCCGGGCGCTCCCGAAGGGAGGGCATCCGCACCGCGATCACGTTCAGCCGGTAGTAGAGGTCCTCCCGGAAGGCCCCGTCGGCCACCCTTTTCTTCAGGTCCCGGTTTGTCGCCGCCACGATCCTCACGTCGGCCGTCCGCGTGATGGTCTCGCCCACCCTCTCGTATTCCCGCTCCTGGAGAAGGCGGAGCAGCTTCGGCTGGATCTCGATGGGAAGGTCGCCAATCTCATCGAGGAACAGCGTGCCTCCCTCCGCCGCCTTCACCTTTCCCCAGTAGTCCTTGAGCGCGCCGGTAAAGGCGCCGCGGACGTGCCCAAAAAGCGTGCTCTCAAGGAGCTCCCTGGAAAGCGTGGGGCAGCTAACTGTGACGAACGGCCGGTCGCCGAGGTGGCTGTTCTCGTGGAGTGCCCTGGCCGCCACGCTCTTGCCGGTGCCGCTGTCGCCCAGGATTAGTATCGAGGCGGAGGTCTTGGCCGAGCGCTTCAGGACCTCCATCACCTTGTGGATAGTCGGCGTTTCGAAGTCAAAGAGCGGCTCCGGGTGCTGGGCCTGCGTCTCCTTGACCTCCTGCTCGAGCCGTTCGATCTGCTGGCCCATCTGGCTGAACTTCTGGACACGGGCCAGCACCGCGTGGAATTGGTCGCGAGTGAAGGGCTTTTCAAGGAAGTCCACTGCTCCCAGGTGTATCGCCTGCACCGCCTTCTTCACCGTGCTCTGCGCGGAGAACATCACGACAGGCAGGTTCGGCCTTATCTTCAGCAGCTGGGGCAGCACATTCAGGCCATTGTCCCTACCCAGGTTAAGGTCGAGGAGCGCAGCATCGAACTTCCCCTCCTTCAGGAGCGTGAGCGCGACCTCGGCGTTCGAGGCCGTTTCGGCGAAATGGCCCTCGTCCTCTATCAGCAGGCACGTCGCCTCCCGGAAGACCTTGTCGTCGTCTATAACTAGGAATTCCATGGGGTTGTGCCCAGTTTGGACACCTAAGAGGCGACAGGGAGCCTGAGGATAAACGTGGCTCCGTGCCCCGGCTGGCTCTGACAAACGAGCTCGCCGCCCATGGCAAGCGCGTGCCTCTTGGCGATGCTAAGCCCCAGGCCGGTGGAGGGCTCGCCGGCGGTCGGCCGGGCGCTTAGCCGCTGGTAGCGCATGAACATGTGCGCGAGGTCGTGCTCGTCGCACCCCGGCCCCTCGTCCCTGATGCGGAATTCGACCCGCTTGTCCGCCAGCTGGGATATGGTGAGCCAGATGGAACGCTCGGGCGGGGAGAACTTGACGGCGTTTGAGACGAGGTTGTCGATCACCTGGTCAAGGGCGCCCTGGTCGGCTGCCACCAGCGGGTTCTCTGCCGGGTAGTCCTCATGGAAGGAAAGCGACTTTCGGCGGGCGGCCTCCGCGTAGCGCTGGACCGCCGACGAGGCCGCGCCGGAGATCGACACGGCCTCGAGCTTCAGAGCCTCATCGCGGTCCGCCGCTGCGTTCGCCAGGAACTCCTTCACGAAGTGGTACATCTGGTTTGAGGCGTCCAGGATGTTCGCCGACATGCGCGTCAACCGGTTGTCGGACAGCTCCACCGACCTGTCATGAAGGAGCTGCGCGCTCATCTGCATGCCCCCGAGGTGGTTCTTCAGGTCATGGGCTAGGATCCCTATGAGCTCGTCCTTGTCCTCGGCCAGCCTGGCAAGCCGGTCACGGGCCTGCTTCAGGGCCAAATGGGTCCTGACCCTCGAGATGAGCTCTGCCTGGTTGAATGGCTTCGTGACGTAATCCACGGCGCCCGCGTTGAGCGCCCGAACTATGAAGGCCTTGTCGTCAGCCGCGGACAGGAACACGATCGGTGTCTGCGCGAGTTCGGGGTGGCCCCTTATCAGGCGGCAAACCTCAAATCCGTCCATCCCGGGCATCAACGCGTCAAGAAGGATGAGGTCGGCGGGCGACCGTGAAAGCTCGGCAAGCACCTCGTCGCTCTTCGTAGTGTGGGTGATCGCATAGCCTTGCTTGCCCAGCATGCTGGACAGCGCCTTGACGTTGGCCTCCTGGTCGTCGACGACCAGGATCTTGGCGGGGGCGGCCTCGACGGTCATTTGCCCTCCCCCATCCCATCATGCCCCTGCGCCGACCGGCGGCCGATCGGCGCGAGCGAGGTTTCCTGCAGGAACATGGTCAGGTTGATGGTTTTAAGCCGTCGGACCTGCATTTACTGCAGCCTTCGGGCCGTGCAAGGCCCCCAGAGCCAAGCAGGGTGCGTTCCGGCTGGCCATGGAAAAGGACATATTGGCGCATCGGCCCCCGGGGCCAGATGACCGTATGGACTCCGCGCGTGTGGGCGGGAGTCGCCTTTCCAATCAACATGCCAAGAACAGCGAAACCGCACGGCTGTCGTCGGAGCCATGCGTGCGGGATGGGGCATCGATCACCCAAAGTTGCTTCTCAAGGCTCATCACGAAGTTACGCAGCAGCAATGCCGTCTCGTTGTCGGACATGCGCAATGAGACCTTCATCGTGCGGCACAGGAGCCTGCAGCAGGTCCTGTACGCGGTGATCAGCGCCAAGGGATCGACCTGGGCAGGCGCGAAATCGTCCTGCAGGAAGATTTCGTGCGGAACGCCAAGGCGGTCCGCGCGCTTCGAGATCAGTATCGAGCCCTCCGCAAGGAGCCGGCAAAGGGAGCGCATCTCTGCGGGCCGGAGCTCAAACTCCTCCAACCGCCCCGATTCGCAAATGCGCTCGGACACCGCCCGCAGCTCGAGCAGCGCGGCCTGCGCCGCCGAGAGCAATTCCCCAACGCTCTGCCCTTCCTCGACCGCGGCAAACGGGCTCCTGGAGCCCGTCGCCAAAACCCCCTGATGGCCACTCATTGAAGGTGACCGCTCAGGCGGCGTGCATTGCGGTCAAGATTGCTTCCTGTCCGTACGACATCCTCTGGCGGGTCGCGCGAGTCTCGGCGCCGATCAGGTGGATCGGGGTGTCGGCCGTCTGGACCTTCTGGACGCTGAGGCCCCGCAGGGTGTGATAGATGGCGGGAAGCTGCGACTCGTCGGCGACCTCCACGGCGACGATGATCCCGTTGCCCAAGAGCGTCTCCTCGACGTTCAGGCTCTGGTCCAGCGAAAGGCCGACGTTGCAGAGCCCGTCAATCAGGGGATACCGGCTCCACTTGCGCTCCTGCGCCGCCAGGCGCAGGCCCAGCATGCCCGATACCGTGGCCTGGTCACCCGAGGCAAGCGGGTAGGACACCGACCCCTTGATCCAGCACAGTGTGCTGTTCGGCTTCAGGCCCGCGGGGTGAAGTACCGATATTCTCGCCGTCGGGATGCCTGCACGAGTAAGGCGCACGACCAAAACGTCGGCGTGGAGTCGGGAGTCAGTGGCTGCGTAGACGAGTAGATGTGACATTTTTGAGGAATCTTGGGGCTTGTTCTGGTTCGATTTGTATTCCGAATTTTCGCAGGCCGGATCGAAACGGGCTGCCTGCTGACATCGTAAAGTTTAGCTTACCGTATTCCAGCACAGGGGCCCCTTGGTTAACTCGTTGCCCTGGCGGTCGATGAAAATTTTGCCTCGCCCATGTGGCGTCGAAAACGCCCAGAAAATATTGCAAAAAGCATACGGGGCTTAGGCGGCCTTTGCACATTGCCATGAAGAGCGGGCTTTCAGCTCCGTCTTCGCCCAAAACAAGAGGTCGCGACGGCGCTACGCGGGGGGCTGGCCGCCCATCGGCAGGTGAAAGTAGAAACAGGCACCCTTTGGGATCGCCGGCTGGTATCCGCAGCTGCCGCCCAGGAGGCGCACCAGGCGCTCGGCGATCGGCAGGCCCAGTCCCCGCGCGGCACTCGGCTCGTGAAGCCTGTGGAAGGGATAAAACAGCAGCTTCAGCTTTCCCGCCGGCACGCCCTTGCCGTCGTCGCTCACCGAAAATCGTATCGTCTGGCCGTCGCTGCGCCACCCTATCTCGACGCGGGGTCCCTCGCCGCCGTGAGAAATGGCGTTCTCTATCAGCACAAGCCAGACGATCTCGAGCAGCCTTGGGTCGGCTGTGATTTCAGGCCATTCGTCGGCTTTCACGACCTTCACCTTTCGCCGCGCAATCTGCGCCCCCAGCCGGTCGAGCGCCGCGGAAAGCGGCACCGACGCGTCGATCTTTTCAGGAGAAGGGCGGCAGGCGAAGGCGCCCGTAAAAAGCGCCATCCTTTTTACTATCCTCAGCAAATCCTCCTCCGACTCAAGGATGGGCCTCATCAACGCATCGGCGTCGCACCCTGCGCCTGTCACCTGCTCGCTGACCGACTCACAGGAGACGACGATCCCTCCAAGCGGCGTTCGCATGTCGTGCGCCACCCGGGTGCCTAGCGAAAGGAGGTCTCCCCGGAATTGCGCGCATTCGCGGCTGAGCAGGTGCCGCTCCAGGCACAGGCCAAAAATCCTGGCCAGCGGCTCGTCCTTCCATTCCGGCGCCGCGACAAGCTCCCCTTGCGCTGCCCCCGGTACGGGGCCCCGCGCGACCACGGCCCAGCGTGGAAGCGACAAGGCGTCCAGCGCTTCCGCCGCCGACCGGAGTTCACCCTCGGATGGCGCGTCGAGGGCAATCAGGCACGATGCCAGGAGATCGAGGCCTTTCGCCTCCTCTACCGAAGCCGTCCTGCGAACATCCCTGATGCCAAGGCGGCGCGCAGCGCCCTCGGCTTCGGAAATGAAGCCGCTGTCTCCCCCGACCAACACCATCACGCTGCTCATGGTCTCGCCAGCGAATCACCCGATGTGAAATACCAACGCAATTCAAATAATCACGCGTGGCCGCGGGCTTAGCCCAAGCGGCCGAGAGGCCTGCCCTCACGGTGACCGCCCGGGACCGCGCCGTGGTCCGCGCCAAGCTTCGCATTTTGCGACCCAGCGCGGTCATTTCGATGCAGAATGCCATCCGGCGTGCCTCCCTTGAGCGAGACGGGAAAACGCAAGGGCGTACTATCTATGTCCTTATGCGTATGGCAAAGCGTGGCACCCGAAGTGCTGAACCTGATACCGCCGATGTCGAATTTCGGCACCGCAAACTCAAACGCCTACTTCCATGTCTGAAATCATTCATATCTTTAGCGCCTTCTGGACCTCGCCCGCGGGCGCGCTCGACGGCGGGATCGTAACAATAATCGCCATGTGCGCCTTCGTCGGAATGGTGGCGATCAGCGAATCCGACGATCCCAGCGACTTTTAGTAGTTGATCGCCGATTACATCGACCCAGCGCCCCTCCGCAAACAGCGTGAATCTCATTCCGAAGATACCACCGATCGCCCTGCTGATAGCCGGGGTGCTTGTGCTGGCATACGGAATGAGTCTTCTCACGGCCGTGACCCGGATCGGCGAGTCGGTCGACGGTGCCTCGACCGTCCGCGGAATCCTGGTCGGTGCCGGCGGCGTCGCCGGCATCGTCGCCGGCTGCGTCGGCCTGGCATTCAGGAGGGCGCGCTAGCGGCGAGCGCGCGAACTAGAAACCCAAACCGCAACCCGAAATAACATGACAAAATCAATGGCCCACAAGTCCCGGATCTCGCACCTAGCCTCCGGACACAACGGCGGCGACCTCAGCAACCTCATATCGCAGGCAAAATCGACGCTCAACGACGTCGGCAGCCAGGCCTCGCACAATCTAGCGGCAATGCGCGACCGCCTCGGGGAGTCGGTCGCGGAGATGAAGGCCCGCGCCAAGCGGGCCTCAAGGGCTGCCCGCCGCCAGGTGCACAGGGCTGACGAGACCATCCGCGCAAACCCATACCAGTCGATCGGGGTAGCCGTGGGCGTCGGCCTTCTCGCAGGATATTTCATCGGGCGCAGGCGCCAAACGCGCTGAGCGAGGAGCTTGACGGGAAAAGGAGGCCCGCACCCCAACATGAGGGGGCGGGCCCGACCGTTGCTGCAACCGGATGTCGCCGCATCGGTCTAACCTCGCGGGTCCGGCTATGAGACTGTCATCTACACACATAAAGCGATATCGTCAGATCGCCGCGCTGCTCTGGAAATATGGCAGGTCGGACGTCGTTAGGCAGCTCTCGGCCAACGAGGAATTCGCCATCCAAGACAATCTGGCCGAGTCCAACGGGAAGGTTTCACCGGACGAGCTGGCCGACGACCTCGAGGCAATGGGGCCGACCTACGTGAAAATCGGCCAGGTCCTCGCCGGGCGGCCGGACATTCTCCCGGAGCCCTATCGGAAGGCGCTCACCCGCCTCCAGGACCATGTGAAGCCCTTCTCCTTTGAGGAAGTGGAAAGGACCGTCCTTGCCGAGCTCGGCGTCCGGATATCCAAGGCCTTTTCGAAGTTTGATCCACAGCCGATCGCAGCAGCATCGCTCGGCCAGGTGCATCTCGCGGCGCTGCGAGACGGCCGCGCCGTCGCGGTCAAGGTTCAGCGCCCGGAAATTCGGGCGCAGATCGCCGAGGACTTCGAGGTGCTGGGCGAGATTTGCAGTTTCCTGGACGAGCACACCGAAATCGGCCAGCGGTACCGGTTCACCGCGGTTCTGAGCGAGTTTCGGACAGCGATCCAGCAGGAGTTGAACTACGAGCAGGAGGCCGAGAACCTAAGGGTCGTCGGGCGGAACCTCTCGGAATTCAAGCTCATCGTGATCCCCCAGCCGGTGATGGACTACTGCACGCGAAGCGTGCTCACGATGGACTATGTCGCCGGGCAGAAGATCACCGAGCTCGGCCCGATAACAAAGCTGGACATCCAGGGCGCGGCGCTCGCAGAGGAGCTTTTCAAGGCGTACCTGAAGCAGATCCTCCTGGACGGGGTGTTCCATGCCGATCCCCACCCGGGAAACGTGTTCATCACCACGGACGGCCGCGTCGCGCTCCTCGACCTCGGGATGGTGGGCCACACGGGGCCCGTGATGCAGGAGAACCTCCTGAGGATACTGATCGCCGTCAGCGACGGCAAAGGTGAGGAGGCTGCCGAGGTGGTTGTCCGCATGAGCGAGAAGGCCAGCCATTTTGACCTGCACGCGTTCAGGCGCCAGATCAGCCACCTTGTCGCCATGCGGCGCAACCAGGGGCTGAAGGAGCTCAATGTGGGCCGTTCCCTCATGGAGGTCAGCCGCGACGCCCGGGAGAACGGGCTCTACGTGCCATCGGAGCTCACGCTGCTCGGCAAGACACTGCTGGAGCTCGACGACATCGGGAGGATCCTCGATCCCAATTTTGATCCGAACGCGTGCATACGCCGGAATGCCGGGGACCTCACCGCGACGCGCCTCGGGAGGGAGGCCACCCAGGGGAGCCTCGTCAATGCGATCCTCGAGATGAAGAACTTCACGATCCAGCTTCCGACCCGCCTGAATCGGATCATGGACGCGGTCTCCAATGCGGAACTGGAGGTGAAGGTTCGCGTCCCGGAGGCCCGGATCATCGTGGAGGGGATCGAGAAGGTCGCCAACCGCATCACGAACGGGATCCTGCTGGCGGCGATCATCATCGGGGCTGCCCTGATGATGCGCATCAACACCTCATGGACGATTTTCGGCTACCCCGCCGTCGCCATGTTCTTCTTCCTGTTCGCGGCCATCGGCGCAGCGATACTCATTTCCAATATCGCCATTCAGGACCGACGGAGCAAAAAGAACAGGCCCCGCCCCTGAGGGCGGGCGTCAGCTTCCGATCAGCTCGCTTATGTAGGTCGCGTTGGGCACCCGGTCGCAGATTGCCTTCACCGACACTAGAATGGGCACCGCAAGGAGCGCGCCGGGTATTCCCCAGAGCCAAAGCCAGAACATGAGCGATACGAATATCGCCACGGGGTTCAGGGTGAACCTCCTGCCGAGCAGTATCGGCGTCACGAAGTTCGACTCGAGCAGGTGCAAGACAAGGTACCAGCACGCGGGCAGGACCCATTGCGGCACCGAGTCGAACGAGAGCATGCCGACCACGGCCAGGAGCAGGACGACGAGTATCGGCCCAAAATACGGCACGAAGTTCAGCACGGCAGCCAGCATCCCCCACATGGCCGCACGCGGGACGCCGAGGAAGTGGAATCCAGCCGCGCCGATCGTCCCAAGGCAGATGTTGATCACCGAGACCGAGAACAGGTAGTTGGACAGGTTGGTCTGGACCTCATGGGTGATCTCGACGGCCCGCTTCTTGTCGCGAAGGGTGGGCATCACGCGCACGAGCTTGTGCATGAAGAGGTCGCCGGACGCCAGCAGGAGGTAGACAAGCACGAAAACCTCGCCGAGGCCCGCGACCACGGTCCCCGTCCAGTTGAGTATGGAGTTCGCGCCGCGCCTATCCTTGATCTCGACCGTCTGCACGGGCTGCTCCTCGTGCGCCCGTGCGACGCTGGCCACGCCGACGTCGCTCAACGAGTCAATGGCATGGCCGAAGCGCGCCGCGTTGGGGAAGCGCTGCTGGAACTTCCCCCGCATCTCTGACAAGTGGCTCGGCGCCTCGTCCATCCACCGTATAGCGGGGCGCGCCAGCTCAAAGAAGCCCAGGCCCACCACGGCCATCAGCGCTGCACAGACCACGGCGCCGGAAAAGGCCGGCCGCAAGCCGAGGCGAGCCAGCCCGCGCATGAATGGCCGCAGCGCGGTCGCCGCGAGGCACGCGAGGAACAGGGGAAGGATGACCGGCCTGGCAAAGTAGAGGAACGCGGCCAGTGCGAGGGTGAGTATGCCGAGCTGGACGCGGTTGGCCGTCGGGGCGTGGTTCTCGAATATCGGCGCCGGAAAATCGGCCGCCGCGCTCGTCTCGGTCGACAGCGACGTCACCAAGTGATCTAACGATTCCCCGGAGGCCTCCTCCCGTTCAGTGGGCATTGCCAGTCACAGTGGGCCCGCGCGCGATGTGGTTCCCCCTAGGCCGCCTTCGCGCGGCTTGCAGAGAAATTCCCGAGCCTCCAACGTCGGGCAGCCTGAAGCCCCTTTGGCAACGCCTCATCCCCGCCGCGGTCACCGCGGCATGCGCTGCCCTGCTGGCATGGACATCCCTGCAGGAATGGAAGTTCCCGCCAATCACTGGCAGGCAGAGCGATTACTACAACCTGCTCGTGAGCGGCTTCGACAAGGGCAGCCTTGCCCTGGACGTCCGGGTGCCGGACGCGCTGAAGAATGCGAAGGACCCTTGGGATCCCCAAAAGCGCCCCGCCAACGTGGGGATGCACGACATCTCCTATTACAACGGGCACTATTACCTCTATTTCGGCGTCGTCCCCGCAGTCGCCCTGTATTGGCCGTTCCGTGCAATTTTTGGAAGCGACCTCCCGCAGGTCTACGCGGCCATCGCATTCTCCTTGGGCGGCCTCCTCGTCGCGGCGTGGCTCTGGCTGAAGGTCGTCCGTGACAACTTTCCGGGGGCAAGCCTGGTCACGAGGGCTGGCGGGCTTGCGGCCATCGGGCTGGCGGGCGGCCCGCTCGTGCTCGCGCGCAGGACGTCGATCTGGGAAATGCCGATCGATGCCGGCCATTACTACATGCTCTGGATGTTTGGGTTCGGCTACCTTGCCCTCCGGGCCCGAAGGCCATGGGCGTGGCTGGCCCTGTCCGGCGCGTCGCTGGGCCTGGCCTTCGGATGCCGCCCGACGCTTGCGGCCGGAGGCGCCGCGATGGTGGTGTTCGTGCTCGCCATCGGCATCCGTGCCGCCGCTGACGGCGGCCGGGGCGCGGGACTTCGAAGGATGGCGCTTGGCGCACTGTCGGGCGGAATCCCGCTGGCAGCGATAGTCGCGGGACTCCTCGCCTACAACTACGCGCGCTTCGGGAATCCCCTCGAGTTTGGGCTCAACTACCAGCTCAACAGCAACGACGAGCGCGCTGCCAGGCATTTCAGCCTGAGCTTCATCCCCTACAATTTTCACCTCTATTTCCTCAGCCGGCCCCAATGGGGCCGGTTCTTCCCGTTCATCCACCCGATCCATTACCCCACGATGCGGCGGGCCGCGGGCTACTACGGCTACGAGTTCGTGTACGGCGCCTTCATCACCTGCCCGGTCCTCTTCTGGTCGGCCTGCACGGCCGTTCTCCGCCGCAGGCCCCGGGTGGAGCCAGCGGCGGCCCTGGCCGCGGCAATCGCCGCCGTGGCGCTTGCGAGCACGGCGCTTCTCCTTTGCTTCAACACGGCAGCCGCGAGGTACACGGAGGACTTCATGCCCTGGTGGGTATGGCTGGGCGTCCTTGGCTGGGCTGCCGCCGAGTCCGTCATGCGCCCTGGCGCCGCTGCGAAGTCCCTCAGGTGGATATTCGGAGCCACTGCAGCGTTTTCATGCGCCCTCGCCTTCTTTGAAAGCATCCAGCTCCACGGGCTATTCAAATTCCTCAATCCCTCCGGATACCGCGAGATGTCGCTCGTCTTCGACGGGCCGCCCGCGCTCCTTGAGAAACTGGAGCACACGCCGGCCGGCCCGATCGAGATGCAGATCGCCTTCCCGGCAAATCCGGCCGGGTCCCTCGACCCCGTCCTAGCCACGGGTGTCGCCTATGAGCGGGACTACGTCTTCGTCTTCTATCAGCGCCGGGGAACGGTGCGAATAGGCTATATGTCGAGCGGCGCCCCGTTCGAGACCAGCCCCGACATTGACGTCGTCCCGGGCCAGAAGTACCGCCTGCGCATCGAGTGCGGCTCGCTGTACCCTCCCGAGGCGGCGCTTTGGTACTGGGGATACAGCCAGGCCGAGGCGCGTTCGCTGAAGGGCTGGGTGCGCATAACCCTTAATGGCAAGGACGTGCTGACGATGAAGCGCCGCTGGAATGAGGCGACGCCGGGATCGGTCATGGTCGGCACGGATCCCAGCCATGCGTTCGGCACGCATTTCCAGGGCACGATTTCCGATGTCCGGCGCGGCGGGTGGGCCCCCCACTCGCGGTTCGCGCGGGCGGGGGGGGACCTGGAGGTCCAGTTTGTACTTCCCGACGACGGCCTGGCCGGCACCCAGCCGATCCTCTCGGTCGGGAAGCCCGGCAGCGCAGACATGGTCGGCCTGCGTATGCCCGACCGCGCCCACGCCTCCTTCACCTACGAGGGCTGGGGTGTCGGACTCGACGAGAGCCCGCCCTTTGAGCTCTCAGCCAGGAGGACCCCGACGATCCGCATCAGGCTTGGGCCAAGCCTGGCCGTGGACGACTCGACGCCGATGTCGCTGCTGCGCCGGTCGATTATCATATCCGTCAACGGCAAGCCGTTTTGGTGGACGCACACCCACTACCCCATCGAACCGGGCGCTCCCGTGTATCCCTTCTCCAACGACATCGGTTCCTCGGAAATGGTGCCCGACTTTGGCGGGCTGATCCTCTCGATGAGGAACGTCCCCCTCGACCTTGGACATTGGAAATTCGGCCCATTCGCGGCCGTCGACCTCGGGCTCGGCGGCGAAGGCGCGGGAACCGAGCCGCTCGTGACGACAGGCGATCCAAATATGTCGGACACCCTTGCCATCGAGTGGCTGGCCCCTGGGCGCGTCCAGCTGTTGTACCTGCATTCCGGCGACGCTACCCTCCTTGGCCCGGTCGTAGCGTGGACCAAGAACAACATCCACCTCTTGCGGGCGGAGCTGCCGTCGCTTCGCGAACTGGGCTCAAGGGCCCGTCCCGGCGGAGGCGAGGGCCCGCTTGAGGTCGACCTGGACGGGCGGCCCGTGTGGGCGAGGAAGGTGAAGTTCTACGCCGCTGAACCCAGGAGCGTTGAGCTCGGCCGGAATTCTGTCTCCGTTCGGGACGTCGGGACGGAGCTCACCTGCGCCGTCGCGTACATCAGGCAGGTCGACAAATAGCGGCGCGCCCGTTTCGTAACGCGATCTTGCAGGGAACGATACGCCGGGAGGGCGGTCAATGGCCCAACGTATGGAGCCTGACGCCGGCGGGAAAGCGCTCAGCAGATGGAGTCAGTCGAAACGCTGACGTGCCCACTTTGCGGGCTTGAGCACCGCAGGGTATCGCTCCTGCCGGGCGAGAAGGCGGTGTGCACGCGCTGCGACTCCGTGATGTCGCGGGGGCACAGGAGCCGCGGCGACGCCCCGCTGGCTTGGTGCGTGACTGGCCTGCTCCTGGCGCCGGCCGCCTGCTTCCTGCCGTTCATGAGCGCGGGGAAGCTCGGGGCCGAACGGGTCAGCGCCCTCTTCACCGGCGTGGAGGCCCTCTGGGGGAACGGGATGCGGGCGCTGGGGGCGCTCGTCCTTTTTGCCGGCGGCGTCCTGCCGGTGGCCCTTCTGGCGATCCTGGGCCTGCTCCTCGCCTCCGCGAAATTCCCATCGATCATCCCCCTCCGGGGCGGCCTCATCAGGGCCGCGCGCGCGCTCGAGGAGGCGGCGATCCCGGAAGTCCAGGTGCTCGCAATCCTGGTCGCCCTCACGAGGCTCGGCGGCCTCGTGCACGTAAGGATGCTGGCTGGCTTCTGGTGCTACTGCGCGATGTCGCTCTGCCTCCTTCTGGCCGAGCATGGCTTTGATTTCGGGGAAATTAGCCCGGCGGACGCCGCCGAGGGCAGCCCGGTCGCCTCATGACCAGGGCGCGCATATTCCAGGGCCTGCGCGGCACATCCGCGTCCGCCGCCCTCGCCCTTGGCGCGGTCATCATGCTGATTCCGGCGAACACGCTTCCGGTCCTCACCACCGCGACGACGGGCATCAACCGCAGCGACACGATCTTCTCGGGGGTTGCCGAGCTCTGGCGGCGCGGATTCGCGCCGATCGCCATCATTGTCTTCGCAGCCAGCATCGTGATCCCCTTCCTCAAGATCGCGGGGCTTGGGTGGCTCATCTACAACGTCCGCCACGGGGGCCCCTCCAACCCGAGGCGCCTCACAAGGATTTATGTCGCCCTGGACTTCATCGGGCGCTGGTCGATGCTCGACGTATTCCTGGCCGCATTCCTCACGGGACTGGTGAGGTTCGGCGCGCTGGCGATGGTGCAGGCGCGCGCCGGCATCGTCGCCTTTGCGGCGGCGGTCGTCCTCACGGTCCTAGCCACGCGTGCATTTGACCCGCGCTCCATCTGGGCCAAGCCAGCCGCGGACGGCGCCCCCTCATCATGACCTCGTCCCCAGACCCCAAGCGCTCGAGGCGCAAATCGCTGCCCATCATCTGGGTCGTCCCGGTGATCGCACTCTGCATCGGGCTCTGGATGGCCTACGACGCCGTGAAGAACCTCGGGCCCAAGGTCAGCATAGATTTTTCGGACGGCTCCGGCCTGGAGGCCGGAAAGACGACGCTCGAGTACAAGGGCATAGCCGCAGGGACGGTGGAGGACGTTAAGTACCAGCCAGGGCTGTCGGGCGTCAGAGTGTCGCTCAGGCTTCACCGCGAGGCGGCGTCCCTCGCCAAGGCAGGCTCCAAGTTCTGGATCGTCCATCCCGAGATCGGCTTCTCCGGGGTTCGGGGCCTGGAGACCCTCGTCACCGGGGTCAGGATCAACGTGGAGCCGGGCGATGGCCCGCCGACGCAGCATTTCGTCGGGCTCGACAACCCCCCGCCGCCAGACGTCACCAACCAGGGGCGGGCGTTCGTCCTGAGAAGCGACAAGCTCGGCTCCCTGACAACGGGCGCGCCGGTCTTCTACCGCGAGTTCAAGGTTGGCGACGTCGAGGCCAGCAGGTTCTCGGATGATGCGACGTCGGTCCTGGTCCGGATCCACATCGACGCCCCCTACGTCGACCTCGTCCGTGCCAACACCAAGTTCTGGAACGCGGGGGGATTCTCGTTCAAGATCAACCTCCTGGGCGCGACGCTGAAGGAGACCTCCCTCGAGTCGCTCGTCACGGGAGGCGTCGCCTTCGCCACCCCGGATGGGCCGCTTGCGCCAGCCGCGGAATCCGGCGCCCAGTTCGATCTCGCGGCGGAGGCGCAGAAGGAGTGGCTGAAATGGTCGCCGAAAATTCCAGTCAAGTCCCCGGAGAACCTGGTCCCGAAGGCGCCGGGCAACGGACTCATTCCGGCCCTGATGAAATGAGCGCCCGCCCGCGCGGGCGCTCCTACGAGGCTTTCTGGGCGCGGACGCCCTCGAGGATGCCCGCGGCAGCGGCCTTGGCCTTCTGCTGGCTCGTCTCGAACCCCTCCTCAAGGAGGATGCCGCCGTCCCCGACCACGGCCCACCGCCACAGGTCCGGCTCCTTCCGCTCGGTGAGGGCAAATCCCGCGGCCTCCGCGCTCCAGGCGATCTCGAGCGTTGCAAGCGAGAAGGCGCATGAAGCCGCCGCGCACGCCGCTTCCGCGCCAGAAGTCATGTTCTCGAATGCGCGCCAATAGGGACATGCGTGCAATGTGGAGGTCATGGGGCGAGAAATATGGGGTATTAGTAGCGCGATGGGTGATCCGGTGCTGCTGCTAAGTCATTTTAAATTAAGCTACTGCAATCTGCATTTCACCGTGCACGCCTTCGTTGCATTCTGCCTGAGCCGCGCCCGGCCGAGCGCACGCTGGAAATTTCAAGTGCCTAGCCGGAGAGGCTTTATGCGCATGCTCCTGATCTGGCACCGCGAATGCGTAGGAATAGGTCGCCGTGGGCCGCGCCGAATCCCGCCTTCCGGCGCACGAGCCCCCGACATGATGTCCCGAATCCACCCCATCGCCTTCCTGGCCGCCGGCGCCGCTCTCCTGGTTTACGGGCTCAATGCCGACGGGCCCTTCGCCCCGGCCGAGGTGACGATCTGGCTGATCGTCGCGGGCGTCCTCGGGATCCTGGCCGGCACGTTCAGCATTTTCAACCGGAGGTCCCAGTGAGCGCGCAGCGCCCGCGGCGGTCCTTTCGCCACCACAACCGTCAAACCCAACAAGCCATGACCGATCCGAACACAGAGACCAGCGATCCGATCAACTCGACAGTCGACGAGCTCCGCGCCCTGATCCGCGAGGCCGAGGAGGCCCTCGCCGCCGGGACCTCTGCGTCCGAGGAGATCGAGGACCTGCGGGAGCGCCTCCGGGGTGCCGTCGCCGACGGGCAGAACCTCGTCGCGAATTTTACGGACACGGTGAAGCGCCAGGCGCGGCGCGCCGACGACGCGATACGCTCGAACCCCTACCAGACGGCCGCCATTGCCGTCGGCCTGGGCCTGCTCGGCGGCCTGCTCCTCTCCCGCAGAGGATCGGGTTCGTCGGACTGAACTCCTTTCGAAGGGCCCACCCGGCTCCTCGATGAGCTACTCCGACTCGAATTCCGGCGGCCTCGCCGCCCCGGGCGCGGCCCCTAAGGTCGTCATTGAGGCGCTCCTCCACCGGGGGGAGCTCCTTTCCCTGGAGCTGGCGGAGGCGCGCTCGCAGGGCATGCGGGTGGTCGCCCTCGTCGTGTTCTGCGGCGCCTTCATGCTTCTTGCCGGGTTCGCGGCGACGATCGCCCTCGCGGCCGAGGTGTGGCGCAACCCCGACCGCGGCATGATACTCGGGCTGGCCGCCCTGGCCTGCCTCGTCGTCTCGGCCGCGCTCGGCTACGCCGCGGCCCGGCGCCTCGGGGCGTGGCAGCCGTTCGCCGAGAGCGTCCGGCAATTCCACGCGGACTGCCTCTGCCTCAGGGACACCCTGAGCGCCGCCACCCGATGAGCGCCGACCCACGCACTTCCGGCGCGGACTACAAGGAGCGCCTCATCCTCGCCTGCGAGCTCGACAGGCTCAACCTGCGGCTCGCGATGACCCCCACGCCATTCGAGCGCCTTTCGCTCAAGGCGCTCGAGAAGATCGGCCCGCTGGTGCCCCACCTCCCCGGAAAAATCGGAAAGATCGCCCGTCGTATCTCGCAGGGAACGAACCTGCTCCGGGGTGTCTATGATGTTATGTTCAATTGAGATCGGTCCATTTCGCCGATTCTCAGGCAACCCAAACCCCAAACGAGGATAACAAAATGCTTAGCTGGATACTCGTGTTCCTCGTCTTTGCGATAGTGGCTGGAGCTCTCGGTTTCACCGGAGTCGCCGGAGCCTCGGTAGGCATCGCGCAGACGCTGTTCTACATATTCCTGATCCTGTTTGTCATCTCGCTGATCCTCCACCTTGCGAGGGGCAGCGGCCCGAAGACGGATCTTTAGCGGTCCGACGCCCGGCCGCGACGGGCGGCCGGGCGGCCCAGGCCTTCAGCGTCCCCCTGCGTCCCCGCCGACGACGCCCTGCAGGGATACCGCGGCGGAGTTCGTGGTGACGATGGGCGTGCATCCGCCGGGCGCCTTGGCGGTGACATGCCCGAGGTCCGCGCCGCTCACGTCGTCAAAAGCGATTGCGGGCCTGCCGTCCGGGGAGGCCGCCTCGAAGGAGACATCATGGAGGGCGAGGTCCCTGGCGTGGCGGGCATAGAGCGCCCAACCGGGCGTCGCGCCAAAGCTTCCGGGCTCGGGGTATTCCCGTTCGAGCTCGGGAACCACCCGTTTTGCGCTCTCCGCGGTCCCGCCGCCGGCAAACCGCATCCGCACGTCATGCAGCTCGAGGCCCTTGATGGCGTGCCCGGGGAGCCCCGCGATGAGGATGCCCTGCCCTCCCTCGACGCCGTCCGCGGTCACGTTGCCGATGACGACGCGCCGAAGAATGCCGACCGGCGTGCCGCCCGGCCCGCGCATCCGCTCGCCGAGGCGGACAAAGATGGGGGCCTGGAATATGCGCCTCATTGAGATGTTCGAGATCGTCACGTCCTCGAGGTCCGCGCCGTCGACGGTCTCCAGGGCCAGCCCGCGGCAGCATTCAAAGACGCAGTTTGTGACGGTGACGCCTATGAAACCGCCGTTCGACTCGGTCCCGAACTTTATCCTGCCCGTCGGCTCGGGGATGCGGGCCGCGTCGTGCTTCCTCGTCCCGTCGAGGAGCGTGCCCTCGTCGTAGCCGCTCACGAGGCAGTCCGAGATCGTGACGTTCTCGGTCGACCTGAACTGGCCCAGGCCGAACGAGCTCTTGAGGCAGATTCCGTCGTCCCACGGCGAGTTGACCGAGCAGTTCGAGACCCGGACGTTGTGGCAGCAGTCGATGTCCATCCCGTCCCGGTTCGTGTCGATGCGCAGGTTGTCGATCGTGAGGTTGTCGACGCCCGTCGCCAGGATCCCGAACCATCCCCCGTGCGCGATCGTGAAGTCCCGCAGGAGGACGTTGCGGCAGTTCTTGAGCGCTATGGCCTTGTTGCCGACCCCCTGGGGAAGGTGGTCGCGCTCCTGGTGCCCACGGTTGAGCCCTTTCCCAAAGATCTCGCCCTGCCCCGTGATCGAGACGTCGACGAGGTCCTCCCCCCAGATGAGGCTGTCATGCCAGTGGCTGTGGCCGAAATCCTGGTAGTGCCTGTCGTCGCCCCAGCTGTTCGGCTCCGGCTTGTCGTAGGCCGCCTCGTTTTCCGTGGCCACGATGACGGATCCCGCGCCGAGGTGGAGGTTCACGTGGCTCCTCAGGTGGATGGACCCAGCGAGGTAGTTCCCCGGACCGAATTCCACGGTGCCCCCTCCCGCCCGGCTCGCCGCAGCGATCGCGGCGTTTATGGCCGCCGTGTCGTCGGCCTTGCCATCGCCCTTTGCGCCGAAGCCGGCCACGTCGTAGGCCTGGGCTGTCGACACCGCGAGCCGGACACAGCCGGCGAGGAGGAGCAGGGCCAGGGCGCGCGATCGAATCATGGTGGGAATGGGGCTTCTTAGTGCGCGGGGCCCCAGCGCTTCGTGAAGGGGAAATAGATGAAGATCGGCCGGCCGATCACGTCCTTCTTCGGCACGAATCCCCAGTATCTTCCGTCAAAGCTGTCGTGGGAGTTGTCGCCCATGGCCAGGTAGCCGTCGTCCGGCACCGTTATCTGCTGGCCCGGGTACAGCATCTGGTACCGCTCGTCGTCATGCGTCGCGTTGAAATAGCCGCGATAGGGGGGAGTCTTGTCGGCATTGAGGGTGAACGCCTTCGCCCCCGTGATGGGCGCGCCGTTCCTGTAGATCATCGGCTGGCGGATCTCCACCTTGTCGCCGGGACCGCCGATCAGCCTTTTCACGAAGTACTGGTCCCCATACTGCCTCTCGATCTCGGGGATGTGGTCCGTCCGGAAGACGAAGCCCTGGCCGACCTGCGGCCTCATGAACTGGTAGGAGATGCGGTCGACAAAGAGCTGGTCGCCCGCGAGGACGTCAAAGCGCAGGATGGGATCGCCGGCCCGCACCGTCCTCCCCATGGGCACGAGGAGCGCCATGTAGAACCCGCCCTTCTGGTCGCGCTGCATCGACACTTCCTCCACCCGCCCGGCCGCCTCCATCTTGCTGACCTGCGCGTCGAGGGCGGCCTTGTTCGGATAGAAGGTATTAAAGACGAGGTCGTTGAACTCGATGTCCCCGAAATCCTCGGGGAGCTGGACGGTGGCCGGCTCCCCGTCGACCATGAACGTGTACTCCTTAACCACCGTCGGTATGATGAACCACTTGCGGCCGGGCTTCTTGGTGAAGGGGATCTCGTAGTCGCCGGTTGTCAGCCTCAGGAGGGGCACGGAGACCTCGCCCGACTTGGGCGCAATCATCGTCCGGCCAACGGCCCCGAAGGCCGCGAACCTGAACGCACGGTCGAGGACGTTCGGCGCCGGCGAGCCGGGGGGGAAGTTCTCGGCGGTCATCCCGAAGTAGGTCGGCCACATCGAATTCGTCGGGATCTTGAACGGCTGGACGAAATAGGTGCGGATCCCGAGGATCACGATCGCCGCGACGAGGAAGAACTCGACGTTCTCGACCAGCGAGGTCTTGGGGTAGATGGCTCCCCCGGTGCGCACGAGCACCCCCTCGAGGGCCTCGATCCCCAGCTTCAGGTTCGCCGCGTCCGCGTTCTCCCTGACGAGGCGCCGCAGGTCGCCCATCTTGCCGAGGAGCTCCTCGGACTCCCGCGTCCCGAGGACGTCCTGCCGGTAGTTCCAGACCTTGTGCGCGAGCTCGAGCCAGTTGGCCGCGTTCGTGCGCATCTTCTTCTCCTGTGAATCGAATATCCCGAACATGTTGGCCCTTGGGGAAAGGAAGCGGCGTCAGTTGTTCCGGAGGACCTTGATGAAGGTGTCCGGCGGAATGGATACCTTTCCGATCTGCTTCATCTTCTGCTTTCCTTCCCTCTGCTTATCAAGGAGTTTCCGCTTTCTGGAGATGTCGCCGCCGTAGCATTTTGCGGTCACGTCCTTGCGCATCTCGCGGACGCTCTCCCGCGCGATGATCTTGCCGCCGATCGCTGCCTGGATGGCGATGCGGAACATCTGGGCGGGGATGATCTCGGACAGCTTCTTGCAGAGCTCCCTGCCCCGGTTCTCGGCCTTGTCCCGGTGGACGATGCTCGCAAATGCGTCGACCGGGTCGCTGTTGATGAGGATCTCCATCTTCACGAGGTCCGCCGGCCTGTATTCGCCGAGCTCGTAGTCCATCGAGCCGTAGCCATGGGTCACGCCCTTCAGGCGGTCGTTGAAGTCGACCAGGATCTCGTTGAGCGGGAGCGTGCAGGTCAGCATCACCCGCGTCGCGTCGAGCGTCTGGGCGTGCTCCATGACGCCCCGCTTCTCCATGACGAGCGCCAGCATGTCGCCGAGGGACTCGTTGGGTATGTGTATCGACGCCTTCAGGGTCGGCTCCAAAATCTCCAGGACCGTGCCGGGATCGGGCATGTTGACCGGGTTGTCGACCTCCACAGTCTCGCCGCTGGCCTTCACGACCTTGTAGATGACGCTCGGGTACGTGGAGATGATCTCGACGTCGTGCTCCCGGCGGATCCGCTCCTGGATGATCTCCATGTGCAGCAGGCCGAGGAAGCCGCACCGGAACCCGAAGCCGAGCGCGACCGAGCTCTCCTGCGAGTAGACGAACGCCGAGTCGTTCAGCCGGAGCCTGCCTAGGGCCGCCTTCAGCTTCTCGTAGTCCGAGCTCTCGATCGGGTAGAGCCCGCAGAAGACCATGGGCCTCACCTCCTTGTACCCGGGGAGCATCTGCGACGCGGGGCGGGCGGCGTGCGTGATCGTGTCGCCGGTCTTGATATCGCTCGGGTCCTTGATGCTGGAGACGATGTAGCCGACGTCGCCGGGGCCGAGGACCTGGCGCTTCTCCATCTTCGGCGTGAATACGCCGACCTCCTTGATCTCGGACTTCTGGCCCGTGCTCATCAGCATCATGGCCTCCCCCGC
This sequence comes from Opitutaceae bacterium, assembly GCA_036489955.1. Taxonomy (GTDB): domain Bacteria; phylum Verrucomicrobiota; class Verrucomicrobiia; order Opitutales; family Opitutaceae; genus Palsa-1447. Next base: position 72,749 of record DASXEV010000014.1, read on the forward strand.
GCGCACGCTGCCCGAGAACACGCGCGCATAGGCGATCACGCCCCGGTAGGAATCGTAGATCGAGTCGAAGACCAGGGTCCGCATCTGCGGGTAGTCCGTCCACCGCGGGGCCGGCACGCGGGCCACCACGGCCTCAAGGATGTCGACGATCCCGATGCCCGACTTGCCGCTCGCCAGGATGGCCTCCTCGGACGGGATCGTGAGGATGTCCTCCATCTGCTTCAGGCACAGGTCCAGGTTCGCGCTCGGCAGGTCGATCTTGTTTATGACGGGGATCACCTTCAGCTTCTGGGCGAACGCGAGGTGCGCGTTGGCGACGGTCTGGGCCTCGACGCCCTGCGAGGCGTCGATGAGGAGGACTGCCCCCTCGCACGCCGCAAGGCTGCGCGAGACCTCGTACGAGAAGTCCACGTGGCCCGGCGTGTCCATGAGGTTGAGCCGGTAGGTCCTGCCGTCCTTGGCCTTGTAGCTCATCGTCACGGGGTGCGACTTGATCGTGATGCCCCTCTCTCGCTCCAGGTCCATCGAGTCGAGGTGCTGCTCGGTCAGCACGCGGTCCGCCACCGTGTTGGTCTGCTGCAGCAGCCGGTCGGAGAGCGTGGTCTTTCCGTGGTCGACGTGCGCGATGATGCAGAAGTTCCTGGTGAGGGGCGCGTCCATCGTCAGGTACCGGCGGCGGGCGCCAGGTCAGCGTACTCGCTGAAGCTGCGCACCGTCCACGCCTTCTCGGTCCGCCGCGCGAGGCCGGCAAGGACGCCGCCCGGCCCGATCTCCCAGAACTGCGTGGCCCCGGCGGCGGCCGCGGCGCGCATGCAGTCCTCCCAGAGGACGGGCGACACGACCTGCCTGGCAAGGGCCCCCTTGATCTCCGCCGGCTCCCTCACCTGCCCGGCCGTCGTGTTGGAGAAGACGGGGAAGCGGGGGGCCGCGAAGCCGATCGGGGCCAGGAAGGCCTCGAATGCGGCCCGCGCCGGTTCCATCAGCCTGCTGTGGTAGGCGCCGGCGACATTGAGCGCCATCGCCTTCCTCGTGCCGCGCTCCTTGGCGGCGGCGACCGCGGCCTCGATGGCGGCCCGCTCGCCGGAGATGATGATCTGGCCCGGGGCGTTGAAATTGGCCGCCTCCACCCCGAATTCCCTGCAAAGGGCCTCCACCTTCTCGCGGGGCGCGCCGATGATCGCGGCCATTAAGCCGGCGCTCGCCTCGCATGCGGCCTGCATGAGGCGGCCCCGCTCCGCGACGACGCGGATGCCGGTCCTCAGGTCGAAGACGCCCGCCGCGGCGAGGGCGGTCACCTCCCCCAGGCTGAGGCCCATCCCGAAGGCCACGACGGGAAGCTGCCCTTTCTCCCGCAGGGCGGCCACTACGGCCATGCCATGGGCAAAGAGTGCGGGCTGGCAGACGCGGGTCTGCGTGAGCTCGGACTCGGGGCCCTCGAAGCTCACCTTCGCCAGGTCCCAGCCCAGCACCTCCCCGGCAACGGAGTAGACGTCCCTCGCGGCAGGGGACGATTCGAACAGGCTCCTGCCCATGCCCACCTTTTGGGCTCCCTGACCCGCGAATAGAAGTGCCAGCGACATCGGAAAACCGTCTAGGCAATCTTCCGCCGCCTCGGAATCCAAGCCTAAACGCCTCGCGTCAGAAGCGCTTCAGCTGCCTGAAGTATTTGTCGTCGTCGGTTGGCTGCGCGAAGTCGGGGACGACGCTGCGCTGGTCGGCGGACGGCTCGGGCCCGGCCGCCGGCGCGGAGAGCCCCTTGGACACGTCGGGCATGAACAGGGTCTCGAAGTCGTCGGGCCCGGCCGGCGCAGGGATCCTGACCTGCGGCTCCAGGGTGTCGCCCAAGGCCCCGACATAGGGGTTGGGGGCGGCGTCGGCGATGGGCGCCCAGTCCTCGGCCTCCCCCGGGGCGGCGTCGGGCGCGGAAACCTGCGGCGCGCCGTCCAGGCCCGCGATGAGGTCGGACCGCGACGGATCCGCCCTGGAGGGCGCCAGGAGCTCCCGGTCGTTCGCGGAGACCCAGCTGCCCATGAAGGAATCGAGGGGATTGTACGCCTTGGAGGCGCCGGCGTCCGGGTCCCTGGCGTCGTCCCGGCCTGCAGCGGTCCCCTCCTCCCCGGAGGCATCCTTGTCGTAGCCCTCCCCCGATTTGTCGCCAAGGAGCAGGTCGAGGTCGGACTTGGACCCGTCGTCGCTGCCGCGCGTGCGCGAATCCCTCTGGCGGTCGGTGCGCTTGTCCATGGCGTCGACGAGCCAGTTGCCCGTCCCCGACTTCCTCTTCGCCGGGTCGAGTGAGGGGTCCTTGTCCGGGACGGCCGCGGCGGCGTCGGCATGGTCGGCCCCGGGGAGCGGGCCCATGTCCTTCAGGTCCAGCGACGGCAGCGCGGAGGCGGCGTCCTGCTGGCCCGACGGCGCCTTCATCTCCGCGAGGTCCTTCTTCGCGGCCGCGACCGGGTCGGGGGCCGGCGCGTCCTGGGCCGCGGCCGCCGCGGCGACAAGGGGGGCAAGCGCGATCCAAAAGAGGCGCATCGGGCCGGGCGTCCTAGCTCTTGATGAAGATCCCCTTCAGGTTCATCTCGAGCTGCTGGGGATTGGGCGAGAAGCGGATGCCGTCGGCCTTGCTGATGCGCCCCGCCTTGATCAGCCGGTAGAGGTCCTTGTTGAAGGAGTAGCTGGTGCCGTCGAGGCCGCTGTCGAGGAGCGTGTTGATCTTGTCGAAGTGGCCCTCGAGGATGAGGTTCCGGATCGTCGAGTCGGCATTCAGCACCTCGTTGCACGGGACGCGGCCGCTGCCCTCGAGGGCCGGGATCAGCTTCTGGCAGATGAAGCCGCGGAGCGCCCCGGACACCTGGCGGCGGGCCTGCGCCATCTGCTCCGGCGGGAAGAACTCGAAGAGCCGCGTCATGGACTGCGCCACCGTCGCCGCGTGCATCGTCGAGAAGACGAGGTGCCCGGTCTCGGCGGCCGAGATCGCGGTCTCGAACGTCTCGCGGTCGCGCATCTCGCCGATGAGGATGATGTCGGGGTTCTGGCGCAGCACCGACTTGATCGCCAGCTCGAAGGTCGGCACGTCGAGCCCGATCTCCCTCTGCTGGAAGACGGACTTGTCGTCCTGGAACGTGTACTCGATCGGATCCTCGATCGTGACGATGTGCTTGTCGGAGTTCTGGTTGATCCAGTTGAGCATCGCCGCCATGGTCGAGCTCTTGCCGGAGCCCGTGGCGCCGCAGATCAGCAGGATCCCGTCCTTGGCCTGGGCCAGCCTGAGGAGCGGCTCCATCTGCAGCCCAAGGTCCTCGAAGTTGGGCACCCGGCTCTTGATGTGCCGGAACACCAGGCTCACGAGCCCCCGCTGGTGGAAGGCGTTCACGCGGAACCGGCCGACGCCGTCGAAGGCGTAGGCAAAGTCAATCTGCCCTATCTCCTCCCAGCGCTTGCGGAAGATCTCCGGGACATGCTCGTCCACGAACGCCTGCGCCTCCGGGCTCGATATCGGGTCCATGTCGACGGGCTTCAGCCGGTTCGATATCCGGACGTAGCCCGGCTTGTTGGACTTGATGACAATGTCGCTGGCCCCGCTGTCCACAGCCAGCTTCAGCAGGTCGTTGAACATCTCGGTGTGCGGGGATACGGCTGCCATTGTAGCTGGGTTGCGATTTTGTAGCTTGGCGTGCTTCCCCCGGCAAGGCATCTTTGCCTCGATCCGGACCCACAGCATGATGAAGCCACGACGCCTAACAGGTTCAATGACAGCGCTTGCCACGCCCTTCCAAGGCAGGGCCGTATCCTTCGCTGACCTGAAAAGGCTGGTCGAGCACCAGGTCAAGGGGGGCATCGAGGGCCTGGTGCCCGTCGGGACAACCGGCGAGTCCCCCACCCTTACGGCCGAGGAGCACCTCGACGTCATCCGCGCCACGGTCGAGTTCGTCCGGGGGCGGGTCCCCGTCATCGCGGGCGCAGGCTCCAACTCGACCGCCGAGGCGGTCGAGTACGTGAGGCTTTCGGACGAGGCAGGCGCGGACGCCGTCCTCGTCGTCGCCCCCTACTACAACAAGCCGAGCCAGGACGGCATGTTCCGGCACTACTGCGCCGTGGCCGACGCGACGGACCTTCCGGTCGTGCTCTATTCCGTGCCGTCGCGCTGCGGGGTCGAGATCGGCGTCCCCCTGATCGAGCGCCTTCGCGCGCGCTACAAGCATGTCGCGTGGATCAAGGAGGCCGGCGGATCCGTGGACCGCGTGGACCAGATCAAGCGCGCCCTCGGGGACGACATCGCCGTCCTCTCGGGCGACGACTCGCTCACGCTCGCGATGATGGCCAGCGGCGCCGAGGGCGTCATCAGCGTCGCCTCGAACCTGCTTCCCCGCGAGGTGACGCGCCTCGTCGACCTCGCCCGGAAGGGCAAGTTCGAGGCCGCCAAGCGGCTGCACCGGCGCCTCTACCCGCTCTTCAAGGCGGCGTTCATCGAGCCGAGCCCCGCGCCCATCAAGGCGGCGCTCGCGAGGGCCCGCATCATCGCCAGCGAGGCCGTGCGCCTGCCCCTGTGCCCCCTCTCCGCCAGGAGCAGGGCCGAGCTCGCGAAGGCCGTGGCGACCGCGCGAGGCTGAGGCCCCATGCCGCTCAAGATCATACTCAACGGCGCCCGCGGCAGGATGGGCCAGGCGGTAGCCGCCGCGACTCCCGCCCTCGACGCCGTCATCGCGGCTGCCGTCGACCAGGGCGACGACCTGGCCGCAGCCGTGAAGCTGGGGGACGTGGTCGTCGACTTCAGCTCCGCCGCAGCGACGCGCGAGGTCATCGCCGCGGCGGCCGGCGCCAGAAAGCCCCTCGTCATCGGGACCACAGGGCACTCGGCGCAGGAGAAGCAGGACCTGCTCCTGCTTGCCGCCAAGGTGCCGTGCGTGTGGGCGGGCAACTTCTCCGTTGGGGTCAACCTCCTCTTCGCCCTCACCAGGCGCGCGGTCCGGGCGCTCGGCGACGACTACGACGCCGAGGTGCTGGAGATGCACCACCGCAAGAAGGTCGACGCCCCGAGCGGGACGGCCGCGCGGCTCCTGGAGATCATCCTCGAGGAGCGCAACCTGGGCCGGTCCGCCCTGCGGCACGGGCGCCAGGGCATCACGGGCGCGCGCAAGGACGGCGAGGTGGGGATACACTCGCTGCGGGGCGGCGACGTCATCGGCGACCACACGGTCATGTTCGCCGGCGCAGGCGAGCGCCTCGAGCTGACGCATAGGGCCAGCGACCGCGCGGTGTTCGCCCACGGCGCCGTGCGCGCCGCGCGGTGGATTGTCGACCGCACGCCCGGCGTCTACGACATGCAGGACGTCCTCGGCCTGGCCTGATCCCCGATGATCTCGGCCATCCGCGGCACGCTCATCGAGTCGGGGCCCACGAGGGCCGTCATCCAGGTCGGCGGCCTCGAGTACGAGGTCAACATCCCGGTGACCACGGCGGAGCGCCTTCCCCGGGCGGGCGGCGAGGCCCGCCTGCACACGTACGTCGCCTACCGCGAGGACGCCCAGACGCTCTACGGCTTCGCGTCCCCGGACGAGAGGGACTTCTTCCGCCTGATGATCGAGAACGTGACCGGAATCGGGCCGAAGATGGCGATGTCGATCATGAGCCGGATGTCGCTGCCGCTCCTGAGGGGCGCCATCCGGTCCGGCGACACGGCGACGCTCGCCAAGTGCCCGGGCATCGGCAAGAAGACCGCCGAGCGCCTTGTCGTCGAGCTGAAGGGCCGGCTGCAGGGAGGACAGGACGCGGCCGCGGCCCACGCCCCGGCGGGCGAGCACGGCGACGCCGTCGCGGCGCTCATCGCCCTGGGCTACAGGCCCGCCGATGCCGACGAGTCTGTCCGGAGGGCATCGCTTGCCCTCGGCCCGGGAGCCGCCACCGAGGCGCTCGTGAAGAAGGCCCTGGCCTAGCGGCCGCGCCTCAGCGCTGGAACCGGAAGGCCGTCATCTCGAGCGGCTCCTGGTCCTGCTGCGCCGTCTGGGCGTCGGCAAGGGACGCCTTGGGCTCCCCCTTGAGGGAGAGGAAGTCGGCCGCCGGGAAGGCCTGCGTGGGCGAGACGTGGATGTCGCTGATCCAGCTCAGCTGCGCGATCTGCGCCGCAGCGTCGCCAGGGGCGACCTGGGCCGCGCGCGCCTGCGATTCCGAGGGCAGGCGGACAAAGAAGACGGGCTTCATGGCCGCGTCGGCGTCCGCTGGCGCGGCGACCGCGACCGAGGCGGAGCGGACCTGGGCCGTGGCATCCGACGTGGCGACCTGGCCGGTCCCCTGGTGCAGGCCCAGGTAGGCCACCGCGACCGCCGCCGCGGCCGCAAGGCCGGTGCCGATGGCGCCGAAGCTCCACGCGCGGCTCGGGGCGGGAAAGGAGACCAGGCTCGCCACCGGGTGGGGCTCAGGGACCTCGAAGCTCTCCTCCGACAGCATGGAGCAGGCCTTCTGGATCCGGCAGTAATCGTCGTAGACCTCGCGGCGCCGGGGGTCCTTCGCAACCTCGGCCTCGAGGCGCTGCGCATCGGCCGCGGAGATCTCCCGGTCGACATACATGTTGAGGAGCTCGATGAAGTCCCGGTTGCTCATTTGAAGTCCTCGTGGAGCTTGGAGCGGAGGCTTTCGCGGGCCCTGGCGATGCGGCTCTTCACGGTGCCGATCGAGATACCCAGGATCGCGGCGATTTCCTCGTAGGATTGGTTCTTCACGTTTCGCAGGATCAGGATCTCGCGGTGCTTCGCGCCGAGGCGCTCCATCCCGTTTCCGATCCGGGAGACGAATTCCCGGCTGACCGTGATATCGTCCGGAGTCTCGACATCAGCCGGTATGACCTCGGCCAATGTCGTTTTGTTCTCTGAACTCATCGGGGCGTCAAAGGAGATGGACTTGTCCCTCTTGCGGCGCCACCAGTACCAGTACCGGTTCCGCGCAAGGTTGGTCGCGATCTGGTAGAGCCACGTGGAGAAGGCGGACTCGCCCCGGAAATTCGCGAGGCCCCTGTGCGCCCTTATAAAGGCATCCTGGGTAACCTCTTCCGCATCCTGCGGGTTGCGCAGAAGCTGGTTGACCATGGAGAAGATGCGGTCCCAGTAACGGGACACCATTTCATCGAATGCAGCGGCATCCCCGTTCTTGAAACGATCCACGAGGATACGGTCCAAAGTGACTTCCTGCGCTTTGGTTGACATGCGGTCTTCGTGACTCTGACGGGCAAATTTTTGGATTGTTCCCACTGAATGGAATGCGGAGCCGGATACCAAATCCGGTCCAATTCCGGGGTCAACGTGTTCAACCATTTCAGAAGCCTGGCCCGACAGTGCGGGCCGGCTGGGGGCCAGTTGGCCTCCCCCGGGGGGCCCATGCAAATATAAAAATTTTGTAATAAATTGAACTTGCGGAAAACACCCGCCCCGCGCTTAAAGGGCCTCCGCCTTGGTCCAGCCGCAGATCCCTCCGCAAATCGATTTCGACGACACGTTCGCCGTGTCCGAATTCGTCAGGGCGAAGTACTCGGTCCTCTACCCGAAGTCCCGCTCCGCCCTCCTGCCGCGCCTGTTCAACGACGTGGACGACCTTTTCTGCGGGAGGACCCCGGCCTACGCCCCGATCGACCTGAAGTACCATGACCTTAGGCACACCCTGATGGCGACGGTGTGCATGACGCTGCTGCTCGAGGGCCAGCACGCCTCCGAGGGCGAATCGCACCTGAAGGCCCGCGACTACGAGCTGGCGATCGCCGGCGTGCTCCTGCACGACGCCGGGTACCTGAAGCTCAAGTCCGACACGGAGGGCACCGGCGCGAAGTACACGTTCTGCCACATCCTGCGCAGCTGCGCCTTCGCCGCCTCCTACCTTCCCGAAACGGGCGCCACCGACGTCGAGATCGAGAGCGTGCTGTCGGCGATCGACTGCACGGGGCCCCACTCGGAGATCAGCAGGCTCAAGTTCCGCGATCCCGTGAGCAGGATCGTCGGGTGCTCCCTGGCGACCGCCGATTACATGGGCCAGCTCGCGGACCCCCTCTACCCGGACAAGCTCGGCGAACTCTACGCGGAGTTCCGCGAGTCCGACGACTTCGCGAACGTTCCCATGGAGAAGCGGATGTTCAAGTCCGAGGAGGACCTCGTCTGCCGCTCCCCGGGGTTCTGGACTTCGTTCGTGAAGCCCAAGCTCGAGATCGACTTCCAGGGGGTCTACCGCTTCCTCGACAGGCCGCTGCGCTCGGGCCGGAACGGGTACATGGACGCCGTGGACGCCAACTTTGCGCGGATCGAGAGGCGGATCGCAGAGATCAGGTCCGCGCGGGTCTAGCGAGGCTCCGGGCATCCGACCGGCCCTTCCCCCCGGCGGCAAACGCACGGGCGCAGGCCCAATTTGGTTTGCCCGCGCCAGCCGGCCGAGTGTACAAACCGCTGCTCGTTAGGTTCCTTAACTCATCTGGCTCGCATGGGCTGTTCGCCGCCCCGCCGCCGCCGAGGCGCTCCTGCGCCAGGCGACGCTGTCAGTGCAAGCCGGTCCACGTCGGGTTGGTAGCTCAATGGTAGAGCAGTTGCCTTTTAAGCAATAGGTTCTGGGTTCGAATCCCAGCCAGCCCACCACTTTCCCCAGCCAACAAAAGCCGCCACATGCACCGCCTCGTCCTCATCGAGGACCAGACAGCCATCAGGGAGATGCTCGCCGAGGTCCTGGCGCTCGACGCGAACTACACTCTCGTCGGGCAGTCGGGCGACGGTCACGCGGCGCTTGAGCTGTGCCTTTCCCTGAAGCCCGACGTCCTCGTCCTGGACGCGAGGCTGCCCGGCCTCAACGGGGCCGACATCCTGAAGAGGCTGGCGAAGAAGCTTCCCCTGCTGCGTGTCCTCGTCTTCTCGGGCTCCGAGAACCCGGTCGTGGTGAGGCAGATGCTGGAGGCGGGCGCCCACGGCTTCGTCGAGAAAACGGCGGGGTTTAGCGAGTTCAAGAAGGGCCTGGCGACGATCGCCGCGGGCGGGACGTACTTCGGCCCGGCGATCGCCGACATCGTGCGCTCCGTCGTCGCCAACCCGGAGTCCGGCGGCTCGCCCGACTTCCTCACCGACCGGGAAAGGGAGATCCTCCAGCTGGTCGCCGAGGGCCACAGCACCAAGGAGATCGCCCAGAAGCTGGGCATAAGCTCCAAGACCGTGGACAACCACCGCACGAACCTCATGCGCAAGCTGAACATCCACGACGTGGCCAGCCTCACCCGCCATGCGCTGGAGCACGGCCTCACCGGGGGCTGGGGCTAGAGCCGAATTTGCCCCGAATATCTCTTGCGGCGCCCGGCAGGATTCCCAAAAGTCCGCCAAACGACACAGACTTTACACAACAAATGAAACTCGCCCCCAAGTCGCTCTGCATTCTCGCAAGCGCAGCCGCGCTGCTCGCCGGCTGCACCAAGAAGCCTGTGAGGCCGGATCCCAGCGCGACGAGCCTCGGGCCCTCGGGCGCACCGCCCGCCGCCCTCACGCCGACCGATGTCAACGTCGCCGACCAGAACTCCGGCCTCACTGAGCGCCAGGACGGCGTCATCGAGACGGCCGACCAGATCCGCGGCCTGCTCCAGCCCGTCCACTTTGCCTTCGACCGCGACAACATCGCCGCCGCCGAGCGCCCCAAGCTCCAAGCCGCGAAGGACTACCTGGACAAGAACCCGCAGTACCGTCTGCTGCTCGAGGGCCACTGCGACTGGCGCGGGACCGCGGAGTACAACCTGAGCCTCGGCGACCGCCGCGCCAACGCGGCCAAGAAGTACCTGATTTCACTCGGGGTCTCCCCGGACAAGGTCGAGACGCTCTCGAAGGGCAGCGAGGAGGCGGTCAAGAACGCCGACGACGCCGCAAGGGCCAACGACCGCCGCGACGACATCGTCGTCCTCAAGAAGTAATTCCCGATAGGATACGCTTCGCGGTCTCGACGCCCTTCTTCATGACGTCGAGGCTGAAGCCCTCGTTCGGCGCGTGGAGGTTGTCCTCGGGCAGGAACAGCCCGAGCATGATCGAGTCGAGCCCCGTCACCTTCTTTATGTCGGCGATGATGGGCACGCTGCCGCCCTCGCGGAGGTAGAGGGGGGGCCTGCCCCACACGGCGGAGACCGCGGCGTCGGTCGAGCGGAACGCCTTTGCCAGGACGGGGGACTGGTCCCTCGGCGTGTTCGGCCGGCCTGGGGGGACGACGACGTAGGGGTCGCCGCGGTGCTGGTCGACGAATTCGACGCGGACGCCCTTCGGCGCCCGGGCGATGACGGCGTCCCTCACCAGCTTCTTCACCCGCTCGGGGTCCTGCTGCGGCACGAGGCGGCAGCTGATTTTCGCGAACGCCCTGCTGGGGATCACCGTCTTGGTGCCCTCACCCTGGTAGCCGCCCCCGATCCCGTTGAACTCGAGGGTCGGCATGAAGCGGGTCGCCTCGAACGGGCTGAACCCCGGGGGCGTGTGGAAGCACTCGATCCCCAGGAATTCCCGGTAGGCGGCCTCGTCGGCCCCGAGCTTTGCGAGTTCCTGGCGCTCCCAGGGCTCGACCTCGAGGATCCCGTCGTAGAACCCGGGGATGTTGACCCGGCCGTCGGGGGTGTGGAGCGTGGCGCAGATTTCAGCCAGCGCCTGGATGGGGTTGAGGAGCACGCCGCCGTGGAGGCCCGAGTGCAGGTCGCCCCTCGCGCCGGTGACCACGACGTCGAGGAGCGCCAGGCCGCGCAGCCCGCAGGTGATGACGACCTGCTTGTCATTGGGAAGGATCGTGTCCGAGAGGTAGATGAAGTCCGCCTCCCGGAGCCTGTCGGCGTGGCTCTCCAGGAAGCCGGGGAAGCTTGGGCTGCCCATCTCCTCCTCGCCCTCGACGAGGAAGGTGATGCGGAGCGGCAGACTGGGGTTCTCCTCCAGGAGCTTCGCGACGGCGGCGATGTTCGTCATCAGCGGGCCCTTGTTGTCCGCAGCCCCGCGCCCGTAGATCCGGTTCCCGATGATCGTCGGCTCGAAGGGCGGGGTCTTCCAGAGCGCCACGGGGTCGGCGGGCTGGACGTCGTAGTGGCCGTAGATGATGACATGGGGCCACTTGGGGTCGCCGCCGCGGCTGGCGAGGATGATCGGGTGGAGCTTCGCCTCCACCACCTCGACCTTGAACCCCATCGAGGCGAGGAGCCCCGAGACAAAGTTCAGGGAGCCCTTCATGCCCTCCTTGAAGCCGGGGTCGGTTGAGACGCTCGGGAACCGGATCCATTCCTTCAGCTTTTCGACGGGGTCAAACATGGGCCGAGGCTGCCCCCGCCGGCGGCCGCTGCCAATCCCGAACGGGTCCCGGTCAGTGCCTGAAGTGCCTGATCCCCGTGAAGACCATGGCCATGCCCCTCGCGTCGGCCGCGGCGACGACCTCGGCGTCGCGGACGGAGCCGCCGGGCTGGATGGCGGCGGTCGCCCCGGCGTCCGCCGCGGCGATGAGGCCGTCGGCAAAGGGGAACAGCGCCTCGCTGGCGACGACCGAGTCCTTGAGGCTGAGCCCGGCCTCGCCGGCCTTCCAGACCGCGATGCGCGAGCTGTCGACCCTGGCCATCTGGCCCGCGCCTATGCCGAGCGTGCGCTCGCCCGAGCAGTAGACGATGGCATTCGACTTCACGTGCTTGCAGATCTTCCAGGCGAAGAGCATGGCGTCCCACTCCCCTGCGGACGGCTGCCTCCTCGTCACCACCCTGAAGGAGGCCCTGTCACCGAGGGTCCGGTCGCGGTCCTGGACGAGGACGCCACCGACGACCGAGCGGATCTCCTGCAGCGCCTCGGTCCCAAGCCCCTCCTTGGCGACCATGAGGCGCAGGTTCTTCCTCTTTCCCAGGACCGCCAGGGCCTCGGGGCTGAACCTCGGGGCGATAATGACCTCGGTGAAGATGTCTGCGATCCGGCCCGCGAGGGCCGCGTCCATCGTGCGGTTGACGATGATGATCCCGCCGAACGGGGCCTGCTTGTCGGTCGCGTAGGCCTTGTCCCACGCCCCCTCCAGAGTCTCGTCGCAGCCCACGCCGCAGGGATTGGTGTGCTTCAGGATGGCCACCGTAGGCCGCTCGAATTCCCCGATGAGGTGGGTCGCCGAGGTGATATCGAGGATATTGTTGTAGCTCAGCTCCTTTCCCTGGAGCTGCTCGTAGTGCTCATGGAACGTGCCGTAGAGCGCCGCCTTCTGGTGGGGATTCTCGCCGTAGCGCAGGGACTGGGCCTTGCGCCATGAGAGCGAGAGCGTCTGCGGGAATCCGCTGAGCGCCTCGAGGTCGGGGCCGGCCTCCTGCGCCTCCAGGAAGCGCGCAATCGCCCCGTCGTAGGACGCGGTCCTCTGGAACACCTTGAGGGCCAGGCGCCGCCTGAGCTCGAGGAGGGCCGCCGGCGGCCCCTTCATCGCGGCGAGCACCCCGGCATAGTCGGACGGGTCGCAGGCCACGGTGACGCTCTCGTGGTTCTTCGCGGCGCTGCGGAGCATCGAAGGGCCGCCGATGTCGATGTTCTCGATCGCCTCCTCGAGGCTGACGCCCTTCCTGGCCACCGTCTCCTCGAAGGGATAGAGGTTCACGACAACCAGGTCGATGAGCTCGATCCCGTTTTTCTCGGCCTGGGCGAGGTGCTCGGGCTTGTCGCGCCGGCACAGCAGGCCGCCGTGGATCTTCGGGTGGAGGGTTTTCACCCTGCCCTCCATGATCTCGGGGAAGCCCGTGTGCGCCCCGACCTCCGTCACCGGCAGCCCCTTCTCGAGGAGCATCCTCGCCGTGCCGCCCGTCGAGAGGAGCGTGTAGCCGTGGTCCCGGACCAGGGCCTCCGCGAATTCCGCGAGGCCTCGCTTGTCGCTCACTGAAAGAAGGGCTAGCTTGCGCATGGAAAAGGGCGTTTGTGCGGCCATGCGCGCCGGGCATCAAGCGGAAAGCCGCTTGCGCAGTCCCCCAAGGGGACTCTCCTTATAGCCGTGCCCTGCGTCTCCTCCACCGAATTGCCGGGACTCACGGCCAGGCTCGACAAGCTGGTCTACCACAACGGGGGCACGAGCCTGCCCGAGGACAAGCCCCACGCCTTCGTCTACTACATCACCATCCGGAACGCGTCCGACCGCGCGGTGACCCTCCTCGGCCGCAAGTGGGTCATCGAGTACTGCGGCGGCAGCCGCCAGGTGATCGAGGGCGACAAGATCGTCGGGGAGACGCCCCGGCTCGCGCCCGGCGAGGTGTTCTCCTACAACAGCCACCACGTTACCGGCTGCGACGCGCGGGTCTGCGGCGGCTTCCACGGCGTCGACGAGCACGGCGCCCGCATCCACGTCCTGCTGCCGCCCTTTGACCTGGTGGTGCCCCACCCCCTCTGAGTAGTAGTCCCCGCGCCGCGACGCTTGAACTGCACGCGGCCGGGCCCCTAGGGTGCTACCACGGAATGAAGCTTACAGACCTGAACCGCGACGGCGGCATAGGCGCCAACTCGCTGTTCATCCAGCTGGGCGGCCTCAACATACTTGTGGACTCCGGGCTCCACCCGAAGCAGGTCGGCCGGAGGGCGACCCCCGACCGCGCCGCCCTGAGGGGCGTCACGCTCGACCTCATCATCGTGACGCACTGCCACCTCGACCACATCGGCAGCCTGCCGATCGCGATGCGGGAGCACCCGGGCGCGGCCGTCGTGATGTCGACATCGAGCCGCATCCTCGTCGAGAGGATGCTCCACAACTCGGTCAGCGTCATGATGCGCCAGCGCGAGTCCGACAACGTGCCGGACTACCCCCTCTTCTCCCACGAGGAGGTGGACCGGGCGGCGAAGAGGATGACCGGCCTGCAGTTCGGCGTGGCCAAGAAGTTCCGCGGCAACCACGACGAGGTTGAGATCATCCTGCACCCCGCCGGCCACGTGGCCGGCGCGGCGGCCGTCGAGCTGCGCCACAAGCACCGGGGGATCTTCATCACCGGGGACGTCCTCTTCGAGAACCAGCGCATCCTGCCGGGTGCCAAGTTCCCGGCGGGGCACTTCGACACCCTGGTCATGGAGACGACGCGCGGCGCCACGGAGCGCCGCCCGGAGGGCAACCGGGGGGCCGAGATGGCGCGCCTCGTCCAGTCGATCAACGACACCATCCAGCGCGGCGGCTCGTTCCTCGTCCCGGTCTTCGCCCTCGGGCGCATGCAGGAGGTCCTCTCGATCCTCCACGACGCGCGCAAGTTCCGCAGGCTGGTCGAGTGCCCGATCTACGGCTCGGGCCTCGGGATGGACCTTGTCGACTACTTCGACGAGGTCAGCCGCAAGACGAGGCACATCCAGTTCAACAAGGCCATCATGAAGGAGCTGAGGGTCCGGCCCCTGCCCCGGGCGATGGCCCCGGGCACCGACCCGAAGCAGAATTCGCTCTACGTGATCAGCTCCGGCATGCTGGTCGAGCGCACGCCCAGCTACACGCTGGCCTCGGGCCTCCTCGGCAACGCCGGCAACACGATCGGGTTCGTCGGGTACTGCGACCCCGACACCCCCGGCGGCCAGCTCCTCGCCAAGAAGCCGGGCGAGACCTTCCTGTTCGAGGCCGCCCACGTTAAGGCGAAGGTGAAGGCGAGGATCGAGCGCTTCGAACTGAGCGGGCACGCGGACAGGGACGAGCTCCTGCAGTTCGCCGTGCAGACCGGCGCGCGCAGCATCGTCCTGACGCACGGCGATCCCCCCGCGAGGAAGTGGTTCGCCGACCAGCTTGGGCAGCGGCTGCCGGCGGCGAAGGTCCTCGATCCCGTCCCCCTGAAGCAGTACCTCGTCTGAAGCCGCGGCCCGGGGGGCAGTGCGCCCGTCCCCGGCAGCCGCCTCCAAGTCGCCGCTACCGGCCGGGGCCGGCCAGGACCAGCCCCTTCAGGCGCTCGGCGAGGGCCGGCGGGCCGGCGACGTACATGATGCGGCCCATCTTGAGGTCGAACGACCTCATCGGCAGCTGCTCGCCGTTCAGGAAGAGGACCGAGCCCCCGGCCGCCATGCACATGGGGATCGCGGCCGCCAGGTCCCAGATCTTGACGTTGAAGTCCACGGCCCCCGCGAAGAGACCCGCGGCCACGTAGGCCAGGTGCAGCGTCGCGCTGCCCAGGCCGCGGATCTTGAAGTTCGAGATGACGGCGTCCGCGGCCGGCACCATCGACTTGTCGCTCGGGCTATGGAAGCCGATCAGGCTCTCGCGGTTGGGCGGCTCCGTCCGCACGCCGGCCGTGCGGCCGCCGTCGAACATGCCGTACCCGGGGCCGCCGTGCATCAGCTGCCTGCGGCCGAGGTCGTAGACGACCCCGTAGCGCGGCGCGCCGTCGACGACGAGGCCGAGCGAGATCGCGCAGTGCGGGATGCCGAGGGCGAAGTTGTTGGTGCCGTCGATGGGGTCGAGCACCCACGAGAAGCCGGCCCCGACCGGGATCGGGCCCCCCGGGGCGGGGAGCTCCTCGCTGAACATCTGGTCCTCCGAGAACTGCGAGCTCAGCTCCCTGAAGATGTTCTCGGAGATGGCCACGTCGACGGCGGTGACCCGCGTCCCGTCCTCCTTCCACCGGCTCTCGACTTTGCCGAACTGCTCGTGGAGCAGCGCCGTCTGCGCCATGACGGCGCGCTTGGCCGCCTCGATGCGCCTGTCGATGTCCCCGGCGCCGCTCACGGGTATTTGCGGAACCTCGGGCGGCCCGGGCACTTGGAACGCCTCGGGCCCCGGGCCATGGCGCAGGCGGGGAATAGGTGTATGCTGTTCCTCTGCGGGTGATGGAACTCGTAGATTGGCATGGCCGGCCCGGTCAGGGCGCCTAAGGATCGATAGTCCCCCGTGAGCAGCAAGCAGTCAAACTTCGACGCCGCACAGGCGGCCTCCGCGGCCCAGTTCGACCGCCAGAGCGACCGCTACGGGAAGTCGCACATCCTTGCGGACACGTCCGACATCGACGCCCTGCTGGCCGGGATCGGCCCGTCGGCGGGCGACAGGGCCCTCGACGTGGCGACCGGCGGCGGCCATACGGCGCTCGCCTTGGCGCGCCGGGGATGGGCCGTGACGGCCGGGGACATCTCCCCGCGGATGCTCGCCAACGCGGGCAGGCTTGCCGGCGACGCCGGGCACGCCGTCGAGACCCGGCTCTTCCCCGCCGAGGAGATCCCGTTCGGGGACGGCGCCTTCTCCCTCGTGGCCGCGCGGGTCGCGCCGCACCATTTCAGCTCGCCCGCGGCGTTCGTCGGGGAGTCCGCGCGGGTGCTGGCCCCCGGCGGCCACTTCATGCTGATCGACGGCTCGGTCCCCGACGACGACCCGGAGACGGAGGCGTGGCTCCACGCCGTCGAGAAGTGGCGCGACCCCAGCCACGGCAGGTTCCTGTCGCGCTCCGCATGGGAGGCCCTGGTCCGGGACGCGGGCCTGCAGGTCCTGGCGAGCAGCCTGCATCCGCGCAAGCAGCCCGACCTCGAGTGGTATTTTGAAACCGCGGCAACCCCGCCCGAGAACCGGATACGGGTCCTCGAGGCCGTCCAGGGGGCGCCCCCCGGGGTGCGCGCCGCGCTGAGGCTGGCGGACGAGGGCGGCAGGATCGTCTGGTGGTGGCCCATGCTCTGGCTGCTCGCCCGCAAGCCCTGAAGGAGGGCGGGATTGCCATTCTCGCCGGCGGCCGGATACTCGGCCGATGCGTGCACCATTAGCGCTGGCACTGGCGCTGGGCTCGGCCGGCGCCACTGCGGCGCAGCCGGCCGGCGACCCCGGGCAGGCCGCGGCGGACCGGATGCTCGGGACAATCAGGGTCCTCTCCTCAAATGAGTTCGAGGGCCGCGCCCCGGGAACCCCGGCCGAGGAGAAGGCCGTCAGCTACATGAAGTGGGAGTTCGAGCGCCTCGGCCTCGAGCCCGGCAATCCCGACGGGAGCTACTTCCAGGACGTTCCCATGATCGGCATCCTCTCCTGCGCCCACGCATCCTTCCAGGTCGGCGGCAGGACGCTGGAGCCGGCGATCCTGAATGACATCGTCGCTGTCTCGCGGCACGTGGCGCCCGAGGTGAAGGTGGACGGCAGCGACATCGTCTTCATCGGCTACGGCTGCGCCGCGCCGGAGTACAACTGGGACGACTTCAAGGGAGTCGACGTCCGCGGCAAGACGGTCATCTGCCTCATCAACGACCCCCCGGTCCGCGACCCAAGGGACCCGGCGAGGCTGGACGACTCGGTCTTCAAGGGGAAGGCCATGACCTACTACGGCCGCTGGACGTACAAGTTCGAGGAGGCGTCCGCCAAGGGCGCCGCGGCCTGCCTCATCGTCCACGAGACGGGGCCAGCGGGCTACCCGTTCTCTGTCGTCCAGGGGAGCTGGGGGCGGGAGAACTTCGTCCTGGAGACGCCGGATGGCAATGCGGGGCGCGTCGCCGTGGAGGGCTGGCTCAGCCTCTCCTACGCGAAGTCCCTGTTCGCCGCGGCGGGATTCGACTTTGAGGCCCTCAAGGCCGACGCCGTGCGTCGCGACTTCAGGCCCGTCGACCTCCATGCGAAGGCGTCCTTCAGGGTGACCAACAAGACACGGGGCATAGCCTCGCGCAACGTGGCCGCCCGGATCCCGGGGACGGACCCGGCCCTGGGGGACCAGTGCGTCATCTTCTCGGCGCACTGGGACCACCTCGGCCGCAACCCCAAGCTGAGGGGCGACCAGATCTTCCACGGCGCCCTCGACAACGCCTCCGGGTGCGCGGGCATCCTCGAGATCGCGCGCACCTTCGCGCTGCTGCCGGCGGGCGAGAGGCCGCGCCGCAGCCTCCTCTTCCTCGCCTTCACGGGCGAGGAGCAGGGCCTGCTCGGCTCGGAATACTACGCCTCCCATCCCCTCTACCCCCTCAACAGGACGCTCGCCGACATCAACATCGACGTCATGGAGAACGCCGGCCCGTCGAGGGACCTCCAGGCGGTCGGCTACGGGAACTCGACTCTGGACGACCTGGCCGCCTCGATCCTCGCCCGCGAGGGCCGACGGCTTATTCCCGAGGAGGACCCCGAGAAGGGAAGCTTCTACCGCTCGGACCACTTCGAATTCTCGAAGGCCGGCGTACCCTCCTTCTACACGAAGGTGGGCACCGACATCGTGGGCCGGCCGCCCGGCTATGGAAGGCAGAGGCGCGACGAGTACGTCGCCGACGACTACCACAAGGTGACCGACGTCATTAAGCCCTGGTGGGACCTCCGCGGGGCGGCGCAGGACGCCCACCTCTTCTACGAGATGGGCCTCGCGCTGGCGGACGGCGACTCCTGGCCCGCCTGGAAGGCCGGCAGCGAATTCAAGGCGACGCGCGACGCCATGATGGCGCAGGCGCGCTGACTGCCGCCCTGAGGATGAGTCGCCGCCTGACCGCCCTGGCCGCACTTGCGGCGCTCTTGGCGGCCGGCTGCGCGCGGAAGGAGGCGCAGGGGCAGGCCCGCGCCGGGGGGCCGCCCAGGCAGGTCTATCGCTACGGGAACCTGGCCGAGCCCCAGGACCTGGATCCCCAGGTCGTCCAGGGAACCCCGGAATTCAACCTGTCGACGGCGTTCTTCGACGGCCTGCTGGAGCCCGACCCGAGGGACCTCCACCCCGTGCCGGGCCTCGCCTCGTCCTGGGACGTGTCGCCGGACGGCCTCGTCTACACGTTCCACCTGAGGCACGGCCTCAGGTGGTCCGACGGCTCCCCCATCACGGCGGACGACGCCGTGCAGTCCTGGAGGCGCATGCTGAGCCCGAGGCTCGCCTCCGAGTACGCCTACCTGATCTACAATTTCGTGAAGGGCGCAAAGGACTACTACGAGGGGCGCACCGCCGACTTCTCGAGGGTGGGCATCAGGGCCCCCGACGAGGGGACGATCGAGGTGACGCTCGACCACCCGACGCCGTTCCTGACGAAGGTCATCGCAAACCACTACGCCTGGGACATCCTCCCCATCCGGACCGTCCTCAAGTATGGGGCCCTGGACCAGAGGAGCACCCGGTGGACGCGGCCGGGGAACTTCGTCTGCAGCGGCCCCTTCATGCTGAAGGAGTGGACCCCCGACGTGCGGATCGTCGCCGTGCGCAACCCCGACTACTGGGATGCGCGGCGCGTGAGGCTCGACGAGATCGACTTCCTGCCCGTCGGCGACGTCGACACCGAGGAGCGCATGTTCCGCGCCGACGAGATCGACACGACCGGCACGGTCCCGCTCGACAAGATCCCCACCTACAGGCGGGACCACCCCGGCCTCATCCACATCGACCCCTACCTCGGGGTCTACTTCTACCGCTGCAACGTGACGAGGCCCCCCCTCAACGACAAGCGGGTGCGCCGGGCGCTCGCCATCGCCATCGACCGGGAGTCGCTCGTCCGCGACGTGATGCGGGGCGGCCAGCGGCCCGCCTACGCCGTCAGCTACCCGGACGACTCCGGCTACACGCCAAGGGCGAGGATCAGCGGCAGCCTGGATGACGCGAGGAGGCTCCTCGCCGAGGCCGGCTACCCCCAGGGCCGCGGGATGCCGCCGATCGAGCTCCTCTACAACTCCGAGGGCGCCCACCGCATCATCGCGGAGGCGATCCAGGAGATGTGGCGCAAGCGGCTCGGCGTCGAGATCACGCTCAGGAACGAGGAATGGAAGGTCTACATGCAGAGCCAGCACAGCCACAACTTCCAGCTGGAGCGCGCGGGCTGGATCGCCGACTATCCCGACCCGCACGTCTTCCTGGAGATATTCGAGACCGGAAACGGGAACAACGACACCCTCTGGTCGAACGCCGGGTACGACCGCCTCCTCCACCAGGCGCTCGCCGCGAAAAGCGAGGCCGAGCGGTACTCCTGCTACCAGCAGATGGACGCGATCCTTGTCGACGAGTGCCCCGTCATCCCGATCTACTACTACACTTACCCCTACCTCATGAAGCCGCGCGTGAGGGGCTTCACCCCCAACGTCATGATGAACCCTGACTTTAAGGACATTTTCATTCAGAACTAGCCCATGCTCCGATTCGCCATCAACCGCATCCTCCAGGCGATTCCCGTCCTCTGGGTGATCGTCACGGCGACCTTCTTCATGCTGAGGTTCGCCCCGGGCGGCCCCTTCACGGCGGAGCGGGCCGTCCCGCCGGAGATCCTGAAGAACCTCGAGGCGCACTTCGGGCTCAACAAGCCCCTCTACCAGCAGTACCTGAGCTACCTGGACAACGTCGTCCACGGCGACTTCGGCCCCTCGTACAAGTACCCGACCCGGACCGTGAACGAGATCATCGCCGAGAAGTTCCCGGTCTCCGCCGAGCTCGGGATGTGGTCGCTCGCCGTCGCGCTCGTCGTCGGCCTGCCCCTCGGCGTCATGGCCGCCGTCAGGCGCAACACCTGGATCGACTACCTCTGCTCCTCCTTCGCCATGGTGGGGATCTGCGTCCCCACCTTCGTCATGGGCCCCATCCTCATCCTCCTCTGCGCGATCGAGCTCGGCTGGGTCAACGCCTCGGGATGGTACAGCCCCATCGACCGCGTCCTGCCGAGCCTCGTCCTCGGCCTTGTCTATGCGGCCTACATCTCCCGCCTGACCCGCGGGGGCATGCTCGAGGTCCTCAGCCAGGACTACATCCGCACCGCCAGGGCGAAGGGCGCGTCCGAGTCCCGGATCGTGCTGCGCCACGCGCTGCGCGGCGGCCTGGCCCCCGTCGTCTCGTTCCTCGGCCCCGCCGCCGCGGGCATCGTCACCGGCTCCTTCGTCATCGAGACCATCTTCCAGATCCCGGGGATAGGCAGGGAATTCATCAACTCGGCCTTCAACCGGGACTACACCCTCGTCCTCGGCACCGTCATCCTCTACGCAACCTTCATCGTCGCGATGAACCTCGTCGTCGACATCGCCCAGGTATGGCTGAATCCGCGCTTGAAGTTCGAGTGACGCCCGCCGAGGCCGAGGAGGGCCATTCGCTCTGGAGCGACGCGTGGCACCGGCTGCGGCGCAACCGGCTGGCGACCGCGGGCGCCGTCGTGGTCGCCGTGATGGGCCTTGCGTGCTCGCTGGGCCCGGTGTTCTCGCAGTCGTACATGATCCAGAACCTGGACCTCGGGGCCAGCCCGCCCTCCGCGGCGCACTGGATGGGCACCGACACGCTGGGCCGGGACCTCTTCGCAAGGGTCCTCTACGGCGGGCGGATCTCGCTCATGGTCGGCGTCGTGGCCACGTTCGTCGCCCTCGTCATCGGCGTCACCTACGGGGCCATCGCGGGCTACGTCGGCGGGAAGACGGACACCATCATGATGCGCATCGTCGACATCTTCTACGCCCTGCCCTTCGCGATCTTCGTCATCCTCCTCATGGTCATGTTCGGCAGGAACATCATCCTCCTCTTCCTGGCGATCGGCGCCGTCGAGTGGCTGACGATGGCCCGGATCGTGAGGGGCCAGGTCATCTCGATAAAGCGCATGGAGTACATCGAGGCCGCGCGCGCCCTCGGGCTCGGCCGCATGCGCATCATCTTCAGGCACGTGATCCCCAACGTGCTGGGCCCGGTGATCGTCTACACGACGCTCACCATCCCGTCCGTCATGCTCCTCGAGGCCTTCCTCAGCTTCCTCGGCCTCGGCGTCCAGCCCCCGATGAGCTCGTGGGGCGTCCTCATCAAGGACGGCGCCGAGAAGATGGAGGAGTACTGGTGGCTCCTCGTCTTCCCCGGGGCGCTCTTCTCCCTGACGCTTTTCTCCCTGAATTTCCTGGGGGACGGGCTGCGTGACGCCCTCGACGTGCGGGCCTCCAAGGACTGATGCGCCGGCTCCGGCCCTACTTCTGCTACCTGCGCCCCGTCCGCGCCCAGATCGGGGCCGCCATCTTCTTCGGGATCGTGATGGCGCTGACGAGCGGCTTCAGCCTGCCCGTCCTCATCAAGTACGTCTTCCCGATGATCTTCGACCAGCACGACGTGATGCCGGTCCGCAAGGTCGTCCTCTGGGCGGCGGCCATCCCCGCCGCGTTCCTCGTGCGCGCCCTGGGCGGCTACCTGAACAGCTACTTCGCCCAGCACGCCGGCATCCGGATACTCGAGGCCGTCCGCGGGGACTACTTCGCGAAGCTCCAGGTGCTCCCGCTCTCGTTCGTCCAGGGCGAGTCGACGGGCGACCTCATCTCGCGCGGGATGGCGGACACGGCCCAGCTGCAGTCGACGCTCAGCATCCTGGCGAGCGACGGGTTCCGGCAGCCGGTGATGCTCCTGAGCGCCATGGCGGCCCTCGCCTGGTTCGCCTTCACGAGCCGGGGCGTCCCCCTCGTACTCATCAGCTTCCTCATCCTGCCGCTTGCGATTTTCCCGGTGAGGTTCGTCGGCAAGAAGGTCCTGAAGCGCGCCCACGAGCTGCAGGGGCACCTGGGGTCGGTCACCGGCCACTTTGCCGAGAACCTCTCGGCGGCGAGGGAGGTGCGGGCCTACGGCCTCGAGAAGCGCGAGTCCGACCGGTTCTCGGCGCTCACGAGGGACCTTGTCCGGTCGCAGACGAAGATAGCGAAGTACTCCCAGGCGATCACGCCCGCCATCGAGTTCATCGCGGCCGCAGGTATCGCCGTCACCCTGGTCTACTCGCGCGTCGCCGGGATCGACGAGTCGACCTTTGTCGCCATCTGCACGGCGCTCTACATGAGCTACGACCCGGTGAAGCGGCTCGGCGCCCTCAACAACGAGATGAAGCGCGGCCAGGCGGCGATCGACCGGCTTGAGGTCATCCTGAACGCCCCCGTGACGATCCGCGACCCCGAGCAGCCCGTCGACGTCGGCCGCCTGCGGGGCGACATCGCCTTCGAGGGCATCGAGTTCGAGTACAAGCCCGGCAAGCCCGTCCTCTGGGACGTCTCGACGCGCATCCCGGCCGGCACGGCATGCGCCCTGGTGGGGCCGAGCGGGGCGGGCAAGACGACGTTCATCAACCTCGTCCCGAGGTTCTACGAGGCGGCCTCGGGGCGGATCACGATCGACGGGATCGACATCCGCTCGATGCGCCTGGCGGACCTGCGCCGCAACATCGCCGTGGTCTCGCAGGAGCCGATCCTCTTCAACGACACGATCTACAACAACCTGCTGCTCGGGCGCCCCGGGGCGACGCGCGGGGAGGTCGAGGAGGCCGCGCGCGACGCGAACGCGCATGACTTCATCAGCGGCCTGCCGCTGGGCTACGAGACGATCGTCGGCGAGCGCGGCGCCCTGGTCTCCGGCGGCCAGAGGCAGCGCCTGGCGATCGCGCGGGCCTTCCTGCGCAACGCGCCCATCCTCATCCTCGACGAGGCCACCTCCTCGCTGGACTCCGAGAGCGAGGCCGCGATCCAGGCCGCGCTCGAGAAGCTCCTCGTCGGCAAGACGGCCCTCATCATTTCCCACCGGTTCAGCACGATCAGGAACGCCTCCATGATCCTCCTGTTCGACTCGGGACGAATTGTCGCAACGGGGGCCCACCAGGCGCTGCATTCGGAAAATTCCCTGTACCGGAGCCTCTACGACCGCCAAACGGCGGCGCGCTGAAAGAGATATCAGGCGCCGCCTGATATTTTTGCGGTTTCCGGGACACCTTTTCCCGCCGGGCGGCGTCATCCCGCATGATGCCCACCCCGACACCCGCACCGGAACACAAGGTGATAATCACCGGCACAGGGAGGGCCGGCACGACGTTCATGGTCCACCTGCTGAGCGTGCTCGGGCTGGACACGGGAATCAGCGGGAAGAATTGGCACAAGAAGTACTTCGAGCACTGCCACGCCGGCCTCGAGCACGACATCCTTGACCCGAAGACTCCCTACATCGTCAAGAACCCGGCGCTCTGCGAGACCCTGCGGCCCGCGCTGGCGACGGGCAGGTTCATCATCGACCACGCGTACGTTCCCGTGCGCGACCTGGACGCCGTCGCCGCAAGCCGCGCCTCGGTCGGCGGCACGGACGGGAGCAAGCCGGGCGGCCTCTGGGGGACCGCGGATCCCTCGAGGCAGGGAGCCGTCATGGCCGAGCTCTTCCACAACCTCGTCCACACGCTCGCCGTGAACGAGATACCCGTCACTTTCCTGCACTTCCCCCGCCTGGTGCGGGACCCCGCCTACACGTACAGGAAGCTCGCCTTCCTCGTCAGCGGCGTCGACTTCGCCACGTTCAGCGAGGCGTTCGGCCGGGTCGCCGACCCCTCGCTGGTCCACAACTTCAGCGACGGCGCCCCCCAGCCCGCCCCGGCGCCGGCACCCGCCGCCCGCACGAGGAAGCTTCCCCTCGGCCTCGGGCGCCTCTTCCCAAGCTGGTGACGCCTGCGCCCGCGCGGCGCCCAATTGCGGTTGCCGATGCCGCGCCCCGTAGGATTGCATCGGGCATCCGCCATGTCCCATGAACCGAGGATCCTCGTCATCCGGCGGCGCTACCTGGGCGACGTCGTCCTCCTCGGTTCCCTGTTCCGGAACCTGAAGCTCCACTGGCCGGGCGCGGGGATCTGGGCGCTCGTCGAGGCCCCCTATGCCGACGTCCTCGGCATGAACAAGGACGTGGACGGCGTCCTTGCCCTGCCGTCCAGGGCGGCCGGGTGGCCCGCCTTTGCGTCGAAGGCGAGGAAGATGCGTTTCAGCCACGTCCTCGACCTCGACAACACGGAAAAGACGGCGCTCGTCTCGCGCCTGAGCGGCGCGCGGACACGGGTGGCGCTCCACCACGGCAGCCACGCCCTGCGCCTGCGCGGCTGCTACACGGACGTCGTCCATGACTCGGGCGAGGAGCATGAGTCGAAGCCGATCACCGAGTACTACCTGAAGGCGCTGGGGCCCCTGGGCGTCCCCGTGGCGACGAGGGAGATCCGCCTGCATCCCCTTGCGGCGGACGTCGCCGAATGGAGGCGGTACGTCGGCGCCGCGGGCCGGACGCTCCTCGTCCATCCGGGAAGCAGGAGCGCCTGGCGCCTATGGCCGGCCGACCGCTTCGCCGCCGTCTGCGACCTGGTCCAGGACCAGCTGGGCGTCCAGGTCGTCCTAGCCGGGGGACCCGGCGACCAGGGCCTCGTCGCCGAGATAAGGAAGCGGGCCAAGACCCACATCCTGGCACCCGAGCGCGCCCCGACGATTCCCCACTTTGCCGCGCTTGCCAGGGCCTGCACGGTGCTCCTCTGCCATGACAGCGGGCCGATGCACGTCGCCGCCGCGGTCGGCACGCGCGTCGTCGCGCTCTACGGCTCGCAGAATCCCCTGCTGTTCAGGCCCCAGGGTCACGGGCACACCCTGATTGTCCCCCCGATGCCGTGCACCGCGTGCGTGGCACCGGGAACCTGCATCCCCGCGGACTCGTATCGGAACCACTGCGTCCGCCTCAACACGGTCGAGGATGTCTTCGCCGCAGTGGGCTCCGCGCTCGGCAAGTGAGCCTCTTCGTCCCGGTTGCCGCGACGACAGGAACCTTTCGATTCATGCGCCGTCTAGCGCGGACTATCCATGGTCCTCGGTCCGCCAATGCGAGCCAGAATGGCTCGGGCCCCGCGCGCTGCGCCCAGGCCCGGGACGCCGGTTGTCTCGGTCGTCATCCCTGCCTTCAACCGGCCTGGCCTGCTCGCGCAGGCACTGGCCAGCATCGCGGCGCAGACGACCCACCTGCCGGTCGAGGTGATCGTGAGCGACGACATGGGCCTCGAGGCCACGCGCGACGTCGTTGCCCGCTATGGGGACCGCGGCTACCTCTACACGCGCAATCCCGAGCCGCGGGGGGCCGTGGCCAACTGGAACAGGTGCCTGCGCCTGGCGACAAGCGACTACGTCACGCTCCTCCACGAGGACGACGCGCTCTATCCGTGGTTCCTGGAGACCGCGCTCCCTCATTTGGGCGACGGCGCGGCGGCCGTCTGCACGAGGACGACACGGGGCCCGGTTATGCCCGTGATCCAGCAGCCGCGCCCGCGCGCCCGCGTCGACCAATACAGGCCCGGGTATTTCCTCAAGAGCTCCATGACCCCGTTCCCCGGGGTCGTCATGCGCCGGGAGGTCGCCCTTGGCCTCGGCGGCTTCGACGAGGCCTGGGGCCCGATCGCGGACTATGAGTTCTGGTACCGCCTCGCGTGTTCGGGCGAGGTCCGGATCGTCCACGCGGACGCCGCATTCTACAGGGTGGCGCCCAACCAGTGGACCGAGCGCGTCTGGCCCCGGATGCTGCGGCTGACGCACCTGCTGCGCCTGCGGATCGCGCGCGAGCAGTTTCCCGAGTGGCCCGGCGCGGCCCTGTGGGCGGCGCGGCTCTTCACCCTCAGGAACACGCGCAGCTACGCCGAGCGCTTCGGGAGCGCCGCGCCCGTGGTCGGGCGGTGCCGCCGCCTCTCGCGCATGCCGCTCAGTTCCTTCCCGTCGGGATGGCTGTGGGGGGCGCTAAAGTTTGCCTCCCTTCCCGAGGGCCGCTATTGCCGTCTTGCACCAAATGCCCGGCCAGCCGCACAGATTCAGCAGGGTGGCGGAGGATCTGATTTCGTCGCTGCGTAGGGTCCCGTCCGAGGACCCGGGGGGCAACCGCCTGAGGCCCCTGCGCTCGGCAGGCGAGCTGATCGACGCGCTCCGCTCCAAGCATGGGATCGGCCGGCCCACCGCGGAGCAGGCGGTGCGCGATGAGTGGCGCGGGGTTGTCGGCGACGCCAACGCGGCCTATTCCCACGCCGTCCGGATCGACGAGAGGGGCCGGCTGGTGGTCCACGTGGCCCACGCGGTCGTGCGCAACGAGCTGTTCATGAACCGCGCAGAGATCATGGAGAGGATACGCCGCCTGCCGGGCTGCGCCTCGGTGAAGGGCCTGCACCTGACCCAGGCCTGAGCGCCCAATTTTGGCCTTGCGAAGGCGGGTGGCCTTCTGGACGATAGTCCCTTGCGTTAGTGGGTCTCGTCGGTTGAGGGGCCCGCCATGACTGGCCAGGCACCCTGCTTGGCTCGAACGGAAGCGCCGGCTTTAACCGGGACCCCTCGGTGGGCGGGTGCTTCGGGGTCCGCAAGGCTCCCCTCCAGTCGTGCAACTCAACTACTAAACAATGCCCACAGTCGTAAAGCCAGAGATCATCGCAGAGTACAAGGTCCACGAGAAAGACACCGGTTCGAGCGAAGTGCAGATCGCTTTGCTCACCGCCAGAATCAACCACCTGACCGAGCACCTTCGCACCCATAGGAAGGACTTTCACTCGCGCCGGGGACTGCTCCAGATGGCGAGCCGCCGCCGCAAGCTGCTCGACTATCTCAAGCACCACAACCTGCCCAAATACAACGAACTGCTGCAGAAGCTAAACCTGCGCAAATAGCCATTTTCGCCGACAGGCGACCCGATCCGCGGGTCGCCTGTCTGCCTTCTGGGGCAATCGGATCCACACCGGGACATTTCCGCTTGCCGCCGCCGACTAAAGACCGGCGGGCGGCAAACGGAAATCTCTCGGGAAAGGTACCCGAGAAGAGCGAAAGGCCGACCGGCCCGCGCGCCGGACGAACAGCCTGGGGCCTCCCGTACGGGGCCACCGCCAAGTATCAACATAACAGAGAAATACCGAAATGAATCAGAAACACACCATCACGGTCCCCGAGTATGGGATCACGTTCTCCACCGGCACCCTCGCCAAGCTGGCCAACGGGGCCGTCAACGTCACCGTCGGCGAGACCAACGTCTTTGTCGCCGCCACCGTCTCCCAGACGATGAAGCCCGGCCAGGACTGGTTCCCGCTCACCGTCGACTACCGTGAGAAGTACCACGCCGCGGGCCGTTTCCCCGGCGGCTACTTCAAGCGCGAGGGCCGCCCGTCCGAGAAGGAGATCCTGACCTCCCGCCTCTGCGACCGGCCCTGCCGCCCGCTCTTCCCCGAGGGCTTCCTGAACGAGGTCCAGGTGATCGGCCTCCTCCTCTCCGCCGACCAGAAGAACGAGTCGGACATCGCCATGGTGAACGGCGCGAGCGCCGCCCTGGCCATCTCCGACATCCCGTGGGCGGGCCCGATCGCGGCCCTGCGGATCGGCCTCATCGAGGGCCAGTTCGTCGCCAATCCCACCATCGAGCAGATGTTCGCCTCCTCGCTCGACCTCATCTACGTCGGCAACGAGAAGGACATGCTGATGATCGAGGGAAGCGCCGACCAGCTGCCCGAGGAGAAGTTCATCGAGGCCCTTGAGTTCGCCCACAAGGCGATCCAGCCCATCATCAAGGCGATCCGCGAGCTGGTGGCCGTCGCCGGCAAGCCCAAGGCCACGTTCGCCCTCGTCGGGGCGACCGCCCAGGCCCGCGCCATCATCGAGCGCGTCGCCGGCAACCGGATCCCGGACGCCATCTTCGGCAAGGAGAAGGCCGCCCGCTCCACCGGCATCAAGGCCATCAAGGAAGAGGCCAAGGCGGCCCTGGCGGCCGAGCTCGGCGAGGGCAAGTTCACCGACGTCGACCTCAACGTCGTGTTCGAGGACCTGCAGTACAAGGCCTACCGCCGCACCGTCCTCGAGCGCGGGGTCCGCGCCGACGGCCGCGACGCGAAGAGCCTGCGCCCGATCACCTGCGACGTCGGGGTCCTCCCCATGGTCCACGGCAGCGCCCTCTTTGAGCGCGGCGACACCCAGGGCCTCGTGATCACGACCCTCGGGCCCACTAAGGAGGCCCAGGACATGGACGGCCTCACCGGCGGCGCCACGTCGAAGAGCTTCATCCTCCACTACAACTTCCCGCCGTTCTCGGTCGGCGAGACGGGCAGGTTCGGCGCGCCGGGCCGCCGCGAGGTCGGCCACGGCGCCCTCGCCGAGCGCTCGCTCGTCCCCGTCCTCCCCCCGGAGGACGCGTTCCCCTACTCGATCCGCGTCGTCTCCGAGATCATGGCCTCCAATGGCTCGACGTCCATGGCCTCCATCTGCGGCGGCTGCCTTTCCCTCATGGACGCCGGCGTGCCGATCATCGCGCCCGTCGCCGGGATCTCCTGCGGCCTCATGACCGACAATGCCGCCGACGGCTCGATCTCTAAGTGGGTCACGATCACCGACATCATCGGCGAAGAGGACCACTTCGGCGACATGGACTTCAAGCTCGCCGGCACCACGAAGGGCATCACGGGCTTCCAGCTCGACCTGAAGATCAACGGCCTCCCGATCGAGATCGCCAGGACCGCGATCTTCCAGGCGAAGGACGCCCGCATCGAGATCCTGCGCAAGATGCTGGCCGTCATGCCGGCCCCGCGCGCTGACCTCTCGAAGTACGCGCCCCGCATCAAGACCATCCAGATCGACCCCGAGAAGATCGGGCTCCTCATCGGGCCCGGCGGCAAGACGATCCGCCGCATCACCGAGACGACCGGCGCCCAGATCGACATCGCCGAGGACGACTCCGGCAAGGTCTACATCTATTCCAACAACGCCGAGGCCATGGCCCGCGCCATCCAGGAGGTCGACGGCCTCTGCGGCGGCGGGTCGGGCGGCGGCGGCGGCGGGGGCACCCCCATCGAGGTCGGCAAGACCTACCACGGCCGCGTCACGGGCGTTAAGGACTTCGGCTGCTTCGCCGAGTGCACGCCCGGCAAGGAGGGCCTCGTCCACATCTCCGAGCTCGCGGACTTCCGCGTCCGCCGGACCGAGGACGTCGTCAAGATGGGCGACATGATCTGGGTGAAGTGCATCGGCATCGACGAGCGCTCCGGCAAGGTCCGCCTCTCGCGCAAGGCCGCGATGAAGGAGATGGAGGGCCAGAAGCAGGCCGAGGGCGCTCCCGCCGAGCCTGTGCAGACATGAGGGGGTGAGGCTCCTCGTCACGAACGACGACGGCATCGCGTCCGTCTTCCTTCATGAGCTGGTCCGCGCCCTCTGCGGCGCGGGCCATGAGGTCTATGTTGCGGCGCCGGCCAGCGAGCAGAGCTGGACCGGCGCATCCAAGTCACGGCACCGCCCGGTGCGCTCCGAAAAGGCCGACCACGGCCTGGGGTGCCCGACATGGGTCGTTGACGGCACCCCGAGCGACAGCGTCAGCATCGCCATCGACCACCTGCTTCCCGCCAGGCCCGACGCCGTCGTCAGCGGCATAAACATCGGGCTCAACGCGAGCCTCTCCTTCATCGTCGGGAGCGGCACGGTGGCCGGCGCCCTGGAGGGCGCGCTGAACGGCATCCCCGGCATCGCCCTGTCCCAGAGCCTGCCGATCGCGGTCTACGACGACCTGAAGGAGCACGGCGGCGTGCCCGATGCCGGCCTCCTCGGGATCGTCCGCGCGAGCGCTCGGCGGGCCGCAGGGCTTGCGCCCGCGCTCGCCGCGTCCACGGCCCCGCGGAGCTTCGTCGTCCACAACGTCAACTTCCCCCATCCCTGCACCGAGTCGACCCCCGTGCGCCGCACCGTGCCCGCCCACACGCTGCTGCCCGGCCTCTTCAGCC
The DNA here is from genome assembly GCA_036489955.1 of Opitutaceae bacterium. GTDB lineage: Bacteria > Verrucomicrobiota > Verrucomicrobiia > Opitutales > Opitutaceae > Palsa-1447. Next base: position 103,075 of record DASXEV010000014.1, read on the forward strand.
CCAGGGCCGGGGACGGCACCCACCGGCTGGTCTTCAGGTTCGGGGACGACGTCTCCCCCGAGGGCCTGCCCACCGACTCGGCCGCGCTCCAGGCCGGCCACATCAGCCACTCGGTGCTCGATTTCTCGAAGCTTGGGTCGATTTGAGCCCCAAACTGTGCTCCCTTTGGCGCCCTCATGATCGAGGTCCAGCACCTGACGCGGGTCTTCCGCACCTATAAGAAGCAGCCGGGCTTCTGGGGCGGCGTGCGGGGCCTATTCAACCGCAAGTACGAGGAGACGGCCGCCGCCAACGACATCTCGTTCTCGATAGCCGAGGGGGAATTCGTGGGCTTCCTGGGCCCCAATGGGGCCGGCAAGACGACGACGCTGAAGATGCTCTCGGGGCTCATCTTCCCCACCTCCGGCACCGCGCGCGTCGCGGGATTTGACCCGACGAAGCGCGAGAACGCCTACCGGAGGATATTCGCGCTCGTCCTCGGCCAGAAGAACCAGCTCTGGTGGGACCTCCCGGCGATCGAGTCCTTCACGCTCCTGAAGAGCATCTACGGCCTGGAGCCGGCGGCCTACCAGGCCACCCTTGACGAGCTGGTCGACCTCCTCGCCGTACGCGAGAAGCTGAACGTCATGGTCAGGGAGCTCTCGCTCGGGGAGCGCATGAAGATGGAGCTCATCGCGGCCCTGATCCACAAGCCGAGGGTGCTGTTCCTCGACGAGCCCACGATCGGCCTCGACGTCGTCTCGCAGAGGGCCGTCAGGCTCTTCCTGCGCGACTACAACCGCCGGCACCGCGTGACGATCGTCCTGACAAGCCACTACATGGCCGACATCAAGGAGCTTTGCGAGCGGGTCATCGTGATCCACAAGGGCCGCAAGATCTATGACGGGGCGCTGGACCGCCTGGACAGCGGCTCCGGCAGCAGGAAGAAGATCGTCCGGTTTGTCCCAAAGGACACGAGCTTCGGGAACGGATGGAAGTCGCGCTACGGCGAGACCTCCCGCGCGGACGATGGCTCCATCACCCTCTGCGTCCCCGGTGATGATGTTGTCTCGGTCGCCCAGGAGGTGCTTGCTGCGGGCCCCGTGGCTGACATCACGATCGAGGACGTCCCCCTGGAGGACGTGATCGCGGAGATTTTCAGGACGGGCTGAGCCGCTCCTTTCTGCACTCACCAGGGAGCTCGGCCCCCGCTACGAATTCGCCAATCGGCTCCCGCCTGCCGGGATTCCAGGGGGAAGCCCAGTCCGCACTCACAAGGAAGTGGGTGGTAGCCGCCTTTGCGGACAGGCCGCCGCACAAGGGGCGATACTCGCTATCCTCAGCGCCCGGATCGTCCCTCCGCCAGCTGTCGGGCGGCTTAGGAGCGCAACGCACCCGGGCCGCCCCCCGCAAGGCCCGAGAGCCACGAGCGTACCTCGGTGGCGTTCGGGGCGCTCCATGAATTCGTGCGGGCAAGCGAGCCCGACGACGCGTCGAAGGCCCCGGCGAGGCGGGCCATCGCCGCAAGCAGCGAGGCCCGGTCGGGCCCGTCCGTGAACCCCGTGCCTGAAAGCTCGCCCGGCCCGAGCCATTGCTCGGCGCGCCGGCCGAGCGGGTAGGCCGTGCGCCCGCCCAGAAGCGCCTCCTCCTGGAAGATGCGCATCGCATTGCTGAGGAGATGCACGTGGACGGCCCTGCGCGCGGCCCGGAATTCGCCGCGCTCGGCCTTCTTCGCCGCCCAGACGAGCTGCGTCCAGAATTCCCCGCACAGCGCAAGGAACTCCGCCTGAGCCATGGGGACGGAGGCGGGCGCGATCCTCCGGTATCGGCGCTCCCAGGCGGCGCCCCCCTTGATGACCCTCCACCCCGGGGCCGCCACGATCCGCAGGTTGAGGATACCCGACCTGAGCACGGCGGGAGACAGGCGCCCAAGGAAGGGAGACGACAGGGCCATGAATGCCACCCTCACTTCCCAGTTCGAAAGCACGACGAAGTCCGCCTCGAGGGCGCCCTCGAAGACCGCCGTCACCTTCACGGCGCCGCCAAACGCGACCTGCGAGCCGCAGGCCCACGGACGGCCGAGCTCCGAGGCAAAGGTCCCGTCCCTGTAGCGGTGCGGCGCGGAGGTGACCAGGTGGTAGTCGTAGTCCGACCACTCGTCGGGCGACGAGCCGGCCTGGACCCGCGACCCGATCTGGACAAGCGCCTTGATGTCCGGCCGGGAGGCGGCCCATGCCGCGACGGACCGGTCCCATCCCTCGGCCTGGCTCATGCGGACTCGGACAGCGACTCAGGGCCCCCCGCGGGCGACGCGAACGGAGCCGACGAGTCGATCGACTTGGCCTGCGGCTCGACCTCGGTGAGGGCGTTTACCCGCCGGGACTTGAGGGCTATCATGAGCTCGGGCCCGTCGAGGCCCTGTCCGACGTGGACGGTGCCGAAGTGGAACCGGATCACCTCCCGGGCAAGATAGACGGGCACCGTCGGGTACTCCTCCGTCCTCGCCGGCTCGCCGACCTTGATCTGCTCGACCCGGAGCCCCGGGTAGGCGATCGTCACCAGGCAGATCGCCTCGTCATCCCGGCGCCGGAGCTGGAGCGAGATCGTGATCTTCGCGTCGCGGTTGATGCTCTCGACCTTCTCGTTGGTGGAGACGATCTCCCTGCAGAGCCAGACGAGCGCGTCGTGGAGGTTCTTCTCGTGGCCCCAGATCACCGGACCCGTGTCGGGCGTGTTCGCCTGGCCGCCGACCTCCTTCGCCACGGACTGGACGACGCGCTTCATGTCCACGCGGCCCGTCGGCTGCTTCGACATCTCGTAGAGCGTGCTGAGGAGGTACGGCATCTGCTTCATGCGCTCCATGTCCTGCCCCACCCTCTCGATGAGCGGGTGCCCCGCGTCGTCCGTCGACCTCTGGCGGCGGACGTGCTGGAAGTAGGTGTTCACCGAGAACATCGCGTTCGCGAGCTCGTGGGAGATCATTATGCCGAGGTCGTGGAGGATCTGGTGGCGCTCGGCCTCCCGCTTCTGCGCCATCGACTCGGCGGTGAGCGAGGACTCGTCCCACGACACCCAGCAGCCGCCCCCCGGGACGGGGCCCGCGGCCACGCGCAGCTTCCCGAACTCCCTCTCGACCCGGCGGCTTTCGCGGATGGCGAGCGCGGCCACCTCGCGCGCCTCGACGGGCAGGGGCTCGCCGGTCCTGCCGGACGCGGAGATCAGGGTGAAGCGGGGCCCGTGCTTCTGGATCAGGGCCACCTCCTTCTGCGCCTCCATCGCCGAGCGCAGGATGCGGTGCTGTCCGAGGAGCCTCGACAGGAGGAGCGCCAGCATGATCGCGTCGTCCCTGTCCGCGCTCGAGTACGCCCTGCCGTCGGCGCGCGGGCCGAAAACGACCCATCCCTCCAGGGCCCCGTGGACCTCGAGCGGCACGAGGAGCCGGGAGTTCCATTCGCCAAGCTTCTGCCGGATGGCGGCCTCGGTGACGGCATTCTCGATGGAGTCGAGCGTCGCTCCGTCCACGATCGCCGCGTGCTCCTGGAGCCACCGCACGAGGTCGTGGTTCGCCGAGCACTCCTTCGGCTCCCCGTCAGCGACGTACTTCGACTCCTGCCTGAGGAACACGCTCACCTTGGAGGAGCGGATGCGCGAGCGCACGCCCCGCCGGAACTCGTCGATGAGCCGGGAGCGGTCGTCCAGGTAGTCGATGGACGCCGCGAGGAATTCCAGGTCCTCGATCCCGCGGCGGCCGGCCTCAGGCGCCGCAGGCTCTTGGGCCGCGGGCTCGGCCCGCTTCGGGCGGTCGTGCATCACGGAGAGGACGGCCCTGCTCTGGGCCAGCTCCGCGGCCATGGGGGCTATCCTTCGGAGCTGCGACCGGCTCTCCTCGTAGGAAAGGCTGTAGGCGTAGGTCCGGCTCGATCGGGCCTCCTCGAAGGGGATGCTGCGCGGCTCCCCCACCAGGATGCAGACCGTGTCCGGGTGGACCGGGATCTCGGAGTCGGGGTCGCAGATGTCCCTCACCCACACCCTTGCGCCGGGCCGCTGCAGCTCCCTGGCGAGCGCCTCGGGCCCCGAGACGGAAAGGGGCGGCGCCGGCAGCTGCCTCGCCCACTCCGCGGCCAGTGCGCTGTCGGGAGTCGTCAGGACGAAGGTTGCTGGCATGGAAGGGTTACCCGAAATGTTGTGCCTGTTTCACCGCGCTCCACCAATGTTATTTTTCCGTTGTGCAGCTTCACGAGGTCCGCGGTGATCGCCAGCCCCAGGCCGATGCCGCTCGTCTTGTTGCTGGTCGTGAACGGCTGGAATAGACGCGAGCGGACCTCCGGGGGGATGCCCGGGCCGTTGTCCGCCACCTCGAGGATGACGCTCTCGGACCCGCCCGTCGTCCGGACGTTCACCTCGCGGCGGCCCTCGATCGTCGTGACGGCGTGGATGGCGTTCATGACGAGGTTGAGGATGATCTGCCGGATGGACGCCCGGTCCGCATTGATGGCGTCGGGGCTGGCCTCAAGCGAGCACTGCAGGCCCACGGCCTCGTCGAGCGCCTTGGGCCGCACCAGCTTGACGCTCGTCTCCACGACCTCGTTGAGCCCGATGTGCTCGAAATGTGGGTATTGCGGCCGGCCGAGGTCCATGAGCCCGCTGACGAGGCCCTCGATCCTCTCGATCTCGGCCGGCACCAGCTCGATGAGGAGCCTGCGGAATTCCGGGTCGCCGAAGCGGGTGCTGGCCGACTGGGCGATCGTCTTCAGGGTAACGAGGGGGTTCCGGATCTCGTGCGCCAGGCTGGCGCCGAGGAGGCCGGCCGTGCGCAGCTGCTCCGATTCCCTGGCCTGCTGGGTGAGGCTGATCCTCGAGAGGGTGTGCTCGATGATCGACGACCATTCCTGGAGGAGCTTTATCTCCGACCACGTGTATGGGCTCCTGTCGCGGCGCGACTCGAGGGCGATGATGAACGAGGCGAGCTTCTCGTCGCCGAAGGCGCAGATCGCTGCGCCCAGGTCGTTCTTCCGCAGGAAAAGGAAGAGGTCCTTCCTGCCGACGGCGTCCCTCTGGCGCTGGAGGCTCTCGGGCGTCGCCCAGGTGAGTCTCAGCAGCTCCTCTTCTGCCCGGCTTCCGACCGCGAGGCGCAGACCCCCGCCAGTATAGGCCTCCTTTTCACCAAGCAGAAAGTAGGCCCTTTCGCTCCTTGCCCAGGTCTGGAGAATCGAGCTGAAGCGCTTAATCAGCGTGTCCCTGTCGAACTCGGTTCGCCCCGCCGCGATAATGCTTGAGCGCACGCCGGCCGCCTCTCGGTCTCCGCCAACCAGCCCGTGCCGCAGCAGCCTGAGATTGAATTCATTGAAGAACAGAGTAACCAGCGTCGCGCATCCGACGATGATCAGCGGCCTGGGAATTTGGGCGGGGTGGCCACCCATCGCCAATGCGATGACCGCCGTCACCAAACCGATGGATAGGGCCAGGCGAAGTCCCGATTGGATAAGGTGTCGGGCATCGAAGACCTTCTGTGCGGTTATCGACCAGGCCGTGAATGAATAGAAAACGAGATTAACAATCGGTATGGAGCGGGACAGTGCGGGAATGTTGAAGACCGAACCCACCGCCATGAGGCCGACGCCCACGATCCCGGCCGCCGCTCCGCCAAAGATAAGTGTCTGCAATTCGATCTTCTGGATGCCCTTGACCTTAACTAGGTCGTAGATCGCCTGCAGCAGGAGGCCAAGATAGCTCAAGCCGTTGACTAGAAGATAGAGGCTCCAACCGGTCCCGAAAACGGGGTGCTCGCGTGTTGACGTCGCCGGAATGAAGAAATCCGTGAAGCACAGGCCGGCCATGAAGAGGGCTGCGAAGATCCAGGGCCACCCGCGCCGTAAGATACCCTGCCCGAGCTTCTCTCCCTTGACGCAATCCTTCACGATCCAGAGCAGGCAGGGAAAGAACGAGGCGAAAATACTCGTGACCCGGAGCCACAACACGGGGTTTGGTGTCGGGGGCTCGGCTGTCAGGCGGCCCAGCGCGAGCAGCCAGCCACCGATGCACATCGACAGGAGGAAGAAGGTCCTGTTGATCGCGCGCTTGGGGTTCGAATAGATCGCTCCGCCACCCACCGCAAGGCACGCCAGGAATGCGACGAGGTTCGTGAAGTTCACGAGCGCAACAGAATCATCGATGCATTCATCCCGCAGAGCCCATGAGTGTTGACGATGGCCGCCGAGCAACCGACCGGACGCGCCTCACCGCTCAGGTTGAGGGGGCATTCCGGGTCGGGGGTAATCCAATTGACGGTCGGCGGAATTGTGCCGGTCTTCAGTGCGAGAGCCGTGCTCGCGACCTGTATGGCGCCTGCTGCACCGAGGGGGTTTCCTATCGCCCCCTTGATTGAACACACGGGAATTTTCGACAGGTCCCCGCCAAAAAGCCGGCACAGGCAGTCGGCCTCTGACGCATCGATTTCCTTATGCCCCGGCCCCCACGCGCTGATGTAATCAATGAGGGCGGGTGCACATTTGGCGTTCGCAAGCGCCATGCGCATCGTCGCCAGCAGCCCATTGCCAGGCGCGCCTTCCGCATCATTACCATAGGCGTAGCCGGCAATCCATGCATACGCGTCCCGCGGGCTTTCCTCAGACTCGAGAACGACCACGCATGCGCCTTCGCCGATGACGCCGGTATTTCGCCAAAGGTCGAAGGGCCTGCCCATCTCCGTCGGCTGGCGGGCGTTCCGCGGGGAGAGCTTGGCGCTGGCGAGCTCCAGCATTGGCTGATAAAAAATCGGTGCCTCCGTTCCGCAGCAGATGGCCACTTGCGCCTGTCCGGTCGCGATCATTTCCGCCCCGTGCCCGATAGCATCAAGGCCGGCGCAGCATGCCGACTGCAGCGCAATTGTCCTGCAGCGCGTACCGAGAAGCTTCGCAACGGCGCCGGCCGTCGCAGCCGCCCCGGCATCGTATATAACCGCCGGGACGGCATAGCGCGGACCTTTCGTCGTAACGCTGAACACCGTTTTGTGCGTCAATTCCGGGTCAGGCAGGGAGCTACCGTTTACGACGACCGGGTCGAGGCCGTCTAAATCCTTCGGCTCAATGCCTGCGTCCGAAAGGGCTAGGAAAGTCCCCGCAATGGCGAACTGGGTTTGCCTCGGAATCCGCTTTGGGTTGCCGGCGTTTGGCACCCAGTCATCCAGCCTGAAGGTGGATATCTCCGCGGCAACATGCTGCCCACCTCGCGGGTCAAACCGCGAAATATGACTCACACGGCTCACAGGCGAATTTATGCCGTCGAAGAACTCCTCGCGTCCGATCCCCGCAGGAGTGACCGGCCCGAGCCCCGTAATCTTGACGCGGCGGCGCATTAGGAGTCGTAGTGCCCCGGGGCGATTATCCCCTTCGGGTCGAGGGCCCCCTTGATGGCGGACGCCAGCATCCCGCCCGTGCCCGCGCTTGAGTTGATTCCAAGCCTGTAGGGGGGATGGCCGAGCGCCCTCAAGGACTCGATGACGGCGCCATTTGCCGCATGGGCGCGCGCCGCGGACGGCCGGTCAAAGTGTAGCGTGTAGATGCAGAGCATGCAGCGGGGGTCCAGGATTATCCAGGTGGACGCGCAGTCCCCCCAGGCGCCGCGTATGACGCCAGCCACCGCCTGCGCCTCTGCCTGGTCGACGGCAAGGACCGCGTTCCCATAGATTGCGCCGCGCTCCGCCCTGTCCGGGTCGCCGCCGCCAAAGCCGTCCAGGGACGCGAGGCCGGCGTCGCTCGGCTCCCCCCAGGCAAGGGCGACGATCGGGCGCATCGCGAGAAGGCGGGCCGCCTTGTGCCTTGCGCCCAGCCAGCCGAGCCACTTGGCCGCTAGCCCCAGCTTCAAGTCGCTGACGCGCGTCAGCTTCACGCCCGGCTCGGCAAGGCTCACAATCTCCGACCAGGCCGCGTTGACGACCGCCTGGCGCCCGTAGAGCGGCGCCAGGGCGCTGTGGGACCGGCTCTCGGGAAAGCAGGCGGCGACTTCAGCGGCCGAGGGCTCGCGGCCCCACAGCAACCTGAGGAGCCCGAAGCCCAGGCGCCTCGTGCGGCCGGGCTCCCCGACATGGGTCGGCGCCGTGATCAGCTGCCCGTCGTAGGCCCGCTTCAGCGTGCGGAGCAACGCGTCGAAATCCCCCTGGAGCACGACGACCTCCTCGGCCTCCTGCCGCAGCCGCAGCCGGATCCTGGCTCCCACCACGATGCCCAGGCCGCTCTGGAAGAAGAGCTGGTCGGTCGCAAGGCCCGCGGGCTGGCCCCGGCCGTTGTGGACCACCGACCTGGAGGGGGCGACGATCGTCCCGTCCGCCAGCACCACCTCGAGCGCAAACAGGTCCCGGTCCTTCTCGCCGCTGTAGCCTATGCCGCGCTCGAGGGCGTTCCCGAGGACGCTCGTGTCGGCTCCGGAGCCCGTCACATTCAGCGCGAATTCCGGCGCGTTCGCGCGCAGGAACGCGTGCACCGCGGCCTGCGTGGCGCCGGGCCCTATCCGGAGGCTGTGCGTCGACCGGTCGAGGTCGCCGATGGAGTCCAGCCGGCAAAGGTCGACGACCACGCACCCGTCGCGGGCCGGAAGGCTTGAGCCGTATCCCCAGTTCCTGCCGCGGCTGACGGGCCAGAGGGGCGTCCCGTGTCGGGCCGCCTCGCGCACGACCTCGGCGACGGACGCGGCGTCGGGCGGCCTCAGGCGCCAGGGCACCTGCCGCTCGCTGCCGCAGAGAACCGGGCCCGTGGGCGGGCGCTCAGCCCATTCCCCGAACGCGGCGGGCCATTCGCAGGCGGTTACCTCGGTCAGCCTTGCGTTGGCCATGCCTGGGGTTGGCCCGGCGCGCGTGTCATCTTCCCTGCGCAGCGGGGAAGACCAGCGTGACCGAGGTGCCGACTCCCGGCTTGGACTCCAGCTTGAAGTCGCCGCCGTGAGTGCCCGTAAGGTGTCGGCAGATGCTGAGCCCGAGGCCCGTCCCGTTCTCCTTGGTCGTGTACCCGCCATGGAGCACGCGGTGGAGCCGGTCCTCGTCCATCCCGGGCCCGTTGTCCGTCAGGGTGACATGCACCTTCCCGTTCTTCTCGGAGAACTCGGCCATGATCCTGACGGCGCCTGCCTCGATCGAATTCTTCATCAGGTTCTGGAACACCCGCATCATCTCGAACTTCGAGCCGTTGATCCAGGCCTCCTGGAGGCCGGCGATCTGGACGGAGGGGCTGCCGAAGAAGATGATCTGCTTCACCTCGTAGGCCACCGCCACCAGGTCGAGGAGCGTGAACTCGGAGGTCTTCCTGGACGCCGACCGCCAGTTCTCCGAGAGGTGGTGGCAGTACTCGGCGGCCTTCCCGACGATGACCGAGTAGTCGGCCATGCGCTTGCCGAGCTCCGGTTCGGACTGGGCGAGCTTCTGCGCCTCCTCGGCCATGAGGGCGGAGTAGCCGATGACCACCGTGAGGGGGTTGTTGAGGTCGTGGACGAGTTCCACCGACGCCCTGGCCTGCCAGATCTGCGGCTGGTTCGCCTCGATCTCCTTCTTCAGGGCCGCGTGCATGGCGAGGGCGTCGTCCGCCATCTTCGCCTGGTGCCTGCGCAGCTGCGCGGCCTCGGCCTGGTGGCGCACCGCGTCGATCAGCTCCGAGACGTCCGGCGGCTTGCGCATGTACTGGTTCGCGCCCCCGACCATCGCCTGCTGGGCCGTCGAGAGCATGCCGTAGCCCGTAAGGATGATGACCGAGACGTGGGGGTCGATCTTGCGCAGCTCCTCAAGGGCCTTGATCCCGTCCATCTCCGGCATGCGGATGTCGAGGACCACCACGTGGTAATGCTGGTCCTTGATCTTCCGGAGGGCCTCGGCCGCCCTCTCGGCCGTCTCCACGGAGAAGGAGGTCGCCAGCGTGTAGGCAATGGACTCGCGCGGGCCGTACTCGTCGTCGACGACAAGCACCCGGCGGGGTTGGGTGGACCCTTCCTGGACGGCGGGGGGCTCGGCCGCCATCAGACCAGATATGCCCCTTCCAAGCATGGCTGGAACATGATGTGTGTTTGCAGGCGGACCCCACGACTGTCAAACCTCCTCGCGTGACAGCCCTTCTCACCCTGGCCGCCTTCGCCGTGGGAGCCGTGCTCTCCTGGATCATCCTCTGGGGACGCGGCGCCGGGGCCGCCGAGCGCCTTAGGTCGGCGACTGACAGGGCTTCGCAGCTGGAGGCCGAGCTCTTGGCCGAGCGCAGCCAGAGGACCGACGCGGCCTCCAGGGCCGCCCGCGTCGAGGGTGAGCTCACGGCCGAGAAGGCCGCCGCCGCCGCCCGCCTGGCCGAGCTCAGCGCCGACCACGAGGCCCTGGCCAACAAGTTCTCGAAGCTGTCCTCCGAGGCCCTGGCCGCAAATTCGACGGCCTTCCTGACCCTGGCCCAGGAGACCTTCAACACGCTGCGCGAGCAGTCGGCGGGGGACCTCGAGACCCGCAGGCAGGCCATCGAGTCGCTCGTGAAGCCCCTCGGCGAGTCCCTGGAGAAGGTGAACACGGCCGTCGCCGACATCGAGCGCAAGCGCGAGAACGCCTACGGCACACTCGGCCAGCAGATTGCGACCCTGACAAGCGCCCACCAGCTCTCGCTCGACGCCACCAACCGGCTCTCCACCTCCCTCAGCACGACGAGGACCGCCGGGACCTGGGGCGAGCTCCAGCTGCGGCGCGTAGTCGAGCTGGCGGGGATGCTGGAGCACTGCGACTTCACGGAGCAGCCGACCCATGGGGGCGACGAGGGGCGGGTCCGCCCCGACCTCGTGGTCGCCCTTCCCGGGGGCCAGAGGATCGCCGTCGACGCCAAGGCGCCGACCGAGGCCTTCCGCGAGGCCGCCGTCGAGACCAACGCCGAGGCGAGGCTCGCCAAGCTTGCCGAGCATGCGGCGAAGGTCCGCGGCCACGTCGACGCGCTCTCCAGCCGCGAGTACTGGGCCAAGATGCAGCCGTCCCCCGAGTACGTGGTCCTTTTCCTCCCGGGCGACTCGTTCCTCTCGGCCGCGATCGAGTCGGACCCCGCAATCATGGACCGGGCCATCTCGAAGAAGGTGCTCCTCGCCACCCCGATGACGCTGATCGCCCTCCTCAAGGCCGCCGCGTACGGCTGGGAGCAGGAGAAGTTCTCACGGAACGCCGATGAGGTGAAGAAGGCCGGCCGCGAGCTCTACGACAGGATCGTCACCTTTTCCGACCACATGGACAGCGCAGGCAAGGGCCTGGCCTCCGCCGTCCGGAACTTCAATTCCGCGGTCGGCTCGTTCGAGGGCACCCTGGAGCCGGGGGCCCGGAAGCTCGCGGAGCTCGGCTCCAAGGGGGTCAAGGACTATTCCCGCGTGTCGCCGGTGGAGGTTGAGGTCCGCCAGCTTGCAAAGCGGTGACAGGAGCCCTGCGGATTGGCGGAACACTTTTCTCGCCGCCGGGGTCCCGTCCGTTCAAGATACGCGGTGGTATTAGCCACGTATTTGCGCCGCAATAAGCCCTCCAGAACACATGCCCACAGGTCCCGCCTGGTCCCAGAAGCTCCGTGACGAGATTGGAAAGGCCGTCATCGGCCAGAACGCCGCCGTCGAGCGCCTGCTCGTGGCCCTCCTAGCCGGGGGGCACGTGCTCCTCGAGGGGATGCCCGGCCTCGCGAAGACGCTCCTAGTCAGGTCGCTCGGCTCGGCGCTCGGCGTCCAGTTTGAGCGCATCCAGTTCACCCCCGACCTGCTCCCGAGCGACGTCGTGGGAACCATGGTATTCCAGCCGAAGAACGGCGAGTTCACCGCGCACAAGGGCCCGGTGTTCGCGAACCTCGTCCTCGCGGACGAGATCAACCGCGCCCCGGCCAAGGTCCAGAGCGCCCTGCTCGAGGCCATGCAGGAGCGGCAGGTCACGATCGGCGGCCAGACGCACGCCCTGCCGAGCCCCTTCTTCGTGATGGCCACCCAGAACCCCATCGAGCAGGAAGGGACCTACCCGCTGCCCGAGGCGCAGACCGACCGGTTCCTCTTCAAGCTGCTGATCGCCTACCCCAGCGCCGAGGAGGAGTCGGCCATGATGCAGCGCTGGGGCCAGATCACCCAGTCGCCCGAGCTTAAGGCCGTCTCCAGCGGCGCGGAGCTCATCGCGCTGCGCTCGGAGGTCGACCGCATCCACGTGGCGCCCGTCGTCCACAACTACATCCTGACGCTCGTCCGCGCGACGAGGGCCCTCGCCGACGAGGCGGACGCCTCGAAGCGCCGGCTCAACTTCGGCGCGTCGCCGCGGGCCTCCCTCGCCCTCGTCCAGGCCGGCAAGTCGCTCGCGTGGCTCCGCGGCACGGACTACCTCTCGCCTGCCCTCGTGCAGGAAATCGCGCACGACGTCCTAAGGCACCGGGTTGGCCTCACCTACGAGGCCGAGGCACAGGAGATCACGGCCGACGCGGTCGTGACCCAGGTGGTCGCCTCGACGCCCGTCCCGAACGTTTGACGCCCGCCACAGAAGTCCAAGGTGCCAATCCCCTGGCGCTCCTGCGCCAGCTCGAGTGGCGCGTGCGGCACGCCGTCGAGAACATCCTCTCCGGCGAGTACCGCTCGGCGTTCCGGGGCCGCGGGATCGAGTTCGACCAGGTGGTGCGCTACGAGTTCGGCGACGACGTACGCGACATCGACTGGAACGTGACGGCCAGGCTGGGCGAGCCCTACCGCAAGAAGTTCGTCGAGGAGCGGGAGGTGACCCTCCTCCTCCTCCTCGAGGACTCGCCGACGCTGAACTTCGGGTCGGGGCGCACGTCCAAGCGGGAGGCGCTCCTCGAGCTTGCCGGGCTCGTCATGCTCCTTGGCGCGGTGAACGGCGACCGCGTGGGCTTCGTCCACGCTGCGCCCTCCGGCTACGTCTTCCGCGAGCCGGTGCGCGGCCGCGGGCCGATCCTCCATGCGGCGGCCTCCCTCATCGGACGGCCCGCCCCCGCTCCGGACGCCCCGGCGGCCGAGATCCCCTGGCGCTTCATCTCCAAGGCGGCCCCGAAGCACAGCATCTTCCTCTGGCTCGGGGACTTCCCGCCGAGGCCCGAGCCCGAGGGCTGGGCCGTCGTGCGCCGGCGCTACCAGACCATGGGGTTCCGGGTGGACGACGCCTGGGAAAGGGCCTTCCCCGACGAGGGGCGGATAGCCGCCTATGACCCGGCCTCGGGCCGGCTGGTCGCCCTGGCCGGCACCGCGGCCGACCGCGCGGCGCACGCCGAGTGGCGCGGCGCACGGGACGCGGCCTGGGCCGGGCTCTTTCCCGACCCGCTCAGCCGGCTCGTCGTCAGCGACAACGACGACCGGTTCGACGCCCTGGTGCGCTTCTTCCACGCGCGCATGCGCGCCGGCGGCCGGCGGGGCGCCCTCTAGCCATGAGCCCGACGCCTGTCCTCGCCGCCCTCTCGGACCTCCGGCTCGCCAGCCCCCTCTGGTTCCTCGCGCTCCTGGCCATTCCGGCGGTCGTCTGGATCCGCGGCCGCTCGCGGGTGCCGGTCCTCCTCATCCCGTTCGCCGCCGCCTGGCAGCGCTCCTCGCTCGCGGGCTCCCGCTGGACCGCCGGGCTGGCGGGAGCTGGGCTCGTCCTCATCATCGCCGCCCTCGCCAGGCCGCAGCGGGTCGAGGACAAGCGCGAGGTTCACTCGCAGGGCTATGACATCATGCTGGCGATCGACCTGTCCGGCTCGATGCTGAGCGAGGACTACGAGACAAGCGACGGCGAGCGCATGAACCGCCTCCAGGCCATCAAGCCGGTAATCCAGGCCTTCATCAACAGGCGCCCGTCCGACCGCATCGGCGTCGTCCTCTTCTCCTCCCAGGCCTTCACGCTCTCGCCGCTCACGATGGACCATGACTGGCTGGCGAAGCAGATCGAGAGGATCAGGATCGGGATCATCAAGGACGGGACGGCCATCGGCGACGCCCTCGGCGTCGCCCTGGCGAGGCTCGACCAGCCCCAGCGGGAGGCCGCGGGCCGGCGCAAGGGCGCCTTCATCGTCCTCCTCACCGACGGCGGAAACAACATGGGCTCGATCATGCCGATGCAGGCCGCGGCCCTCGCCAAGGCGCGCGGCATCCCGATCTACACGATCGGGGCCGGCAAGGACGGCCTCGTTCCCCTCCCGATCTTCGACGGGGGCAAGAAGGTCGGCTACACCATGATCGCCTCCGACCTCGACGAGGCGTCGCTGCGCGACATTGCGCAGACGACCGGCGGGAAGTTCTACCGGGCGGCGGACACCGACACCATCAAGTCGGCCTTCGCCTCCATCGACTCCAACCAGAAGATCGACTTCGAGGCCAAGAGCTACCTGCTGACGACCGAGCTCTTCGCATGGTTCGCGGCGCCGGGCCTCGTCCTCTTCGCCGCCGGCGCGTGGTTCTCAAAGACGCGATGACCTTCGCCTGGCCCCTCGTCCTCTGGCTCCTCGTCCTGCCCGCCGGCCTCCTTGCGTGGGAGACCTTCTGGCGCAGGCGGCTCGGGGGCACGGGGCACCCTAAGATCCTCCGGGCGGAGGCTGGGATGGGCGGCGTGACCCTGGCGCCGCAGCGCTCCCTGGGCGCCCCGCACGAGCGGCGCCGCTACCTCCTCTGCGCGGGCATCGCGCTCGCCATCGTCGCCCTCGCCAGGCCCCAGTGGGGACGGCTCGACGAGCCCATCTTCGACCAGTCGCGGGACATCGTCATCGCCCTCGACCTCTCGCGCTCGATGCTGACCCCGGACGTGCGCCCCACGAGGCTTGAGCGCGCCAAGCTGCTCGTCGACTCGCTGCTCGACAAGCTGAAGGGCGAGCGCGTCGGGCTCATCATCTTCTCCGGCACGGCGTTCCTGCAGTCCCCGGTGAGTTCCGACTACGAGATCCTCCGCGAATTCCTCCCGTCGATGAACCCCGACTACATGCCGGAGGGCGGGACCAACTATTCCCAGCTGATCGACACGGCGGTCGACGCCTTCTCCGGGGAGTCCGCGGCCGACCGCTACCTCATCATCCTCAGCGACGGGGAGGCCACCGACGAGGGCTGGAGGGGCAAAATCCCGGCGCTCACCGAGCGCGGGATCAAGGTCATCGGCCTCGGGGTCGGCACGAGGTCCGGCGGGATGATCCCCGACGGTTCCGGGTCCTTCATGAAGGACCAGAACGGCGCCGTCGTCCTCTCCAAGCTGGAGAGCGGCACCCTCGAGGCGCTCGCCAAGGCGACCAACGGCACCTACCGCGACGCGAGCCAGTGGGTCGACATCTCGAAGCTCATCGAGTCCACCGTCGACAAGGGCCGCCGCGGCCGCTTCGTCGAGCACAACAGTGTCCGGTACGCCGAGCGGTTCCAGTGGGCCCTCGCCCAGGCCCTCGCCTGCCTCGTGGCCAGCTTCTGGCTCGAGTTTCCCGTCGAGCCCAAGTCGCGGTCCATCCGGCTCTCGAGGCCCGCGGCCGCGAAGGCCGTGGCCGCGGTCGCGGCGGCGCTGCTTGCCCTGCTCCTGCCCCGGCGGGCCCTGGGCGCCGAGCAGCCGGCGCGCGAGGAATCCGCAAAGCTCCTTTCCAAGGTCGTCGGGCGCCTCGCCTCGCAGGACAACCGGTCGGCCGCCGACTGGGCGGAGATGAGCAGCGACACCGTGTCGTGGGGACAGGACGTCAAGTCGGGCGGCAAGCCCGTGCCCGAGCAGCCCGTGCGCGACGCGCTCCGCGCCGTCGGCGAGGGCGAGAGGAAGGACGCCAAGGCGGCGGACTGGCCAAAGCTGCGCTCGGAGCTTGAGGCGCTCCTCAAGGTGCCCCCGCAGAAGAAGCAGGACCAGAAGGACCAGGACAAGAAGGACCAGAAGAGCCAGGGCCAGTCCAACAAGGACAAGGATAAGGATAAGGACGAGGACCGGCAGAACAAGGGTCAGCAGGGCGACCAGAAGCAGCAACAGCAGCAGAACCAGTCGGGCCAGCAGGGGGACCAGAAGGAGAACAAGGCCCAGCAGCAGGGGCAGCAGGACCACGACCGGGCGTTCGGCAACATGGGCAAGCCGCAGACAGCGCCCAAGGCGCAGGCGCCCCAGTCCGCCATGAAGAAGGTGGGCGGCCCAAAGCCCGAGAAGGGCGACGACCCGGCGCGCAACGACCCGGAGCTCGCCGTGCCCCTGGAGAAGCTGGAGCAGCTGAAGAACCAGGACTCGCCGGGACAGCTTTTTGAGATGATCCGGAGCGGCGAGCCGACCCCCACGCCGCAGGACAACGGAGGAAAGAACTGGTGAACATCGTCCGGCAGACCCGCGTCGCCCTCGCCCTTGTCGCAGCCGCCCTCGCGGCGCGCCTTGGGGCGCAAACCGTGTCCTGGGACCCGCCCGGCGGCTCGCTCCCCGTGGGCGAGGTCTCCCAGCTGACGCTCGTATTCGAGGACTGCTCCCCCGACGGCGACCCGGCGCCCCCCAAGGTCGACGGCCTGCGGATCGAGTACCAGGGCCAGTCGAGCAACCTTTCGCTCATCAACGGCTCCTTCTCGCGCTCGGTGTCGCTGAGCTACGGGGTCCTCCTTGCGAAGGCGCAGAGCGTCACGATCCCCGAGTTCCGGGTGAAGACGAACAAGGGCGAGCTGGCGGTGCCCCAGGTCCGCTTCGCGGCCGCGGGAGCCACGGTCGGCTCAAGCGGCGTCTCGCTCACGGACGCGGCCTCGGCCGTCCTCGCCCCCTCGGCCGACAGCGTCTGGGCCGGCGAGGTCTTCGACCTCAAGTACACGATCGACGCCGCCGCGACCTACAGGCCCAACTGGGGCCAGGGCGTCCTGGAATGGGACGCGTCGCCGCTCGTCGCCGAGGACTGGTCCCAGCCCGAGCCCTTCCTGACCGGCGGGGCCAGGGCCCGCAAGGGCCTCACCTACCACACGCGGGCGCTGGCGCTCTCGGCGGGCCACATCGAGCTGAAGCCCACCTCGCAGCTGATAGGGCTCAGCGTCGGTGACTTCGGGTTCGGGTTCTTCCAGCAGCCGCAGTACCAGCAGTTCTCGGTGAGCGACCAGCCGGTGTCGATCGACGTACGCCCCCTGCCGCCCGAGCCGGAGGGGTTCACGGGTGCGGTCGGCCAGTTCCAGATCTCGTCCAAGATCGTGCCCACCGAGGTGAAGGTGGGCGAGCCCATCACGTGGACCGTCGAGCTCTCCGGGACCGGCAACTGGCCCGAAATCCGCGGCCTCCCGCCGAGGGAGGTGCCGGCCAGCTTCCAGGCGATCCAGCCCAAGCCCAAGCGGACCCAGCCGGCCGCCAAGCTCTTCGACGGAAGCCTCTCCGAGGACATCGTCCTCGTGCCGGCGGCCTCCGGGACGTACACGCTGCCGCCGCTTCTCTTCAGGTACTTTGACCCGAAGAGCGGCACCTACCGGACGATCACGGCCCCCGGCGCCGTCGTGACGGCGGACCCGGCGGCCCCGGCCACGGGCGTCCTCGTGACACCCGCCCCGGGCGCCCCGTCCGTCGGCATGGGCCCATCGACGGAGGCCAGGGCGCCCGAGCAGCCGACGGGCGGCCTCGGCGACCCGGTGCCGCCCGCGCCCCCGGCCCCGGCCCCCCTTCGCCTTCGGGCGGCGGCCGCCTGCGCCGCCCTGCCCTTCGGCGCCTTCATCCTCTTCTGGCTGTTCCTTGCCTACCAGAGGGCCCGCCGGACCGACCCCCTCCGCACGAAGCGAGAGGCAAGGGCGCGGCTGGCCTCAACCATCGAGGCCATGAAGTCCGCCCCCGCGCCGGACCGCGAGCCGCTCCTGCTGTCCTGGCAGCGGGACACCGCGGTCCTCTGGGGCATCCCGGATGCCGCCCCGGCCGGCACCCGGCTCCCGGACCCGGCCTGGGCGGGGCTCTGGGCCGAGGCCGACCGCGTCCTCTACGGGCCCAAGACCGTGCTCGCGGCCGACTGGGCCGCGCGGGCCGAGGCCGCCCTCTCCGCCAAGTCCCTCAAGGCCTTCCAGCCGGCAGGCCTCTTCCTGCCGCGCAACCTCATCCCCCTGCTTGCCGCCGCGGCGCTTTTCCCAGCCTTCCAGGCCCGCGCCGCCGATCCCGGCGCGTCCTACCGGCGGGGGGATTTTGCCGAGGCGCAGAAGGCGTGGGCCTCCGACGTCGCGACGAACCCCCTCGACTGGAGCGCGCGCCACAACCTCTCGCTCGCCCTTGCGCAGCAGGACAGGTGGGCCGAGGCGGCCGCCCAGGCCTCCGCCGCCTTCGTCCAGGCTCCCGGCGAGCCCGCCACCCGCCGCCAGCTTGCCGCCACTGGCGACAAGGCCGGCTTCGTCCCCGACCCGTTGGACGGGCTCATCCAGGCCGGCCCCATCGAGGGCTTGGCGCGCCTCGAGTCGCCCGGAGGCTGGCAGCGCGCCGGCATCGCCTCGGCATGGGCGGTGGCGGCGGCCCTGTGCCTGCTCGTGGCGCGCCCCTACGGCGCCTACCGCAGGCGGTGGCCGCTCGCGGCCGCGTGGGTGCTCTTTGCGGCGGGCGTCGCCGGGATCGCCGCCTCCGTCGTGGGCTACAGGGCTTACGGCATCGCCGCCGACACGCGCGCCGTGGTCATCTGGCAGGCCGGGTCTCTGAGGTCGGTGCCCACCGAGGCCGATGTCTCGCAAAAGACCACCGTGCTGCCTGCAGGCAGCATCGCCGTCGCGAACAAGTCCTTCCTCGGGTGGATGCGCCTGTCGTTCCCGAACGGCGAGACCGGCTGGGTCCTGCGGAGCGAGGCCGTCTACCTCTGGCAGGCGCCCCCGGACTAGCTCCTCCCCGGCGCCTCGCAGCGCTGCAGCAGCCCCGGCCGGGACCCGGGACGGGATGATGGGCCGATCATGCTTGTGTATTCCCTTATAGGAATATACGTGTTCAGGCATGTCTATTATGGAGTTCAGGGACCTGCTCCGGCGCCACGCCGGCCTAAGGCTGGCCTTCGTGCACCCGGACGGGGAGGCCATCCCCGTGGGGTTCCACATCACCGAGGTCGGGCATGTGGCGAAGAGGTCCATGGACTGCGGCGGGCAGCTGCGCACGGCCGAGGCCGTTGTCCTCCAGGCCTGGATCCCGGACTCGGACAATGGGCACCGGCTGACGGCCGGGAAGGCGGCGGACATCCTGGACCGAGCCAAGGGCGTCATCCCCTCGGGGAGCCTGGAGGTGGAAGTCGAATACGAGGGATGCGCCCTCTCCCAATACACGCTCCTCCGGCACCAGGCCGGGGGCGGCGAGATTCGTTTCCAGATGGGCCGCAAGCACGCGGACTGCCTCGCCAGGGAAGCCTGCGGCGCGGCTCCCGCGCCGGAAGGCACAGGCGCGGGGTGCTGCCCATGAGCCTCGTCGAGATCTACCAGTGCCTGTGCGACTCGACCCGGCTCCGCATCCTCAACCTGCTCGCCGAGGGCCCGCTCTGCGTCTGCCACCTCCAGGATATCCTCGGCGAGCCGCAGGTTAAGGTCTCGAAGCACCTGGCGTATCTGAAAACGCGCGGGATGGCCGAGGCCAGGCGGGAGGGGAACTGGATGATCTACAGCCTTCCCGGCCGGCCGCCGCGCGAATTGAAGGCCAACCTGGCATGCCTCCAGGACTGCTGCCACGAGGACAAGGGCTTCCGGCGCGACAGGGAGGCCCTCCGGCGGCTCCTCCCCTGCATGGACGGGCGTGGCCCGGCCTGGTGCGCCCCGAAGGCGGCGGGGCGCAAGAGCCGGGCCGCCTGACCCTTCCCCCCCGTGGAGCATCCCCATCCCTACAAGGTTCTCATCCTCTGCACCGGAAACTCCGCCCGCAGCATCATCGCCGAGTATCTCCTCAGGCAGAAGGCCAAGGGGCGCTTCGAGGTGTCCAGCGCCGGTGCCAGGCCGACCGGCAAGGTGAACCCCCTCGCCCTCCGCGTCCTCAGCGAAAACTACGGCATCGACGCGCGGGAGGCCCGGAGCAAGTCCTGGGACGAGTTCAGGGACGTGCGGTTCGACTTCGTGATCACGGTCTGCGACAATGCGAAGGAGGCATGCCCGATCTTTCCCGGCCACCCGGTGACCGCCCATTTCGGCTCGCCTGACCCGGCCGAGGTCGCCGGCAGTGAGGAGGAAAGGCTGTGGGCCTTCCGCCAGGTGGCCTCCCAGATCTCGCGCCGCCTCGACCTGTTCTGCGCCCTTCCCGACAGCCAGCTGGAGCCCATGCGGGTCCGCGAGATCGGGAGGAAATTCGACGTGGACGGCGACGAGTCGCCGTCCCCCGCCCTCCCTTGAGTGGGCCGCGCAGGACGCCGCCGGTCCCGGCCTGGGCGGTCGGCGAATTCTTCGGCACCTTCCTCCTGGCCTTCTTCGGGTGCGGCAGCGTCGCGGCGGCCGTCCTCACGGGGGCGCAGGTCGGGATATTCCAGGTGGCCATCGTCTGGGGACTGGGAATCGCCACCGCGATCTACCTGACCGGCAGCCTGAGCGGTGCCCACCTCAACCCGGCCGTGACCCTCGCCCTGGCGACCGCCGGCGGGTTCCCCTGGCGGCGCGCCCCCGGGTACGTCGCCTCCCAGCTTGCCGGGGCCTTTGCGGCCAGCGCGGTGCTTTACCTTGTCTTCGCGGGCCCCCTGCGGGTCTTCGAGGCGTCCCACTCCATCGTGCGGGGGCTCCCGGGAAGCGAGGCCTCGGCCATGGTCTTCGGGGAATTCTTCCCCAATCCCGACGGGCGGCCGTTCGCCTCGAAGCCGGTCGGGCTCGTCACCCCGGGCACGGCATTCCTGGTCGAGGCCCTGGGTGCGGCCGTCCTCGTCCTCGTCATCCTCTGCGTCAGCCACCCCCGGAATTCCTCGCGGCCCCGGGCGCTCACGGCGGCGACGATCGGGCTCACGGTCACGCTTCTCATCTCCCTCTTTGCGCCCCTCACGATGGCCGGCTTCAACCCCGCCAGGGACTTTGCCCCCCGCCTTTTCAGCTCCCTGGCCGGCTGGGGCAGCTGGGTCTTCAGGGCCAACGGGACCGGCTGGCTCGTCGTGTACATCATTGCCCCCATCCTGGGCGGCCAGGCCGGCGGAGCCGTGTACCGCCTCCTCTTCAGGCCCCACTACGACCGGCTGGCTTCGGCCGACGACAGCGGCCACGGAGCCGAATGAGCCCGGCCAAAGGAGTTGAATTGTAGCGGCAGGCCGCTATGGCTGTCGGCGGCGTGAAACGTTTTGTCCTGCCCCTCCTTGCGGTCCTCTGCGTGGCATTCACGCAGGTGTCGCCCCTTGAGGGCCTGCGAGTTCCGACGCACAAGGCCGAATGCTGCCATGGGTGCGCCTGCGGGACAGCCGGATGCTGTCCGACGCCTGCTCAGGATTCGGCGGCGTTCAATCCGATCCAGCTTGAGTCCATTGCCAGCCAGCCAGCCCTAAAAAGCTCCGAGCCCGCCGGCCGCTTCGCGGAGGCGCCTTGCGCCTCGCTCGCGCAGCTCCCTGCGTCAAGACGGCTCCGGCGGACGTATTGTGCCGCGGCGCTCACTGCTAGTGTGCCTTTGTTCAAGGCGCACTGCAGCCTACTGATCTAGGGTTTCAGCCAACGTGTGCCCGCGCGCGATTGCGGGCCTGAGTCGTCAGCTGTGGCGCGCTTTTGCGCAGCCTGTTCGCGCCTGAATTGGACCCATCCGACCCATGGTCAGCCATGAAACCACATATTTCCCTGCATTTATTCCTCCTTTGCGTTGCAGCGCCTGCCCTGCGGGCCATCGACCCCGCCCTCGCGGCGGGCCCCTTGGACATCACCCCGACGTACGTCGACCAGCTGGTAGCCGAGGCGTGTGCCAGCAATCCGGCGCTCCAGGCGGCGGAGGTCCGGGTTCAAGCGGCCGATTCCGCGATCGCCGCCGTCCGCACGTGGGAGGACCCCACCGCATCGTTCGGCATATGGACATCGGGCCCGGGCGGGTTCGCCTCCTCCGCGCAGGGGAACCTTGTCTATGGGATCGATCAGAAGTTGCCGCTTCACGGCCTGCCTGACCTAAAGCGGAAAGCCGCCGAGGCGGAGGCCGCACGCGATCAGTTCGCCGCCGACTACGCAGCACAGAGACTGCGGCGCGACCTCCAGGTCGCACTGGACAACCTGGCACTCGCCGGCCGCCAGGCCGAAATCGCCGAACAGGACGTTGCCTGGTTGGACACGACCCTCGCGGCGGTCGATGGCCGCTACCGCGTGGGGCGCGCCGCCCAGGTCGACTGGCTGGGGGTCCAGGCCGCCCGCGCCATGGCCGGTGACGACCTCACGACCCAGCAGCAGCAGCGCGAGCACGGCGCCTTCGCGCTCAACCGCCTACTTAACCGCGACCTTCACGCCCCGTGGCCCCCCGTGGCCGAGCCTCCCCTCCAGCCTGCCCTCTACTATACGCCGGCCCTTGTCGGGGCCGCGCTTGCGGCGGAGCCCAAGCTCAGGATCATGCGCCAGGAGAGTGTCTCGGCGAAGGCCGCGGCCGACCTCATCCGGCGCGAGCGCCTGCCGGACGTGAGCGTCGGCATCCAGGCCTGGCAGTACAGCGGCGACGGCGGAATCCGGCAGGGCATGGCGACGGTGAGCTTCAGCGTCCCGTGGGTGAACCGGGGAAAGTACGACGACGACTGGCGGCGCGGGCAGGAGCGGAAGCGGGCTAGCGACCTGGCCGCGCAGGACTACGGCCTGTCGATCCGCGAGGAGCTCCATCATCACATCGTCGATCTGGACGCCGCCCGGCGGCGCGCCCTGCTCTATCGGGACCAGCTGATTCCCCTCATCCGCCAGACCCTCGAAAGCGCTCAGGCGGCATGGGAGCACGACGTCGGCCCGTTCAGGGACATCCTCGATGCGCACCGCACGCTGTTGACGGACGAGCTGGCCCTTGCCCGAGCGCTTACCGACCAGAACTCCGTTCTCGCTGAGATTTCCCTCCTCACTGGCAGCAGGGACATCAGCACCCTTGTCGCCCTGGCGGGCGACCCCGCGTCCGACCATGCCGGGCACGCTTCCGGCAAATCCCAATGAAAAACATCCGCCTCGCCCTCTTCATTTCAACGCTCTGCGGCATCACCCTTCTGTGCGGCTGTTCCAAGCCGGGGCCCGGAGACGCCGGGGCCGCCGGCGTCGATCACTACACCTGCACGATGCACCCCTCGGTGCGGTCCAAGGCGCCGGGGACTTGCCCCATCTGCGGCATGGACCTTGTCCCCGTAATGAAACCGGCGGGCGATGCAGGGACTGCGGAAGGAGGCGCTGCGCCCGCCGAACGCACGCCGGGCGCGGACTGGCCGCGCGAGTTCACGATTCCGCCGGACCGCCAGCAGCTGTTCGGCGTCACCTACGCAACGGCGACAGTCAGGCCCCTCAGGCGCACCGTGCGAGCGGTCGGGCTGGTTGCGGCGACGGCGGCCGGGCACTGGGACTACGTCGCCCGCGTGGACGGTTACGTGCACACGCTCCACGTCTTCGCGCCCGGCGACCCGGTCAAGAAGGGCCAGGTCCTCATGGACCTCTACAGCCCAGACCTGGCGGCGACCGAGAATGAATACCTCGACCTCCTCGGCATGCGCGAGCAGGGACGGAGGAACCAGAACCCGGCGGCGATCGGAGACGCAGATCGCCTGCTTGCCGGCGCCCGCGCGCGCCTCGAGCAATGGAACATCCCCGGCCCGCAGATCGACGCGCTTGAAAGGGCCGGCAAGGCTTCCGAATACCTCCCCCTCGAGTCGCCCGTCGCCGGCATCGTGGAGGACGTCGGCGTGCACCAGGGTCGCCACGTGGCCGTCGGCGACCACCTCGTCGACCTGGTCGACCTCTCCTCGGTCTGGGTCTGGGCGGAGTTCTATGAGAACGAGCTCCCCATGCTGAAGCCTGGCCTCTCCGTCACGGTGACGAGCGCGGCCCTCCCGGGCTTCGCCCTCCCTTGCAAGATCGCCGTCGTCGACCCCTTCATTGACCCCGTCAAGCGCACCGCCCGGGCCCGGGTCGACGTGGACAACGCGGACATGCGCCTGCGGCCCGGCGCCTATGTCGACGTGACCCTCTCGCTGGAAGGCGGGACCGGGCTCACGGTCCCCTTCGGCGCGGTGCTGCCGACCGGGCAGCACAACATCGTCTTTGTCGACATGGGATCCGGGAGGCTTCAGCCCCGGTTCGTCCAATTGGGCGGCAAGTTCGGCGATGACTACCAGGTCACCGCCGGAATACGGGCCGGCGAGCGCGTCGTCAGCAGCGCAAACTTTCTCGTCGACGCCGAGGCGAGGGTCCAGGGCGCCGTGAGGGACTTCTGAGGCGGCCATGGATCCGCAGCCCCCCGCCCAGCCTGACCGGATGCCCCTCATCGAGCGGGTCATCGACGCGAGCGCCCGAAACCCGTTCCTCGTCCTCATCCTCGCCTTCATTGCCGCCTCAGCCTCGTTCTGGGCGCTGCGGAACACCCCGCTCGATGCCATCCCGGACCTGAGCGACACGCAGGTCATCATCTCCACCGACTGGCCGGGCCGCTCCCCTGACCTGGTCGAGGACCAGCTCACCTACCCGATCTCCACCCGTTTCATCGCCGCCCCGAGGGTGAAGTACGTGCGGGGCGAGTCGATGTTCGGGAAATCCTTCGTCTATGTGATCTTCGAGGACGGGACCGACATCTACTGGGCCCGCTCGCGCGTCATCGAGTACCTGAACTCCGTGCGCGGATCGCTCCCGGAGGGCGTCAATCCCGTCATGGGACCCGATGCCTCGGGCGTAGGCTGGGTCTACGAATACGCGCTGGTCGACGACACGGGAAAGCACGACCTCTCGGAACTGCGGTCCTTCCAGGACTGGCACCTGCGCTACGCCCTGGAGTCGGTCAAGGGCGTGGCCGAGGTGGCCGCGATAGGCGGCTTCACCAAGGAATACCAGGTCGACCTCGACCCGAACAAGCTAGTGGCCTACGGGATTCCCCTTGGCGACGTGGTCGCGAAAATCCGCAGGTCGAACAACGACACGGGCGGCAAGACCTTCGAGGTCGGTTCCACCGAGTACTTCGTGCGCGGGCGGGGCTACATCAAGAGCCTGGCGGACATCGAGGACATACCGCTCAAGGTGGCGAACGGGACGCCCATCTATGTGAAGAACGTCGGCACCGTTCACCTAGGGCCCGACCTGCGCCGCGGCGTTGCCGAGTTGGACGGCAAGGGGGAGGTGACGGGCGGGATCGTGGTCATGCGCCACGGCGAGAACGCCCTCGCCGTCATTGACGGCATCAAGAGCAAGCTGAAGGAGATAGCGCCCTCGCTGCCGCCCGGAGTCCGCATCGTGCCGACCTACGACCGGAGCAAGCTGATCGAGGCCTCCATCGCCACCCTGCGCGAGAAGCTGCTCGAGGAGAGCCTCGTCGTGGCTGCGGTCTGCCTGATCTTCCTCTGGCACGTGCGATCCTCGCTGGTCGCCATCATCACCCTGCCGGTCGCGGTCCTGCTCTCGTTCCTGCCGATGTACAAGCTGGGCCTCACCTCGAACATCATGTCGCTGGGGGGGATTGCCATCGCGATCGGCGCGATGGTCGACGCCGCGATCATCATGATCGAGAACGCGCACAAGCAGCTGGAGCATTTCCACGAAGAACAGGGGCGGGAGGCCCGCGGCGCAGAGAGGCGCGAGGTGATCATCTCCGCGGCGCGGAGCGTCGGCCGGCCGCTCTTCTTCTCCCTCCTCGTCATCACCGTCAGCTTCATCCCGGTCTTTTCCCTCGGCGGGGAGGAAGGCCGCCTCTTCAGGCCGCTCGCCTACACCAAGACCTTCGCGATGGGGTTCGCGGCCGTGCTCGGCGTGACGCTGGTCCCAGTGCTCATGCTCCTCCTCGTCCGCGGCAGGATCATTCCGGAGGCCCGCAACCCGGTGAACCGCCTCCTCATCTGGGCCTATCGGCCGTTCGCGGACTTTGTCCTGCGCTTCCCGTGGCCCACCGTCGTCGCGGCGGCCCTCGTCCTCGCCGGCGCGGCAATCCCTTATCGCCGCCTCGGCAAGGAGTTCATGCCGCCGCTCAACGAAGGCACGATCCTCTTCATGCCGACCGCCGTGCCCGGGATGTCCGTCGGCGAGGCGGCCCGCATCCTTCAGGTCCAGGACCGGCTGATCAGGCAGATCCCCGAGGTGGAGACCGTTTTCGGCAAGGCGGGCCAGGCGGACACGGCCACCGACCCCGCGCCGCTCTCCATGTTTGAGACGGTCGTGACCCTCAGGCCGCACGGCCAGTGGCGGCGCGGGATGACCTGGGACGGGATCATCGCGCAGATGAACGGCGCCCTGAAGACACCGGGAATGGCCAACATCTTCTGGATGCCGATCCAGACGCGCACGGAGATGCTGACGACGGGATTCCGGTCCGTCCTCGGGATCAAGGTGTTCGGGCCCGACCTGGCCACCATCCAGGGCCTGGGGGTGCAGATCGAGAAGGCGCTGGGCGACCTGCCGGACACGCGGAGCGTCTTCGCGGAGCGGACGACCGGGGGCTATTTCCTCGACTTCACCGTGGACCGGCGGGCCGCGGCCCGCTACGGCCTCACGGTCGGCGACGTCAACGACGTCGTCGAAACGGCCATCGGTGGCAAGACCATCGCAACGACGGTGGAGGGCCGCGAACGCTACCCCATCGCGGTGCGCTACGCCCGCGACTACCGCCAGGACCTGGACGGCCTGAGGCGGGTGCTCGTTCCGGCGCCGACCGGCGCCCAGATTCCGATCGGAGAGCTGGCGGACCTGTCCTACCGCACCGGGCCGCCCGACATCCGAAACGAGAACGGCCAGCTCGTCGGCTTCGTGTTTGTCGATGTCACCACGAAAAACATCGATGGCTATGTCCGGGCCGCGATTGCCCGGCTGGCGCAGAGGATCAGCTTTCCCCCGGGATACTACGTCCAGTGGGCCGGCCAGTTCGAATACCTGAAGGGCGCCGAACGGAAGCTGGAGACGGTCATCCCGTTCACGCTCCTCATCATCTTCGTCCTTATCTACCTGAACACGAGGTCCGCCGCCCGCACCGCCATCGTGCTCCTTTCGGTGCCCTTCTCCCTGGTGGGGGCCTTCTGGCTCCTTTACCTCCTGCATTACAACCTGAGCGTTGCGGTCTGGGTGGGCCTGATAGCCCTCGCCGGACTAGACGCGGAAACGGGCGTCGTGATGCTCCTCTACCTCGATCACTCCTGGGACAAATTCTGGGCCGCCGGCCGGCTGAGGACGCCAGCAGACCTTCACGATGCCGTCATCGACGGTGCCGTGCAGCGCATCAGACCGAAGATCATGACGGTCTGCGCCATCCTCTTCGGGCTCCTGCCGATCATGTGGTCGCCAGTCACACAGTCCGGGGCCGATGTCATGAAGCGGATCGCGGCCCCGATGATCGGAGGCATCGTCACCTCAGCCGTCTTAGAACTGCTGCTCTACCCGGCGATTTACATGCTCTGGAGGCGCCGCCACCTGCCCGAACCCCGCGGGGCCGACCGCTCCGCACCCGGCATGCCGTGGCGGCGTTTCGTCTTGGTGCTAGCGATCCTCGCGGGCGTGGCCTGGGCATACCTGGCCAGGGAGCGCCCCTCCCCCCCCGGCCCAACCGCGCTGCAGGCACCCTTCGCCACGCGCACCACCGGAGGCCTCACCGTGAATCTGTATGCGCGCGGGGGCCTGCACGTCGCCGGCAACGACGTCCTGGTCGAGTTCCTCGACGCGTCGAGCGGCCGGCCGGTAGACGTCGGGACGGTCAGGGTCGTCCTTGACATGAACATGCCTGGGATGGCCATGCACTCCGGCGGCACGGTCGCGCCGGCAGGAGGACCCGGGCGCTACCGCGTGGAGTTCGCCCCGGAGATGGCCGGCGACTGGATCGCCAAGCTTGACTACGATGGGCCGCGCGGCCGGGGCTCAATGAGTTTCACGGCGACGGTGGCGCGATGAATCCATCCGCGGGAGGAGCGGCACCCTGGGCAGCTTTGGGCAATCCCCTGGGGCGCGCGCAGATATCGCGCTGACAGGCGCCGGCGGCCGGCAGCGGGACGCTACCGCCAGATGGCGTCGGCCTCGAAGGCCGCCGGGGCGTCAACCAGCGGCCAAATCTGCCCGACGCTCTCGGCGACGCCGTAGAGCGCCCGCATCCGGTCCGACTTGAAGCGCTCCTGCCTCATGCGGTCGAAGAAGCGCAGGAGGTCGCCGTAGAACCCGTCCTGGTTGAAGATGACGACCGGCTTGTCCAGCCGGCCGATGTACCGGAGGGTCATGATCTCGGCCAGCTCCTCAAGGGTCCCTATCCCGCCCGGCAGCGCGAGGAACGCCGAGGCCCTCTCCTCCATGATGCGCTTCCTCTCGCGCATCGAGGGCGTGGTCACGAGCTCGTCCGCGTTATGGTAGGCGAGCTCCCGCTCGATCATGAAGTCGGGGATGACGCCGACAACATGGCCGCCCGCGCCCTTCACGGCCTGGGCCAAGGCGCCCATCATGCCGACGTTGCCGCCCCCGTAGACGAGGCCCCACCCGTGGGCCACCATCGCGCGGCCGACCTCCTCGGCGGCCGCGTAGTACCGGCTGTCGAGGTGCCGCGACGAGCTGCAGTAGACGCACAGGAGCTTTGCCATCGGGGAATCACGGACCACGATGGCGCGTCGCCCGTGGAAATGAACAAAATTAGATGAGCCCCCCGGGCCCCTACCGGGGCCGGCTGGCGCCCTCGCCGACCGGCTACCTGCACTCCGGGCACGCCCAGACGTTCTGGACGGCGTCGGAACGGGCCCGCGCGGCGGGCGGGGCGCTCGTCCTTCGCAACGACGACCTCGATTCGACGCGGTACCGGATGGATTTCGAGAAGGCGATGTACGAGGACCTCCACTGGCTGGGCCTGCGCTGGGAAGAGGGCCCCGACGTCGGCGGGCCGTTCGCCCCCTACTCGCAGAGCGCCCGTGTCGGGCGCTACCGCCAGGCCCTCGGCCGCCTGCACGCGGCGGGGCTCGTCTTTGCCTGCTCCCGGACGCGGCGCGACGTCGCCGGCGCGGCCGGGGCGCCCCACGAAGGCGGCGAGGACGACGAGCCCCTGTACCCCGCCAGGTTCCGGCCCGAGGCCGGCGCGCCGCCGCCGCCCCTCTGGGAGACGCCGGACGTCAACTGGCGCCTCAGGGTCCCCGACGGGCAGGCGGTCGAGTTTGTCGACGGCAGGCTCGGCCCCAGGCGCGCCGTCGCCGGCGTCGACTTCGGCGACTTCCCGGTGTGGCGCAAGGACGACTGCCCGAGCTACCAGCTCGCCTGCGCCGTCGACGACGCCGAGATGGGCATCACGGAGGTGGTCCGAGGGGAGGACCTCGTCCGCTCGACCTTCCGGCAGATCCTCATCCAGCGCGCCCTTGGGCTGGCGACCCCGGCCTACTACCACTGCCCCCTCATGACCGACGCCCGCGGCGTGCGGCTCGCGAAGCGCAGCGACGCACAGAGCCTGCGCGCGCTCCGCGCGGCCGGCCGCACACCCGAGGAGGTGCGGGCCTCCTGGAACCCGCCGGGGGCCGAGGGCTCCTAGGGCCGCACGGCGGGAAACGCCTCCTTGCCACGGCCTGCGCCGGGCTGCAGACTGCCAGCCCGCAGCCGAATCATCCCCACCATGAGACCCGTCCTCACCGCCCTCTGCCTCGCAGTCCTCGCCGCGCCGACGCACGCAGCGACGGTGGACCTGGGCGGCCACGGCACGCTCAACATCAGCCTTCCCGCCGGCTGGACGGTGTCCTCCCAGCCGGCCGGGGATTCCGGCGTCGCCGTCTCGCTCCTGCCTCCCCAGGGGGTGAACGCCAGGTGCTTCATCAGCGTCAGCTTCCTTGCGGACCCGAAGATGCTCACGAAGGACGAGGTCGACGCGAAGCTGAAGGTCGTCAGCGAGCAGTTCGTCGACCAGTCCGTCGAGAAGAAGCAGGTGATCCAGGGCCTCGGCCTTTCCGGGGGGGCCGTCGGCGACTACTGCACCTTCACCGATGCGAGTCTCGTGGGAAAGACGGCCGGACCGGACGACTTCAAGGTCGTCGGCATCGGCGTCATCGCCTACAGCGACCAGTTTGCGGCCGCGGTCAGCCTGGCGGCGCAGGACCTGAAGGGCCAGGATTTCGCCGACATGCTCGCCGCCATCCGGAGCACGAGCGTGTCCAGGAAGTGACCCGCGCCACCGCCGGAGGCCCGTGAGCGAGAGTCCGTCCCCGAAGAGGATAGGCGCCGTCCTTTTCGGCGGGTTCACGCTCCTGGGCCTCCTCGGGCCGCTCCAGATGTTCGCCATGCCAGGGTCGCCGCGATGAGGGGCCCCGCGTGAAGAAGGCGCGCAGCGAGCCCGCCCGCCCGGTGCGGATCGGCGTCATCAATGTCTCCGACCGCGCAAGCGCCGGGGAATACGAGGACACCCCGGGCAAGGCGTGCGTGGCCCTGCTCCTCGAGTGGCTTTCGACGCCGTTTGACACCGACTACCGCGTCCTGCCGGACGACCGGCCGCGGATCGAGGCCGAACTGAGGCGCATGGCCGACGAGGCCGGCTGCTGCCTCGTCGTCACGACGGGGGGCACCGGTCCCGCGCTGCGCGACGTGACGCCGGAGGCCACCGAGGCCGTCTGCGACCGGATGCTGCCCGGGTTCGGCGAACTGATGCGCTCGGCGTCCCTGGCCTTCGTCCCCACGGCGATCCTCTCCCGGCAGACGGCGGGGACCCGGGGGAGCACCCTCATCCTTAACCTTCCCGGCCGGCCGAAGGCGATACGCGAGAACCTCGAGGCCGTGTTCCCGGCGATCCCGTACTGCGTCGACCTGATCGGCGGCCCCCGCCTGGAGACAAACGAGGCCGTGATGAAGGCGTTCAGGCCAAAGTCAGGCTGAGCCATGGCCCGAAGGAAACCTGCAAGGCCGGCCGCCCGGCCCGCCGACGCCCCCGCGTCCCCGCCCCCGCCGCCCGCAGCCTCCCGGCCGCCGCTGCCAGCAGCCTTCTGGGGACTCCTCCTGGTCGCCGCCATCGCGGCCGCCTACTGGCCGGCCTATTCCGCGGGATTCATCTGGGACGACGACGGCCACGTCACAAGGCGGGCCCTCCTCTCCCTCCATGGGCTCGCCCAGATCTGGGCGCAGCCGGGCGCAACCCAGCAGTACTATCCGCTCCTCCACACTGCCTTCTGGGTGGAACACCACCTCTGGGGCTCGGCCCCGATGGGCTACCACATCGCCAATGTTACCCTCCATGCGGTGACGGCGCTGCTCCTCCTGGCGCTCCTGAGGCGCCTCCAGGTCCCCGGCGCCGTCTTCGGCGCCTTCGCCTTCGCGCTGCATCCGGTCTGCGTCCAGTCGGTTGCCTGGGTGTCCGAGGAGAAGAACACGCTCTCGGCGGCGCTCTGCCTCTGCAGCGCCCTCGCCTACCTCTCGTTCGACCGGAGCCGGCGCCGGGCTGCCTACGCCGCGGCCCTGGCGCTCTTCACCGCGGCCCTGGCGGCGAAGACCGTGACGGCGGTCCTGCCGGCCGCGCTCCTCGTCATATTCTGGTGGAGGCGCGGGCGGATCGGCCTGCGGTCCGATTTCGCACCCCTCGTCCCCTTCTTCGCCCTCGGGGCCGGCGCCGGGGCCGTGACCGCATGGGTGGAGGCGGCCTACATCGGCGCAAAGGGAGCGGCGTTCGCCCTCGGGCCCGCCGACCGCGTCCTCATCGCCGGGCGGGCCCTGTGGTTCTACATCGGAAAGCTGCTCTGGCCCTCGCCCCTCATGTTCATGTACCCGCGCTGGGACGTGCAGGCCGGGGCCGCATGGCAGTACGCCTTCCCCGCGGCGGCGCTCGCGGTGCTGGCGGTCCTGTTTGCGCTCCGAAGGAGAAGCCGCGGGCCGCTGGCGGCGGCCCTCCTCTTTGCGGGCCTGCTTTTCCCGGCGCTCGGCTTCGTCAACGTCTACCCGTTCCTCTATTCCTTCGTTGCGGACCATTTCCAGTACCTCGCCGCCATGGCCGCCCTTTCCGGCATCGCGGCCGGAGTGGCGTGCGCCGCCCGCCGGCTCCCCAGGTACGCGCGGATCGCCGCCGGCGCAGGCGGCGTGGCAATCCTCGCCCTCATGGGGTTCCTCACGAGCGCCGAGAGCGCGACCTACGTGAGCAACCCCGTCCTCTGGAAGACCACGATCGCCCGGAACCCGGGATGCTGGATGGCGTACCAGAACCTCGGCCGGGCCTACCTTGACGAGGGCAGGCCGGGACCCGCCGCCGACCAGTTCAGGAAGGCGCTCGGCATCAACCCCGACGACGCCGAGGCCATGAACGAGCTCGGCGTCGCCACCATGGCCCAGGGCCAGGCCGACGCGGCCATCGGCCTGTATGACCGGGCCCTCGAGATCCGGCCCAACGACGCCGAGACGCAGGTCAACCTCGGGATGGCCCTCCTGCAGAAGCGCGAGCCCGAGAAGGCCGCGGCCCATTTCCAGCATGCGGCGCAGCTTGAGCCCAGGAATGCCGCCGCGCGGATGGACCTCGCCCTGGCCTACAGCCAGGAGCGCGACTGGAACGACGCCGTAATCGAGCTGCGCCGCGCCGTCGAGATCGACCCCGACAGCGCGGAGGCGCGGATGCGGCTCGGCGCGGCGCTCGACCGCGCGGGAAGGAAGGACGAGGCGATGGAGGAGGACCGCAGGGCGGTCGCCCTCGACGAGAGCCTTCCCGAGGCCCATGTCGCCCTCGCCTTCATGTTCCTGCGCTCAGGCCGGCGCGACGACGCCTTCGCCGAGTTCAGGCGCGCGATCGAGCTGCGGCCCTCGTACTCGGAGGCGCATTTCGACCTCGCAAACGCGCTCCTGGACGCCGGCCGCGGCAGCGAGGCCGAGGAGGAGTTCCGGAAGGCCATCGAGACGGCCCCCGACTCGGCGGACGCCCATGAGGGGCTCGCCGAGGCCCTCGTCAGGGACGGGCGCCTCGACGAGGCGGCGAAGGAGCTTGGGCAGGCGATCAAGGCCGAGCCCGCGAGCGCCGAGATGCACAACGAGCTCGGCGCCGTGCTCGCCAGGCAGGGGAACACCTCCGGCGCCGAGGCGGAATACCGCAAGGCCGTCGCCTTCAGCCCCGGATTCCCGACGGCGCACATCAACCTGGCCAATCTCCTCCTCCAGTCGGGCCGCGCCAGTGACGCCGCCGGGCAGTACAAGGCTGCGCTCTCCGCCGACCCGCAGAACGCCCACGCCCGGAACAATCTGGGCATCGCGCTGGCGAGGCTCGGCCGCACCCAGGAGGCGGCCGAGCAGTTCAAGATGGCCGAGGAGGAGGATCCCTCCTACGCCGACCCGAAGCGCAACCTTGCGATCATCCTCGGCCAGGCCGCACCGCGCTAGGTCCGCGCCGCGCTCAGACGAGACCGCAGGCGCGCCGCGCTGCCGCTTCGCCCTCGCCTAGAGCTCGGTGTACTTCGCCGAGCGGCCGCGCGCCTTCTCGACCGGGTACTTCGCGGCGTTCGCCGCGATCTTGGACTCGATGCTCGCCGCGACGTCGAGGCCCGTCGCGTTAGCGAACTCGAGGGCGTAGATGACGACGTCCGCCAGCTCCTCGGCGATCTTGCCCCTCTTCGCGCTCGATGCGGCGATGGCGCGCGACTCGTCGGGGGCCGCCCAGAGGAAATGCTCCATCAGCTCCGCAGCCTCGGCGGCCAGGGCCATGCTCAGGTTCTTCGGGGAGTGGAACTGCTCCCAGTCGCGCTCGCGCACGAAGGCGAGGATCCGTTCCCTGAGCTGGGCGATGGTGGCTGAGGAGTCCGTGAGCGGCATGGCGGCAGCTTGGCGGCGGCGCCCCTGCCCTGCAACCGCGCAGGGCGAAGGGCCCGCCCAGCCTGTCATACCGCCGAAATACGGCCCAATGCACTTCACAAATGTCCTCGGGGACCAAAGGGGCGGATTCCAAATCCAAACCGGGCACTTTTCAAACTAGTCGATTTGGCTCCGAGGTAACCTAGCTGCTGTAGTTCAATTGCAGAGAAGAATGCTCCTCATGATCCCTACCTCGTAGAGACGAAGGACAAGCCGTTTGTAGATACGGAGACGCATCGTGAATACACCAGTCAATTTGGGCTCTTCTTACAGCACTCCGGGGGGTTGCGCCGGGCGACCGGTTTGCTAAATTTGTGGCTTAAAGACCCATAAACAATGAACGACAATCCCACTACCAAGACTCTGCCGATGACCCTAACCGAGTTTTGCGGCGTCGATGATGCTTTGTTCGAGAATTACCTCGAACGGAAGGCGCAGTTCCTACAGCAGCTCGATGAAAAGGCTGAAGCTCGTATCTGTGCGGCCTTGGAGGAAAAACTAGCCTGGGTAGCGTAACCGCCTCTATTTCCTAAAAAGGGCGCAGCATTTTTGCTGCGCCCTTTTTTTTGTGGATACTGGCTGCTCTCAACGAGTGGTTTGTAGGTAGGGTGACACCCTTTCACATCTTGGCGTCGGGAACCCTGTCGTCCTACCCGATTTTTTGATGCCGAATCACATTTGAGATGTGCACAGACCCGCCGCAATAGGTCTTGGCACGGCGCCTGCAGTGTGCATGGTGTCGACCGTTCCAATGTCCCCGAACCACATCCGCCACCTTTGCCGCCGAGGCGCTTCGATCACGAAGGCCCCGGTTTTCGGCTGTGCCGCGATGATTCGGGTCGGCAACTCGAACTGGAACAAAGCGGCCGCCGCGGGCTTCGAGGCCTAAACCTCCCACCAAGGAAGAAGTTTAGAAAACCTGAAGCCCGGAGGCCAAGAGGCCCCCAGGGGGCCCAGGCATTTGCCACCATGAACACAAGAACACGCACTCACAGCACGTCCAGCCGCGCACGCGGCGCGTTCGCGGCCTCCAACGCCACGTTCCGCCAGCCGAGCTACGACTGCCGCGAGATCCCCGACGGCATCAGCATCGTCGTCTACGTGCCCGGTGTCGGCGCCTCCGGCGTCGAGATCGAGGCCAGGGGCCCCGACCTGGTCGTCACCGCGCAGAAGACGCGGTTCGTGCGGGTCAACTGGCAGTCCCTCAACCTTGAGGGCTCACAGCGCGACTACCGGCTCAAGCTCAGGCTTGGGCACGGGTTCGACTATTCCCAGATGCAGGCCGGGATCGCCGACGGCGTGCTCACCCTGTCCGTGCCCAAGCGCCAGGAATCCCTGGCGCCGGCGCCCAGTGCGGGCCGCCTCGGCTGAGGCCGAGTCCCGGCGCCTGCGGGAGGCCCCTCCCCCCTTGCGGGGGAGGTCGCGGCCCGCGGGCGCCGGGGACAATCTGAATAAACACGAGCTTTTTGTGGCACACGGGTGAGACTCGATTGTCGTACCAGTCACCATGACACCGCACGCGCCATTCTTCCAAGCGCGGCCGCTGGCACAGACGCCGGCGGGAGCCCGCGCCGTACCGAGGGAGGAGCCCCACTGGACGAGGCCGAAATTCCGGCCCCCCCCGCTCGACATTGATCCCTTCAGCGCGGTCCTGCCCTACCTGGGCGAGATCCAGCGGATGGAGGCCTGGGCTTCGCCCGCCCGATAAAGGGCGCCGGAGAGGAACCCGGCCGTGAGCCGGGCCTCGTCCTCAAATTGCCAGGGCGGGTTGACCACGTAGACGCCGCAGCCGCGCATCCCCATGACCTTTGGGGGGCCGAGCAGGGTGACGTGGAGGACCGGCGCCCCCAGGCCGCCGGCCCACGAGGGAAAATCGCCGCCGCCCGCCCGTTCGCTGACGGGGTGCCACACGGCGTAGACCCCGGTGGCAAACCGGGAAAGCCCCTCCGAAAGGGCCCCCTGGATGAGCGCCCACTCCCCCTGGGCCTCGAAGGGGGGGTCGATGAGGACTAGCGCCCTGCGCTCCGCAGGCGGCAGGCACGCCCTCAGGGCCCCGTAGCCGTCCGCCTCGTGGACAGCCGTCCTGGGCCTGCCCGCCATCTCGGAGCGCAGGGCCGCGCACTCGTCAGGCTGCCGTTCCCAGAGTTCCAGGCGGTCCTGGGGCCTGGCGAGCGCAGCCGCAAGGGCCGGCGAGCCGGGGTAGTGCCGGGGCTCGCCCCCGGGCCCGCCCCGGCCGAGGTCGAACGCCCGGGCGACCCGGAGGTAGTCGGCCACGGGCGCCGGGGGCGCCCCGGCCGAACAGAGGCGGCCGATGCCGTTCGGCCACTCGGGCTCCCGGGGCAGCGTCGAGCCGGAGGCGGCGCCCTGCAGGTCATAGCTTCCCCGGCCGGCATGGGTGTCCACGAAGAGGAAGCCCGCCCCCTTCCTCTGCAGCGAGCGGAAGAGGCCGACCATCAGGCAGTGCTTGAAGACGTCCGCAAAGTTGCCCGCATGGTACGCGTGGCGGTAGTTCATTGGCTCTGGGGTTCTTTCATTGCGCCTGTCCGCGGCAACAGAATAATCGATCGCGCCATGAAACTCATCCGTTTGCTAGCTCCGGTGTGCGCGCTCCTGATCCCCTGCGCGCTCCATGCGGAGGCCTTCGAGGGCAAGGTCTCCATGAAGATGACGTCCTCGGACCAGAAGAACCCGGTCTCCAACGTCGATTTCAGCCTGAAGGACGGGTTCATGCGCACCGACGTGAACACGTCGAGGGGCACGGCCAGCATGATCTGGGACTACAAGGCCAGGCAGATGACGATCCTGATGCCGCAGCAGCGGATGTACATGGTCCGCGACCTGCCCCAGCCGGGCCAGGCGCCCGCCGGGGCCGCCGCCGGCGGCAAGGCGGGCGTGTCGGGGCCCTCCCTCACGGACACGGGCGTCAAGGACACGATCCTCGGCTATTCCTGCGAAAAATACACGGCCACCGGGAAGGAAGGGACAAGCGACATCTGGGTCACCGACCAGCTGGGCACGTTCGGCGGGCTCCCCACGGGCGGCCCGGGCCGCCCGCAGGCCCCGAAGGCGTGGGAATCGGCGCTCAGCGGCAAGGGGTTCTTCCCCCTGCGCGTCATCACGCGCTCGTCAAGGGGCGAGAGCTTCCGGATGGAGGTCACGTCGATCGACAAGGCGAGCCTGCCCGACACGGCCTTCCAGCCGCCCGACGGCTGGAGGAAGTTCGACATCGGCGCAATGATGGGGGGCCTCGGCCTCCCGGGGTCGCACTGAGTGGCGGGGCCGCTTACCCGCGTCATCTCGGACGTGCACTTTGCCGACCGGAGCAGCCGCGTGCGCTCCCTCGGCCAGCTCGACCCGCTCCTTGAGGGCGTGTCCGCGCTCGTCATGAACGGCGACACGCTCGACACGCGCATGGGCAAGCGCCCGCAGTGGACCGAGGAGCGCAGGCAGGAGGTGCTCGCGTATTTCCGGTCGGCGGGCATCCCCGTCACCCTGCTGACGGGAAACCACGATCCCGACATCTCGGCTGTCCATTCCGAGGAGCTTGAGGGCGGCCGGGTGTTCGTGACACACGGCGACGTGATGTTCGACGACATCGTCCCCTGGTCCACGGAGGCCTCGCGGATCAGGGCCAGGATAGCCGAGGCCCTATCCTCGCTGCCGGCCGGCACGGCGGGCACGTTCGAGGGCCGGGTCGCGGCCTTCCGCAGGGTGGCGGCGGCCCTTCCCCAGCGGCACCAGTCCGAGCGGAACTTCTTCAAGTATGCCGCCAGGCTCGCGGGCGACACCGTCTGGCCCCCCACGCGCGCCCTCACCATCCTGCGCGCGTGGCGCAGCGTGCCCTCGCTCGCCGCCGCCCTAGCCGCGGAGCACAGGCCGAGGGCGCAGGTGGTCGTCGTCGGGCACACGCACAAGCCGGGCGCGTGGAAGACGCCCGGAGGGACGGCCGTCATCAACAGCGGCGCCTTCTGCGTGCCGTTCGGGGCCTACGCCGTGGACATCCGTGGCGGCGTGGTCCGCGCGGTGAGGCTGGAGGCGCGCCGCGGCTCCTACCGCCCGGGCCGGGTCGTCGCGGAATATCCCCTATCATGAGCATGGAATTCGGATGGTGGGTGCGCGACCCGGAGAAGGGAAAGCTCCAGGTCCGGGCGACCGTGCACGGCGGCAACCTCGCTTGGGAGTGCAAGCAGGGCCACCACAGGCCCTGGGAGGCCTTCATCCCCGACGAGGAGGCCTGGGACAAGCTGATGGCCGAGGCGGGGAAGCGCGTGCCCCGGCGCCTCATCTCGCCCAAGCAGTTCCAGGCCATCAAGGACCTTCGCGGCAGGGGCTAGGTGTGAAGTTCCAATAGGTTGTCCGCATTGCGGGCGGAGGGGGCTGGCCGGCCGCGCGGGGGCCCCGCCGGCGCCGGGCAGGAATGCCCGGGAATTTTAGCGGATTGACCATGGACCCAATGGCCGCCCACAAACACTCCCTCACATGGCAAAAATCGACGTCAACAAGGTGGCCGAGATCCTGAAGAAGAACCACATCGACCCCGCCGTCCTGCGCCGGGTCGTCGAGGAGATGAACCTCGCCGTGCAGCCGGACCCCAAGGAGGGGGACGCGACGCCCCCCGTGAAGAAGCAGCACATCATCCTCGTCAGCGATCCCGACGGCCGGATCCCCAAGGCCGACTTCGCGGGCTGGGTCCTGCAGATCCCGGAGGACGAGAGCCCCTCGTCCCTGCGCGAGCGCGTGCTCAAGGGAACGTACGACTACAACGCCTCAAAGAAGGGCCGCCTCTACCCCGCGAAGACGGTGGGCGAGGCCCTTGAGAACGTCCCCGCCAAGTTCTACCGCGATGTCGACCTCTGGGTGAAGACGAAGACGCCCGTCCTCGTCCTGCGCACGGACAACGAGATCCCCAAGGACTAGAGCCCGAACTTTGCCGGGTCGTACCCCCGGTCCCTGAGGGCCGAGGCGACGGCCTTCACGTCGATCTTCTCGCCGGCCCTGACGCCCTTCGCCGCGAACCATCCCTGGGGCATCTCGACGGCGAACAGGAGCTGGTCGCTGTTCGAGGACACGGTCCGCATGTCGAAGGGATAGAGCGGGTGGATCTCGACGATCGTCCCGTCGGGGGCCGCAAAGGCGATGTCGAGCGACTCGGGCGTGTTCTTCATCCAGAAGTTCTGCCGCTGGGGGGACTCGTCGACGAAGATCATGCCGTCGTCCGGCCCGAGGTCGGGCCGCTGCATGAGGCCCCGCTCCTTCTCCGAGTTCGACACCGCCACCTGGAGGTTCGCCGCGTGCCCTCCCAGGTCGACCCTGAAGTGGTCGTAGATCGTCCCCGATGCGGCGGCGGCGGGCTTGCCCTGGCCGCACCCCGCGGTGAGCAGCGCCGCCGCGGCCAGCAGGACCGGCCCAAGGGCGCGCGAAGCAGGAATTGCATTTTTCACCGGGAAGCAGGTAAATCGCCGCCTCCGGCATAGACAATCCTTTGTCTTAAGAATGGCCCCCAAGAAAGCCCGCAACGTCCTCATCTACTCCGCCACCGACAAGAGCGCGGACGCCCTGTATTTCGGGGGGGTCGAGGTCCCGGACCCGTTCCTCGCCTTCAGCGTCGGGGGCCGCAGGTACGCCGTCGTCAGCGAGCTCGAGTTCGGGCGCCTGAAGCGCACGTCGAGGTTCGACAAGGTGATCCCGCTCGAGGCCTCACAGGCGAGGGCCAGGGAGCTCTGGCCGAGGCAGAAGCCCGGGGCCGCCCGTGTCATGGCCGCCGTGGCGCGCGGCCTCGGCGCGCGGCGGTTCACGGTTCCCGCGGACTTCCCTGCCGGCCTCTACGCCGAGCTCCGCGACCTGCGCGTCAGCCTCGAGATCGCCGAGGGCGCCCTCTTTCCCGGGCGGGAGACGAAGACCCCCGCGGAGGCGGCCGCCGTCCGCGAGGGCAACCGCTGCAGCGCGGCCGGCATCGCGGCCGCCGAGGGCGTCCTGCGGGCAAGCAGGGTCCGGGGAAACCGCATCATCCACCAGGGCCGCCCGCTGACGAGCGAGCGTCTGAAGATGGCCATCGAGACGGCCTGCATCGAGGCGGGCGGGGTCTCGCTCTCCACCATCTGCGCCGGCGGGGACCAGGCCTGCGATCCCCACTGCCGCGGCAGCGGGCCCCTGCGCCCCCATGAGCTCATCGTGGTCGACGTCTTCCCGCGGGTGTCCGCGACCGGCTTCCACGGGGACATGACCCGCACGTTCCTGAAGGGCCGGGCCAACGACGCCCAGCGCCGGATCGTCGCCGCCGTGCGCGCCGCCCAGAAGGCCGCGCTCCGCGCGGTGAGGACGGGCGCCCTCGGCAGCGATGTCCATGCGGCGGCGAACGGGGTCTTCACAGCCTTGGGCTTTGAGACAAGGAGGACCCCGCGGGGCTCGGTCGGCTTCTTCCACGGGACGGGCCACGGCCTCGGCCTCGACATCCACGAGCCGCCGCGACTCAGCCCGGCGGCGCCGCAGCCCCTCAAGCGGGGCGCCGTGGTCACGGTCGAGCCTGGCCTCTACTACCCCGGCACCGGGGGCTGCCGCATCGAGGACGTCGTCCAGGTAACGGACGGCGCCCCGAGGATGCTGTCCCGCTACCCCTACGGCTGGGAGATCCGCTGAGGCGATGTCGATTCCCGCCGCAAAAGCCAGGGCGCTCCTGAAGAGGATCGCGAACCTGAGGATCCTCGTCGTCGGCGATGTGATGCTCGACCACTACATCTGGGGCGACGCGACCCGGATCTCCCCGGAGGCGCCCGTCCCCGTCATCGACATCGCGCGCGACTCGTGGACCGCCGGCGGCGCGGCCAATGTCGCCGTCAACGTCGCCTGCCTCGGCGCCCGCTGCGCCGTGGCGGGCTTCATAGGCCCCGGGGCCGACGGTGAGCAGCTGGCCGGCATCCTGAAGCGCAGCGGCGTCGAGGCGATCGGCACGCCCGGGGACGGCCGGACGATCGTGAAGACCCGCGTCATGGTGCAGCACCAGCAGCTCTGCCGCCTCGACCGCGAATCCCCCCCGGCCGCGTACGCCGTCGATCCCGGCCGCGCCGGCCGGCTGCTCGCCAAGGCGGTCGCGGCCGCCGACGCCATTGTCCTCTCCGACTACGCGAAGGGGCTGCTCGACGACGCCCTCGTCTCGGAGGTCACCCGCCTCGCGCGCGCCGGCAGGAAATTCATAGCGCTCGACCCGAAGCCCAAGCACCGGCTGGCCTTCAGCGGCCTCGACCTCATCACCCCGAACAAGCGCGAGGCCCTGCAGCTTGCGGGCCTCGACTCGGGTCCCGGGGCGCCGTTCCCGTCGGAGGACGTCTGCG
Source organism: Opitutaceae bacterium (assembly GCA_036489955.1). Lineage (GTDB taxonomy): Bacteria > Verrucomicrobiota > Verrucomicrobiia > Opitutales > Opitutaceae > Palsa-1447. The sequence goes on from DASXEV010000014.1 coordinate 144,108, forward strand.
CGAGGCTCCACGAGAAGTTCGGGACGAGGAACGTCGTCATCACCCTCGGGGAGGACGGCATGCTCCTCAGCACCGCCGGCCGGGTCATGAAGACGATCCCCACGGCGGCGCGCGAGGTCTACGACGTGTCGGGCGCGGGCGACACGGCGCTGGCCGCCCTGGTCGTGGCGCTCGCGGCGGGCGCGGGCCTCGAGGAGGCTGCGCACTTCGCCAACGCGGCGGCCGGCGTGGTCGTCGCCAAGCTCGGCACAGCCACCGTCTCCCCAGCCGAGCTCCTCGGGCACCTGACGCACCCCTCGTGAAGAGGGCGCTCTTCCTCGACAGGGACGGCACCCTCATCGTCGACAAGGTCTACCTCTCGGACCCGGCCGGCGTGGAGCTGATCGGAGGCGCCGCGGGGGCCCTCCTGCGGGCGCGGTCGCTCGGCTTCGGCCTCTTCCTCTTCACGAACCAGTCGGGAATCGGCCGGGGCTACCACACGATCGAGGACACGAGGCGCGTCAACGCGCGCATGGAGGAGCTCCTAGGCCTCCCCTCCCCGGTATTCGACGGGGTCTGCATCGCGCCCGAGGCGCCCCACGAGCCGTCCGTCTACCGCAAGCCCTCGCCCCAGTTCATCCGGGAAATGGTCGAGGCCCACGGCCTCGACGCCCCGGAATGCTGGATGGTCGGCGACTCGCGGGCCGACATCGGCGCCGCGCTGGCGGCCGGCATCCGCGCCGCGGCGGTCCGCACCGGCAAGGTCGACCCGGCCTCCATCCCCGAGGTGGCCTCGGGCGCCGCCGCCGTGTTCGACTCCCTGGCCAGCTTCGCGCAGGGCCTCAGATGAAGCGCCGGCTGGACGAGCTGCTCGTCGCCCGGGGCCTCGCCGAGACGAGGGCCCAGGCCAAGGCGCTCATCATGTCCGGGCGCGTCATGCGGGGCACCGAGCGCCTGGAGAAGCCGGGGAAGGACTACGCCGAGGACGAGGAGGTCACGGTCACCCAGCCCCCCCGGTTCGTGGGGCGGGGCGGGGAGAAGCTCGCCGCGGCCCTGGAAAGATTCTCCATCGACCTCAAGGGTGCGAGCGTCCTCGACGTCGGGGCCTCGACGGGAGGCTTCACCGACTGCGCGCTGCAGGCCGGGGCCGCCTCGGTGACCTGCGTCGACGTCGGCCGCGCGCAGCTGCACGCGCGCCTGAGGGCCGATCCCCGCGTGACGAACATGGAAAAGACGAACGCGCGCACCCTCGGGCCCGGGGACCTTCCCAGGGCCGACTACGACGCCGTCGTCATGGATCTCTCGTTCATCTCGCTCCGGTCGGTCCTGCCGGCGGTCTGGCCCTTCCTGCGGCACGGGGGCACCTTGGTCGCCCTGGTGAAGCCGCAGTTCGAGGCCGGAAAGGAGGAGGCCGACAGGGGCCGGGGCGTCATCCGCGACCCGGCGGTGCAGGAGCAGGCGCTCGCCGCCGTCCGGGATTTTGCGCTCGGCCAGCTGGCGGGCTCGTCCCTCGCCGGCTCCATCGACTCGCCGATACTCGGGGCCGAGGGCAACCGGGAATTCCTGTTGTGCCTGAGGCGGACCTAGGCATCTTATTGCCCTTCAAAGCCCTGGCATGAAGCCCATCCGCACGCTCGCATTCGTGATCAATGCCGAGAAGCCGGGCGCCATCGAGCTCGCGCGGGTGCTGACCGCCGCCGCGACCGCGAAGGGCGTCCGCCACAAGCGCTCGACCCGCTTCCCGGTCCCGAAGGGGTTCCTCAAGGGATGCGACGCGTGCTGCGTCATCGGGGGCGACGGCACGCTCCTCAGCGTCGTGCGGGAGGCGGCGACCTACGACGTCCCGATCATCGGGGTCAACCGGGGGAGCCTCGGGTTCCTGACCACCTTCTCGCCGGACGAGGCCAGGCTGGAATTCGACGGCCTCCTCGCCGGCGCGTTCCACGTCGACCGCCGGGCGATGCTGGAGTGCCTCGTGGCGGGCGCGGCCGCGGGCCTCGCCCTCAACGACGTCCTCATCAAGGACGAGCTCAGCACGCGCCTCGTGCACCTCGAGGTGTTCGCTGACGGCGAGCTGGTGACGGACTACGTGTGCGACGGCCTCATCATCTCCACGGCGACGGGGTCGACGGCCTACAACCTCTCCGCCGGCGGGCCGATCATCCACCCGGCGGCGAATGTCATCGCCGTCACCCCCATCTGCCCGCACACGCTCACCAACCGCTCGATCATCTTCAGGGACACCGTGCAGCTGAGGATCCACAACCGGACGGTTGGGACGAGCGTCCTTGTCGGGATAGACGGGCAGCGCCAGGTCAGGGCCTCGATCGACGACGCGATCGACATCTCGGTCGCGCAGTGCCGGCTGCCCCTCGCCCAGCGCCGGACCTACTCTCATTTCTCGGTCGTGCGCACGAAGCTCAAGTGGAGCGGCGGCGCCGTCGAGCGCTCGGGCGCCCTCTAGGGGCGAACGACGAGCCGCATCCGGCTTTCCGGCCGGAGCCGCGCCTTGGCGAACGCCACCAGGTCCCCAACCGTCACGGCGTCCACGAGGTCGTCGTAGCGCGCCGAATGGTTGGGGCCGCGGCCCTGGAGCGTGTCGATGGCGGCCTGCATCGCCCTCGCCGAGTTGGCCTGGAGGGCCTTGCGCTGGCCGGCCTTGAGCCGGACCTGGCAGCGCCGGAGCTCCTCGTCGGGGATCTCGCCGGCGGCGACGCGCGCGATCTCCGCCGTGATCTCCTCGAAGACCTGGTCCTCCTTGCCCGGCTGGGTGCCCGCGACGAAGGCGAACATGGCGGCGCTGCGGCAGGCGACGCGGCTTGAGCGCACGAAATACGCGAGGCCCTTCTGGTCGCGGACGCGCTCGAAGAGCCTGGAGGCCATGCCGCTGAAGAGCTCGTCCGCCACCTCGCCGGCGTAGTAGTCGGGGGCGTCGATGGCCGGCCCGGGATAGGCCTCGAAGAGGACCGCCTGCTCCCGCGGCTGCCTCTCGACGCGGGTCCCCTCCGGTGCACGGGGCCTGAACGCCGGCCCCGGGCCCAGGGGGGCGCCCCTCGGGATCCTGGACATGAAGGCCTTCAGCCGGGGCACAAGCGCCCTGGGATCAAAGTCGCCGGCGACGCCAAGGACGCTGCCCTCGCCGACGAGGAGCCTGCACCACAGGCCCGACAGGTCGCTGGCCCCCGTGGCCTCCACGTCCTTCTCCTCGCCCATGGAGCCGATGGCAAAGGGGTGCCTGCCGAAGAAGAGGCGGCGCGCCAGGCGCCGCGCGAGGCTGACGACGTCGTCATTCTCCTCGCGGATTGCGGCGACATGCGCGCGCTTCTCCGTCGCCAGCGTCGACGCCGCGAATGCCGGCGAGAGCACGGCCTGCGCGATGAGGTCGACGGCGAGGCCGCAGTCGGTCGGCAGCACCTCGGCGGCAAGCCCGACCGTGTTGTCGCCCGAGAACGAGGTGAAGGATCCGCCCACCTCCTCAATGGCCCGGGCCACCTCGGCCGCGCTGCGCCGGCGGGTGTCCTTCGTCAGCAGCGTCGCCAGGAGGGCGGAGCTTCCCCGCCGCCCCGGGGCCTCGGCGAGCGGCCCGCCGAACGTGAGGAAGCGGAAGTGGACGTTCGGAAGCCGGCGGTCCCTCTGGAGGACGATCCGGGCACCGTTCGGCAGGCGGACCTCGTCGAAGCCGGATGCGCCCGAGTGGGCAGCGGCGGGGGGCTTGGCGCTTGCCTCGCCCGGGGGCTCCAGGGAGACCGACGTCAGCCTGGCAGGGACCAGGTGCCGCCTCACGGCCGCCGCCAGGTCGGCCGGCCGCACGCGGGCCAGGTCCCCGAAATACGTGCGCCCGTAGTCCAGGTCGCCGACGACCACCTCGGCCATCCCGATGCGGGAGGCCTGGCCGCTCACGGTCTTGCGCGCGTTGACCTCGGACGAGAGGGACTGGCGGTAGGCCTTCCTCACCTGCGCCGGGCTGAAGGCGGCCGCGCGGGCGTGCCGCGCGAGGACGCCGAGGACGGCGTCCTCGGCCTTCTGCCGCAGGCCCGCGTCGCAGGTGAAGCTGACCCCGAAGAGGCCGCTCGTCCCCGGGTTCCAGGCGGAGGCGTCGATCGTGTGGACGAGCCCGCGCTTTTCGCGGACCTCGCGCCAGAGGACGGAGCTCTCCCCTCCCCCGAGGATGATGGCGAGGAGGTCCAGCGCAGGCGAGCCGGGGTCGGCGAGGCCCGGCACGGGCCAGGTCAGCGCCGCGCGGACGACCTCCACCTTGTCCGTGCGGTTGAGGCGCCGCGGACCCAGCTGGAGGGGCTCGCCCGGCACGAGGACGGGCGCCAGCGCGGAGCGGGGGGCGGCCCCGAAGTGCCTCTCGGCCGCGGCGCGCGCCTCCCCGGGGTCCACGCTCCCGGCGATGACGACCACCATGTTGTTCGGCACGTAGCGCCGGCGGTAGTAGCCCATGAGGGCCGCACGGTCCACGGCCGCAAAGACGTCGCGGTGGCCGATGACCGGCTGCCGGTAGGGGTGCTCCCGGAACGCGGTCGCGAACACGCTTTCCCAGAGGCGCGAATCCGGGTCGTCCTGCGTCATCGCGATCTCTCGCAGGATGACGTCCTTCTCACGGGTGACCTCGTCCTCGGGCAGCGTCGAGTGGAGGACCATGTCGGCCAGGATATCGACCGCCGACTCGAAGCGCTCCGCCGGCAGGTCGATGTAGTAGACCGTGCGGTCGAAGGTCGTGTAGGCGTTGTTGTACCCGCCGGCCGCCTGGACGCTGGCCGAGATCTCGCGCCCGGAGCGCCGCTCGGTGCCCTTGAAGAGCATGTGCTCCAGGAAATGCGAGAGGCCGGCCCCCAGGTGGTCGCCCTCGTGGATGCTTCCCGTGCGGACCCACACCTGGACGGAGGCGAGCGTGGAGGCGGCGTCGGGCCGCACGAGCACCGTCAGGCCGTTGGCGAGGACCGTGCGCTCGACGGGTTCGCGCCAGAAGCCCTCAAGGAGCGCCCTGTCGGCCTTCGCGGGATCGCGGCGCGCCATCCTTCGGTCGCTTTAGGCCGAACCCACCGCCTCGGCGGCGGAGGCGCCCCGGGGGCGCCGGGAGGGCAGAAAGGGCTTCACGAACACCTCGTCAAAGTCGTACAGGTCCGCAAAATCCTCGCGGCGGTCGTTCTCCGTCTTGCTGAACGCATTGTACTCGATGAGGTTAAAGACGATGTCACCAAAGTCCTGGCAGCGCTGCACACCCCAGGAATTGAGGACCGTCTTCGACAGAGGCCCGTACTGCTCGAGGGCGTAGGCGCGCAGGCCGTCGAGGAGCTCCTTGCCCGTCACGTGCCGGCTCTTGCCGCTCCGGGCGGCGTCCTTCTTGCGGATCTCCTTCACCGTGTGGTCGAGGCCCAGCCGGACGAAGTCGTAGGCCTTCGGGTCAAACCTGCCGTCCTCCTTGCAGATGAGGGAGACGATCCGGGGAAAGTCCGAGTCTTGCATGCTGGGATTGCGAAGTTGGCACGCGCGATTAACTGGCGCAACCCCGCCCTTCAAATGCATCCTATCTGCGCCAAGGATTGCGAGTTGCAAAAGAATCGCTTCTAGGCTGGCAAATCTGGGTATTTCCCCTCATTGTCATCCAAAAGATGATCGCGTCCACACAAACCAACCACCCCATCGCAGGGGTGAAGAAGGACCAGTCGCCGGTCGACGTGGCCTGCTACAAGCTGAAGGAAGCGGGCCTGCGGATCACGCAGCCCCGCGTTGCGATCCTGGCGGCCCTCATCAAGGCCGGCCGGCCGACCAGCATTGACGCCCTGCACGGCGAGCTGGGTGCGAATTCCTGCGACATCGTGACCGTCTACCGCTGCATGGCCGCCTTCGAGTCCATCGGGCTCGTGCGCCGCGCGTTCCTCATCAACGGCACCAGCCTCTACGAGATCAACCTCGGCGACCCGAACCGCTACCACGTCGTCTGCAAGCAGACGAACAAGGTCGAGGAGCTGGACGCCGACAGCGCGAACGAGCTGCGCAAGGCCGTCCAGCACATCGAGGAGACGCTCCGGGCCAAGGGTTACTCCGAGGTCGGGCACATCGTCGAGTTCTTCGGCAAGTCGCCGGCGGGCCACAGGGCCCAGGCCGACGTCGCCGTTCCCTCGGCCTAGGGCCTAGGCGAGGTCGTAGGCGGCCCTGGCCGCCTGGTAGTTCCTGCCGGCCTGCTCCCAGTCCACGACCTCCCAGAATGCGTCGATGTAGTCGGCGCGCACGTTCTGGTAGCGAAGGTAGTAGGCGTGCTCCCAGACATCGAGGCCGATCAGCGGGATCTGCTGCTCGGCGAGCACCGAGTCCTGGTTCGCCGTCGAGTGGATCCTCAGGGGGCCGGTCTTCATGACCGTCAGCCACTCCCAGCCGCTGCCGAAGCGCTTCATCGCGGTGTCCTTGAACCGCTTCTTGAACTCGTCGAAGGACTGGAACGTGCGGTAGATGGCGTCGGCCAGCTCGCCCGAGGGCTCGCCGCCGCCCCGGGCGGAGAGGCTCCTCCACCAGAAGGTGTGGTTCAGGTGGCCGCCCACGTTGTCGCGCAGCGTGGTCCTGAGCGGCTCGGGGACCGAATCCAGGTTCCGGATGATGTCCTCGGCCCCCTTGTCCGCCAGCTCGGGATGGCCGGCCAGCGCCGCGTTGGCGTTCTTCACGTAGGCCGCGTGGTGCTTCGTGTAGTGGATCTCCATCGTCTCCCGGTCGAAGTTCGGCTCCATCGAGTCGAACGTGTACGTGAGGTTCGGAAGCGAGAAGGGCTGCTTCAGGGGGTCAGCCGCGCCGCCGTCGGCGGCCAGGGTCCTTCCGACGGCGCCCAGGCCGAGGAGGGCTGCTCCCCCGCCAATCACCTTGATGGCGTCCCGCCGTGTCAAAGTCATGGGGCCAGGGTGGCGCGTGGGCGCCGGGCTTGCAAGTCAATGTGCCCGGGCGCCGGCCCCTGGGAGCCTTCACCAAACCGGCGGCGCGAGGCGGCGCGGCCGGTGGGGGCACGCTCCCAACTGAACCCGTGGGCGCGGCCCTTGGAATCTGGGCCCCGATGCGCATCTCCCTGCGGGCACTCGCCTTGCGCGCGCGTGTCACGGGTTGGCACACATTGAGCCTCTGTGGAAATACCACCCCGATGAACGCACGCACCCTCTCCCGGACCGGAACCGCCGCCATTGCCCTCCTGGCCGCAGCGCTTGCCGCCGGGCCGGCCGCACCGGAGGCCGCCGCGGAGGCCAGCGACCAGGTCACGGCCGTCGCCGCCAAGGCGAGCCCCGACTACACCCGCGCGCGGCGCAGGGACGGGAGCTTTGCCCCCGAGGGCTACGCCTTCGGCAAGGGCGGCCACATCGGCGGCCCCATGGCCGACACCTCGATCGACCCCATGACGTTCATGGACGTCGCCCGCACGATCGCGCTGCCGCTCGCCGAGAGGAACTACCTCCCCTCGCGCGACCCGAAGACGACGAGGCTCCTCATCATGGTCTACTGGGGCCTCACCGACGTGCCCCCCACGCTCGACAGCTCTGTATGGATTGAGAACCTCAGCAACGTCGAGAACGCGGCGGCAAACGCGAGGGGCGCCGCTGCTGCCGCCAACATCGGGAGCAGCCACGGGTACCACTCCCCCGACGCAAACGCGGGGCTCTCTGACTCGCTCCTCGACGAATTGTCGTCCCAGGAGACGATCATGAACCTGGAGAACCAGGAGCGCGCGCACCGCGACTACCTGAACGCCTGCATGCTGGGCTACGACGCCGAGGGGGTCATCGGCACGGACTACGGCAACAACCTGCGGGGATCGCCCATGGCCGTGCACCGCGACGACCTCATCGCCGAGATCGAGGACAACCGCTACTTCGTCGTCCTCATGGCCTACGACTTCCAGGTGCTCTGGAAGCAGAGGAAGCACAAGCTGCTCTGGGAAACCCGCTTCAGCCTGCGCCAGCGCCACAACAGCTTCGACAGGAGCCTCGAGGGGATGGCGCGGGCCGCCTCCGCCTACTTCGGCCAGAACTCCGAGGGCCTCATCCATCGGCCGGTCCCCGTCGGGCGGGTCGACATAGGGAGCCTCAAGGTGGTGGGAGCGCCCGAGGACAAGTAGGCCGCCCCGATCATGGACTCCAAAAAAAGACTGCCGGGATCCCGGATCGCCTGGGCGGCGGCGGCCGCCGCGCTCGCCCTGGGCGCGCAGCGCGCCCTTGCCGAGGAGTTTGAAGCCGTGACGGGCAGCGCCAGCCCGGACTACGTCCGCGCAAGGCAGGCGGACGGGAAGTTCGTTCCCGAGAGCTACGCCTTCGGCAAGGGGGGCTACTACAGCGGGCCCATCAGCGACAAGACGATCGCCAGGGTCGGGTTCCTCCAGGTGGCCCACGTGATGTCCGGCGCCCTGCGCACCAGGAACTATTTCCCGGGGTTCGATCCCAGGACGACGAAGCTCCTCATCATGGTCTACTGGGGCACGACCTACGCCCCCGAGCACGCCAGCGCGTCGCCGGAATACACGATCGCTTCCGACCTGGTCGGGCAGATCCTGGCTCCCGACGCGGGCGCGCACAGGCCGCTTCCCAAGGGCGACAAGTTTGAGCCCGTGGCGGAGGGCGGAGGGGGACGCATGAGCCTGGAGCAGTCCAACGACGTGCTGGACGCCCTCTCCCCGGTGCAGGCCGAGAACAGGAGGCGCGACAAGCAGGACGCCCTCAACGCCGCGCTCCTGGGCTACAACTCATGGTGGAACCGGTTCGGGGACACCGACCTGGCAGGGACCGCGCTCGAGAACGAGCGCCAGGACATGCTGACGGAACTTGAGGACGACAGGTACTTCGTCGTCCTCATGGCCTACGACTTCCAGCTCATGCGGACCAAGAGGCTCCACAAGCTCCTTTGGGACACGCGGTTCAGCATACGCGAGCACAAGAACGCATTCGACGAGAAGCTTCCCGCCATGGCGCTGCAGGCGTCGCGGTATTTCGGGCAGGACTCGGGCGGCGTGACGCACAGCTCGCTGCCGGACGGCCGCGTCGACATCGGCCAGCTGAAAAACCTGGGGCCGCTCCCCGAGAAATAGCCCCCGGGGCGGGCGGCGTTACGTCGCGAGGAGGCGCCTCAGCGTCTCGTCGACGAGCCTCGGGTCCGCCTTGCCCTTGGCGGCCCGCATGACCGGCCCCTTGAAGGCGTTGATGGCGCTGTCCTTGCCCCCCCTGAAGTCCGCGGCCGACTTCGGGTTCGAGGCGATCGCCTCGGCGCACCATTTCTCGAGCTCCCCCGTGTCCGTCTCGGCCTTGAGCCCGCGCGCGGCCACGATGGCCGACGGCTCCTCGCCGGTCCTGAACATCTCGGCAAAGACCTCCTTCGCGGCGTTGGAGAGGATGACCCGGTCCTCGACGAGCTTCACGAGGCCCGCAATGTGGGCCGGCCGCACCCTGGCGTCCGCGAGCGCGACCTTCGCGGCCCCCAGCTCGCGCAGGAGGTCGTTGGCGATCCAGTTGCCCGCGGCCTGGGGCTTGCCGCACAGGCGCGCAGCCTCCTCGAAGTAGTCCGCGAGCCCGCTGTCGGGGATGAGCACGGAGGTGATCGTGTAGGGGACGCCGTACTCCTGCAGGAGGCGCCGCTGGCGGTCGAAGGGCATCTCCGGGCACGTCGCGCGCACCGCGTTCTTCCAGTCCTCGTCGACCTGGACCGGCATCAGGTCCGGGTCCGGGAAGTAGCGGTAGTCGTGCGCCATCTCCTTCGAGCGCAGGGACTGCGACTGGCCGGTCTGGCCGTCGTAGTCGCGCGTCTCCTGGGCGATCCTGCCGCCGGCCTGGATGACCGCGGTCTGCCGCCTGATCTCCGACGCGATCCCGTCGCGCACGAACGAGATCGAGTTCAGGTTCTTCAGCTCGACCTTGGTGCCGAGCGTCGTCTCCCCGGCGGGCCTGATCGAGATGTTGGCGTCGCAGCGCATCTGCCCCTTCTCCATGTCGCAGTCGGAGATGCCGCCGTAGACCATGACCGTCTTCAGCGCCGTCAGGTATGCGAATGCCTCCTCGGCGCTCCTGATGACGGGCTCGGAGACGATCTCCATGAGGGGCGTCCCCGCGCGGTTGAAGTCGATGAGGGACTCGGACTCGCCGTGGTTCAGCTTGCCGACGTCCTCCTCGAGGTGGATGCGCGTCAGCGCGACCCGCTTGTGCTCGCCCATGATGTTGCGAGCCGGCCCGGGGAGCTCTATCTCGACCTCTCCCCGCCTGCAGATCGGCTGGTCGTACTGCGAGATCTGGTAGTTCTTCGGCGAGTCCGGGTAGAAGTAGTTCTTCCGGTCCCACTTGCAGACGGGCGCGATCTCGCACCCGAGGAGGAGCCCCGCCCGGATGACCTTGTCCAGGGCCTCCTTGTTCATGACGGGCAGCGTCCCCGGGAGCGCCAGCACCACGGGGTCCGTCAGCGTGTTCTCGTCGAAGCCGTACCCGGCCGCGGCCCGCGTGAACATCTTTGAGCGCGTCTTCAGCTGGACGTGCACCTCCAGTCCGATGACCGCCTCGTAGTTCATAGGTTCGGGCGCCTCGCGCCCCAGTCCGTCGCCGCCTCGTAGGCCGCCGCCACCGCCATGAGCTCCGTCTCCCTGAAGGGCTGGCCGATGACCTGCAGGCCGACCGGGAGCCCGGCCTTCGTGAAGCCGCAGGGGATGCTGATCCCCGGCAGGCCCGCCAGGTTGACGCCGATCGTGTAGATGTCGTTCAGGTACATGGCCAGCGGGTCGGCCGCCTTCTCGCCCTTCCGGAACGCCGGCGTCGGCGAGGTCGGCGTCAGGATGGCGTCCACCTCCCTGTAGGCCTCGAGGAAGTCCCGGCGGATGAGGGTCCTCACCTTCTGAGCCCGCAGGTAGTAGGCGTCGTAGTAGCCGCTCGAGAGGACATAGGTCCCGAGGATGATGCGCCGCTTCACCTCGGCCCCGAACCCCTCCGCGCGCGACTTGAAGTAGATGTCGAGGGCGTCCGTCGCCTCCTTCGATCGGTGGCCGTAGCGGACGCCGTCGTAGCGCGCGAGGTTGGACGAGCACTCCGCCGTCGCGATGATGTAGTAGGCGCCGACGGCGTACCTCGTGTGGGGAAGCGAGACCTCCCTCACGTCGCAGCCGAGCCTGCGGTACTCGGCGATCGCGGCCTCCACGGCCGCCCCCACCTCCGGGTCCAGGCCCTCGCCGAAGTATTCCTTGGGGATGCCGAGGCGCCACTTCCTGCCGGAGGCGGCGACCTCCGCCATAGCCCTCGGGTAGTCCGGGACGTCCAGCCGCACCGACGTCGAGTCCCTCGGGTCGTGGCCCGCGATGGCGCCCAGGACCATGGCCGCGTCGCCGACCGTCCTCGAGAAGGGGCCGATCTGGTCCAGCGACGAGGCGAAGGCGATGAGGCCGTAGCGGGACACGCGGCCGTACGAGGGCTTCATGCCCACGACGCCGCAGAGCGCCGCCGGCTGGCGGATGGAGCCGCCCGTGTCGGAGCCGAGGGAGGCGATGGCCTCGCCGGCGGCGACCGCCGCAGCGCTCCCGCCGGACGAGCCGCCCGGCACGCGGGAGAGGTCCCAGGGATTGGACGTGGACGCGAAGGCCGAGTTCTCGGTCGACGAGCCCATCGCGAACTCGTCCAGGTTGAGGCGGCCCCAGCAGATGGCGCCCGCGGCCTTGAGCCGGCGGGCCGTCGTCGAGTCGTAGGGGGAGACGAAGTTCTCCAGCATCCGGCTCGAGGCCGTGAGCGGCTGGCCGGCCACGGAGATGACGTCCTTCATCCCGATGGGGATCCCGTCCAGGGGGCCGAGCGCCCCGCCCTTTGCGCGCCGCGCGTCCGAGGCCCTCGCATGGGAAAGCGCGTCCTCCTCGTTGAACGAGTTGAACGCCCTGATGCGTCCGTCGACCGCCTTCGTCCGGGCGATGACGCTGCGCGTGATCTCCCCGGAGGACACCGTCCCGGCGCCCAGCCTGCGCGAGAGCTCGCCGATCGAGAGGAAGTTGAGGTCGTCCGCCATCGCAGGGGCTATTCGACGACCTTCGGCACGACGAACATGTTGTCGCGCTTCTCCGGGGCGTTGCGCAGGGCGTCCTCCACGGACAGCCCGGCCTCGGCGCGGTCCTCGGCCCAGACGTTGACGACCGGGAACGCGTGCGCGGTCGGCTCCACCTGGGAGACGTCGACCTCGTTCAGCTGCGCGATGTACGCGAGGACGTCGCCCAGCTGCGCGGCGAAGCGCTCCTTCTCCTCGGGGGTGAGGCTGATGCGCGCAAGGTTGGCGACATGGTCCAGCTTGAGGTCCTCGTTGTGCGGCATGGGGCTATTTCCTCACCTGGTAAGCAGGGTTCCGGCCAACCTCGTCCTGGATCCGCTGGAAGGCCGCGCCGACCTCCTCGTCGGTGAGGGTCCGGGACGGGGACCTGAAGACGAGTGAAAAGGCGAGGCTCTTCCTGCCCTCCGGCAGGCCCTTGCCCTCGTAGGTGTCGAAGAGCTCGACGCTCTCCGCCGCGAAGGCCCCCTGGGCCGCGGAGGCAGCGAACGCCGCAAGGTGCGCGCGCACCTCGCCCGCGGGCGCCGCCTTGTCGACGATGACCGCGATGTCGCGCAGCGCCGGCGGGAACGCGTTCAGCTCCCTCGGGCGCGGACGGGACCGCGCGGCGGGGATCCGCTCGGGCAGGATGGAGAAGTAGCCGGCGAGGACCGTCCCCTCGATGCCCCGCGAGCGCAGCATGGCGAGGTTGACGAGGCCGAAGCGCGCGACCCAGCCCCGCTCGACGGAGCCGGCCGTCACGGAATGCCCCGGCTGCCAGCCGAACCCCGGGCCCGCCACGGGCTCGAGCTTCTCGGCCGAGAGGTCCACCCCCGCGATCGAGGCAATGGCGCCCGCGTGGTGCTTGGCGAGGAAGAAGTCCGCGGGCTCGCGCCGGCGCCACGAGCGCCCGCCGCCCTCGGCCGCCACGAAGGCGACGGAGGCGGCCTCGTAGTTCTGGCCGAGGTGCTCCAGGAACACGCGGCCCGCCTCGCAGAGCCGGTGCGCCGGCACCCCGCGGGACTGGTTGAGGAGCAGTGTGTCGAGGAGGCCCATGACGAGCGTCGGGCGCAGGTGCGACTGGTCCTCGACGAACGGGTTGGCGAGGGCGAGCTCGGCCGCGGCCGCCTGCGAGACCCAGGTCGTGATTTCAGGCCCCGGCCGGAGCGTCAGGTTGACGCATTCGTGGAAGTCGTGCCCGACGAGGTAGGACACGGCCGCGCGGTTGAAGCTGACGGGCGGGTCGTCCTCGGCCGTCAGGCCCGCGCAGAGCACCCTTGCCGGGGGTATCTTGTCCGTCCCGTGGACCCGCAGGATCTCCTCCACGAGGTCTATCGGCCGGTCGAGGTCGTCCCTCCAGCTCGGGATGGCCACCGTCCACACGGGGCCGGCATGGCCGTCCTCCTCGCGCGCCACGTTGAGCTCCAGGGACTCCAGCGCGGCGCGCATCTCCGGGGCCGGGATCTGGAACCCGAGCCTCTCCCCCACGAACGCCGCCGAGACCGTGATCTCCCGCTTCCACGGGGCCTCGCGCCCGACGACGCAGACGGGCCCGACCGGCTGGCCGCCCGCCGTCTCCACGATGAGGTCGACCGCGCGCCGCGCCGCCTCGAGCGACATGTGGGGGTCGACGCCGCGCTCGAACCGGTAGGAGGAGTCCGACGAAAGGCCGAGGGTGCGTGAGGTCCAGCGGACCGATGCCGGCCGGAAGATGGCGCTCTCGATGACGACCGAGGTCGTCGAGTCGTCGACCCCGGAATTCTCGCCGCCCATGACGCCGGCGACGACGAGCGCCCTCGCCTCGTCGGCGATGACGAGCATGCGGCCGGCGAGCGTGCGCTCCTTGCCGTCCAGCGTCGTCATCTTCTCGCCATCGCGCGCGCGGCGCACGACGAGCCGGCGGCCGCCTATCTTCGCCGCATCGAAGGCGTGGAGGGGCTGGCCGAACTCCAGCATCACGTAGTTGCCGACATCGACGACGTTGTTGATGGGCCGCAGCCCCACGGCCCTCAGCCTCTCCTGCATCCACGCGGGGCTTGGGCCGACCTTCACGCCCGCGACCACGTGGGCCGAGTAGAGCGGGCAGTCCTCCGGGTTCTCGACGCTCACGCCGGCGAAGAGGTCCGCGCGCGCGGAGTCGACCTCGCCCCGGAACTTCTCCTGGGGGTAGACGAGGTCCTTGCGGAACCAGGCCGCGAGCTCGCGCGCCATCCCCAGGTGGGACAGGCAGTCCGGGCGGTTGGGCGTCACCTCGATGTCGAGCACGGTGTCGCCCTCGGGCAGGACGCTGTTGATCGGGGCGCCGAGCGCCGGCCGGCCGGGCAGGATGAGGAGGCCCGCGTGGTCGGAACCCATGCCGAGCTCCTTCGCCGAGCACATCATCCCGTCGGAGGATTCCCCGCGGATCTTCGACTGCTTGATCCTGAAGTCCCCGGGGAGCACGGCGCCGGGAAGGGCCACGGGGACCCGGTCCCCCACCTTGTAGTTCTGCGCGCCGCAGACGATCCTGCGGACGCCGCCCGCCGGGCCGATGTCGACATTGCAGACGGAGAGCTTGTCGGCGTTGGGGTGCTTGTCGCGCGCCAGGACCTCGCCGACGACGACGTGCTCCAGCCGGGGGGCCCCGGTGGACTCGACGCCCTCCACCTCGAACCCGAGGAACGTGACGGCGCGGGTCACCTCCCCGGCGGGGGCATCGACCGCCGCGTACTGCCTCAGCCAGTTGAGGGAGACCTTCATCAGCCGAGGATCCCGCCCGTGAACTGCCGCAGGAGGCGCAGGTCGTTCTGGTAGAACACCCGGATGTCGTCGATGCCGTAGAGGGTCATCGCCAGGCGCTCGATGCCCATGCCGAAGGCGTACCCGGTCCAGACCTCGGGGTCGTAGCCAACGGCCCTGAAGACCTCGGGGTCGACGATGCCGCAGCCGCCGATCTCGATCCACTCCTTGTTGACCTTGGGCAGGTGCTTCGCCGAGAGGTCGACCTCGAAGCTGGGCTCCGTGTAGCCGAAGTAGTGCGGCCTGAAGCGGGTCTTCGTCCCGGGCCCGAGGAGCGACTCGAAGAGGTAGTCGAGGAGCGCCTTCAGGTCGCGGACGGTCACCGACCGGTCGACGCAGAGGCACTCGACCTGGTTGAAGTTCGCGCTGTGCGAGGCGTCGGTCGTGTCCCTGCGGTACACCCGGCCCGGGGAGACGATGCGGATGGGCGGCGGCCCCTTCAGCATCGTGCGGACCTGCACGGAGGAGGTGTGCGTGCGCAGGAGGTACTTCTCGCCCGGGACGCGGCGCGAGACGTTGGCGAAGCCGGCCGACTGCGGGAAGTAGAACGTGTCCTGCGCGTCCCTCGCCGGGTGGTCGTGGGGCGTGTTGAGGGCGTCGAAGCAGTAGAACTCGGTCTCGACCTCCGGGCCGTCGGCGACCGTGAACCCCACCTTGCGCAGGATCCGGCAGACCTCCTCGCGGACGAGGGTCAGCGGGTGGAAGGTCCCGGGCCCGGCGTCGGGCGAGGGCAGCGTCGGATCGATGGGCGGCCCCAGGCGCGCGGCCAGCTCGGCCTCCTCGACCGACCGCAGGGCCGCGTCGATGAGTTCCCCCAGCCTTTCCTTCGCCTCGTTGACGAGGCGCCCCATGGCGGGGCGCTGCTCCTTCGGGACGGAGCCCATCTGCCTCATCAGCGCCGTGAACTCCCCGTTGGGGCCCACGTAGCGTGCCTTGGCCGCCTCGTGGTCCGGGCGGCTCCTCGTGCCCTGGAATTCCGCGGCAGCCTTGGCGAGAAGCGAGGAGAGTTGCTCTTGCATCTCCACCGGCTTGTCGCGGATCAGCTCTTCTTTGCGGAGGACTTGTCCTTCAGGGCGTCGCGGGCCTGCTGGACCAGCGACTTGAAGGCGACCTCGTCACGGACGGCGATGTCCGCAAGGACCTTGCGGTCGAGCAAGATGCCGGCGGCCTTCAGGCCCTCGACGAAGCGGCTGTAGCTGATGCCCTCGCTCCGGCAGGCGGCGTTGAGCCGCACGATCCAGAGGGAGCGCCACTCGCCCTTCTTCTTCTTGCGGTCGCGGTAGGCGTACTGCCAGGCGTGCTGGACAGCCTCCTTCGCGTAGCGGTAGAGCTTCGATTTGTTGCCGAAGTAGCCCTTGGCGTACTTCAGGACCTTCTTGCGCCGCTTGCGCGACGCGGGGGAGTTGGATGCGCGAGCCATGTTTGTTTCCTTTTATTTGTGCGCCTGCGGGCCGGCTGTGGTGTTTCACCCGCCTGGCGCGGTTCTAGAGAATGGGTTCCCTATCGAGGTCAGAGCCCGTGCGGAAGGCACCTAAGTAGCGGCTTGGCATGGCCTGGGGCGACCAGCTTGTCGCGTGAGGCGCGGCGCTTCTGCTTCGTCGACTTGGCGGCCAGCAGGTGCCGGAACCCAGGCGTGCGCCGGACGAGCTTGCCGCGGGCGGTCAACTTGAAGCGCTTGGCGATGGATTTCTTGGTCTTTTGCATGGCGGGAGCGGTCGAAACCATAGAGTGAGCGGGGGGTTGGCAAGGGCAAAATCCCCTCTGGGGAAACCACCGGTCCCCCTGGGACTGGATCCCGGTTTCAGCTCAACAAACCCTCAATGGAAACGTCACACGTTTCGGCGCTTTTTTCGTTGAGGCCGCCGCCGCCGCCCTTCAGCTGGCCGCGTGCGCCCGGAAAGACGGACACCAGCCTGGGGCGCGGCGGCCGCCGCCGTGCCCCTCCTCCTCGCGGCCGCCCTCGGCCAGGGGCCCGGCCCGGCCTCACCGGCGCCCGGCCCGCAGTCCCCGTACTATTTCCAGGGGCAGTCCACGTGGATCGACCAGGGCCACCCCGCCTTCAACTCGCCCTATGAGGGCCCCAACAGCTTCACCCCCGCCGCCGAGAACCAGAGGACCTTCTCCTTCTCCCTCTTCCTCGGCTACCAGCCGCTTCCCGGAACGGAGTTCTACTACGACCCCGAGGTGTTCCAGGGACACGCCCTCTCGGACACCCTCGGCATGGCCGGCTTCCCCAATGGCGAGGGCTCGAAGGCCGCGTTCCCCAACCTCCACTACAACACCTCAAGGCTCTTCGTGCGCGAGGTGATCGGCCTGGGGGGCGGCAGGCAGAAGGTCGACGAGGACGCCAACCAGATCGCCACCTCGTACGACGCCGACCGCCTGACGCTCACGCTCGGCAAGCTCGCGGCCAGCGACCTGTTCGACAACAATGCCTACAGCCACGACGCCCGCAGCCAGTTCCTCAACTGGGCGCTGATCGACAGCGCCGCCTGGGACTACCCGGCCGACGTGGTCGGCTACACGGCGGGCTTCGCCGCGCAGTGGACGACGAGGGACTGGACGCTCGGCTACGGCATCTTCATGGAGCCCACCGTCTCCAACGGCCCGCGGCTGGACACCCACGTCCTGGAGGCCCACGGCCAGGTCCTGGAGCTTGACCGGGGCTATTCCGCCGGCTCCCTCACGGGCACGGTCCGGCCCTTCGTCTATTGGAACGAGGCCAGGATGGGCAATTACAAGGACGCCCTGGAGGAGCCCGGCATCGCGGACGCCCTCTTCGAGACCCGCGCCTACCGCTCGAAGGTGGGCCTCGGCGTCAGCTGGGACCAGCAGCTGACGGAGCACCTGGGGGCGTTCGCGCGCATGTCCTGGGACGATGGCCGCGCAGAGTCGTTCGCCTTCACCGAGGTCGACCGGTCGGTCGCCCTGGGCCTTTCGGCGGACCTCGGGCGCCTCGGCCGGAAAAACGACGTCTTCGGGGTCGCCGTCGCCGTGAACGGCATTGTCGGCGCCCACCAGGCCTACCTGGCCGCGGGGGGGACCCAGGGCCTCATCCTCGGCGATGGCGGCCTCAGTTACTCGCCCGAACAGGTGATAGAGACTTATTACAGTTTCCAGCCTGTAAAATGGCTCAGTGTTTCGCCAGACTTCCAGGAGGCATGGAATCCGGGCTACAACAGGGACCGCGGGCCGGTGGCGATCTACGCCGTCCGGGTCCACACCAGCTTCTGACCCCCACCCCCATCGCCGTGGCGCCGCCGCAGATCCCCGAGGCCCCGTCCGCGAGGATGTGGAGGGACAGCCTCCTGCGCCGGTTCATCACGGCGTCCGACCCGGGCCACAAGGTCCGGTTTGTCGCCATCACGTGCGCCCTCGTGCTCGTCATCGGCTTCGCCGACTACCTGACCGGGGTCGAGCTCTCGCTTCTCGTCTTCTACCTGATCCCCGTGTGCATGGCCGTCGCCGCGGTGGGCTGGCGCTTCGGCGTGGCCGTCTCCGTCCTCAGCGTCGCCACGTGGTTCGGCGGGGATATCCTGGCCGAGCGCCATGCCGCGAACCTGTTCGTCCTCAGCTGGAATGCGGTCATTGCGCTCTTCACCTACCTGACGGTCGCCTGGCTCCTCGCCAGCCTCCTCGCCCTCCACCGCGAGATGGGCGAGCGCGTGCGCCAGCGCACGGCCGCGCTCACCGAGGAAATCGCCGAGCGCGTCCGCCTGGAGAAGGTCGTCCTTGAAATCACCGAGAGGGAGCGCCGGACGATTGGCCACGAGCTCCACGACGGCCTCTCCCAGCACCTGACGGGGACGGCCCTCGTGGCGCAGGCGGCCGCGGCCCGGATCGGCAGCCGGTTTCCCGACGAGGCGGCCGAGCTCGGGAAGATCGTCAACCTCATCGAGCAGGGTATCGAGCAGACCCGGCGCCTCGCGAAGGGCCTTCTCCTTGCCGAGATAGAGCGCGACGGCCTCCTCGAGGCCCTGGGCGACCTCGCCGCCAAGACGCGCGCCCAGTGGGGAGTCGACTGCCGCCTCGAGGCGGCGGCCGCGCCGGACCTCGGCGGGAGCGGGACCGCGACCCACCTCTACCGCATCGCCGAGGAGGCCACCCGCAACGGGATCCGCCATGGCCGCGCAAGGGCCGTGTCCATCCGCCTGGTCTCCGACAGCGGCAGCCTCATCCTGCGCATCGAGGACGACGGCACCGGGATACCCGCCCACCGGGCCCGCGGCGCGGGCCTGGGCCTCAGGATCATGGCCCACAGGGCGGCCATCATCGGCGCCACCTTCTCGGCGCGCCCGCGGCCCGGCGGCGGCACCGTCGTCGAGTGCCGGCTGCCCCACTTATGATGAACCCAAACGAAGACCAGGCCGGGCGCAGCAAGATCCTCATCGTCGACGACCATCCGCTCGTCCGCGAGGGCCTTAAGCTGCTCATCAACCAGGAAAGGGACCTCACCGTCTGCGGCGAGGTCGGCGGCTGCGCGGAGGCGCTGGACGTCGTCAACCGCCTGCAGCCGGACGCGGCGATCGTCGACCTGTCGCTCGGGGCCGAGTCGGGCCTCGACCTGGTGAAGCGACTCCAGGGCCTTCCGCAGGCACCGCGGGTGCTGGTCCTGTCCATGCATGACGAGGCGATCTATGCCGAGCGCTCGCTGCGCGCCGGCGCGCTCGGCTACATGATGAAGCGCGAGTCCTCCGGCAGGATCGTGGCCGCGCTGCGCGAGGTCCTCCGCGGCTCGCTCGTCGTCAGCCCGGCAGTGGCCAGCCACGCGGCGGAGCGCTTCCTGCGGAACGGGGCGCCGAGTTCACCCATCGACTGCCTGACCGACCGCGAGATCGACGTCTTCCGGCGCATCGGCCACGGCGAGGAGAACCGCCAGATCGCGGACACCCTCCACCTGAGCCTGAAGACGGTCCAGACCCACTGCGCCCACATAAAGGAGAAGCTTGGCTATGAGAACGCGGCCGTCCTCATGCGCGAGGCCGTCAAGTGGGTCGAGAGCCAGGTCTGAAAGCGCCCGCCGGCCGCTCTGGCCGCCCCCGCAAGTCCCGAGCAGCGGCGGCCCTGCGCGTGCAACCCGGATTTCGTGTTGACTTGCCGATGCAAGGCTTGAGCTTTTGACACCTTAGCTTGATGGCTTCCTAGCTCAATGGTAGAGCAGCTGACTCTTAATCAGTAGGTTCGGGGTTCGAGTCCCCGGGGAGCCACCAACTCCTTCCCGTTATTTCACAGTACAGGCCCGCCAACCGGCTTTTTCCGCCAGACCCAGGGCCCCGAGACGGGCGCCCCTCGCCCCTCCCGCGCAGGTCCAGATCGCGCGGGGGACAGCCTTTCCCCTGTAGAGCGCCGGCGTAGCTCAATGGTAGAGCACGTGTTTTGTAAACACGCGGTTGCGGGTTCGAATCCCATCGCCGGCTCCAGTTTTCAGCCGGGTTGCCACTGCCTGGTGGTGTAATGGTAGCACAAACGACTCTGACTCGTTTTGTCTAGGTTCGACTCCTAGCCGGGCAGCCAACAATTCGCGGGGGAGCGCCGTGATTCTCGAAGGGATTCGGTCCAGCGCGGTGTTTCACATCCGGGGCGGGGGCACGACGAAAGCCACGGGGCGCAGCAACCAATGCTGGGCCGCCCGCCGGGGGGCTGCACCCACTTGAAACAAGTGATAGGAACCATGAACGCAACTGTTGCAGGCCGTCAGAATCAGGATTTGTTTTCGGCTGAAGGAAATGTAGGTTGACAGTCCACTATTGCTGAACACTTATCCGCTTCCCTTTACCCCAATATTGCCCGGATCGACCCCGCCTGACCCCAAGTTTACATATCCAATTGTCGCAGGAGCTGATGCGGCACGGTTCCTGCAGAAAACTCCAGCTCCAGAGTCCAGTCGCAGCGCCCCATTGGAGCCCGTTAGCCAGCAAAACCCCCCGTTTTTCACAAGAGAGACCCAACAAATAGAGAGAAGCGCGCTTTCAAACCATGATCACCCATAGCCTAGCCTTCGTCGTCCTCCTCAATAAGACGCCAATGGAGCTGTTCGCCAGCGGCGGCTTCGTCATGTGGCCCATCCTGCTCGTGTTCACGGTCGGCCTCACCGTCATCATCGAGCGGATTTTCTTCCTCATCCGGGAGAACGGCCAGCGCGAGCCCGAGGTCGTCGCCAAGATGCTCGAGTGCGTTGAGAAGAACGACATCGAGGGCGCGCTCACCCTCGGGCGCAAGAGCAGCGACACGGTCGCACGCATCGTCGTCTACAGCCTCGGCCACCTGGAATCCCTCTCCAACGCGTTCTTCCGGGCCTCGGGCCAGGAACTCGCCCGCTACCAGCAGGGCATCGCGACCCTCGACACCTGCATCACTGCCGCCCCGCTGCTCGGCCTCCTCGGCACGGTCACCGGCATGATGCGCACGTTCGGCGCCCTCGGTGCCTCCGGCAGCGACATGAGCGCCGCGGCGAACACGGTCATCGGCGGCGTCGCCGAGGCCCTCATCGCGACGATGTGCGGCCTGGGCATCGCCATCATCTGTCTCTTCCCCTACAACATCATGAACGCCAGGATCGAGCAGACCAAGCAGGAGATCGCCGATGCGTCCCATGCCCTGGAGATACTGGTGAAGAAGTCGGAAACCTCCTCCCACTAAGGCTCGCCCCTCACGCCCAAGATGGCAGGCATCAGCTCAGGAGCGACAAGCGGCCCGAAGAAGGCGCGTCTCGAGATCATACCGCTGATCGACGTCATCTTCTTCCTGCTGGCCACCTTCGTCCTCTTCACCCTCTCGCTCAACCGCTCGCAGGGCATACACGTCGACCTCCCGGAGTCCGAGTCCGGGGTGACGCGCGACCCCACGGGCTCCGCGACGATCTCCGTTTCGGCGGACGGCACGATGGCGTGGGACAAGGATCCCGTGACCCTCGACGTGTTCCTCGACCGCCTCAAGGAGTTCAAGCTCGAGCACCCCGAGGACACGAGGATACTCATCAATGCCGACACCGACTCGACCTACTCGTCGGTCATCTACGTGATGGACGAGGTCCGCAAGGCGCGGATTGACAAGGTCTTCATCGAGACCCGCGTTCACCCGAAGACCTGATCGGCCGCAAAGTCTAGAAAAGCCCAACAACCCAAAATGGCTGGCGGAAGCTCAAAATCGACGGACGGCAAGAAGAAGGCGCGCATCGAGATCATACCGCTGATCGACGTCATCTTCTTCCTGCTGGCCACCTTCGTCCTCTTCACCCTTTCCCTCTCGCGCATCGTCTCCGTGCCCCTGCAGCTGCCCGAAACCCAGATCAACCAGACGCCGCCCGACCCCGACATGGTGACCCTGCAGGTCACCGGCGCCGGCGCCTACTACTGGAACAGGGAGCCCATCGACTCCGAGGAGCTCATCGGGCGCCTGAGGCAGCTGAAGAACGAGATCAAGGAGCCGAAAATCCTGATCACCGGGGACAACCAGGCGCATTTCGGACCGACCGTCTACGCGCTCGACCAGATCCGCCTGGCCGGCATCGAGCAGGTCTCCATCCAAACCTCTTCGGTGAGTGAAACAGGAAAGTGAGCCAAATTAATCGATGAGACGCGACCTAATCATCGGGTTTATCCTCACCCTCGGCCTAGAGTTCGGCGTGGCCTACCTGGGCGACCTCACGAAGTACCATGCGCCGCCGCCAGAGAGGGACACGACGCCCAAGATCCAGATCGTCGTCCCCAAGATCGAGCCCGACAAGCCGGACGAGGTCGAGGACCAGCCGCCTACCCCGCAGGACATCGCCCCTCCCCAGCAGCAGGACATCCCGACGGTCATCACGCCGAACGCGATCGTCCAGCAGATCGAGCCGCCGCCCCCCGACCTCTCGGCCATCCAAAAGAACATCGTCAAGATCCCCGAGACCCGCACCGGCCTTGCCGGGATCGAGGTCTTCGACATATCGAAGCTGGACCAGGCCCCGCAGCCCAAGTTCCAGGCGCGCCCGACCTACCCCTTTGAGATGCGCCGCCAGGGCATCTCCGGCTCGGTCAACGTCGACTTCATCGTCGATACCGACGGCAACGTGAGGAATGCGACGGCGGTCCACTCCTCGCAGCGCGAGTTCGAGGCCCCGGCCGTCCAGGCCGTCTCCAAGTGGAAGTTCAAGCCCGGCCGCAAGAACGGCCACGCCGTATTCACCCACATGCAGGTGCCGATCGTCTTCACCCTCAGCGACGAGAACTAGACCGTGCGACTTTTCCAAAAGAGACTCCCGTTCATAGCCCTCGGACTTGCTGCAGCGTCCCTGTTCCTCTGCCCGGTCATGCGGGCCGACGACAGCGGGGGCAGCGACCAGGGCCCCACCCTTTCCGACGATGTCGGCGACGCGCTCGCAAAGCTGGAGCCGATGATCCAGGCCAAGAACTGGGACGCGGCCATCGCCCTCGTCGACGGGCTGATCGCGAAGGCGGACCCGCTGAGCTACGACGCCGCCGTGCTCTACCGCACGAAGGCCCAGGTCCTGACCCAGAAGGGCGACTTCACCGAGGTGCGCGAGCCCCTCGAGAAGTCGGTGGCGATAAACGACCAGAAGCACTACTTCACGAAGCACGAGGAGGCCGACCTTCTCTACTTCCTGTCGCAGCTCTACTACCAGCTTGCCGACAGCTACAAGTCGGACCACGAGGCCGAGCTGGCGGCGTACCAGAAGGCCATCGCCTACATCGACCGCTGGTTCGAGGTGACACCGAAGCCGAGCGAGGACAATGCCTTCTACTATGCGCAGCTGCTCTACGCCGCTGCGGTCGCACGGGACCCCAGCCATCCCGACATGCAGATGGTGAAGAAGGCGCAGGTGCAGATAGAGAAGACGATGAGGATGAGCCTGCACACGAAGGACACGTACTACATGTTCCTCCTGGCCACCCTGCAGCAGGAGCAGGACTACGCGCGGGGGGCCAAGGTGCTCGAGCTGCTCCTGTCCCACAATGCGAACAACAAGTCGTACTGGCAGGACCTCAGCATGTTCTACATGGCCCTCGCGCAGGACCCGAAGCTAAAGGACGAGGACAGGATCAGGATCTACAACATCCGGGCGATCAACACGGTCGAGCGCGCGCAGGCGGCCGGGTACATGAAGACGCCGCGGGACAACTACACCCTCTTCACGCTCTACTACAACATCGGCGAGTACGGCCTGGCGGCCGACCTCCTGCACAAGGGGCTGCAGGCCGGGACGATCGATCCCGACCTCCAGAACTGGCTCTTCCTCACGGCCTGCTACCAGCAGATCAACCAGCAGTTCGAGGCGATCGACGTCCTGAAGGAGGCCGCCGAGAAGTTCCCCACGGACGGCGAGCTCGATTTCCGGATCGCCCAGATCTACCAGGGCATCGACGACAACGTGAACGGCTACAAGTTCGGCCACTCCGCGATCGAGAAGGGCGGCCTCGCCAAGCCCGAGCAGACCTACCTCTTCATGGCCTATGTCTGCTACGAGCTCAGCAAGTGGGACGAGGCCAAGGCCGCCATCGACAAGGCCATCGACCTCTCGGGAGGCAAGGCCGACCACCAGATGCAGGGCCTGAAGGGCGCTATCGTCGAGGCGATCAAGGAGCGGGACGCGAAGAAGGCCGCGGACCAGGCCGAAAAGGACGCAGCAACCCAATAATTTCCGGCAAAACCTATGAAGAAAAAACGAATATACGTCTGGGCGCCCATCATCTTCCTGATCTGCTTCATAGCGTATTACTACAGCTTCAGCAAAAACTACGCCGCTCGCCAGGCGGAGGTCGCCGCCAGGGTACAGGCCCAGAAGGACCTGAAGGCCCAGGAGGACGCCAAGAAGACCCAGGCCGCCATCGACCAGGCCGTGGCCGAGGCCGCCAAGAACAAGGCCGCGCACCTCGCGCGGGTCGAGCAGGAGCAGAAGCAGCGCGACGACATGGACAACGCCAAGCTCGACCGCGACAAGGCCGAGCAGGAGTCCCAGAAGCTGGAGCGCCAGGTCGAGAAGCTCACGAAGGACGTCGCCTCCGAGAAGGACGACATCGCCAGGGTCCAGGACCAGGAGAAGCGCTCGGACCAGGACTTCGCCTTCCTCAAGCAGTACATCGTGGCCGCGCAGGCGAACCAGGGCCGCCTGGCCGACGTCATCGCCAAGATCGAGGCGGCCGACGCCGCGGTGGCCAGGAACGCCGCCATCGCGGAAGCCGCAAAGAAGAACCAATAATACGCACCCCCCAACATGAAGAAATGGTTCTACGTCATTTTCCCGCTGATCCTGCTGGGACTTTTCACGGTCTTCTACATGGCCAGCATCAAGGAAACCAAGGCCAAGGAGGAGGCCAAGAGGGAGGCTGCTGCGCGCGTGGCCAAGGAGGCGGCCGACAAGAAGGCCGCGGCTGAGCAGGAGGCAGCGGCCGACGCCGCCAAGCGCTCCGCGGAGCGCGCCGCCAAGGACGCCGCCGAGGCCAAGGCCAAGCAGGACAAGTACAACAACGAGATGGCCAAGATCAAGGCGGACACCGACGCCTCCAACGCCCGCGGGGACGCCTACTCAAAGAAGGTCTCCGACCTCACCGTCGAGCTCGACACCCTCCGCAAGGAGAAGGACACCCTGGACCGCGAGAGCTTCGAGAAGGAGAAGCAGGTGCAGCTGGAGGAGGTCGCCCGCGAGAACGCGGAGATGGAGATCCAGCGCTACGTCCAGATGATCGCGGACCGGGCGGACGAGAGCAGCATGGCAAAGATGCCGCCGCCTCCCCCGCCGGCGAAGAGCTGAGCGGACCAAAGGCTCGCAATTTCAAGGGCGCCCGGGATTCCGGGCGCCCTTTTCATTTGCTCCGCGCCCCGGCCCGGCGCCGGACGAGCTCGGGCCCGTCCTTCCACACCCCGTCGATGAGGGTCGTGCCGGGCAGCCTCATGGGCCCGCGCTGGTTCGTCTTCATGAGCACCGAGAGGGCCTCCAGGGCGCGCTCGCCAACGAGGTCATGGCTCTGGCGCATCCCGGCCGTGGCCCCGCGGCTCGGGTTGTGGTCGAGCGTCGCCACGCCGATGTCCCTGGGGACGCGGTAGCCGAGCGAGCGGATCGTGTCCGGGAGGTTCCAGTTGCTGAGGACGGCGTCGACCCGGTGCGCCCCTATCCACTCGCCCAGGGCCTGCGCCGCCCCGCCGGCGTGCATGAGGAGCGGGGGAACCGCCACGAGCCCGGGGATCTCGTGGACCTCCGCCCAGTAGCCGGCGCTGAAGGCCTTGCCGAGGGAAACCTCCTCCACCTCGCCGACCGCGAGCCCGATGCGCCGGTAGCCCAGCCCCGCGGCCCGCCGCACCGCCGCACGGGTGACCCCGGTCTGGTTGTTGCCGACCCTCGTGAGCGGAAGCGCCAGGTGCTGCGACTCGATGCAGACGGCGCAGAAGTGCTCCCAGGCCATGTCGAGCGAGCGGAGCGAGTTGTCGAGGCCGGCCACGACCACCCCGCCGATGCCCCGGGAGCGCAGGATCCGCGACAGGCGCGGGCCCTCGCCCGCCCCGTTGCCGGCCTGGAAGAGGACGAGGCGGTAGCCCAGGCGGTCGGCCGCCCGGCGCGCGCCGCGCAGGAACTGGTCGTCCGAGTAGAACGTGCTGTCCCAGCGCCTGGGCCTCGAGCGGGTGATGAAGGCGATCGGCAGCCGGGCGCCGGCGTCGCCCCTCGAGCTGCGGTAGATGTTGAGCGCCGACAGTACGGGGTCGGGCCGGTAGCCCATCTGCCGCGCCAGGGCCCTCACGCGCCGGCGGGTGCCGGCGGGCAGGCGCGGGTCGTTGCGGAGCGCCAGCGAGACCGTCGTCTGGTGCACGCCCGCCTGCCGTGCGACCTCCGACATGGTTATCCTCGGCTGAGTCATTTTTTCTCCAGGGAAACACTTCCCGGCGCAGTTCATTCTTTAGCAAGAATAAAACTGCGTTTGTGCCGACGCGCCCGGCGGGCGATAGTAGTAGCCTGCTTGAATCCCCGGCTGCCGCAGCGCCCGCCCAGCGCCAGGTGCCGCCTTCAGGCTCCCCCCCGAACGACTCCAGAGGACAGCGAACCACCCCGAAAAGCATGCCCCACCGACGCCCAAGGCTCGCCGCCCTGCTGACGGCCCTTGCATGCGCCGCGGCGGCACGGGTGCAGGCGCAGGCGCCGGACGGCTCGCTCGCCTCGTTCGAGAAGGTGGCGCAGCCCATCCTCGAGGACTACTGCTACAACTGCCACGGGGACGGCAACAGGAAGGACGGGGTCGACCTGGACGCCTTCACGAGCGACTCCTCCGTCCGCAACCGCGCGCTCTGGATGAGGGTCGTCCGCAACGTCCGGGTCGGCATCATGCCCCCGGCCGGCGAGCCCCGGCCGGACGCCGAGGAGGAGAAGACCCTGATGACCTGGATCAAGCTCCGGGCCTTCTCGCTCGACCCGGAGCACCCGGACCCGGGCAGGGTCACGCTGCGGCGCCTCAACCGCATCGAGTACAGGAACACGGTGAGGGACCTGACCGGCGTCGACTTCGACACCCTGAAGGAGTTCCCCGCCGACGACACGGGCCAGGGATTTGACGACATCGCCGACGTCCTCACCGTCTCGCCCATCCTCCTTGAGCGCTACCTGGACGCCGCCCAGACCGTGATCGCCGAGGCGGTCCCCACGGAATCGCGGGTCGAGGCGGCCGAGGTCATCGCGGGGCGCAGCTTTGCGCCCGTGGCGGCCGCCCTGCCGGCCGCGGCCGCCGCCCCCGCGGCGGCGCCAGCGGGCCCCGGCCCCAAGGCCCCGGTGTTCGCGAGGCCGGCCCCCATGCCCTCGGGCCGCTCGCTCGACCTCTCCTACTACACCCCCGTCACGGTCGCCACGGACTTCCGCGCGGACCATGCGGGGCGCTACGAGGTCGACGTGAAGCTCATGGCCGTCGAGAAGTACGTCGACGACCAGTTCGACCTCAACCGCTGCAGGCTGACCTTCATCATCGACGGCAAGGCGGCGGTCAGCCAGGAGTTCGTCCGCGAGTCGGACAAGGACTTCGACTTCACGTTCACGAGGGACTGGGCGAAGGGCGCGCACGCGCTCGCCTTCCGGGTGGATCCCCTCGGCCCCGACAAGCCGCAGCTGCGCAACCTGCGGCTCCGCGTCGAGAACGTGACCGTGAAGGGCCCCGACGCCCGCGAGTACTGGGTGCCGCCGGCGAACTACGCCCGGTTCTTCCCGCGGAAGGTCCCCTACTTCGGCTTTGAGCGCCGCCGCTACGCCGCCGAGCTCCTCGACTCCTTCGCCACCCGCGCCTACAGGAGGCCGGTGGACACGCAGACCCTGGGCCGCCTGGTCGACATGGCAACCGCGACCTCCGCCCAGCCGGGATCCACCTTCGAGGCCGGCATCGCCCAGGCGATGGTGGCCGTCCTCGCGTCGCCGCGCTTCGTGTTCCGGGAGGAGCCTCCCGAGCCGCTCGAGGCCGGCCAGGTGTACCCCATGATCGACGAGTACGCCCTCGCCACGCGCCTGTCGTACTTCCTCTGGTCGACGATGCCCGACGACGAGCTGATGGCGCTCGCATCGCGCCACGAGCTGCGCAGGAACCTCCAGGCGCAGGTGACGCGGATGCTCGCGGACCCCAAGTCGGCGCAGTTCGTCGACAACTTCACCGGCCAGTGGCTCGAGGCCCGCGACATCGGCACCGTGCAGATCAACCCCTTCGCCATCTACCTGCGGGAGCACCCGAGCGAGACGGCGGAAAAGGCCCTGGAGACCTTCCAGCGGGTCAACGAGATCCCCGAGGCCCAGCGCACGGCGAGGGACAAGGCGGACTTCAGGAGCGCTCGGAAGGCCTTCTTCGCCCTGTACCGCCTGCCGAAGGCCCAGCTCACCGACCCCCTTAGGGATGCCATGCGCGAGGAGACGGAGATGGACTTCAACTACGTGGTGAGGAGCGACCGGAGCCTCCTGGAGCTCATCGACTGCAACTACACCTTCCTGAACGAGGTCCTCGCCAGGCACTACGGGATACCCGGCGTCACGGGAAAGCAGATGCGGCGGGTCATCCTGCCGCCCGGCAGCCCGAGGGGCGGCATCCTGACGCAGGGGACGACGCTCACCGTGACCTCGAACCCCACGCGGACCTCGCCGGTCAAGCGGGGCGTGTTCATCCTGGACGCCATCCTGGGCGCGAAGCCGCCGCCGCCGCCGCCGAACCTGCCGCCCCTCGAGGACGCGGCGCCCCCGGGGAAGCTCCGGCTGATGACGCTGCGCGAGAACCTCAAGCTCCACGCCAAGAACCCCTCCTGCGCGGCGTGCCACCTCCGGATGGACCCCCTGGGCCTCGCGCTCGAGAACTTCAACGCGATGGGGGCCTGGAGGGACACGGAGTACAACCGGCCGATCGACACCGCCGGCCGGCTGATCACCGGGGAGAAGTTCGCGAACATCCAGGAGCTGAAGCACCTCCTGGCGACCAAGCGGCACCGGGACTTCTACTACTGCTTCACCGAGAAGCTCATGACCTACGCCCTGGGGCGGACGCTCGACTACTACGATGTCGACACCGTCGACCGGCTGGTCGGCGCCCTCGAGGCCTCGGGCGGGCGCCCCTCTGTTCTCTTGCGCGGGATCGTGGAATCGGCAGCCTTCCAGGAACGACGTCCGCCCCCGCGCGAGGAGATGGCATCCGACGTCG
This sequence comes from Opitutaceae bacterium, assembly GCA_036489955.1. Lineage (GTDB taxonomy): Bacteria > Verrucomicrobiota > Verrucomicrobiia > Opitutales > Opitutaceae > Palsa-1447. Next base: position 173,516 of record DASXEV010000014.1, read on the forward strand.
CCGTCCCGGCGACCGCAGAAAACTAAGGACACCCCATGACGAACCCGAACCAACGCACACGCGCGCAGATCCAGAGCGAGGCCATGAGCCGCCGGAATTTCCTCAAGGGCGCCGGCGCCTGCATCGCGATCCCGGCCTTCACGTCGCTCCTGGGGAGCCGCGCCCTGGCGGCCCTTACCGCGGGGCCCGAGCTGGCCACGACGGCCACCGGCGCGCCGCTGCGGACCGCATTCTGCTTCGTCCCCAACGGGGCCATCCCCGCCCAGTGGTGGCCCGCCGCCGCCGGCGAGGGCTTCGCCCTCAGCCCCACCCTGGCGCCCCTGCAGGCGGTGAGGAAGAGCGTGCAGGTGATGGGCGGCCTCGCCCAGAGGAACGCGATCGGCGGCGTGGACGGGGGCGGCGACCACGCCCGCGGGAACGGCGTCTTCCTGACAAGCGTGCGCCTCAACAAGAGCGCCACCGACATCAGGGCCGGAATCTCGATCGACCAGGTGATGGCGAACCGCGTCGGGCACCTGACGCGCTTCTCGTCGCTCGAGCTCTGCTGCGACGCGACGAGGAAGTCGGCCGACTGCGACTCGGGCTACTCCTGCGCCTACCAGTACAACCTCTCGTGGCAGTCGCCGTCGACGCCGATGCCGCCCGAGCCCAACCCGCGCCTCGCCTTCGAGAGGCTGTTCGGCGAGGGCCTGCACGGCCAGCGCCAGCAGAACTCCGAGCGGCGGATGATGGAAAGGAAGAGCATCCTCGACTTCGTCATGTCCGACGCCCGCACGATGCAGGCGCGCATGTCCTCGCGCGACCGGGACAAGCTCGACCAGTACCTGACCGGGATACGCGACGTCGAGAAGCGGATCCTGAAGGCAGAGCGCTTCGGCCCCAACTCCGACCCGACCCGCCCGACGCCCGTCGGCGTCCCCCAGAGCGAGGCCGAGTACGTGGAGCTCATGTACGACATCATGCTCCTCGCCTTCCAGACGGACTCGACGCGGGTCGCCACCTTCGTCCTCGGCCATGACGGCGACAACCGCTCGTTCAGCGAGATCGGGATCACCGAGGGGCACCACGACCTCTCCCACCACCAGGGCAACCCCGAGCGGATGGCCAAGGTGGCCGCGATCGACAAGTGGTACGTGGAGCAGTTCTCGCGCTTCCTGTCGAAGATGGACTCCATCCGCGACGCGGACGGGAACACCATGCTGCACAACTCGCAGATCGTCTACGGGAGCGGCAATGCCGACGGCAACCGGCACACCCACGAGGACCTGCCGATCCTCATGGCGGGCGGCGCCGGCGGGGCCCTGAAGGGCGACCGCTACCGCAAGTTCAGCGAGACGCCCATGTCGAACCTCTTCCTCGACATGGCCGACAACATCGGCATGCGCGACCTGCAGCACTTCGGCGACTCCACCGGCCGCCTCGGCCTCGCCTAGCCGGCCCCCCCGCCCCAATCCCCAGCTTCCCCCATGAGACCCCACGGCCCCCTCGCCGCGGCAGCCCTTGCCGCGCTCCTGTTGATCCCCGCACCGGCGCTCCGCGCCGACGCGCCGGCGGCCCAGCTGCCGCCGCCCCCGCCGCCCATGAATGTCCCGGCGCCGGCGCCCATGACCGACGCCCCCTACGCCCCGCAGCCCATCCTGCCGGGCGGGGTCGTGATCCCCCTCTACCCGCCGGGCTCCCCCTACCTCAACCCGGCGAAGGTGCACCTGCCCGAGAAGTACGCGTTCTACGACAACCCGGGCGAGATCGGCTACATCGTCAGCATCCACAACCCCTCCATCGAGTTCCACCCCGGCAGCGGCGGCCTCAACACCGGGGCCTGCATCATCCTGGCGGCGGGCGGCGGCCACAGGACCCTGAACGTGGGCGGCGAGGGCGCGGACGAGGTCGGGTATTTCTACAACTACGGGATCAACACCGTCATCCTGCGCAACCGCCTCAGGAGCGACGGCTACGACCCCAAGGTCGACGGCGTGAACGACGCCCTCCAGGCCATCAAGCTCGTCCGCGCCCATGCGAGGGACTGGCACCTCGACCCCGACAAGATCGGGATCATGGGCTTCTCGGCCGGGGCCGAGCTCGCCTCCGCCGCGACGCTCGAGTGGGCGGCCTTTGACGCGAGGAACGACGTGCCGGGCAACCCCCTGGCTAAGGTGTCGTCGAGGCCGGACTTCGCCGCCCTCATCTACCCCGGGCCCTCCCTCTTCGCGAACGGCGGCAGGCCCGTCATCCCGAGGGACTGCCCTCCCTCCTTCATCGCCTGCGCCGGCTGGGGGGACTGGATCCACGCCATCTGGGCCACCCAGTACTTCACGGCCATGCTGGAGGATGGGGTGCCGAACGTGGAGCTCCACATCTACGCGAGGGGCCACCACCCCGGCGACAAGGTGAAGCCCGGCGAGCCGCCCTCGACGGGCGGCCTCACCGACCGGGGCCACATCGCCTTCGGGACCTGGCCGGCCCGCTACATGGACTGGTTCCGCGACCTGGGCTTCCTCGGGGCCCCCGGGGTCGAGACCCAGGCCGCAAGGGACGTCGCCGCCAACATCGCCCGCGTGAGGAAGAGCGCCACCTGGTCGCCGCCGAAGGGCGCGCCGAAGCCGCGCCCGCCGGCGCCCTAGGCGCCTTTCCTGCTTTGCCGTCCCGCCGCGGCGCGGGTTAGGCGCACTCCCCGCCGACCCATGGCCAACCCCCTCAAGCGGACGAGGACCCCGACGACGTACGCCCACGCGCTGCGCTCGGCCGTGGGCGCTGCCGCCGCCCTCGGCGCCGCGCGCCTGTGCGGCGTCGCCGACCCGCACTGGGCCGCGATCTCCGCGCTCGTCGTCCTGCAGTCGAGCCTCGAGACCTCCCTCTTCCTGTCCGTCCAGCGCCTCCTGGGGACCGCGGTAGGCGCGGCGGCGGGGGCCGCGATCGGCGGCTTCCTCCCCGGGAGCCTCCCCGCGTTCGGGGCCGGCGTCCTTGCGATCGGCCTGGCCTGCGCGGCCACAAGGGCCGACCAGGCGGCCCTGCGCTACTCCGGCATCACGCTCGCCGTCGTGATGCTGATCCCGCACGGCGGCAGCCTCTGGATGACGGCGCTGTGGCGGTTCCTTGCCGTCTCGGTGGGGATCGCGGTCGCCCTGGGGGTCGCCGTGGCCTGGCCGGGGAGGCGGATGGCGGCCTGAGGCCGCGGAAAGGCCCCCGCGCGGGGTCAGCCCCTCCTCCTGGACTCCAGGAACGCGACCAGGGAGTCGATTTCGGCCGGCTTAAGGGTGGCGCCGAATGCGGGCATGTTCACCCCGCCGTTGACGATGCGGATGACCATGTCGCTCCTCGTCAGCTTGTCGGCGATGTACGTGAGGTCCGGGCCCCGCTGGCCGCCCTGGCCCCCGACCCGGTGGCAGTTGATGCAGGACTTCTCCTGGAAGAGCTGCGCGCCCGCAAAGACCGGCCCGCCCGTGGCACCGATGACGCGAGCGCTGAGCGGCCCCGGGGAGAAATTCGGGGACCAGGGGGACTTCTTGCCGACCACCCAGAGGGCGCCGATGACCATCACGGTCAGCAGGGTCCCGACGACCGCCCAGGGGCGGCGGCGGGGGCTGCGCTCGCCGCTTGGCGCGATGAACGGGAGCACGATGAGGAGCAGCCCCGCGGTCAGCGGTCCGAAGACCATGAACACCTTCTCCGTCCCGTGGGGCAGGAGCGCGAGGACCGCGAAGTACCACAGCAGGTACCAGTCCGGCCGGGGGTCCGCGGCGACGATGCTGGGATCGGGCGGCTTCCCCAGCTCGGGGGGGCCGAAGACCAGGGCGAGGAGCGCGATCGCGACGATCATGCTGACGCAGAAGACCACGTCGCGCCAGGCCGCGTCGGGCCAGAAGGGCCGGCCGCTCTTCTTCAGGAGCGCCTCGTAGTTCGCGCGGTAGGTCTTGGGGTCCACGGGCTCGCCGGGCTTGGGCGGCTCCGACACGCCGTGGCGCAGCACGAGGAGCAGGTGCGCTCCGATGAAGGCGAACGTGAGCGCCGGCACGATGAAGACGTGGATCGCGAAGAAGCGGTTCAGGGTGGCGCCGCCGACCGTCTCGCCCCCCAGCGTGAAGCGGGCGACCCACTGGCCGATGAGGGGGATGCGGCCCGCCTGTTCCGCCGCCACCACGACCGACCAGACCGCGGTCTGGTCCCACCGCAGGAGCTGGCCGGTGAAGCCCATCAGCAGGATGAAGCCGAGGAGGAGGACCCCGGTCATCCAGTTCATCTCGCGGGGGAACTTGTACGAGCCGAAGAGGAAGACCTGGGCCATGTGGAGGCCGACCATGAGGACCATCGCCGACGCCCCGAAGTAGTGCAGCCCCCGCATGAAGTTCCCGAAGGGGGCGTCGTGGGTGATGAACTGGAGCGTGGGGTACGCGTCCATGGCCGACGGGCTGTAGGCGAACGCGAGCGCCACCCCGCTCACCACCTGGATCATGAACGCGCACAGCGTGGCGCTCCCGAAGACATACCACCACCGGGCGTCCTGGGGCACCAGGTGGCGCAGCATGGGCCCCAGGGACGCCGACAGCCCCAGGCGGTCGTCGACCCACCCCACCGCCCTCCTGAAGGTCCGTCTCAGCATCGGCGGGTCAGCGTCGCTCGATGTCGATCGGCCTTGTCTGGATCTGCACGTCGCCGCCCTCGACCCGGACGGGGTAGCGCGTGAGGGGCGCCGGCGGCGGCCCGGCGGCGACGCTCCCGTCCGCGTAGTAGACGCCCCCGTGGCACGGGCACATGAAGAGCCCCGACGACGCCTCCCAGCGGACGGGGCACCCGAGGTGGCTGCAGTTGATGGCGAAGGCGATGAACTCCTGCTCCGAGGTGCGCCGGAGCCAGGCGGCCGTCTTCGCGGTCATCCCCGCCCAGGGCAGCGGCGACGAGTCTAGGAAGTCCACGGCCGAGGTCTCGCCGACCTTGAAGTCCCCGACCTTGCCGACGGTCCGCCAGACCCTGGGCTCCCTGCGGAACAGCGGCGCAAAGATGAAGCCGACGAGCGGCAGGGTGATGATCCCCGCGCCCACCCCGGCGAGCGCGAGGGAGAACCTCCCGAGGAACCTGCGCCGGGAGAGCTCGGCCGGCGTCTCCCGCCGGCAGGGGTCCGGGGCGTCAGGGTTCTCCCCACTCATGGACGATTTCCGAGATCCAGCCGCACAAGGTGACGGCAACGAGGCCGAGCCCGACCAGGAGGACGACCCAGGAGGTGATGATGCCCCAGAAGAGGATCGCCGCGCCGAGGGCCATTCCCGCGGGATAGTAGGTGGGGCGCGGGAGGCGCGCGGGCGGACACGGGGTCCACTCGGCCGGGGGCGGGGGCGGCACGACGGGGCTCATGCTTCCCGCGCCTCCGGGCTGCCGGCCCCGGCGAACCAGCGCGCAACCTGCGCCATGATCGCGCTCAGATAGATGAAACACATCGGCACCCACATGAGCAGACCGCCGATCTGCTGGTCCCGTTCCGGCGTCATTCCCCAGCCGTCCCGGAGGGTGTGCAGGAGGCCCAGCCGGTCGACCGGCGCGGCGTAGACCGAGCAGACGGTCACCGGGGACAGGGTGAGGATGATCCCGAGGACGCTGCAGGCCACGCAGGCGCCGAAGAGGTACAGGATCGCCTGGGGCGGAGGGAGCCTCTCCTCCTCTCGCGGCGCCAGGATGGGCCGCCAGAACAGGGCGCCCAGCAGGAGGAGCGAGACCGTCTGCAGCGCATGGACCGGCCCCGAGGTGACGGCCGCGTTGCACAGGGCCGGCGCGTGCCACACCCACATGGCTCCGACGCCCGCCACCCAGGCGACGACAGGGTGGCCGGCGGCCCGCGGCCGCAGGGCGAGCGACTGCGCCCGCGGCAGGCCCAAGAGGGCAAGGGCCGGGACGACGAGCAGGAGGGCGATGTGCTGCAGCATGTGCGCGCTGAACAGGTACCCGTCGGCCAGCGTGCCCACGGGCGACATGAAGGTCGCGAGCGCGAGCCCAACCGCCGCCGCGAAATAACCCAGGCGCCGCCGGAAGCCGAACGCCGCCAGGTAAAGGGCCAGGGCCGCGGCGCCCACCGGCAGGCTCGCGCCCCCCCATGTCCATCCTTCAAGTAGGAATTGCCCGGTGCTCATCGCAGGCGCGGCAGCAGGTAGATGGCCGAGAACACGACCACCCAGACGGCGTCGACAAAGTGCCAGTAGAGGGCGACGGCCCTCAGGGCCGCCGGCCGCCCGGGCCCAGGGCCGGCCGCGCGCGTCAGCGCGAGGACGATGAGGAGCGCGACGAGGCCGACGCAAACGTGCAGCCCGTGGAAGCCGGTGAGCGTGAAGAAGGTCGACGCGAAGAGGTTCGTGCCGATCCTGGCGCCGCTCGCCAGGAGCCCCCGGTACTCGAGCCCCTGGCCGAGGAGGAAGACCGCGCCCAGCACGACCGTCGCCGCAAGCCATGCCCGCATGGCGCCTCTCCTTCCCTTCTGCAGGCTCACCTCCGAGAGCCAGAGGGTGAGGCTGCTCGCGAACAGGCACAGGCTGAAGAGGCCGGTCTTTGCGACGTCAAGGTCGTGGGCGCTCGGCCCGGGCTGCGGCCGGGCGTTGTAGAAGAGGTACGCGAGGATCAGCACCGCGAAGAATCCCGACTCGGAGATGATGAAGGTCGTGACGGCCGTCCTGTTCTTCTCCGGCGCAAAGGTGTCGGCCTTCCACCGCGTGCCGACGACGGGGTCGGGCCGGCCCGGGTTGGCGGCGTCCCAGAGCGGGCGCCGGCTGCGGATCGCCGGCAGCCTTTCGAAGTTCAAGGGGGGCGGCGGCGAGGTCGTGGCCCACTCGAGGGTCCAGGCGTTCCAGGGATTGTCGCCGGCCCTCCTGCCGCCCCAGAGGCTCGCCGCCAGGTTCCAGGCGAGGACGAGCGCCGCCGCCGCCATGAGGAACGCGCCGACCGTCGAGACCATGTTCATCCAGCCCCACCCCGGCAGGTCGGCATAGGTGTAGACGCGCCGCGGCATGCCCGCCAGCCCCAGGAAATGCTGGATGATGAAGGTCATGTTGAAGCCGATCGTCATCAGCCAGAACGTCCATTTGCCGAGGCGCTCCGAGAGCATCCGCCCGGTCATCTTCGGGAACCAGTAGTGGAGCGCCCCCAGGATCGCGAAGACGATGAGGCCCACGAAGACGAAGTGGAAGTGGGCCACCAGGTAATAGGTGTTCTTGGCCTGCCAGTCCAGGGCCGCGGCCGCGAGGCTGACGCCCGTGAGGCCCGCCAGGAGGAACTGGACCAGCGCCGCGACGCAGAAGAGCATCGGGGTTTCCAGGCGGATGCGGCCACCGACCATCGTGGCGCTCCAGGCGAGCACCTTTACGCCCGTCGGGACCGCGATCAGCATGGTCGAGGCGACGAAGAACAGGTCCACCGTGTGCCCGAGGCCGACCGTGAACATGTGATGCGCCCAGACGAGGAGGCTCAGGAAGGCGATCGCCACCGTGGAGCCCGCCACGAACTCGTAGCCGAAGATGGGCTTGCGGGAGAAGACGGGTATCACCTCCGAGAGGATCCCGAACGCCGGTATGGCGACGATGTAGACCTCGGGGTGCCCGAAGGCCCAGAAGATGTGCTGCCACATGATCGCCGAGCCCCCCCCGGGCGGCAGGAAGAAGTGCGCGCCGAGGAGCCGGTCGATGAGCAGCATGGCGAGGCCGGCGTTGAGGACCGGCAGCGCGAGGATGACGAGGAACGAATTGACGAAGATCATCCACGAGAAGAGCGGCAGGCGGCGCAGCGTCATGTGGGCCGCCCTCTGGGTGAGCACCGTGGCGATGAGGTTGATCGACGTGCCGACGGAGCCGAAGCCGAGGACGAGGAGCGACAGCGCCCAGTAGTCCACGCCGTGGTGCGAGGAGTACGGCATCTCGCTGAGCGGCGCATAGGCGAACCAGCCGACCGCCGGGGCCCCGCCCGCGAGGATGCTGAGGTGGAGGAGCACCCCCCCGAACGGCACCAGCCAGAAGCTGAAGGCGTTGAGCCGCGGGAAGGCCATGTCCGAGGCCCCGATCTGCAGGGGGACGACGAAGTTCGCCAGGCCGAAGAGCGCCGGCATCGCGACGAGGAAGATCATCGTCGTCCCGTGCATGGTGAACACCATGTTGTAGGTGTCCGGCTGCAGGAGCTTGTTGTTGGGGACGGCGAGCTGCAGCCTGATGAGGAGGGCCTCGATCCCCCCCACGGCGAAGAACGCGAGCGACGTGACGAGGTAGAGCATCCCGATGCGCTTGTGGTCCACCGTCGAGATCCACCGCATCGTCCAGTGCTCCCTCTCTTCGGGCGTCGCGAGGCCGGCCCGGGCCAGGATGGCGGAAAGGTCGCTCATTTCAGGGTCTCGAAGTAGGCGACCAGCTGGCCTAGCTGCTGGTCGGTGAACTTGAAGCCGGGCATCTTGGCGCCCACCTTCACCTCCTGGGGGTCGGCCAGCCAGCGGCGGAGATTGGCCGGGGTGTTGGCGATGATGCCGGCGCCGAGCTGCTCGCGGCTAGCGAGGTGCGTCAGGTCCGGCCCCACCCGCGCAACGGCGGCCGTGCCGCCTATCGCGTGGCAGTTCATGCAGCTCGTCCGCTCGAAGAGCGCGAGGCCCTCCCGTGCCAGCGGGGCCGACGGCGCGGCCGCCGGCCGAAGCTGGGCCGCCTGCCATGAGGCGAAGTCCGCGGGCGACTCCGCGACGACGAGGAAGTGCATCCAGGCATGCTGGGTGCCGCAGAATTCCGAGCAGACCCCGAGATAGGTCCCCGGCTTGTCGGCCTCGAGCCAGATGTGGTTCGGGTGCCCCGGGACGGCGGTGATCTTCCTCGCCAGCTCCGGCACCCAGAACTCGTGCAGCACGTCGGCCGAGTCCAATTCGACCGACATCGCCCGGCCGACCGGGATGTGGATCTCGTTCGCGGCGACCGCCCCGGACCGCACATAGCGGGCCTCCCACCACCACTGGTGGCCGACGACAACGAGGTCGGGCGTCGGCGCCGGCGGCGGGTCTGACAGGCTCATCGTCTTCGCCGTGAGGATGAAGAGCGCGATGACGATGACGCAGGGTATCGCCGTCCAGGTGACCTCGACCGCCCTGTTTCCCGCCACCTGCTCCGGGTCCGGCTCGCCCTCGCGCCACCGAAAGCGCATAAGGGCGTAGAGGATGACCCCGGCCACGATGGCGAAAATGGCCGCAAGGATGACACTCGACTCGACGCCGAGGTCGAAGATCGCGCGGGCTCCGGGTGAGTGGGGATGAAATACCTGAAGAACGGCGCCAATGACAGGCTCGGCCGCTCCCGGTTCGCGGGAACCTAGGGGCGTTCTCTTAATTTATGGGCAGGACGCAACCGGTTAACAATCGATGGCTTAGAGCACATGCCCCGCCCCGTCGCCGCTGCGGCCGCGTGGCTCCCCGGCCGACACGCAGTTGCACTAAGGATGCTTTTCCCTGCGGCCCGCGGGCTCCGGGGGCGCCGTCTGCAGGAGGCGCGTCGGTGTCGGCCAGCAATGGCCCGGGGCCAGGAGCCTCTGGGCGTCCTCCGGCCCCCAGGTCCCGGCGCTGTAGTTCGGGAACTCCCCCGAGGGGTTGGCCTGCCAGCCCTGCAGGACGGGCATGAGGATCTTCCATGCCGCCTCCACCTGGTCGGCGCGCATGAACAGGGTGGCGTCGCTCTTCATCACGTCCCAAATGAGGGTCTCGTAGGCGTCGGGCGACTTCGTGGCGAAGCTTTCGCGGTAGTTGAAGCGCATGTCCACCGGCCTCAGCTGCATCTTGGGCCCGGGATACTTGGCCTGGAATCCGAGGACGATGCCCTCGTCGGGCTGGATCGACAGCACGAGTCGCGAGGGATGCCACCCCAGGGACGCGCCGGCCGGGAACGCCTGGTGGGGAACCGGGCGGAACTGGACGGAGATCTCGGAAGCCTGCGTCGGCATGCGCTTCCCGGTGCGCAGGTAGAAGGGCACCCCCTGCCACCGCCAGTTGTCGAGGAACAGCTTGAGGGCGGCGAAGGTCTCCGTCTGCGAGTCGCTGGCCACGCCGTCCTCCTGCCGGTAGCCGGGCACCTGGCCGCGGCCCTTGCCCGCGGGGCCGTACTGGCCGCGGACGGCCCAGAGGTGAACGGCGTTCGCGGGTATCGCGTGCACCGAGTTGAGGACATCCAGCTTCTTGTTGCGGATCTCGTCGGCCTCGAAGGACACCATCGGCTCCATGGCGACGAGGCAGAGCAGCTGCATCAGGTGGTTCTGCACCATGTCGCGGAGGGCCCCGGCGTGGTCGTAGTAGCCGCCCCGGTGCTCGACCCCCACCGACTCGGCCACCGTGATCGTCACGTACTCGACGTACCGCCGGTTCCAGATCGGCTCGAAGAGGGGGTTCGCGAAACGGAACGCGAGGATGTTCTGCACCGTCTCCTTGCCGAGATAGTGGTCGATCCGGAAGATCTGCGACTCCTCGAAGTAGGCGCCGAGGACGGCATTGAGGGCGCGCGCGGACTCCAGGTCGTAGCCGATCGGCTTCTCGATCACGATCCGGGCGCAGCTCCTGTCGCGCGCCAGCCCCGCCCTGCCGAGGAACTTGGGGATCACCCCGAACATCGAGGGCGGGGTCGCCATGTAGAAGATCCTCTGCGCCTTGGTGCCCCAGGCCTTCTCGAGCTTGGCGCACTCGGCGCCCACGGCCTTGTAGGTGGCGAGGCTCTTGAAGTCCCCCTGCAGGTAATGGATGTGGCTGCCGAACTGCTTCCAGGCCCCGTCTGCCTTCCCGCTCCTCGAGAACTGCCTCACCCCGTCCCGGAGGCGGCTGCACAGCCGCTCGTCGCTGAGCTTCACCCGGTCGACGGCAAGGATGGAGAACTTCTCGGGCAGGCTCCGGTCGTGCGACAGGTCGAAGAGGGCCGGCACCAGCTTGCGCCAGGTGAGGTCGCCGCCGCCGCCAAAGATGACGAAGACGGTGGGCTCGAGCTGCTCGGCGGCGCTCATTCGTCCCCCGCGCTTTCCCACTCGGTGTGGAAGGACCCGGGCTTGTCCGTGCGCTCGTACCTGTGCGCCCCGAAGTAGTCGCGCTGGGCCTGGATCAGGTTCGCGGGCAGCCATGCGCTGCGCAGGGCGTCGAGGTACCCCAGGGCCGACATGAGGCCTGGGGCGGGAATCCCCAGCCGGGCCGCCTCGATCACCACGGCGCGCAGGTCCTCCTCGTGGGCCACCAGCATCTTGGCGATCTCGGGGTCGATGAGGAGGTTGGGCAGCGCGGGGCTATCGAGATAGGCCCGCTTGATGTGCTCCAGGAGATCGGACCGGATGATGCAGCCGCCCCGCCAGATCCGTGCGATGGCCGACATGTCGTACCCGTAGCCGTACTTTGCCGAGGCGGCCTTGAGGACGGCCAGCCCCTGCGCGTACGCAATGATGGTTCCCGCGAAGAGCCCGCGGCCGAGCCGCTTGAGAAACGCGTCGCGGTCGCCCGCGAAAGCGGCGGTCGGCCTCGGCAGCGCCGCCTGGGCGGCCTTGCGGTCGCCCTCCAGGACCGACAGGTTGCGCATGCCCACGGCGACGTCGATGGTCGGGATCGGCACGTCCAGCTCCAGGGCGCTCTGCGAGGTCCACATGCCGGTGCCGAGCTGCGCGGCAACGCCCTTGATCTCGTCGACCAGCCGGAGGCCCGTCGCCGCATCCTTCTCGGAGAAGATCTGCCCCGTGATTTCCATGAGGTAGCCCCCCATCTCCCCGTGGTTCCACCCCGCGAAGAACTCATGGAGCTCGTCGTCGTTGAGCCCCACCCCGCGCTTCATCAGGTCATAGGTCTCCGCGATGAGCTGCATGAGGCCGTACTCGATCCCGTTGTGGACCATCTTGACGAAGTGGCCCGCCGAGCCGGGCCCCAGGTAGGTCACGCAGGGCTCGCTGTTCACCTTGGCCGCAGCGGCCTCAAAGACCGGCTGTATCCGCTTGTAGGCCTCCTGCGGGCCGCCCGGCATGATGCTGGGGCCGTTCCGGGCGCCCTTCTCGCCGCCCGAGACCCCGACGCCGAGAAAATGGATGCCGCTTGCCTGGAGCTCGGAGGCGCGCCGGTCGGTGTCCCTGAAATTGGAGTTGCCCCCGTCGATGATGAGGTCGCCCGCCTGCAGGTGCTGGCTCAGGTCCCTGATGACCGAGTCCACCGGCGGCCCGGCCGGAACGAGGAGCATCACGGCCCGCGGGCGGCGAAGCGCCCCGACGAACTTGCCGAGGTCCACATCCCCGTAAACGTCCCGGCTGCCGGCCTCCTGGCTGAGGCTTGCCACCTTGCCCGGGTCCTTGTCGTAGCCCGCCACGGGGTATCCGCGGTCGGCCATGTTGAGGAGGAAGTTTCGCCCCATCACGCCCAGGCCGACCATGCCCACCTCGAATCGGGCCATATCCTTCCCGGAGCCTTGTGTGTTCGTCGCATTCATGGGCATGTCAGGGGTTCAAATTGATCGCGGCCTTGGTTTCGCCGGGGTCGGCGAAATCCTAAGCCGATAGTTGGTAACGGTCAATATGGCTGCATTATGATCCTCCTGGCCCGCCGCCGCGCTGTTCGCCGGGAACGACAGTAAACGGGTACTTTCCCCAAGGACTGGCTGGGTAAGTTGGATTTCCTACCGACCAGCTAGGATTACTACGGTGCCCGCTGCTCTTCCAGAATCCCGGTTTCGCGCGAATCGGGAGCTCAAGCATCAGTCGGACCGGGTCGTTTTGGTCCGCGGCACATCCGCGAGGAGATCGGATCGACGCGCGGGCACGATGAGTCCCCAAGGAGCGATGTACCCGGCATCACCTTCTCTCCGCTGGGCGCGGCCGAAGACAGTCCTGGCGGATTTTGGAATGACAGCGTGCAGCCGCTCGCGCTGCGGCTCCAGGCATTTCCAGCCAACCAAATCGGTGCAGTAGCCGAGGCGCCGGATCAGGGCTGCGGATTCCATCCGCAAGGCGGCGCCGGGAATCTCTCCCGAATCGGCACTAGACGACGCTCCATGCACAATTCGCGTCACCTCGCGGGCGCCCCCCGCTAAGTCGGGATGGTCCACGCCGCCTGCGACTTTTTTTCAGGCAGGGAGATGGTAGCATCGCGGCCGTACGGATTGCGGGTCTTGAAGCCGAAGAATTTCATTTCGATTACCGAGACGAACCGGAGGTCGTTGCCCTCGATTGTCCGCGTGGGCAATTGACGGCAGGTGGCGACGCAGATCTTTGCCGCCTTCTGGGTGGTGAAACCGTGATAGGACGAGGCCGCCCATCAGCCGCGTGGAAGGTCGCGAGTTACCTTTCGGCCTGCCTGCTCATCTCCCAGGAAGAAAATCACGTACGCCTTTTATCTGCTGATGGTTATAGCTCACCCTCCATTTGGAATAAGCCATCCAAGTAAGCGGATTTCTGATTATCGCTCCTAGAAGCGTAATTATCCGCCATTTGTGACGCCAAATACTCCTATCGGGGTATTAATCGTTGCAATTACCGCGACACTAATGACTTCCATCGAGATCATCGGGTTATGATAATTACTCCTATAAGATTGTTAACAACGGTTTTCCTAATTTATCTACTCTTATGATGTCTCTTAAAACAGAACATGACGTGCTCACCGAAACGGCGCGAGTGATCCGCCAGCGACGGCTTGCCCTCAATTGGACGCAGGAGGACATCTCCGCGCGGAGTGGAGTACCGCTGGGCACGTTACGACGATTGGAGCAATCTGGACGGGCTCCTTTTCTTACCGTTGCCAAGGTGCTCACAACACTGGGCATGACGGATCGATTTTTGGACAGTCTGGGGCGACCTGCTGATTCGGCTCCCTCGATCGATGCATTCCTCGCTCAGAACTCAACCCGGACAGAGCGGCAGCGCGCACGTCGGCGTCGCGTCACGCCTTAGCCATGCCAATCGCCGAGCCAAAGAGCCTGCAATTGCGATTTCTGGGTCGGCCGATGGCCACGTTAGCCCAAGCAGGCGATCCACCCGCGTTCGCCTTGGCATTCGATCCCGAGTTCCTTGCCTCGAACCACGATCTCTCGCCGCTCCGGCTGCCCCTGGAATCGCTTTCCTCGCAGGCAGTCATTTATCGCGCCGGTGACTCGCCATTTGAAGGCGGATTGCCCGGCCTAATTGCGGATTCCTTGCCCGACTGGTGGGGCATGAAGGTCCAGCGCGCGGCTTTTCCCGAGGTGAGGTCGCTGCTCGGCAGGCTAGCAGTCGTGGGAAATCGCGGACCAGGGGCGATCAGCTATGAACCGCGCCTCGACAACGATGACACAACAGCAAGCGTGAGCCTGGCCGGGCTCGCGGCCGAAGCCGACAGACTCGCGCGGCAGCCGGATGTACTGCGGCCTGAGCAGATTGATGAGGCCTTGAGGAAAGGCGGCTCTCCCCTGGGGGGAATTCACCCGAAGAGCACAGTCTTTCTGCCCGAAGACGGCGACATCATTGACCGACCAGACGTTCTGGTCGGCGATACCCTGCCGGACGGGCATCGGTTCGGGGTTCTGAAGTTTTCTCCTGGAGACGATGAAGGCGGAGGCGCGGTGGAGTATGCGTTCACCTGCACTGCTCGCGCGGCCGGTGTCAACGTTGCCCAGCCTTATCTGGTGCATGATGGAGCGCGTCGGCATTTTGCGTCGGTACGTTTTGATCGTTCCCGAGGATCGGATAATACCGTTCGCCGTTGGCATACGCACTCCTTAAGCGGCTTCCTGCATAAGCGGGCATCTGAAGGCGCAATCGATTATGAAGAATTCATTCGCCTGGCTCGGAGATTAGCGGGAGCGCCGGGCGCTGAAGAGTGCTTCCGCCGCGTGGTTTTCAACCTGCTAGCGACTAATCGTGCCGACCATGGGCGTAATCACGCGTTTCTTTACGACGATACCACGCGCCAATGGTCGCTGTCTCCCGCGTATGACCTGAATCCCAGCGTTTCAGAAACACTGATCTCGCTAGCTTGGCGCGGCCGCATGGAGATTCCGAAGACCTTTGCCGCCCTCGTCCAGCTGGCAGAGATTGGCGGCATTGCGCGCGCGCGCGCCGGTCAGATCTATCTAGAGGTCCAAGCTGGCATCGCTCAGTGGACCGAGCTAGCAACCGCTTCTGGCGTCCCGAAGGAGATCACTGAGAGCTGGGCTCGTGATATGCTCCACCAAACGCGTGCACTCAGGGCGGACTCCAAACGCATGCTCGGCTAAGTATCATGCAAAGCATGGGATGGATGTGCTCGACTGAGATTGAAACCTTGCGCGGTCGCCTCATCCAGACGAGCAGGCAACATTCGTTCCCGCCAACCCATAAAATTAGGAAAAAATAGGAGCGGGAATTTTCCCCTATTTTGACTATTTGGCAACAGCCTCCGGTCTGGAGAGAAAGCTACGGTCAAGCACCACCAGTGCCACTCGACGCATTGAGATTGCCTGGTAGAGCGCTACGTTCGGGACGTGAAATCCATTCCTTGCGCTGCAATAACTTGCGCAACCAGTTCACAGATTTCCCCGTAATTTCTGTGAAATCTCGTGATGAAAATTCCGAGTCTCGCTTGACGAGTCATCTGTAAAACATAGTTTTACTTCATGCTCAAAACGATCTCCAAAGTCGGCAACTCCAATGGGCTCATTTTTGATACCGCACTCATGGAACTCGCTCACCTCGCCACTGGAGACGAGGTGAATGTAGAGGTCCATGCGGGTGGCACCATTACGATCACGCCACTTCGCAAGCAACCCTCCCGAGAAGAGATTTCGAAGACCATCAAGGGAACGATGAAGGATTATGCGCGAACGATGCGTCGGCTGGCGTGAACGTCACAGCCAAGAATCATCCGTGCTATCTCACGGTTGAAATCGTTCAAGAGATTCACTCCGAAGCTATTCGTCAATTCGGAGGCTCCGCTGGGATACGGGAGCTGGCCTTGCTGGAATCGGCCGTTGCTGCTCCGCAGGCTAGCTTCGGCGGTGAGCCGGTCTACACGGACCTCGTTGAAATTGCGGCCGCCTATCTTTTTTTCCTTTGCCGCAATCATCCCTTCATCGACGGAAACAAGCGGACGGCATTGGGCTCCTGCATCGTCTTTCTGCGTTTGAACGGGACTGAACCACAACCCGACGGCCAGGCGTGGGAAGACCTCACACTCGATGTAGCCTCATCAAAATTGGACAGGATTCAAACTACCGAGCGGCTGCGCGCCCTCATGCCCACATTGTGTTAGGAGTTAGGAGGAGGCTAACGAATTTCTATTGCATCTGCGGAGAGCGCCTTTCCTCTGGAAGGACGATGCGTCCTCCTACGTTGATCGGTTTAGTCGTTGTCGTTGCGGTCGTAGGCGCGTGGTTTTTCTGGCCCAAACCGGAGCACCGCGGTAATCCGCGTTTTTTGCGGACCAGACCTACAATTTTCAGACGATTCGGGCTCTGGACGATGTGGCCGGTATCGGTGGAGATACCGGCGAAACGCTTCAAACCATCGCGGGCCTAAAAGCCGGCGATGCTCTAGGCTGGTATGCCGCCTGGCAGGCAACCGGGGATCGCGTCGCGGCGCTTGCGGCCCGCACCCGCGACCAGATCGGCAGGGGACAAGCCCTCCTTCGCGCGCACAGCTATTATCGTACCGCCGAATTTTTTCTCCCGCCCCACGATCCTAAGCGCCCCGCGATTTGGAAGAAGAACGTCAATGCCTTTTACCTCGGACTCGACGTTCTCGGCGTTAAATACGAACGGCTGGTCGTGCCCTATGGCCAATATCATCTGAACGCGGTCTACTATCCGGGCCCAACCGGCGCGGAGCACCGGCCGCTGCTGATGTTCGTCGGCGGGTACGACGAGACGATGGAGGAAACGTATCTTTCCATGGCCGCGGCCACCCATCAGCACGGTTACTCGGTTCTTACCTACGAGGGACCAGGGCAAGGTTCCGTCATCCGCGAGCAGGGCCTCGTTTTCACCCCAGAATGGGAAAAGCCCAATGGGGCGGTCCTCGATGCGTTTCTGGGGGAGCATCCCCGTCCGCCCAAGATCGTCCTTATGGGAGCCAGCCTGGGTGGCTATCTCGCGCCGCGTGCCGCGGCCTTCGACCGGCGGATCGATGGGGTCGTGGCGTACGACGAGTTTTATGACGGCGGTGCCATCTCCTCGCGCAACGTGCCGAAGTTTGCCTTTTGGCTCAAAGCGCACGGCTATGACGGCGTGCTAACTTTTCTTTCGAGGCTGAAATCCGATCCCGGGAAAATATGGGCCCAGGAAAACGGCATGTGGGTTTTCGGCGCGAAGGACCCATTCGCCCTGCTCGAGGCCTTTAAGAGCTACACCCTGGCGCCCGTGGCCTCGCGCATCGATGTCGACGTTCTTATCTTTGCGGGTACGGATGACCACTTTGTCCCGCTCGAGCAAGTGGAAGAGTTCAAGCGGAGTCTCGTTCATGCCCGAAGTGTGACGAGTGTTGTTTTCGACCGCGCCTCGGGCGGCAGCGAGCACTGCCAGCTTGGTGCACCCAGCCTCTGGCACGCCGCGCTGTTCGATTGGCTATCATCGAAATTCGATTAGGGCGATCGGCGGAGGCCCGGAAGGCGGCGGCGCCTACGGCTTGCCGCTTCTTTTCTCCTTGCGGCTCCCCTTTTTCGCAATGAACCTAATCCCTCACGCGAGACAGTCGGGGCGTAGCTTAGCCTGGTAGAGCGCTACGTTCGGGACGTAGAGGTCGCGAGTTCGAATCTCGCCGCCCCGACCATTTTATCCGTTGGCGCTGACAAAGCAGCCTTCCTTCGCACGGGACAATGAATTCACCGCGAAGAGCACGAGCAGGTTCACGCCGAGGCCCACAAATCCCGCGTTGAAGCCGTGGAACGGGTCCATCGCCGCGATAGTGAGGTAACCCGCCGCTGAAAAGCCCGCGACCATTCCGCACAGGATCGCGCGCGGGCTCACCTTGAATGGCGTCAGGGCGAGGATGATCCCGGGCGCAAACTGGGCCACGCCGGAATAGGCCATGAGAAGGAGCCCAACGAGGGTCGCCGAGCTGTGCAGCGCCAGGAACAGCGACCCTCCAAACACGGCAACAACCGAGATCTTCGCGAGGAGCGCAAGGCGCGCCTCGGACATGCGGCCGCCCGCAAGAGGCTCGCAGACGTTTTTCGCAAGCAGCGTGGAGGCAGTGAGGACCTGGACGGCCGCCGGAACCATCGCCGTAAGGGCCCCGGCGCCGCCCACGACGCCAAGGAGCCACGGAGGCAGGGTTGTCCGGATTGCAGTGAGGAGCGCAAGGTCCCCCACCGCCAGATGCGGCACGATGAGGATCGACGAGCAGCCCGCAAAGACGATCAGGGCGAGCGGAAGGACATACAAGGGCATGAGGACGGCGTTTCGCCTCACGATGTCCCCGCTCTTGGCCGTAAAGACGCTCCCGAAGAAATGCGGGAAGCCGATGAACAGGGAATTGACGAGGACCGTCGTCACAAACCAGGTGTGGGTGAGGTTCGTGGTGCCCCCGGGCATCGTGAGGAATCCCGGGCGCTCCCTCACGAGCTGGGCGAACATGCCGCCCACCCCGCCGAACCTCATGAGCGGGATTCCAATCCCGACGAGGACGGCGATTCCCACAAAGAGGATATCCTTCAGGATGCTGACCCAGGCGATCCCGCGAAGCCCGCTCGTGATGACAAAGAGCGTGGTGACCACCGTCGCCGCCACCATGGCCGGACCCCTGCCGATCCTCTCATAGCTGGCGACGTTGACGATGATGCCCAGGCCCGTGACCTGGAGCTGGAGGTAGAGGACCAGCACGACGACGCCCCCCACGGCGACAAGGGTCGTGAGGATCGGGCTGCGGTACGCCTTGGCGAAGTAGTCGGCCAGGGTCTGCAGGCCGTGCTTCTTGCCGAGCTCCCAGATCGGCGGGCCGATGAAGAAGATGATCACGTAGCCCAGCGCCAGGTAGGCCAGCGCGTAGAAGGTCGGCCCGCCCTTCGAATAGATCCAGCCGCTGATCCCCAGCACCGAATAGGTCGTGAAGGTCTCGCCGGCCAGGAGGATCCAGACAAGGATGAGCCCAAGGCCGCGGCCGGCGACCGCCCAGTCCTCGAGGTTCGGCTTCGAGCGCCTCGCCGCAAGGAACCCGATGGCGGACCCGAGGGCCACGATCCCGACGATGAGTGCGAGCGCCGTCGCGGCCGGGCTCACCTGCGCCTTTCTATCCTGTAGGCGATCGCCATGAGGCCCGGCGTCAGCACCAGCCAAGCGACGAGCCAGGCCATGTTGAACGGCAGCCCGAATATCATCGGGTCAACCCTGTCCCACAGGGAGACGGTGAAGCACGTGGCCACGAACGGCACCACGGCGAGGACGACCGTGAGCGGAGAGGGTCGCTTCAAGCGGAGGCGAGGCTACGGCCGCCCTCCGCCCCCAGCGAGAGCTTTCGCCCGGGGGTCCCGGCCTATTGCACCTCGTAGACCTCGACCAGGGCCTCGCCGGCATCGCCGGAGGCGCCTGATATCTGGGCCGTGTAGCTCCCCGGCGCGAGCGTCGTCAGGATCGCCGAGTCCGGCGTCGCCGAGGCCCCCCACGAGAAAGCCCCCGTCGAGGCGGCGTCCGCCGCGATCTTCGGGTCCCCACCCCATCCCGTGTTCGTCAGCAGGAGCGTCGACGAGCCGTCCGGATTGCTCCGGTAGAGCTTGAGCTCAGGGTCGGCAAGGCGCCCGGGCACGCCAAAGGTGCTGAGGGCGGGGCCCGAGGCCCGGACGAGCACGGTCACGGACGTCGAGCCGCTTATCGAGAAGCCCGCGATCAGGATGTTGGCTCCCGTTCCCACCTGGACGAGGCTGGAGATGTTGATGAGGCGGGGGCTCGAGGGCGTGTAGGTGCCGGACGCCGTTGCGTCATAGACCTCGGCCAGCGCAACCCCCGTGTCGCCGGATTGCCCGGAGACCTGGGCCGAGTACGAGCCGGCGGAAAGGGTCTCCAGGAGCGCCGAGTCGTGGCTCGACGTGCTGGACCAGGCGAAGGCGCCCACCTGGGCGGCGGCCGCGGAGATCTGGGAGCTTCCCGCCCAGCCGTTGTTCGTGAAAAGGGCCGCCTGGCCGCTGCCCTGGAAGATCTGGAGCTGGGGGTCGGCGAGCAGGCCCGAGAGTCCAAATGCACCGAGGGCAGGCCCGGAGGCCCGGACAAGGACGCTCTGCGAGCCGGACGTCCCGTTGCCGCCGATCGCGAACCCGGCGATGAGGATGTTCGCGCCCGTGCCCACCTGGGCGCGGCACGAGATGTTGGTCAGGCGCCCGGGATTGGACGTGGTGTCGACCGTGAGCGAGGCCGGGTTGCTGACGAGGGAGCCCGAGGAATTCGTGGCCGTGCACGTGTAGGTGCCCGCGTCCCCCGCGGTCGCCCCTCCGATCTGCAGCGTGGCGCCCGTCGCGCCGGAGATCGGCGAGCCGTTGAGCGACCATTGGTAGGTGGGCGCAGGCGAGCCCGTTGTCGGGAAGCTGAAGACGACGGTGTGCCCGCTCGCCACCGTCTGGGACTGCGGCTGGACGCTCGCCGTCGGCGAAAGGACCGGGGGCACGAGCGAGATGACCGTCGCCGAATACGGCCCGAACGAGGCCGAAAAGGACGCGCCCGCGTTGGAGATCGTGCTGACCGCGATGTCCGGCGACGCCGCGGCGCCCGCGATCGGCGTCGGGGTGGGCGTCGGCGAGGAGCCCGCGACCGGGGTGACGACAAAGTTGTCGAGGAAGGCGGTCAGGGCGACCGGGGAATCGATGTTGATCCCGACCTGGAAGTAATTCCCGGTCGCGAGGGAGGACAGGACGCCCGCCCTCTGGGCGCTCGTCACCGGAAAGGTCACCGTGTTCTCCTGGTTCACGTTCAGGGTTGCGGTCCCGAGGAGCACGTAGGGGATGCTCGTCCCGTTGATGTAGATGCTGGCCTGCACCGTCGTCCCCGCGGCGACCTGGGGATAGATGTCGAGCGAGACCGAGTCGGCGGTGCTCATCGCCGTGCCGAGCGAGCCGCTCGAGTTCTGGATGACCGCGCTGTCCCCGGGGGCGGCGGCCGTCGTCGTGCAGGCGAGGCTGTAGGTCCCCTTCGTGACGCCCATGGTGGAGCTGAACGCCAGGGTATACAGGAAGGGCGCCTCCAGGCCGTAGTTGGTCGCCGTGGTGTCGGGCTGGCCCGACTGGTTCACCCAGCCGTCCAGGGTGTTCTCCCACGAGTAGCCCGTGGCGGGCGCCGCTGCGAGCGAGTCATTCTCCTCGGAGTTGAGGTCCTGCGGGATGCCGTAGGAATAGACCGTGGCATTCGGCTGCGGCGCGAAGCCCGAGACGGTGATCGTCGGCGAGTACGCGGCCGTGGGGTTCTTGTTGATGACGAGCAGGGAAAGGGAGCCGTCCTTGCGCATCACGGCATAGGGCGTCAGCAGCGTGTCCGAGCTCGAGGCCGTGACGACCGTGTCGCCGCCCCGGGCAAAATGGGTCAGCAGCTTCTGCACGTAGTAGGTCGGATAGGGGTCGTGGGTCGGGACCGTGATGGTCCCGAAGCTCGTGTTGTCCCCGTTCTCGATCCCGTAGTCGCCGTACTGCCTCCAGCCGTAGAGCGCCGAGCTGTTGTTCGCAGCCGTGTCCGGGCCGTTGTGGAACGCCCACCAGACGAGCGAGTTGAACTCCGTCTGCATGAGGCTGCCGAGGCTGTCGGCATAGTAGAGCCCGTTGACGAGGCTCGTCGTCTGCTTGCCGGGGTCCTGGGACACCGAGTTGTTCTCGGTGCAGAGGAGCTCGATGCCCGCGCCGGCCGATCCGAGGTAGTCCGTCAGCTGCGCACGCAGCTGGGTCGCGAAGGTCGACCAGGAGGAGGAGAACTGCAGGAGGGTCGCGTCATTCTCCTGGTTGTTGTTCTGCGCGTAATTGTGGTAGATGATGAAGTCCGGAAGCACCCCCAGGTTCTTCATCGTGACCAGCATGACGGGCGTAAACCCGACGTGGCTTGCGTTCGTCACGGGGTTCGTGACCGAGACCGTGTTGCCGTTCACGTAGGAATCCTCGCTCGCGTCGGCGACGACGCCGACCTTGATCGTGGGGTCGACGGCCTTCATGGCCTGGATGTACTGGGCCGCGCGGGTCCCGTACTCCACGGGGTTGTGGGCGGGGGTGTTGCTGTCGTCCTCCCACGTCCCGTAGCACTCGTTGCCCACCTCCCAGTACTTGAAGCCGTAGCCCTTCGTGACGTTCGAGTACTGGACCCAGGCGGCGGCCATCTGGGGCGTGCCCGTCCCGTAGTTGGCGGTGATGATCACCTGGGCGTTGATCGACTTCGCGTAGGCCGCGAAGTCATCGAAGGTTGTGGTCCCGGCGGACCCGCCCTCCATCACGGCGGAATTCGTCTGCCAGTTGTAGTCGTCGGCCGACGAGCCGCCCGGGTACCTGAGGAACTGCGCGTCCACGGCCTGGAGGGACGCGAGCGACTGCGAATCGGTGAACGCGCTGTCCCAGACAGCCGTGTTCAAGCCGAACATGCGGTTGTCGACGACGCGAACGCTCTTCGAGGCGTTGACGGTGATTGTGGGTTGGGCGTGCACGGCCGCGGCAAACGCGGCGGCAGACGCCAAAGCGGCCGCAAGGGCCTTAACGTGGGCTTTATTCAATGGGGGGATGGGGCTGCCGGCTGGACGCCAGGCAATTTTGACCTTGCTGCATTGTGGCGGTTCCTAAGGCGTGCGGTCAATAATCTTGGGCAATTGCCCCGAGGGAATAAACCCATGTTAAGATGCTCACACTGGCTGACATGAGGACGTTCACCGCCCTGGGCTTCCTGGCCGCCTGCACCGGCGCATGGGCGGCGCCCCAGCACTTCACGGGCGGCCCGGGCCGCGTCGCCCTGATCGAGCTCTACACCAGCGAGGGTTGCAGCAGCTGCCCGCCCGCGGACGCGTGGCTTTCGGCCCTCGCGGGCAAGCCGGGCCTGTGGAGGGAGTTCGTTCCCGTCGAGTTCCACGTCAATTACTGGGACGACCTGGGATGGAAGGACCGGCTTGCCACCCCGGCCAACACGGCCCGCCAGCGCGCCTATGCGAGGGAATGGGGCTCGGCCAGCGTGTACACGCCCTGCTTCGTCCGGGACGGCCTGGAGTGGCACCCCGGCTACGAGGGCCACGCAGCCAAGGCGGCGGCCGGCGTCCTGGAGGTCTGGGTGAGGGACGCGAGGACCTGCGAACTCTCCTACCGCGCGCCAATGCACGGCGCGGAGAACGGCTACAGCTACCATATCGCCCTCCTGGGAAGCGGCATCGTGTCGAGGGTGACCGCGGGCGAGAATGGCGGCCGCACCCTGTCGCACAGCTTCGTCGTCCTCGGGCTCGGCGGGGGCATCATGGACGAGGACGCCGGGCTCTTTCGGGCGGTGGCGCCGATTCCCGCGGCGTCGGTCCCGGCGTCGGGGCGGACCGCCCTCGCGGCCTGGGTCTGCAACGGCGGGGCCGAGGAACCCGCCCAGGCGGCCGGCGGCTGGCTCCCCTAGGCGCGCCTCGGCGGAATCGGGGCTTGCCGCGCCCGCATTCCATCGGGAATTTCCCTGTTCCCCAACCGGGCTCCCGCCCCGTCCCCACCCTCCGATGCGCGATCATCTCCTGACATTCATCCTCTGCGCGGCCTCCCTAGGCGCCACCTGTGCCGCTGCCGAGACGCCACGGTACCTCGACAAGTCCCTGTCCGTGGACGCACGAATAGACGACCTCATGCCGAGGCTGACGCTTGATGAGAAGCTCGGCCTCATCCACGCCAACGGGACGTTCAGGAGCGGCGGCGTGGAGCGCCTCGGGATCCCGTACCTCTGGACCGACGACGGGCCGCAGGGCGTGCGGGAGGACGTGGGCACCACCTCCTGGTCGCCCGCCGGCCGCACGGATGACTATGCGACCGCGATGCCCCCTGGGCTGACGCTGGCTGCGACCTGGGACGCCGACGCCGCGCGGGAATGCGGCCGGGTCATCGGGGAGGAGGCGTGCATCCGCGGCAAGAACGTGCTCCTCGGGCCCGGGATGAACATCATCCGGACGCCCCTGTGCGGCCGCAACTATGACTACTACGGCGAGGACCCGTGGCTCTCCTCCCGGATCGCGGTCGGCTACGTCGAGGGCCTCCAGGCGGAGGACACGGTGGCATGCATCAAGCACTTTGCCCTCAACAACCAGGAGACCGAGCGCGGCAGGATCAACGTCGAGGTCGACGAGCGGACCCTCCGGGAGATCTACCTGCCCGCGTTCGAGGCCTGCGTTCGCGAGGGGAACGCGATGGCGGTCATGGCCGCGTACAACAAGTTCCGCGGGAGCTACTGCGCCCAGAACGACTACCTCCTCAACAAGGTCCTGAAGGGCGAATGGGGCTTCCGGGGAGGGGTGATCTCCGACTGGGGGGCGACCCATGACACGCGCCTGGCGGCGCTGGGGGGCCTCGACCTCGAGATGGGCTCCCGCGGGCCCTTCGAGAACTACCACTTCGCGAAGGAATTCAAGGAAGGCCTGCTGAGCGGCACCTACCCCATGGCGCTGCTCGACGGCAAGGTGCGCCGCGACCTGAGGATGCTGTTCGCCAGCGGCGCCGTCGACGGCCACAAGAAGGGATCCATCAACACGGCCGACCACCTCGCGGTCGCGAGGCGCATCGCCGAGGAGGCGGCCGTCCTCCTGAAGAACGACGGCGGGCTGCTCCCGCTCGACACGGCCAAGGTCCACTCGATCGCCGTCATCGGCGAAAACGCCGTGCGCACCTTCGCGGCCGGCGGGAATTCTGCGGGCGTCAAGGCCTTCAGGGAGACGACCGCCCTCCAGGGGATCGTCGAGCGGGCGGGGAGCTCGGCCACCATCGTGTATTCCGAGGGCTACCGTCACCCGAGGCCGTGGCACTGGGGCCAGCCCGACGTGTCGGGCGTTCGGACGAGCGACCTCTCCGCCGCCACCCCCGAGGAGGCGAAGGCGCTCGCCGACCGCGCGGTCGAGGCCGCCAGGGGCTGCGACGTCGCGATCATCGTCGCCGGCCTCTCGCACCAGGCGCACGCCGACGACGAGGGCACCGACCGGCGCGACCTGTCGCTCCCGGCGCACGAGGCCGAGCTCATTTCCCGCGTGGTCGCGGCCAATCCGAGGACGGTCGTCGTCCTCATCGACGGCTCGCCCGTCGACATGGAGCCGTGGCTATCCAAGGTGCCGGCCGTGCTGCAGTCGTGGTACGGCGGCTCGGAGGCCGGCCATGCGCTGGCGAGCGTCCTTTTTGGCGACGTGACGCCTTCCGGGAAGCTCCCCTGCACCTTCCCGAGGTCGCTCGCCGACACCCCGACCGCCCATGGCGGCCCGGAGGCCTACCCCGGGGTGCAGGGCACAGTGAGCTACAACGAGGGACTCCTCGTCGGGTACCGCTGGTATGACACAAAGAGGATCGAGCCCCTCTTTCCATTCGGGTTCGGGCTCAGCTACACGACCTTCGCCTACTCCAACCTGCGGGTGAGCCAGACGGGGCCCGACTCGGCGCTCGTGGAGTTCGACGTGGCAAACACGGGCAAGCGGGCCGGCGCCGAGGTGGCCCAGCTGTATGTCCACGAGGCCCACGCCGCCGTCGAGCGCCCCGAGAAGGAACTCAAGGGCTTCGCGAGGGTGTTCCTGGCCATGGGCCAGAAGACCACCGTCCGCATCCCGCTCAATGGCCGGTCGTTCGCCTATTATTCGCCGGACAAGCGGGCTTGGCTCGTGAACGCCGGCAGCTTCGACATCCTTGTCGGAAGCTCGTCAAGGGACATACGCCTCACCGGAAGCGCCACCGAGTCCTCATCGGCTGACGCAGGCGAGCTCGCGCCGCCAAAGATCTGAATTGGTGCCAGGGGCGGGGATTGAACCCGCGACCAAAGGCTTATGAGTCCTCTGCTCTACCACTGAGCTACCCTGGCCAATCTAGAGTCGGCTGTAGTACGCTTTGTTATTTCGGAGGGGCAAGCAACTTTTCATTGCCCTATTCGCGTGGGAATTTTTTGGTCCCCTGACTCCCGCAGGTCCTTGTCCTCAAATGCCTAACCTGATGTTTCGTCGAATCCGCCGCCCCCAAACATGAGCCGTTGGGGCCGAGCACTTCGAATCCTCGCGCCCCTCACTTTCTTATGAATTCCTCAGGCGCACAGACCCGTGAGTAGCACGTCACATTGCCGCTCGTCTTAGTTGGCGTTACGCAAGTGCAACGAAACCGCATCGGGAATCGAATCGGGTACCGGTCGCTGGCGCTCTTGGGATGCCAGTCCGGCGGTCCTTCTGCCATGGGATTCAATGACCTGGTTACCGACTCCCCTGGCGCCAATTCGTACTGCTCGAATCCCAATCCGCTCTGTAGGATGATAT
Organism: Opitutaceae bacterium; assembly: GCA_036489955.1. Lineage (GTDB taxonomy): Bacteria > Verrucomicrobiota > Verrucomicrobiia > Opitutales > Opitutaceae > Palsa-1447. The sequence continues at coordinate 199,856 of DASXEV010000014.1, forward strand.
CACTTGCCCAAAACTTCCCGGTCCACGTCTCCGTGTTGACGACGATGCCCTCCCTTCCGTAGGCGATGTAGTAGAGCGGCCGCTTCCCGGCATTCGAGACTTTGACCCGCACCCTCACGCCCGACGGGTCATTCGCCGGCGCAGGCGTGATTCCGACGACCTCCATTCGCAATTCCCCGGTGACGGACGCGGGATCGATTCGCGTGGAAAGCTGGCCGTACGAACCCAGGCAGGACGCGATCACTGAGACCATGGCGACACCCTTGCGCAGTTGTATCATCGATCGATGTAGGTAGGGCCCATTTTGTACTGGAACGGCCAGCCTCTATGCGGAGTGCCGCTGACATACTGCTTTACGGGACCCGGGGCGTTTCGGATTCAGGATCCGGCCAAACGATCCCCTGCGTGAGACGGGGCCGCAGGCCTGTGCCCACGTATGTCGACAACCGCGCAATGGGACTGCGCCGAAGGGAAATTCGCCTCAGGCTAACAGGGTCATAATGGCGCATCCGCGTCCCGGCATCCTCGGCCCCCGCAGCGCCAAGATTCAGGTGCCCCAAGGACCTTGGGAGGACCAGCCTGAATCAGATCCCCAATGACGCCAGGGTCTCCTCAAGCACCTTGGCGCGGATGGGCTTGGTGAGGTGGGCCGCAAACCCGGCTTCCCGGCTCAGTTTCCGGTCGTCCTCAAGGTCGTAGCCCGTGAGTGCCACCCCCTTAAGCCCGTGCCGGTCCTGCATCTCCCGCATGAGCAGGTAGCCGTCGCCGTCCGGCAGGCCGATGTCGGACAGGAGCAGGTCGAACTCGTTCTCCTCGGCGAGCGCCCATGCGTCGGCGACGCATGCAGCCCCCATGACCTCGAAATTGCGGGACTCGAGGAGCTGCTTCAGCGCCGCCCGGGTGGGGGCATGGTCCTCGACGAGCAGGAGGCGCGCCCTGAGCGGCGTTCGTCTTTTTCCTGCGGTTGCCGCCTTGGCGGCCGCATGCTGCGACTTTGGGGTCTTTGCCTTCAGGGTCTTCATGAGACGGGACAACCCCATTGCGGCCACGGCAGGAGCCTGGCCTGCACCCGCTCCCGGACAGGCGAATGCGCAGGCTGCTACAGGGACGTTTTCTTGGGGCATAGCTTACGACAACGACCCGCTGGAACGGTTCGCCGCGGCTTGCGGCAAATTTCTGCGCGCGTGGACATGCACCAGAATTGACGTGCGCCCCGCGCCATGGATTCCGAAAAAAAATACGTAGGGCTGCGCCCTAGGCGAGCCAGCCCCCCGTCGCCTGCGGCCGGACGTAACCGGCGCACCGGCCGCGGCGGCCGATGCGCTGGACGGCCCTTCGCCGCCCCTACTTCTTCATGTCCGCCGGCCGGATGGGAAGCGTGCTGGCTCCCGGGCAGGCCTTCTCGAGGTTCGGCGACACGTCAGCCTCGACCCGCCCGAGGGCCCAGTCGATGCCGCCCGTGAGGACCGACTGGAAGAGCGCGCTCTTCCAGACGTCGTCCCTGTGGCCCATGGTGGTGTAGAACACGCGCCCCTTGCCGTACATGCGGGCCCAGGTGGAGGGGTAGTTCGGCCTCGCATAGGGGGCCCCGACCATGCCCGCCGTGTCCTGGACAAGGATCACGTGGAGGTTCCGTGCGAAGTCCTTCATCGAGTACCATTCCTCGACCATGTCGTTGTCCGCCGGGACCGCCGAGGCCCCGGGGAAGCTCGCGTCAGCGACGATCAGGTGCGAGCGCTGCTGGCTGCCGTGGATGATGAACTCGCCGCCCAGCATCTTGATGTAGGGGTCCTTGTTCCTGCCGTCGTCGAGCCAGCGCTGGACGTCCGTCGTGTCCACGCCGCCCGGCGAATGGAAGGTGTCCGCCGCGCAGTGGGCGCCGATGAACCCCTTGCCGTTGTGGATCGCCTGGAGGAACGCCGCCTTGCCCGCGGCCGACATCGGCGGGTTCCCGTCGGTCCCCACGGTCGTCAGGTCGCCCGTCGTGACGAAGAAGAACGCGTCAAACTGCGCGAGGTATTCCGGGGTGAACAGGCTGCCGTCCTTCGAGAACGTGAAGTCGATGTGGTTCTTCTGGCCCAGCTCCTTCATGACCTGGAAGGCGAGCCCGGGAACCTCGCTCCCCGGCGAGGGCTTGAAGGGCTTCGACGGGTCCTTGATGACGGAGTGCTCGTATCCCGAGGATTTCGAGAAGAACAGGATGTGCTTCACTGGGGCGTCGGAGGTCTGCGCCATCGAAGGCGGGACCAGTGTGGCTATTGCCAGTGCAATTACGGCGAGCTGGGGTTTCATGGGGCGTACAAAATCCGCCAGCCACACGAAAAGGTCAATCGGGGTTTTGGCCGGCCCGTCGGCCCCTTCACTTCGGGAGATAGTCGTCGAAGTCGACCCCGAAGCGCCCGTGCGCCGGGTTGGGCGCACAGTCGAGGTAATGGCCGCCCCTCCACACCACCATGTCGAGGGGGACCTCGCCCCACATGTTGCGGATGGTGACGTAGGACCGGAAATTCCTGACCCGGTACCCGTGTAGGGCCACCACGACGTCCCCAAAGCTCAGGCCCCCGTCGATGACGCGCTGGTTGACGGAAGAGATGAGCATCCCGTCGCCCGGCGGACCCGAGAACGACTCCAGGTGGGCCGGCTCGAGGCCGCCGGTCACGAAGCGCTCCGCATCCTGCCGCAGCTTCAGCGCGAGCTCCGGGGTCGGGGATGCCGCCTGGGCCCGGCATATGAACAGTAGGAGGTACCTCGGCTCCTTGTACCTGTCATACAGGTCATCCTCTATGGACAGCGCGTCGCCCAGCTGCCTTCGCTTCTCAAGGAGCGCGGCCTTCGTGAGGAGCCCGGCGGCCGAATAGGCCTCCGCGGCGCGGTCCGCGAGCTTCGTGGCGTCCTGCGGACGGCCGTTGTCCTCGTAGTACATGACGAGCCACCGGCAGGTGTCCGACACCCGCACCTCGTTCCTGTCGGCGCCGATCGCCATCTCGTACGCCGCGGCCGCCTCAGGAGACCGCTTCGCCTTTTCCAGGAATATCGCGAGGTTGTAGTAGTACGTCGGGTTGAGGACGGCCGCCTTCGTCATCCAGTCGACGTACGCCTTGGGATCCGCAGTCGACGCCACCGCGATGTCGGCGCAGGCGTTGGCGTTGTAGTCAGCGATCGCCGAATAGGCCCCGATCATCGCCTGCGCGGGCGGCTTCTCGCCGTATTGGGCCTTCAGCATGGCCTTCGTGACGCTGTAGGCCCACGGGGACACCCGGTGCAGCGCCTCGAGGCGGCCCTTCGCGCCCGCGTCCCTCGTAAGGCTGCGCTCATGCAGCCTTGGATTCACGTCGTAGGCCGTGCCGCGCGGCGGGCCCTCGGGGCGCCAGTCGGCGACTAGCGTGTCCTCATAGCGGACCTGCGCCGGCGCGAACCTCACCCTGCTCCACAGGTAGTTCCACGCCGCCGCGGCGACCGCCTGGGGCTCGCGGAGGATGACGGCCATGGAATCGTCCTCGGCATTCTGGTAGTCGATCCGCTCCACGGCATCGAGGCGCCTCACGAAGGGATAAAGATCGAGGCCCGAGAATTCCGCGTCCATCGCGGCCGCGTACTGCTTGGCGTCGTCGGGCACGGCCCACTTCCTCTCCAAGAAGTCGTAGTCGCTCTCGATGGTGCTGCAGAGGTGCCGCTCGAGGAAGCCGGCCCAGTGCGACCATCCGAGCACCGCCACCCGCGCGGCCCCGTTCCCGTCAAGGAAGACGCAGTGGAGCGGCTTCTGGTTGAGGATCGGGACAAGGTTCTCCTTCATCACCGCCGTCCCCGTCTCGAGCTTCATGGCGGCCTGGATCTCCCGGAGCTCGCCGACCAGGTGCGTCTCCAGCAGGGCGTGCCCGACCGGGACCCCGTACGGCAGCTGCGATAGAAGCCGGTCCCAGTCGACCTCCCGGCTCAGGACGGGGCCCATCGCCGCAATGTCGCCAATCGCCGCCTGGCTGTCCCCCTCTGACCAGACTATCCGCTGGCGCTCTACCCGCTCGAACAGGGTCAGGTCCCCGGGGTTGTAGTCGCCCCGGACGTCCCCGGTGTCCCTGAACGTGAGGGCCCGCCGCCATGGACGGACCCCCGGCTGCGTGTCCGCGACCGCGGCGAGGAGCCGCTGCGAGTCCGACGAGTTGTTGGTCAGCGAATAGAGCGCCGCCTCGGCCACGGCCCCCTCGGCCGACGCGGGGCCACCGGCGCGCAGGAGCCCCGCGAAGGCGAGGTGGGCGCTCATCCCGCAGAGCTCGGGCAGGACCTGGTAGAACTTGCCCGAATGCTCCCGGAGGGCGAACGCCGCGACGAGGAGGGCGGCCTGCTCGTGGGTCCGCGGCGAGGCAAAGCCGTGCACAAGCCTTGCCGAAAGCTCCTTGTCCGCCGCGGCGATGACGGCGACCGTCGGGTTGGTGAGGCTGCCCAGGATGTCCAAGGCCGGCCCGTCCCCGCCGATGGCCGGCACGGGCGCGCTCTTCATGACTGCGCGGCCGATAGGCAGGAAGCCCTCGGGGGCGAGGATGGAGCCTCCGGGCGGCAGGTCGGCCTCGGCCACGAGGCCGGCGCCCCACTCGATCCTCACATGAAACCCCTTCTCGCCCCCGTCCTCGGCGCCAACCTTGAGGTCCCCGGCGCCCGGAATCTTTCCCGCCGAGGCGTAGAGTATCATCTCGGCCAGCTCCGCCGACGTTTCCTCGACGATGAACTGCGCCTCGCTTTGCCAGGGCGTCCTGAACCTGGACGAGCCCCTCACGGTGACCGCCGCGGCCCCGCTGACCTGGATGACTCCCCCGCTCCCCTCCCCGGCTGGAGTCGCCCCGGAAACAGCGCTCACATGGCCGTCGTTGACCGTCACCTTGAGCTCGCCCCAGTGGTAGATCGTCCTCGTGCCCAGGGTGATCTTGCTGGTCGGGGCGCCCTTGGCCGCCAGCAGGTCCGCCTCGGACATCCCCGTGACCACCTGTCCGGACAGGGACGCGGCCGCAAGGAGGAGGACGAGTAACGCGGTCCGGCGCATCGCTGCCCGACCTGTATGGCCTGCGCCGGGCGAAAATCGAGCGCAGACTGGGAGAAGCGCCGCCGGCTACTGCGCCAGTTCCGGCAGGGACCAGAGAAGGTCGACCTGGAGAGTGCCCGCGAACTGCGGGTCGTTCATGTCCGTGTAGCGGGCGGCGGAGTACTGCGGAGCCGTCGCCAGGTTGTTCGGGTTGTAGTTGGCCCTGACGTGGCAGCTCATGCAGTTGCACTGGACGCCCGTGTTGTTGGACGCCGGCTGGCCGTCAGGGCCGTTGCCCGCGACCGAGTCGGGAAGGTTATCCGGGCCGAAGCGCGCCTCAAGGTAGGGGTTGTAGGCGTAGAGCGCGCTGCCGGCGTTCTGGCCCCCCGTGTTGGGCTGCCCGGGGTCCGCCATGTCGTAGGCGAGCGCCATCGCGTAGTTGCGCGCCGGGCCCGTCAGCTGCTGGGGCCGCAGGGCCGCAGCCGCCTGGGAGCTCGGCAGCTGCGGGTCGTCGGGCGTCGGCGTCCACCAGAAGGTCTGCCATGTCCACCGGGCGATCTCGCGGCCGGCAACGTGCATGGCGACGAGGATGGCGTAGTCCCCCGACTGCGCACCGGCCCCCGGGGAGGCCGCGTTGAACTGCGCCGCCTCCGTCGCCGTCAGGCGGTGGTTGATGAACATCGTTATCGGGTAGGTCGTGGCGCTCGTCCGGGTGCCCCCGTCGGTCGACGCCTCCATGTCGACCTGGCCGCTGCCGGTGCCGCGGCCGAGCGTGTCGACCCACACGACGCCGGGCCAGAATATCGGCCCGTACGCCTGCGGGGTCGACGGCGGCCCCGTCCACACGTTCAGGCGGTAGTAGCGGCCGTCGACGAGCGTCTTCTGCGTGATGACCTGGAACGCGGACTTGAGGGTCAGCGAGGTCGAGGGAAAGACCGGGATCTGCTGCGCGCCGCCCATGAGGAGCTGGTTCAGCGCCGAGGTGCTGAGGAGCTGCTCGCTCACCACGTGGGCCGCGGAGGTCGGGTCGAACTTCACGTAGCCGAACACCGTGTCCGAACCCTGGGTCTCCTCCATGAGCGAGCGGTCCCTCGGGTTCAGGCCGTGCTCGAACTGCACGAACCTCCGGAGGGGGGCCCGTGAGTGGGCAACGCGCGCCGAGAGCGCCGGCGAGGCGACCGAGGTCTTCGTCAGCGGCACCGGCTGGAGCGAGATCTCCTGCGGCGTGTACCAGGTCTCGAAGACCCGCAGCCGCTCGCCGTTGTCGATCTGGCTCGTCGGCATCGTGAGCGCCGTCCACAGGCCCCATCCGTGGACGCGGATGTTGTTGAAGGCGGCGGATCCGGGGGTCTGCGCCTGCGGGTCGTGGACCCAGGAAAGCACCGTCGACTCGCTCTCGGGGAACGAGAAGCCCGGCACCTGCGGGTCCGGCAGGGGCACCGGTGTGAAGGCGCCCGCGCCGGCCTGCATGACCGGGCAGAATGCGATGACGAGGGCGAGTATGCGCCTACTGCACCTCATACACCTCGACGATGGCGACGCCCGTGTCGCCGCTAGAGCCCGAAGCCTCTGCCGTGTAGTTGCCGGGCGGCAGGGTGATGAGGAGCGCGGAGTCGTGGCTCGTGGGCGTCGACCAGCCGAATGCGCCCACCTGCGCGGCCGCGTTCGTGATCTCGGAGTCGCCGCCCCAGGCGGCATTTGTCGCCAGGACCGCCTGGTTGCTCGCGTTCTGGAGCGTGAGTTCCGGGTCGGCCAGCGTTCCCGGCACGTTGAAGGGCGCGACGGCGATCGCCGGGCCCGAGGCGCGGATGAGCACCGTCAGCGCCGTGTCGCCGTTGATGACGAAGCCGGCGAAGAGCGCGTTCGCCCCCGCGCCCACGTTGACGCGGGCCGCGAGGTTGATGAGGCGCGTGCCGCCGGTCCTGAAGCTGCCGGAGGGCGAGGCGTCGTAGATCTCGACGAGGGCGTTGCCCGTGTCGCCGCTCTGGCCCGAGATCTCTGCCGTGTAGGGGGCGGAGGAGACCGTCTCGCTGAGGGCCGCGTCGTGGCTCGAGGTGTTCGACCAGGCGAACGCTCCGACCTGCGCGGCGAGCGACGCGATGGTGGAGCTGCCCGCCCATCCCTCGTTCGAGTCGAGGACGGCGTTCTGCGAGTTGAAGAACTGCAGCTCGGGATCCGGGAGCACGTCCGGCACCGCAAACGCGCTGAGGGCCGGGCCGGAGGCGCGGATGAGGACAGGCAGCGGGCCGTTCCCCGTGACCGCGAACCCGCCGAATATCTGGTTTCCGCCGGTGCCGACATTGGCCCTGGCCGAGATGTTGATCAGGTGGCCCGGGGTCGTGGTGGCGACCAGGGAGACCACCGCCGCGTTGCTGGTCGCGTTGCCCGCGGAATTCGTGGCGACGCAGGTGTAGGACCCGGCCGCGGTCGTCGCGTTGGGGATGACGAGGGTCGAGTCGGTCGCGCCGGAGATGGGGTTGCCGTTAAGCATCCACTGGTAGGTCGGCGAGTTGCTGGCCACGGCGTCGAGGGCGACCTCGCCGCCGGCCACGGAGACCGAGATCGGCTGCGTCGTGAACACCGGGGCCTGCGTCACCACGGCGGGGGACGAGACGACGATCGTGAACGGGAACACGTCCGAGATGCCGGTCCCGACGAAGGTGCCGCCGCTGCCGCCCTGCTCGCCCGGTTCGGCGAAGCCCTGGAGGTTGAACGTGTAGCTTCCGGCCGTCGTCGGCGTCCCGACGAGCTCGGGCGTCGTCGTGTTGTTGCCCGAGGTCCCGGGGGACCAGCCGTCGCCCGAGCTTCCGGGCGTCGTCGCGTCGAGGACCCCGGCGCTGGTCAGCACCTGGCCGCCGGCCTGCACGGTCTTCAGCATGAGGCCGGGCGGGATGTCTCCCGTCACCTTCCACGAGGCGACGTTCATCGTGTTCGTGATCGTGAAGCCGAGGGGCGTGATCGCCTGCCCCACCGTGGCGTCGAAGCTCGGCAGCGCGCCGGACGGGCTCTCGTCGATGGAGTCCGCGAGGATGGTCGCGCCCGCCACCGAGTCCACGGCGCCGAGGGCCGCGGTGGCAACGATGGCCGAGCTTATGGCCGCCCCGAGGGGCGTGGAGGCCACGAATTCCTCCACCGCGTTGGCGATGCGGAGGACCGGCGTGCGCTGCAGGAGCGCCACCATCGTGGCCGTCGAGACGTTGACCCAGCGGCTGCGGCGCTGGAGGATTTCGATGAGCTTCATGGTCTTGTTTCTTGGTTGAGTGTTCTTTTGGGACGTCTTGCTGAAATTTCCGTGGGCGGGCCCTAGTTGCACCCGCAGCCGCTTCCCCCCACGCCGCGGCCCCCGGAGGAGGCCTCGCGCGAGAAGTACACGTGCTCGAGCATCGCGCCGCCGAGCGGGTCGCGGCCGGGATCCATCATCTCGTCGGCGAGGACGGAGCGCTCCCAGGGCCGCACCCTGACGGCGGACTGCTGCGTCGCGCAGCCGCCCCCGAGGAGGGACGCGGCCGCAACGGCGAGGGCAAAGCGGTAGCGGGCCGTCATGGGCTTCCCCCCGCCGCGAGGAGCTGGTCGAGCTCCTTGCGGATCTCCCGCTCGGTCTCGGACCCGCGGAACCCCGCGTGCATGAAGCGCACCTTCCCGGTGCGGTCGATGAGGTAGCTCGTCGGCATCGTGGGCACCTGGACCTGCGCCACCAGCTTGTGGGAGCCGTCGTGGACCGTCGCGAAGCCCGGCCTCATCTTGGTGACGAACGCCGCGAAGGCCGCGGGCGAGTCGTCCACGCTCACGGCCACGATGACGAGGCCCTTGGCCGCATAGTCGGCCTGGATCCTCGAATAGGCCGGGAACGACGCCTTGCAGGGCGCGCACCAGGAGGCCCAGAAGTCGACGAGGACGACCTTTCCGGAGGTGTCCGGAAGGGAGCCCGAGAGCCCGGCCGAGGGGAGCGCGGGGAACGGGTCGCCCAGGGCGACCTGCGCCGGCGCCGCCCGGCAGAGGGAGAGGGCCGCGGCAAGGGCGAGGATGCGGCGGAGGGTCACCATGTGATTTTCACCCCAACGGACGAGATGCCCGCGCGGGGGTATGCGCTTGCCGGGGTGACGCTGTCGCGTCCGTGCATCTCGAATCGGGTGTAGTCCGCGAGGAGCGAGAGCCGGTCCGCGACCTTGTAGGTCAGCTTGAGGCCCAGCGAGTAGTCGTCCTCCGCCGACAGGCGGAAGTCCGAGGAATAGTTGGGGCCTGTCCCGTTCGGCAGGCTGACCGGGATGATCGGCGTGCTGTCGAGGTTGTAATAGTAGAAATTGGCGGAGCTCTGGACGTAGTAGCGCGCCGTGGGCTCGAGGATCAGCCTCGGGCCCACGTGCTGGATCCAGGAGAGCCCGAACGTGCTGGAGGTGATGCCCCAGTCGTCCGTGTAGAGGCGGTAGCTGCCCTCCACGGCCCCCCGCAGCTTCGGGTAGGCGCGGTTGATGGACGCGTAGATCGACTGCGACTGGCGCTCGTTCGGGCTGTTCTCCCCGAAGGACTCCTCGAGCGACACCCCCGGGAAGATCTCGATTCCCTTCTCGACGAACTTGTGCGGCTCGGAGAGGTAGCCGTCGTCCTGCGCGTAGGAGACGTTGAGCGTCACGAAGGTGCGCGGGTCCAGGATCTGCGTCACGCCGAAGATGGCGCTCGTCGTGTGCTTGGGCATGTACGCCGGCTCGAAGAACACCTCGACCCGGTCGTCGGTCCCCGCAATGCCCGCCCGGACAGTCGTGTTCTTCTCGTTGAGGTCCGTCAGCGTGTTGACGGACCAGCCGCGCGACACGTAGTCCGGCTCCCGGCTCTCTGCGAACCCGGCCGAGATGTTGAAATCCTTGATCTGCTCCGAGTAGTCCCCGTTCCACGCCTTGCGCCGGGTGTGGATCTCCGTGAGCGGGACCTGGTCGGTCCCCGCGGGCGCCGGCCTGCCCGTCGGCGTTGCGCCCGACACCGCGTCGATGGTCCCCGTCAGCATGATGTGCCCGCCCGCCAGGATGTCCTGGTCCAGCTGCGAGCTCTGCGTCTCCACCGTGATCCTGTTGTCGTCCTCGCGGTAGTTCTCGAACTTGTAGATGAGCGAGTCGTCGGCCCGCGCCGCGTGGCGCAGCAGGAGGATCGCGATCAGGGCCGCTGTGGGCGCCGGATGCCATGTCGTGAGGGCTCCCCGGCGCCTCATCGCTGCGCCCGGCTTGCCGGCATGGTGTCCCGTTCATTACACATGCGCCACTCTCTGCCGGAGGGGCGCGTTTATGAAGTGGAACACCGTAACGGGCCCGTTACGGACCCCGCCCCGCGGGCGCGGCTGCCGCGGTCAGAATCTCAATGTCAGCTGGACCGCGACGAGCTGGCTCCAGGCGCCGATGTCGGCCGCCTGCTTCTCGAGGCTGTACTGGAGCTTCACCTGCGTGTGCGGCGTCGGCCGGTAGCCCGCCGCCAGGTCGACGCGGCTGACGTCGCGGCTCCACGGCGTCTCGCCGATGCCGGGCACCTCGAGGCTCGAGAAATATTGCTGGTTCCAGCGGAGCGCCCCGAAGAACTGGGGCGCAAACTGGTACTTCGCCTCGACGTAGTAGGCGAAGGTGTCCGCGTCGCCGACCTCCGGGATCTCGAAGCGCGTCTCGAAGGCCTCGGCCCACACCTGCACGTGGTGCCAGGCGAAGCTCGCGTCCTGCGCGAGGACGATCTCCATGTAGTTATCGAGGCTGGTCCCCGGGGCGAGCGTGGGGACGGCGTCCTGCCGCAGGTACGAGCCGGCGCTCGCCGACACCCCGAAGTTCCACATCTCGTTCGGCACGTACCCGATCCGCCCGCTGTACGTCGGGTCCTGCCACTGGCGGTCCGTGGGCTGCCACTCCTCGGGCCTCGACGAGAGGGACGCGTTCTTCACCTCGAATGCGTATTGGATGTCCCCATACATGCCGAATACCGACGCGCCGCTCGCGTAGCTGGGGCCCCAGATGACCGGCACGTTGCGGTACTGGTCGAGGAAGGCGCCGGCCACGACGGGCCTCGGGGACATCCCCGCCCACGCCATGAGGGCGAACACGTTCGGCGCCGCGTCGGTGTCCCAGATCCCCGTCAGGTTCTCGTAGGGGAGCGGCGCCGTGACGAAGGGGTTGTCCCACGAGAGGTGCCTCAGCGTCCAGTTGCCGACCACCGTGGCGAACTTCCCCACCTGGAAGTTGAGCCGGCCGTCGCCAAGGGGCGTGTACCGCAAGGCGTACTCGTCGGGCCGGACCTTCGGGCCCGGCTCGTCCGGGTCGAACCCGTCGTCGGCGCGCACCTGCGCGAACACGTAGACCTGGGGCCCGAGTTGGGCGTCCAGGAAGAGGCTCAGCCTCGGGTTGAGGAACGCGCGGCTCTCGTCGAAGACCAGGCCCGACTCCGGGAGCGTCAGGTAGTAGCCCTCGAGGTCCACGGTGCCGCTGACGCGCGCCCGCAGCGTCCCGTCGGCGCTGCCGAACGAGAGCGCCTGGTCCACCGCGTCGACGGGGTCGACCTGGGCGGCCAGCGGCCGGGCAAGCCCCGCCGCGAGGGCTCCCGCGAGGGCCGCGCGTCTCCAGGCATGGGTCATGGGGCCGCCGCCCTGAAGCGGACCTCGAACATCGTCCAGTCGTCGCCCGAGGAGATGAGCCTCACGTCGCCGCCGTGGAGGCGCGCGAGCTCGCGGGCCAGGTTGAGCCCGATCCCGTGCCCGGGCAGGTTCTCGCCCATGGCGCCCCTGTGGAACCGCTCGAAGATGTGGCCCTGGGAGGACGGGGGGATCGCCGGACCGGTGTTGCCGACGCTCACCACCACCCACTCCCCCTCCCTGCCGGCCGAGACCTCGACCCGTCCCCCGGTCCGGTTGTACTTGCGGGCGTTCTCGAGGAGGTTCTGGAGGATGAGCTCCGCGTAGCGCTTCTCGCCCGTGACCATGAGGCCGGGCGGGATGCCGGCGTCGATTTCCAGGTCGAAGACGTCGGGCTGGGCCCCGATGTCGTCCAGGAGGCCCTCGATCAGCTGGGAAAGGTCGACCTGCGCGAACTGGATCTGCAGCCGGCCGGCGTCCATCCGCGACAGGAGGAGCAGGTCCTCGATGACCGAGGCCAGCCGGAAGGTCTGGTGCACCAGGTCGGCCACCTCCTCCCGCGCCTCGGCCCCCAGCTGCTCGCTCGCGAGCAGCCCCTCAAGGCCCGCGCGCAGCACGGTGACGGGGGTCTTCAGCTGGTGCGACGCGTCGGCGGAGAAGCGGGCCGACCTCTGCAGCTCCTGGCTCGTCGACTCGAGCGCGGCCTCGGCCCTGTGCCAGTGCTCGCGGTTCTCCTCGGAGTCGACCGCGAGGCGCTTGACCGGCTCCGACAGGCGCCCCGAGAGGAACCCGCTCGCCAGGAAGGCAGCCGCGAGGAGCGCGGCCGCCGCCCCCACGAATTCCCAGACGAGGCGCCTCTCATGCGCCTGCGAGGCCGAAAGGGGGAGCGCCGAGACCTCGTAGGCCGGCGGGAACAGCGAGCCCGGGTTCATCCGCTGGAAGGAGACCAGGTACGGGGCGCCGGCCGAGGTGAAGTCGAAGGAGCCGTGGTCGCCGCCCGACGTCGCGGCCGACTCGGAGAGCGTGGCCCCCAGCGCCAGCCGGGCGGCCTCGGGCAGAGAGGGCAGGTCGAGGTAGCTGCCGAGCCAGATGCCGCTCAGGGCCGGGGTGCCCGCGCCCTCGCCCGAGAGGGCCGGCGGGCTGAAGCCGAGGATGATCGCCGATATCGTCTGGCCGGTCTCCGACGAGACGATCGGCATCGCGAGCACCTCGTCGATCCTCTCGGACTCGGTGCCGGCGTCCCGCAGGATGTACCCCGTCTGGGGGGCGGCGGGAAGGCGGCCGAGGTCGAGCTGGGCCGCCTCGCCGGGCGTCAGCGCCCCGGCGTCCCTCGTGTCGGAGGGCCCGATCACGCGGCCCTGGGAGTCGAGGAACCGGTAGTAGTGGGCCCGCAGGGCGTAGGCGGCCCCCTCGCGCGGCCCCTGCCCGCCCGGCTCCATGATGTCCGCCAGCTCGTCCTTCGTGCTCGGGTAGAGCATGTCGAGCGCCCCGTCCTCCAGGGCCGCGTGTATCCTCGGCCTCCTCGCCAGCTCGCGGCACCGCTCGGCGAGCGCCGCGTGGCGGACGGCCTGCGCGGCGTGGAGCGCCGCCACCTCCGAGCGGAACTCGCGGCCGAAGTCCGCCCTCACGCTCGCCTGCGCGCCGTGGAGCGTGAAGAGCAGGATCGAGACCGCGACCGCGGACACGACAAGCATCATCGCAACGAGCAGCCTTGTCCGGAAGCTCGCGACGCCCGCTTGGCCGCGATCGGGTGGCTGGGTCACGGGAAGTCTGCGCGGAGCGGAGCTCCGTCCGACAGGTCCACGGGCTTCACGAGCGTCGTCCGGCTGTCCACCCAGGCCCTGAGCACGTGGCGCCCGGCCGGCAGGCCGGACAGGCGGTAGGCGCCGCTCGGGTCGCTGACGACGAAGTAAGGCGAGTCGAGGACGAGGATGATGGCCCGCATGTGCTCGTGGATGTCGCACCGGAGCGTCACCATCCCCGCGGCGTCGAAGAGGACGGAGGGTATCGGCCTCTCGTCAGAGCGGTAGCGCCCGAGGTCGAAGCGCTTCGCCGGCGAGTACGAGAAGACGCTGTGGTAGGTGTCGTCGAGGTTCGGGAACTCGACGCGCGTGCCCACCTGGATGGGGAGGATGGCCGGGTCGAACTGGAGGTCCTTCTGCACCATCCGCGCCATGGGCGGCTGCGGCCCCTTTGGGAACGGGCCCTCAAGGTAGACGACGGCCCTCGGCGGGTAGGTCGAGAGGACCCCGTTGTTCGAGATGATCCCGTAGCGCTTGTTCATGACCGGCGGGGCGGGCACCTTCGGGAGCGCCACCTTTCCCTCGACAGCCGCGCCGAGGATGGCCGGCGCGCCCTGCAGGAGCAGGGCGGCTGCCGTGAGGACTGCGCTGAGCCGGGCCGTCGTCATGTGGGGGGTCGTATCGTGTAGCCTATGGCGCGAAGCGTGTGGATTAGCGGAGCGGGGAAACCCGAGTCGACCTTTTTGCGCAGGCGGGTGATGAAGATCTCGACCGTGCGGGTGTCGTACTCGTGGTCCCGGTGCCACACCCTCTCGCACAGTTCGGTCCTCGAGAAGACGCGGCCCGGCTCCTGCATGAGGAGCTGCAGGACGTCGAATTCCCTCGGGGAAAGGGCGATGCTCCTGCCGCCGCGGCTCACCTTGCGGTGGTGGACGTCCATGTGCAGGTCCGCGACCTCGAGGAGGTCCGCCGCCGTGGGCGCCATGCCGCGCCGGCCGAGGGCCTCGATGCGCGCCACCAGCTCGTCCATGGAGAAGGGCTTGGCCATGTAGTCGTCCGCCCCGGCCTTGAGGCCCCTGACCCGCTGCTCGACCTCGCCCCTCGCCGTCAGGATGAGGACGCGCGCCGCGCTGCCGGCCTCGCGCAGCTTCGCGAGGACTGCGAGGCCCTCCATGACGGGCAGGTTGAGGTCGAGGACGATGAGGTCCGGGGGATGGTCGAGCGCCTCCTTCAGGCCCGCCGCGCCGTCGAACTGCGCGCTCGCGCTGTGGCCGTGCCGGGTCAGCGCCTGGGTGACGTGCCTCGCGAGCTGCCTCTCGTCCTCGACGACCAGGATGCGCATGGGGGCGGTCTCTACCAAGGGGCACGGGCGCGCCGCAAGCGCTATAGCATCCATTCGGGCGTGGACGCCGCGGCCGCCCGCGCCTAATTTCGGGCCAACATGAGGGTACTTTTCATCGGCGGCACGGGGATAATCAGCACCGCGTGCGCGGAGCTCGCGGTCGCGCGGGGCATCGACCTCACGGTCCTCAACCGCGCCAGGCGCGGCACGATCGCGGGCGCAAGGACGATCACCGCGGACATGTCCGACCCGGCCGGCGTCGAGCGGGCGCTCTCCGGCACCACATGGGACAGCGTCGTCGACTTCATCGCCTTCACGCCGGCCGACGTCGAGTCACGGCTGTCGCTCCTGAAGGGGAAGGTCGGCCAGTACGTCTTCATCAGCTCGGCGAGCGCCTACCAGAAGCCCCTCACGGACTACCTCGTCACGGAGTCGACCCCGCTGTCCAACCCCATGTGGGACTACTCGCGCAACAAGATCGCGTGCGAGGAGCGCCTCAACTGGGCGTACCGGCAGGACGGGTTCCCGGCGACGATCGTGAGGCCGTCGCTCACCTACGGTAACTTCATCGTGCCCCTCAGCATGAACAGCTGGCTGAAGGGCTACACGGCGATCGACCGGATGAGGAAGGGCCAGCCGCTCATCATCCCCGGCGACGGCCTGACGCTCTGGACGATGACGCACAATACCGACTTCGCGAAGGGCCTCGTGGGGCTCCTCGCCCACCCGGGATCCATCGGCCACGCCTTCCACATCACCTCCGACGAGGCGCTGACCTGGGACCAGATCTACCGCCAGACCGCGGAGGCGGCCGGCGTTCCGGACGCGAGGTTCGTCCACATCGCCTCCGACTTCATCACGGCGTGCGTCCCCTCGCTCCTCGGTTCGCTGACGGGCGACAAGTCGAACACGGCCCTCTTCGACAACTCGAAGATCAGGCGCTTCGTGCCGGGCTTCGTCGCCACGACGCGCTTCAGCGAGGGGATCAAGCGGACGATCGCCTGGTTCGACGCGGACCCCGCGCGCCGGGTGGTCGACACCGAGGCCTGCGCCGAATGGGACAGGCTTATCGCGGCCTACGAGCGTGGGCTAGCGGCCGCGACGAGGGAGTTTGCGGCCGCCAGGCCCGCGGGGCGCTGATCAGCGCCAGTAGCCGTGGATATAGACGTACGTCCCGCTTCCCCGGTAGCGCCAGTGGGGGCGCACGAAGAAGTAGGCGTTCGGCGGCGGGATCTGCCACGTGCCGGACACCCAGACATAGCCTGACGGGCTGTAGTCGTAATAGCCGGGAACCCACACGGCCGACGGTGTCGGCTGCGGGGGCGCGACCTCCTCGGGCGGGGGCGGCGTGTAGGGGACGGCCGGCGCGTACATGGTCGACGTCGCCTGCGTCTCGTTATGGTAGAGCGTACCGTTCTGGTGGTCGACCGAGTTGCCGATCGTCCCGCCGGCGATGGCGCCGGCCACGGCGCCGATCGCGGCGCCGCCCAGGGCGTTGTGGCCGCCGCTGTTGTTGCCGATGATGGCCCCGGCCAGGGCGCCGAGGGCGCCGCCCGCAACAGCCCCATTCTGGGTGTTCGGACCGTTGCCCTCGCATCCGGCGCAGAGTGCGGCGGCAGCTGCGATGCTCAGAAGTGACTTGGTGTTCATACGTTGTAGTCTGACGAATTTAGAACATCGAGGTTACGCTAAAGTTCCCCAAGGCCCAGCAGTTTTTGGGCTGCAAGGACCCGGCCATGAAAGGCTTGGAAGCCCGGCAAGGGGGGTCACTCCTCGGCCTGGAGGGAGGCGACGACGCTGAAGTCCTCCAAGGTGGTGATGTCGCCCTTCACGGACCCGCCGGCCGCGATCTCCTTCAGGATCCGCCGCATGATCTTTCCGCTGCGGGTCTTGGGGAGCCCCGCGGCGAAGCGCACGTCGTCCGGCCGCGCGAGGGAGCCGATCTCCTTGGCGACGTGGGCGCGGATCACCTCCTTCAGGTCGTTCGAGGGGGCGACGCCGTTCTTCAGGGTCACGAAGCAGACGAGCGCCTGGCCCTTCATGTCGTCCGGGCGGCCGACGACGGCCGCCTCGGCCACCGACGGGTGGGAGACGATCGCGCTCTCCACCTCGGCCGTGCCGATGCGGTGGCCGGAGACGTTGAGGACGTCGTCAATCCGGCCGACGACCCAGAGGTAGCCGTCCTTGTCGAAGCGGGCGCCGTCGCCCGCGAAGTAGTACCCCTTCAGCTCGCTCCAGTACTGGCGCTTGAAGCGCTCGTCGTCGCCCCAGAGGGTGCGAAGCATGGCCGGCCAGGGCCGCGAGAGGAACAGCCTTCCGCCGCTCCCCTTCGGGACGTCGTTGCCGTTGTCGTCGAGGACGCGCGGGACGACGCCGAAGAACGGGACCGTGCAGGAGCCGGGCTTGAGGGGCGTGATGCCCGGGAGGGGCGTCACCATGATGGAGCCCGTCTCCGTCTGCCACCACGTGTCGACGATGGGGCAGCGCTTCTTGCCGACGACCCTGTGGTACCAGAGCCACGCCTCGGGGTTGATGGGCTCGCCGACGCTGCCGAGGAGCCGCAGCGAGGACAGATCGTGGCGAGTCACGTAGTCGTCGCCCCAGCGCATGAAGGCGCGGATCGCCGTCGGCGCCGTGTAGAGGATGGTCGCCCGGTGCTTCTCGATCAGGTCCCAGAAGCGGTCGGGCTCGGGATGGTTGGGCGCACCCTCGTACATGAGGATCGTGGCGCCCGCGCAGAGGGGGCCGTAGACGACGTAGCTGTGGCCCGTCACCCAGCCGACGTCGGCCGTGCAGAAGTAGATGTCGTCGTCCTTCAGGTCGAAGACGTACTTCATGGTGAGCGTCGTCCCGAGGAGGTAGCCGGCGCTCGTGTGGAGGACGCCCTTCGGCTTCCCCGTGGAGCCGCTCGTGTAGAGGATGTAGAGCGGGTTCTCGCTCGGGAAGGCGGCCGCCCTGTGGGTCGCCGCCTTGCCCTTCACGGCGTCGTGCCACCAGAGGTCCCGGCCCTCCTGCATGGGGACGTCATGGCCGGTGCGCTTCAGGACGAGGACCTTCTCGACGCTCGGCGTCCCGGGGAGCGCCCGGTCGACGTTGGCCTTCAGCTCGACAACCTTCCCGCGCCTCCAGCCGCCGTCGGCCGTGATGACGACCCTCGCCTGGCAGTCGTTCACCCGGTCCTTGATGGCCTCGCTGGAGAACCCGCCGAAGATGACGGTGTGGATGACGCCGAGGCGCGCGCAGGCGAGCATGGCGGTGGCGGCCTCCGGCACCATCGGCATGTAGATGGCGACCCGGTCGCCCCGCTTCAGGCCCAGGCCCTCGAGGCAGTTGGCGAGCCGGCACACCTCCTGGTGGAGCTGGCGGTAGGTGATCGTGCGGGTGTCCCCGGGCTCGCCTTCGAAGATGATGGCGGCCTTGTTGGCCCTGCCGTCCGTGAGGTGGCGGTCGACGCAGTTCTCAACGACGTTGAGCTTCCCGTCTTCGAACCACTTGGCATGCGGCAACTTCCAATTGAGCACCTTCGTGAAGGGCTTCCTCCAGGCCAGCAGCTCACGGGCCTGCCGTCCCCAGAATTTGTCGGGAGAGTTGACAGATTCAGCATAGAGTCTCTTATATGCTGTCTGGCTCCCAAGATTGGCTTGGGCTTTGAACTCGGCCGAGGGCCTGACAACCCGGGTTTCCCGGGATATTGAGGTTATCGTCTGGTCGGTCACGTTGTGGCTGATTTGGGGTTATGGGCGCTTCGACAAGGGGCGCGTATATTCTCCCCTAGAGTTTTGAGCGTCAAGCGCGCCGCGCCTACCCGAACCAGAACCCGAATGGACAAGAAATCCCTTTCCGCACAGGCGGAACAGCCCGCACCGTCCCAAAAGGACGCGGCTCCCCCCGCCCCCCCGCCCCAGAGCCCCGCCCCGGCTCAGGCGCCGCCTGATAACACGATCCGGGTCGAGGGCATCCTCGACATCGACATTGCGAAGGGCGGCAACGGGCAGCTGCTCGACATCTCCAAGGGCGGCAAGAGGCGCCCGACGGACACCTTCGTCCCCAAGGAATTGATACGACGCTTCAAGCTGAAGCCGGGCGCCATGGTCGGCGGCACGGCCTTCCCCCCCGAGGGGCGTTTCCCGAACCCGAAGATGCGCTTCATCGAGACCGTCGACGGCCTGCCGCTCGAGGAGAGGCGCAACCTCCCCGACTTCGCGTCCCTGACGACGGTCTCGCCGGACAAGCACCTGAAGCTGGAGATGAAGGACGGCCGCATGACGACCCGCGCCGTCGACCTCTTCTGCCCGATCGGCAAGGGCACCCGCGGCCTCATCGTGGCCCCGCCCCGTTCCGGCAAGACGATCCTCCTGCGCGACATGGCGCTCGGCATCCTCGAGAACAGCCCCGAGTGCCACGTCATGATCCTCCTCGTCGACGAGAGGCCCGAGGAGGTCACCGACTTCAAGCGCAGCGTCCCCGCGGAGATCTGGGCCTCGTCCAACGACGAGCAGATCGAGAACCACGTGCGCACCGCCGACCTCTGCATCGAGCGGGCGAAGCGCCTCGTCGAGGCCGGCAAGGACGTCGTCCTCTTCGTCGACTCGATCACCCGCCTGTCGCGCGCCCACAACACCCAGCGCAACTCGGGCAGGACGGGCTCCGGCGGCCTCGACGTGCGCGCCCTCGAGCGCCCCCGCCAGCTCTTCGCGGCGGCGAGGAACACCGAGGAGGCCGGCAGCCTCACCATCATCGCCTCCGTGCTCGTCGAGACCGGCAGCCGCATGGACGACGTCATCTTCCAGGAGTTCAAGGGCACCGGCAACATGGAGCTCGTCCTCGACCGCAAGTGCGCCGAGATGCGCCTCTGGCCGGCCATCAACATCGCCGCCTCCGGCACCCGCAAGGAGGAGCTGCTCATCGATGCGAAGAAGCTCGAGGGGATCCACTTCTTCCGGCGCGCGCTCGTCCAGCAGAAGATCGAGGAGTCGACCGAGACGATGATCGCCCGGCTCTCGAAGACGAAGACCAACGATGAATTCCTAAAGCTCATAGCCAGGTAGGGTCACAAAGTTCACGCTTGCCCGGCTCTCCGCGCCGGGGGCACGCTGACCCCTCCCCTCTCCACTCCGCCGACTTCAACTCAATGCACAGTTTCTCCGAGCAATGCCTCGACATGGCCAGGTCCATCCTGGGGCACAACCTCGACTCGATACAGCCCGACGGCACCGTGCTTCCCGCGCCGGGCGAGCAATCCAGGCCCGACGAGCCGGGCCACGTCGCCTTCGCCCTCGGCGAGTACTACCGGGCGACCGGTGAGACGACCCTCAAGGGCTTCGACACGATCGACCTGGCGGCCCGCTGCGTCACGGCCCAGATGTTCACGGACCCTCCGGCCGAGAACGGCCTGGCCTACGCCGCCCTGGGGCTCCTCTGCTTCGGCCCCTCCAAGGAGAGGAACCCCGTCTGGGAGCGCCTCGTCGAGGAGACGCAGCAGCGGATCGACAAGCAGCTGCTTCACAGGAGCGACTACGACAACCACTGGCAGGCCTTCAACATCGCCAAGGCGGTCGCCAGGTTCAGCTTCGGGCTCTCCAAGAAGGACGAGACCTCCCGGCTCATCGAGCGGATGGTCGACCGGATCAACCAGACGAGCTCGGCCGGCTTCTTCGACGACGCGGTCGACGGCCTCGGCGGCAACTTCAACCTCTACGGGGTCATGGCGCTCGTGTTCACCCGCTCGGCCCTGCAGCTGCACGCCAACAGCGGCGTGCGCGACCGCAAGCTGCCGACCCTTCGCACCTACGGCGAGAAGTACATCCGGATGATGCCGGACCTCGTCCGCTCGGACGGCCTGGGCTGGGCGTTCGGCAGGGCCGCGGGCGCCTACGGTCAGATGCACTGCGTGAGCCTCATCCTCCAGGGCCTGCGCGACGGGTGGATCCCCGACGACCAGAGGCAGAAGTACTTCGACATCCTGAGGCGGCTCTTCAACTACTTCTACCAGACGTACCTCGACCAGGAGCACGGCTTCCTGGACCTGCGCGACGAGGAGAGGACTTCCTACAAGTCCCACACGACGCGGATGGCCAACTTCGACGCCGCGCGGTACCTCTGCCAGTGGTCGCGCCTCATGAAGACGGTGCACATGCCGGCCGGCGCGCCGCACGTCGAGCCGCCGAAGACCTCCGGCCGCTTTGTCATCTTCGACAAGGCCAACCGCAAGGAGCAGGGGCTCTTCCTCTACCGGGACGCCGAGTCCGGCCTCCACCTGACGCTCCCCCTTATCAGCTGCGGCGGGCACCTGTCGAGCGACGCCCTCTCCTTCCCGCACTCCCCGGGGGTGTTCGACTGGCCGAACAACGTCTACCTCCCTGTCATGCTCCCGGAGCTCACCTTCGGCAGCCACGTGACCCTTCCCGCCTTCTACGGCCGCAACTGCGTGACTGGCCTCGGGATGCGCAACAGCTTCTATTTCCGCTACGAGCAGCCCGACCTCATCACGACGAGCGAGGAGATCGTGAAGAACATCGGGGCCGTGAAGGTCCAGTGGAACTTCGCGGGCAAGAACGTCTCCTGCGAGTTCGCGTACACGGTGAAGCAGCAGGTGACCCTCGACAAGTTCCGCTACGTCCTCGTCGTCGCGGCGCCGCACTCCAAGTACCGGGTGCCCGGCTCGCCGGTCCTGGGGCCCCTCGGCCACCGATGCAGCGTCATGAAGGACGACTTCCAGGGCACCTGGCAGGAGACGGAGGTCGTGACGGCCGACCCCACCTACCGCACGAACTACGGCAAGATCCACTACCTCCAGTACCTCGTCCGGGACCACCCGCTCATCATGAGGCCCGGCCACGTGTACCGGCTGGCCGTCACGTTCGAGCCGGACGTCGCCCGGGAAGAGGGCTGATGCTCTCGCGCAGGATCATCCCCTGCCTCGACGTGACGGCGGGCCGGGTCGTCAAGGGCGTTAAGTTTCAAGAGCTGCGCGACGCCGGCGACCCCGTGGAGTGCGCCGCCGCCTACGACGCCCAGGGCGCCGACGAGCTCGTCTTCCTCGACATCACGGCCTCCAGCGACGGCAGGAAGATCATGCGCGACGTGGTGGCCGCCACCGCCGAGCGCTGCTTCATGCCGCTCACGGTCGGCGGCGGACTGCGCTCGACGCAGGACATCGAGGCCATGCTCCGCGCGGGAGCCGACAAGGTCTCCCTCAACACCTCAGCGATCGCCGAGCCGGGCCTCATCCTCGAGGCCTCGGACCGGTTCGGGGCCCAGTGCATCGTGGTCGCGATCGACGCCAAGCGCGAGCCGGGGCCGGAGCCCAGGTGGCGCGTCTACAGCCACGGCGGCCGGAACGCGACGGGCCTCGGCGCCGTCGAGTGGGCGGTGAAGGCCGTCCAGATGGGCGCCGGGGAGATCCTCCTCACCAGCATGGACCGCGACGGGACGAAGTCCGGCTACGACATCGCGCTGACGCGCGCCGTGAGCGACGCCGTCCCGGTTCCCGTGATCGCCAGCGGGGGCGCCGGGCGGCCGAAGGACTTTGAGGACGTTTTCGAGGAGGGGGCGGCCAGCGCCGCCCTCGCCGCGTCGCTGTTCCATTTTGGCGAGATTTCCATCCCCGCCCTGAAGGGCTACCTGGCCGAAAGGGACGTTCCCGTCCGGCTCTAAGAAGGGGTTTCGCGCCATGCCCGTGACGTCCCGACCCGCAAAAATGGCGGCAGTCGTGGCTCTCGCGGCGGCAAGCTTCGCCGCCGGCTGGGCAATCCGCGGCAGAAACGAGGCAGGGCCGGCGCCCCCGTGCCCACCCTTGCGGCGCAGGCGCCGCATCCCGCCGCTACCCCCGTCCGCGCCAGAATTCAGCCCCTTGGCGTGGACCCAGGGGCCGCAGGCGACGCCATCGAGGCGATGCCGACCGCGCAGAAGCTAAAGATCATCCTTTGGGCCAAGAAGATGCATCTTCTCGGGAGCGTGGACGTTTTCCAGCTCGATCACCTGAACCCAAGTTTTGTGGATGCCTACGGTCTGAATCCCGACGAAATCAGGTCGCTCGAAGGCGCCGTCAAGGCGGCAAAGGACCGCCTTGCGGCGATCGCCATTGCCTCGGCCCAGCAGGTCTCGGCTCCGGGCGATGCCAAGCTTGTCATCACCGTGGCGCCCAACCCCGCCGAGGGCGGCCCGGTCTACGATAAGCTCCTCGGGGCCTTCTCGCAGGTGATGGGCCCGGAGCGGATGGACGCCTTCAACCAGCTTTCGGCGGGATCCTTTGACGGCTCCAGCCTCGACGATTCGCAGTTTGGGCTCGCGGCGACGAAATACGAGATGAGCCCGACGGACCAGACCCTCGCTGGCGATAAGACACTTTACTCTATCGTCGTCACGCGCGCCTACCCGAGCGGCAATTCGACTTCCAGCAGCACCCTGACTCTCGACCAGATTCCAACGTTTTATCCCGTGCTGGCCCACTTCATCCCGGCGAACAATTCCGCAGGCCAGGGCCCGAACTGAATATCCACCTTCCTGAAGCCGGCCGAAGCAGGCATGAGTTTTCTAAAGCCGCACTTTAGTTTTCTCAATCTTCCGGGGGCTGAACGCTAGGCCTGCGCCCCGGGCATGGGGGACGGAGTACCCGGCCCGGACAAGCAGATGCGTCCAAGCGTCCGGTAAAGGACGGCGGACACCGCGAGCGTCGCGCACAGCCCCGCGATGATGCCCAGGCTGAGCGACAAGGGGGTGATGCCGGCCTCGGGAAAGTACCTCTGCAGCACATAGACGTTGAATTCCCTCACGAGGGGCTGGTGCACGAGGTAGATGGCGAGGGAGCGGATCCCCAGCCATGCGAGGCCCGACCGGGCGAACCCCGGGACGACCGGCCGCAGGAGGAACGCGTAGGCCCCCATGATGGCGAGCCCCACGACGAATGAGGCGACCACGATCCCGAAGGCGTAGGTGACGTAGAAAAGCAGGAAAAAGGCGGCCCCGAGGCCTGCAGAGACCGGGATGTCGAGATTCCCCTGGCGAAGGAGCCGGCCGACGACGAGCCCGGCAAAGAAGCCGGGTATCCTGACCGCCATGTGGCCGAAGACGGCCGGCTGGCTCCAGTGGAAATAGACGAGGATCGGGACCACCGAGAGGACCGATCCCGCCAGGAGGAGGAGGTCCGGACGCCTCCAGAGCCGCCTCAGGGGCACGTAGGCGACGTACAGGGAGACGATGAGCGTGATGAACCAGAAGGCGTCGCTGATCGACATGGCGTACGCGTCGCCGAACCAGGCGTGCAAGCCCGTCGCATGCAGGAGGATGTCCGCCGGGGCATAGTGCATCCCCCGGAGCCTCCCATCCGCCAGGAGGAGCGCCGCAAGGACGACCCAGTAGGTCGGGTAGATCCGCATGAAGCGGCGCAGGAGGAAGCGCCCCGCGGGCTCCTCCCTGCCGCTGAACCCGAGGCCGATGCCGGAGAGGATGACGAACATGTCGACGCCCACCTCCGGGTGCAGGATGTCGCGCAAGCTGAGGACGCCGGAGGCGTGGTAGGCGACGACGAGGATGATGGCCACACCCTTCAGCTCGTCGAGGACGCCAAGGCGCCCCTTCGCGGCCGAGGGGATGCTGATCCTGACGGGCGTCATTCGGCGGGCGCCGCCGCGGGCTCGGGAGACGGCTCCCTCGCCTTGGGCTCGCCCACGAGCACGGCCAGCTGGCCCTGCACCGCCGTGAAGAATTCCGGGGTCAGCTGGAGCGCGGCCACCTCGAACACCTGCTTCGTCCTCGCATGCTCGAAGAGCTCCCTGCTGCCGTCCGGGGACGTGCCCCGGGGCCGCAGGATCCGCTTCCTCTCCAGGAGGAGCGCCAGGAACCGGACCAGGCGGTCCGTCTCCGGCGAGGCCTGCGTCGAGGGGTCGGCCAGCGTGACGAAAAGGTTCTCGGCCGTCAGCTTGATGGCCCGGTCGCGGTTCTCCTCCCTCGCCCGGGGCTTGTAGGCCTGCACCCAGCGGCAGGCGACGAACCCCGCGGGGCTCAGCGACGCGGCGGCGGCCTCCAGCGCGTCGTAGCGGGCGACCGCGCCGCCCTCCACGATGACGAGGAGGCTGGCCACCCGGTCGCCCTCGCGGAACGGCTGGCCGGACACGCAGCACGCTTCCGCCCGGGGTTGCAGGTTGAGTTCCATGGTTCGGAACCCTACTTGTCTACTTCGTGGTCAGCCGGACGCTAGCAAATATGCGCCGCAGGGCGGCGCAGCATCGGAGCCCATGACCGGGCGCCTCATCGCCGTCGGGGACATACACGGCTGCCACGCGGAATTCTCGGAGCTCATCGGGAGCCTCGGCCTCGCCGGCGCGGACCGGATGGTGCTCCTCGGCGACCTCGTGAACCGCGGCCCCGACAGCCGGCGGGTGATCGAGCTGGCGAGGACCCACGCCGCGGCCTCCCTCATGGGCAACCACGAGCTGAGGCTGCTCAAGTACCGCAGGACGGGCGACCGCAAGGTCCTGAAGGACCACGACCTCGAGACGGCCGAGTCCCTGGGCCCCGCGGACTGGGCCTACCTGGAGGCCATGCCGCTCACGTACCTGGAGCCCGAGCTCAACACCGTCTTCGTGCACGGCGGGTTCCTCCCCGGCGAACCCTGGCAGCGGCAGCCGGCCGAGGTGGCGACGCGGATCCAGGTGATCGACGACGAGGGCCGGCCGCGCAAGAGGGCCGACGCCCCGGGCGCCGCGCCCTGGGCCGACCTCTGGAACGGGCCCCCGTTTGTCGTCTACGGCCACACGCCCAGGCCCGAGGTCTACAAGCTCAAGTGGTCGATCGGCATCGACACCGGCTGCGTCATGGGCGGATATCTGACGGCGTACGTGCTGCCCCAGAAGCGGATCGTCCAGGTGAAGGCGAGGCAGCGCTACCACTAATTACCATGCACACCCAAGTGAAAGGCGCCGTCCTCCTCTGCCTGGACCTGCAGCCCGTGTTCCTGAAGGCGGTCGCCGGCGGGCCCGAGCTCATTCGCCGCTGCTCCTTCGCCATCGAGGTCGCGGCGGGCCTGGGCATCCCGGTCGAATTCACGGAGCAGGTCCCCTCGAAGCTGGGCGCCACCGAGCCCTCGCTGCTCGCGCTCGCGGGCTCCCCGAAGGCCCATGCCAAGGACACATTCTCGGCGCTCTCGCGCCAGAGCCCCTGCCGGGCCGCCCTCACGGAGACGCGCGAGCTGAACCACCTTCTCCTCTGCGGCCTCGAGACCCCGATCTGCGTCTACCAGACGGCGCTCGACGCCCTGCGGGCTGACGTCGCCGTCACGATCCTCTCGGACTGCGTCGGCGCGAGGAGGCCCGACGACGCGCGGGCGGCCCTCGACTCGCTTGCCAGGGCCGACGCCAACGTGCTTCCCTCGGAGGCCGTGTTCTACTCCATCCTGGGCGGCGCGTCCCACCCCTTCTTCCGGCCCTTCACGGAGCTCGTCAAAAAATATGCCTGAGGCCCCCACGCTGGTGAAGGACCTGCGGGGCCTCGAGCCCGGCAAGGCCTTCTCGAGCATACTCATCCTGCGCCGGCTGGGCGCGAAGACGGCCGCTAACGGCAACCCCTACCTGTCGGCCGAGTTCGGCGACCGCACGGGGAGCTTTTCCTGCACCGTCTTCTCGGACAGCCCCGTCTTCGAGCCCCTGAAGGCCGCCGGCGAGGGGGCCGTCTTCCGCGTGGAGGGCAAGCCCGAGAGCTACCAGGGCCGCTTCTCCCCGAGGCTGGCCAAGGCCGTGCCCCTTCCCGCCTCGGAGCTCGAGTCGGCGGACGTCGTGGCGAGCCTCGTCGAGACCTCCCCCGAGGACCCGGATGCGCTCTGGAGGGACTTTAGCGCCTTCACGGACGCGATCGGGAGATCGGAGCTGCGCGGGACGGTGAGGAACGTGGTGGAGGACATCGGCGAGGCCCTGCGGACCTCGCCCGCCGCCACCGCCATGCACCATGCCTACCGGCACGGCCTCCTGGAGCACACGGTCCACATGGCCCGGGCCGCCAGGGCGCTGCTCCCCCTCTACCCCGAGGTCGACCCCGACCTGGCGATGGCGGGCATCCTCCTCCACGACGTCGGCAAGACGGCCGAGTACGAGGGGACGCTCGTGACGCGCAGGGGCCGCCGCGGCATCCTCCAGGGCCACGTGGTCCTCGGCTACCAGATCGTCCGCAAGGCGGCGATCAAGGCGAGGCTCGACGCCGAGCGCACGGAGCGGCTGGAGCACGTCATCCTCTCCCACCAGGGGCGCCTCGAATGGGGCGCCGCCGCGATGGCCGCGACGCCCGAGGCCGTCTTCGTCTCCATGATCGACAACCTGGACGCAAAGATGGGGATGGTGCAGCGCGCGCTGCGCCAAGGCTCCCGCGAGGACGAGTTCACGGAAAGGATCCTCGGCCTCGAGGCTCCCCTCCTCCTGCGCCGGCCGCCCGAGTGACCTGGGCCCGCAGCCTCCTGCGAAGGGCCGCCCACTCCGGCCGCGCGGCCCTCAGGCAGGCCGCCTCCATCCTCAGGTAGCGCCGCAGGACCTCCTCTCCCGCCTGGGTCAGCCGGGCGCCCCCACCGTCCTTTCCGCCGCGCACCGCCGCGACCAGCGGCCCGCGGAAAAGCAGGTTCATCTCGCGGACGAGGAGCCACGCGCGGTTGTAGGACATTTCCATCCGGGCCGCGGACCGGGAAATGGACCCCGTCGCAGCGATGTGCCCGAGGAGCTCGGCCTTGCCCGGGCCGAAGACGCGCCCCCCAAAGGAGAGGCGCAGGCGGGGCTCCAGTTCCGGCAGGCGGCGGGCCATGGGACAATCAACAACCCGGATGGCCGCGCCCGCCAGCCCCAAAAAGGGCGCGTCCGAGGCCTTCAGAACGTGACGCGCGCCGAGAGGATCCAGTTGTGGTTGAAGGTCGGCGTAACGGGGCCCGGCCCGTACACCCGCGACACCGCCGTCTGGTAGCCGACGCCGAGGATCATCTTCGAGCCCTTGCTGAGGACGATGCGCCCGACGATAAGCCCCGGGGTGATGTAGGTCTGGGTCCGCGCGCCCCTCTGGCCGCCGATCCAGTCCGTGCGGTTCATCTCGACCTCGGGCCAGAGGAGCCGCGAGACATGGTACTGGGCCGTGATGTTGGTCGGGACCGACCGGCCCGCGCCCGAGTTGTCGTGGACGGGGATCGCCTCGCCGATCGTCGCCTGGATGTCAAAGTCCCCGAAGCCCTTGCCGGCCGCGAGGGTCGGCGTGAAGACGTCGTTGTGGTTCGTGAGGACGAGGGCCCCCGTGGGCAGGCCGTACTGCGCAAACAGGGAGACGATGTAGTCGCCCGACGCCGCGTTGCGGCTGACGAGCCTGTACTTGACCAGGATCCCCGGCCAGTCGTTGAGGCCCGACGAGGGCTCGGTGCCCGTGCGCACCTGGTAGGCCGGCATCGAGATGATCACCTCGGTGCGCTCCGTCGGTATGAATTCCAGGCCCTTGCCGCCGTCATAGACGTCGATGTTGCCCTTGCCCTTGATGAGGGTCTCAAGGTCCTGGTCGTACCGGAATTCCTGCTCGAGGCGGGGGGTCGTCGTCGCGAGGGGGGTGATCCAGCTGGGCTGCGACTCCTGGGCCGCATGGACGGTCGCCGTCCATGCGTTGAGGAACGCGGTGAACGGGTCCGTGGTCGTCGTCTCGACCTGGGCGCACAGCCGGCCGCCGGTGGCGGCCACAGCGGCGAGGAGAAGGAGGAGGGGGATCCGGCGGATCCGCCTGGAGGGCGTCGTGTTGGGCATGGTGTTAGGAGGTGCGTTATATTCCTAGAAAGATAACGCCGAGCGCCATCCTCATCTTTTGGGCCGTTGGAGAGATTTTTTCATGGCCCGGATGAAGGGGATGCGCATCCACCTGCCCATCCCGAATCCGCCCCATTCCTTGGGGCCGGGCCGGGCCGTGTCCCGCAAACCGCGAGGGCCGCAGCCCGGGCGCCGACCCTGGGAGGAAGGCTCTCCTCTCCTCGGAAAATTCAGGCCACCAAGCGGCCCGCCACGTTCGTAAGTCCCACCGTTGCATTTGCACGCATGTTATGTTTAATTGCTTGCAACAGTCACTCCATGCACCTCGGAAAATTACTTCTAGCCGGTTTGCTCCTTGCCTCCCTTGCCTGCGTGGATCCGGCCCACGGCGCCGACGCCGGCGCTCGCGTGCGAGGCCAGATCGTCGTCGCGAAGATCGAGGGCGTCGTCACGGCCACGCCCGACAGCGGCGGCGACAAGCGCACGCTCCACGAGGGCGACGTCATCTCGGACCAGTACAAGGTGCAGACGGCCGTGGGCGCGCTCGCCATCCTCGCCTTCTCGAACGGCGCGACCATCGACCTGTCCGGCGACACCGTGCTCGATATCCAGCAATTTGAGCAGGATCCGTTCAGCGGCACCATCAAGGCCTCGGACATGAAGGCCGAGCCCTCCACCTCGGAGACCCGCCTCAATCTCGTGAGGGGCGACCTTGTCACCAAGGTGGTCCACCTGAACATCGACCGCGGCTCCGAGTTCGTGGTCAACACCGCCGTGGGCGCCGCCGGGATCCGCGGCACCACCTTCCGCATCATCTTCCGCCCGGCCGCCGACGGCACGGCGACCTTCTCGATCGTGACGTCCGACGGGACCGTGGTCTTCCGCGGGGTCACCACGGGGCCCGTCAGCATTCCCAAGGGGCACAGGATCTCGTCGACGTTCACCTACACGCCGCCCTCGACCAGCTACCCCGACGGCACCGTGACCTCGCCCGTCGTCCTGTCCTCGACCTTCGCGACCCAGACCGAAATCTCCTCCATCCAGGCGGCGTCCCTCACCATCGTGGAGTCGCTCACCAACCTGGAACTGGAGACTCCGGCCCAGGCCGGCGCGAGCGGCCAGACAGGCAGCCAGCCGGTCAATCCAACCGTCGTCAGCGGGTCGCACTAGGACCTGCGCGGGCGCGGCACGGGTCCAGCGGGGCCCGTGTCCTCAGACCTCGCGGAGCCTGGCGCCCATGGCGACCAGCTTCTCGCGCATGAGGACCGGGTCCTGCGCCTTCTCCAGCACCTCGTCCGGCGAGACGAGCTCCCGGTTCACGAGGTTCATGAGGTGCGTGTCCATGGCGATCATGCCCAGGTTGGCGCCCGTCTGGATGTCGGAGGTGATGCGGAATGTCTTGTTCTCGCGTATGAGGGACGCGATGGAGCTCGTGTTCACCATGATCTCGTAGCCGGCGACGCGGCCGCCGCCGATCTTCTTGCAGAGCACCTGGGAGATGACGGCCACGAGCGACGAGGCGAGCTGCGTCCGGATCATGTCCTTCATGTTCGCCGGGAAGGCGTCGACGACGCGGTCGATGGTCTTGGCGGCGCTGTTCGTGTGCAGCGTGCCGAAGACGAGGTGCCCCGTCTCGGCCGCGCTGATCGCGGCCTCGATGGTCTCCAGGTCGCGCATTTCGCCGACGAGGATTATGTCCGGGTCCTGGCGCAGCGCGCGCCGGATCGCCTCGGAGAAGCTGGGCACGTCGACGTGGACCTCGCGCTGGGTGACGACGCAGCGCTTGTGGGGATGGTAGTACTCGATCGGGTCCTCGATCGTGATGATGTGGCCGTCCCTGTTCTCGTTAACGTAGTTGATCATCGACGCCAGCGTCGTCGACTTGCCGGAGCCGGTCGGCCCCGTGACGAGGATGAGCCCGCGGGGCCGGTAGAGGAGCTCGCGGATCTTGTCGGGCAGGCCGATGTCTCGCAGGCCGAACATGCGGTTCGGGATCTGCCGCAGCACCATGCCGTAGTTGCCCTTGCTCTTCATGACCGACACGCGGAAGCGTGCCTTCTCCATGTACGCGAAGCCGAAGTCGGCGCCGCCGTTCAGCTTCGTGGACTGGATGTGGACGTCCGGCGTGATGGACATCATGAGCTGCTCCGTGTCCTCCGGCCGGAGCTGCGGGCCGTCGATCGGGGTCATGCTGCCCGAGAGCCGCAGGGTCGGCGGCTGGCCGACCTGCAGGTGGAGGTCCGACGCATTCTGCTCGAATACGAGTTCGAGCAATTCGTTCATCTCGTAGCTCATGCTGGAGGGGGCGTTTGGCTACTGGCGGCTGAGGCTAAGTAGGAATTCAGCGTTGGATTTGGTCTTCTTCAAGCGCTGAATGAGCATCTCCATGGACTCGATGGGGCCCAGGCCCTGCATCGCGCGGCGCAGCCCGTAGATCCTCTGGAGCTCCTCCGGGTGGTAGATGAGCTCCTCCTTGCGGGTCCCGGAGCGGTCGATGTTGATGGCCGGGAAGATCCTGCGCTCCACGAGGCCGCGGTCGAGGTGGAGCTCCATGTTGCCCGTCCCCTTGAATTCCTCGAAGATGATCTCGTCCGCGCGGCTGCCGGTGTCGACGAGCGCGGTGGCGATGATGGTGAGGCTGCCGGCCCCCTCGATGTTGCGGGCGGCGCCGAAGAAGCGCTTGGGCTTCTGCAGGGCGTTGGATTCCAGGCCCCCCGACATGATCTTGCCCGAGCTGGAGGCCAGGGCGTTGTAGGCCCTGGCGAGCCTCGTGATCGAATCAAGGAGGATGACGACGTGCTCCCCCTGCTCCACCAGGCGGCGGGCCTTCTCGCCCACCATCTCGGCGCAGTGGACGTGGCTCTCGGGGGACTCGTCAAAGGTCGAGGAGACCACCTCGCCCTTCGTGTGGCGCCTGAAGTCGGTCACCTCCTCGGGACGCTCGTCGACGAGGAGGAGGATGAGCTTCGCGAAGGGGCTGTTCTCGGAGACCGAGTTGGCGATGTTCTGGAGCAGGATCGTCTTTCCCGTCCTCGGGGGCGCCACGATGAGGCCCCTCTGCCCGAACCCGATGGGGGTCAGGATGTCGACGGCGCGCATGGAGACGTCCTTCTGGATGTCCGGGTCCTCGAGTAGGATCCTCTTCAGGGGGTAGTACGGCACCAGTTCCTCGAACGGCGTCACCTTCGAGATCTCGTCGGGATCGCCGCCCATCACCTTGTCGATGCGGATGACGGCGGGGCAGCGGTCCATGCCCTGCGGAGGCTGTATCCTTGCCTCGACATGGTGCCCGCGCTTCAGGCCATAGCGCCTGATGAGGCTCTCCGGCAGGAAAGC
This sequence comes from Opitutaceae bacterium, assembly GCA_036489955.1. GTDB lineage: Bacteria > Verrucomicrobiota > Verrucomicrobiia > Opitutales > Opitutaceae > Palsa-1447. The sequence continues at coordinate 231,633 of DASXEV010000014.1, forward strand.
GTCCTCGGGGTAGAGCCGGTAGTTGACGTGCTCGTGGACGATGAAGGCGCCCTGGTCCGTCATGTCGATGTAGCCCCGGTCCACGATGGGGCGCCTCTCCTCGGTCGCCTTGTCAAAGATGCCCTTCAGGAACTGGATGCGGTTGGGCACGCCCTCCACGGCGACGTTCATCTCCCTCGCGTAGGCCCCGAGGTCCGCAAGGTTGAGGGAATAGACATGGTCCAGGTAGACGGGCTCGGCCTTGGAGGCCGCGAGCTCCTTGGCCAGCGCGTCCAGCGCCGCCAGGTCGGCGAAGCGCTCGGCCGCCGGCAGGTCGCCCTGCACGGGGGCCGGCGTCGGCGGCGGGGGCTGCTGCGGGAAGCGGTTCTGGCCGCCGCTGGGCCCGCCGCCGCCCTGCCACTGGCCGCCGTGGCGGCCCCGCTTGCGCTTGTTCCTCTTCCAATTGTTCCGGTCCTGCCAGCCGCCGTGGCCGTGGCGGCCGTCGTCCTGGCGGCCGTCATGGCCGCCCTGCTCACCCCCGTCACGGGCCTGCTCCTGCCCACGCTCCTGGCTGGGCTCCGCCTGCGGGGCCTGCGGGACGAAAACCTGCTGAGGCTCCGGGCGGGCCTGCGGGGCCGGGGCCGGCGCCGGCTGCTCCACCCTCGACTCGGATTCCTCCACCGGCTTCTTGCGCGGCCGGCCGCGCCGGGGCTTGGCGCCTTCGTCGGGCGCCGACGTCTCATCTTCGGTCTTCGGGGGGGATGCCATCGTGTGGTGCTGGAAAAGGGATAGCGGCCTGGGCCGGGCTCACGGCGTCAACGATTCGGTCCACCTGCGATTTGAGGAACCCGGGGTCGCCGTCGTTCCAAAGGACAAAATCGGACAGCTCGATCTTACGAGCCAGCGGCAATTGCTTGGATATTCGTTGCTCGGCGAGCGCCCGGTCCATCCCGCGCTGCTCCAAACGAGCGATTTGTGTGCCATAATCACACGCCACGCAGGCTATGAAATCAAACCAATTCTCCATGGAGACCTCGAAGAGGAGGGGCACTTCGACCACCCAATTTGCCTTTGAGTCCGATCTTAGGTCATTCCTAAGGATCTCAAAATAAATGGGATGTGTAACGCCCTCCAGCCATGTGCGGGCGCCGTCGTCGGCAAAGACCCGGGGCCCAAGGGCCGCCCGGTCGACCCGCCCTTCCCCGTCGAGGACGCCGGCGCCAAATCGCTCCTGGACGGCCCTTGTCACCTGGGGCTGGGACAGAACCCTCTCCCTGATGACCTGGTCGGAATCGATGTGCCGCAGGCCCCGCCCCGCAAAGAGCTTCGCCGCCGTGGACTTGCCACACCCCAGCCCGCCTGTGAGACCCAAAATCATGCCCTTGCCGCCGAGGTGAAGGGGAAAGCAGGCCGATGACAACCGTCTCTTTGGCCCCTTAATCCGCCGGTCCGGCCACGCTTCCTGAGCCGAACCTCCAGATGAGGCCAGGGAGGTTCTGGACGCCCTGCAGTTTCCTGGCGAACGACCGGGGCGAATGGATGAAGCGGATGACCCAACCCAAGGCCAGCCGGTCGGCCCAGGTCGGGATATGGGCCTGCCTGCCTGAAAGGAAGGCGATGGCGCCCCCTATGCAGAGGATCGCAGGCCGGTAGCCGAGGCTGCGCCGCAGGTGCCAGCCGAGCCTCTCCTGCACCCCCCCGCTGAGCGCCACGACGACGAGCGCCGGCCTTGACGCCGCCAGCCGCCGCAGGAGCGCCTCGTCGGCTATCGGGCCGCTCTTGGGGTACAGGGGCGCCACGTAGGCGGCGTCCCCGGAAACGCCGAATCCCTGGCCCCGCAGCCAGGCGAGGTTCGCCGCCGAGTCGCCCTCGGAAGGCATGATCCAGAAGGACTCGGACCCTCCGCGGTATTCTCCTGACGCGACGATAGCCTTGAGCAGACGGAGCCCCGAGATGCGGACCAGCCGCTCGCCGGTGTGCAGGAGCCAGAGAAGGACCATGAAGCTGCTGTCAGTGACGGCGATATCGGCGCCCTCCAGGGCCTCGCGATGGGCCTCGTCCTCGGCAAGCCGCGTCATCACCGGCGCCGAGGGAACGACCACGAGGCCACCGGCGCGGATTCCTTCAAGGAGACCGTCCAGGTCCCCGGCAAAAAACCTGACGCCCAGGATCTTCCTGAAACCTTCAGACACAGGGTGATAGAATCCAACGTCGCCGGCCCCTGAAAGCGCAAAGTGGTCAGGGCAGGCTTGACGGACAGTCCCAAATCTGGAGCGTCTTTCCTTCCGCTCAACGCCCTCATCGTCTAGCGGCTAGGACGGGGCCCTCTCAAGGCCCAAACAGGGGTTCGATTCCCCTTGAGGGCACCAGCTCAAGAACGCCTCCGATCCCGGAGGCATTTGCATTTATGATGGTGTAAAAGGTGGCGTCGCCAGAGCTGCGAAGGCCTCGAATGTAAGTTGCCTTTGCACCTGAGCCCTGTGGACCTTTTCGAAAGATGCGCCGTTGGTGGCTAGGTTGTCAAAATTCATGGCAACGTAGCTCCCCAATTTGCCGACAGCCGCCGTGGCGGTTTACGCAGCTCTCTTGTGCCTTGAGCCGGAAGAATGCCGCTTCTTGAAGCGGCGAATCGCCGCCAAATTAGCCTTGGTGGGTTTGGGCAGCGGCCAATAACCGGGGGTGAATGGGTTCTCCACAATCGTGCTGTACCGCTTGCCGCCGGGCGGGTAGCGCCGCTTTATCTCGGCCATTGCCGCCGCTAACTTTTGGAGCTCCGTTGGCATCAGATTTCCTCAAAGGCAAAAAATGGCACACCCAGGGTTTGTCCACCCCGAACGACCTTAATGGTCCTAGACGGCTTCAAAAGTCCGAACCGCGCCCCGCGAGGGAATATCAGCTCCGCTGTTCGGGAAACTTCGCCCCGATTGCCGCGAAGATGGGCGCAACATTGCGCGCTTTTCGCGGCCCCCGGATTTCCCAGACGGCGCCGCACCGATTTAAGAACGGTTTTCTCGTCGCGATCTTCACTGACAGTGTGGCGTTCATACCGATCCGCGCGTTCAAAAAGTAGCCTTGCCGCAGAATCGGCCTCATGAAGGCCGCTCTCTCCGCTGAACTCGCGAAATTCCAACCTCGATAGACGGTTCGCCTGGTCAGATCGCGTTCCAGGTGAAAAAGCAGGCGATGCCATCATTTTTCGCCACCGCCGAGCGAGAGGCGTCTTGGCAGCAATCAGGTTCTTGAATGGAGCTTCATCATCGCCGCATAGCTTGATCGCTCCGGTGATCGGGCTGTTGCGCTCCCGTGCCAAGACCGTCGCCGCTCGCGCGACCGGCACATTTCTTGCGGTCAACAGGTCGGCGGCGTGCCGGATAATCCTGCGCCGTTTGGTCATTTCCGATTCGGGGAAACGCGGGTCGGGGCGTCAACCTAACGATATTTGCGTCGCAGGCGGATCCATCCCCTATGATGGCATAGCTCAGGCGGGAAAGGCGGGTTCAATTCCTTGCGGGCGCCATTGAGAGCCTAAATAAAAAACGATCCGCGTGGTGAACGCGGATCGTGTGGGGCTGAAAGGGCTAAGTCCTACGAGACGGCTGAGCAGCGCCTCGCGACTTCGTTCACTGGCTGACGCTGACGACGGTCGGATTGACGCTCTGCTGCGTGGTCGACTGGGAAACCAGAATGCCCGCGTTCGCCTGGGCGATCGTGGTGGCCGTGGCGAGCGACGTCTGCAGTGTCGGGTCGTGGGTGATATTCTCCACGGAGGTGTCTGACGCAGTGACTGCGGCCAGCGCTCCCGGGGCAGCGGTTTGAACGCTCGCAAGTGTAGCCACGTAGGTCGCCTGCACCGCCACTCGGGCGGCAACGGCAGGCTCAGCTGAGGCCACACTCGGTGTGGCAACGACACCGGCGACGGCGACCGCAACCGATGCGGCCACACCAGGATTTGCGTCGGCAAAGCCCGGGGCGGACACGATGGCTGACGCGGCTTCGGCGGCGTTGGCTGCCACGGTGCCGAAAACGCTGGACAGTGCCGGGAACACCGAGGCCGCTGCCTCCGCCTGGGCTAATTTAGCTTCGGCCTGGGCCAACGCTGCAGGACTACTACCCGCCAGCAAGACGACGTTTTGTGCATTTGCGACGGCTTCTATGGCTGTCTGTTCCGCAACCGCCGTTTTGCCTACCAAATTCAACGTCAATGTAGTGGATACGCGTAAAGCCATCGTAGCAGCTCCGATAATGTTATTTTTGGTATTCGCTTCAGCCGTTGTAATTTGAGCGCTCGCAACGGAAGTGAAACCGAGAGCTGCGGCGGTGAGGAATATGAATTTATTCATGTGGGTAGGTCAAAAGGCTTGCGGATCAGATTTTGGTGAGGGCGGTGTTTGTTAGTGTGGATCATGACTAACGTTTGGCCTCAGCCAATGCGCAGTCCCGTTGGTGGGAGAGTTGCTGCTGGGTTGCATAATTGCAAGGTGAGATTTCGCGAAAATCGTCCGCCTATCAACTTTCTAAAATTACGTAACAATCTATCACGTAGTATATAACGAATTTTAATGTCTGACATAAAGGTTCATCGGCGTCTTGGGCGCCTCGCGGATAATTGGCACCGCTTTTTGTGGGCCAGGGAAGTGTCCCCGTCTCCCGAAGGCTGAAGATCCCCCGCTCCGAAATGACAGGGCCCTCTTCCTTGGCCAAAGGACTGAATTGCAGGTCCTGATCCATCGCCCGGGCGGCGTACCACTGACACCTAGGCACTCGCCGGATCGCCTGCACGCTCCGCCCTCGGGGGTTCGAGCTCGACCCACCGGCCCGCAACCGCGATCAGCACGCACCATGTGGTAAGAATGGCCGGGCACTGGAAGGGGAAGTCAAAGCCGGCCTGGATGAGGGTCTGCGAGCAGCCAATGAGCAAGGGGACCGCCAGCGCGCTCCAGAACGCCCGGCGCCGCACGAACCAGGCCATCCACCACACTGCCCCGGTCACGATCATCAGGTCACCCGCGAGGCCCAGCTCGATCGGCAGCTCCAGCCAGTCGCAGTGGCCATGCTCCCAGAACAGGTTTCCACCGTCGTAGATTTCAGGGTAGTTCTTTACGTATTCCGGAAACAGATACCGGAACCCGCCCGCCCCCACCCCCCGCTCCCAGTAGACCCCCAGCATGTCCGTGTCGGCATGGCGCGCGAGCACGCGGGAATGCACGCTCAATTCCTTGCTCCCCTCCGTGGCGAAGAGGTCCAGCCGCTTCGACATCTCCTTGAAGTCGAGGAACGAGGCGGACAATGCCACAAAGACGGCAAGGAGGCCGATGACGCCCCTCCGGAGGGCCTTGTTGCCCCCGGGGACATCCGGAAGCACCCGGTTCCTAATTAGGAACCAGCAGGCAAGGACAAAGAGCGAGACGGCGAGGGCGATCAGCGCACCCCTCGACAGGGAGAAGATGACCGAGCCGGCGAGGAAGAGCGCGCAAAGCGCGAATACCCCCGCGGGCGTCGATTTGGCGAAAGACCTCCTGCCGCGGTCGAAGAAACATATCGCCATCGCGATGGCGCAGATGGAGGCCAGCCCAAGGTAGGCGCCCGCATGGTTCTCGTAGACGAAGCTGGCCGTGATGTCGTTGCGGGTCCAGAGGACCAGCGGCCAGGGCGTCCTGTGGTCATTCGTCACCCTCTGGAGGGCCAGTACCGCCACGAGCGCCAGGCCGTTGGCCGTGATGATCCCCAGGAGGATGCTGAGCGAGCGCCTGCGCCTGAGCCCCGTCCAGACGGCGCACACGGTGAGCCAGGTTGCGCCGTAGATGATGAGCTGCCGCCATGCGTTGAATACCGAGAAGGGGGCGGCGATGCCCGCGGGAAGCCAAGGGACGTCCCTCTGCCTGACGAGCCACCACCGCGTCGCCGAGCGGGCATAGGCCCAGGCGGGATTCGAGGCCTGGACGGCCACGTAGCCCAGGAGCGCGAGGCCGATCCAGAAGATCGGGAAACGGGCCAGCTTTGACGCCATCGAGAACCTCCCGGGGACCCGGCCGGCCTCATCGCGGACGCCGCGGTCGCGGGGCAGGACCGACGTCACAAAGGCCGCCGCCGCCAGGACCAGGCTCACAATCTGGCTCCAGGCGGTCATCGTCCCCAGCGCCCAGGGCAGGAAGCAGACCTGCGCGCCAAGGATGGCGATCAGCCACCGCTCGAGGGGATGAAGAGGCGGCCTTGGATGCGAGCTGCGGAATGCCTCAAGGCGGCGCGCCGAGGGGGATGAGATGGGTTTAGTTGCCAGAGCCAGGTCGCCCGATTGGCAGCCCCCAGGCCCTGAAACTCAAGTCAGAAAAGGACGCGTAGTCCCCGCCCGCCTGGTTGCACGCGTAGATGGCTACGCCGATGAACGCAGCGCCGGGAGGCGCCGTCCCCGCCGCAATGAGGACCTTTCCCTTTGACCAGTCGCCGCCAGGCAGCCTGTCCGCCGACGGCCGTCCTATGTAACGGTACTTCGCGTCCATCCAATTTATCATGAGGTAGGTCTGGTTGCCGGGACTCACGCGCCCGTGGACGCCCACACTCACCTCATAGCGGAGCCCCGGGATCGCCCCGCTCCACTGCTGCAGGTGCTCAAGCTTGCAATTGCGGTAGGTCACCACCCCGCGCCCGGCCGAGTCCGTCGCCACCTCGATCGCGCGGCCCTTCACGGGCTCGCCCCTCCCGAACCAGGGGCTTGTGCTCCAGGTGAAGGTCAGGTCGTCCAGCCTCGGCGGTGTCTTGAGGGTGCGCCACCCCTGATCGCTTGGTCCGGCCACGGCCAGAAACCCAGGCGGCTGCTGGCGCAGCCGCGCCTCCATTTCCGGGGCGGGATCGTCCAGCAGGTACGGGCCAATGTCGATGGGCGCCATGGCGCCCGCCTTGGCCGCGCCCGTATATGCGGCCTCGAAATCTGTACGGGCGCGCCGGTTGTCCTGGATCAATTCCTGCGCCTTCGCCCTGTCGACGGCCGGCGCAGACGCCGCCAATGAAAGCGCGGTCCGTAAGGCGCAGAAGGCCGAGAAACGCTCCGTCACGGCAAAGGCCCGGGACACGAGGTCCACCCGCGCCGCAAGCTCCGGCGACTTCGCCATGGCCCGTGCGTCCTCGATGCAGGACCTCAGGCGCGCGCAGAGGCTCGGGGGGAATAGGCCGGCCTGGTCCTCATCCCTGTAGTATTTGAGCCATGAGGCCGGCCCCGGCTGCCGGGACCATGCCTTCGCGCAGCCCTCGTAGAACCTGCGCATCGAAGGCCCGGATTCCCCCCAGAAATGCGAATAGTAGTCGTCCAGCAGGGCGTCAACGGACTGCCCCGGATTCCAGAGCAGCTGTGCGGCCACCCAAAGCTTCGGCCCGTCGAGGCCCCAGCTGGGATACGCCTCGGCGGCGTAGGCCCTCACCCCCGCCTTGTGGGCAAACGCGATGCTTTCCGCCGTCAGCCGCGTGGTTTCCCGCGGGACGAGGAACGGGGCTCCGTAGAGGTAGTCGTAGATCCCGACGATCCGCGCGCCCGAACGGCACCAGCGCACCATGAGGGCGCGGTCCTCCCTCCGGAACGCCCGGTCGTACCACTGGCTCCGGTCGGCCGTCAGCCACGGCACGATGTTCTCCCTGACCGGAAAGGAAGGCGCGTTTTCACACCAGTAGTAGGCGTAGGCGTTCAGCAGCTTTCCGCGGGAGGATTGGCGCAGGTCGTCAGCAACCCGGTTCATGAACCCAAACACGAGGTCCGAGTAGTCCGGCCTTCCGCGAAACCACCGCAGGGGTCCGCGGGCCCGCAGCGTCGCCGCCGACTGGTCAAACCGGATGCTGTCGTTGATGCTGAGCGACATGGCCCCGGCGCCCGGATGGGCGGCGAAGTATGCGTCCGCCTCGCCGGCGGCATGCGCCGCCACCTCCGGCAGGGCAAGGTTGGGCTGCCAGTCGTAATCTTTTGGGGAGACGGGCCGATATCGTCGGCCTTCCAGGAGCGGGAACCAGTCGGGATGCGCCGCAAAGAGCGCGGCCGGAAAGAGCTCACGCATCGCATGGGCGTGCGGCAGGGTCCCGTGCAGCCCGTTTCGCCGCGCCCACTCCTTTCCCGCCTCGTCCAGTCCCGAGAATTCGCGCGAAACGAATGCCGGCTCGACCACCCGGTCGAGGGCCGCCGGCGACCACGCCGTGAGGGAGGGGACGACCTCTCCCGTCGGGCCGGGCATGAACCAGCGCGCGCCCATGCCGTGCTGCGCATACCAGTCGGCCGCAAGGACGGTCGCCGTCCCCGAAGCGCCGCGAAGGACGACGCGCGAACCCGGCAGGGTCCGCACCCGGAATCCGTCCTCGCCAATCCCCGGAGGAAGCGGCGCCTGCGCCTGCGCGAGCCTGGTTTCGCCGAGATAGAAGATGGGGCTGCTGTCGCCCTTTTCAGCGTGCGCGTCCTCCCGGCGCAGCTGCGCCCCGCTGCCAGTCCCGATGAGCCAGACGTGGCGAAGCTCCTCGGCGGCCTGGATCTCCTCCGGGGCGGCTGCCGCCGGTATGACGACTGTCGCCCCGCGGGCGGCTGCCGCGCCGACTGCGAGCCAGAGAAAGATTGAGGTCCTCCCTACCCGGTCACTCCAGGAAGGGCTCATACTCCGGCACCATGCGCTTCAGGGCCATCTTCAGCTCGTCCGCCTCCAGCCTGAAGAGGTCCCGTTCCAATTCCGTGATCCCCTGCTCGCTGAACACAGTCTCGCTGACAAACCGCATGACCCGCGGGTGCGCAGTGGGGTGATGCTTCTCGGAAACGTGCTGCAGCTCCTCGTACAGCTTCTCGCCGGGCTTTAGGCCGACATACTTGATCTCGATGTCCTCCCCGGGCTTGTAGCCGCTGAGCTCGATCATCTGCCGGGCGAGCTCGGCAATCTTCACGGGCTGCCCCATGTCGAGCACGAAGATCTCCCCGCCCTCCCCCATCACCGCGCTCTGGAGCACGAGGCCCACGGACTCGGGGATCGTCATGAAGTAGCGGGTGATGTCGGGATGGGTGACGGTGACGGGCCCGCCGCGCGCGATCTGCCGCTTGAAGATCGGGATCACGCTTCCCGACGAGCCGAGGACGTTGCCGAACCGGACGGCCATGAACTTGGTCCCGCCCCCGGTTTGGGCCGCGTGGATCGAAAGCACCTGTATCTCGGCCAGGCGCTTCGTCGCTCCCATGACGCTCGTCGGGTTGATGGCCTTGTCCGTTGAGATGAGGACGAAGGCCGCCACCCGGTGGCGCGCCGCGATGAGCGCAAGGCGCCGCGTCCCAAGAACGTTGTTGGCGATCGCCTCCGCCGGCTGGCGCTCCATCATGTAGACGTGCTTGTGCGCCGCGGCGTGGAAGACCACCTCCGGCGCGAACCGCGTGAAGATGGACTCCATGCGGTCCCTGTCCGCGATGTCGGCCACGAGCGGAAGGGCGATCGCCCCAAGGCCAAGCTCGTTGATCTCCTGCTCCGTTGTGAACAGGTTGCCCTCCGCCTGCTCCACCATGAGGAGCCGCTTTGGGTTGAGGGCGGCGATCTGCCGGCAGAGCTCGCTTCCGATGCTCCCCCCGGCCCCGGTCACCATCACGACCCGCCCCTCGACCATCTTCCGGATCGCCCCCGAGTCGAGGTTCACGGCGTCGCGGCCCAGAAGGTCCTGCACCTCGACCGGGCGGATCCGGCTGGCCCTCATCCGCCCTGACGCCAGCTCCTCGAGCGACGGGAGCGTCTCCACCTTTAGGCCCGCGTCCTGCGCGATCTTGACGACCTCGCGGATCCGACGGGCGGTCGCCGTGGGCATGGCGATGACGATCTTCGAGATCCTGTCCCGCGGCGTGATCTCGGCGATCTTGTCAGGGGACCCGATGACGCGCACGCCATGAACCTGCTTGCCGTGCTTGTTCTCGTCGTCGTCAAAGAACGCCACGGGCCGGAATCCCCGCCCCGGATTGTTGCTGAACTCGCTGGCAAGGGCGGCGCCGGCATCGCCGGCGCCGACGATCGCTATCCGCTGGGCGGCCTGGATGCCCAGCCTCCGGCTCGGCTCCAGGCGCTCCCGGTAAAGCCGCGCGCTGAGGCGCGCCGTGCAGAGGCCCACCATGCAGAGCAGGTAGTCGATCATCAGCACCCCGCGCGGCAGGACGAAAAGGTGGCTGTTGAACAGGTGAGCCGTGAGGAGGATTACGCTGCAGAGGGTCATCGTCCAGATGAGGCGGAACAGGTCCGGTATCCCGAAATAGCTGAGCATGCTCTCGAACTGCCGGGCCGGCACGAGGCCGGCCAGCTTGAGCGCGATCACGAAGCCGATGTAGTGGAGGCGCTGGTTCCTGTACCCGAGGGGCACTAGGAAGTCGAACCGCAGGTCGTAGGCCAGGTAGAAGCTGAGGCCTATGATGGCGCTGTAGACGACCGCCAGGACCACGGCGCGGAGATAGTGGCGAAGGCCTGAAGCGCCCTGGATCATGGGCGCTCCCGCTCCGAACACGGATCAAACTCCGGCATCGTGGCCTCGCCGCTTGCGCTTATTCCCTCGCGAAAAATCACAGCCTTCACTGTCCGGCCGAGGATCAGCAGGTCGAGCCAAAAGCTCCGCGTCTCGACGTAACGCACGTCCCATTCGAACTTTTCATCCCAGGTGAGCGAGTTGCGCCCCATCACCTGCGCGAGGCCGGTGAGGCCGGGCCGCACGTCGTGCCGCCGGGATTGGCGCGCCGAGTACCTGCCAAGGTACTCGATGAGCAGCGGCCGGGGCCCGACGAGGCTCATCTCCCCCCGCAGGACGTTCCAGATTTCCGGCAGCTCGTCCAGCGAGGTCGCCCGCAGCCATCGGCCAAACCCGGTGAGGCGCTCGGCGTCCGGCAGGAGCCGCCCGCCGGGGTCCCGGTCGTTCCTCATCGTGCGGAACTTTACCAGCTCGAAAATCCGCCCCTTGAACCCGGGCCGGCGCTGCCTGAAGAACACGGGCTGGCCGAGGTTCACGCGGACAAGCACGGCCACCGCCATCATGAGCGGCACCCACAGGGGGGCCGTCAAGATGACGAGTCCCAGGTCGACACTACGCTTTAGCATGGCAGCGGCGGACGGCTGCCGCCACGCGCCCAAGGGCCTCCTGCGTCAGGTTTGAGCCCGACGGCAGGCAGAGTCCCCGGGCAAACAGGTCGTCGGCGACCCCGCCGCCGAAGAAGTCGCATCCGGCGAATACGGGCTGCCGGTGCATCGGCTTCCAAACCGGGCGCGCCTCGATGTTCTCCGCCGCGAGGGCGCTCCGCACCGCCTCGCGGTCGGCCCCGAATTTGCCCGGGTCAATGACAACACACGTCAGCCACCGCGTGCACCGTCCCCAAGGGGCCTCCGGCATGAACTCGATTCCGGGCAGGTCGGCGAAGGACTTCTCGTAGAAGGCGCACACGGCCCGCCGCGCCGCCACGCGCTGCCCAAGCACGCGAAGCTGTCCTCGCCCGATCGCCGCGAGCACGTTGCTGAGGCGGTAGTTGTAGCCGATCTCGGAATGCTCGTAGTGGGGCGCTGGATCCCGCGCCTGGGTGGCCAGGAACCGCGCCCTCTCGATCAGGGAGGCCTCTGCCGAAACTAGCATGCCGCCGCCTGAAGTCGTGATGATCTTGTTTCCATTGAAGGAGAAGATCCCCATCCGCCCCCGCGACCCGGGATGGATGCCCTTGTAGGTCGCCCCGAGCGCCTCAGCGGCGTCCTCGATCAGGGTGACCCCGTGCTTTTCGCAGAGCGCGGCGATGGGGTCTATGTCGGCGCTCTGGCCGTAGAGGTGAACGAGGACCACCGCCCGCGGCATCCGGCCCTTCCTGGCACGGTCCTCAAGGGCCTCGCGAAGCCGCTCGGGGTCCATGTTCCAGCTGGCGCGCTCGCTGTCGATGAACACCGGGCGGCCGCCCTCATAGACGATCGGGTTGGTGCTGGCGCTGAACGTCAGGGTTGAGACGAAGACCTCCTCGTCACGGCGCAGCCCAAGGAGGCGCAGCGCGAGATGGACCGCCGCCGTGCCCGAGGCCAGCGCCGCCGCATGCGGCGAGCCCACGGCCGCCGCGAATTCCTTCTCGAAGGCGTCCACATGCGGCCCAAGCGGCGCTATCCAGTTGCTGGCGAAGGCCTCGCCGACCAGCTTCAGTTCGTCGACGCCCATGTGGGGCGAGGAGAGATAGATGCGCTCGTTCATGGTATCACCTGCCGCTATCTCATTGCGGGAGCCGGCGCGCAACTTCAATTCAGGCAATGGCCGTCAAATGAACGGCTTATGCGGATCCTTTGGTCACTCCCTGACCCGCGCCGGGACGCCGTAGACCTTTGCGCCGGCGGGGACATCCCGCAGGACGACGGAGCCGGCACCGATGTAGGCCCCATCGCCCACCTTGACGCCAGGGATGATGGAGACGCTGCTGCCGACGAAGACCGCCCGGCCCACATTTACCTCCGCCGTAAGGTCGCAGTGGCAGTTCACCTGGGACCAGTCCCCCACCCGCGCGTCGTGGTCCACGCTCGAGTGCAGGTTGACCGCGACGCATCGGCCGAGGGTGTTGTTGGCTGAGACAACGCTGTAGGGACAGAGCACGACTCCCTCGCCCATCTCGACATTGTCGCCGACGACGGCCGTGCGGTGGATGAGGCGCGTGAACCGGGCCCCGCGCGACAAGAGGAGTTCGCAGCAGCTCCGCTTCGCAGCCGGGATTCCGATGGCGCATATGAACACCTCCCCGGGCGCGGGCTGATGGTCGCGGATGGACCCGAGCACCGGCGCAGGCGTGTTCTTGCCCGAGAGCGCGGCGGGATTGTCGTCGATGAACCCCTTGATCGTCCATTCCCGCTCGAACTGCAGGCACTGCCGTGCCCAGGCGAGCATCTCGCGGCCGAAGCCGCCGGCCCCGACAATCACGAGCTCTTGCGGCGCAGGCATCGGGTCAAATGATCCGCAAGTGAAGGACGAGGCAATCCAGTTCAGGATTCATGCCCGAATATTGTCCGATCAAAAAGAAGTGCCAAGGAGTGATGGCGACGCCCCGCAGCCCATTGCCAATGGTCCGTGGAACACTGGCAAATGAAACCGGTAGAGCCACCCATCCTATTTTACGGCGACGGCAACCCGCCTGCCGGAAATTCGAAACAATCTTTCTGAGAACCGTCGCACGTCATTTGTATGGCGCTCAAAAAGCAAGAATACACCAAACGAATATAATAGCAGGACAGCGAACACGATTACGAAATACCATCCAGCTAATAGAGATGGTTGGAATCGTTGGCTATGAAAGATTGTATACCAGATGAAGCTCAGGAACGGAAAATGAGCCAAATAAATTGTATAAGAACATTCAGAAAGACGGTATGCCACGGTTGATAATACCCCAGAAGAGCTGCCTAATCTCAATAGGATTGGAAACATCCCCGCGACCCCCAATCCCAACCAGATATCTTTATACGTGCCCGTGATGAGCTTTATGCGGGATAAGTGAAAAATAAACGCGCAAGCACAAATAAGCACCACCCCGGATCCATACTTACTGGCCCATTTCTGGAGCGTATCCCCCTCCGTCGCCGCTAGCCCGACGCCAAAGAGCCAAACAACGAATCCTACCCTCATCAGCCTTGGCATCTCCAAAATTATGGCTGCTGCTACGATTAGCATGCATATCCGTGCGATTAAGGAAGTCGCCCTACCAGGTTTTAGGGAAAAAAATATCAGCGGAAACAGTATATAGTACCAGAATTCATTCGCTAAGCTCCAAAGCGGACCATTGTCGCCGAATATTGGCACGACAATTGTCTGAAGGAACAATGCATTTCCCAGAAAAGTCTGCCAACTGAGATCCACATGTTGCGTTGGCGCGGTGGTAATTGGCGGATTCGCTCCACCACCCAGATAATGAGCTCCCCCAGTATGAAAGCCGATGTGGTTCCAGAACAATGTGAGAACCAAGCAAGGGATAAAAACGATCCAGAGCCTCGATAGTCTTTGCAGCAAATATCTCGGCCAAAACGAATCCGTTGAGCCTTTAATTACCGAGCCTCCAACAAGATAACCGGACAAAACAAAGAAAATGATCACCGCCGGGCGTCCGAACCCTGTAAAATAATAGAAACCCCTTGCGGCTAGGGACGCATGATGGAGTTCAGGCAAATTTAGGAATAGAAAGCACCGGAGATGATCGCTCACCACTGCGAGTGCTGCGCCTCCGCGTAGAGCGTCTAATAGCGAATTTCGTGACCGCTTCACTTCGGTGATTTCTCCACTACGTAGAAAATTGAATTTGGAGGGGGTTTCTCGAGATATCCATCAATTGAATCTAGGTAGCTGGTCATTTCGGCTGGGACGAGCCGCGAAATCAATCGCGAATCAGTAGTCTCTCAATTTCCTGCTGGATATGTTGTTTTCCAAAAAATCGGCGAAATCCGTCGCAAGTGCGGCACGCGAGAATTCCCCCTCGGCCAGCGCACGTGAATTGCGCCCCATCTCCGATGCGGCCGCAGGGTCATCGGCAAGCCCGGCGAGGGCGGCGGCCAGCCTTGCGGGGTCGTTGGGAGGGACCGCCACGCCGCACCTGTGGGCGGAAATGAGGTCCGCCAGCCATCCCGGATAGTTGTTCACGACCGGCAGCCCCGCGGCCAGGTAGTCGAAGAACTTGTTCGGCGAGGTCCCGTAGTAGAACGCGGGAATATCGGCCAGGATCATGAGGCCGCAGCCGAAGCCGGAAGTCACCCGCGCAATCTCGGTCTTCTTCATCGGCGGAAAGAACAGGCAATTGTCGAGGCCCTGCGCCTTCGCCCGGGACACCAGCGCGTCCTTCCTGTTGCCGTCGCCGATGAGCACCAGCTTGATGTCGTCGCGGCCGGCCCGCTTGAGCTCCGCCGCCGCGTCGAGCACGGCGTCGAGGCCGTTGGCGATGCCGTGCGCCCCGATGAATCCCGCCGTGAAATCACCGGGCCGGACCCCCGGCAGGTCGAGCGCTCGCCGGTTCCCCGGCACGAAGAGCCCGACGTCGCACCCGTTCGGGATCATCTCGATGCGCAGGCCCGCGCGGGCCCGCCGGCGTATGCCCTCAACAATGCCGGGCGAAAGCCCGACGCAGGAATCCGCGCTCCGGTAGGCCGCCCACTCAAGGGCGCCCATCCCCCAAAGGAGGAGGGGGTTCTTCATGCCTAAGGCGCGCGGAAGCTCCGGCCAAAGGTCGCGCACCTCGAACACGAACGGGATCCTCGGGCGAAGCAGCTTTGAGACAATCCCGGGCAGCCCCGCCGTGAGCGGCGTCGACGTGGCAAAGATGAGGTCGCAGTCCGTGCGAAGGGCGATCCAGATGCTGCGCCAGGCGAATCGCAGGAAAACGAGCGTCCGCCGCAGCAAACTGTCACGGTTCGAGTAGGCGAGCGCCAGCGCGATCACGTCGATGCCGTCGACAGGGCCGCGGTGCCAATTGCGCTTCTCGTCCTTCGGGAGCCCGAGGCCCCCGCCCTTTCCCTGGCCGCAGACTATCGTGACCTTGTGCCCCCGCGCGACAAGGGCCCGGGCGAATTCGTAGGAGCGGGTGCCCCCTGAGCCCGCGGGCGTCGTGAAATGCTGGTGAAAATAGAGGATTCGCACGGTCAGTCCCCGGGGATGAATTGAAATTCCAGGTCGACGTCGCCGGCCGCGTCCACGTCGAGGACGAGCGCGCAGGCTGGCTCCACGGCCCCGTAATGCGGCGACCACCAGCCAAGGGAGGTGGAGGGGTCGGCGCGCAGGAGGCGGCTTTGGCAGGCCGCCGGGCCGCGCCACGAAACCGTGTAATTCACCTCCGTCGACCGGGACTCAAGACGAAGGCCTTCGGAATCGAGCTTCCAGGGAAGATCCGCAAGGCGCCAGCGCCAACAAAGCTTGCGGCCGCCGGCCCCTGTCACCCGGTCGTGAACCACAAAGCCGCCCCCCTCGCGGGATGAAACCCGCCTGTCCCACCGAACCCCGAGTTTCGAATAGCCGTCATGGCTGGCGCCAAAGCCGCGGCCCCCCAGGTCGTCCGCGCTTCCGTGCGGCCAGGGAAGGTACAGGAAGCGGCCCAACTTCTCCATGGGCTCCCTGCCGTCCATGGTGAGCACATTGTGCTGCGCTGCGGCTCCCAGGGCCGTGAATCGCTCAGCCGAGTTGTACGAAAATGTGCCGCCGTCCAATGCAATGGCGCGCCCGTCGCGCCAGATATCGACATGCAGCATGTCCGCCTGCCCCGGGCGGTGCCGGAATTGCCGCGGGCAGCGCAGGAACAGGCGGTCGTGCCCGCGGATCATCTGGAAGCAGCCGGCCACGGGCGCGTGCCACCGCTCGGGCGCGGCAGGCCACTCGACACGGCGGAGGGCGCCCCAATCGGCTGCAAGCCAGGCGGCCGCCTCGTCCCAAGGTCCTTCCTTCAGTGGAAGCTCGGCCCTGAAGACCGCCGCCGCGGCCTGCACCGCCGGCCTCATGTCGAGGAATCCGGCGTCGGCCAGCGGAAGCACGTTCGCCCCGTCGTTTGCGCCGTAAAGCGGCGCGCCGCCCGTCAATGGGTCGACGAGCGCCATCATAAAGCCAAGCGCCCGATTTCCCGCGCGCTCAAGCCACGGGGGGATCGCCTGGCCTGCGGACGCGAGGCGGCTGCGGCACCAGGAGAGGTCGTGCAGGAGGACCCGGTGGTAAATCAGGGAGTGCTGCGCAAAGCCGCCATCCTCATAGACAAGCTCGTCCAGCTGCGCCTCGAGATTCCTCAGCCCATGCGCCAGCCATGGCGCGCTGTCGGCCGCCTCGGGAACGAGCAGCGCCGCCGTGACGAGGCCCACGCATTCGCTGACGCCATGATTGTTCTTCTGGCTTAGTGCGTAGTTGAGATTGGCGGCAATCCGCCGGCCCGTCGCGAAGACGAACCGTGACAGGCCGTCCTGCTCCGCCGCAGGCACGCCCATGGCCTCCGCCGCGAACACGACGGCCATCAGCCTGAATGTCGCCTCCTGCCCGCATGCCCAGTTGGGCCCAACGTTGGGAGGGCAGTTTCGGCGCCAGTCGGCAAAGAGCCGCCAGAACGCCTCCGCGAAGCGCCCGTCGCCTGTCCGCGCGTGGGCGCGGCCCAGGGTGAAGGCCCAGGGAAATCGGCTGAGCTCCCAGACGCCCTTGATGTCGCCTACGGGGAACGCCATCGACTCCGTCCAGTGACGCCCGGTGGGAACGCGGGCTCCCGTCAGCTGGTTGCGGTTCCAGTCAGGCGGAAACCCGGCGGCGACCCACCGGTCCGAGAAAAGGCGGAACTCGCCGCCCAAGATACGCTCCGCGTCGCCCATGCAGGCGTCGCCCCATCCGTTGAGCAGCCCCTTAGGGACGGACCGAGGACGAAGCCTCAGGGCGGCACTCGGGACCGCGTCCCAGTCGCCCGCCGGCATGCTGCGCCTGAGGAAGCCCAGCTTGCGGCGCACGGCATATCCCGCGCGGTAGAGCGCCCAGCGGGGGCCCAGGTGGCGCAGGAGGCCGAGGCACTGGGCGGCAGAGGGCATCCGCGATGCGCGCCTTTGGCTCAGCGCCAAAGGCCGCGGGTATCGACCACCGTCTTGCCCTCAAGCAGCCTGCGATCGATGGCCGAGAACTGCCGGTGGTTGACGAGGAGGACGACGATGTCCGCCAGCCGCACCGCCTCCTCTGCCGGCGCCAGGCGCACGTTGGACAGGGCGGCTAGCGTCCGCGGGAGCTCGCGCACGTGCGGCTCAGCCACGATCAGCTTCGAGCGCTCGAACTTCGCCATTTCGGCGGCGATCTCCATCGCGGGGCTTTCGCGCAGGTCGTCCACGTCGGGCTTGAAGGCTAGCCCGAGGCAAGCGATCACGGGCTCCTTGAGCCGCGCCGCGGCGGAGCGCACCTTCGCAAGCACGTGGTGCGGCTTTGCGTCGTTCACCTCCCGCGCGGTGCGGATGAGGCGCGCCTCTTCCGGCGCCGCCGCCACGATGAACCAGGGATCGACCGCGATGCAGTGCCCGCCCACACCCGGGCCGGGCTGAAGGATCTTCACCCGGGGATGCCGGTTCGCGAGCCGGATAAGCTCCCAGACGTCGATGCCCAGCTTCTCGCAGATGATCGAAAGCTCGTTCGCGAAGGCGATGCTCACGTCCCGGTAGGAGTTTTCCGTCAGTTTCGCCATCTCGGCAGTCCGGGCGTCCGTTACGAAAATCTCCCCGGTGCAGAAGCGCTGGTAGAGCTCCACCGCGACCCGGCCAGCCTCGGGCGTCAGCCCGCCCGCGATGCGGTCGTTGGCGACAAGCTCCTTCAGCATGTTGCCCGGTAGGACCCGCTCGGGGCAGTGGGCGAAGAGGAAATCCCCCGGCTTGCCGGGCAGTGACAAGCGGGCGCGTTCGTCGACCAGCCAGTCGCGGACCATTTCCGTGGTGCCCACGGGACTCGTGGATTCGAGGATCACGAGGTTGCCCGGCTCGACACAAGGAGCCAGCGAGCGGGTGGCCTGCTCGACGTAGGACAGGTCCGGGATCTTCTCCCCCTTCGGCCCGTGGCTGAACGGCGTCGGCACCGCGATGATGAAGACGGAGGCCGGCTGTGGGGCGGCGCCCGCGCGCAGGTAGCCGCTTTGGACGGCGGCCCTCACGAGCACGTCGAGGTCCGGTTCATGAAAATGCAGCTCCCCGCGGTTGATCGTCTCAACCACGGTGGGCCGAACGTCCACCCCCACCACCCGTAGGCCCTTTGTCGCAAAAATGGAGGCGGTTGGCAGCCCGATGTAGCCGAGGCCGATGACACAGACGTCGTGTTTCATAGTTAGGTGAGTCCGCGCTCAAGCACGGCCAGGATGCGGCCCGCGGAGCTGCCGTCGCCGTACGGGTTGCGCAGGCGGGAGCGGGCGGCGTATTCCTTCGGGTCATTGAGGAGGGTGGCCGACTCTCGAAGGATGGCGGCCGGGTCGGTCCCGACGAGCCTGCTGGTCCCGGCGGTCACGCCCTCCGGCCGCTCGGTGGTGGTCCGCATGACGAGGACGGGCTTGCCGAGGCTCGGCGCCTCCTCCTGCACCCCGCCGGAGTCGCTCAGGATGAAATGGGCGCGGTCCATGAACCAAACGAAGTCCTCGTAGGCGAGCGGATCGATGAGCGCGATTCGGGGATGGCCACTCAGCAGGCGCCGCACCGGGGCCTGGACGTTCGGATTGAGGTGGACGGGGTAGATAATCCCCACGTCGGGATGCTGGTCTGCCACCGCGCGGATCGCGCGGCAGATGTTTTCGAATCCGCCGCCGAACGACTCACGGCGGTGGCCCGTGACAAGGATCCAGCGGGAGGGATTGACCCCAAAATAGGCCTCCGCCATCGGCGCCGGCACGCCGCGCTGCCGGGCCCGCGAAACTCCATCCGCGGTGGCCTCCTGCTGGCGCCGGCGCATCCAGAGCAGGGCATCGATGACGGTGTTGCCCGTCACGTGTATCCTTGCGGCCGGAATTCGCTCCGATAGCAGGTTGTCCCTCGAGAGCTCGGTGGGAGCGAAGCACCAGCGGGAAATGGGGTCCGCGAGCCTCCGGTTCATCTCTTCCGGCCACGGAGCGTCGAAGTCGTAGGTCCGCAGGCCCGCCTCGACGTGGCCCACCGGCACACGCGCATAGAAGGCCGCGAGCGCGGTGGCGAAGGCGGTGGTCGTGTCGCCCTGCACGAGGATGGCCGCAGGGCGGTTGGACGCCAGCCAGGCCGACATCGCCTGCACGACGCGGGCCGTGAGCTCAGGCAGCGTCTGGTTGGCCTGCATGAGCGCCAGGTCCGCGTCCGGCTTCAGCTCAAACGCCGCCAAGGTCTGCTGAAGCATCTCGCGGTGCTGGCCGGTCGAAAGCAGGACGGGCTGCAGTCCGGCGCTTGCGGACATTGCCTGGTAGACCGGTGCCAGCTTGATCGCCTCGGGCCGGGTGCCGACCACGAGTGCCACGACGGGTTTCGACATGAGTAATTCAGTCTCCCTGTTTTTGAGCCCGTTGTCGCTGAATTTCTTGGGCCATCATAACCTTGTGGGAGGTGAGGGCTTTATTGGGCCGCCCACCCCTCGGCCTGGGGCGCACAGGAGGCCATTACAAAGCAACCTTCACCCAGCCGTTGCTGCGCAGCGACTCGCCCATCGCCATCGCGGCCCGGGCGCCGTTGGCCAGCTCAGGCCAGGGTATGAGGGGCTTGCCGCCTTCCCTTACCCGCTTTGTGAATTCGGCGAACTGGGCCGCGTGCCCCTTGTCCGGGCGCGTCCTCAGCCGCGAAAAGGCGCGAAATCCCGCACCGGTCGTCTCGCGGAAATCATCGAGCACAAGCACCCGCTCCTGTGAAAACACCTCGAAGCGCTCCTTCGGATGCGCGCGGTTCCCGTTGGCGAAGTAGTTGACCACCGACAGGGAGCCGTTCGCGTGGCGCAATAGGATGGACGCCGTGTCCCCCGCGGGTGCCGCGCCGCCGCCAAGCACGCTCACGCACACCTCGGTGACCAAGCTGCCGGTGACGAAAATGGAAAAATCTATGAGATGACAGGCCTCCCCGATCAACCGGCCGCCCCCGACCTCGATGTCGTGCACCCAGTGCTTGGCGGGGATGGCTCCGGCATTCATGGTGGCCACCAGGGAAAGCGGGCCCGGCCTTTCGCCGAGAAGCTCGCGGAGCTTGAGCGCATGGGGTGAGAACCGCCGATTGTAGCCCACGGTCACGGTGCCGGCCGAATCTCGCAATGCAGCCTCGATCTCCTCGAGCTCGGCAGCGGTCAGGCAGAGCGGTTTCTCCACCAGCACATGCTTCCCGGCCCGCAGCGCCGCCACGACTTGGGTCCCGTGCAGGTTGTGCCGCGTGGCAAGGATGACGCCGCGCACCTCGGGATCGGCCAGCACGGAGCCGTAGTCCGTGGTGCTTAGCGGGACCCCGTTCTTGCGCGCCAGATGGGTTGACGAGACGCCGCTCGCGCTTGCCATGTATTTGATCGGGGCGCCGCAAGCCTTCAGGGCTGGCAGCATCGTCATCTTGGTGAAATTGCCGCTGCCGACGACCGCCAGCACACCCGGGCTTGCCGCAAGATTCACCTCTGAAATTGCGAGCGATCGGGACGCGACCGGCATTCCCCCATAGCTGAGGAGGGAGGCGAGCCCGGATCCAGCCAGGTCGCCGTAGATCTCGGCGAACCTCTCCAGCGGTACGCGACGCGTAATGAGCGGTTTCACGTCCAGCGCTCCCGAGGCCATCGCCTGAAGCACCGCCAGGAAATTGCGCTGCTCGGTCCATCGCACGAAGGCCGCGGGATAGTCGAACCCCTTCTCCTCATAGGAGTCATCATAGCGACCGGGCCCGTAGGAGCAGGAGACCTGGAAGCTGAGTTCCTTCTCGTAGAAGTCCGCCCGCTTCAAATCGAGGCCCACCACGCCGACAAGAACGATTCGGCCGCGCTTGCGGCTCATGCGCGCGCACTGGGCGATGACCTCGTTTGAGCTTGTCGAGGCCGTCACGATCGCGGCGTCGACCCCAAGGGAGCCGGTGGCATCGAGCGCGTGTCTTACGGGGTCCCCCTCCCCTACTACACAAAGCGCGTCGGCGCCAAAACGGCGGGCCATTTCCACCTTTGCCGGATCCAGGTCGTAGCCGAGGACCCTGCAGCCGTTTGCCCGAAGAAGTTGCACAGCCAGCTGGCCAAGCAGGCCGAGTCCAACCACGGCGACCGTTTCTCCGAGGGTTGGCGCGACAAGCCGGATGCCCTGCAGGGCTATTGAAGCCGCGACGACGAAGGCCCCCTCATCATCCGTGACGTTCGCGGGAACCCTGGCGCAGAGATTTACCGGCACGAGGACAAATTCCGCGTGGGGTCCATTGGACACCACGCGGTCACCCACGGAAAACCCGGAAACCCCCTCACCCACTCCGGCAACCTCCCCGCAATTGCAGTAGCCGAGCGGCATCGGCTCATCCAGCCGCCGGAAAATCGCCTCGATGGTGGGCACCAGGCCGTCTGTCCTGATTTTTTGCACTACCTGGCGGACCCTGTCGGGCTGAGAACGCGCCTTCTGCCAGAGGCTCGCCTTGCCGAATTCAACGAGCATTTTCTCCGTGCCTTGCGAGACCAGCGACGCGCGTGTTCGAATTACTAGATGACCCGGCTCGATTGCAGGAGAAGGGATCTCCATCAAGGCCGTCTCGCCGGACCGAAGGTTTTGAAGGATTTGTCGCATCGTCAATTGAGGTTACTTCGCATCGGCTGCATCACGCCGGTATACTATCAACTGCTGGCTAGTGTTACTATAGGGAGTGCCAGGCACGACCAATCTCGAGCCTGCCTTCCACCGCCCCCCGATTTTCTTTTCGACAGTTTCAAATGAACTTGGGGTTACAATTAATACAGTCACTGCTGTCTTTAATTGCTCGGGCAATTCCCTAAACCCGCGGCCGCCCCCATACTCGACCGAGTATGTTTCGGAAACCCAGCCAATTGTCGCGAAATAGGCAGCGGATTCCACAATCGCTTGGTCCGATTTTACAACATTATTTCTCACGAATCGGTAGAGGTTGCCGTAGTTTACGATTCGACCAGACAAAGCCCGCGCAAATGCTACTGGTGCACCCACCAAGCAACCTGCGACTACTGGTATTGTGATTAGGATTCTTCTTTTGGCACCGAGCGTATGCCACAATCTGCCAAGTGCGCCAAACGCACAAATCGTAACAACTAAAAACCCCATCCACGCATAGTATCTAGGATATTTCCCGGAAACGAGTACAACCACGGGCGTTCCCAAACCCGCCATTAATCCAAAACGGAGAATTGGCGTAGAAATCTCTCTCGCGCCTCGTGTTATCCACATGGTGAGCATCGCCAAGGCAATGCATATAAATGACGGGTCGATCGTCCAAGCTTCTGTAAACATCAGCGTACGCATAATGTAGCCCGAAATGTTATTACGAGCGCTCTTATCATGAATTACGACAAATTGAGCCACTTGACCCGTAACTGTATGGCCAGAACCCAGTGTCAATTCGATGAACTCTTTGGCCTGGCCCTGAACCGAATAAAATAAGAGTAGCAAAACGAACCCGGCCACAATTCCCACAGCCACCTCCGCGCTGAAGCGCCAAGTTTTGCGCCAATCAAAAATTAGGGCAAACGCACAGACAGCTCCTATACCGACTACAAGCTGCAAACCTGCCCACGGGATCGCAATCGCGGTTAGGATGCGCCCACACCTTCGGATGATGTGGGCTCGAACGTCCTCGCTTTTCTCAAATTGCAAGGCGAGCATCGCTGCGATAAACACCGTAATTCCATCCGGCCTTCCGAATCGCGCGACCAAAAACAGGCCATTACCCATGAGGAGAGTTGCACACATGAACAGCCGCCACCGACTCCCGACCACCCAACCATTTCGTCTGCATGCAGCCCATAGTAACAGTACTGATATTGCACACAGTATAATATCAAATGCTCGGACGGCTACCAGATTAACCCCGAAGAGCTTCAGCCACGGGATGAGCAATATTTCATGAAGTGGGCTATTGGCTGCCCAAAAACTATTTGCGCTCTGGCTCGACCATGCCGCGGAGGTAAATCCTTTCCCCAATACAAAACGAATCGCTGGATCAGCGTAGGCGACTTCATCGCGCCAAGGCGGCGGAAACCATGCCGCCGTAAGAATATTTAGGACGACAAATCCTCCGGTAATCACCAAGAGAAGCTCCCATTCGAGAAATGAACTACTCTTCTTCGGCGCGGAAACTATATTATCCAAACTCTGCATAATAGAGTTTTTTTAAGGTGAAGAATGCCCTGCAGGGGCGACAGGCCACGCGAGTGCCTATTCGAATATCAATTGGGAAAAGGACTCTGGTCGACGAATCTTCGGCACCACGTCTCGATGCACATCAGTGCGAAGATCGGGTAACTCGCATCCATGCGGCCTTCGCGGTCAAGCTCGATTAGACGCCGAACACCGGCGGGATTGAAGATCCCGCGTCGACGGAGGACCGCATCGGAGAGCGTGTCGTCCACCTGCTCCTTCAGTTCGTGCTTGAGCCAATGGCGAAGTGGCACGCCAAATCCGGTCTTCTCGCGGTAGATCACATCATGGGGCAGGACAGGCTCCATCGCCCGCTTGAATATCCATTTACCCACACGTCCACGCTGTTTGAAATTTAGCGGCAGCGAGGTCGAAAACTTGACCAAGTCCGGATCAAGGTACGGCACGCGAACCTCCATGCTGGCCGCCATGCTCATCTTGTCGGTGTAGTTGAGATTGTGGTCAGCCAGAAAGAAACGGGAGTCAAGATAGAGCATCTGGTTGAGCGGCGGCACATCCTCCGGCAATTCGCTAATCGCCTCTCGCATCGGGGCGAGTACCTGGTCGTGTCCGACCGATTCGAGGAATTCTGGGGTAAAGAGCGATTGAAGGGTCCTTAGGTTCAGCCAGAGGAAGTAGCTGATAAGCCGGTCAGCCTCGGGCCAGTCTGCATATTGCAACGCTTTTGCCGCGCGGCGCGCCAATGGAGTGCCCTTTGGTAACGCTTCCCCAGTAATCCGCAAAGCGCGGCGCGCGTTCTTGGGGAGCCACGACCAAAAAGGCTCCTTCATCAGGGCATTGTGCCGCCGATAACCCGTGAAGATATCGTCTCCGCCCGCACCAGAGAGCAGCACCTTTATTCCCTGCTCATGTGCGAGCTTTGCAATGAAGTAGGCGTTCAGAGCAGCAGGGTCGGCCTGCGGCTCGTCGAGCTGGGCCACCATCCAGCTGAATCGCTCCGCCATTTCAGGGCCAACCCAGATGGTTTGCAGGTCCACCCCGAGGTGTGCCGCCACCCGCTCAGCATAGGGCAAGTCTGCCACGTAGCCCTCTTCCTCGGCAAACACGTCTTTCCGGCCTATTGTGAAGCATTGAAGCCGGTCCTTCGTATGATGCCTCGCGAACGAAACGATTGAACTCGAATCGAGTCCGCCCGAGAGAAATGCACCGACAGGAACATCCGAGACCATCTGTCGTTCAACGGAAGCTCCTAGAAGCTCGCGAAGCTTCCTCGCGGCCTGATCCTCCGTTATTGCCCGGTCGATTGCTCCGAAGCTCATACCGTTGGCAAAAGTCCAAATCTTCTCCAATCCCCCGGGACCGGCAATCATCGCCTCGCCGGGCCCTAGCTTGCGTACGCTGCGGAACATCGTTCGGCACCCTGGCGTATACAGGTAGGCCACGTATTGCCCGATTGCCATGGGATCAATGCTGCGATCCGCAAGGCCGAGCTCCACTAAGCCCTTGATTTCGCTGGCGAACGACAGCTGTTTCCCCTCGAGAGCATAGTAGAGCGGTTTGACTCCAAAACGGTCGCGAGCAAGCAACATGCGTCCGGAGCGTCCATCCCAGATGGCAAAAGCAAACATGCCGTCCAGCAGAGGCAGCATGTCTGCTCCCCAGAGCAAATAAGACCAAAGCAGCACCTCGGTATCCGAGGTGCCCCGCCATGGGATCGCCCCTCCAAGCAGATTTGGGGCGGCGGCATCACACTCCGCCTTCAGCTCATGGAAATTGTAGGTCTCCCCATTATAGGCGATGACCACGTCACCCGCCGGCTCGGACCAGACCATCGGTTGATGCCCGCCAGCGGACAGGTCGATAATTGCCAGACGGCGCATAGAAAGCCCAGCTCGTAGCCGCCCGTCCACGTAAAGACCCGAATCATCGGGTCCCCGGTGCTTCTGTGCAGCGTTGGCCTTTTCGAGGAACGAACGATCCACAGCATCCTTGAAAGAGAGAATTCCCGCTATGCCACACATTGCTTTGTTTGCTCGCTAGACGCGGACACGGTACGGGGCAGGCTCAGGTTTGCCGGCGTAGATGTCCGCCAGCCGCGATGCAATTGTCTGCCAGGAATGGTGTCCTCCCACGTATTCTTTGGCGCGCGCCCCAAGCCGGCCTGCAAGTCGGCGATCTCCTAAAAGGCCCGTGATGGTCTCCGTGAGACTCGCAGGCGATTGCTGCGCGAGCATGAGGGCACCCGCCTCGACCGCGCGATCCATATAGCAGCCCGGTGTCACGACGGTCGGCACGCCGAAGCTCATTGCCTCCAAGACGGCCATCGGCATGCCTTCGGAATAGGATGGATGGGCGAATACCGAACACGCTGCGAATGCAGAGCGCTTCTCCTCCTCGTTTACGAATCCCGCCCATCGTATGTGCTTCTCCAATTTCAAACGGCCAATCTGCGCATCCAAAGCCGAAACATAGGCACGATCCTGATCCCGTCCGCCACAAATCACCAGAACAGCATCGGAAAGCTGCCGGCGAATCGCATCCATAGCGTCCACGAGGGTGTGGAGTCCCTTCTTGTGCGTGATTCGGCCTACAAACAAAACGACGGGTTGGTCGGGCTTGATCCGATTTCGAAGGCGAAACCCGACTCCTGCAACCGGACGAGCCGAGGGTTGTATCGCAATTCCATTGTTTACCTCAAAGATCGTCGTTCGTGTGCCCATCGCAGCCAGCTGAGCACACTCGATTGCTGTCAGACCGAATACTGCTTGCGCCGAGTCGTAATTGCGCCGTTCCAACGCCGCCACGTAAAGCCGTTTTTTCAGCGCCTTGATATTCAAACCGGACAAAAGCAGCGGGTCCAACGCACCGTGGGCATGGAAAAACACACGCGCCCCCATTCGAGCCAAGGCCCCTACCCCTAGGTTAAGCGGAAGGAACGTATTGTGGGAATGGATCACGGCAAACCGAGAATGCTCCGCCGCCAACGTTCTACGCAGATCTGCTGAGCTCCACCTGACGCGGCCAGGAAAGTAGCGAATCGTTAGCCGCGGCCCGTATGCTAGGGATGCCTTCTTACCAATCGTCCAGATCTCCACCTCATCTCCACGTGCCGCTTGAGCCGTGGCCACCTCCCAAACCATTTTCTGGACTCCCCCCGCAAAGCGACCGGGGAAGCATTCGTAAACAACGTGGCAAATTGTCATCCGGCGGTACGCAAATGGCCATGACCCTTTCCCAAGATTCTCATGACGAAGTTTCTCGAGACCTGTCCAGCTGTCTCTGCCGTACGCGTTCAGCCCGAGCGGTATCTCGTTGGAATCGCATCCACCCAGCTAATGCTTCCGAGAATGCCTTTCGGCGAAGCCAACCATAGAACAAGAAAAAAGGCAGCAAGCCACAGACAAAATTCAACGTCATGATCGGAGTGTAGCCGCGGCTAAAAAAGAAATACAGGAAGCCAAGCGTGGTTGTATAGATAAGGATCACCAGTTTATCGTCTCGCCGCTGCAGAAACCAAACCCAGAGACGCTTGCACAGAAATCCTACTAGGAATGAACTGATGACGAGTCCGGTCCATCCGAACGCAACATACCACTCGGCGTAGAAAGGCATCGCCGCACCTGCCTCATAGGCCTCGTCGGACCCAAAGGATTCTGCCATCGCTAGGAGGGTTTGGGATTCCGGCTTCGAAGGCCAAAGCGCACGCGGGATTGGGAACGTAAGAGTTATCCAGAAAGGATCCCAATGGGTATGGGCCACGGTCTTTGGAATCGCGTCCACAACGCTGCAAACCGACATAAAGATTCCTGCTTCCTCAAAGCCATGATCCAAATAATCAGAAACCGAAGCGCCTCGTGCTTTCGACATCGACAATCCCGACCAATAGGTGCGCGTCATGCCGATCAGAGCTAATGCCGCGAGTAATGCTGCGCCTCCCGAAAGGAGGACTAGAGGATTCGGTCGCCTCTGTTTCCAAAGATAATACGCCGCCACCATTGCGATGACCATCCATATGATTCTAAAGCGGAAGCCGGAGCTGAGAAAAAAACATACCCCGAATAGAAATACAAAAATCAGCGCTGCAAGGGCATAGGGCGAACGCCGCTTGAGCCAGATCAACTGGCTGAGGACCATTGCGGGAATCGATAGGTTTATAAAATTTACGAGGTAGTTCGCGAACGGATTGGTCGTGAACTGCGATACCTCACCACGTGCCGCGTCACTTGCGAAGGGATTAAACATGCTCGCAGTGGCCCTGAAAAAAGTCGTCCAAACAAGCATGGCAAAAAATGCGGCACCAATCAGCCACATGGCGAATTTTTGAAGGAGTTCGTCTGAGCAAACCTGCCCAACGTAGAGCTTGCTGCCGCGATAACTCAGATAGCCTGCCCCCATTGTTATAAGCGATACAAGACTCGCAAGCCAGCCCTTCCAAAACAATGAGCGGAAATCGACACCTAGGAAGTCAGTTTCTCCGACAGCGATGAAGTAGAGCGGACCGAATACCGTGTAATAGAGGAACAACAATGCCATGATTGACATTGGCGACCAAATGCTGATCGGACCCTGCTGCCAATTGCGCGCCAACACGAAGACGCATAGCAGGAACAGAGGAATTATTAATGAGATTTCAAGTAGGCTTAGATGCATCGCTTAACTGTTACTAATCGGATCACTGAGAGTTGTTGTTTCATGGCACCAATCGCGAATCCAAATCTGCACCCCAGAGATCATGTTTGACTTCGATAATCGGCGACAAAAATAAAAAATGACAGTCAAAACGACGTACTGAACATGCACGTAGCGGGGGTTACAATCGGTTCTGAGGATCTTTGACGGTACCGGCTCCTCAAAACAGAAGCGCCCTTGTTGCAGGCAGTTCCCTCCGCGTTAGTTCGATGATTAGCTCATTTCTTCTAACGAGGCCCCAATGCCGCTCTCAGAAATTCCCTGGTAAGAGCAGTCGGACCGATAATTGATTCCACTTCATCGGGATCCGGGCAATACCTAGCCGGAATCGAAGCAATATTGCGAATCGCAGACACAAGCTGGGCAATATTTCCTGACGAATAGACCAATCCCCAGTCCGAACGGTTCTCGAGCAACTCGGCTGCCCCACAGCAATCACTACAGATAGCCGGAACACCGGCTTGAAGGGCCTCGTTTACAGTCAATCCCCACCCGTCAAATGCGGAAGGCAAGACAAGCACATCGCTGCACTGAATTGCCAAAGCCACATCTTGGGGCGGGAGTGGACCCGTCATTTTGAGAACATCGGTGATGCGCAAATTTGCCGCCTGGACGGCGTACGCGTCACGCAACGGCCCTGAACCCACAAGAATCAACCGAGCATTTGGCATCTCGTTCCTAAATATTCCAAATGCTTCGATTAGGTCCTCTACCCGCTTTCGCGCGACAAACTGCCCAACATAAATTATAGTGAAAGGTTTAGCCGTTTGGCGATCGGCTGGCAACCTTCCGAGACCGCGATTGAAATACATGAACGGAATGATTTTTTCTGAAGGCACGCCAACGCCGCGATAAAACGCGCCCGCCAATCGGCCAATCACGAAAATACCCTTAGCGCGCCGGAACACCATTTTTACCCAAATGCGTTTTAATTTTCCCCAAAAACCCTCCCTACTATGCGCCGGATTCGGTCGTTCAGAATGAAAATATACTTCGGCACCCACTAAGATAAGTAAAGTCGAACATAAGACAAACACAGGCACGCTCCATACCCCGTTAAACAAATGGACAGCTCGCCTATGTCGCCAAGCATTGAGGAGCGCATTCTTAACTCGGAATGGCCCTTTAAGAACCGTCTGTTCATATTCTTCTAGCCTCGGTTCCTCCCAACCTAACATTTTGCGATTTTCGGCGAGACCGGCTGCATAGATAACCGAAAGGCGTACAGTCTTTCTGTTGGCAATCTCTCGAAAAAACACGGTCTGGTAATGCGACGGCTGATTCATCCAAATACTCAACTCCCTACGTCCTCCCATTATAGTACGACCCGACATTTCCCCCTTTTTCCCTGTTGTCATCCCTTTCTCAACAATTCGACGCTATTGTAGCGCACATTGCTGCCTGTACGTCCGCTATTAGCCATAATCTGGACTCCACCGTCTCATCGCAATCGCGTCCATATCGGCATCTTCTAATCATTATCCTAGTCCCTTTATCGGCTTTGGAATCTCGAGAGGTTCATTCTTATTTCCTGTCGAAACCGCTTCCATGTACGTTTCCTCGCCTCTTCCTGGCAGGCACGACCCATTTCAGCAACTGCATCTCGATTTTCCAGAAACCAGCGAATTTTCGTTACAAGAAACTCAACGTCCCGAATTGCTCCGACGAAGCCTGTGCACCCCTCGTCCAAGAGATCCGGCCCTGCGGTATTTGTCGTCGTAATTATCGGCAGACCTACTGCCATTGCCTCAAGCATGACATGGGCAAACGACTCAACGAGCGACGGAAATACGAAAACATCGCTGGCTTGCAATTCTTCCACCAGTTCATTCCTGGGCAAATTCCAAAGAATACTAAAGGGTACATCAGAAAAGTTTTTGATTAGCTCATCATCACGTGCTCCACGACCAACGAGAGTCAACTCAATCGGCGCTCCCCTTAGCCTCCTCATAGCCTCGAGCAAATAGCTCAGACCCTTACGTTGTACCAGCGAGCCAACAAATAGTAATCTCAGCGGCCCAGTTTTCTCTTTGTTGTTCAGATTCTTTGGCTGAAACACAGTCGTGTCGATACCGTAGGGCACAACCGCAATATTCCGATCGGAAACGCCTGCTGCGATCAAAGATTGTTTCGCAAATGTACTCGGCGTAAGAGCAAAATCGGCGTCGCGTGCCTCTTGAGAAAGACGGGCATATGCCGCTTTAGGAATATTTAGTTCATGTTCGGCCCTCAACGACGCACGCGCGGACGGCTGAAGGCTCAATTCATCCTCTAATATTTTCCGAGTGCTATCGGGATGTGGATGTACTTGAAAGATAATCTTCCTACAGTGCATTGGAGCCTTTTCAAAAGCGTAAGAAGCATAATAGCTATAAGCCAACAATCCCGATCCCGAGGCTTTGGCAATTCGGCCAGCATTTTGTCCAATTATGGCGTCCTTCCAAACGCGAAAGCGGCTCGATCGACAGGCCTTAAACATACCCCAAGCTATTGTTGCCCGGAGCGGAACCGTTACCAATGTTTCTGGAACACCAGGCGCGATCCGGCCGATCAAACGAGAGCTGATTGAAGGAAACGTCCTCGAAATCCACCGTGGAACTTTCGCGCCATAGAATTCTGTGACAAATCGCTCAAGCATTTCAGCTTCCGCTAAAGCATGGGCCACCTGATAGTGATCACGTGCCCCAGCGAAAACCACTACATAGCGCATTCGCTAAATCCATTTTTGATTACCATTTTCAATACAACGTCATCGGTATGCAGCATTCGCATGTTCTAATCGGACACTGCTGTAGGCATTTGTGACCTTTATTACCTCGAAACGTCATCTCAATCCGCGAGTTTAATTTTCACACGTCTCAGGGCCCGCATCTTCCAATAGCTATGGAATGATACCGGACGCCTCCATTGCCAACAAACCGCAATACCTGTCAGTCCGTCGAAGACGGCACGAAATCCCGTTATCGGGCGCCCTAGATGAAAGCCTTGTCGAATAGAAACAGCGGAGGAAAGCAACAGGTGAAATGGTAGCACGACGACCGGAGCATTCAGCCAAATATAGTAAATGGCATTTCGCGCACCGAGATACTGTAATTTTGTGTTATCACGCACCGGCGATTCCAAATGATTTATACATTTACCATGTCCACAAATAATTATGAACCCAGCGTCGAGGAGCCGCAACGCCAAATCAGGCTCCTCTCCCTGCATAAACATAATCTCACGATATCCGCCCACTCTAATAAATGAATCTTTACGCAACGCCACCATACCTCCAAAGAACGAGCCTGTTTGATACCTTCCCTCTGCAGAAGGCGCGTTACACCAGATAGTCCGATTTGATGTTAATGTATTTACGAATGGCATGGTGACACCCGCCACCTCATTCGATCCGAATAAATCCAAAATTCGCTCTACCACTTTGGCATCACTAAAAACACAGTCGTCATCCAACGTTATCAAAACTTCAGCATTTGCTAGTTCGGCCCCGCGATTACGTTGAAATGTCGGCCCCTTGCCGAAACCAAGAGTAAATATCTGCACCGCAGGGAATTCAGCTCGAACAATTGCCACAGTGTTATCTGTAGAACCATCGTCCATTACAAGAATCTCGAGTTTAACAGTCTGTTTAAACGCTGATCTGATAGCTTTGCGCAGTGTATCGAGCCGGTTTCTCGTCGGTATTATCACCGATGCTTGAGGTTGAATATTCGAAATTCCATTCATCTCACAAAAGCGCCTTACTTGTACCTTCCAGCCAAGCGTCGCGCTGCCCCGTGCCTTCTTACGGAAAGCAAAAAGCAGAACAGAACCACTCGCAAATAACAGGCATAAACAAATGCCTGCAATATTGCACCAACTGTCACTCCCGGAATTCGATTAATTCGAGGTATACGGGCCACAGGCGGGAATAACAGTAGAAACCAGGTTCTGAATGGCACGGGGCTCAATCCATTATTAACCCGCGTTTCAGCGACGCCCTGATAAGTGCGCTTCATACGCTCGACGGCGTCCGCTCTATTAGATCGGGCTGGATGCTCAACAATCGCCTCTCTCACCCAATCAATCCCACCCGAATTCCGTGCGATCCTTCCAGAAAACTCGAAGTCACCACCCGAAAATAGAGTTCCATCAAATTCCCCAAATCTCTCAATGCCCTGACGTTTTACCGAAAGGTTTGCGGTCATAGCGACTCCCGATTGCACATATCGCCGCTGGGGATAACCGGAATCTATGTCCAAACATTCCCATCCATTAGGTATACGCGAATTTGAAAAAGCATCTACTGGCCCGGCGGCGATCAGCCTGTCATTGGATGAGGACCATCTCTTATAACTTTCAACAAAAACTGGACAAGGGCGGCAATCTGCATCTGTGAAAATAAGAAGATCTGCCTTAGTGCTTTTGATTCCTCTATTGCGCGCCATATAGGAACCACCTTCCGGGCAATCTATTAATATGGCCCCATACTTCTCGCAGACCCTGCGCACCTCGTTTGGCGCTTTTGAATTATTGTCGACCACAATAATCTCTGCTGGCAGCAAACTTTGTTTGGCGAGGAGTTCGAGGCAAATTTCCAAAGACGTTTCGTCGTTCTTATGTGGAATTATTACAGATATCTTCATCGTGAGCAATCAATTCGACCTGCTACGAACATATAACGTAAAGATGTTGAACGGGCTCATTCGTGTGCTGGCCGACCAAGCAGATTAGATGCCTTCCCTCTATATCACTACTGCTTTTATTTAATATTTATTGAGCGAACTATGAAAAAGTGATGGTAGGGATTGTGCCAAAACCGGTAATGTCTTTCGACATGGAAATGGGCTTCGATCTCTCTTAATACCCGACTAATGGAATAGCCTCTTTTGCCTATCTCCCAATAGTGTTGGCCATCGAATAAATGCTCCCTTGGTCTCCAATTTAGATCCAAGAGAAACTTGATTTCTCCAAACCATGGAACCCGCAAAAGATATCGAAACGTACGTCCATGGTGCGGAAGCGTAATTATCGCTCCGGTGGTCGCTATGCGGCTTATTTCACCGAGGGCAACTCCAAATTTGTCGAACGGCAGGTGCTCCAGAACCTGGGCGCATAATACTACATTACTTGAGGCATTAGGAAGGGGTATCGCTGTGACAGAACCGAGTATATCTGGTTTCAGATCTGGAGCAAAATCCATCGTGGTAACGAATACCCCATTTCCGCGTAATTGTTGGGTAACTAAGCCGGATCCTGGGCCTATCTCGACTACAGATCTAGGCGAAAGGCTTAATACCTCCATTATCTGCTGCCAGAAGGAGCAAAATCTTGTGAAGGTTACATATTGCTCAAAATTGTAATGTGCTGCCGTAACCTGTGGTTCATTGTTATTTTTTGGCATTAGGATTCTACGCTTTGGAGACAGAAACATACGCACATTACGAGAACGACGCATTCGCTAAACATGCTGACGCAGGCTGCACCTAGCGCACCATAATAGGGAAGTATGATCCAGTTAAGCCCTATACTACAGAGCATTACTCCTATGAGACAAAGGCAAAGCATTCGGTCTCTTCTGTGTGCGCGAACGCCGGCTACAAAAACACTCGAAAGGGTAAGCACGAGCTTTGCACCAACGAGAACAACAAAGGGCCATACGCTTCCTAAATATTGCTTTCCTAAGACAACAGGGATTAGTAATGGGGCTCCGATTGCGGCGCATATTAAGGTCACTATCAGCCAAGGAAGAAGGAGACGAGCGGCCTGAATTTGGCGATCGAATAGTTCCTCGGGAGCTTCCTGATGCCATGCGAGAACTCTCGGATAAATTATCGTGGTGTAAATAAGTAGAACGGCGGCCACCGACTGTGACAAATTGGCTGCGGCGCGAAATCGCCCGGCCTCAGGCACCGTGCTTCGGAGCCCAATCAACGGAAGTGAAAATGCTGTGTAAAAATAGACGACAAAGGTTATAGCGACTGCCCATCTCTCGTTGTTGGCGTATCGAAAGCCCGCGCGCGCCGAAGTGATGCTCACTTTGAGCACTCCCTTGAGGTTTAACCCAGTGGCAAACCGCCATGCGAAGCAAAACATGCCCGTGAGCGCTATCGCTTGTACAAGAATATCCGAACCTGCCGGTGCGCCTGGCCGAAGGAAGGCAAGATATACCGCGGCCATAAATACTGATTGGCCCGCAATCAAACGGTACTGAATCAGTTGCAATTCCTTGGCTTGCAAAAGCCATAACGCTGAATTTCCCTGAAGATAGATCAATGGGAAGGCTGCCGCGATCGCGAGCCACCAAGACGAATGGATTGTTCCGGCCCAAATCGCCGCCGCCACGGCAACGCCGCATATAATGACAAATGCTAACGCGACAAGTGTGCGTACAGAAACGATTGTCCTTACAAATTCTTCGACATTCGCGTCGTCCAGCGCCCCCTTCACCGTTCGGATGCAGGCATTGTCGAGGCCAAGCGTCACTACAAGCGTGACCAAGGCGACTACGGACATAACAACGCCAGATATTCCGAGATTTTCGGGCCCCAGGCAACGCGCAGCCCAAATGGAACCCACAGCCGAGGCCGCCAGCCCAACTACACGCCAAATCATCATTTCGGCGCCACGAACGCCATAGGAGCCAATTCGGTCTTTTACCAACTGGCTAAGTCCCGCAAAACTGCGTATAGGCATCACATCCATGCCAATTTTTCCAGCCGAGCATAGCGTTTAAGGCTCAGACGCGGGCCCCGCTGAACACCGCCGGCCCATTGGCTTGCTATTCCGCTAAAGTAGCCGCGCAAGTAGCCGGTGCGGCGATTTCGCAGCGCCCATAAACACGCCAGCGATAGATTGCGGATCAGTTTCAAAGCACCGATGGATCGCGGTGCGTACTTCAACTCTACTGCCATTTCGTTGCGCATCGTGAAGTATTCGTGACGACTCCAGTTTCGGCCTGCAGGCGCGTAATCGTGATAGAACGTGACCCCCGGATAATGCGCGACTCCCCACGCTCTTGAAAGCGCACGATAGCACAGCTCGCGCTCCTCGTTCTGCTGCACCAGCCATTCCCAATAGCCGCCGAGCTCCCGAAAATAACTTACCCGCATGAGATGTGAGCAGCCAATGAATTGCCGGACAGGATATGGCGAGGAAGCTGTACTGGGGTTCATCGCCTTTCGCATCGGTCCCTCAATGTAAGGAAATGACAGGGCGATGAATTCCGGATGATGCGCCAAGTAAGCAATGGCGTCAGCCACGTCACCGGATATCGGGTAAGAATCGTCATCGCACGAAAGGACGAACTGCGTCCTGCACTCGCGGGCGATCACATTGCGCGCCGCGATATATCCGAGTGATCTCTCGTGCCTGATCACCCGCACCGGGAATGGGAGCGCAGTGGGCGCAATGCTGATGGGGAGGTCTGAACCGTCGTCCACCACCAGCAATTCCGCAGCTTGACACACCATTTTTGCGAGGTGCTCAACCGTTTTAGAAAGATTATCCGGCCGATTTCTCGTCGCTATCCCGATCGTGACTGGAAGGTCCGCACTCATAGGGGCCAGATTTCCAAATTCGCAGCTGGAACCAACCCAGCTCCGGGTCCCTGGCGACAGGTCTCAATGAATGCCCAGCTCATCAATGGACGCCTTCGCACGAGCCGCAGATAGGACGGCCCCCGTTTTCTGAAGCGGGAAACCGCGTGCGGCATTTTAGGAGAGTCGGCATTGACCTAGCCCTTCACGCCGGTGAAAGCCGCCTCGAGTAGATGCGCACCTTGCGCAGGTAGAACGGCACCATGACCAGTTGAGAAGCGACGAGGGCGGCGGCCGCCCCCTCCCCTCCCCAGCGCGGCACAAAGAGGACAGCCAGACCGAGGATGAGCACTGAGGAAAGCCATGCCTCCTTCATGAGCGGTTCTTCGCGGAAGCTGCGAAGGAAGGTTCCCAGCGACTGCAGAAGAAAGATCAGTCCTGCTCCCATCAGCAGCAGAGCGAGGGCCGGGATAGGCAAGAACCGAGAGGCCACGCGCGGCCAGAATTGGGCGCCCATCGCGACGCCTCCCAGCAGGGCCAGGGCTCCAAAGCAATAGCTAGTGACAGACCAGCGGAAGCTCCTCCAGTAATCGTGCCGGAATTCCCGATGGCGCCCGCCGCCGACTTGTGAGGCATAGACGGCGGCCCGTGAATTGAGCCATATGCCGGAAAAAGCCGCGACGGTCTGGAGGAGGCTCCAGGTCAAGCCGAAGCGCCCCGCCTCGGTTGCGCCACTCAGCCGAAAAATGAGCGGGTTCATTGCGGAGAGGTAGAGGATTCCGGACAGCCATGTGACGGCGTAGCGCCGCTGGAGCGGCCAAAAGTCCCGTCGCCAGGAAACGTCCACTTCCTTGGGGGCGCCGAACAGTTCAAGCAGGAATCTCCCATGCTGCTTTAGCAGGAGAAGTATCACGAGCACGCCAGCTAGGGCGTAGCCCGTGACCACGCCCCAAACCTTGAACCCCAGCGCGAGGCCGGCGACAGCGCCCACCCCATATGCCGCACTTTGCACGGCCCGCCGAAGGTTGCTTTGGACGATCCACTGGCAGCCCTCGAAAAAACTATTGATCGGTGCCAGCAGGAAGAGGACGCCGCCTGTTGCCGCCGCCGCCATGAAGAGGGGGAGATAGCTCCCGTCGTGGGCATCGCCACGCGCTCCGAACACCAATATTCCTGCGATGACGAGGAGGATCGTGTACAGGACTGCTGCTACGCATGCGAATCGCAGCGTGATCAGGAAGTAGGCATGTCTTTTGGCGGCTGACCCGGAACCGCCTCCGGCGTCGTGCGCCACCACCTGCATGGCAGCCGATCCGAATCCAAGCTCGGCGTAACCGGCTATACCCAGGACCGCCAGGAACGAATACCAGACACCCTGCTCCTTTGGAGTAAGGAACGCCACCACTGCCGCGGCGATTAGGGCGCCCTGGAGGAGGTTCGCGAAGCGCACCCAAAGGGCGCTCACCGCCAGCTTGTCGCCTCTAAGCCGGGCCCAAACGCGGCCCGCAAAATCGGCCGGCCGAATCGCCGCAGACATCCCGGACTCGAATTCGGGGCTCATACGACGGGGGCCGCCAGGGCAATATCGATCTGGTCCATGGGCAGACTCTCCTGGCGACGTGCGGCCGCCTGCAGGATACCCTCGACGACCGACTCGACGGTGATTTCCGTCATGCATCGGTGTTCAAGGACGCACTTGCTCAAGTACCAGCATGGGGCACATGGAACGTCGCCCGTGAGGTTAATGTTTCCGGAATAGCCGCTCTGCCACGGCGCCTCGCGGCCGCCATAGATGATGACACTTCGGCGCTCCACAGCGCGGGCAAGGTGCATCAGGAATCCCACAAGCCCCACAAAGGTGACGCTGCTGGCGATGACGGACGCGGCCTGCCTCAGCGTTGTCCCGCCGCGCATGTCGACGGCCCCCTCGAGCCTCGGATCCCTTTCCGAGCCCAGCTGGACGAATTCAAAGCTGCCGCGGAGGACGTCGACAACCGCCTGAAACCGCTCGGGGCCCCACTCCTTGTTGGGAATCGCTACTCGGGAGGATCCCGCACTCATGATTGCGATCCGCCCCTCGGCGATTCGCCCAAAACCAAGCTCCTCCTCGGTGAGAGTGAGGCGAGGCACCACGTCGATCATCCCCGATATGCCCGCAGACTCGCATAGGTGCGCTGCAATGTGGCGCGAGGGGACAATAGCTCCATCTGAGTCATGAATGGTCGCGGGATAGCCCACCTTTACCGCAGCTCCGCCCAAGGCACGAATCGCACCAAATAAGGCACCGGAAACCGGAATCACTGCTTCCACGTCAGAATTCCCCTCAAAGAGCGCGGGATGGTCGCTCATAAGCGCCCATTTGCAGCCGTCGCGCTTTCTAAGCTCATGGGCAACGATTGAGCACAGCAGGTCGTCGCCCGGTGTATTGCCAAAATGAATCAACCGAGAAGGACGACGGTACTGCAACCACTGGCTTCCGCTGCGCAGGAAACGACCTGCGCTTTTAGGCCATGCTGAGGGGTTTCTCACTGTGCAACGCCGGCCGCAGCCGTCAGACGAATGCGCCGGCTGTCGTTCCTCACCGCGCTTTTTGGGATATTGGACTCTTCACTCCGGAGATCCCCAATCACGATGATCATGTAGTCATGACGCCGAAGCTGGAAATGCACGGAGCCGTCCGGATCTACGGGCAGCGCTTCCCCCGTCTCCTCGTTTCGGGCCGCAAGCCCTTGCGACAGCCCGAGCGCCTTACGATTCATATGCAGGGTCATCTCGCCGCCGCCGCCGTAGTCGCACACGACGGCGAGCGCCGCGCCCGATTTGGCAACGCACAAGGTCGCGACGTCGCCGCCGTCGACTGACACCGGGTTGTCCGCGTCCCAATAATTGAAAACGCGGACGTCCTTCTGCCCATACCCGAAGTCAACAAGCTTCTGGAAGGCGACACTCCACTCTCGCTCGCTTCCGCTCGTCTTTATTTCATGAACCAGAAGCACGCCGGTGCCCGTGCGTTTGATCCAGGCAAGCTTGGCGGGGTCCTTGGTAACAGTTAGCAGCATGGCAAAGGGCACGTCCCCGTGCTGCCGACCGATGCTCTCCGCCCTGATGTAATCGCGGGTATGCCGGTCCTGAAAATCCAGATCAGACTTCATATCCTCCCACGTGTACATCGACTGGGCAAACGAGAGAATTGGGGCAATTGCGGCATTCGTCATATGCACCATGTTGGTCGGCGGCTTGCCCAACTCGGCGCCGAGCACAGCCGTCCTTCGTATAAGGGCGCGCATGTCCCATAGTCCGGCTGCCGGCTGGATCCGGCCGTCAGGTCTCCGGTAGGCGTCGGTATCGATGGGACGATAGACCGACTGCAGGAACGTATCATCCCAGTAAATTGAATCGGCGAAGGTGGTGAGCATCCGCCGGTAATACCAGGTGGCATAGTCGCGGAAGCTCTCACTCGGGTTTAGGTCAAACCACGTCCCGTCCTTCCAAACTCGCTTTGGGAACAATTCACGGTCCCACTCGTTGAGGAATGTACGGCCTTCCGGGGTGTCGAACCGCACCCCGCGGGCGTTCGTGTACACGAGCACGTTCTGTGGCCGGGTTTGCATCACATGAAAGCCGTAACCTACCGCAACGCGGGAGCGTTCCCGGTCATTCGGATCGCCGATATGCGCCAGCCAGTCGTCGAGTTCATGGGTGTCGAGTTTCCCGGTCTGCCGTACGCGCCTGAATTCATCCCAAATTCCAAAATCCTCATTGCGGGGATACACATCCATCGCCCGCGACAAAGCGCCCCAGTCCAGGCATGAGCCTAGGAAAGCATAATGCAGCGCACTCGTGCCATGGATAGGCTGTCCCCCGAGGGTCCGTAGCCGCCAGTCGGCCGGCATGGGCTTCGTTGGCGTCGCCTGAAATCCAATTGTGATGCGGCGGCCAGCCGTGATTACCGTCGGCCCGGCAATCAGATTCAGCCGCAGTTCCAGGATATCGCCCTCGCGGCGCAGGACCTGGCACGGCACGTCTTTGGCAGTCACCCACCCTTTATCGTTGTCTCCAAATACGGCCAGCCCGCGCTCCTCCCCACCAACCCAGATATACGGCACAAATGTCCCAGGCATGACCCTGCGCTTTGCCTTCGCGCTGTCCCATACCTGCCCGCTTCCTGCGGGGACAAGACCGGCGTAGTTGATGCGAATGCCGTCCGTGCAGGCATGCATGAGCGGCATCAGGTGGTCGTCGAGCGGCACGACGAGCGTTAGCGAGTCGATGGGGTGAGGATCCGGCGCCAGATCGAGCGTCCATTTCATGACGCCGTCGTAGTCCCACTCACTCCGGGTGGTGCCCCCGGGGAAGGAGGACTCTGAGACAACCCTCGTCCCGCTCCGATCTACAAACTCGAATGAGTTCCCTTCCACCGATTCCGTGCGACTGCCGCGCCTCAGCTCGAGGCGCATCGGGTGCGCGAGCAGGTCCGTTCCGAGGCTGTTAACCTGCTTCCATAGACCAAGCCGAGTCAGTGTGTGCTTCCGCAGGACCGCCGAGACAGTGTCGTCACCCGACACAAGCGCCGAGAATGGTGGCACGATGGCGGCAGATTTTCCCAGGGAGTTGTGCTCCCATGGGAAGACGTGCCGCTCGAACGGCACGCGCCTTTCCGCCGCGGACGTCCCGTTCACCCGCGCAACAAGCTCGAACTCACCCTCGCCAAGGCCCGGCAATGCCCACTGGCCCTCTGCATTATAACCGGCGGAGGCCGCCAAGGTCCTTGAGGCCAGTGTCTCACCGGATCCGCGTCGCACAATGCGCAAGGCGACTCCCGTAGCAGCGGCCCGGTCAGGCAGGTTCGAATAATCCACGCTGACCAGCGCGCAATTGTGGTAGGGATAGAATGCGAAGTTGGCCGTGAATCCATCCGCAGCCGCGGCTTTAGCTACGCCGGGATCGGCTGCCACCGCGGAAGCCGGCAAGAGAGCCAACGCCGCGACCGTACCGATGATCAACCAAAGTGCCCGAACGAGTCCCAAAGGGAGCTCCGTTTCCATAAGGGCGATATTCTCTGAATTGGAGGACCGAAAAATCACGATTACTAAGTCCCAATGACGAATTTGAGACGCAGGAGAGGCCTCGGAGACATAAAGATGGCTTCGCCCCGTCGCTTCTGCGGTCGAATACGACTAGGCTCCTGAAAAAATTCTGATGCGCCGCGGGCCGGCGCCAAAAATTCACCTGGTCTCCGGCTTAAGACGCGTCACTGGGAAAGCTTCAAAAAAGTCTTAACGAGCGGTAGCACGGCACGGGTCTTGTCATGCCATGCCCGGAGGGACTTGATCCGAGTTCGCAGTTCCTTCGCCGATGGCGACTTGCCCCCCGGCACCAACTCGTTCAGCTGCTGGAGAAGGCCTTGGCCCGCGTTCAGCTGCTTTTGAAGGCGCGTGTCCAGCCAATGCTCGATCAGCTTGCGCAATCTTAGGTCCGGCTCGAAAGCTTCCCGGCGCTCATCCGGCTTTCCCACCGATTTGAGGGCACCCATTTCGCGAAGTACGCGGACGCCCTGACTGATTGACCCCCTGCTGATGTCGAGACGCGCCTCGATATCTGCGAAGCACAACGGCTCTGGGGAGGAAAAGCAGATTCCATAAATGGCTGCGACGGATTTGGGGATTCCAAGGAGGTCGGCTGCCCTGACAAAAAACTCGACGACAGCCGCGTCAAACGCGGCCTCCTCGGCTACCCTCCCCACCGTTCGGACAAGTGCAGAACCCTGGACAGCGTTGCCGTCAGTGATGCTGGCCATCGTTTCCATATCCCTCAGCTAATGGGGGGGCTCAGTGAATTCAATTCAAAATGAAATGAATTAAGTGACCCTCTCGCCTCGCTTGGGGGCTAATCGATGCCTCAACCGCCTATCCCTGTCGCAATCCGCACTCGCCCTCCGTCCATTTGGCGGGAATTTGGCCAATTAATCGGGATCAGGTGGCGCCCTATAGATTTACCTCATTTAGTTGGAACGATAACGGAGCAAAAGCGTCACCTTGGCAGTTCAGATTTTGTAAAAGGTCCTTGCGCCGAGTCATCGGATTTGCTTAGATTTTTTACAAATCTTTGGATCATTTTATCTTCCGACACCCTAATAACTTACGCAAATGAGGTTCGAGTCACTTGCTCTAGCTATCGCGCCAAACGTCTTGGCCGCGGCCGTGCTGGGCCAAAGACAGGCAGGATGCCTTAAAAACAGACCATTTTTCAGAGCTGCTTAGGTCAGAGTTACTACCAATCGAATATCGACTACACCATGCAATACCTACCGAGAGCGAAAAACAGCGATGTGATTCGCACCCTTAATGCCCTGCTTATCGCAGCCATCACGTTTTCCGCCCTCCCGACGAGGTCTTATGCGTTTTACAAGCCCGAGGTAGACGGCGACTCCGAGCTATTTGCCACCTTCAATGCGAGTGTTGCCGACAACGACAACATCTTCCTGAGCCACAACGGCACTCAGAATGCTCTTATATTTGATTTCATCCCCGGCCTCTCGTTCGTGTCAGGCAAGGACACTTCGGTCACTCAGACAAATTTCTCAATAGGCGAAGATTTCCAGAAGTATGCTGATGGTGCGACCTTCAGCAAGGCGCTAACGGACGCGTCGCTTATGACCCGTTACGATGACGACAAGACGAAGATGAGCTTCAACGGGACATTCAACCAACTCGATCAACCTGAAGTTGGGCTCCAGAATCTTAACTATCTTGAAGAGCGCAACGTCACGGATCTGAATGCATCGGGGGAAGTTGCGCTGACCGACAAGTCGAGCGTCGGAGGAAGCCTTATTTACAACGATACCTCGTATCGGGACAACGGCTTTACCGATTGGAGCTACTTTGAGGTTCCGGTTAACTACTATTGGAAGGTCGAGCCCAAGCTCGATCTAAGCGCTGGCTTCCGTTACCGCGACAACACGGTGGGTACGGGTGGAATCGACAGCCAAAACTACTACTACAATGTCGGAGCGCGCGGCGAATTCGCTCCGGACTTCACAGGCGAGTTCGACATTGGCTACAACCAATTGAGCCTGGACGGGCATGGCAATCAGAGTGCACTCGGTATGGACTCCAAGTTCACGTATGCGTATTCCCCGAAGACTACCTTCACGCTCAGCCTAAACGATGACTATGGGTATTCGGCTTTAGGCGGAGGCGGTTATCGCGAGCCGAACGCCTACATTGAGGCGAACACGGCGTTGAATGAACAGTGGTCGGTTTTTGGCCAGGTGACTTATGGCCAATACCAGTATATCACCACCACCCAACGGGACGACTTCACCTCATTTCGGATCGGCGTAGGCTACATCGTCAGCACCAATGTTTCACTCAAGTTGGCCTACGATTATGCCAATGACAGCTCAAGTGTCACGGTTGACTCCTTTGCGAGCAACATCGTGACACTCTCGGCTGCATTTCGCTTCTGAAGCCTTCGGTTACCTGATTCAACGGCCGAATGCGTTTCACGATATGCCTTGCCTTACTTTTGGCATTTTCCTCCGTCCGGACTAGCGCCGCGGACAAGGCGTCAGCATTTCCAGCCGGCTCCTCACATGCCCTGCAGCCCGACTACGTGCTGCAGCCATATGACTTGATCGGGGTCGTTGTCTTCCAGGAACCTGACCTTGCCCGAGACGTTCGCATATCTGCGGAATCCACGATCAACCTTCCGTTGATCGGCACCGTCGACCTGACGGGCAAGACGGTCCGAAGTGCCCAGGATCTCATCCGGCACCTTTACGACAAGGATTACCTCGTCAACCCCCAGGTGAATGTGACCGTCAAGGAATACGCCAAGCAGGAGGTAAATGTCCTCGGCTCGGTGAATACCCCAGGCACGGTCGCTATCCCGCCTGACCAACGCCTGAACCTTCTGGATGCCATCACGCGGGCCGGAGGCTTTACCCGCCTCGCCGATCGAAAGAAGGTCAAGCTCACCAGGCTTAATAGTGACGGAAAGACATCGACCACGATTATAAACGCAGACGACATCATCCAAAGCAACACCGCCGATTCTTGGGTCCTCTCCAAGGGTGACGTAATCTACGTGCCAGAGCGGATTCTTTGAAAGCCGACCCGATGGAATCCAAGGATAAGAAACCTCAAGGGCCGTATGGGCGAGTTCCGTCTGGCGGCAGCCAGGGGAATGAGGGATATGGCTACGGCGGGTATGGCGGCTACAGCCCCTATTCCGCCTACGGCTATGGGCAGGGGGAGGCGATCACGCACAAATCGCTGAAGGATTACCTCCTGATTTTACGCGAGCGGATCTGGTATATCATCATTGTCTTCCTCGTTGTCTTTGGGTCGGCCCTGATCATTTCGCTTTCCCTGACCCCCGTCTACGAATCGGCCGCCACTGTCCAGGTCTTCCGGCACAACCCGATGGTCATGGATGTCCAGCAGGTGATGGACAGCCAGGTCCGCGACGCCGAGGACCTGAATACCCAGGTCAATATCCTAAAGAGCGAGACTATCGTCCAGAGGGTCGCAGCGCGAATCCAGGGAGATGACCTTCAAAAATTCCTGGCGCCCTATATCGTGGCGGGGAAACGTCCTCCGGCAGCCACTTCGGTCCTCGCCAAGAATCGCGACGTCATCCCACAGCGTCTCAGCCTGATCGTCGACATCACTTACAGGCATCCCAACCCGGTGCTCGC
Source organism: Opitutaceae bacterium (assembly GCA_036489955.1). Taxonomy (GTDB): domain Bacteria; phylum Verrucomicrobiota; class Verrucomicrobiia; order Opitutales; family Opitutaceae; genus Palsa-1447. The sequence goes on from DASXEV010000014.1 coordinate 276,259, forward strand.
GGCAAAGGTAGCCAACTACTTTGCCGACGAATACATAGCCTATAATGCACACACCCTTGTAGATGAGTCACTGAAGGCGGTGGAAGAATTGCAGGCCCGCGCCGACGAGCAGCGGAAGAAAGTCGATGACATCGCCAATGCGCTCCAGAATTACAGGGAAAAGAACAAGCTCGTCTCGCTCGACCAGCGCAAGGACATCGTCACCGAGAAGCTGAAGAACCTGAACGATGTCGTAACCCAGGATTCCTCAAATCTCCAGGCTGCGGAAACCCGCAGAAACCAAGTCCTCGCCTGCCGCAAGCGGGGTGCCAATCTTCTGGATCTGCCCTTCATAGCGACGGTCCCCGCCGTCAGCCAGCTCCAACAGCAGGTTGCTTCCCTCAAGATCGCGGTTGCCCAATTGAGCGAACGCTACCGGCCGAAGCATCCCCAGATGATCCAAGCCGTCAATTCCCTCGAGGAGGCGGAACGCCAGCTGAAGCAGGCGATCGACACGAGCGCCGCACAAATTGAGACGGAATACCAAACGGCTCTCCAGAATTATTCGGACGCGCAGGCGTCGCTCGCCCAGCAGGAGACTGACTCCCTCTCCCTCGACCGCTACGGCCTCGAATACAGCAACCTCGAGAGGGATTTTGACGTCAACGAGAAGCTCCTTGAGCACATCATTGAGCGGATGAGGGAAACCTCGATGACCAGCTCGGTCGAAAACCAAAATGCCCGTATCGTCGATCATGCGACACCGTCAGGGAAGCCCGTTGTCCCCAATTACCTGATCAATCTCAGTCTTGGTGGCGCCGGCGGCCTGTTCCTCGGCTTCGCAGCAGCCCTTCTCGCAGCCTACTACGATGACCGGGTCAAGAGCGCCATGGACATCGAGACGATCATCGGCCTGCCGCTGGTCGCCATCATTCCCGAGGTCAAGCGCATGGGCAGCCCCGATGACATGGAGAAGGCCGCAGTGTCCAAGGAGAGCCACGCCGTCTCCGAGGCGTTTTCGACACTCCTTTCCAGTCTCCAGCTGAAGGAGGAAAGCAAGAACGCGAAGTGCATCATTGTGACAAGCACGGTCGCGGGCGAAGGGAAGTCCTTCATCTCCACAAACCTTGCCGAAACGTATGCGTCGCACGGCTCCAGGACCCTCGTCGTGGATTGCGACCTTCGGCGTCCGGCCATCAACCGGATCTATCATCTCGAGAACCTGAAGGGCGTCATCGACATCTGCACCGCCGACGCCAGCTTCGACGACGTCATCGTCAAGGGGGTTAAGCCCAATCTCGACATCCTTCCGTCCGGGGGCCGCTCGAAGAACCCCACCCAAACCCTCAACGACAAGTCGTTCGCCGTGATGATCTCGGAGCTGCGCAAGCGGTATGACAAGGTCATCATCGACACCCCGCCGGTCGCCATCGTGAGCGATGCCCTCCTCATCCTTCCCCTCGTGGACGGCTGGCTCTACTCCCTGTTCTTCAACAAGGTCGCGCGCAAGACGGCCCAATTCACGGCGCAGCGCATACTTGAGACCAACGTCCCCTGTTTCGGGGCGATCCTGAACGGCCTCACCGGCGGATTCGGCGGCTATTACTACTCCCACTACTACCACAAGTCGTACAAGCAGTACTATGTGACCAAGTCGGAGGAGACCGAAGGGCCCGGCCACAAGATCATCGAGCCCGAGGAAGGCAAGCGCCGCTCCAAGCGGTGATCCTGGACGCCCTGAGGCGGGGCGTGGACGGCGGCTCCAAGAGGTCGATAAAGCGGCAGATTCAAAGCGAGTGACTATCCGGAATACCGGGAACTAGCCCCGTCGGAGATCTGCCGTTACCTGCACAAGACCCATGGATGCCCCGGCCGTGCAGCCCTCGCCACCTTCAGAGGGCGCCTGGTATGCGTGCCATACCCGGCCCCGCTGCGAAAAGAAGTTCGCCGCCCTCATGGCCGCAGAGGGATTCGAGCACTATCTCCCCCTCGTCGAAAGCATCCGGCGGTACGGGAGGCAGACGAAGCGCTTCACGAAGCCGCTCTTCACGGGGTACGTCTTCGCCCGCGTTCCGGCTGCGTCCAAGAGCCGGATCTACCAGATGGAGCTGGTCGCCAGGGCGATTCCCGTGGACGACGAGGCCCAGTTCCTCGTCCAGCTGGACCAGGTAAGGAAAATGGTGTCGTCAGGCCTCGAGATGACGGCCGTTCCGCTGCTGAAGCGCGGCAGGCAGGTCAGGATCATCGGCGGCCCCCTGGACGGGCTTGAGGGCTACGTGGACGACCCCTCGAATCCAAGGGGGATCGTGGTCTCGGTCGACGTGCTTCGGCAGGGGCTCCTTGTGAAGGTACCTGCAGAGCAGCTCCACCCACTCTGAGGCGTTTTGGGCCTATTCGAGGCCCTGAAAGGTCCCTGTGCCGCCGTCACGGCTGTATCAGCCCCTTGCGGATCGCAAATTTCACGAGCTCCGTCTGCGTCTGCAGCCCCAGTTTTGCCATCAGGTTTGCGCGGTGGGTCTCGCAGGTGCGGGCGCTGATGAAGAGCTTCTCGGCGATCTCCCCCGCGCTGAGTCCCTCGACGGCCAGCTGCAGGACCTCCATTTCCCGGCGGCTCAGGCGGCTCAGGGGATCCGACTCGTCGCCGCCCCGGTCGGTCAGCACCCGGATCGCCCATTCGGACAGTGGCGAACTCAGGTACCTTCGGCCTGCGAGGACCTCCCTCAGGGCGTTCGTGATCTCCGCGGCCTCCGAGCCCTTGAGCACATAGGCGGCCGCGCCCGACCGCAGGGCCTCGATCACGTAGGGTTCGTCGCTGTGCATGGTGAGCACGATGACGCGGGTCTTCGGGCTGGAGACCCGCACCTGCTTCAGGACCTCGAGGCCCCCCAGGCGGGGCATATGCAGGTCCATGATCAATATGTCCGGCTTCAGCTTCTCGGCGGCCTGGGCCGCCGAGAGGCCGTCGCTGAAGTCGCCCAGGATCCTGAACGACCCGTCGGACTCGAGGAGGTCGCGGACGCCCCTTCGGACAATCTCGTGGTCGTCGGCGATGAGGACCGTGGTCATGGCAGCGTACGGGCTATGGGAAGCGCGAAGACCGCGTTCACGCGGGTGCCGCGGCCGGGCTGGGAGGTGACCTCCAGCGATCCTCCGGCCAACCGGGCCCTTTCGGCAAGGCCCACGAGGCCTATGGAATTGCGCCTCGTCTTCGCCGACTCCACGTCGAATCCGGATCCCCGGTCGGAGATCTCGACCACCACCTGGTGGTTTGCGGAGCACACCGTGACCCCCGCCGACGACGCCCCCGAGTGCCGCGCGACGTTGGTCAGCGCCTCCTGGACGATCCTGAATATGGTCGTCTCCAGCGTCTCCGGCAGCCGGCCCTCGGGGACCGAGACGTCGCTGTCCACGGTTATGCCCGTCTGCCTGTGGAAGACGTTGAGGTGCCACTCGATGGCGGCCTTGAGCCCCAAGTCGTCCAGGACGAGCGGGCGGAGCCGGAGCGTCATGTCGCGGGCCCGCTCAAGGAGGGTCGCCGACGTCTTCAGCGCCTCGGCGAGCTTTGACCTGACGGAGGGCCTCGCCTCCGCGGCCGCCGCCTCGAGCTGGAGCTTCAGGCCCGTCAGCACCTGGCCGATCTCGTCGTGAAGCTCCCGCGCGATGGCGCGCCGCTCCTCCTCGCGGACGCTGATGAAGCGCATCGACAGGGCCTCGAGCTCGCGCGTCCTCGCGTCAACCTGGGCCTCTAGCGAGCGGTTGATGGCCTCAAGCTCCCTCGAGAGGACCGTGTTCTGGCGGGCCAGCTCGCCGCGCCTGAGCGCGTTGCCGAGGGAAAAGGCCAGGTCGGCCATGTAGGCCTTGTCCTCGATCAGGTAGTCCTGGGCGCCGAGCTTGAAGGCGGCCACCGCCGTCTCGGTCTCCTCGCCGGGGGCGATGAGGATCACCGGCAGGTCGTCTATCCTCGAGCGCAGGGAGCGCAGGATCTCCAGGGGATCGCCGCCGGGATTTGGCCCGATGACGACGGCCTCGGCGCTTGCGATCTCCTCATTGGGGATCGACGGCGAACCTAGGACGTGGAGGTCGACCAGGGGAAACCCGCCCACGAGGGCGCGGCGGATGGCGCCTGCCCTCTCGCTGGAGGTCTCGACGAGGAGGACCCTGCGCCTTCTTTCCTCCCTTCCCCCTCGGGCGCCCTTGATTCCCTCCGCCTGGCGCTTCGCGTGCAGGCGCCTCACGATCTGCACAATTTGCGCAAAGAGCGGCGAGGCTTTGTCGACGCAGTCCGCGGCGCCCGCCCGCAGGGCCTTCACGGCAAGCTCCGTCTGGCCCTGCCCGCTCACCATGACGACCGGGGTCGCGTCCCCGCGGACCGCGAGCTCCCCAAGCACCTCGAGGCCGTCGATGTCGGGAAGGACAAGGTCGAGAAGGAGGACATCGACGCCTCCCTCCCTCATGCGCTCCAGGCAGGCGGCGCCCGAGCGGACGATCTCGAGCTCAAATTCGGACTCGTTGCCGGCGAAATGGTCCCCCATGAACCGGATCACCGTCTCGTCGTCCTCGGCATAAAGTACGTGGATCTTCACGGGCTTCGCGGTACCTAAACGGGCTTTTGACAGGTTGTTAAGGCAATTTGGCCCCGGGAGGCGTAGATCTCCCCAGCGGAAGTCCCCATGCCCGATCACGTAGGGCCCCGGATACGATAAGCCCTTGGGCTTGGGTAGGGTTGGGCCGTGAAGACCACGGCCCTGCCCAGCATGGGGATTCGGATTCTCGGAATGCTGCTGCTTTGCCATGGCCCGCTCCTTGCGGGCCAGGACACGGCAGCCCAGGGCGCCGTCACGAGGCCGCACAGGGCGCCGGCGCCGGCAAACCCGCCAAGGGTGATGTGCGAAAGCCGCGAGGAGGCCATGGTGAAGAGCGGCGAGCTCGCCGTCCTCAGCGGGGGCGCCGTCTTCGAGACGACCGGCACCCCGAGCATGGAGCCCCTCATTCACGGAAAGACCTACGCGGTCGTCATCCGGACGCCGTTCGAGACCATCTCGCGCAAGGACATCCTCGTGTACATGGGCCGGCCCAACGCTGCCAAGCCGGAGAGGATGCGGATGCTCCACCGCGCCGTCCTCCACGACAGCGGCGGCTGGATCATGAGCGGAGATAACAACCGCTGGAGCGAGTCCTGGGACCGGGTCACGCCCGGGACCTACGTCGGCACCGTCGTCGCCCTCTACGCCTACCCGCAGGCCTGAGCCGGCTGCCCCCAGGCCCATCCCTGGCCGGACCGGAGGGCGGGAGGGATTCGGTACCGCCTGGGGGGGAGAGACAAGCGCAAGGGGTAGTAGCCGGCGTTTGCGCCCCTCCGCGTTCCCTCATAGAACCCGCAGCCTTCGCAAAAAGGTGCAAGGATCCGGGCCGGTGCGCCCTTTTTTCTCGTCTGGCGGCGGAATGAACAGGATTGGACAGAATACCCGCGCCGCCTAGGCTGAACGCCGAGTCTCCATGTGGATCGTCCGCCTCGCGCTACGGCGCCCCTATACCTTTGTCGTAGCCGCAGTCCTCATCCTGATCCTGGGAATCTTCACGATCTTCAACACGGCGACGGATATCTTCCCCGACGTGAAGATCCCGGTGATCGCGGTCGTCTTCAACTACAGCGGCATGTCCGCGAACGACCTGGAGAAGCACGTGACGACGCTCTTTGAGCGAATACTCACGACGACGGTGAACGACGTGGAACACAGCGAGAGCCAGGCGCTTACCGGCATCGCCGTCGTCAAGATCTACTTCCAGCCGAACGTGAAGATCGACATGGCGATGTCGCAGGTCTCGGCCATCTGCCAGACGGCGATCCGGAGCATGCCGCCGGGGATCCAGCCCGCCCTGGTGATCCAGTACAACGCCTCGGACGTGCCGATCCTGCAGCTCGCCTTCTCGAGCGACACCGTTCCCGAGCAGCGCCTCTTCGACGAGGCCATCAACACCGTCCGGCCGCGCCTCATCACGGTCCACGGGGTCCAGATCCCCTACCCCTACGGCGGGAAGCAGAGGCAGGTCATGGTCGACCTGGACCCGGAGCGCCTCTATGCGGAGGGGGTGTCGCCGTCGGACGTGTCCGCGGTCCTCGGCAGCCAGAACCTGATCCTGCCCGCCGGCACGGCGAAGATCGGCAAGCAGGAGTACCCGGTCATGCTGAACAACAGCCCGGTGCAGGCGGCGGACCTGAACAACCTGCCGATCAAGAACGTCAACGGGGCGCCGGTCTACCTGAAGGACGTCGGCCATGCGCGCGACGGCTTCCAGGTCCAGCAGAGCCTCGTCCACGTCGGCGACAAGCGCGGCGTCCTGCTTTCCATCATGAAGACCGGGGGCGCCTCCACGCTCGACGTGATCGCCGGCGTCCAGAGGGCCCTGAAGCGGGTCATGCCGACGCTCCCGAAGGGCCTCAAGGTGGCCCCCCTCTTCGACCAGTCGGTGTATGTCCGCTCGTCCATCGACGACGTCGTGCGGGAGGGCGCCATCGCCGCCGCCCTCACGGCGCTCATGGTCCTCATCTTCCTCGGGAGCTGGCGGAGCACCATCGTCGTCATCACGTCCATACCGCTCTCGATCCTGGTCTCCATCATCGTCATGAGCGCGCTCGGCCAGACGCTGAACGTGATGACGATCGGCGGGCTTGCGCTCGCCGTCGGCATCCTCGTCGACGACGCGACGGTCGAGATCGAGAACATCCACAGGAACCTCCACGAGGGGAAGCGCCTCGTGAGGGCGATCCTGGACGGGGCGTCCCAGATCGCGGTGCCGGCCTTCGTCTCGACGCTGTGCATCTGCATCGTCTTCGTGCCCGTGCTCTTCATCAGCGGCTCGGCCAAGTACCTCTTCGTGCCCCTCGCCGGCTCGGTCGTCTTCGCCATGGCGACCAGCTACCTCCTGAGCCGCACGCTCGTCCCCACCATGGTGCATTACCTCCTTGCGAGCGAGGTGGAGCTCTACGGCGGGAAGATCGACCCGGAGGACCCGCACGCCGACCCCACGAAGGCCAAGAAGGCGGACCCGAGGAAGCGCACGGGGCTCACCCACTGGATCTGGGTCCTCCACGAGAGGTTCGACGCCGGCTTCGAGAAGGTGCGCACGCTCTACGGGAGCCTGCTCGCGTGGAGCCTCGTCAACCGGATGATGGTCGTCGGGGCGTTCGCCGTCATGGTCGCCAGCGGGGTGGCGATCGCCGCCGCGGGCCTCATCGGCCGCGACTTCTTCCCGACCGTCGACGCCGGCCAGATCCGGCTCCACGTCCGCGCCCGGCCCGGCACGAGGATCGAGGAGACGGAGAGGATCTTCGCGGCCGTGGAGGCCGTCATCCACGCGGACATCCCCGCCTCGGAGATCCAGACGATGCTGGACGACATCGGCATCCCGAATAGCAGCATCAACCTGGCGCTCAGCGACGGCTCGCTCATGTCCTCGGCGGACGGCGAGATCCTCATCGCTCTCAAGAAGGGCCACAGGCCGACCGAGGCCTACATGGACAGGATCTACCATGACCTCCGCGGGAAGTTCCCGGACCTCACGTTCTTCTTTGCGCCGGCCGACATCGTGACGCAGGTGCTCAACTTCGGCATCTCGGCCCCTATCGACATCCAGGTGGAGGGAAGCCCCCAGAACCTCCGCAGGAACTTTGCGCTCGCGAACAGGATCGCCGGCGAGGTCCAGGGGATCGTCGGCGCGGCGGACGTCCGCCTCCAGCAGGTCCCGGACACGCCGACGCTCTTCATGGACGTCGACAGGACGCAGGCCAGCTTTGCCGGGCTCACCCAGCACGACGTCGCCAACGACATGCTGATCTCCCTGAGCGGCACGGCCCAGCAGAACCCCAACTTCTGGGAGGACCCGAAGAACGGCGTCCAGTACAACGTCCTGGCGCAGACGCCGCAGTACGACATGGACTCGATCAACGCGCTCGAGAACCAGCCGGTCCTCGCAACCTCGAGCGCCGGCCTCAGCGTCTCCGGCGCGCAGCCCGAGCTCCTGGGCAATTTGGCCCAGCTCCGGCGCGGCGTGTCTGCGACCAACATCACGCACTACAACCCGAGGCCGACCTATGACGTCCTGGCGGGCGTGCGAGGCATAGACCTCGAGTCGGTCGCCAGGGGGGTCGAGAAGATCGTCGCCAGGGAGAGGAAGGGCCTGGAGGCCGGGACATCCATCACGGTGCGCGGTCAGGTCCAGAGCATGCAGGAGTCGTTCAGGGGCCTGTCCTACGGCCTCATCTTCGCCGTGATCCTCGTGTACCTCCTCATGGTCATAAACTTCCAGTCGTGGCTCGACCCGCTCATCATCCTGATGGCGCTCCCGGGCGCGCTCTCGGGGATCCTGTGGATGCTCTTCGTCACCCAGACGACGCTCAGCGTGCCGTCGCTGATGGGCGCCATCATGAGCATCGGCGTCGCCATCTCGAACAGCATCCTCATCATCACGTTTGCGAACGACCACCGGCTGACGGGCGCCAACGCCCATGACGCGGCCCTGGCGGCCGGCATGACCCGCCTGCGGCCGGTCATCATGACCGCGCTGGCGATGATCATAGGCATGCTGCCCATGTCGCTCGGCCTCGGCGAGGGCGGCGAGCAGAACGCGCCGCTCGGGCGCGCCGTCATCGGCGGGCTCATCCTCGCGACCTTCGCCACCCTTTTCCTCGTGCCCGTCGCCTACAGCAGGATGCGCGAGAAGCCGATCGAAACCCGAGTTGAGGAGGAACTACGTGACCACAACGAAAAACCACAGTGACACGGGCGGGGGCGGCCAGCCCACGCCTGCAAGCAGCAGGACGCTCGTCGTCTTCGCCATCATCTCGGGCAGCCTGCTGGTCGTCCTCTTCATCGTGGGATTCCTCATCCACCACGAGCACCTGAGGAGGCGCCAGGAAATCTCGAGGGAGGACGAGAACCGGACCCTCGAGGTCGCCTACGTCGAGCCGCAGCAGACGCAGCACAGCTTCGACCTGGAACTGCCCGCGGACGTGCAGCCCTACGCCTCCACGGCGCTCTACGCGCGCACCGCCGGGTTCCTCGCCGCCTGGAAGTACGACATCAACGACCGGGTCCGCAAGGGGGACGTGATGGCCGTCATCTCGGCGCCGGACTCGGACGCGGACCTCGAGCAGGCGGAAGCCAACCTCAACCAGCAGAAGACGAACGAGGGCCTGGCCGCCGTCACCGAGCAGCGCTACCAGGGCCTCCTCGCCGTCCAGGGGGTCACGCAGCAGCAGCTGGACCAGTTCCATTCGGCGCACGAGCAGGCCAGCGCCTCCGTCGTCTCGGCCGGGGCCAGCGTCGACAGGATGCGCGCCATCGTCGGGTTTGAGCGCATCGTGGCGCCCTTCGACGGCATCGTCACGGCGCGCAACTACGACGTCGGGGCCCTCATTTCGCCGGCCAACACCGCGAAGGGGCAGGAGCTCTTCGACGTGGAGGAGGACGACCGCCTGAGGGTCTTCGTCAACGTGCCCCAGCCCTACGCCCTCATGGTCGCCGTCGGGCAGACGGTCACGCTCGACCTGAAGCGCAACTACCCCGGGTACGCGTTCACGGGCAGGGTGGCCCGCTCCGCGGGGTCGCTCGACCCGGCGACCCGCACCCTCAGGACCGAGCTCGACTTCGACAACGCGGACGCGGCGCACAGGATCATCCCCGGGATGTACGCCGAGGCCGTGTTCCAGATCAGCCGGCCCGAGCCCGTCCTCACCGTCCCCACGAGCGCCCTCATGTTCGAGCCGGAGGGCGAGGAGGTGGCGGTCGTGGGCGGCGACAGCAAGATCCACCTGAGGAAGATCGTCCCCGGGTCCGACTTTGGGACCGAGATCGAGGTCCTTTCCGGCGTCGGGGCGGGCGACAGGATCGTCGCCAACCCGGGCGAGCAGATGGCGGAGGGCCTCGCGGTCAAGGCCGTCCCCGCCGGCCAGGCGCCGGGCCAGCAGGCCGGACCGGGGCAGGGTCCAAAGTGAGATCCCCCTTCAGAACGGGCGTCCTCGCCGGCGCGCTGTGCGCCGCCCTGGCCGGCGGCTGCGTCAACCAGGACAGGGAGGTTGAGACCTACCGGAAGGTCCTGGACGACGGCCGCCCGAGGCCCGCGGCTTTCGTCCCCTCGGCGCCCCTGGGCCTCGGCGAGGCCATGGCCCTCGCCAACGAGAACAACGAGCAGCTGGCCTCCCAGGGGGAGGACTACCTCCAGGTCCTGATCGCGAAGAACCGGGCCTTCTCGCAGTTCCTGCCGACCGTGAGCTTCCAGCCCAATTTCACGGTGGAGCAGCCCCCGGGGGGCCTGGCCGCGCCGGCGTCGCCGGGCGCGCCGGCGGAGAGCGCCGCCTCCGTCGCCGCCAGCCAGGGCGGCTACGTGCAGGGCGGCGGCGTCCTGCGCCGCTTCGAGGCGCCCGTCGTCGGCAACATGGACTTCTCGTACCGGAACATCCCCGCCTACAAGGCGGCCAAGATCGAGGCCGCCCGGCAGAGGCAGCTCCTCATCGACGCCCAGGAGACCGTGCTCCTCAACGTGGCCCAGGTCTACTACCAGGTGGTCACGTCCACCCGGCAGGTCGGGGTGCTGGGGCATTCCCTCTCGCTTCAGGAAGCGCGGGTGCGCGACCTCCGCGGGCAGCTGAGCATGAAGCTGGCGGACGCCCTCGGCGTCGCGCAGGCCGAGGCGACCGAGGCAGGGACCCGCGTGCAGCTGGAGCACGCCCAGAACGACACGCGCAACGGGCGCAGGACCCTCGCCCTCCTCATCGGGGCGCCCTCCGTCGACGGCCCGCTGGATGCCTCCGCCGCAGACCCCGGGGCCCTGGCGGCGCCCCAGTCGTTCGTGGACGCCGCGCTGAAGGGCCGGCAGGACCTCCTCGCGGCGCAGGCCGAGGTCGATTCCGCCCGGCAGGGCGTCAAGGCCGCGGTCGCCGAATACTACCCGTCTGTCTCCCTGAACCTCACGGGCTTCCTCTACCGGGAGAACTTCGCCAATGCGACGAAATGGGACGGCATCCTGCTCGCGAACCTGCCCCTCTACAGCGCGGGCCAGATCCGCTCGGACGTGCGGACTGCATGGTCCAGGCTCCGCCAGGCGGCGCTCGCCGAGTCCTACCTGCACCGCGAGGTCGAGCAGGGCGTCCTCACGGCCTATGACAACCTTGGGACGAGCGCGGCCGTGCTCCTCGAGCTTCGCCGCGAGGTGGATTCCGCCGACCTGGCCTACCGGCAGGCCGTGCAGATGGAAAAGTCCGGGCTCGCCATCCCCCTCGACGTCCTGACGGCGCAGGACACCCTCCAGAACGCCCAGCTAGACTACGCCAGCGAGTGGTACAACAGGACCGTCTTCTACCTGGACCTCATCCGTTCGACCGGGGACCTCGGCCCGGACGCGCCCTCGCGCCTCCACTGGACGGCCCAGGTCGAATAGCCCCGGACGGGAAACGGGCCGAAGGCCAACGCACGGGCGTCCCGGAGAGCCTGGACGGAATGGGGCCCGGACCCATGGGGTCCGGGAACACCGCCCCCCGGGACGAAAATCCCAGCGCCGAAATTCCCCTCCCCTTTGAGACCCCGGCCACAAGCCGGGGTTCATCGGCGGGACCGCCGGGGGGCCGGCCTGGGGCGCAGGGTTCCCGGGCCGGCATGCGGACACTTCCCCAAATCGCGTGTTGGACGCGGCTTCGGATTCACTATGGATTTGGAGGGGAGCCGGACGGCCCAGGCGGCGGTCGTAGCCCCCTCAGGGGCCGCCGCCGCGCCCCGTCCCAACCCGACCCGCATGGCCTACTCCCTTGAACCCGGCGAACCCGTCGACGCGGGCCTGGCGCGGATCACGCGCGAGCAGGTCCACGCGGCCGCCTCGGGCGCCGTGCGCGCCTCGGAGCCCGTGGGCCTGCGGGTCCACAAGGCGCGCACGACCTGCAAGAAGATACGCGCGGTCCTGCGGCTGTACGCGCCGCTCGGCCGCGGCGACGTCTCGGGGGCCCTGGATTTCTACCGGACGGTCGACGACCCCCTCTCGCGCCCCAGGGACGCGGAGATACTCCTCGTGACCTTCGACGGGGTCGTGAGGCGCTGGCCCAGGCGGTATTCCAGGCTCCGGGCGGCGCTCCTCGTCCAGCAAAGGGACCTCGCCGGGAGCGAGCGTTCAGCCGAGGTCGCCCTAAGGGCGTTCGCGAACGCCATCCGGAGGGCGGGCCAGGCCCCCGAGCCCAGCCTCGTGCCGGCGGGGATTGAGGGCATCGCGGACGGGCTGAAGGAGGCGTACAGTAAGGGCCTGAAGGCATTCAGGCGCGCAGCCGAGCGGAGGAAACCGTCGGATTACCACAATTGGCGCAAGGCCTCGAAGGTGATCGGATACCACCACCGCCTCCTGCACAAGATGTGGCCGCCCTTCCTGGCGTCCCTGAGGCACCAGTGGGACGAGCTTTCGGACCTCCTCGGCGCCGAGCACGACCTGACCGTGCTCATCGACCACTTGGACGACTATGCCGGCAGCGGCGACGAGGTCGAGGCGGCCCTGGATGTGGCCAGGAAGGCCGGGAAGCTGCGCCAGGCGGCAAGGCGCGCGGCGGAGAAACTTGGCGGGAGCCTTTTTGGGGAGAAGCCCAGGCGCTGGCTGCGGCGCATCGTCAGCGAATGGAACGCATCCCTGGATGCGCCGCGTCAGGCCGGCTCCTAGCCAGCCAGTCACTTCCGGCCAAGGGCTCCGCTCCGGCCTGTTCACAAGAGGACGAGGCAGAACCCGGCAGGCGCCAAGACCCCTCCGGCCGCGGTGCCGAAGGAGGATCCGGCCCATCGCCCGCGCCATGGATCGCCCCCAGATTGCCGGGCTCACAATAAAGGGGCCCATGCCGCTAAGAACGGGAGCCAGGAGAACGATCCTCGAGGCGAGCCGCCCAACGAGCGCCGTGAATGCTGCGAAGGGAAAAACCCCGATCGAAACGCAGGGGCGGCACGCAGACCCCCGGGGAGCGCTAGTCCTCGAGCGCCGCCTGCAGGGTGATCTCAGCCCTGAGGACCTTGGAGACGGGGCAGTTCGCCTTGGCGCCCGCGGTGATCTCGGCAAAGCGCCCGGCGTCGATGCCGGGGACCCTCCCCTTCAGCTCGAGCTGCACCTTCGTGATGACGGGCGAGCCGGAAAGCTGCTCCAGGATGACGGTCGCCGTGGTCGCCAGGCGCTCGGGCCTGAATCCCGCCTTCCCCAGCTCGGACGAGACGGCCATCGTGAAGCACCCGGCGTGCGCCGCCGCGATGAGTTCCTCGGGGTTCGTGCCCATCGAGTCCTCGAAGCGGGTGGCGAAGGTGTAGGGGCTGTCCTTCAGGGAGCCGCTCCCCGTGGAGACCTGTCCCTTTCCGGTCTTCAGGTCGCCCTTCCAGACGGCCAGGGCTGATCGTTTCAGGGCAGTGGGCATGGTGGTAGTCGCACCGACCCCCCGCGGCGCCGAATGGTTCCCCCGGGCCCGGCCGGACAAAAGGGGAACCAAGCTGGCGGCGGGCCTGACCATCGGGCCTGTCCCCGTGAAGAATCCCGCCCTCAGCCTCGCGGCCGCGCTCATCCTCGCCGGCCTGTCCGGATGCACGTCCCTAGGCCCGAGGCAGCTGCGCGCCGACCAGGCCGACTATGGGCGCTCCCTCGGCGACGCAAAGAAGAGGGAGATCCTGTCGATGATCGTCGGCCTGCGCTTCGCCGACGCGCCGGCCTTCATCAACGTGAGCAACATCATCGCCGGCTACACCTTCACGGCCTCAGGCGGCCCGTCACTCACGCTCGCCCAGCACGACATGAACACGGCGGCGCTCACGGGGACGGTGTCCTTCGGGGACAACCCCACCTTCACGTTCACCCCCACGACGGGCGAGGCCTACGCGGCGGCGTACATCCGGCCCCTGTCGCCCACCCTCGTCCTGCCCCTGGCGGACGGCGGGATACCCATCGACCTGCTGCTGCGCATCACGATGCAGTCGATCGGCGGCCTCCAGAACGGGTCCATGCTGGGCGGCGAGGGAGCGGGCGGCTCGCCGGGGTTCTTCGAGCTCATCCGCGACCTGCGCAGCCTCCAGCTCGCCGGGGAATTCAGCGCGGAGTACAGGGAGACGAACAAGGTCGGCCACATCTGGTTCGTCCTCGGCGCCGCCAAGGGCGAGCCCGAGCGCGGGGAGGAGGCCCTCTCGGGGGCGCGGCGCCTCCTCGGGGTCCAGCCCGGGGCCGCAGGGTACGAGGTCACGATGGGCCCTGAGTCGTCGTCCGGCACCATCGCCGTCAGCCCGCGCTCCATGCTCGCCATCCTCAGCAACCTCGGGGCCGAGGTGGACGTCCCGCCCGCGGAGGTCTCGCGGGGCGCCACGATGCCGACCATCCAGCTGGTGGGCGGCGAGTCCCGGCACACGGTCGTCGTCCACTCGGGAAGGAAGGCGCCCGCCGGGGCCTATGTCGCCACCCTCTACGACGGGTACGCCTACTGGATCGACTCCGGCGACTTTGACTCGAAATACGCCCTCACGGTCGTGCAGGACGTCATGGCGCTCGCCGAGGTGAGCGACACGACGAAGGCCCCGGTCGTCACGATCCCGGCCTCGCCGTGACGGCGAAGGGAATCCCAAGAGGAACCCCTATCCCCCCACCCATGAAAAAGGAGACCGACAAGCCCGTCCACCCGACGACGCAGAAGGAGCCGTCCACGAAGGCGAACAACCCGGACGACGTCCGCGCCGAGCGGCCGCCCGCCCACACGCAGTCCCCGGCAACGCCGAGCGGGGAAAAGCCGCCGCCGCGGGGCCGGCCGTAAGAACCGGGGCCCTTCCCCCGGGTCTGTTACGCCTGGGCGCCGGCGGCGGGCGGCGACCGCACGCCCATGAAAACAAGATCCGCACGCAAGTCCGCCCACCGTGCCCCGAGGAGCAGCGGCCGCAAATGGTCCGCCCGCGTCACGAGGACGAGCAACGCCCCCGACCTGAAGCGCGGCGCCTTTAAAAGCGCCAGCCCCCGGTCCATCGCCAAATCGGTCGAGCGCGCCGCCAAGGCCTCGAGGCGGCGCAAGCCCGGTTCCTACCGCTCCGCCATGTCCATGATCAGCTTCTACGAGAACCGCGCCGGCAAGAACCTCCCGCCGGCCAAGCGAAAGACCCTCCAGCGCGCCAAGGCGAAGGTCCGCAGGGACCTGGGCCGCTAGCCGGGCGGCGGCCTCCGGGGGTTGCAAAAAGGGGGCGGCGGGGCCAAAAGATTGCCTCAGCGGCCCCCTTGGGGCCGTGCGCCCATGAAATCCCTCCTCCTCATCGCGCTGCTGGCCGGCCTGCCCCCGCTCGCTCCCGCCGCCGACGCCCCCGAGGCCGCCTACACGCCGCCCTCGTCCAAAGAGATCCTCGGGTCGACCTTCGTCGACTGGGACGCCCTCGCGTTCAAGGCGACGCCGGCCGGCAGGTACTGCCAGGTGTTCGACCAGCCTTCCCGCTCCTTCGAGAAGGTGGAGGTGCACGTCACTGTCCTCAATCCCGGGTGCTCGCCCCACCCCGCCCATCACCATGCCTGGGAGGAGATGATGCTCATCAGGGAGGGGCACGTGAGGATGTCGATCAACGGCAAGCTGATCCCCGCCGGCCCGGGGGACCTTGTCTTCGTGGCCTCGCACGACGTCCACGGCATCACGAATGTCGGCTCCTCGCCGGCGACCTACCTCGTCATCAACTTCGTCGCCTCCTCGGTGCACACGGTTCCCGACCGGCCCGCCTCGGAATGGGCCGGCAAGGACAGGCTGGCCTCCCAGGTCTTCGCCTGCGACCGCCTGGCGGCGGGCCCCGTCGAGAGCGGCAAGCACCGCGAGATCTTCGATTCGTCCACGGTGACGCTGAGGCGCCTGGAGACCCACATCACGACGCTGGACCCGGGAGCCTCGACAAAGGCGCGCAACCGGGACCCGAGCGACGAGCTCTTTGTCGTGAAGAAGGGCCGGCTCCTCGTGACCCTTAACGGCGTCTCGGCGATGCTGTCGGCGGGCTCCTTCTACTACGTGGCGCCCAACGACGAGCGGACGATGAAGAACGTGGGCTCGGCGCCGGCGTCCTACCAGGTCCTCCGCTTCGTCTCCGAGGCGAGCCCCGCACGCCCTCAGGCGTAGACCGCCGCAACCTCGTAGTCGCCCACCGAGGGGATCGTGAACTCGAGGAGGGCGCCGTCCTGGCGGAAGCCGATCGTGCGGCCCGAGCGCAGGAGCTCCACCCTCGCCGCCTGGCGGCCGACCGGGAGCGTCATGCGCACCTTCTGGGGCCCGATGGCGTAGTCCCTGCGGAGCCAGCCCTTGTGGAGATTCGGGTTGTTGTAGTTGAGGACATGGACGGCGAAGCCGGGCTCGGTCTCCCAGACGAACAGCTCGGCTACGCCCTCGCCCTCGACGGTCGCAGGCTGGGCGCCCCTGGCCAGCCAGCTGATGGCGTTCTGCGTGAGCCTCGCGAGGTCGGTGTGGCCGGAGCGCCATGAGCAGCGCTCCAGGTCGCCCGAGTGGTAGAAGAGCCGGCTTCCCCCCGTCTCGCGGACCACGACCGCCGGCTCGTCCGTGTGCTCGGCGGGCGCGTAGGAGAGCTCGGGCGGGTAGGCCGTGTAGGAGGGGACCACCGAGAGGACGAGGGGGCCGGGCGCCTTTATGGGGAGCCGGTAGGCCCCGCCGGGGATCCAGTTCGTGTCGTCGAAGCCCCTCAGTATCTCGTGCTGGCCCTCGATGCAGGCGTAGAACCCGTTGCCACGGGGGCCGTCGACCGGCCCCACCGACTCGATGCCGAAGAGGTCCGCAAGTCCCGTGTTCTGCCTCCTCCTGCCCTTCTCGTCGTACATCGCCGTCTCGAAGGAGGCCATGACGGAGCCCCCCGCCGCGGCGAAGCCGCGGACCTGCGCGCACTGCGCGTCGCTCAGCCACGCCACGTTGGGCAGGATAAGGACCGAGTACTTTGAGAGCGTGCCGGGGCCGAGGTCGTCCTCGTGGACGAAGTCGAAGAGGAACCGGCCCTCGAGGAGCGAGTAGTACAGCCCGTCCACGAACTGCCCCATGCCGCCCTCGCCCGGCGGCGTGTAGAAGAGGTGGGTGCGCTGGCCCATCACGACGGCGATGTTCGCGACGCTGCGCACCTTCGCGAAGTGCAGGTCGTGCCGCGACAGCCAGTCCATGTACGCCTTGCCGGTCGCCTGCCAGCGCCGGTCCTCGCCAAGCCCCTTCTGTCCGCCGACCCAGTGGTACCAGATCGTCATCCCGCTCGCCACGGTCTGGTTGAGCCAGCTGTTCGTCTCGGCCGCCGACTTGGCGACGTTGCGCCAGCGGACCGCCCCGCAGGTCGACCAGGCCCCGGTCACGTTGGTGACCGTCTTGCCCTTCATGACCCCGTAGGCGACCCGGCCCTGCAGGCTCGCTCCCCAGATGGGGCTGCCCTCGCCGCCCCTGCCCTGGTTGTCGCAGTTCAGCCACTGGCAGACCCCGGCGAGCTTCACCAGGTTCGGCGAGGCGCGGATCCCGCTCCCCAGGTTGGCGAAGTACAGGGCGTCGGGATCCCCCTCCTTCGCAATGCCGTCATAGAGCTTCCAGAGCGCGATGACCCGGTCGGTGTACTGCTCCCAGTACTCGATGGAGCCGGGCTTTCCCAGCTTGCGGCACTCGTCGCAGTAGCAGACCGGCGGCCCGTTGAAGCTCGGCCACCCGTTCGTGAAGATACCGTCGATCTCGTAGCGGGCCTTCACCTCCCGCATGATCGCCGGCATGTGCTCCGTGAAGTAGGTCGTGAAGGTGCACGTGCTGAAAAGCCGCGGCTCCTCCGAGGCGGGGATGAACTTGCCTTCGGGACCGCGCATGAACCACTCGGGGTGCGCGTGGGTCGCATCCTCCCAGTTGAGGTCCGGGCTCGTGCGGGCGATGACGCGGATCCCCCTCTTCTTGGCCGCGGCCGTGGACTCGCCGAAGAGGTCGCGGCTCCCGAGGAACCTGCTGCGCCTGTGGAAGGGCACCTGCGTCGGGTAGAAGGCGATGATGCCGGTCACGCTGACGAGGACCGCGTCGACCTTCAGGCTCTCCCAGTAGTTCGCCCACGCCTCGACATCCAGCTCCTCAGGGTCGCGCTCGTTGAAGTTGACCTGGCCCACGCGCTTCAGGTTCTGGTGCCACGGCACGGCGGATCCGCCGCCCGCCAGGCCGCCCAGCATCGACCGCGCCCCCAGGCCGCCCACCGCGGCCCCCGAAAGGACGATGAATTCTCGCCGGTTCATATCCATGGTCGTCCTTCCTGCTATTGCAGTGTCCGGCCGGTCGCAAGGCCGGTTCGAGGCCGACTCTTGGGCGGCCACCTAGGAATACCGGAGACAGCCATCTTCACCCCATTCGGGTCTCTTGAGAAAGTGCGGCAGGAACGTGTCCACGGCGCGGTCAAGGCAGCACCAAGGCGGAAGGCACGCCACCGTTTGCCGCGGGCGCAATGGCCCCCAAGCCGGCAAGTGCGGGATTTGAGTGTGTAAGGGCATTGCGGGCGCGCCCCCAACCCATGGCGCTCAAATGAATTCGAAATGTCTCAATTGCGCCTCATCCTGCCCGGATGCCGCCCGTGCCCAAAGCCGTCCTTGCGGGCATCCCGCCTGCGCGTCCGCCAGACGCAGAAGCGGTCCGCCGCGGCGTCCATGCCGTCGCCGCAAAGGCTGTCATCCTGGACGACGACCCCACCGGCACGCAAACCGTGCATGGCCTGGACGTCCTCGCTGATTCTTCAGTGGCCGCGCTTTCCTCGTCGCTTCGCGACAGCCGGCCAGCGTTCTTCGTCCTCACGAACAGCAGGAGCCTGCCCGAGGCCGATGCCGAGACGCTCGTGCGGCGGGTTTCGGAAAACCTCGCGGCGGCGTCCCGGGAGACAGGCGTGCCTTTCACCCTCATCCTGCGGGGCGACTCGACGCTTCGCGGTCATTTCAGCGCCGAGCTTCGCGCGACCGAGGCAGGCATCGGCCTCCCGTTTGACGCAACCATCGTCATTCCCGCCTTCTTCGAGGGCGGACGGCAGACCATCGGCAACGTGCATTACGTCGCCTCGGGCGAAAACCTGGTGCCGGTGGCCGAGACGGAATTCGCCCGCGACAGGACCTTCGGCTTCAAGCAGTCGGACCTCACGCGGTGGATCGAGGAAAAGTCGCTGGGCGCCGTCCGCGCACGGGACGTCGCGACACTGGGGCTGGAGACAATCCGCAGCCCGGACGGCGCGGGCCGGGTAAAGGAAACCCTCCTCGGGCTCCCCAAGGGCGCCTTTCTCATCGTCAACGCGGCCGAATACGCCGACCTGGAAGTCTTCGCGCTCGGGCTGCTTGGGGCCGAGTCCCGCGGCCGAAGGTACCTCCTGCGAACCGCGGCCAGTTTCGTCAAGGTGCGCGCGGCGGTTGGGACGCGCGCCCTCCTGGCGCCTGCCGAGTACTCCTCCGGTCCCCTGGGGGCGCTGGTCGTCGTGGGCTCCTACGTGGAGAAGACCACCCGGCAGCTGGAAGAGCTCCTGGGCCTCCCCTTTGTCGAGGGCATCGAGCTCAGGCTTGGCGCCCTCGGGGCGGCTGGCGGCGGCGGGGAGCCGGGGGCGGCGGCCGGGCGGGCCTCGGCCGTCATCGCCTCCGGCCGGACGGCAGCCGTCTTCACGAGCCGGGGGCTCGATTCGCCGCTCGGCCGTGCGGGAGACCTGGGAACCGGCCGCATCGTCTCCGCGGCCATAGCCGAAATGGTCCGCTGCCTGTCGGCCAGGCCCAGGTACCTCCTCGCCAAGGGCGGCATCACATCCTACGACGTGGCCGTGGCCGGTCTCGGCATGAGGAAGGCGAGGATCCTTGGCCAGGCCGCCCCGGGCGTACCCGTCTGGGAGATGGGCCCCGAGACCCTCCAGCCGGGCCTGCGCGTCATCGTCTGGCCGGGAAACGTGGGCGAACCCCCGGCCCTTCGAGACCTGGTCAGCGCCTCCCAAGGCCGTCCCTGAATTCCCTCACGAAGGAGTCGAAGCCCTCGTCCCTCGCGAATCCAAGGGAGAGGGCCCGCGACACGTCGAAGCGCGCCGGCCAGCTGGCCACGATGCGCCGCACTTCCGGGATGTCCCTGAACTCGACGAGGGCCTCGGCCCCTTGCCCGCCCACGCGGGAAAGCGCGGCAAGCATCTCCCCCACCGTGACCGTGATGCCCGGCAGGTTGACGATGCGCCCCGAACCGAGGGCGGCGGCCTCGACCTGCGACGCGTGCAGCAGGTTGCGCAGGGCGGTTGCCGGCGAGGTGAGCCAGAGCGCCTGCTCGCGCCCGACGGGGCAGACGGCGGGCCTGCCCTGGAGGGGCTCGCGGATGATCCCGCTCACGAAGGAGGACGCGGCCGCATTCGGGGCGCCGGGCCGCACGCAGACCGTCGGCAGGCGGACGACGCGGCCGTCCACGAAGCCCCTCCGTGAATAGTCGCAGACCAGCAGTTCGCCGACCGCCTTCTGCGTCCCGTACGAGGAGCGGGGGGACACGGCCGTGTCCTCGCTGACGACACCGGGAAAGGGCGGCCCGAACACGGCGAGCGAGCTGGCAAAGACGAGCCTCGGCGCGCTCCCCGAGGCGCGCGCGGCCTCGAGGAGGTTCCGCGTCGCGCCGATGTTGACCCTCATCCCGACGTCGAACTCGGCCTCGGCCTGGCCGCTGACGACGGCGGCCAGATGATAGATGACGCCGGCCCCGGCGACGGCGCGCGCGCATGTGTCCACGCCGGAGAGGTCGCTCGCCACGTAGTCCCACGCCCCCCCGCCAGCGGGGGCGAAGCCCGAGGGCCCCGGGCCCACGTCCACCAGCGTCACGCGCCCGACGCCCTCGCGGCCCACCAGGGCGCCCGCGAGCATCCGGCCGAGGAACCCGCAACCCCCGGTGATGGCGACGTTCATTCGTGTCGGCATGTGCCGCCCTTCAACACCACGCCCTTCGGCCGAAGGCAATCCGGATAGCGACCGCGTGGCCGGGCGCGCAAGAACGCATCGTTGCAACGTCACCGGGCCGCCCCACGCTGGGGAACCCACCCCCGCCCATGACCCCACGGCCCATCGTCCTCGCAGGCGCCCTGGCGGCGCTGCTCCTGCCCCCGCTCTCGGCCCAGCCGGCCGGGCCCGACCTCGCCCACGACGAGTGGCCGGCCCGGTGGATCACCTGCCCGGGCGCGGCGCCCCGCGGGCCCGGCGTCTACCACTTCCGCAAGAGGTTCACCCTGTCGGGGGCGCCGGCGCATTTCGTGGTCCGCGTCTCGGCCGACAACCGGTTCATCCTGTTCGCGAACGGCGTGCGCATCGGCGACGGGCCCTACCGCGGCGACCTGGACCACTGGAGGTTCGAGACCTTCGACCTTGGGCCGCAGCTCCGCGCGGGCGAGAACACGCTGGCCGCCACGGTGTGGAACTGCGGCGCGCTCGCGCCGACGGCCCAGATGAGCGACCAGACGGCCTTCGTCGTCCAGGGCGACACGCCCGCGGAGGCGGTCGCCAACACCGACGGCTCCTGGCAGGCGGAAACCGAGCGGGGCGAGAGCTTCGTTCCCATCAGCCACGCGGACATCAGCAACTACTACGCGGCTGCGCCCGGCGAGCGGCTGGACGCGGCCAGCTATGACTGGAACTGGCAGACCTCGCCCCTGCCGTGGGCGGGCGCGGTCACGGTGGGGACGGGCGAGCCCGGCCGCTACCCCGGCCCGACGCCCCGCGGCGCCGGCTCCGGGATCAACCGCTGGTTCCTCGTCCCCGATCCCCTGCCGCAGATGGCCTACGAGGACGTGCCCATCGGGCGGATGGTGCGGGTCACCGGCGCGCAGCCGGTCGGCGCCTTCCCCGCGACAATTCCCGCCCGGACAAGGGCGACCTACCTGCTCGACCGCGGCACGATGACGACGGCCTACCCCGAGGTCGACTTCGGGCGGGGCCGCGGCGCCACGATCCGCCTGCGCTACGCCGAGGCGCTCGTCGACGACAAGGGCCAGAAGGGCAACCGCAACGAGACGAGGGGCCGCCGCCTCGTCGGCCTCCACGACACGGTGCTCGCCGACGGCGGCGAGGGCCGGTCCTGGTCGCCCCACTGGTGGCGCGCCTGGCGCTTCCTGCAGGTCGAGGTGGAGACGGCCGACGAGCCGCTCGACATCACGGCCGTGAAGGCGCACTACACCGGCTTCCCGTTCACGGAACGGGGGTCATTCGAGGCGAGCGACCCGCAGCTTGCCAAGATCTGGGAGGTCGGCACGCGCACGGCCCGCATGAACGCCCACGAGACCTACATGGACTGCGCCTACTGGGAGCAGCTCCAGTACATCGGCGACACGCGGATCCAGGCGCTCATCTCCTACGTGAGCTTCGGGGATGACCGCCTGGCGCGCCAGGCCCTCGACGCCTACGACGACTCCAGGATCTCGGACGGCCTCTCCCAGAGCAGGTACCCGGCCTCGCTGAACCAGGTCATCCCCACGTTCTCGCTCTACTGGATCGGCATGCTGCACGACTTCTGGATGTACCGGCCCGACCAGGGCCAGCTCGCCCGCTGGGTGCCGGACACCCGCGGGGTGCTGGAATGGTACGGCCGGCACGTCCGTCCGGACGGCCTCCTCGGGAAGATGCCGTGGTGGAACTTCGGCGACTGGACGAGGGACTTCGTCTTCGGGGTCCCGCCGCAGGACCCCGACGGCGGCTCGGCGCTCCTGACGCTCACGTACATGGGGGCCCTGCGCAACGCCGCCGACCTCGAGGCCTACCTGGGCAACGAGTCCCTCGCGCGCGACTACCGCCGGCGCGCGCAGGAGGCGGGCAAGGCCGTCTACGCCCGCTGCTGGGACGAGCCCCACGGGCTCGTCGCCGACACGCCGGCCCATGCCCATTACAGCGAGGAGGCGAACGCCATGGCCGTCATCCTCGACGTCGTCCCGAAGAAGCAGCAGGAGGCGGTGATGGACGCCGTGCTCAGGCATGCGCCGAGGATGCCGGTCCCCTCTCCGGGGGAATTCTCGCCGGCCAGCGTCTACTTCAGGTTCTACGTGGCCCGGGCCCTGGATCACGCCGGGATGGCCGACAGGTACCTGGGGAGCCTCGGGCCCTGGAGGACGATGCTGGGCCTCGGCCTGTCGACGTTTGCCGAGACGGCGGAGCCCACGCGCTCCGACGACCATGCCTGGAGCGCGCACCCCGACTACGACCTGCTGACCCTGGTGGCCGGCATCCGGCCGGCCTCGCCCGGGTTCCGGACGGTGCGCATCGCCCCCCATCCCGCGGGCCTCACCTCCTTCAGCGCGCGCATGCCCCATCCGGGCGGCGAGATCACCGTCAAGGGGACGAAGACGGACGGCCGCTGGGACTTCGACGTCACGCTGCCCCCGGGGGTCTCGGGCACCTTCGCCTGGGAGGGGCGAACGGTCGACCTTCCCGCCGGCGAGAGCCGGCCGCTCAGGCGCTGAAGATCTCCCCTGGGGAGAAGAACCGCGCGACCTCGGCGTTGGCGTTCTCCACGCTGTCCGAGGCGTGGACCACGTTCTTCATCATCTCGGTGCCGAAGTCGCCGCGGATCGTCCCCTTGGGGGCCTTCCTCGAGTCGGTCGGCCCGAGGAGGTCGCGGACCCGCGACACCGCGGACTCGCCCTCCAGCGCCATCACGATCACGGGCCTCGAGCTCATGAAGCGCTCGATGTCGGGGTAGAAGGGAAGGTTAGCCACGTGCGCGTAGTGCTCCCTCAGGATCTTGGGGGTCAGCTGGGCCATCTTGCAGCCGACGATGGAGAATCCCGCCTTCTCAAATCGGTCGATCACATTGCCGACATGCCTCTTCTCGATGCAGTCCGGCTTAAATATGATGAGGGTTTTCTCCATGGGAAGGGCAGAACATAAGCATGCCCCAACCGATGGAAAGCACGTTTTTGGACGTCAGGCCTCCGCCTTCGCCGAGGCAAGCGCCTGGTAGAGCGCATCCTCAAGATCTGGATACTTGAAGGGGTACTGCGTCCGCAGGAGCTTGGCCGGGACGACGTGCGCGCTGGCGAGGATGCCCTCGTCGGCGACCTGGCCGTACAGGGCGCGGAGCATGAGGCGCGGCATCGTGATGGGCAGCTGCTTGCCGAAGATCCTGCCCAGGGAGCGCGTGAAGACGGAGTTCATGACGGCGGACGGCGCGACGACATTCACCGCCCCCGAGAGTCCCGGCGTCGCCAGGGCGTGCCGGATGGCTCCCGTGACGTCGTCGATGTCGACCCAGCTCATCCACTGGCGCCCGGATCCCAGCTGGCAGCCGAGCGCGGCGCGGTAATAGGGGACGATGCGCTTCAGGAAGCCCCCGTCGGGCGCGAGGACCAGGCCCGTCCGCAGGCACACGACGCGGGCGCCGGACTCCGCGGCGGACATGGCGGCCGCCTCCCAGTCCCTGCAGAGGTCCGCGAGGAAGCCGTTGCCGGGCCCGCTGGACTCGGTCAGCTCCAGGTTGCCCCGGTCGCCGTAGATGCCGGTCGCGGAGGAACTGATGAAGAGCGGGGGCGTGCGGCCGCCGTCGCCCCCGGCGAAGGCCCTGGCCAGGGCCTGGGTCGCGTCGATGCGGCTCGAGCGGATCTCGTTCCTGCGCTTCCTCGTCCACCGGCCCTCGAAGACGTTCGAGCCGCAGAGGTTGATGACCGCGTCCGCGGAGCGGCACGCGTCCAGGGGGACGTCCCCCGCCATGGGGTGCCAGGGCAGCTCGTCCGCCGTAGATGCCGGCCTGCGGACGAGGCGGATGACCTCGTGCCCGTCGGCCTTCAGGGCCGGGACGAGCGCCCGGCCGATGAGCCCGGAAGATCCGGCAACGAGGATCTTCATCGGGTTCGGTTGCGCTCGCTCCGCATCCGCATATACCAAGCGGCACGGGGAAAATCGCAAGCGCCATGAGGGCGCCCGCCGGCGCTCAGAGCGCCTCGTGGTAAAGGGCCTCGTATCCCGCCGCGGCCGTCTTCCAGCTGAAGTCCCTCGACATGCCGCGCTGCTGCGCCGCCGAGTACCGGGGCTTGTTGGCGAACAGCTTCATGGCCCGGTCGAGGGCGTCGCGCAGGCCGGGCGCGGTCGGCTCGCACATGAGGCCCGTGCCCGCGGCCGGGTCCTCGTCGGCATCGCGCACCGTGTCAACGAGCCCTCCCACCCTGCTGACGACCGGTACCGTGCCGTAGACCTGGGAGTACATCTGGTTGAGCCCGCAGGGCTCGAACAGGGACGGCATGAGGAAGAAGTCGCTCCCGGCCTCGATCAGGTGGCTCATGGCCTCGTCCAGCTTGGCGCAGATGTAGACCTTCTGGGGAAAGCCGGCCGAGAGCTGGCGCAGGTCCCGCTCCATCCTCCTGTCGCCCGTGCCGAGGACGACGAGCCGGCAGTCGCGCTCCTTGAAAAAGCCCGCATTCGCGAGGACGAGGTCGACGCCCTTCTGCTCGGCCAGGCGGCAGACCATCCCGAAGACGGGGCCCGCAAAGGCGCGGTCGAAGCCGCACTGCTTCAGGAGCTCAAGCCGGCACTGGCGCTTCCCGGCAAGGTCGGCCGCCGAGTACTTGGCCGGGATCAGGCTGTCGGAGGCCGGGTTCCAGACCTCCGTGTCGACCCCGTTGATGAGCCCGGTGAGGTCGTCGGCGCGGGTCTGGATGACGCCCTCCAGGCCGCAGCCGAACTCCGGCGTCTGGATCTCGGCTGCGTACGTGGGGCTGACGGTCGTCAGGCGGTCCGCAAAGAGGATCCCGCCCTTCAGGAAGTTGACCTGCCCGTAGTACTCCAGGCCGTCCATGCCGAAGAGCTCGTCGGGAAGGTTCGTCTTCTGGAAGCTCGCGGCCGGGAAGAGGCCCTGGTACGCGATGTTGTGGACCGTGAAGACGGTCTTCATCGCGAGCGTGACCCCGAACCTGCGCTCGGACTCGCGAAGGAGGAGCGGGAGCAGCGCCGCCTGCCAGTCGTGCGCGTGCACGATGTCCGCCCCAAGGTCCGCCAGCCTCAGCGTCTCCACGACCGCCTTGCAGAAGAACGTGAACCGCTCGGCGTTGTCGTCGTAGTCGCGCTCGCCGTTTCCGTACGCGCTTCTGCGGTCGAAGAATTCCTCGCGGCAGACAAGGTAGACCGTGAGGTTCTTCCTCGGGGAGAATGAGAGGATGTCGCCGGAAAGGTAATGGTCCCCCATCTCTATCTTCAGCCGGAACTTACGCTCTGCCCCGCTCGCCATGGGATGCGCGACGGCGTCGCGGTAGCCCGGCAGGAAGGCCGCGACCTCGTGCCCGCGGTCGGCAAAGGTCGCCGTGAGGGCGCCCACCGCGTCCGCGAGGCCCCCCGTCTTCATGTACGGAAACAGTTCGCTCGCGGCGTGGACGATCTTCATGGCAGGCCTGAAATCAGTGCCGCGAAGGCCACAGGGCCGACCCACTGCGCGCGCGATGGCCTTTAACCATCCACCCATGGGACCACGACTATGGGGGATTGTCGAGTGCGGCGGAACGGAACCCAGAAGGGCCAGGCCATCCTCCCACGACCCTTTCCTGCGGGCCGCCGTCCCGCTTGTCCCTCCCCACCGCGGATCCGGCCGGCCGCCGCAGGCTGGCCGTCGCCGCGCAGGGGCGGGCGTGGCAAGGTTCGCCCGCCGGCCCGCCGTCGCCCCGCATATCCCCGCGCCGCGCCCGCGACGGCACAAGGGTCGCCCTGCTGCAGGTCGCTAATCCTCTCGCTAATCGAAACGAACTGGGAGAAGATGGGGGCGATTGACCCGCCCTACGCGGGTTTCGAAGTTAAATGTTACAACAGAAGTCGGGCCGCAAGGGCCCCCAGGCCGATGACACCGTCAAAGGCATAATTCAATTCAGGGCAGGAGGTTCCGCATTTGTCATTGTTGACGGAAAGCGAACCGAGCCCTCCGTCCAGATTTCCCCGGACGACACGGGCGTCGCCCTTCCCGGCGACACCGTAGTCGCCAGGATATACAAGGGCGCCACTGGAAGGCTCCCCGGCGAACGTGTCGGGCGCGTCATCAGCGTGACGCAGCGGGGCCGGACCGCCGTCGTCGGCGACCTTCGCCGCGAAGGCCGCAATTTCTTCGTCGCCCCGGACGACCCGAGGTTCGTCCTCGACGTCGTCGTGCCGGACCCCGCGCGCAGCGGCGTCAAGCCCGCCCCGCACCCGGGGGACAAGGTCGTCGTCAAGCTCGGCGAGTGGAAGCGCCGCGAGCAGCCGCTCGTCGGCGAGATCGTCGAGCGCCTCGGCCGCACGCACGAGCCCCGCGCGGAGCTCCTCGGGATCTTCGTGAAGTACGGCCTCGAGGCCGCGTTCCCCGCGGACGTCGAGCGCGAGGCGGCCGCCATCCCCCCCAAGGTGGGGCAGAAGGAAACCGAGGGCCGGATCGACTGCCGGAACATCCCGGTGTTCACGATCGACCCTGACGACGCGAAGGACTTTGACGACGCCCTCTCCATTGAGGAGCTGCCCGGCGGCGAAGTCCGGGTGGGGATCCACATCGCCGACGTCTCGGCCTACGTGAGGCCCGGCACGGCCCTCGACCGCGAGGCGCGCCGCCGCGGGAACTCCACCTACCTCGTCGGCACGGTGATCCCGATGCTCCCGGAGAAGCTCTCCAACGGGCTCTGCTCGCTCGTCGAGGCGCAGGACCGCCTCTGCAAGGCGGTCTTCCTCACCTTCGGGCCGGACCTCGGCATCCGCCATACCTCCTACGCGAACACCGTCATCCGCAGCCGCAAGCGGCTCACCTACAAGCAGGCCTACGCGCTCCTCTTCGAGGACGACCTGGCGAAGATCCGGGCGTTGCCGGTCCCGCCCAAGCACCAGACGGGCTCCACGGGCAGGGCCCTGCGCGAGCTCACCGACTGGGAGCTGACGGACCTCCAGACGTGGACCCGGGCCCTCTGGCGGATCGCCTCCTTCCTGCGCAGGGAGCGCATGGCGAAGGGCAGCCTCGACCTCGACATGCCGGAGACGAAGATCTTCGTCGACCCGCAGGGCTACGCCGACCGCCTCGAGCGCATCGAGCAGGACGAGAGCCACCAGCTGATCGAGGAGTTCATGCTCGCGGCCAACGAGGCGGTCGCCCGCCTCACGCGGACCCAGCGCCTTCCCTCCCTCTACCGCGTCCACGACGATCCCGACCCCGAGCGGCTGGCGGAGTACCGCCAGTTCCTTGGCGCAGCGGGAATCCGGGTCGGCGACCTGACGCGCCGCGAGGAGGTCGTGAAGCTCCTCGGGGTCCTCAAGACCCACTCCCAGGGCTACACCCTGCGCACCCAGTTCCTCAGGAGCCTCAGGAAGGCGTGCTACCGCGCGAGCGCCGACGGCCACTACGGCCTCAGCAAGAAGGACTACACCCACTTCACCTCGCCCATCAGGAGGTATTCGGACCTGGTGGTCCACCACGTCCTCCAGTCCTACCTCGCCAGGCGCAGCCCCGGGGGCTCGCAGGCGGCAAGGTACGACGTCCGCGGCGTCGAGCAGCTGGGCGAGCACCTCAGCCTCACGGAGATCAACTCCACCGAGGCCGAGCGCGAGAGCGTGAAGATCAAGCTCCTCGAATTCTTCGAGCGGGAGCTCGCAAAGAAGAAGCGCACCGCCTTCGCGGCCGTCATCACCGACGTGCGCCGGCACGGGTTCTTCATCGAGCTCGTCGAGTCGATGACCTTCGGCTTCGTCTCCGCGGACAACCTGGAGGGCGACCACTACGTCCTGAGCAACGACGGGTCGGCGCTCGTCGGCCGCCGGCGGCACGGGAAGTACGAACTCAACGGCCGGCTTGACGTCGTTGTCGAGAAGGTCGACCGGTTCAAGAGGATCATCGACTTCAGGCCCTGCTAACCCGCAAGCACCCATGAAACACTACGACTTCCCGCAGCATTTCGCGCAGCTCTACGACAAGGCCGTCGCCCTCTATGCGAAGGGCCAGCGCGGCGCCTCCACCTACTTCGACAAGGACGAGGCCGCATGGCTGGCCTCCAATGGGATCACGCCGCAGCACATCTACGACTACGCCGAGGACGCCAACAACGGCGGCGAGCCCGGCTTCGGCCACGCCGTGCTCATCGAGTCGGCGAGGCACAACTACTTCATCAACGTCCAGCACGGGAAGCCCTCGGGCGTCGTGCTCGACGAGGCCAAGCTGCCCGCGAAGACCGACAAGGCGAAGGGCATCGAGTGGCTTCCCCGCATCATCCCGAAGGCCAAGGCCAAGCTGCGCGGGGAACTGCCGGACAGCCTGATGTACTGCTGCGGCGGTGACCGGCGCTTCTTCAAGGCCCATGACATCCTCCCCTCGGAGCTCCTGGGCGCGATCTGGCGCAACATCGACAACGATGCGGCCGTGGTCGACTGGGTCGTCGCCCGCAGCAAGGCAGCGAACGGCTGATAGGCGGCAGCCCATAGCCGCGGATTGCGCATTTAGGACGCCCCAAGTCTGGCGCGGGCAGACATTCGCCCGCAGCGCCAGGCCTTCCGTGAGCTGATCGGCATGGCAAGGCTTCCGGGCGCTTTTCGGAAGGCTCATCGACTGCCCATTGGAGAATTTCACGAAAACAATATCCGCCAAGCGGCCATTGACATCCGCCAAATGGCGGATACCGTCTGGCCATGTTACTCAATCTCGAGAGACTCCCTTACGCGGACAATCTAAAGGTCGACGAGATTGTGCGATCCGGGATCCCAGCCCGTTCGGCGAAGGTATTGGCAGCAACCCTCGACTTGAGCATGGCGCAATTCGCACTGATCGCCGTCATTCCACTCAGGACTTTGGAGCGGAGGATCAAGTTGAACTCCGTACTCAACGCGCCAGAGTCTGAACGCGTTATCCGCCTTGGACGGGTCCTTTCAATGGCGACAGACGTCTTCGATGACAAGGAAGAGGCATCGCAATGGATGGCTGAATCCCTTGATGTCCTGAGCGGCCGGACACCCATCGAAATGTGTGCAACAGATGCTGGCGCCAGGGAGGTAGAGCAGGTGCTCGGCCGAATTGAGCACGGCGTCTTCTCGTAGAAGTGATCATTTGGAGGATTTGCAAGGCGAAGTGGGCCTTGACGGCATTTGACGGGCGTGGGGCCGCCGACAATCCCGGTAGGTGGAATTCAAAGGGTCAGCGCGCAATTTATTGCGCCGCCTCGCGGGCCCTCGCGGCCTATGAAACCCTAGTGCACACGAACGGGAAACGCCGCCTTTTTAAGGCAAAATTTGTCGCCATATCAGTCACGATTCCTGACGACCTGGTCGGTGAACTTGCATACCACCCGGTAACTTTGCCCAAAGACTGGTCAACGAAGCCTGCGGGAAGTAGATCCAAGAACTTCGGGGACCGCTTTCTACGAGCCGGGGGATTTCCCATTATGGAAGTACCCAGCGCCGCCGTGTCTGGAGATCACTGTTATCTCCTTAATCCTCTTCACCCCGAGTTTAAAAAGCTGGAAATAGGAGACCCGGAACCTTTCTCATTCGATGCGGGTGTTCTGGAAAAGGGCAGGTAAAAAAAGTAGAATTCATTTGGATAGATGCGACCCCATGTGCCTCGGTTCGAAAAACGGAGCTGATTCGCGGCTACGCCCCACCCCGCCACGAGCACCAAGGACGAGCTCGCGCAGATCGAGCGCCGGATCGAGAAGTGCCGCTCCACGATCGAGGAGTTCTCCATCCTGGAGGAGCAGCTGGCGGAGCTGCGCCTCGTCCCCAAGGTCGCCGGAGATGGCCAAGCTGCTCTCCGAGACCAAGCAGGCGATCCAGAAATCCCTCGACCTGCTGGAGCGCCAGCTCAAGCAGGAGCGCGGCCGCTCCAGCGGCTGACGGCGCCTCCCCGGATGCTGAGGCGCGTCAGGCCAGTTCCGGAAAAGACGGGCCTTTGTGCCCCGCGGCATGGCCGCCGTGCGCGGCGGGCGCCACGCTGCCATCCCTCGTGAACGACGTCCCCCGCCCTCCTTCCGTGCTCGACCTCGCGAAGATGATCGACCACTCCCTGCTGCACCCGGCGATGACCGACGCCCAGCTGGACGCGGGCTGCGCGCTCGCGGCCAGCTACGACGTGGCGACGGTCTGCGTGAAGCCCTATTACGTGCCGCGGGCCGCCGAGCTGACGAGGGGCACCGGCGTCCTCGTGTGCTCCGTCATCGGGTTTCCCCACGGCAACAGCCACACCTCGATCAAGGCGAGGGAGGCGGAGCTGGCGATCAGCGAGGGCGCGGCCGAGATCGACATGGTGGCCAACGCCGGCCGCCTCCTCGGCGGCGACCTGGCCTACGTCTCGGACGACATCGCGCAGGTCAACGCGGCCTGCCTCGCCGGCGGCGCCATCCTGAAGGTCATCTTCGAGAACGACTACCTGGACGACGCCCGCATCATCCGGCTGTGCGAAGTCTGCTCGGCGATCGGCGTCGCCTTCGTCAAGACCTCGACGGGCTACGGGTTCGTGAAGCAGGCCGGCGGCGACTACAACTACAGGGGAGCCACCGACGCCCAGCTGAGGCTCATGCGGGCGCACTGCCCCGCAACTGTCCGCATCAAGGCGGCGGGCGGCGTCCGCACGCTGGACGACCTCCTGCGCGTGCGGGGCCTCGGGGTCAGCCGCATCGGGGCCACGGCGACGGCCGCCATCATCGACGAGGCCGTGAGGCGCGGCCTGCCAGGGCCCGCGCCAAGGGGCGCGGCGGGCGCCGGCCACGCGGCGGCACAGGCTGCCCCGGGGTACTAGAGGAGCTCGCCCTGGCGCTCGTCCTTCCCCTTCGCCGGGGGGGTGACGCCGATGAACCTGCCGTACCTCTCCAGCCAGTCGTCGAGCTTGCCCGCGTAGTGCTCGGGGTCGTAGGGCGCGGCCACGGGATCGTGGAGGACGACGGGGCGCGCGCGCTGCCAGTCGCTCGTCCTGCCCTTCTGCTTCGGCGTGATGTAGTAGGTCACCCGCTCGCCCATGCGCGGCCTGGGTGACATCTGGAGGGCCGCCTCGGCCGCCGCCCTCCTCGGCTTGCCGCCGCCGGCGATGAAGCGCTCGTAGGCCTCGGGGTTCATGCCGAGGACCTCGCCCTTGGCGATCTCGGCGACGACGAGCGAGCGGTCCCCAAGCCGGCGCCGGTATTCCTCGATGAGCCCCGCGGGGGAATCGCTGGACACCCCGAGGAGGTACCGGATTAGGGAGTCCGTGAGCTTCTTCAGGTAGGGCTCGACGCTGCGCGAGCGCAGGGCGCTCCCGCGGAGCGTCACCTCCCCGCCCTCCAGGAGCGCGTAGTTCTTCGCCTTGTAGCAGAACATCGAGTCGTACTTGCCGTCGAACTCGAGCTCGATGCCCGCGGGCAGGATGGGGACCACCTTTGCGAGGAGCTCGGCGGGCCTCCCAAAATACTCGTCCGAGGAGAGGTAGATGCCGTCCGTGTCGGCTTCGAGGATCCGGCAGCCGTGCCGCCCGAACTCCTCGATGAGGCTCTGGAGGAGCTCGCGGCCCCGGCGGGTCACCTCGGCCGCCAGCTCGCCGTCGCCGAACCGCGCGCCGGAGAAGCCCAGGTAGCCGTAGAAGGAGTTGATGAGGATCTTGTACGCGGCCTGCCTCGCCTGGGCCTCCGCCCTCTCCTCCGGGCCGGGCGCGGACCTGGAGAGCTGCTTGTAGCGCAGGCGGTACTCCAGGAGCCGCTTCAGGAGGGGGATGAACACCCCGAGCGAGTCGTTCGTCGGGTTGCGGCCGATGGAGAGCAGCAGGCTCGGGTACAGCGAGGCCACGTCGAAGTGCAGGACGTGCCTGAAGACCCCCTCGTTGAAGCTGCGCGTGTAGCCGCCGTCGAACGGCCTGATCTCCGGGGGCTGGGGGCAGGACTGGCGGGCGTGGTAGTACTCCTCCAGGAAGAGCAGGTCTATCTTTACCGTCGTGCCGCGGAGCGTCGCCTCCTGCAGCGGGATGGGGAAAGCCCTCGCCTGCTCGAAGTACGTGGGGACGAGGAGGTCCCCGAGGCCCTGGGTCTCCCGCAGGTCGTCGGACAGGTAGGCCTTGAAGCGGTCGCGGTCGTTCGCGAACGCCTCGGCGATCCGGCTCCCCTCGATGTACGTCCGGCCCGCGCCATCCTCCTCGGTGATGCCGAAGTGGACCGCCACCTCCTTCAGGCCGTAGGAGTTCAGCTCCCGCGACGAGATGTCGTTGAGGAGCGCGAGGAGGTAGGTGTCGGCGACCGCCCGCCCCGGCAGGTCGCAGCGCGGGAAGTCGATCCAGCGCTCGGCGACCTTGAGCCGGCTGTTCCGGAAGCTCGCCTTCTGGCCGAAGCGGCCCCACGCGCAGGGCACCCGCCTCATGCGGCACCGCACCCTCAGGTAGTCGAGGTCGAACTTGAAGATGTTGTGCCCCTCGATGACGTCGGGGTCGGCGGCCGCCAGCTCGCGGTTGAATTCCTGGAGGAGGTCGCGCTCCGCCTCGTCGGTCATGGCCCCAAGGAGGAGAAGGCGGTCCCGGCCGCCGTGGCGCATCCCGATCGCGAGCACCCTGTCCCCGGGCCTCGTGGGGTCGCTGAAGGCCCCGTCGGCGGAGCCGGTCTCGATGTCGACCTGGCAGCGGCGCAGCGCCGCAAAGCCCATGTCCGCGAACAGCCGCGCGCGGCGCTGCATGAGGAACTGGCACTCCATCGGGCGGATGACGTCCACGACGGCCGTGTCGCGCGCCT
Source organism: Opitutaceae bacterium (assembly GCA_036489955.1). Taxonomy (GTDB): domain Bacteria; phylum Verrucomicrobiota; class Verrucomicrobiia; order Opitutales; family Opitutaceae; genus Palsa-1447. The sequence continues at coordinate 309,873 of DASXEV010000014.1, forward strand.
GCCTCGTGAACCCCTCGAAGGCGTCGGTGGACGAGGCGCGCGCCATGAGGCCCAGGGGGGCGGACCCGCCGAGCGCCTCGATGGCGACGCCGGCGACCGGCTCCCCGAAGGGGTCGACGTTGAGCCACGCAAAGGGCTCGAATGGCAGGGTCCGCTCCTCGCGCCCCCCGCCCGGCGCCTCGACGCTGACCCTCGCCGCCCCGTCGCCGCCGATCCAGACGCCGCAGAGGGAGCCCTCCATCGCAGGCGGCCCGGCGCTCAGAACGGGCGGAGGTACACCATCGTGACCGCGAGGATCGCGGCGGCGAAGGTGATGATCATGAAGAGGTCCGCCTGGGCGCGCCTGCGGTAGCCGACGGCGGCCATGCACCCCAGGACGATCCAGCAGCCGAACTTCACCTTGGCCCATGCCGGGAACCCAAGGTGGAGGTGAACGAGCATCCCGACCCCGGACAGGAGGACGACCAAGGCGGCGACCCCCGTCACCATCATGACGCGCCCTTTCGTCTCGGCGGGCGCGGCGAACGCGTAGAACGTGTACCCGAGCAGGACGATGATCGCGCTCAGGTGAACCACCAGGTAGGTCGTGATCGTCATCGTTGGGTTGGAAAAGAGATGGACACCCCGCCTGTGCCGTATGCCCAAAGGCTCAGGACCTTTTCAAGTCAAGGTGGGCGCCTCCGCCGCGGCGTTTGCTTTCCGGTTTACGGCCTAGCAGCTCCCGCGGCGGTTTTGGCTCCCGTAATGTTTCCAAGGCAAAGAGCAGTTATTGAAAGCACCTCGAACACTGCAGGGTGTCTGCACTTGAGTCTGGGAGAAGAGGCGCCACCGTCAAGTATGCCCTTGAGCATTCTCCTGGGGGCCATCGGGAGCATGGGCGACGTGCACCCGGTGATCGCGCTCGGCCGCGCGCTGCGGGCGCGGGGGCACAGAGTGGCGCTGGCCACCAACGAGCACTTCGAGGCGGCCGCCGCCGCGAACGGCCTGGAATTCGTGGCCCTGGGGACGAGGCGGGACTACGACGAGCTCTCGGCGGACCCCAGGCTCTGGCACCCGCGCAGGGGACTCAACTGCATCCTCGAGAGGGCTGTCGTCCCCACCGTGGCGCCCATGTACCGGATCGTGGAGGAGCGCAGGGGGCCGGGCTTCGTTGCCGCCGCCACCACGCTCTGCCTCGGCGCGCGCGTTGCGCAGGAGCGCCTCGGCGTCCCCTTCGCCAGCCTCCACCTGCAGCCCACCGTGATGCGGAGCATCGTGGACGGCGGGCTCCTCGGCCCATTCGACTTCGGGCCCGGCAGCTCCGCGCTGAAGAAGCGCGCCGTCCTCTGGCTCGCCGACACGCTCGTCGTCGACCGGCTGGTGGCGCCGCCCCTAAACGCCTTCCGCGCGGGCCTCGGCCTGGGGCCCGTGAGGGGGATATTCCGGGACTACGTCCATTCCCCGCAGCTCGTCCTCGGGCTCTTCCCCGACTGGTTCGCCCCGGCCCAGCCCGACTGGCCGGCGAACACGCACCTCACCGGCTTCCTGATGCACGACGAGGGCGGCAGCCCGCAGGAGGCCGAGGCGGCCGACGCCTTCCTGGACGGCGGGCCGGCCCCCGTCCTCGTGACGCCGGGCTCGGCGGCCATGGACCGCGCGGCCTTCTTCCGGCGGACCGCGCGCGCCTGCTCCGCCCTGGGCCTGCGCGCCATGTTGGTCACAAACCACGGGGAGCAGCTTCCCCGGCGCCTGGCGGACGGCGCCCGGGCCTTCGCCTACCTGCCCTTCAGCCGCGTGATGCCGCGCTGCGCCGCCGTCGCCCACCACGGCGGCATCGGCACCCTGGCCCAGTGCGTCAGGGCGGGCGTCCCGCAGCTCATCGTGGCGAACGGCTTCGACCAGCCGGACAACGGCCGCCGCGCCGCGCGCCTCGGCCTGGGACTCAGCGTCGGCCAGCTCCGCTACGCGGCGGGCGGGGCCGCGGCGGCCCTCGCCGCCGTGACGGGCTCGCCCGGGATGCGCGGGCGCTGCGCCGACTACTCGCGCCGCATCGACGTCCAGGCGTCCCTCGCCCGGGCATGCTCCCTCATCGAGGGGCTGGCGTGAGCCCGCGGCGCGCCTTGCCAAAATCCCGCCCGGTTCCAGCGTGGCCCCCATGCGGATCTGCGTAATCGGCGGCGGGATCGTCGGGCTGGCCGCCGCGGACAGGATTGCCGGGCTCCCAGGCTGCCGCGTCACGCTCTTGGAGAAGGAAGACTCGTTCGGGATGCACCAGAGCACCCACAACAGCGGCGTCCTGCACGCGGGGCTCTACTACAGGCCGGGCTCCGCCAAGGCGCGGCTGGCCGTCCAGGGCATCCGGCTCATGACCGAGTTCTGCAGGAAGCATGGCGTCGCGCACGAGGTGTGCGGAAAGCTGGTCGTCGCGGCGGACGCCTCGGAGGTCCCGCGGCTGCGGGACCTTGCCAGCCGGGGGCGCGAGAACGGCCTGCGCGGGATCGCCTGGCTGGAGGGAAGGGATATCCGCGGGGTCGAGCCGAACGCGGGCGGGGTCGCCGCCGTCCACGTGCCCGAGGAGGGCATCGTCGACTACGCCGCGGTCGTGAGAAAACTCGCGGACTCGGCGCGGGAAAGGGGCGCGTCGCTCGTGACGGGCGCCCAGGCCACGCGCCTCGGGCGCGCGGGCGCCGGCTGGGTCGTCAGGACCCCAAGGGGGGAATTTGAGGCCGACTTCCTCGTCAACTGCGCGGGCCTGCACTGCGACCGGGTCGGCGCCCTCGCCGGCGAGAGGCGCGCCGTGCGGATCGTTCCCTTCCGCGGCGAGTACTACAAGGTGAAGGCGCAGCGCGCCGGGCTCGTCCGCAACCTCATCTATCCTGTCCCCGATCCCAGGTACCCGTTCCTCGGGGTCCACTTCACGAGGCTCATCCACGGGGGCGTCGAGGCGGGGCCCAACGCGGTCCTCGCCGGCTCGCGCGAGGGCTACCGCAAGTCGGACATCAACCCCGTGGACCTCTGGGACGCCGTGGCGTTTCCGGGCCTCTGGCGGTTCCTCCTCGCCAATGCGTCCATGTGCCGCGACGAGGTCCTCCGGTCGTTCAGCAGGCGGCGCTTCTGCCGCTCCCTCCAGAGGCTGGTCCCGGACATCCGCGAGGGCGACCTGGAGGCGGGCGGCTCGGGCGTGAGGGCCCAGGCCATGACGGCCCAGGGCCGGCTCGTCCAGGACTTCGAGTTTATAGAGAGGGCGAACGCCCTCCATGTCCTCAACGCGCCGAGCCCGGCCGCCACGGCCTCGCTGGCGATCGGCGCCGAGATAGCCCAGCGGGTGGCGAAGGGGACCTAGGCGGGCGTCAGGGCCTGCGGCCCTCGTCCACCTCGTAGTAGTCGAAGAAGGTCATGATGTCCGAGCGGTGGCCCAGGCCCGACTTCTCCTTGTGCTCCTGGAGCTTGCCGGCCGGCGAGTCGGAGTCGCGCCAGCCCCGCTTCATCATGAACTCGTTCCAGACGAGGATCATGTCGGGCGAGGGCTTGGACCCGTTCTCCCAGATCCAGGCGAAGACCTCGACGTCGTTGCCGCCCTTCCTCACCCGCTCGGCGAGCGCCGCGTGGTCGATCCCGAGGAAGCGGCAGCAGCGCGCGTCGAAGCCCTTCCCCACGTTGGCCTGGTAGTCCGCGGGGAGCTTCCCCTCGGCTCCCAGGCGGATCTTGCGGAGCATCCTCGGGATCCAGACGACGCCGCCAATCTTATCGTAGGCGCTCAGCATGGGATTGGGGGGCATGGCTGGTGTGGGATTGCTCGGCGCGGGGGGCGGGCGCCCTAGGAGCCGACGATGCTCGACTCCAGGTGCTGGATGATGAGCTCCTGGACGGTCGCCAGGAAGAGGTAGCACATGAAGGCCGTGCGCACGGACTCGTCGAGACCGGCCATCTCCACGTCGCCCGTCTCCAGGGCCTCGTCCGGGAGCGACTTCAGGCGCCGCTCCCTGATGAAGAGCCGGAACGCCGTGCACGCGCGGACGATCGGCTCGGCGTTCGCCTCGTCGAAGGCCACGATCCCCTGCGTCGCAAACTCGGCGTCGAACAGGGACAGGAGCGTGCGCAGGTCGTCGTTCTGGCCCTGGATGAGCTCGCCGATCCACGCCCCCCGGAATTCCTGGTCGAGGTCGTGGAGCGCCTGCGGGGCCGCCAGCGTCTTCTCGAGCTCGGCGGAAAGCTCGCGGATCACGTCCAGGAGCGGCGCCACGACGGGCAGGCTGAGCTTCACCTCAACGCGTTTCATCGGATTCGAGGACCGCCGTGAGGTGCCATTGCTGCAGGGTGAAGACATGGGCCTCGGCCGTCTCGCGCAGGCCGACCCAGACGACCGACCGCCCGAGCTCGTGGACCTCGAGCATGTGCTTGCGGGCCTTCGTCTCGTCGAAGCCCAGCACCTTCTTGAAGACCATGACGACGTAGGACATGAGGTTCACGGGGTCGTTGAGGACGACCACCCTCCAGGCGTCCTCCAGCTGAACCTCCGCGGACGCGCGGGTCTCCGTCCGTGTGTTCGAGCGGGATTCAGCCACGGCGTTACCTGCGGGCGGGCCCCTCAGGCCCTTCCGCGCACCGCGGCCTCGATCCTGGCTTCCGATTCATCCAGGGGCAATTTGACCGCTTCCGGGGAGTTTCGCCACTTCATTTCTACGACCCCCTCCTTTATCCCGCGCCCCCCCACCGTGATGCGCAGGGGCACGCCGATCAGGTCGGCGTCCTTGAACTTCACCCCGGGCCGCTCCTCGCGGTCGTCGATGATGACGTCGGCGCCCGCCCGCTCGGCCGCGGCGCCGAGGCGCGCGGCGATGCCGGCGGCCTGGGCGTCCTTCGGGTCGAGGAGCGAGACGATCACCTGGAACGGGGCGATGGGCCAGGGCCAGATGATGCCGTCGGCGTCGTGGCTCTGCTCGATGACGGCCTGGAGGGTGCGGCTGATCCCGATGCCGTAGCAGCCCATGACGAAGAGGTGGCGCTCCTTCTTGTCGTCGGTGAAGGCGGCGTCCAGCCGTTCGGAGTACTTGGTGCCCAGCTTGAAGATGTGGCCGACCTCGATCCCCCGGCGCACCAGGAGGGGCCGCCCGCCCAGCGGGTCGGGTTCGCCGGCCTGCACCCGGCGGAAGTCGCCAAAGGACGTGATATCCAAGTCCCTGGACACATTCACGTTGCGCATGTGGGAGCCGTCCCTGTTGGCCCCGGTTGTCCCGTTGCCGATGAGGCGGATCGCCTGGTCGGCATAGACGCCGGCCAGCTTCCCGCGGTCCGCGAAGGTGCCCTTCACGGCGCCGAGGCTGCCCGGCTTGGCGCCCATGACGGGCAGGATCTCCTCCGGCGTGGCGGGCCTGGTGACGGCAAACCCGAGGGAGCTCAGCTTGGCCTCCTCAAGTTCGTCGCAGCCGCGCAGGATGACGACGAAGGGCTTGCCGTCGCCGACGTAGACAAGGGTCTTGAACTGGCGGTCGGCGGGGACGCCGAAGGGCGCCGCGGCCAGGGCCGCGATCGTGACGACGCCCGGCGTCGGGAAGGCCTCAAGGGCCCCCGCCGGCGCGGCCTCGGCGGCATCCCTCGCGACAAGGGCGCTCGTCGCCTTCTCCCTGTTCGCGGCGTACCCGCTCTCCTCGTTGTAGAAGAGGTCGTTGTCGCCCACCTCGGCCGGGATCATGAATTCGTGGGAGTAGCTCCCCCCCATGACGCCCGTGTCGGCCTCGACCGAGATCGCCTGGGCGCCGATGCGCCTAAAGAACGCCTCGTAGGCGCCCTTCATCGCCATGTAGCTCTCCACCGCCCTCGGGTCGTCGGCGTCGAAGGAATAGGCGTCCATCATGACGAATTCCCGGGCGCGCATGAGGCCGAAGCGGGGGCGGATCTCGTTGCGGAACTTGGTCCCGATCTGGAAGAAGCACTTCGGCAGGTCGCGGTAGCTGGAGACCTCGGCCTTCACGAGCGGGGTGATCACCTCCTCGTGGGTGGGGCCAAGGACGAACTCCGGCTCCCTCGGGCCGCGCTTGCCCTCGCCGGCGCTGTCGGCGCGGAACATGATCTCGCGCACCGGGCCCCAGCGCGGCCCCTCCGCCCAGAATTCTGCGGGATGGAGGTGGGGCATCGACAGCTCGATGGCGCCGATCCTCTCCATCTCCTCGCGGCAGGCCTGCGAGATCTTGCGCATGACCCGCTGGCCGAGCGGCAGGTAGGTATAGAGGCCGCCGCCGAGCTTGCGGACGAGGCCCGAGCGGACGAGGAGCTTGTGGGACGCGATTTCGGCGTCCGACGGGCTCTCCTTGAGCGTCGGTATGAAGAAGCGGGACCAGAAAATCATGGACGGCCCGCCATCCAAGGTTGGCTCCCCGGGCATGGCAACACGCGAAAACTTGCCAATCGGGGGCCGGCCAATTGGCGTATCAGGTCCCCGTGAAAGAACCGAGCAAGCCCAAGAAGCCCTGGCCCATGAGGTGGGTCGTGCTCTCGATCCTCATCTTCATCCCCATCTATACCTACCTGGTCCTCCACTACCGCAAGCCCGGCAAGATGTTCGAGCCCTACAAGGACATCCGGGACCGCGCCGACGTGATCCGTCTCCTGCGGGCCGGCTACAGGAGGGTTGCCGTGGAGGCGACGCGGCCGGTGGACGGGGCGGCCCCGCGCGACACGGCGGCGCCCTCGGCCGGCGGCATCCCGCACGACCTGAGGGAGACCATCGTCGAGTCGCCGCTCCTTCCGGAGGAGATCGTCTCCGTCAGCGCCGCGCCGACGGCGGCCTCGGGCATCGACTACCCGATCAGCCTCACGTACACGCAGCCGGACAACCACCGGCAGCTGTCGGGGGCGCACGTCTACGCGAAGCCCGGGGAGATCGTCATCGTCGCCGACTTCGAGCGCATCGAGGGGGATCTCCTGGCGCGGACCCGCGAGGAGTCGGCGGTCCTCGACATCCCGCCCAGGTCGATCGCCCCCGGGAGGTACCGGGTCACCCTCGTCGGCGAGAAGGCCTCCCGGACCTGGGCGCTCCAGGTCCGCTGACCGGCCGGGCCGTCCCCCCACGAGGCTCACTCCGGACGAGCTCGGCGAAATTGCGGACAGGCTGGGCGCGGCCGGGGGACGTGAAAAAGCAGGGCTTGAGGACGAATTCGTCGCCGGCTTCCACGGGAGGCCGCTCAAGCCCGCGCATGCCAGGAATCCAAAGGGCCGGAATTCCCGAAGGGGTGCTTCGCCATCTCCCTCGGCGCAGGGGCGGGCGCGAAATACCGGCTGAGGACCTGAGGCAATTCGCGCACGGGCTGGACCAGGGCCCGGCGGCGCCGCCCAGGCGCCGCTACACCCTCTTCCGTTTCCAGCCGCCCCTCCGAAAGAGGACGCCGCCCGCGATCGCCAGGCCGGCGAACGACGCCGGCACGGCGATATAGACGCCCACGGGGCCGAGGCCGAGGCCCCTCGAGAGGAACCAGGCGACCGGGACCTGCCCAAGCCACTGCCAGTAGAAATTGAGCCGGGTGGGCGTCCAGGTGTCGCCGGCCCCGTTGAACGCCGCCTCGTAGCACATGCCGGCGGCGTAGAGGGGAAAGCCCAGGCTCACGATCCGGAGCGCCGCCACGCCGTTGCGGTAGACCTCAGGGTCCCTGGCAAAGGCGCCGACGATCCAAGGCGCCGCGGCGAGGAACACGACGGCGATCGAGCCCAGGAACATGACGTTCAGGCGCACGGCCGTCCTCACGGCTCCTTCTGACCGCTCCGGGTGCCCGGCCCCCAGGTTCTGGCCGACGAGGGTCGAGGCCGCGTTCGAGAGCCCCCACGCGGGCAGGAGCGCCGAGATGACGAGCCGGATGGCGATCGTGTACCCGGCGAGCGCCGAGCTCCCGAAGAGGGACAGGATCTTGAAGAGGCCGATCCAGCTGGTCGTGCCGATGAGGAACTGGCCCATTCCGCTCCAGGCTGGCCGCATGACCGCGGCCATCGAGGTCAGGTTGGGCCGCAGGTTCCGGAGCCCGACCCTTATGCGGGACCTGCCCCCCGCCAGGTTCCACAGCTGGTAGAGGACGCCGATGCCCCGGCCGAGGTTCGTCGCCACGGCGGCCCCCGTGACTCCCAGGCGCGGGAAGGGCCCGAGGCCGAAGATGAAGCAGGGCCCGAGGATGATGTTGAGCCCGTTCGCGAGCCAGAGCGTGCGCATCGAGAACACCGGGTCGCCCGCGCCCCGGAAAATCGCGTTGATGAGGAAGATGAGGAAGACGGTCGCGTTGCCGCCCAGCATGATCCGGGTGAAGGACGCCCCCTGGGCGATCGTCGCCGCGTCGGCGCCCATGGCGCCCAGGATGGCGCGGGCGTTGAGGCCGAGGGCGGCGCCGATGCAGAGCGCGAGGCCGAGCCCGAGGATGATCGCCTGGCCCGCCGCCTCGGAGGCCTCGCCCGGCCTCTTCTCCCCGATCCTGCGCGCGACGACGGCGGAGGCCGCGATGGCGAGGCCGATCGCGACCGCGTAGACGAGCGCCATCACCGACTCCGTGAGGCCGACCACGGCGACCGCCTCCTTCCCCAGGTGCGAGACCCAGAAGACGTCGGAGATGGCGAAGAGCGACTCCATCAGCATCTCCATCACCATCGGCACGGCCAGCAGGATGATCGCCCGCTGCAGGGGCGCGCGGGTGTAGTCGTGGTGCTCCCCGCGGAACGCCTCGATCACGCACCTCCGGATGGAATAGCCTGCCTCGGGCGGCGGGTCGGCCGCTGGGGAACCCTGGGACAAGCGCGGGAGCGTTGGGGCGCGCCGCCCGGAAATCGAGCCGCTTCCCCCGTGCCGGCGAGGGCGCCGCCGGTCCCCCGGCCGCCCGCGGCCGCCCCACAGGTCCCTTGACGTGCGGGGCGCGTTCCCTGACAACGCACCGCTACAGATGAGCAACGGAAGCCAACAGCCCCCGGCGCACGCGCCGCAGTCGGCACAGGCCACGACGATCAAGCCCACGGACCTCCGCGGGATCCTCCAGTACGTCCCCCGGTTCCAGGGCCAGATCTTCGTCGTCGCCATCGACGGCGCCATCGTGGCGGACGAGAACTTCCCCAACCTCCTCGTCGACATCGCGGTCCTGCGGAGCCTCGGCATCAAGATCGTGATCGTCCACGGGATCGGCCACCAGCTCCTCGACCTCTCGAGGCTGCGCGGGGTGGCGATCTCGAACAGCAACGGCACCGGCGTCACGGACGCCGCGACCCTCGACCTCGCCGTCCGCGCGTCCTCGAGGGTCTCCCACGTCGTCCTCGAGGGCCTGACCGGCAGCTCCATGAAGGCCGTCCTCACGAACGCCGTCCGCGCGGTGCCCGTCGGCATCCTGAAGGGGGTCGACCAGCAGTTCACCGGGAAGGTCGACCGCATCGACAAGGAGTTCCTGATGGCCCTCATCGAGAGGCAGGTCGTGCCGCTCGTCTCGCCGCTCGTCTTCGGGCCGGACGGCCGGTCCCTGCGGGTGAATTCCGACCTCCTCGCGGCCGAGATGGCCGAGGCCCTCCACGCGACGAAGATCCTCTACCTGGCGCCGAGCGCGGGCCTCGAGATCGAGGGCCACGTGCGGCACGAGATCTCCGTCGACGCGCTGCGCACCCTGCTGGCCGAGCATCCCGAGCAGATCACCGAGTCCAGCAGGAGCAAGGCCGCCCACGCCATCCGGGCGATCGAGAACGGCACGCCGCGGGTCCACATCGTGGACGGCCGGGTGTTCGACTCCCTCCTCAACGAGATCTTCTCCAACGAGGGGGTCGGCTCCCTCGTGTACGGGAACGACTACCAGCAGATACGCCAGGCCAAGCGGGGCGACGTCCGGCTGATCTACGGCCTGACGCGCAACGCCGTGCGGCGCGAGGAGCTGGTCCACAGGACCCAGCAGGCGATCGAGAAGAACATCGACCAGTTCTACGTGTTCGAGGTCGACGAGGCGCTCATCGCCTGCGTCACGCTCATCTTCTATCCGGACCGGCCCGACCTGGCCGAGGTGGGGTCCCTCTACGTGACGCCCTTCTACCACAACCGGGGGATCGGCAAGAAGATGGTGGAATACGCGTGCCTCCAGGCGAAGGAGCGGGGCGTGAAGACGGTCATCGCGCTCTCGACCCAGAGCTTCGGGTTCTTCACCGGCGTCTGCGGCTTCGCGGAGGCGACGAAGGAGGCGCTCCCTGAGTCGCGCCTCAAGGTGTACGAGGAGAACGGGCGCAACGCCAAGATCCTCATCAGGAACATCGCGTAACCGGCCGCGGCACGCGGCGTCACTGGTGGGGTAAACCAATGCCCACCATGAACTCCTCAGGTTCCCGGAACGCCACCCGCCCGCGGCTCCCGCGGCTCGCCGCCGGGGCCGCCGCAGCCGGCTTCCTCCTCGCCCTCCTGCCCGGCTGCGTCGTCTACCGCCAGCCTCCCCCGCCCCCGCCTGTCGTCTACCAGGGCCCGGTCGACGCCCCCGGCGGCGTCGTGGTTGACGAGGACCCGCCGGCGCCCGTCGCCGAGGCGGTCGGGGTCGCCCCCGGGCCGGGCTTCATCTGGGTCGGCGGCTACTACCACTGGTACGGCCGCCGCTGGGTCTGGTACCGCGGCCACTGGGCCCGCCCGCCCCGGCCCGGTGCCGTGTGGATCGGCGGCCACGTCGAGTGGCGCGCCCGGCGCAGGGTCTACATCGGCGGCTACTGGCGCTAGGAGACTTTTCCCCGGCCCGGCTCTAACCCGGCTCCCCTTCGGGGGGGCCGGTTTTCCTTTTGGCCGCTGCCCGGTCAGTCCCGGATCTCGGCGATCACCTGGACCTCCGCAGTGGCGTTGCGCGGCAGGCCGTTCACGGCCACGGCGACCCGCGCGTGGCGGCCGGCTTCCCCGAAGACCCTCAGGAAGAGGTCGCTCGCCCCGTTGATGACGGCCGGGCTGTCGGCAAAGCCGTCGACCGCGTTCACGAAGCCGGTGACGGAGACGATCCGGGCCACCCGGTCGAGGGAGCCCAGGGCCGACCTCACGTTGGCGAGGCTCGCCAGGGCGCACGCCTCAGCGGCCCTGGCGCCGGACTCCACCGTCTGCTCCCTGCCGACCGCGCCAGCGTGCGTCAGCTTGCCGTCGGCGACGGGAAGCGTCCCCGCGCAGAAGAGGAGGTTTCCCGCCCTCACCGTGGGGACGTAGCTCCCTGCCGCGGCCGGCGGCTGGGGAAGCCTGATGCCGAGTTCTGAGAGGCGCGACTCCGGGCTGCTCATGGGGCGGGCATCGTCGCACGGGGACCCTGCCGCGCGCGAACCAAAAACGGGCGTTGCAGGGGCCCGGGGCTTCGGCCAGACAAGGCGACCGTCCAGCATGGTTTCCCGCTTCTTCAAACTCGAAAGCCGCGGAACGACGCCTTTCAGGGAGTTCCAGGCGGGCCTGACGACGTTCGCGGCGATGGCCTACATCCTCGCCGTCAACCCGGCCATCCTGGCCGCAACGGGGATGGACAAGGCGGCGCTCGTCACCGTCACGGCCCTCACCGCCGCCGTGGCGACGACCCTGATGGCCCTCTTCACCAACTACCCGATCGCGCTCGCGCCGGGCATGGGGATCAACGCGTTCTTCACCTACACGATCTGCCTCGGCAAGGGAGTCCCGTGGCAGGAGGCCCTCGGCATGGTGGCCGTGAACGGCGTCATCTTCCTGCTGCTGTCCGTCTCGGGCATCCGGGAGCGGATCATGTCGTCGATCCCCCTCAGCCTCAAGCTGGCGGTCACGTGCGGCGTCGGGCTCTTCATCGCGTTCATAGGGCTCAAGAACGCGGGCGTCATCGTGGCCAGCCCGGCGACGTTCGTCATGCCGGGCGACTTCACCTCCGCTTCGGCCGCCCTCTGCCTGGCGGGGATACTCCTCACCTCGCTCCTCGTCGCCCGCCGCGTCCCCGGCGCCATCGTCCTCGGGATCCTCGCCATCACGCTCGCCGGCCTCGTCGTGCCGAACGGCTCGGGCGGGCACATCACCGACCTGGGCGGCGGGTTCCTGTCGCTCCCCCACTCGCCCGCGCCCGTGTTCCTCAAGCTCACGTTCGGCTTCATGCACAGCCTGCACGCCTTCGCGAAGGCCCTGCCGCTCATCCTGACGCTCCTCCTCGTCGACATGTTCGACAACATCGGGACCCTGATCGGCGTCACGAAGAGGGCCGGGCTCCTGGACGAGAACGGGCGCCTGCCGAAGGCCGGCAGCGCCCTCCTCGCCGACTCGATCGCGACCATCCTGTCGGCGTTCAGCGGCACCTCGACGGTCGTCAGCTACATCGAGTCCGCCTCCGGGGTCGAGGCCGGGGGCCGCACGGGACTGACGGCGATCTGGGTCGCCATCCTCATGCTGGGGGCCCTCTTCCTGACGCCCGTCATCCTCGCCATCCCGGCCTGCGCCACGGCGCCCGCGCTCGTCATCGTCGGGGTCTTCATGATGCAGTCGGTCGTCGAGATCGACATGTCGCGCTTCGACCTGGCCGCGCCGGCCGTGATCACGATCTTCGCCATCCCGCTCATGTTCAGCATCGCCCAGGGGATAGGCCTCGGGCTCATCTTCTACGTGCTCCTGTCGGCCGGCCTCGGCAGGGCCCGCTGGGTCCCCCTCATCAGCTACCTGATCGCCCTCGCGTTCTTCCTGTCGTTCTTCAAGATCTGGCCCTTCAGCTGAGGGGGCCCCGGGGCCATGTCCAGGACCACGGCACGGGTTGTATTCGCCGTCACGGCCGCCTTTTTCGCCGTCTTCTTCCTCTGGCCGGTCCTCCAGATCCTGCGCGGCGGCTTCCTGGACGCGGACGGGCGGCTCACGTTCGCGTACCTGCGGACGCTGCTCTCGGACCCGGCCTACCTCGCGGACCTGCGCAATTCCTTCCTCCTGGCGTGCGCCGGGACCACCCTCGCCTTCCTCGTCTCGCTTCCCCTGGCCGTCATCGCCGACCGCTGGGCGTTCCCGCTGAAGGGCGTCCTCAGCTCGGCCATCCTCGTCCCCATGATCCTGCCGCCCTTCGTGGGCGCCATCGGGATCAAGCAGATCTTCGGGCAGTACGGCGCCGTCAACTCCCTCATCATCGCCCTCCACCTGCGGCCGCACGGCTGGGCCTTCGACTGGTTCGCGGCGAACCAGTTCTGGGGCGTCGCCATCGTCGAGGCGCTCTCCCTCTACCCGATCATCTACCTGAACGCCGCGGCGGCGCTGGCGAACGTGGACCCGGCGATGGAGGAGGCGGCCCAGAACCTGGGCTGCACGGGCCTGCGCCGGTTCTGGAAGGTGACGCTGCCCCTCATCAACCCGGGCCTCTTCGCGGGCGGCACGATCGTCTTCATCTGGATCTTCACGGAGCTGGGGACGCCGCTCGTCTTCGACTACTCGCGCGTCATGAGCGTCCAGATCTTCTACGGCCTGAAGGACATCGGGGGCAACCCGATGCCGTACACGATCGTCGCCGTCATGCTCGCCTGCTCCGTCCTCATCTACGGCGTGGGCAAGGGCGTCTTCGGCCGCTCCTCGCACGCCATGATGGCGAAGGCGACCTCCGCGGGCGGCCCGAGGCCCGCCCGCGGGACGAAAGGCTGGCTCTGCGCCGGGGCGTTCGCCGCCGTGACCCTCGTCGCCGTGCTGCCCCACCTCGGGGTCATCCTCGTCGCCTCGTCGAGCGACTGGTACGCCACGGTCCTGCCGCACCACCTGACGCTCGGCAACTACCGGGCCGCGCTCGGGCACGAGCTGACCGTGCCGGCGATCGCCAACAGCCTCAAGTTCGCCAGCGCCTCCACGGTCGTCGACGTGCTCCTCGGCGTCGCGATCGCGTACGTCGTCGTCCGCACCCGCATGGCCGGGCGCCACGTCCTCGACTTCATCTCCATGCTGCCCCTCGCGGTGCCCGGGATCGTGCTCGCCTTCGGCTACCTGGCGATGTCCCAGGAGGGCCGGCTCTTCCACTTCATCGACCCCGTGCGCGACCCGACGGTGCTCCTCATCGTGGCTTACGCGCTGCGCAGGCTGCCCTATGTCGTCCGCTCCGCGGCGGCGGGCTTCGAGCAGACGAGCGTCACCCTCGAGGAGGCGGCCGAGAACCTGGGAAGCCCGCCCTTCCGGGCGGTGGTGAGGGCGACGCTGCCCCTCATAGCCGCCAACCTCATGGCCGGGGCCCTCCTCGCGTTCGCCTTCGCCATGCTGGAGGTCAGCGACTCCATCATCCTCGCGCAGAAGATGGTCTATTTCCCGATCACGAAGGCGATCCTCGAGCTCTACCAGCTGCTGGGCGACGGCAAGTTCCTGGCCTGCGCGCTCGGCGTGTGGGCGATGGTGTTCCTGGGCACCATGGTGGCCGGCATCAGCATCCTCCTCGGCAGGCGCCTCGGCGCCATCTTCCGCTTCTAGAAGCGTCCCCGCCATGATCCTCCTCCTCGCCGTCTCCCTCGTCTGGGCCTTCTCGTTCGGCATCGTGAAGCGCTACCTCTCGGGGCTCGACCCCACGGCGGTGGCGGCGATGCGCCTCCTCGTCTCCCTCGTGGTCTTCGCCCCCCTCTTCCGGTTCTCCCGGGTCGGCGCCCGGCGGACCGCGTCCCTCGCCCTCATCGGCGCCGTGCAGTTCGGGGCCGTCTACGTCCTCTACCTGCGCTCCTACCGCTACCTGCACGCCTACGAGGTGGCGCTCTTCACGATCACGACGCCGCTCTTCGTGATGCTGTTCGACGCCGCGGCGGCGCGGCGCTGGCGGATGAGGTACCTCGCGGCCGCCCTCCTCTCGGTGGCCGGCGCCGCCCTCCTCGAGTGGACGCCCTCCATTGCCCCGGGCGTCGTCCGGGGGTTCGTCCTCATGCAGCTCTCGAACGCGTGCTTCGCCGCGGGCCAGGTGGCCTGGCGCGCCGAGCGCAGGAGGATACCCGCCGGGGTGCCCGACGCCTCGGTCTTCGCGGCGACGTACGCCGGCGCCCTCGCCCTCACGCTCGCCGTCTCGGCCTTCACGACAGCGTGGGGGTCGTTCTCGCCGGGCCGCGCCCAGTGGGCGGCCATCGTCTTCCTGGGCGCCGTGGCCTCGGGCCTCGGCTTCTTCCTCTGGAACGTCGGCGCCACCCGCGTCAACGCCGGCACCCTGGCCGCGTTCAACAACGCCAAGATCCCGCTCGGGATCGCCGTCTCCCTCCTCGTCTTCGGGGAAAGGGCCGACATCGCGCGGCTTTTGGCCGGCGGCGCCGTGATGGCCGCGGGCGTGTGGATCGCCGGGAGGGGGGCCGGGGGTCAGTCGAAGGACAGGCCCCAGGTCCGCCGCGCGTAGCCGTAGGCCACGGGCCTCACGGAGGCGAGGCGGGAGAGCGCGGCGTCCGCGCTGCCGGCCCCGTAGCGCGCCTCGAACGCCGCCACCCTCGCGTCATAGTCCGCGAGCAGGCGCGCCCTCACGTCCGGCTGCGCGAAGGAATGCGAGAGGGAGTCGCGCCCCATGGCGACGATCTCCGCCCAGGAGAGGTGGAAGAGCGTCACCGCCGTGTAGTACTCGTCCGTCAGGTTCGAGTCCCACATGCCGCGGTCGTCGGTGTTGAGGCACACGGGGATGCCGGTCCTCAGGTACTCCGGGAACGGGTGCCTCGACAGGTCGGGCACGTAGCCGAGCAGGTGGTTCGAGATGAGGTTGATCTCCACGAGGACCCTGCGGGTCTGCTGCATGAGGAGCAGGGTGTCCGGGTCCTTGATGAGGTTGACGCCGTGGCCGATCCGCGACGCCCCGAGGAGGAGCGTGTCCCGCACGTGGCGGTCCGGGCCGTCCATCTCGCCGGCGTGGAAGGACAGGGGCAGCGCCGGGTAGACGGCGCGCATCCGCCGCAGGGTCGGGAGGAACCGGAGCGGGTAGCCGCGGCCGTTGTCCTCGATGCCCGCGATGTTGAGGCCGACCCAGAGGTCCCGGTGCCCGTCGACAAACCGGTAGGCCTCCTCCATGCGCTGCTCGGCGTCCGGCGCGAAGCGCAGGATGGTCCTCTGGAAGCGGACCGTGACGCCCGTCGCCGCGGCGTCGGGCCTCGCCAGCCTCGCCCTCACGTACGCCACGGCCTCGTCGTCGGGGACGGCCGTCCCGTTGTTGCGGACGGCGCCCGTCGCCGTGAACTGCGTCTCCAGGTACGCCATGTGCTCGGCCCCGAAGGCCCTCATGTTCTCCACGACGAGCTCCGTGGAGACGGGCAGGCAGCTGTAGAGGCCGCCGATCCTCGGCCAGATCTGCCCGAAGAACTTCGCGCGGCCGTCGCCGGTCCCGTCGAGGCGCAGGGCGTCCATCCACGCCGCCCGCTCGGCCGGCGAGAGGTCCTGCATCCGGACGAATTCGCGCCTGAGGCGGTCGGGCAGGATGGAGTAGGCCTCGCTGCGGATCGTCGCGTACTGGGAAATGGGATCTATGGCCTCGGCGGGGTCGAACCGCGCCCGCACGTAGAAGGTCTCCCCGCCGTTGCGCGCCGGGTCGGTGCAGACCTCGTAGATCCACTCCGGGCGGTTGGCCCCCTGGGCGTGGTTGTGCAGGTCGCCGCCCTTCGGCATGTCGTAGAGGAAGGCGTAGAGCTGGGCGGGAGCCGCGCGGGCGACGATGTCGCCGAAGCGCGGCCCAAAGTCGGCCGCGCGCAGGCGGGCACAAGGGGCCAGCAGCATGGCCAGCAGAAGGATCCGCATTGCGGAAACGGGGCGCACTCCATGGGACGCAAGCGCCGGTCGGCCCCGCCGGCAAGCGAAACCCCAGGGGATATCGGCGGCCCCTGCCGCACCGCGGCTCGTTTCCTGCAGGAGGCGTTTCTGGCGCATGCGCGGGTTCCAGCCGTGGAATCTGAGGGAGGCCTCAGCCCGGCCCATGACTCCCGGGTCGCATCATTCCTTCTTGGCCTATCGCCTCAAGGCGCCCGACCGCGAGGACGTGCAGTTGCTCCCCGATGACTTGGAGCTGTTGGCGGCTCCTGGCGCGCCGAGCCAAAAGGCCGTTTGCGCAATGATACGTGGCCTCGTCCATATCTTCCGGTGCCTCCAAGAGTCTCCTCAGGCCTTCTCCAGCGGTTGCGGCAAGGCCCGCCCACTTGGCGGGAAAACATTTGCGCAGCGCCTTCTCCCAAATCAACGGCCATAGTTCCACGTCATCAGATGTGAGAGCCGCGATGGCCAGAACCCGGCCCAGATCCTTGTTCCGGCGCAGCTGCGGACGCCCGTTGTAGTCCGTGTCCTTGATGAAGTCGCTCTTGTTGGACCGGTGCTCCAGCAGGTTTGCCAAGGCCATCATCTCGGGACGCGCGCAGCGAATGCCAAATTCTGACTCCTGCGCGTCGAACGTTGCGACCCGTGTGAACTGAAAACTCGGGAGCGCATAGTGATCTCCAGAGCTCAGCGGGAGACGTGTCCATTTGCGCGTTTCCTGGCTCTCAGACGCGGGTTCTGTGAGGAGCTCCAAAAACCAACCCCCGTGGCCTGGCGGATACAATCGAACCGCCGGGAGTTTGTCTTCGGGAGTCTCGCTGTTTCCTGGTTTGCCGAAGTGTCCTTCGGATTTCGGTTCCCAGCCAGCTTTGATAAGCCGCTCCGCGACTTCCCGCCCCATTTTTACCGCCGATAGGCGAGGTGACAGCACGCAGTCCACATCCTTGGTTCGAATGTCCCCCCCCCTTCGCCAGCTGGGAACAACCCGTATCCGGCAGCAAGACTGCCAATGATAATAATGTTCGGGAGAACCTCTCGCGGAATCGCCCGAGATACTTCCTGCAGCACCATCCTGAGAGAAACCTCCGTCGGCGAGGCGCTCATGGTTTCAATGGCCGTCGTCTTTTCAGCACGTCGAGAAACTGCTTCGCCTGAATCTCTAGGTGGGCCTCATGCAGGTCCAGAAGACATTCGACGGGATCAGCCCAATTCAATCCGCCGCTGCGTGGCGAGAAAAATGGATCGGCATGGTAGACCTGGTGGATGACCAGGCTCGCTGGCTCGCGCGGATCCGTGATCTGCCTCAGCGCGGGATCCAGCTTGTAGATGAAATCCACGTCTGCGGCCGGGCCGCGAGCGTGAAAGGAGATATCCAGGCGGGGCGCTCCGACTATGTCCAAATCCTCGAAATAGTGCCGCGCTCCAATAACCCCTCCAACGCCCACTGCCTTCAGTCCCATGGCCTCCAATCTTCTCAGGTGCCTTTCGGGAGAACGTGCTTGCCCGGACGCATCAGCATAGCGGGCCGTTGCGCGCGCATGGTCGGACATGGCAACCAGGCGCAGATATTCCTCGTGCGGGAACCCGCGGAGGCGAACCCTTCGGCTTGAGTCTCGCTCGGTTGCGCTTCCCAAGCCCTTAAGCGCATTCGCAACTGTGGGATATGTGTAGCCGCATTTGCGCGAGAGCCATTCGGAAGTCACGGCACCGCCATCCGTGAGCCAATGATGCAGGAGGACCTTCAGGACGACGAACGACGCATCTGAGCGGCCCATCCGCGGGCCGGACTTCTCCCGTTGCTTCTCGAGCACCTCCAGCAGGACCCGTTTGGTATCCAGGTCGATGGACTGGAGAACGCCCCGTAACCGGCCTTCTTTTTCGACGCCGATCGTGACCCGGCGAGCAACGTCGCTGTTGAGTACAGCACGTGCGAGCTCCCATTCCATCTGGATTCTCGACTCCGTGATACCGGCGTCTGATAACAGCAGGTATCCACGCTTTTTGGGTTGCCTCTCCAGGGCGTAGGCGAGCTGGAGCAAGCCCGCCCTAATGTTTCGCAGGCTGGCCGTCCCAATCTTCACCTCGATTAAGCAATCGCCCACTTCGGCATCCACATCGGGTTTCTTCATTTATACATTAAGGTGCCACTTTAATATACAAATGGCAAGTTAATATTAAAATGGCACCTTAATGTATGCCGACTGGTCCCCGAAAAGGGGGCGGGACCGAGTTCGCGTCAATTCTTCCGCCTAATGGGCGTCCAGCTCGGCGCGCGCCGCGTAGACCAGCCGGCCGATGCCGTCTGCGACGGCCGCGGCCGTGGGTCCCTCGACAAGGAACCGGAGCTTCGGCTCCGTTCCCGAGTAGCGCACGAGGACGCGGCCCTCGGACCCGAGGGAGGCCTCGAGGCCCCGGATCGCGGACTGGAGCCCGGAAAGCGACTCGATCGGCTTCTTGTGGTGGACCTCCAGGGCCGCCGTCCTCTGCGGGAACTTCTGCATCACCTTCCGCAGCTCGGAGAGCGGCCGGCCTGTCTCGGCCATGACGCCCGCCACCTTGAGCGCGGCGCTGAGGCCGTCGCCCGTGGGGCTGAGGTCAAAGGACAGGATGTGGCCCGAGGACTCGCCGCCCAGCGTGGCCCCCTCGACGCGCATGCGCTCGGCGACGTAGCGGTCGCCGACGTCCGTCCGCACGACCTTCCCGCCCGCCTGGCGCACCGCCCGGTCGAGGCCGAGGTTGCTCTGCACGGTGACGACGAGCGTCCTGCTTGCGAGCGTGCCCTTCCTGAGCGCATGGGTGGCCAGGATGGCCAGCACCTCGTCCCCGTCGAGGACCCCGCCCTTCTCGTCGCAGAGGATGCACCGGTCGCCGTCGCCGTCGTGGGCCACGCCGAAGCTGGCGCCCCCCTCCATGACGAGGCGCGCCAGGCCCTCGGGGTGCTCGCTGCCGACGGCCCTGTTGATGTTGAGGCCGTCCGGCTTGTCGCCGAGGCCGAGCACCTGCGCCCCGAGGGCCGCGAAGACGGCCGGGCTCGTCGCGCAGGTGGCTCCGTTCGCCGTGTCGAGGGCGACCCTCCACCCGCGCAGGGCGCCGGGCGAAAGGATGCGCGTCGCCGCCTCGACGTAGGACTCGAGGACCGACTCGGCTGCCAGCTCGATCGCGATCGGGGGCACCACCGTCCCGATGATGAGCTTCTCGAGGGCGGCCTCCTCGGCGTCCGTCAGCTTCGAGCCGTCGGGCCCGAAGAACTTGACGCCATTGTCCGACGCCGGGTTGTGGGAGGCGGTGATGACCGCCCCCAGGCCCGCCGACCCGTGGCTCACGGCGCGCGAGATGGCGGGCGTCGGCACGACGCCGACATACAGCGGCTGGGCGCCGGCCGCCATGACCCCGGTCCCCAGCGCGTCGGCGAGGGAGGCCCCGCTGGCGCGCGTGTCGCGCCCGATGTAGACCTTGGCGCCCGTCCTGTGCCTCTTCGCGAGCCACAGGGCCGCCGCGGCCCCCAGGCGCGAGAAGAACGACTCGTTGACGACCGGGCCGCCGTAGGGCCCCCGGATGCCGTCCGTGCCGAAGAATGTGCGCTTCATAAAGCCGTCCCCCCCCTGTAGAAGTCCTGCGTCGCCTCCATCTTCGCCCGGACGGCGCCCCCGAGGAGGAGGTCGCGCGCCTCGCCGATGGCGCCGCGCACGTCCGGCCGGGCGCCGGCGACCCAGAGGGCGGCCGCAGCGTTGAGGGCGATCGTGTCCGCGAGCCCCCTTGGGCCCCCGCCGCCCGCCAGCGCCCTTGCGAGGGCAAGGTTCCCCGCCACGTCGCCGCCGGCGATCTCGGAGAAGTCCGAGCGCGCGAGCCCGAGCGACTCGGGCGTCCACTCGGCGAGGACCGCGCGGTGCCGGCCGACGCCGCGCACGAGGTTGAGGGTCGCCGAGGTGAGCTCGTCGATGCCCCGGCCGGGGGCGATGACCCCGTGGACGGCCAGGCCGGCCCCGGTCCCCAGGGCCTCGAGGGCGCCGGCGAGCCTCTCGGCAAGGGCGGGCGTGGCGGCGCCGAGGAGAATGTGCGCCGGCCGGCCCGGGTTGAGGAGGGGCCCCAGGATGTTGAAGATCGTGCGCTCGCCGCGCGCGGCGAGGAGCTTGCGGACGGGCCCGATCCTGCGGAACGCGGGATGCCAGGCCGGGGCGAACAGGAACACGTAGCCGAGCTCAGCCATCGCCCTGCCGAGGGCCTCCGGCGGCGCCTCCAGCTCGACGCCGAGCGCCGCGAAGAGGTCGGCGCTCCCGCACTTCGAGGTGACGCCGCGGTTGCCGTGCTTCATGACGGGGACGCCGGCCGACGCGACGACGAGGGTCGCCATCGTGGACACGTTGAAGCCGCCGGCCTGGTCTCCCCCCGTCCCGACGATGTCGACGGCGCGCGGCGCCCAGGCCGCCAGGCCCGGGTCGCGGGCGAGGCCCCGGAAGGCCTGCGCAAAGTCGGCGATCTCCTGCGCGGACTCGCCCTTCGACGCCAGGGCCGACAGGAACGCGGCCTTGGCCTCGTCGGGCGGCCCCTCGGCCGCAAGGAGGAGCGCCGCCCCGCGGGCCTCCCCCGGCCCAAGGTCCGCGCCCTTCCCCAGCCGGCCGGTGTAGTCCTCAAGCTCCATCGGGACTAGAAGCCCGAGAGGGCCAGCGCCCCGACGCCGGCCGAGGCGACGAGGCAGTAGATCCCGAAGTAGTGCCAGCGCCCGTGCTCCAGCCATGCCGAGAGCCAGCGCAGGGCCGCGAGGCCGGCCAGGAAGCTGAAGGCCATGCCGAGGAGGCCGGGGCCCGCCAGGGCGGCCAGGTGCACGTCGCCGTGCCCCAGGGAGCGGGACTTGTACAGGCGCCAGTACTCCCGGGCGATGATCGGGGGGGTGATGACGACCGCGAGGGCGAAGCTGAACTCCTCGGCTGCGCGCCGCGGCACCCCGAGGAGCATCGAGGCCGAGATGGTGCCCCCCGAGCGCGAGAGGCCGCGGAACGGCAGGCAGATCCCCTGGACGGCCCCGATGGCCGCCGCCAGCGGGGTCGACACGGCGCCGGGCGCCGGCGCCGCCTGGGACGCCCTGGAGCGCAGGCCGGCCACGATGATGAGGATGCCGACGAGGAAGAGGGAGACGCAGACGATCCCCAGGTGGCCCGTCAGGTCCTCGACGGAGGCGCCCCGGCGGCCGTGGAAGACGACCCTCTGGATGGCCACCATGAGGATGCCGACAAGGACGGCCGTCGAGGCCGTCGCGACCGCGATCCGGTACAGCGACGCGAAGGCCGACACGCCGTCCGGGAAGTAGGCGGACCTCCACGACTTCCAGAAGTAGGCGATGACCGCCACCATCGTCCCGGCGTGGAGCATGATCATCAGGAAGACCATTTCCGGGCTCGAGGGGTCGAGGTGCATTAGCTTTTCCGCCACGATGACGTGGGCCGAACTGGAGACCGGGAGCAGCTCCGCGGCGCCCTGGATCAGGGCCAAAAGCACGATTTGGAGGAGGGAAGGCGACATCGGGCCCTCCTTGCTACGCGAGAGCGGGCGCGGCACAAGCAATAGTGCGCTTGACGGGACCCCAAAGCGGCCTTTAAACGGTCAACCTTTAACCCGTTTCCAAATGGCCAATCCAAAACGCAAGCAGTCCAAGCGCCGGAGCGCAAACCGACGTGCAGCCAACGCTTTCATTGCGCCGGAGTTCGCGCGGGACCCTTCCGATGGGAGTCTCGTCCGTCCGCACCGGGTCAATCCGAAGACCGGCATCTACCGCGGCCGCCAGGTCCTCAACGTCGAGGTTTAAACCCGCGTAGAGCGAAGGCCTAACTCGGAGGCCATGGCCCCCGGAATACCCGGTCGGATCGCGGTCGACGCCATGGGCGGAGACCTGGGCCCCAGCGAGGTCGTCGCGGCGGTCAAGCTGGCGCTCGCGCAGAGCGCCCACCTGAACCCCATCACGCTCGTCGGCGACGAGGCGGTGCTGAAGCCGCTCATCCACCACTACGGTCTGCACCGGAGCGAGAGGCTCGCGCTCCTGCACGCGAGCGAGGTGATCACGATGGACGACAAGCCCCTCGTGGCCCTGAAGAAGAAGAAGGAGTCCTCGATGGCCAAGGCGATCGAGCTGGTGAAGGCCGGGGAGGCCAACGTCGTCGTCAGCTGCGGGAACACCGGGGCGCTCATGGCCTGCGGGACGCTGCGGCTGCGCACAATGGAGGGGGTCGCCCGCCCGGCGCTGGCCGCGGTCGTCCCCAGGGAGGGCGGCCACTTCATCCTCATCGACGCCGGCGCCAACCCCGAGTCCAAGCCCGAGCACCTGGTCCACAATTCCATCCTGGGGAGCCACTACTGCCGGGTCATGCTGGGCATAACGGCGCCGAGGGTCGGCCTCATGTCGATCGGGACCGAGGACGGCAAGGGCAACGCCCTCATCACCGAGACGAACGAGCTCCTGAAGCGGATCGACGGCATCCTCAACTACTCCGGGCCCATCGAGGGCTTCCAGGTCTTCGCCGAGCACGTGGACGTCGTCGTCTGCGACGGGTTCGTCGGCAACATCATGCTGAAGAGCTGGGAGTCGCTGGAGAAGTTCATCCGCAGCATGCTCCGCGAGGAGCTGGGGGCCAACCCCATGCGCCGCACCGGCGCCCTCCTCTCGAAGGGCGCCTACGCGGCCCTGAAGGACAGGATCAACCCCGAGCGCTACGGCGGCGCGCCTCTCCTCGGCCTGCGCGGCAACATCCTGAAGGCCCACGGCTCGTCGAACCGGAATGCGATTAAGAGCGCCATCCGCGCCGCCGGGGAGATCATCAAGGCCGACATGAACCAGCGCATGGAGGCCGACATCGCCAAGGCCAACGAGATGCTTGCGAGCCCCGCGGCCCAGGTCTGACGCCCATGCCCGTCCCCGGAACCATCATCCTCGGCACCGGCTCCTATGCGCCCGAGCGCATCCTCTCGAACGACGACCTGGCGAAGATGGTCGACACCTCCGACGAGTGGATCCGGGCGCGCAGCGGGATCCGCGAGCGGCGGATAGCCGCCCCGGGCGAGGCCACGTCCGACATGGCGGTCAGGGCCGCGCAGCGCGCCCTGGACGACGCCGGCCTCAAGCCGGCCGACATCGACCTTCTCCTCGTGGCGACCCTGACGCCGGACATGCCGATGCCCTCGGCGGCGTGCCTGGTGCAGCACAAGCTGGGCGTCCCGACGACGGCCGCGTGCTTCGACCTGAACGCCGCGTGCTCGGGCTTCATCTACGCCCTCGACACCGCGTGCGCGCTGGTGGCCTCGGGGCGGTACAGGAAGGCGCTCGTCATCGGCGCCGAGAAGCTCTCGTCCGTCGTCGACTGGCAGGACCGGGGAACGTGCCTGCTCTTCGGGGACGGTGCGGGCGCCGCCGTCATCGGGCTGGGGACGGTGCCCGGCAAGGGGCTCGTCGGCACGAGGCTCGGGGCGCTGGGCGAGGACACGGAGCTCCTCAACATCCCGGCCGGGGGCAGCCTCAACCCCACCTCCGCCGAGACCGTGGCCAGGGGGGACCACTACATCAAGATGAAGGGCAAGGAGGTCTTCAAGCTGGCCGTCCGGGTCATGGAGGAGGCCGCCCGCGATATCTTGGAACAACACGGCATCGCCGCGAATCAGATCGGGCTCGTGATTCCCCACCAGGCCAACCTGCGGATCATCGACGCGATAGCCCAGTACCTGGAGCTTCCCGTCGAGCGGTTCTTCGTGAACGTGGACCGCTACGGCAACACGTCCGCCGCATCGATCCCGATCGCCCTCGACGAGGCCCGCAAGGCGGGCCGGATCGCCGAGGGGGACCTGACCCTCCTTGTCGCGTTTGGGGCAGGCTTGACCTACGGGAGCGCCCTGATTCGCTGGTGACTCCCGCCCAAATGCCGATCCCTTTCTCCCGACGCTGGATGCGTCCATTCGCATTCGCGGGGGCACTGGCGCTGGCCGGGGTTCCCGCCGCCCGCGCCGAGCTGGCATGGTCGCCGTCCACCGGCTGGGAGCTCCAGGGGGGCACGCTTTCCGGGCTCGCCGGCCCCCAGGGCCGGGCGGCGCTGAAGCTCATGAACAAGGCCCGCCAGGAGGAGGAGCACGGCAGCCTCCACATGGCGATCAAGTCCTACGAGGCGGTGGCCAGGAAATACAGCGGCTCCGTCTATGCGCCCGAGGCCGAGTTCCGGGCCGCCCAGCTCCTCGAGCGCCGCAAGCAGTACTACGACTCCTTCAAGGACTACCAGAGGATGCTCCGGAGCTACCCCAATTCCAGGCGCTTCAGCGACGCCATCGGCGAGCTCTACCGCATCGCGGCGATGCTCGAGGACGGGGCGCACAACTGGGCCTGGGGATGGCTCCCCATGCCGTCCGACCGGCTGAAGGCCACGGAATACCTCCAGGTCATCATCATCGACGCACCGTACAGCGACTACGCGCCCCTGGCGCTCATGGAGGAGGCCCGCGGCTTCCAGCGGGAGAAGGAGAGCGAGGAGGGGATCGACGCCCTCGACCGGCTGGTCAACACCTACCCGAACAGCGTCCTGGCGCCCGTCGCCTACCTGCGCCTCGGCGACCTGCACGCCTCGATGAGCGAGGGCCCGAAGTACGACCAGGCCTCGACGAAGGAGGCCATGACCTACTACGAGGACTACATGATCCTCTACCCCGGCGACACGGGCATCCGCGAGGCCGCGTCCGGCGTCGACCGGATGAAGACGATCCTCGCCCAGAGCAAGATCTACATCGGCGACTACTACTTCTACAAGCGCCTCAACTTCGTGGCGGCCCGGGTGTTCTACAATGAGGCCATCACGGCCTATCCCGACTCGGCGGCCGCGGGCCAGGCGAAGAAACGCCTGGCGGCCCTGGAATCCAGGGTGAACAAGCTCAGGGTCGGCCCGGCCGCGCACAAGAAGCGGTTCTGGTTCTTCTAGGCCGCCCCGGGAGTCCCCCGATGAGCAAAGCCTGGGGAATGCTGGCCGCGGCGGTGCTCCTGAGCGGCTGCGGGCACTACCAGATGGGCGCCGGGCCCGCGCCCTCCTTCGCCACGCTCTACATCGAGCCCGCCAAGAACAAGACGCCGCTCGCCCAGACCCGGGAATGGACGAGCACGATGCTGCGCGAGGCCTTCATCCGGGACGGCAGGGTCGAGGTGATGGACAACGGCGAGGCGGACGCGACGCTCGAGGTGACGCTCGTCGGCTTCCGCCGCGAGAACTCCGCCAACCGCGAGGACGACGACGGCCTCGCCCGCAAGTTCACGCTCCACCTGACGGCGAGCTGCAGCCTGCGGGACAACCGGACGGGCCGCATGCTCTTCGAGAACCGCCTGATCGAGGTCCAGAGGGAGATGTTCACGGACAACGGCCTCGGCAACGTGCCCTTCGGCACCAGCAACGACCAGCTCCAGGCCGAGTACAACACGTTCCCCCTCCTCGCCGACCAGCTGGCCGACCGGGTGACCCACGCCGTGCTCGACGTCTGGTGAAGCGCCCATGAACAGCCCCGTCCTCGCCCCCTCCCTCCTCGCCTCCGACCACGCCCGCCTCGGCGAGGCCGCGGCCCTGGTCGCGCGCCTGGGAATCGGGTGGCTGCACCTGGACATGATGGACGGGCACTTCGTGCCCAACCTGTCCTTCGGCCCCGAGACCCTCGCCGCGCTGAGGCGCGACGGCTCGGCGCTCTTCTTCGACACGCACCTCATGCTGTCCGAGCCCCAGAGGTACGTGGAGCCCTTCGCCAAGGCGGGCGCCAGCCGCATCACGGTCCACGTCGAGCCCGACTACGACCACGCCGCGGCCCTGCGGGACATCCGGGCCCGGGGGTGCAAGGCCGGCATCGCCATCAACCCCGGGACGCCGGCCGAGTCGGTCGAGCACCTGCTGGGCCTCGTGGACCTCGTCCTCGTCATGACGGTGCAGCCCGGCTTCGGCGGCCAGTCGTTCCGCGAGGACACGCTCCCCAAGATGGCCCTCGTCGACCGGTGGCGCCGCGAGCGCGGCCTCGACCTGCGCATCGAGGTCGACGGCGGCATCGACCTGGAGAACGCGCCGAGGTGCAGGAGGAGCGGCGCCGACACCTTCGTCGCAGGGACCTCGTTCTTCGCGGCCACGGACAAGGCCGCGTTCGCGGGGGCCGTGCAGGCCCTCTAGGCGCCCGGGCGCTACGGCACCTCGTAGAGCTCCGAGAGGGCGACGCCCGACGACCCGCCGGCGCCCGAGACCGTCATCGTGTAGGCGCCCGGCGCCAGGGTGACGACCTGCGCGCTGTCGGCCGACGTGATCCCGGAGGCGCCCGTTGGAAGCGCGAACGCCCCCACCTCCCGCGAGACGGCGGCGATGAGGCCCGGGTCCCAGAAGCCTGCCCACCCGGCGTTGGACGCGACCGGGCTCCCGGCGTTGTCCGCCAGGCTGAGGACCGGCTGGGAAAGGACGCCGGAGACGCCGAACCCGGCGAGGGCGGGCCCGTCCGCGCGAAGCAGGATCTCCTCGCCCCCCGAGCCGGCGACCACGAACCCGGTGACGACGGTCCCCGCCGCCCCGACCTGCGCCCTGCTGGAGATGTTGGCGAGGCGCGTCCCCGTGGAGGCCACCTCATAGACCTCGGCGAGCGCCGTCCCCTCCGAGCCGCCCGCGCCCGAGACCTCGGCCGTGTAGGAGCCCGCTGGCAAGGTGACGAGGAGCGCACTGTCGGCGCTGCCCGCGGCAAAGGGAAACGCGCCCGCCTGCGCGGAAGCGCCCGCCACCTGGGAGGGGTTGGGCCCGGAGCCCCAGCCCGTGTTGGAGGCGAGCCTCGATCCCGAGCTGTCAAAGACGGCGAGGGACGGCTGCGCGAGCGCGCCCGCGATCCCGAACCGCGCGAGGGCGGGGCCCGCCGCTCGGACGAGGAGCGTTTCCAGGCCCGGGCCGGCGACCACGAAGCCCGGGATGAGGAGGTCCCCCCCCTGCCCCACCGGCGCGCGCGTCGAGATGTTGACGAGGCGCGCCGCGGGGGAGCCCCGCGCGGGGGCCGGGCCGAAGACCACCGACACCGCGGCGCTGCCCGCGTTGGCAACGTAGACCATCCCCGTCACGGGATTGACGGCGATTGAGCCGGGATTGGGCCCCGCAGGCACGGTGCTGGCGGCGTTCGTCGCCCCGTCGATGACCGTCACGTCGGCGCCGTTGTAGTTGGGGACGTAGACCCGGTTCAAAACCATGTCCACCGCGGGCTGGACGGGCTCGGCGCCGGTCGGCACCAGGGTGACGGCGTCCGTCGCCCCGTCGATGACGGCGACGCCATCGGGGCCCCCGACGGACACGTAGACCCGGTTCGTGAGGGGATTGACGGCTATGTCGCCCGGAGACCCGCCCACGGCGACCGTCGTCGCCGCAAGGGTCGCGCCGTCGATCACGGCGACGCTGTCCCCGCCCGCGCCGGAGACATAGACCTTGTTGGTGACCGGGTTGACGGCGACGGGCCCGGGGGCCGCGCCCGGCGCGGCCGTCCGCGTGGCCCCGGTCGCCCCGTCAATCGCCGTCACGCCGCCGCCCTGCAGCGAGACATAGGCCGTGCCGGTCACCGGGTTGACGGCGATGCCCTCGGGATCCGAGAGCAGGTAGACGGTGCTGGCCGCGTTCGTCGCCCCGTCGATCACGGTGACGCTTTCCGCGTCGACGTTGGCGACGAAGATCCTGTTCGCAGCCGTGTCGACGGCCATCGGGCCGGCGGAGCCGGGCGCCAGCGTCTGCGTCGCCCCGGTGGCGACGTCGGTCGCCGTCACGTAATACGGCGCGGCGACGCCGCTGAAGGGGCCGTGGCTCCCGTAGAGCATGTCCGTCACCGGGTTCACGACGTCGGCGCCGCCGGTGAGGAGCGTGGCGGAGACCTGGTTCGTCGAGCCGTCGATGACGGCGATATGGTCGCCGTCGGAGGCGTAGATCCTGTTCGTCAGGGGATTGACCACGAGGCCGGCGGGGACGAAGGGAAGCGCGATGCTTGCCGTCACGGCCTGCGCGGGCGCCCGGGGCGCGCCGACGGCGGCGAGGCCGAGGGCCAGGGGAATGAGCCGCCGCAGGAATCTCACGGGGGAAGGACGCGCTGGCTGCGGGGAAGTCATCGGCGAACCCGGGGGGGACGGGGCGCCCGGGAAGCTACCCGCGGCGCGCCCCTGGGCGCAAGCCGATCCCAATACCCCGCCGCGGCTCACTCCCCGCCCCGCGCGATCCGCTCCGCCCTCTCGTAGTGCCTCCGGAATTCCCCGCCGATGTCGCGGGCCAGGATGACCCCGTCCACGAGGTTCCTCGAGCGCACGCCCTTCCTGATGGGCCCCAGGGCCTCGTCGTAGCCCACGATGGCGTCGTCCTGGAGGACGGCGAGGGCACGGCTCCTGCGGGGCTCCGGGGCCGCGATGATGGCCCGCCACGCGCGGGCGAGCTCCACGTGGGTGTCCTCCGTCATGACGCGGATGATGAAGCGCATCGAGTACCAGAGGTCCGCGGTCCATGCCGGGTTGGGGACGAGGACGCTCGCCTGCGCGTAGGGGTTGATGCCCGGGTCGCTGCTGTACCTCGGCCAGTCGGCAAGCGAGTAGAAGTCCCGGCGCACGGGAAGGCGCCGCAGGGCGAACGTCTCCGGGCCGCCCGGCGTCCCGGCCGCGTAGTTCCAGAGCTTCTGGCCGTCCATGGAAAGGACGTACTCGATGAACGCGCGGGCCACCGCGGCGTGGGGGGCGCCGCGCAGGAGCGCGATGGGGTCGACGGAGTAGGCGGCGCCCCCGGCCGGCGAGACATACCCCAGCCTCGTGCTGCCCGGGTCGCGGCGCAGGACGGCCTCCTCCTGCTCGCGCCCGTAGAAGTCGATGCACATCCCGGCCGCGCAGTTGCCGTCGGCGACGTCGATCGGCGGCTTCTGCGAGGTGTCCGTGAAGTACCGCGCGTTGGCGCCGATGAGCTGGAGCATCCGCATGGCGTCCATCCAGCCCCGGCGCACGGCCGCGGCCTCGGCCGCGCCGCCGGCGCCGCGGAGCGGGTCGACCCGGCGGTGGATCTGCTGCTGGATGACGTTGAGGAAGCACTGGGCAATCGACCCGCTCTGGAGGGGGTCGCACAGGCCCACCTCGCCGGCGAAGCGGGGGTCCGTGAGGTCGCCCCACTGCCGCGGGGGCTGCGTGAAGCCCAGGCGCCGCAGGCCGTCCGTGTTGTAGATGATGCCGTAGGAGCTGAGGACGGTGCCGTACCAGAGGTCGTTGGGGTCGCGGTAGGTCTCCCCCCCGAACCTCTCAGGGAAGGCTGCATCGGTGAACCAGCCCGGGTGCAGGCGCCTGATGCCGGGGTCGACGAGGCGGCCGGCCGCGGCCTGGCCCTCGAAGTCCGACGGGCCGCCGCCGAAGAAGACGTCGATGCCGCAGGAGGCGTCCGAGGCGAGAAACGCGGCCCTCGCGGCCCTCGCGTCCGCGGAGCCCTCGGCGGCCTGCCTGGCGCTCTGGAACCCCGCCTGGACGTCCATGCTCCACCTGCGGCCGAGGCGGCGGGTCCAGAGCCCCTGGAACGAGGCGACGTACTCGCCCTCCAGGTAGCGCGCGATGTCGCTCGTGCCGCCGACGTTGCGCCAGTCGATGAAGACCGTCCGGCCGGTCCTCTGCCTGTACCAGCGCGCAAAGCCGATCCCGAACTCGTGCCTGATGGCCTCGTTGTGCGGGCTGATGACGACCAGCGTGTCGTCGGCCTCGCCCGGGGACGGCCGGTGCGGCCGCAGGATGAAGGGCACCGCGACGATGGCCGCGAGCGCCAGGACGACGATCGCCCGCTTCAGCATCGCGGGCCTAGCCCCGGAGGACGACGACGTCGCCCTCCTCGGCGCTCGCCGTGAACTCCTCGGCGCCGTGCCTCTCGGCGAGCCGCGGGTTGAGCTCGAGGATCTTGAGGGTCGTTTCCCCGGCCACGAAGTCGTACTGGGCGTTCTCGCCCAGGTAGACGGACTTGCCGATGCGGCCGCGGACGCAGTTCGTGCCCTGGCGGGCGGGCCCGATGGCCCAGCACTCCGGGCGGACGGAGAGCGTCACCCCGGTGCCCGCGGCCGGGGGGTTTGCGGGGTCGCCGAGGACCCCGTCAAAGGCGCCTATGGCCGTCTCGACCCTGGCCCGGCCGCCCGAGGCCGAGGCGAGCCTGCCCGGGATGAAGTTCGTCTCGCCGATGAACTCGGCGACGGTCCGGCCCGTCGGCCGCCGGTAGACCTCCTGGGGCGAGCCCACCTGCAGGATGCGCCCGCCGTCCAGGACCGCCATCCGGTCCGACACGGAGAGCGCCTCCTTCTGGTCATGGGTCACGTAGACCGTCGTCAGGCTGAACTCCTTGCAGACCCGGCGGATCTCGGAGCGCATCTCCAGGCGGAGCTTGGCGTCCAGGTTGGAGAGGGGCTCGTCGAGGAGGAGGCAGCGCGGGCGGATGACGAGCGCCCGCGCGAGGGCGACCCGCTGCTGCTGGCCTCCCGAGAGCTGGTTCGGCTTGCGGGCGGCGTACTCGCCCATGTGGACCGAGGCCAGGGCCTCGGCCACCTTCGCCCTGATCTCGGGCCGGGGCATCTTCCTCTCCTCAAGGCCGAAGGCCACGTTCTCCTCGACCGTCATGTGGGGCCAGAGGGCGTAGCTCTGGAACATCATGCCCGTGTTGCGCTTGTGCGGCGCCAGCTTCGTCACGTCCTCCTCGCCGAAGAGGATCGAGCCCTCCTCCGGGATGTAGAAGCCCGCCATGCAGCGCAGGAGCGTCGTCTTGCCGCAGCCGCTCGGCCCCAGGAGGAAGAAGAGCTCGCCCGGGCGGATGTCGAGGTCCAGGCCGTGGAGGGCCGTCACGTCCCCGAACCTTTTCGTAAGCTTCTGTATCCGGATGGAGATCATGCCCGCGGGGCTGGGGTTCCGACGCAAGGAGGGGCCCCGCCGAAGTCAAAGTAAAAACGGGGCGCGCGGCCCCCGCTTAACGAATTGCGTTCGGCCCCGCGGCCCTCATGGCTCTGTCGCCTTGCATGCCGACTAAATCGAGGAGCGCGAAGAGGCACCCGGACCTGGAGACGGTGCTGTTCACCGAGGCCGAGATCAAGAGGCGGGTGAAGGGCCTGGGCCGGGAGATCCGCGAGGCCTACGGCGAGGGAGAATTCACGATCGTCTCCATCATCAACGGCGCCGTCATGTTCACGGCGGACCTCATGCGCGAGATCGAGAACCCGGTGCGGCTGGACTGCATCAGGATCTCGAGCTACGCCAACCGCACGAAGTCGGCCGGCACCCCCCAGATCGTCCACAGCCTGACGATCGACATCGCGAGGAGGCACGTCCTGCTCATCGACGACATCCTCGACACCGGCAAGACGATCACCCTCGTGTCCGGGCTCATCCAGAAGCTGGGCCCCGCGAGCCTGCGGACCTGCGTCCTCCTCGACAAGAAGGGCCGCCGGGAGGTGAGCTTCGAGGCCGACTTCGTCGGGTTCAGGATACCCGACCGGTTCGTGGTCGGCTACGGCCTGGATTTTGCGGAGCGCTACCGCAACCTGCCCTGCATCGGCGTCCTCAACCCGCAGCTCCAGAACCCGCCCGAGTGGGCGTAGGAAGGGCGGCCTCAGCCGCCGGCGGTCGAGACGCGGCGCAGCGCGGCCTCCAGCCGCTCAAGCCGTATCGGCTTGACGAGGTGCTCGCCGAATCCGGCGTCCAGGCTCCTGCGGATGTCCTCCTCCATCCCGTAGCCGCTCATGGCGATGCCCCTCAGCGGCTGGCGCTCCCGGACCTGCCTCATGAGGTCGAAGCCCAGCATGTCGGGCAGCCCGAGGTCGCTCACCATCACGTCAAAGGCATGTTCCCCCGCGAGCGCGAGGGCCTCGGCGCCGCTGCCGGCCGTCCTCACCGAGTGGCCCCTCGTGCCCAGCATGCGGGCCAGCACGCGGGCGGTGTCGCCGTGGTCCTCGACGACCAGCACCGACAGCGGGCGGACGGCATCGGCCCCCCGGCCGTTCGCCGCCGGCGAGCCCGGCCCCGGGCGCGGGCCGGAGGCGGGCAGCTCGACCGTGAAGGTGGACCCGAGGCCCGGGCCCGCGCTCGAGGCCCTGATGGAGCCGCGGTGCTGCTCGACGATGGCCCGGCAGATCGCGAGGCCCAGGCCCAGCCCCCCGAACTCGCGGGTGATGCCCGCCTCGCCCTGCTCGAAGGCCTCGAACACCCGCGCAAGCTTCGCCGGCTCGATGCCGCGCCCCGTGTCCCGGACGGCGACCCGCACGACGCCGTCGCCGTCCTCGGTGCGCACGTAGATGTGGCCGCCCTGCGGCGTGAACTTGGCCGCGTTGCTGAGGAGGTTCCAGAGGACCTGCTGCACGCGCGCGCCGTCGCCGCTCACCTCCTGGATCTCGTCGGCCAGGTCGAGCGAGAGGTGGACGCCGCGCTCCCGCATGGCCGACCGGCAGATCTCCGCCGTCCGGCTGACGGCCTCGTTGAGGGACACCCGGTCCGCGTCGAGGCTCAGCTTGCCGTTCATGATCCTCGACATGTCGAGGAGGTCGTCGATCAGCTTGCTCTGCAGCTCAACGTTGCGCCGGATCATGCCCAGGTCCTCCTGGAGGGAGGCCGGGAGGCCCTCCTCCTTCTCGAGCTCGGAGACGGTGAGGAGCACGGGCGTCAGGGGCGTGCGCAGCTCGTGGCTGAGGACGGCCATGAACTTGTCCTTCGCGCGGCCGGCGTCGTCCGCATCCTGCTTGGCCTGCCGCAGCTGGTCCGCGACCTGGACCCGCTCGATGAGGTCGGCGGTCTGGCGGGCGAGGACGTCAAGGAGGCGCAGGTCGCCCTCGGACGGCAGGTGCGGCCGCCCCCAGTGCGTCGAGATCATGCCGAGCAGCTTCCCGCTCCGTGAGATGAGGGGCGTCGACTGCGCGGCCAGCATCCCCGCCCCGAGCAGGGCGGCCTGGTCCGCCGTGCCGGCCATGAAGTCGCACTTGGCCACGTCGGGGACGACGACGCGGTGCCCCATTCGGAGCACGGCGCCGCAGGTGCAGTTCGAGTCCGCGCGGACCCACTCCCAGAACCTGACCGCCTCCGGCGGGAACCCGTGGGCGGCCAGCAGGTTCAGCTCGCCGCGGGCCCCGCGCTCGGGATGGAGGCGCTGCATGCTCCCAAAGTCCGCGTGCATGACCGAGATGGCGGCCTGCATGATCTTCTCGAAGACGACGTCCATCTGCCCGTCGCGGATGAGCTCGGTGCTGACCTCCTGCAGCAGCCGGGACGCGGCCAGCTCCGCCTCCCGCTGGGCGTCCATCCTCCTGCGGGCCGTGACGTCGTTCAGGACGAGCGCCACCTGGCCGAGGTGCGGCTCGCCGACGCGGCAGGCGCAGACCTCGAAGTCGCGCCCCAGCGCGGCGGCCGTCCTCTCGAAGCGCTGGGCCTCCCCGGTCCGGGCTATGCGCCCGCAGATGTCGAACCAGTACTGCTCGTGGGCGGGGGCGATCTCCCGCATCCAGCGCCCCCTGGCGTTCCTGATCCCGGTCTGCTTCTCGAAGGCGCGGTTGGTCTCGAGGAACCGGTAGTCGGCCGCCTGGCCGTCGCTCCCGAACCTCACCTCGATGACGCAGTAGCCCTCGTTCATCGCCTCGAAGAGCGTCCGGCGGCGCTCCTCGCTCGCGCGCCCGGCGAGCTCCGCGCGCCGGGCCTCGGTGACGTCGCGCGTGAAGCAGCGGGTGTGGACGAACCGGCCGTCCTCCCAGAGGACGCTGGAGTCGATGAGCACGGTCCTCGTGCTCCCGTCACGGCACTTCATCCGGGCCTCGAAGCCGCGCAGCACCTCGTGCCTGTGCAGGCGGCCAAGGATGTCCTCGATGACCCCCTGGTCCGTGTAGAACTCGGAGATGTGCCGGCCCACGTACTCCTCGCGCCGGTAGCCCAGCATGTCGAGCTCCGCCTGGTTGACGCGCAGGATGATGCCGTCCGGGCCGACCCAGTGAAGCCCCACGGTGGCGCTATCGAAGAAGTCGGAGAGTTCTCGCTCGCTCCTGCGCAGCGTCGCCTCGCGCTCCTTGCGCTCCGTGATGTCGACCAGCATGTTGATGCCCCCGACAACCTTGCCTGCCTTGTCCACCAGCGGCGAGGGGTACGGCGTGAACCAGATGCGGCTGCCGTCCGGCCGCTCCGCGATGGCCTCCGCCCCCCGGATCGTCCGGCCCTCCCGGAGGGCGACCGCCATGGGGCACTCGTCATGGGGCATCCGCCTGCCGTCGGGATGATAGAGCCTCCACGTGACGCACCAGTGGTCGGTGCCGAGCTCGGGGGTGCGCCCGCTCAATGCCACGCAGGCCGGGTTGAAATACGTGAGCCTGCCTTCGGAGTCGGTGGTGTAGACGGCAGCGGGGAGGGCGTCGAACATCGCCCGGTAGCGCTCGTTGGCGTGCAGGGGTCCCTGGGCGGCGGCCGCCGGGGCCGCCAGCTGGTCCAGGATGGGCGCCAGGTCGCTCATTCGCGCAATGCCGAGGCCCGGGCCGCCCGACGTCGGGCAGCTGGCTTGCGGGCGTGCTGGGGGATCATTGCCGGAATGGGCGATAGTAGCGCCCGGGCCCGGACGGTTCCGTTAAAATATGCCGCGCCCCTCGCCCCCGCCCCAGACGCCATACGCTTGCCTTGGGGCCCTCCGCCTGCAGGCCGATGCGGCCCCCGAATTCATCTCCGCCGCGCGTGATGCCGTCATGAGGTCCGGCCCAGCCGATCAGGTTCGTCGGAAAGCCGAGGAGCGCCCCCTGGCCGCGCGGCCCCCCGCCCGGGCCAACCGCTTAACCTTCCCGGTCTTCAGGGCGTCGATCTGGTCGCGGATGAGCGCGGCCTTCTCGAACTCCAGCTTGTCGGCGGCCTCGCGCATCTCGCCCTCCAGTTCCGCGAGGACGGCGGCGACGTCCTCGTCGCCGTCCGCCGCCGTCATGTCGACGGGGTCCTCGGCCGCAGGCGTGTGGAGGCTCGCCTGGGCACCGCGCGTCACGCCCTTCGGCTCGATGCCGTGCTCCTTGTTGTACGCGATCTGCCGGGCGCGCCGGGCGTTCGTCACCTCCATCGTCCGGGCGATGGAGCCCGTGATCGTGTCGGCGTAGAAGATCACCCTGCCCTTCTCGTGGCGCGCGGCCCTGCCGGCCGTCTGGATGAGGCTCGTCTCGCTCCGCAGGAACCCCTCCTTGTCGGCGTCCAGGATGGCGACGAGCGCCACCTCCGGCAGGTCCAGGCCCTCGCGCAGAAGGTTGATGCCGACCAGGGCGTCGAACTCCCCGAGCCGCAGGTTGCGCAGGATTTCTATGCGCTCGATGGTGTCGATGTCCGAGTGGAGGTACTCGACGCGCACCTTCGACTCGCGCAGGTAGCTGGTCAGGTCCTCGGACAGGCGCTTGGTGAGCGTGGTGACGAGGACGCGCTCGCCGCGCGCGGCGGCCGCCTTCACCTCGCCGATCAGGTCCTCGACCTGCCCCTTGATGGGCCGGATGGAGATCTCGGGGTCGAGGAGCCCCGTCGGCCGGATCACCTGCTCGGCGACAACGGAGGAGTGCGACAGCTCGTACGCGGCGGGCGTCGCCGAGACGTAGAGCGTCTGCCCGGTTATGCGGCTGAACTCGTCGAAGCTCTGCGGGCGGTTGTCGAGCGCCGAGGGCAGCCTGAAACCGAAGTCGACCAGCGTCTGCTTGCGGGAGCGGTCGCCGTTGAACATGGCGCCGATCTGCGGGACCGTGGCGTGGCTCTCGTCGACAAGGAGGAGGAAGTCCTTCGGGAAGAAGTCGAGGAGGCAGTAGGGCCGGTCGCCGGGCCTGCGCGAGCCGAAGTGGAGGGAATAGTTCTCGATGCCGTTGCAGAAGCCCATCTCCTGGAGCATCTCGACGTCGTAGTTGGTGCGCATCTTGATGCGCTGGGCCTCGAGGAGCTTGCCCTTCCCCTCGAAGTAGGCGACGCGGTCCACGAGCTCCGCCTTGATCTTCTCGAGGGCCGGCAGGAGCGAGCCGCGCGTCCTCACGTACTGGTTCGCGGGGTAGAGGTCGAACTTCTCCAGGTGGCGCAGGACCTCGCCGCTCAGGGGGTCGAACATCGACAGGCCCTCGACCGTGTCGCCGAAGAACTCCACCCGCAGGCCGTTCTCCATGTAGGAGGGCATGATGTCCACGACGTCCCCCCTCACGCGGAACCGGCCCGGCTTCAGCTCATAGTCGTTGCGGGCGTAGATGTTGTCGACGAGGCGCTCGAGGAGCGCGTTGCGCCCCAGCTCGGCGCCCTTGCGCAGCGGGATCATGAGCTCCGTGAAGTCCTGCGGGGAGCCGAGGCCGTAGATGCAGGACACGCTGGCCACGACAATCACGTCGCGCCTGCTGACCAGCGAGCTCGTCGCCGACATCCGAAGGCGCTCGATCTCCTCGTTGATGGACGAGTCCTTCTCGATGTACGTGTCGCTGGACGGGATGTAGGCCTCGGGCTGGTAGAAGTCGTAGTAGCTGACGAAGTACTCGACCGCGTTCTCCGGGAAGAAGGCCTTGAACTCCGAGAAGAGCTGCGCGGCGAGCGTCTTGTTGTGGCAGACGACGAGGACCGGCCTCCCGCACCGGGCGATCACGTTCGCCATCGTGAAGGTCTTGCCGGAGCCGGTGACGCCGAGGAGCGTCTGGTAGCGGTTGCCCTTCTCGATGGAGTCCACGATCCGTTCGATCGCCTGCGGCTGGTCGCCGGTGGGGCTGTAGTCTGAGCGAAGCTGGAAAAGCATGGCGATTTCCTAAGAGATCGGGCATTTTGGCCGCATGTCAAAGGCGGTCGTCTCCAGCCTGTATGACTCGGATGTTTTCCGCATGGCCTGCCGGCAGTTTGACCAGGCGGCCGACGCGATCAACCTGCCTGACGACATCAGGGACCGGACGAAGTACCCGCGCCGGTGCATCGCCGTCTCGCTGCCCGTCCGGCGCGACAACGGGGCCGTCACAGTCTTCGAGGGCTACCGGGTCCAGCACAACCTCTCGACGGGCCCCTCCAAGGGGGGCGTCCGCTTCCACGAGGGCGTGACCCTGGGCGAGGTCGCGGCCCTGTCCATGTGGATGAGCTGGAAGTGCTCCCTGGCGGGGCTGCCCTACGGCGGCGCAAAGGGGGGCGTCATCGTGAACCCCCGCGAGCTCTCGCCGACGGAGCTGGAGCACCTGTCCCGCCGCTACATGCAGGAGCTCATCCCCTTCCTCGGCCCGCAGATCGACATCGCCGCGCCCGATGTCGGGACGAACGAGCAGATCATGGCGTGGATGATGGACACCTACTCGAACCACGTGGGCCACATCGCCCCCGCGGTCGTGACCGGCAAGCCTGTCGCGCTCGGCGGCTCGCAGGGCCGCCGCGAGGCGACCGGCGCCGGCGTCGCGTTCCTCGTCGGCAGATACCTCGAGGACCTGAGGGTCCCCGTTTCCGGCGCCACGGTCGCCATCCAGGGCTTCGGCAACGTGGGGAGCGAGGCCGCGCTCGCCCTCTCCCAGATGGGCGCGCGGATCATCGCCGTCTCGGACTACACGGGCGCCGTCCACAACGCCGGGGGGATCGACGTAAGGAAGGCCCTGGCCTACGTCCAGTACGCCGGGGTCCTGAAGGACTTTGACGGCGGCGGCGCCATGACGAACGAGGAGCTCCTCGAGCTGGAGTGCACGGTCCTCGTCCCGGCGGCGCTGGAGCGGGTCATCACCGAGGCCAACGCCCCGAAGCTGAGGTGCCGGGTGCTCGCCGAGGCCGCGAACGGCCCGACGACCAACGAGGCGGACCGGATCATCGAGCGGCGCGGGGACATCGAGCTCATCCCGGACATCCTGTGCAACGCGGGCGGCGTCATCGTCTCCTACTTCGAGTGGCTCCAGAACCTGCAGAGCCTCTACTGGGACCGCGACGAGGTCCTTTCGAGGCTCCGGACGACCCTCGAGAAGGCCAGGGACTCCGTCGAGTACCAGAGGCGCAAGTTCAAGTTCAGCCGGCGCCTGGCGGCCCTGACGCTCGGCATCGGCCGGGTGGCCGAGGCGAAGCAGAAGCGCGGCCTTTTCCCGTAGGAGCGGGGCGGCGCAAACGCCGTGTTACGAGGGGGTGACGCCCTGGGATCCGTCCTTAGTCATTGATGGGTAGCCCCTAAGGATGTACCCCCAAAGGGCGCCCCCCTTTGACCCGGCCCCCAGGCTGGGCTAGGTTTTGGCCATGCCGGAGACCAACACCACCATCCTCCTGCGCCTCCGGGACCTGGCGCAGCTCTTCAACTCGATGGACCCCTCCCCGTTCATCGAGAGGGACCTGGATGCCGACGCAGAGGAGTACATCCTCAACTGGGCGCGCGAGCTGCCGGGCGACGGCGGGATCGACCTCGTCATCCAGGTGGCGGTGGCGCCGAACGACGAGAGGCGCGCCGGCGTCGAGGACGCGGTGCGCCGGTATTTCCGGACGCGCGCCGAGATCAAGCGCCTGGACTTTGGAGAGCTCATGCGCCGGGCGCGCCTCAGCCTCCTCGTGGGCCTCGTGTTCCTCGCGAGCTGCCTCACCCTCGGCAGCCTGGTGCCCATCGCCGGCCCCTCCGCGGCGGGCAACATCCTGCGCGAGGGCCTCACCATCTGCGGCTGGGTCGCCATGTGGCGCCCGCTGGAGATCTACCTCTACGACTGGTGGCCGCTCCTGGTCGAGCGCCGGCGGCTGGAGCGCCTGTCGCGCCTGCGCGTCAGCGTCGTCGTGTCGGGGCCGCAGCCGGCGGGCGCCGGGGCCGAAAGGGCGGCGGCGTAGCCTAGAGCCCGGCCAGGAGCCCGGGGAGCGACGAGAGCGACGTCGCCCAGGCCCCGGCCTCGCGCTTCACCCTCTCGCGGGTCGCGAACCCGCCGAACCCCACGAAAAGGTCGACCTCGGCCTTGGCCTCCAGGTCGCTGACGCCGTCGCCGACGAGGCACACCTTCTCCGGTGAGAATTCCCCCCTCAGCCTCTTCACGATCTCCACCTTGCCGCCCGAGCGGGTGGACGGGAAGTCCCGGTCGTAGCCGGCGTAGCTCCCGTCCGGGTTGAAGTAGAGGTCCACGGCCTCGATCCGCCGGATGCCGACCAGGTCCGCGAGGGGCCGGATGGCCTGGCGGAAGCCCCCGCTCACGATGACGGCCGTCCAGCCCGCGGCGGCCAGGGCGGCAACGGCCTGCTTGGCCGTCGGCTCCACGGTCGCCACGTAGAGCCGGCCGACCGCGGCGGCGTCGCCGCTCGTCGGCCGGATGGCCTCCAGGCGCAGGCCGAAGACGTCCTCGATGCGGATGCGCCCGTTCATGGCGTCGTGGGTCAGCGCCTCGACCCGTGCGAAGACCTCGGGGCCGCGAAGGCGCGCCAGCTCGTCGACCCCCTCTGCCGAGGAGAGCGTGCTGTCGCAGTCGAGACAGATCAGCTTCAACGCCGCCCGGCTACTTCTTGGTGGCGCGCTTGAACTTCGAGGTGAACTTCTCGACGCGGCCCGCCGTGTCGACGATGCGCTTCTCCCCCGTGTAGGCGGGATGCGAGTCCATGGTCACGTCGCGAAGGACGATGAAATATTCCTGGCCGTCGATCGCCTCCTTGCGCGCCGACTTCATGGTCGAGCGGGTGAGGAAGCGCTTGCCGGTCGCGACGTCGAGGAAGCAGACCGGGTTGAGTGTCGGATGGCCTTCTGTTTTCACGGGTATGGTGCCCTAAGGCTCAGCCCTGCCGCGCCTTGTAGCGCGGGTCGGTCTTGTTGATGACGTAGATCTTGCCGCGGCGGCGCACGACCTGGCAATCCGGATGGCGCTTCTTTGCCGACTTGATGGACGAGACGACTTTCATAAAAGGGGACCAAAACAGAGAGCGCCGGCGCCCCTGTCAAATCAGTTCTTCCCGGGCTCGTCCGGCTCCTCCGCCATGAGCCGCCACTCGCCGCCCTCGTCGGAAAGGAGCGTGCGCCAGAGGACCTCCTTCATGGGGCGCTCGAAGAGGTCGGCCGGGGGCGTGGCGACGATCCATGTCCCGCACTCCAGCTCGTTCTCGAGCTGGCCCGCGGACCAGCCGGAGTACCCGAGGTACGCCCGGAGCTTCGTCGACTGGTCGGCGACCATCTGCGCCGCCCTCTCCGGGTCGATGCCGAAGTGGAGCTGGAAGGCGTCCTCCTTGGACTGCCAGGCGGCGAGGATCAGCTGCTCCGTCTGTACCGGGCCGCCCGTGAAGATGGGCGTGGACGCCAGGGGCCCGAGGGCGAAGTCGCCCTTCAGTTCGCCGAGGCGCTTGCCGAGCGGGCGGTTGAGGACGACGCCCATCGCCCCCTCGGGCCCGTGCGTCGACATGAGGATAGCGGTCCTGCGGAAGTTCGGGTCCTGGAGGACGGGATGCGCGAGAAGCAGGGAGCCCGCGAGCGATTCAGCCGGTTTGCGCCGTCTTTCGAGCATGGTCAGAGCCTAAGCAGTTGGACACCCGCGTCGGCCATCAGTCGCCCAACAATCGGGTCGTTGCGGTAGTCTGACCGGAACCGTATCTCGGAAATCCCGGCGGCCGCCAGCATCTTTGCGCAGTTGACGCAGGGGTAATGGGTCAGGTACGCGACGCAGCCGACGACCGGGCTCCCGCGCCTGGCGGCGTCGGCGACCGCGTTCTGCTCGGCGTGGACGGTCGCCTGCTCGTGGCCGTCGCGAACACGGGAGACGTGGGGCGTGCCCGGCAGGAAGCCGTTGTAGCCGGCGGCCACGATCCGGTTCTTCCTCTCCCCCGCCGAGACGATGACGCAGCCCACGTGGAGCCTCTCGCAGTTGGAGCGCGAGGCGATGAGGACCGCCGTGGCCATGAAGTACTCGTCCCAGGTCGGGCGCCGGCCGAAGCTCCTCGTCGCCCTCGCAATCAGGTCGACGGGGCTTTTCTTCGCGGCGCTCATGGTCGTGGGGAGGCGACTCTGGACACGGGGCATGCTCCGGGCAATCTTTCGCCGCCATGAACCGAGCGTGCGAGCCGGAACTTCTCGATTCCCTGCCCCACGACCACCCGGACGCGGCGCACAACCGGCGCGACCTGCGCATCATCAATGCGTTCATGCGCAACAGGGCGTGGTTCGCGCGCACGCTGCCCCGGCTCCTGCGGCCGGGCGAGCGGGTCCTCGAGGTCGGGGCCGGCACGGGCGAGATGGGCGCGGCGCTGCACGCCCAGGGCCTCCCGGTCGACGGGCTCGACCTCTGGCCCCGCCCCGGGCGGTGGCCCCCAGGCTGCGCCTGGCACCAGGCGGACCTGCGGTCCTTCGGGGGCTACGGGGCCTACGCGGCCGTGATCGGCAACCTGATCTTCCACCAGTTCAAGCCGGGCGAGCTCGCGGCGCTGGGCGCCGCCCTCCGCCACGGCCCGCGCGTCATCCTCGCCTGCGAGCCCCTGCGTCGCGAGCTCTCGAA
Organism: Opitutaceae bacterium; assembly: GCA_036489955.1. GTDB lineage: Bacteria > Verrucomicrobiota > Verrucomicrobiia > Opitutales > Opitutaceae > Palsa-1447. The sequence goes on from DASXEV010000014.1 coordinate 351,901, forward strand.
GAGGATGATGTCGGTCATGGGCCCGCTCCTCGGCGCCAATTTCGTCACGATGCACGACGCCCGCGTCAGCATCGACGCCGGGTTCGTGGGGGCCGAGCTGCCGGCGGCCCTCGGCCTGCTGCCGCCGGCATGGGACGCGCCCTGCGGCGCGACGGTCATGGGCGCCTACCGCATGGCCGCGGTCCGGCGGCCGTGAGCGCGATGCGCCGCATCGAGATCGTGGGCGGCGGCCCCGCGGGCCTGGCCGCGGGCCTGGCGCTTGTCCGCTCCGGCGTGCCCGTGACCGTCCTCGAGGCCGGCGGCTATCCCCGCCACCGCGTCTGCGGCGAATTCATAGCGGGGCTGCGCCCATCGACGGTCGACGCCCTGGGGCTGCGCCCCATCCTTGGGGACGCCCGCGCCCACGACTCGGTGACCTACGTCGTCCGGGGCCGGGCGCTGCGGCCCTATCCCCTGCCGGCGACGGCCTGGGGCATCAGCCGGCACACGCTCGACCAGAGGCTCGCAAACGCCTTCTCGGAGGCGGGCGGCGACCTGAGGACGGGGACCAGGGCGGACCTGGCCGAGGCCCCGCCGGGAAGGGTCTTCGCCGCGGGCAGGCGGCGGCGCGGCCCCCTCTGGGTGGGCCTCAAGGTCCATGTGCGTGCGATGGCGCTCGCCAATGACTTCGAGGTGCACCTTGGCGACCGGGCCTATGTGGGCCTCTCCCGGACGGAGTCGGGCGAGGTGAACGCGTGCGGCCTCTTTGGGCCGCAGGCCGCGCAGGAGCGGGGCCTTGACCTCCTCCTTTCCTACCTTCGCGGGTCCGGGCTCGGCGGCCTCGCGGACAGGATCCGCGCCGCCGATCCCGACCTCGCCTCCTTCTGCGCCACGGCTGCCCCCCTCGGCGACAGCCGCGTCGGGGACACGGACGGGATCTGGATCGGGGACGCCTGCGCCTCCATCGCGCCGTTCACGGGCAACGGGCTTGCGATGGCGCTCCAGGGGGCGGAGACGGCCCTGGGGCCCCTGCGTGACTACGCCGCGGGGCTCGCCAGCTGGACCGAGGCCGTGCGCCGAACGGCCGCCGGCCAGCGCAGGCGCTTCCGGCGGCGGCTGCTGGCCTCGTGGCTCCTGCACCCCTTCCTCCTGCAGCCGGTCCGCCAGAACATCCTCGCCGGCCTGGTGTCGGCAAGGCTCCTTCCCTTCCGCGGGCTCTATGCCCTCGTGCATTGAACCCCCCTCCATGTTCCTCCACGCCCTCGCCACGGCGGTCCCCCCCGCCTCCTTCACCCAGTCGGACTGCTGGGACATCGTCCAGGCCTCGGGGGTGCGCTCGCGGCTCCACCGGCGCTCGATGCTGACGCTCCACAGCATCCTGCGCAGCGACAGCGGCATCGGGACGCGCCACTTCGCGATGCCGGACATCTCGCGGGTCTTCGACCGCACCGCCGACGAGCTGAACGACGGCTTTAGGACGCAGGCGCCGCGCCTCGCGGGCCGGGCCCTCTCCGCGGCCCTTGACAGGGCGGGCCTGCGCCCCGCGGACCTGGACGCCCTCCTCATTTGCACCTGCACGGGCTACCTGTGCCCGGGACTCACCAGCTACGTGGCCGAGGAGCTCGGCATCGCCGGGTCGGCGGTGCTGCACGACGTCGTGGGCCTGGGCTGCGGGGCCGCGATCCCGATGATGCGCTCCGCGGGCCACATCCTGGCGGCCGACCCCGGGGCGCGCGTCGCCTGCGTCGCCGTCGAGGTGTGCTCGGCCGCCTTCTACCTCGACGACGACCCGGGCGTCATCATCAGCGCCTGCCTCTTCTCGGATGGGGCCGCCGCGACCGTGTGGCGGTCATCGCCGGGCCCGACGGGGGCCCGGGCCTTCGACTTCCGCTCGCTCCACCTGCCGGCCGAACGCGACAAGCTCAGGTTCGAGCAGCGCGGCGGCAAGCTGCGCAACCTGCTCGACCGGTCGGTGCCGCAGCTGGCGGCCTCCGCGGTCGGGAGCCTTTGGGCAGGGCGCGGGGAAAGGCCGGTGGCGCGCGTCGTCTCGCACCCCGGCGGGCGGGACGTCCTTGAGGCCATCGCACCGGTAGTCGCCCCCCACTCGCTGGAGGCCAGCTTCAGGACGCTCCGCAGCCACGGGAACATGAGCAGCCCGTCGGTCCTCTTCGCCCTGGAGGAGGCCCTCGCCGGCGGCCCGCCGAACGGGTCGGGTGATTTTTGGCTCGTCAGTTTCGGGGCGGGCTTTAGCGCACATAGCTGCCGCCTAGGCTCCTGACCCATGCCCAACCTAAAGCAGATCGTCGCCTACTGCGACCGGCGCACGCGCCGCTCCGCATTCAGGGACGCCCCCGGGGCGTTCAACGGCCTGCAGTTCGAGAACGACGGGAAGGTGACGCGCATCGGCGCCGCGGTCGACGCGGGCGTCGTGCCGTTCCGGAAGGCCGCCGACGCCGGCGTCGACTTCCTCATCGTCCACCACGGCATGTACTGGGACATGCCGAAGGCCCTGACGGGAGCCGTCAGGGAGCGCGTCAGCGAGCTGTCGCGCGGCAACTGCGCCCTCTACTCGAACCACCTGCCCCTCGACGCCCACCCGAGGATAGGCAACAACGCGCTCCTCGCCCGGCAGCTCGGCCTGCGCCCCAGCCGCGGCTTCATCGACAACGAGGGCGGCCCAATCGGGTGCATCGCGCCGAACTCGGGGACGCGGGCCTCCATCCGCGCGCGCCTGGCCCGGCACTACGGCAGGGTCATCGCGATCGAGTACGGCTCGGAGAAGCCCCGCCATGTCGGCTTCTGCAGCGGCGGCGGCAACAGCGCCATCGACCCGCTCATCGCCTGCGGGGCCGACACCCTCGTGACCGGAGAGCTCCGCGAGGAGTGGTTCAACGTCGCGCAGGAGCAGAAGCTCAACCTCTACCTCTGCGGGCACTACGCCACGGAGGTCCACGCCGTCCGCGCGCTCGCGGCCGAGGTCTCGTCAAGGTTTGGGTTGCCGTGGGAGTTCATTGCGACCGACAATCCCCTCTAGAGCCGACGCCATGAAGAAGATCGCGATCCTGAACGGCCCGAACCTCGACAGGCTCGGAAAGCGCGAGCCCGAGATCTACGGGAAGGCCACGCTGGCCGACCTGGAGAGGGACCTGCGCAGGGAGTTCGCGGGCAGCGCGGAGCTCGAGTTCTTCCAGTCGAACCACGAGGGCGAGCTGATCGACAGGATAGCCGGGCTCGCGGACGAGAAGGCGGACGGCATCGTGATCAACGCGGGCGCCCTGACGCACACGAGCGTCGCGCTGCGCGACGCGCTCCTTGGGGCCCACCTGCCCGCCGTGGAAGTCCACATCTCGAACATCTACAAGCGCGAGGAGTTCAGGCACACGTCGCTGACGGCGCCCGCATGCGCGGCGGTGATCACGGGCCTCGGGCTCGAGGGCTACCACGCCGCCGTGCGCTTCCTGGTCGGAAAATAGCCGCGGGAACCCGCAGCCGGGGCTCAGACCAGCACCCTCAGCAGGTGGCCGGCATGGAGCAGCCCGCAGGTGACAAGGGCCGCGGCCGTGTCGTCGAGGACGACGCCCCAGCCGCCCGGCAGGTCCTGCAGGCGCCGGATCGGCCCCGGCTTCCAGATGTCGAAGAGCCGGAACAGCACAAAGCCCGCGGCAAGCAGGCCAAGGACGCTGAGCACCCTCGGCGAGGGCCCGACGATCATCTGCCAGCCGATGAAGCAGACCGGCATCGACACGAATTCGTCGAAGATCACCTCGCCCGGGTCCTTGCGCTCGAGCTCGATCTCGGCCTGGCCGCAGACGCCGACGGCGAAGTACGCGGCGGCCGCGGCGATGACGAAGTAGGAGACGATGCCGAGCTGGGTGAAGCCGAGGAAGAAGAAGAGCATCCCGGCCATGGAGCCCCACGTCCCCGGCGCCGGCAGGTCGCCCAGGCGCCCCAGCCTGGCGAGCGCCATGACGAGGGCCGGGGGCATCTTCCTCGGCCAGTCGGGCTGCCTGAGGGTCATGGCAGGGCGGCCTCCTCCGCGAACACGACCTTCGCGTTCCTCACGAAGTACCGCGTCCCCGACCACACCGACAGGAGGGTGCCGGCGATGAAGAACACGCCGCCCGCCGTCAGCAGGTAGCCCGTGGCGCGCGAGGCGTCCCAGTGGAAGAACGTGCTGCCGTCGAGGAGGAGCATCGGGGCCCCGAGGTAGAAGCCGAGGGCGATGAGGAGCGTCAGCGTCTTCGTCTTGCCGCCGCTGTCAGCGGCGACGACGACCCCCTTCGTGGCGGCGACCATCCGCATGCCGGTGACCAGGAACTCGCGGCAGAGGACGACGAGGGCGAGCATGAGGTTGATCTGGTGCTTCTCGACGAGCGCCACGACGATGCCCATCACCATGATCTTGTCGGCCATCGCGTCCATCAACTTGCCGAAGGTGGAGACGAGGCCGCGGGTCCTGGCGATGTGACCGTCCAGCCAGTCCCCAACGGCCGCCGCGATGAAGAGCCAGAAGGCCAGGGTCGCCGCCCCGGGCCAGGTGGCGAACATGAGCGCGGCGATGACGAACATCGCCGGGATCCGCGAGAGGGTGATGGCGTTGGGCAGGCTCATGGCCCGCCCCTACATCAGGCCCGCCGCAAGCGAACGCAACAACGGATCGGATCGCGCTCGCCTCGCGGGGCGGCGCGGCCCTAGGAATAGGCTGCGGACCATGCGCCACTGCATCTACCCGGGAACCTTCGACCCCATCACAAACGGGCACCTGGACGTGCTCGCCAGGGCCGCGCGCCTCTTCGACCGGGTGACCGTCGCTGTCGCCGACAACCCGGGCAAGGAGCCGCTCTTCGCCCTCGGGGAGCGCCAGGAGATGATCCTGGCCAACGTCGCGGGGCACGACAACGTGACGGTGACGAGCTTCACGGGCCTCCTCGTCGACTTTGCGGCCGCGCAGAAGGCGGACGCCATCATCCGCGGGCTGCGGGCCCTCTCCGACTTCGAGTTCGAGTTCAACATGGCGCTCATGAACCGGCACCTCCAGCCGGCCATCGAGGCGCTGTTCGTGATGCCGAACGAGCAGTTCAGCTACACAAGCTCGTCGCTCGTCAAGCAGGTGGCGAGGTACGGCGGCCAGGTCGGGCACTTCGTCCCGGCCAACGTGGCCGAGGCCCTGCGCCGCCGGTACTCCAAATGATGCCCCGCAGGAGAACGACCGCGGGCCTCGGCGTCGCCGTCCTGGCGACGGTGGGCACGGCGCTCGGCGCCGGCAACCTCGACGACGCGGTCCTCCTCTACAGGGAGCACCACTATGCGCAGGCCCGCTCGGCACTGGAGCCCCTCGCGGCGGCGCAGCCCTCTAACGCGGAGGCGGCCTACTACCTCGGCATGGCGATCAAGCGCGCGGGGGGCCAGGGCTCGCTCGACGGCGCGCACCTGTGGCTGGGGAAGGCCGTGAAGCTGGCGCCCGCCAACCTCGGCTACCTGGCCGACTACGGCGGCGTGTGCCTGCTGCTTGCCGACCGGGACAGCTCGCTCACGCTGGCGGTGGAGGGCCGCGACGCCATGATCCGGGCCGTCGCCGGCAACCCCGCCGACCTCGAGGCCTGCGAGGGCCTGATGCGCTTCTACGCCAGGGCGCCCTGGCCCCTCGGCGACGCGCGCAAGGCGATGGACCTTGCGGCCAACATCGCCCGGAGGAACCCCGCGCGCGCGCCGGCGGCCTACGCCTCGCTCGTCGCGGGCCTCGAGGCCGCGGGGCGCCGCGAGGACGCGGACCTTGCCCGCCAGGCCGGGGGCCTCGCGCCCGCCGCCAAGTAGACCCTATGCCGAGGATTCCCATCGAGGACAACGCGTCCGACATCATCTCGAAGTCCCAGAGGGGCCTCGGGATCGCGGACGCCGAGCTCTGCAGGCTGGCGGGGGTGTCCGAGGAGGACCTGGCCCGCGTCAAGTCGGGCCAGCTCATCGACGCCGTCATCCGGCGGGTGGCGAGGCACCTGCGCCTCAACCCGGACGCCCTGGAGACCCTGGCGCACTCCCGCTGGTACCCCGAGGCCCCGGTGTTCCCGCACGGCTTCGCGATCTTCAACACGAGGTTTGGGGACATGGCGGTCAACAGCTACCTCGTGTGGGACGGGCGGGCGCGCGCGGCCGCGGCCTTCGACACCGGGGCGGACTGCCAGGCGATGCTGGACACGCTGCGGTCGGAGAAGCTGAGGCTGCAGTCGATCTTCCTCACGCACACGCACGAGGACCACGTGGCCGACCTGGAGAGGCTGGCCGGCGAGACCGGCGCCGAGGTGTGGGCCAGCGAGCGCGAGCCGTCCGCCCGTCCCGGGGCGAAGACCTTCGGCGACAACGCCCACTTCCACGTGGGCGGCCTCGCCATCAAGACCCTGTACACCTGGGGGCATTCGCCGGGGCAGACGACCTTCTACGTGACCGGCCTCAGCTACCCGCTCGCCGTCGTCGGCGACTCGCTCTTCGCCGGGTCGATGGGAGGGAGCGCTGAGCACTTCGAGGACCAGCGCCGCAACGACGCCGAGAGGATCCTCACCCTTTCCCGCGACACGGTCCTCGCCTGCGGGCACGGCCCGCTGACGACGGTCGGGCAGGAGAAGCGCCACAACCCGTTCTTCGCGACCTAAGCTGCACCGATTGGGTAACTTCCACACTCGACTCGCCCCACGGAAATGCGCAGAGTGCACGGAATTGCCCCCCCTATCACGATGAAGCGTAAGAACTTTTTCGTCGGGCTGCTCATCATCGCGCTCGTCGTGGCCTGGGCCACGATCCTGTTCGACGAGAAGGTCCGCGACCGCCTCGGCAACAACTTCTACATCCTGGGCTTCGCGATCACCGGGTGCATGGTCCTCGTCCTGGCGACGATCATCTGGGACCAGACCTTCACGAAGACGCTGAAGACCCTCCGCGACACGACGGACTCGGTTAAGATCGACGAGATGCCGGGGCCGATCGACGGCGAGACCGAGTCCGACGAGATCATCGGCCTGGCGCGGAAGATCGAGCGCATGGCCCGCTCCCTGCAGCACGTCGAGGCGAGCTACAAGGGCATCGTCGAGGACCAGCCCGACCTCATCTGCAGGTACAGGAACGACGGCAGGATGACCTTCGTGAACGGGGCCTACGCGCGGGCGATGAACCGAAAGCGCTCCGAGCTGGTGGGCGTGGACTTCCCCTACTTCGCCCCCGGCGCCGCGATCGCGGACGAGCCGTACACGTTCGAGACCGACATGCCCTTCAGCGATGGGCGCAGGCTCTGGATCCGCTGGACGCAGCGCGCCATCAAGGACGACGAGAGGACGACGATCGAGTACCAGTCCGTGGGCCACGACATCACGGAGCGCAAGGAGGCCGAGGCCGCGCTCCTGCGGGCGAAGGAGGCTGCGGAGGCGGCCGACCGCGCCAAGTCCGAGTTCCTGGCCATCGTGAGCCACGAGCTGAGGACGCCCATCAACGCCATCATCGGGTTCTCGAAGATGCTGACCTCCACGCAGCTCTCGGGCGACCAGAAGGAGCAGGTGGAGATGATCAACTCGAGCGGCCTCGCCCTCGAGAAGATCATAGCCGACATCCTCAACCTCTCGAAGATCGACTCGGGCAAGATAGACATCGAGCACGCGCCCTTCTCCATCCGCACCTGCGTCCAGGAGATCTGCGCGTTCTTTGCGCCCAAGGCGCGCTCGCTCGCCCTGGCCCTCGACTCGAAGGTGGACGCCGGCGTGCCCGAGGTCGTCAACAGCGACGAGCAGCGCATCCGCCAGATCCTGACGAACCTCATCGGCAACGCGCTCAAGTTCACGGAGCGGGGCGGCGTCTCCCTCGAGGTGTCGTGCGCGCGGGGCGAGCCGATCGAGCCGGGATCGCCGAGGCGGGTCGCGAGGCTCTTCTTCGCCGTCAAGGACTCGGGCATCGGCATCCCCTCCGAGAAGCTCGAGCTCCTCTTCCAGCCCTTCAGCCAGGTCGACAGCTCGACGACCCGCAGGCGCGGGGGCACGGGCCTCGGGCTCATCATCTCGAAGCGCCTCTGCGAGCTCATGGGCGGCACCATCTCCGTCGAGAGCCGCGTCGCCGAGGGCTCGACCTTCCGCTTCTCGATCCTGACGGACTACGAGGAGGCCTGACGGGGCACCCTCGCCGCCCGGGCAGCCCTTGGGCGGGCCGCCGGCGGCGTCAGTCGAAGATGATCGTCCGGCCCTCGCAGAGGAAGACCCGGTCCTCGTTGACGAGCCGGAGCGCGTTCGAGAGCACCGTCCTCTCCACGTCCCTCCCCGCCCTCGCGAGGTCGTGGGGCGAGTAGGAGTGGTCCATCGGGATCACCTGCTGCATGATGATCGGGCCCTCGTCCAGCTTCTCCGAGACGAAATGGGCCGTGGCCCCGATGACCTTCACGCCCCTCCTGAAGGCCTGGTGGTAGGGCTTGGCGCCGGTGAAGGCCGGCAGGAACGAGTGGTGGATGTTGACGATGCGGTGCGGCCACCGGCCGACGAACCCGGCGCTGAGGACCCTCATGTACTTCGCGAGGACGATGTAGTCGGGCCGCAGCGGCTCGACGACCCGGAGCAGCGCGGCCTCGTGGTCCTCCCGGCTGAGGCCCTCGTGCGGCACGTGGTGGAACGGCACGCCGAACTTCTCCGGGAGCGGCCGGAGGTTGTCGTGGTTGCTGATGACTGCGAGGATCTCGGCGCCGATCTCGCGGTAGGCGCCCCGGATCAGGAGGTCGGCGAGGCAGTGGTGCTCGCGCGAGGCCATGACGACGATCCGGCGCGGGGCCAGCGTGCGGATGCGCACGTCGGAGGCGCCGGGCAGCAGCGCCTTGAGCTCCGCGTGCATCGCGGCCGCCTCGAGCGGCCCGCGGAACGCCGTCCGCATGAAGAAGCGCTGGGTCTCCGAGTCGACGAACTCGTTGTTCGAAATGACATTGGCGCCCGACCGGAAGAGGACGCCGGTGATCTGGTGGACGAGGCCCGGCCGGTCAGGGCAGTCGACAAGGAGCACGTGCTCGGGCTCTTGGGCTGCGGGTTCCATTCGAATCAGTTGTTCCATAGCGGCTTCGGGAGGTCAAGCGGACCCGCGCCGCCGCCAGCGGTTCCGTAACAGGGTTGTTACACTATGACATCCGGTTTGCAAACGGGCCGGGGCCGGGCACGATTGGGGTGGGTTACCCGCCCGGCGAAAGCCACCCACCCCATGCCCCACCCCGCGACAGGACAGATGCACGGCGCGCCCATGCGAAGGGGGACAAGGTGAGGGCGGCCCTTTTCCACGCGGCCGCGGCGGCCTGCGCCTGCGCGCTCGGCGCCACCTGCCTCGCGCAGGAGGACTACGTCACCGTCATCTCCGCGAAGGCAGCCGACGGGTACGCGCGTGCAAAGGCGCCCGACGGGTCGTATCGCGCCGAGACCTACAGCTTCGGCAACGGCGGCCACTGGAACGGCGCCGTGCGCGACCCGATCCTGTCGAGGATCGCCTTCCTCGACGTCGCCAAGGCGGTCGTCGAGCCGCTGGCGCGCCAGGGCTACGTGGCCTCGAGGGACCCCAGGGCGACGCACGAGCTCATCATGGTGTACTGGGGCCGGACGCAGACCCCCGAGAACTTCAGCACGAGCGAGGCCACCCAGAGCCTCCAGGACGCGACCTCGAAGCAGATGGACTCGAAGGAGAAGAGCGACGCCAAGATCGCCCGGTCCGAGGCGCCTGTCGCCGTGCCGAACGTCGGGATGCCCTGCGGCCACCTTGACCCGGACGCGACCACCGTCGCGGAGGCGGACATCATCGACGCCGACAACGCGATGGCGGGGGCCCTCGCCCTCAGCGCGGCGCAGAACCGCACGAGGGACGCCATCGACGCGAAGAACGCGTCGCTCCTCGGCTACGAGTCATGGTGGAACGCCACGGCGCAGATGCCCGGCACGCCCCTCGAGTACCAGCGGGACGACATGATCCAGGAGCTGGAGCACGACCGGTACTTTGTCATCCTGATGGCGTACGACTTCCAGGGCATGTGGAGGCACAGGACCCACAAGCTCCTGTGGGAGACGCGCTTCAGCATCCGCGAGCGCGGCGCCGACTTCTCGAAGGCCCTCCCCCTCATGGCCATGAACGCCTCGCGCTACTTCGGGCGCGACACGAGCGGGCTGGTGCGGGAGAACCTGCCTGCGGGCCGCGTGGAGATCGGGACCGTGAAGACCCTGGGCGTGGTCGCCCAAAAGTAGTGCGCGCCCGCACGCTGATCCGGGGCGCGCTCGCCGGGACTGCCGCGGGACTGCTTTGCTCGGCGGCCATGGCCGACGACGATGCGTCGGTGACCGTCATCTCCTCGAGGACCGCGAGCGACTACGTGCGCCCCGAAAGGGCCGGCGGCACCAGCCGGTCTGAGGCCTACGCCTTCGGCGACGGCGGGAGCTGGTCCGGCGCCGTGGTCGATCCCACGTTTTCCCATGTCGTGTTCCTGGACGTGGCGAAGGCCATCATGGAGCCGCTTGCCAAGCAGGGGTACGTCCCCACCAAGGACCCAAGGGCGACCCGCGAGCTCATCATGGTGTACTGGGGCCGGACGCAGACACCCGAGCGCTACGAGGCCACCAGGGCCGCCGAGGTGCTCCAGAATGCGACCCAGAAGGCCCTGCAGGCCAACCGGCAGAACAACGAGAAGGTCATCCAGGCCAACTCCCCCGTGAATCCCCCCGCGGTGGCGATGCCCTGCGGGAAGTTCGAGGCGGACACGACGGTGGACCAGGTGACGGGGCTCATCGACGCCAACAACGCCCTGGAGGGCGCGCTGGCGCTCAACGCCGCCCAGAACCAGAGCCGGGACCTCGCGGACGAGAAGAATGCGGAGCTGCTGGGCTTCGACTCGTGGTGGAACGCCACCGCGCAGATGGACGGGACGCCGCTCGCCTACCGCAGGCAGGACCTCATCAGCGAGCTCGAGCACGACCGGTACTTCGTCATCCTGATGGCTTACGATTTCCAGGAGATGTGGAAGCACAAGAAGCACAAGATCCTGTGGGAGACGCGCTTCAGCGTGCGCGAGCGGGGCACCGACTTCTCGAAGGCGCTGCCGCTCATGGCCGCGGATGCGGCGAAGTATTTTGGGAAGGACAGCAATGGCCTGATCAGGGACACGCTGCCGGCCGGGCGGGTCGACGTGGGCCCCTTGAAGACGCTCGGCGTCGTCGCGTCGGACTCGAAGTAGATCGGCGATTCTACGCAGTTTATCTCCCGGTTTGGGCAGCCTCCGTTGGCTGGCCCAATCGGAGGGAATCTGTAATGGCACCCGATTTGACGTACAGTCCCCTTATGGAACTCGCTCGCTTTCCTTTATTCGGAAAATCAGTGCTCCATCTGCTGATGGAGAAGGAGCTTTCGAATCCAGGTGGGCACTTCCGCACGCCCCAGCGGCGGGCGATGTGATTCCAGGATCCAGGGGCCTGCGAAAGCTCCGACGACCGGCAAAGGGATTCGGCAAACGTGGAGGGGCGGGATTCATCCACTGCCTGGGCATTTCGGATCAAAAAATCCTTCTCCTCTATGCCCTTGCAAAGACCGCCCAAGGCGGCCTATGCCCCAGCCACGCAAAACAACCCTCCCATCTCCGCATAATGAATTTCCATGAAAAAGACCGGATTCAATGAACTCCTCCAAAGCGCCCTGGAAGCTGGCGCCTATCTACGGGCCGATCAAAGGGCCGTTGCCCGTGTGGACCGCATTTCCCCCGATTCTACATCTGGCCTCCATGCGAAGCTTAGTCTCAGCCAGGCTCAATTTGCCCGCGCCTTAGGCATCAGCATAGACACGCTCCAAAACTGGGAACAGGGCCGCCGGCAGCCAACAGGAGCTGCCAAAGTTCTCTTGAAGGTGGCTGAAAGGCACCCTGAGGCAATTCTCGATGCCGCGGCTTGAGGCGCATGCCAGAGTGAGGATGAGGAATCATCGCCTTTCCGTATTCGTCGTAATTCCCATAGCCGCGATTCTTCTCAGCGCGCCGCTCGCGCGGGCGCAGCAAGCGCGGACAGTTGCCGCCCCACCCGAACCAACTCTGCCGGAGCAGGTCGCCCTGGCTCCGATCGACGTGCCTGCTTGGGCCTACCCAAGCGCCGGGAACGACGGCAATTCACCATCGCCGGGCGGCACACTTGTCTCCGTGCCGCGGAGCAAAGCTCATTACACGCTTGCCCAGGTCGGTGATCCGTTCTCGCCTCCGGACTGGCATCCCGAGGCTCATCCGCCAATGCCTGAAATCGTCGCCCATGGGCGCCAGCCAAATCTGTGGAGCTGCGCCTTCTGCCATCTTCCCGATGGCAGCGGACGGCCAGAGAATGCCGCGCTTACGGGGCTACCTGCGTCATATATCGTGCAGCAGGTCTCCGATTTCCGCTCCGGGGCCCGCCGCAGCGCCTCAGGATCGGACGATCCTCTTACGCGGTACATGCGCCAAATGGCATTGAATGCCACCCAAGGCGACGTTGCCGCTGCGGCCGCCTACTTCTCCGGCCTGCGCATGCCCTCTAAAGTGACGGTCATAGAGACGGCGCGAATCCCGATGACGCGCGCGGAAGATTTCATATATGCCGTGGAATCGGACGCCACCCCTGATCTTCTCGGCGCGCGCATCATCGAGGTTGCGGCGGACATGAAACGCCACAAGGTCCGCGACTCCGGCGTTGCCTACATCGCCTATGTTCCCGTCGGCAGCATTGAGCGCGGCCGCAGGATTGCCACGGCCGGTCCGGACGGACCCGCGACTTCTTGCTTTGCCTGCCATGGTGCAGACTTGAAGGGAACAGCTGTCGCGCCTCCGCTCGCGGGACACTTCGCCACCTATATTCTACGCCAATTGTTCGCCTTTCGAAACGGCGCCCGCGCAGGTCCGGCGGCCGTACTGATGCATCCGGTGGTCGCTAAGCTGACACTCGACGACATGATTGCCGTCGCTGCATTCGCCGCATCTCGCTCGCCTTAAATGCGCGGAATTTTCGTGCCGCGGAGCGGCACATTAAAGGGATACAGCCATTCATTGGTTCTTCGATTACCGATTTGGGCAAGATACGGGCAATTGAGCTTTAGCCGGCGTTACGATCCCTTGGGGGCAAGCAACAAGGCGAAGTTGCTTGCCACTTCTTTCCCTTGCTGCACCGAACCGGCAGTTTTAATTCGTCCAGTTCTGTCTCTCAGTTGATGGGCGCGGTAGCCAAGTGGTAAGGCCGAGGTCTGCAAATTCGATAAGGCCTTTTTATCCAGAATCCTCCGGAGTCCTCTAGAGGTATCATCTCTCCGATACCCAATATCTTATCGCATGGTCGATGTTATCCCAAGTCATCCCGAAGAGGCTCAAATTTAGAAGTCGGGTGACAACTTCGGGTGACAACAAATGAAGCTCCTGATTTCAGCCAATCCGTTATGTCGTTGGAAATTTCCCGTAAGGAGTTTGGTCGGTAATTGAATGAAGGTTTGGGTTCATGGCCCTTATTTCATCGGCTCTCGCGAGGACTTTTGAGCCTTCGTCGGCACGTCCCACTTGCTTCAGGCAGGATGCATACTCGGAAAGCAGATCGGCAAAAGCAGCCGGCGTCCTATTTGCAGCGTCGATGCTATCCAGTTCTCGAAGGTCTTGTTCATAATAGGAAATTGCTACGATAAGCTGACCTCGGGCGAGTTCCATACGAGCCAGCTCGGTAAGGTCCATGAATGTATGCTGCCCGGTTTCCATGTCAACGGACTGAGCCTTCTTCAAATTCGCCTCGGCACCCACATAGTCTCCAGTGACACCAAGACACCTACCAAGCTCATAGTACGGAATCGCAGTCATGTTCTTAGGTATCCTCTCGGCTTCAGCATAGAAGACCGCTCTTGACCAAAACTTTCCGGCTAATGCCCAATCATTGTGGGTCTCGGCAACATGACCGGCATTGGAATACGCGTGCCATTGCCCAGCACGGGACACGTCGTTCGGATGGGCGATTCGAATGGATGCTGATCGTCTAGATACCTCGGCCGCTTCATTTGCCATTCCGGCCGCCCGTAGTGATTCAGCGTATTCATCTAGGAATAGTGCGAAATCCGTCGGCCATTTTTCGTCCACCCTGGCGGCTTGCAACGAATTATCTGCCTGGCGATAGATTCCGACCGCCCTCTTGTCTTGATTCGAATCGTGAAGCATTCGGGCGTATTCGCACAGGGTTGGAGGGCGAAGCGAGTCTGCCGCTCCATTGGTTTTTTCGATTAAAACCAACACGTCCTTGAATCCTGTCTCAGCAGCGGAAACCTGGCCGAGGTATGCGGAAACCCGCGCATATTCATAGAGCGTGTGCGCCTCGGCATTGGGGCCGAGATTACCCATCACACAATTCCTATATGCCCGACCATAATCTCTTGCGGCCAAATCCAAGTCGCCTTGCCTCTCTGCACTCTCCGCTGCATCAAGATACTCGCGCCCAGTGTAAGCGTTTATCGGATTACTTACGCATCCTTGAAGGAACATTGAGGTCGCAAATGCGACGCAGAATGCAAGAAGTGATATCGATCGCCTCATTTGCGAATCATCGGGATTTTGATTTTCCAAGCTTCGGGAAAACGAACGGGCATTGCCGCACATAAGGCAAAGCGAATCTGGATATCTCTGGCGACGATGGATCCTTTCGTGCACTTGACTTCAAATAGATGTGGCATTATTGCTACAGACAATTAGCAAACTAGCCATTCCTATGAGCCCTCTAGAAATCATCGACATGCCGGTTTCACGGCAAATTGAAAAGGTGGAAAAAGGATTTCCTGGAACCATTCTTTCTAAGATGGTGAAGTATATCGACTTACCCGAGATCATCATCATCGACGGATTGAAGCTTCCTAGGCGAACAATGACCGAAAGAAAGAAGCCTGGAGCAAGGTTCAGTATGATGGAGTCAGAACGGCTGTTAAGGGTGATGCGCATTCATAAGGCCGCACAAGAGGTTTTCGCATCAAACATGGCAATTGCCGGCTGGCTTAAAGAGCCGGACAGAGCGTTGGGGATGAAAACACCCTTGGAGATGCTAGCCACTGATCTTGGTACGGCAAAAGTCGATAACCTCATAAAGGCGATGGTTCATGGTGTTCCGGTATGAGGGCGTTCCGCATCGCGTTGCGGAAATATGGGAGCAATGCCAAAGATGCTTTCAGCGGTCTAAGTGGATACTCGGCGAACGGACGTTGGCACTCTTTGGGTCGGTTTCTAGACTATGCGGCTGAAAGCCGCTCACTCGCTACGCTCGAACGTCTTGTTCACTACAAGCGATTCGACGGCCTGAAACCTCACGTGATCTACATCGTCGATATTCCGGATTCCCAAATAACGTCCGTGGGGACGCCTCCCCCAGGTTGGGACGGAGAGGATCTTCTACCAGGCGCTCAAAAGGTCGGCGATGGATGGTGCGACTCTCAGGTAAGTCCGGGATTGCTGGCGCCGAGCGCCATCACACCAGGGGAGAATAATCTTCTTATCAACACGCACCACATGAATTGGGATTGGGCCTGGGTAGGTTCCATGGAGCCATTTGAATTTAATTCCCGGCTCGCGGAGCTTCTGAGAAAGGCTCAGTAACAAATGAACTGCCTTCCCTTGATCCACTCTTCCGGCAATCGGCGAAATTGCTTGTCAGCCCATTTTGATCGACCCGTAATACACCCTCTTTGCCAGTAGGATTAGGCAAGGGCGCGGTAGCCAAGTGGTAAGGCCGAGGTCTGCAAAACCTCTATGCGTCGGTTCGATTCCGACCCGCGCCTCCAATTTTTGCGACCTTTGCTGCAAAGAGTTACGCGGTTCGGAAGGGCCACTATCAGTGGAAGTGTCAGTGAATTGACCGGGGAACGAGCAACCCCCGAGGATTCACGGATACTCCGCTGAAACTCGCCCACCACCCGCTAACGCGGATCGGTACGGATGCCTTATCATCCAAGGCGTCACCAATGAAACAGCGATTCACGATGTTCCGCCGAGGCCAAGTGTTCTACTGCCAGGATACGACGACGGGCAAACAAGCGAGCCTGCGTACCAGGGTACGAACGGGAGGCCCTAACCCTCCTGCATTCCAGGAATGAGTCCTTCCGCCAGCCTGTCCTAAACCTCCAGATTGCCCGAACGTACCTATCCGCGACCGACCCCGAAATTGCCGGACGCACTTGGCAAGCCCCGATGGACTCCATGGCCCTACGCGAACCCCTAAATACCCCGCCCAGCATAACGTACGCGAGAGAGCCGCGCGATGCTTTGGCGCGGGACGTGCCCAGCACGGACCGTGACAAAGGGGAGCGCCGGCTCCTGGCGCTTCCATGAGAAGGCGTGTCCAGAGTATTTATTAAAAAGGTTCACCTTTTTGGTGTAACGGCTCGGGGCGGAGCGTGGAGAGGGATTCCGTTGGTCAGGCTTCCATACGCACTCTTGGTTGTGGCGTCAATTGGCCACCGGTGCAGGTGGGAGTCCGGTCTCCGGCACTGCTTACTGGTTACCGCATTGTTTGTGTGATGCTAGCGCTAGGTCGCAGTTGCCGGGACAAGACCTCAGGAAAATCCTCATGCCGCGTTGGGCGTTGGCTGGTAGTCGGCGCCGCTCTTCCAGAGCGCCAGGAGGGTGACGGCGAGCTTGCGGGCCACGGCGACGACGGCGCGCTTCTTGGCTGAGGAGCCGCCGCGCTCGCATAGGCGCATGCCCACGGAGCGCAGGTGGGTCGGCGGCCCGAACGGACCCATGATATAGTGGGCGCAGTTGACCAGCAGGCGGCGCAGCTGGCTGCTGCCTGTCTTGGTGATTGCCAGCTGCTTGTCGCTCTTGCCCGACTGGTCTTGACGGGGCACGAGACCCAAGTAGGGGCCTACGTCCCGTGCCCTCTGAAAGCGCTCCGGCGACTCGATCGTGAGCACAAAGCACAGGGCCGTGAGCGGCCCGACCCCCGGGATCTGCCGAAGACGCTCCGTTGCGGGATACTGCTCATTGGCCATCGCCTCGAGTTCCTCGTCGAGGACCTTTATCTTCGTGTTGAGCACATCGATCATCCCCAGCAGCGGCTCAACCAGGGCGCGGGTTCCGGATTCAAGGCCCTCACGCAACTTGCGCGTGAAGGACCCGGCCTTCCAGCCGCTCGGCACTGCGATACCGAGGCTCTTCAAAAGGAACCGCGCGCTGTTGGTCTGGTTGACCCGCGAGCGCACCAACGCCTCGCGGACCTTCAGTTTCACGAGCGCTCGCTGGCCCTCTTCGCTGCGGTGCTTCACCGGGCTTAACAGCTTCGGATCGACCCGCCCGAGCCGCGCAAGCATCCGGGCGTCCTCCTGGTCGTTCTTTGTCGTACTCTGCGAGATCGCGCGCACCTTGCGGGCATTGGCAACGATCACCCGGTGGCCCCGGCCCTCGAAGAGCCGGCTGATCCACGGCGAATGCGTGCCCGTCTCCATGATGATCGTCGCCCCGGCATAACGCTCCGAGAACCTCTCCAGGCACTCGGCCGTGTTGGTGATCACTTCCTCAGCAATGATCTCGCCCAATATATCAAGGACGCACACCGAATGCCGGCGGTCGCCCAGGTCCAGTCCAATGGTCAGTTTCGTCGTGCTCATAAGGCGTAGTCTATCCCACCGCGCTCATCCGCGCGATGCTCTACGCCTTCTCATTCCTACTGGTTAG
>DASXEV010000048.1:0-46469 GCA_036489955.1 Opitutaceae bacterium
CTGGCGCATCCAGCTGAACCTGCAGAGCATCGGTGAGAAGGACCACCTGTTCGCCTCGGGCTACAACCCGGACGGCAGCCTCTACCTCGCCCGCATCCAGGAAGGCATGGGCTGGGAGCTCGAGAACTCGTTCGACTTCTAGGCCAATGATTACCAGCTGGTCTCGATCCCGCCTGGTAAGCGGAATCGGGGGCAAGGTTCCAAGGGACCGGCTGGGCGAAAGTAGACTGCGGGAGCCGCGGAAATCCGCGGCTCCCGCTCCTTTTCCGGGCCCCCGGCCGGGCCGGGGCAAGAAAAGGTTTCTCAGGGAATGCGGCCTTCCGCTAGTCTCGGGGAAACCATGCCGCGGCCCGAACCGACGCCGGCTGCCGAAAGGCCGGCCCCCCTTTCCCCTTCTGAGGCTTTCCAGATGGGCCGCAGGGCGTTCGTCAGGACCGGCATGCAGGGGGCCCTGGGCATCGCAGCCGGGTTTTGCCTGCCGGGCCGGCTCCTCGCGCAGGCGGTGCCTGCCGCCGCGGCGCAGAAGGTGCCCGCGCAGCCGGACAGCAACCGGAGGATGGCGGAGCTGCTTTCGAAGATCACGGCCGAGGGGGACCCGCTCAAGAACCCGTTCCGCAACGCCGAGCAGGCCCAGCTGCTGCGGGACGTCCTCGCCAAGGCGACGGACAGGACGGTCATCCTGCAGACAAGGATGCGCCTCGCCTGGCAGCTCCTCGACTCGGGCGAGCCGGAGGCGGCCCTCAAGGAGTACGAGGTGATCCGCCGGAGGATGGACGAGGACAAGGTTCCGCCGGAGCAGAGGATGGAGCCGGAGTGGCTCGGCTTCCAGGCCATCTGCCACCTGCGTGTCGGCGAGATTGAGAACTGCGTCGCGAACCACAACTCAGCGTCGTGCATGTTCCCCATACGGGGAGGCGGAGTGCACACGCTCCAGCGCGGGTCCAGGGCCGCGGTCGTGGTCCTCCTGGAGCTGCTCGGGAAGTACCCGGGCGACCTCCGGGCCCGGTGGCTGCTCAACATCGCCTACATGACGCTCGGCGAGTACCCGTCGGGCGTGCCCGAGCAGTGGCTCCTCGAGCCCTCGCTCTTCGCCTCGGGCCACGACATCGGCGCGTTTCCCGACGTCGCAGCGCAGGTGGGCCTCGACATCAACGGCCTGGCGGGCGGCCTCGTGCTCGAGGACTTCGACGGGGACGGCTTCCTCGACATCATGGTGTCCAACTGGGCCGTGGATGGGCAGCTCCGGGTCTTCCGCAACAATGGCGACGGGACGTTCACCGAGCGCACCGAGTCTGCGGGGCTCAGCGGCCTGACGGGCGGCCTCAACATGATCCAGTGCGACTACAACAACGACGGCCACATGGACGTCCTCGTGCTGCGCGGGGCCTGGCTGGCGGGGGAGGGCAAGTACCCGTTCTCGCTGCTGCGCAACAACGGGGACTTCACGTTCACGGACGTCACCGAGGCCGCGGGGCTGCTGCGGTTCCACCCGACGCAGGCCGCGGTCTGGTTTGACTACAACAACGACGGCTGGATCGACCTCTTTGTCGCAAACGAGTCGACGGCCGCAAGCGGCCCCCAGGGGTGCGAGCTCTTCCGCAACAACGGCGACGGGACGTTCACGGAGTGCGCCGCCGAGAGCGGGCTGAACCTGAACGGGTTCTTCAAGGCGGTCGTGAGCGCGGATTACAACAACGACGGCCGCCCGGACCTGTTCCTCTCTAGGCTGGACGGCGACAAGATGCTGTTGAGAAACGACGGGCCGGACGGCCCCGACGCTTCTCCGCGGGCAAAGTGGAAGTTCACGAACGTCGCGGACGACGCGGGCGTCACCGAGCCGCCCACGACCTTCACGTGCTGGTTCTTCGACTACAACAATGACGGCTGGGAGGACATCATCGTCTGCGGCTACGCGATCCAGGACGTGGGGGACATTGCGGCGGACTACCTCGGCCTGCCATACTCCGGGCAGCGGGCGAAGCTCTACAGGAACAACGGCGACGGCACGTTCACGGATGTGAGCCACGAGAGCGGCGTGGCGAAGATGCTGCTCACCATGGGGGCGAACTTCGGGGACCTGGACAACGACGGCTGGCTGGATTTCTACGTCGGCACCGGAAACCCGGATCTCTCCGTCATCGTGCCCAACCGCATGTTCTGGAACGACGGGGGACGGCGCTTCGTCGACGTCACGACATCGGGGGGATTCGGACAGCTGCAGAAGGGGCACGCGATCGCGTTCGGGGACATCAACAACGACGGGACCCAGGACGTCTACTCTGTCGTCGGGGGCGCCGTTGAGTCCGACAAGGCCCATCACCAGCTTTTTCGCAACCCAGGCCACGGAAACAACTGGATCAAGCTGAAGCTTGAGGGCGTCAGGACGAACCGCGCGGCGATCGGGGCCCGTGTCCGGGTGTATGCGCTCGAGGGGGGCGTGGAGAGGGTCATCCACAGAACCGTCTGCTCCGGCGGCAGCTTCGGCGCGACCACGGTGCGCCAGGAGATAGGCCTCGGGAAGGCCTCCTCGGTCCGGAAGGTGGAGATCTTCTGGCCCGGGTCCGGCGCCACCCAGGTACTGACGGGCCTCGAGCCCAACGCCGCGTACCACGTGAGGGAAGGCGGGGCCTCGGCGGCGCGCATGCCCCTCCGGACCTTCCCGTGGCCGGCATAGGAACCGTGTTGCCGTGGCGCACAAGGCTCCTTTGCCTTGTCCCGTGAAAAGCCCCTTCCGCGTCCCCCGTGTCCTTTCTGCCCTGCTCTGCCTGGCGGCACCGGCCGGCCTTGCGCAGAAGCCCACAGCGGTCCCGAACCTCAACGACCCGTCGAGCTTCCCGCCGGAGGCCTATGCGGGATTCGGGTCATCGCTCGGCCAAAGCAGTCATTTCGGGGAGCTCGGGTGGTCGGACGAGCAGGTCGGGGCGTTCATGCACGGGATGGACCTCGCCTTCCATGGCAAGGCGCCGCCGATGGACGACGAGTCGCACCGCCTCTCGGCGGAGTTCCGGCAGGTGACCGACTCGCTGGACCAGGGTCATCCCGCAAAGTTTCAGGGCGCCTACAGCCCCGCCGCCTATGCGGCCTTCGGGGCCTCCCTGGAGGAGGGCGGCCACTTCGAGGAGCTGGGCTGGGACGACTCGAGGTTCGGATACATGCTTGAGGGGATGCGCTCCGTGTTCCGCAACAAGCCGTTCGAGGTGGGCGAGTCCTCCCGCCAGCTTTCGACGGCCATGGGCAGGCGCCTGGCGAAGATGGACTCTTCCGTCGAGAAGCCGCCGGCCGAGTTCGACCCTTCGCAGCTGGTCCCCTTCATGAGGAAGGCGGCGAAGGCCTACCACCTGCAGATGTCCGACACGGGCCTTGGCTACAACATCTCCCAGGGACGTAACGGGATCAGGCCCAGGCTGTCCGACACCGTTGTCATCTCCGTGCACGCCCAGTCCTTTGACGGCACGCCGCTTCCCCAGCTTTCAGCCGAGAACGCCCGCACCAGGGTCGATGTCACGCTCCCGGGGTTCCGGGAGGCGCTCCAGATGATGACCGTGGGGAGCCAGGGGATCATCGTCCTGCCGCCTGCGCTGTCCTTCGGGGAGGGCCAGTGGCCGCAGGGCGTTCAGCCGGGCTCGCCGCTCGTCTTCCAGATCATCCTGAAGGACGTCGCGCCCGCCGGCAAGTAGCCCGCCGCCCCGGCGGGCCCGGGATGCGTCCGTCTACTTGGAAAGCGTGACCTGGAGGGAGCCCTGCGGCCATGAGGACTCGGCCGCGCTGCCGTCCGGCCACCGGACGCGGACGGCGGCGGGGATTGCCGTCCCCCTCGCCCTGAAAAAGCACTGTGGCGTGGACTGGCTATAATAGCCCGAGCCTGCCTGGACCTCCGCCCACTCGGACGCGCCGTCGCTGAAGCGCACCGTGATGTGCGCGCCGACCCCGGTGGGGTTTCCAGGCGATCCCCGCAACCTCACCGAATAGGCGGCGCGGGCGGCGTTTGGCGCCGGGGCGAAGGCGAGGGCCTGTGCGTTGTTGCGCGTCACGAGGATTTCCGGCGCCCCATTCACGGCGATGACCACGAGCGCCTTGGCGTCCCCGGGGACGAGGAACCCGCTCTCGCGGGGCCACACGGCCGAGAAGCCTCCCCTTCCGTCGCCCGCCAGCACCTGGCCGAGGCCGCCGTCGAAGCGGCCGACCGCGGGGATCGGCGCGTAGGAATTCTCGGCCGCCACGATGGCGGGCCTGCCGTCCCCGAGGAGGTAGCCCGCCGCCGTCCCCTGGAAGGGGGAGATCTGTGCAATGCGCGGCAAGGGCGTGAAGGCATAGGTCCCGTCCGCCCTGCTGAGAAACACGCCGCTCCGCAGCTCGGTCGCAGCGAAGCGCTGGGCGGCCGACAGCCTTTCCGCACCGAAGATGTCCCCCAGGGTGGCACGGGCGTAGGCGTTGTTCCTCGGGAAGCGTCGAAGGACCGAGGGGATCGCCGCCCCGAGGTCCCTTCGGCTGCGCCACGGGTAGAGCCTGTCGCCCTCATAGTAGGCCTCGATGATCTGCGGCTGGCCGCTGTCGACGCCGAAGTCGCCGTAGTAGATCAGGGCGGGCCGGTCGGGGCTTGCGCGGTACTGCGTGTTGAGCCCCACGTTGCCGACAACGAAGTCGGGCCGCCCGTCCCCGTTGAAGTCCGCCTCCGCGATCGATGTCCACCAGCCCGTTCCGGCCGAGGCGAAGCCGGAGCGCCCGGTCCAGTCCTCGAGGCCGTGGCCGGCGTTGTTGTGGAAATAGCGAACGCTGCCCCAGTCGATCGTCAGCAGGAGGTCAGGCCAGCCGTCCCCGTCGACGTCGCACCAGAGGGCGGACGTCACCATGCCAACGGAGCGCAGGCCCGGCGCAAAGGAATCCGTTACGTCCTCGAAGTGACCGCCCCGGTTCGCGAGGAGGGCGCTCCGCGGCGCCAGCGGGTACTCGCCGGGCTGCAGGCGTGCGCCGACGAAGACGCCGAGCCTCCCCGAGTGGTCGAAATCCGCCGCCGCCAGGGCGCCGGCGTCAATCCGCAGCTCCGGCAGCGCGCCGTCCGGGGCGGGGGAGAACCGGCCGCGGCCATCGTTGAGGAAGAGCCGAGGCTGGTATTCGGGCGCGCCGGCGGGCAGGGCGTTTCCACCGCGGGATACGAGGAGGTCCTGCCGGCCGTTTCCCGCGGCGTCAAAAAGGAGGACCGGGCCGTCATCGATGGGCGGGCTAGCGCCGGGAACGCCGCCGGCCGACGGCGTGAAGCGGCCGGCGGCATCCTGCACGAGGACGCGGAGCGGCTCCAGGGTCGTGCCGCCGATGACGACGTCATCCCGCCCGCTGCCATCCAGGTCGCCCACGGCGACGGCGGGTCCCCTCCTGTTGAGCCTGACCGGTAGAAGCTGCTGGACGGCCGTCTCGTCGACCGAGTCCTCGCGTGACGACACGCCCAGCCCGGACGCCGCAGTGACGTCCATGAAAATGGGGCTTGCCGCCGGCGGCGCAGCGGGCGGCGCCAGGGGGACGGAGGGCTCGGTGATCGTGAAGCGCTGGTCGGCGGGGAGCCCCTCAAAGGCCTGCACCTGGCCGCTGGGCCACGTGACGGTGAGCCTGCGGATGACCGTGTCGTTTCCCAGGCCGAAGTGGATCATCGGCTCGCTGCTCGACATGTACCCCCTTGAAAGGACGAGCGGCCTCACCTGGACCCCGAGCGCGCTCTCCATCCGCACGACGGCCCCGATCCCATATCGGTTGGAGAGCGTGCCGCGCAGGAACACCTCGGCGCGGTGCCCGCTGACGCAGTCGTTGCGCAGCACGGTGACTCCGCCCTGGTAGTTCGTGTACACGATGTCCATATTCCCATCTCCCGTCAGGTCCCCGAGGGCTGACCCGAAGGCCACGCCCCTCTCATTGAGGCCCCACGCGGCGCTCACGTCGTCGAACCGGAAGTCCCCCATGTTCCTGAAGGCGAGGTGGGCCTCGGCGAGGACGGGGCTGTCCCGCATGACCCTGATCCTTTCCGCGGGCGTCTCCGCCGCGGCCTGGCGGGCGAGGAGGTCGATATTTGTCGCCTCACGGTGCATGCCGTTGGTGACGAAGAGGTCGAGGCGGCCGTCGTTGTCGAAGTCCTCGAACCGGGGCGACCAGGTCCAGTCCGTCGCCGCCAGGCCGGCCAGGAAGGCCCCCTCCATGAACCGGCCCGTCCCGGTGCTGATGTAGAGCGCGTTCCTCTCGTACTGCGGCGAATGTCCGGCGTTCGCCTCATCCTCCGTCGTGCGGCCGCGGGAGTCGGCCATGCCCCGCTGGTCCTTCTCGTGGGTGGTTGCGGCCATGTCGGTCACGAGGAAGTCGACCAAGCCGTCCCCGTTCACGTCGCCCAGGTCCGAGCCCATCGACGAGAAGGGCGTGTGGGGCACCGTGGAGTCCAGGACGTTCGTGAACGTCCCGTCGCGGTTGTTTCGGTACAGCACGTCCGGCGCCGCGAAGTCATTGGCCACGTAGAGGTCGGGCCAGCCGTCGTTGTCGAAGTCCCACCAGACGGCCGAGTGCCCGTGGGCCTCGCCGCGTATGCCGGCCCGGTCGGTGACGTCGGTGAACGTGCCGTTGCGGTTGTTGTGGAAGAGGTAGTTCCTCTGCCCGTTGGGGCGCCGGGCATAGTCGAGCACGTTCGTCTGCAGGAAGAGGTCGAGCCAGCCGTCCCGGTCATAGTCGCAGAACGCGGCCATGCATGACGCATCGGTCACATCGAGGCCGTAGGCGTGGGCCTCCTCCCTGAACGTCCCGTCGCCCTGGTTGACGTAGAGAAGGTTGGGGGCGCCAAAGCGGCAGACATAGATGTCGAGCCTGCCGCTGTTGTTGATGTCGACGAAGGTTGCGCCCTCGTTCCAAATCCCCGGCGTCGCACCGACGCCGGCCTTGGCCGTCACGTCCTCGAACCTGTAGTTGCCGAGGTTGCGAAAAAGGCGGCAGCCCTCCGTCTTGCTGACCACGAAGATGTCGGGGAGCCCGTCGCCATCATAGTCCCCGATGGCGACCCCCGTCCCGATCGCGCCGACCTCGAACTCATGATCGAGGGCGCCCCACATGCGGGGGTCGTCGTACTTGTTCTCGACCCGGATGCCCGTCTCGCCGGGGGAAAGCCTCGTGAACAGGGTGGCGCCCCTGGGATGCGACGGCGCGGACAGCGGGGCCTGGGTGATGCCCTCCGTGGCCAGGGCCCAGGGCGCCGCAAGCGCCGCCGCCACCGCGGCAAGCCGCAGGACGAGGAGCGCCGAGCCCCTGGACTGCGGGCGGTGAGACTCGGCCTCGGCGCGCATAGGCGCATTCATGGAGGAGGCCCAAAAATGTCCCGTCAAGCGGGACTTGGTGGCCCGGCGCATCTCCTTGCGCCGCCGCGGGCCGGGCGGCTTAATGGGGATTCCGCGTGCAGGCGCCTTCCCCAACGAAGCCGATGAGACCCAAATCGTGCTTCTCGCACCGCGCGTGGCTGGTTGTCCCGGTTGCCGCCTGCGCGTTCGTCGTCTGGGCGGCGCACGTACGCAGGGAAAGGGCCGAATACGTTTCGGGCCTCGTCGGCCGCGCCAACACGCCCGACATCCGCGACGCGGCCTCGCCGACGGGTTATGCGGACGGCCAGCGCGAGCTGATCATCCCGGAGCGGAACGAGGAGAGCTTCCAGTGGATCACGCAGGCCCAGCAGATGTTCTCCCGGCATGAGCTCAGGGTCCGCCACGTGGACTATGAGAACGCGCCTAACGGGCACGGCGTGTCCCTCTCGTCCCCCTACCGGTGGTGGATCGGCGTGCTGGCGCTCGCGGACAGGGGCGTGTCGGCTCGCCCCATCGGCATGGCGGTCGAGCACGCCGCGCTGTACGCGGACCCGGCTGCCCAGGTCGTCTTCCTCCTGGCCGCGGCCCTGCTGGCGGCCTTCGCGTTCGGGCCGTTTGCCGCGGCCCTGGTCTCCGCCGCCATCGCATGCCTTTTCCCGCTCTCGGTCCTTTACCTGCCGGGCATGCCGTTCCAGCAGGGCTTCGCCGACGCCCTGTGCGCCCTGAGCCTGCTTCTCCTCTGCGCGGGCTGCCGCCCGTGCCCGCGGCGCCGGCCCTGGTTCATCGCCTCCGGTGTCGTCGGCGCGCTGGCCCTCTGGGCCAGCGTCCCGACGGCGGTCCCGCTCATCCTCGGCGCAGGGGCGGGCGCCCTGTTGGCAGCATGTCAGTCGAGACGGGACCCGGCCGCCGGCGTCCTTCCGTGGCGGGCCTGGGGGCTGTCCGGCGGCGTTGCGGCGCTCGCCGCGTACCTCGTGGAGTATTTTCCGGGGCAGGGGGAGGCCCTGAGGATGGATCTCATCCATCCGTTCTACGGCCTCGCCTGGATCGGGATGGGCGAGCTCCTGGAGAGGATTTCCGGCCATATCCAGGGCCGGCCGTCGCTCCGCGGGGCGCGCGCCTGGATGGCGGCCGCGGGCGCCTTGGCGCTCGTCGCCTGCGTGCCCGTGGCCACGCGGATATCGGGCGGCCCGGGCTTCCAGGGCCAGTCCGGCCGGCTCGAGCGCCTGACATGGCTGCCCGGCAGCGCGATCGCCCCCAACTCGCGCCAGTGGCTCGCCAGGGAAGGGGCCTCGCTCGGCGCCTGCGCGGTCCTGGGCGCCCTCCTCGTGCTAGGCGTCGCCCTCTGGCTCCTTTTCCGGCGGTCTCCCGCACCGCGGTCGCGCGCCGCCCTGGCGGTGGCCGTGGGCCCGGCAGCGGCGGCCCTCGTGCTCGCGGCCGCGCACGTCGCGTGGTGGAGCACCCTTGACATCACCCTGGCCGTCCTCGCGGCTGCCGGCGCGGCCGATGCGGCCCTGGCCGGCGCCGCAGCCGGGAGCTGGGCGCTCGGCGCCGCCGCAGTGGCCGCCTGCGCCCTAGGGGCCGCCAAGGCCCTGCCGGCCCCCTTCGGGGGCTCCTCGACGGCCCTCACCGCGCCGGAGTCGGGAGAGCTTGTCGAGCGGCACCTCGCCCACTGGCTCGAGCGGCGCACGGGGACCCCGGGGTTTGTCGTCTACGCCCCGCCGCTTGAGACGACCACGCTGTGCTTTTTCGGGGGGCTGAAAGGGATTGGGACTTTCGCGCCGGACAACCGGACGGGATTCGGCAACGGCCTCACGATCGCCGGCGCGCAGTCGATGCAGGACCTGCAGACAAACCTCGAGGTGCGCGGGGTCCGCTACATCGTGATGCCGTCGTGGGACCCCTTCTTCGACGATTTTGGGCGCCTCTACCTCGACAAGGCGCAGTCGGGACGGACCAGCCTCCTCGCCCACGACCTGCGCAGCTGGAACCTGCCGCCCTGGCTGCAGCCGGTGCCCTACCAGCTCCCTGTCGGCGGAGGCTTTGAGGGCCAGTCGATACTTGTCTTCCAGGTCGTCGACCCGCAGGGCCCCGCGGTGGCCGCATCCAGGATCGTCGAGTACTTGGTGGAGATGGGGGACCTCGACGCGGCGAGCACCGTGGCCGAGCGGCTGCGGCGCTTTCCGGGCGACGTCGGGGCCATCGCGGCCCGCGCCCAGCTGGCTGCCGCGAGGGATGACTCCGCGGAGCTCTCAAGCGCGCTCGCGTCGCTGGATGAGCGCCTTGCGGGCGGCGGCGAGCGTTACCTTGCATGGGACCGCCGAGTCAGCCTTGCCGTCGTCCTCGCACGCGCCGAGCGCTACGGCCAGGCGGCGGCCCAGATCCGCCGCTGCTCCGAGACGGCCAGCGAGGCCGACCTGCGCCTCCTCTCGACGGGCTCGCTCTACGATTTCCTCGTCCTGGCGAAGTCCTTCCATTCGCCGCTGCCGCCCGCACTGCGGGACCTTGCCGTCAACCTGCTTCCCGTGGACCTGCGCGGGCGCCTTTAGGCCGCCTTCTCGAGCCGGTCGTACCAGTTGAACTTGATGTAGACGGAGGTGGCGACGAGCAGCGCCAGGATGCCGCCCGACCAGCCCCATTGCTTGAGGACGATGTAGATCGGCAGCGTGACGAGGCAAAGCTGCCAGACGATTCCGACGGCCACGTTCGTCAGGTCGTGCGCGGCGCCGTGGTTCGGGACGAAGGCCGGGTCCTCGAGCACCACCTTCTCGCGGATGTGTCCCCACCAACCCCATGGGTTGACGGTCTTGTAGAAGCGCTTCAGGACCTCCTCGTCCTCGGCCGGGCTGAAGTACGTGCCCGCGAGGCAGCCGACCAGGGAGAGGAGGAGCAGGAAGGGGAACGTGTAGAGCGCGTTGAAGCTGTGCCCCACGTACTTCTCGGCGACCCAGAATAGGAGCGAGCCCCCGAGGCCCGAGATCATGCCCCAGAAATAGCCGTAGCCATTGAAGCGCCACCAGTACCACTTGAGCACATTGGCAGCGACGAAGCCGCTCGCGAGGGCGCCGACAAGCCACATCATGACCGAGGTGATGCTCGTCGTCATGAGGCCGCCGATGACGCCGACGACCAGGAACAGGATGGAGAACACCCGGCTCAGGTAGACCAGCTTGTGGTCGGTGGCACCGGGGTTCATGAAGCGCTTGTAGATGTCGTTGACGACGTAGGCGGGGGCCGAGTTGAGCGTGGCGGCGAAGTTCGACATGAACGCCGCCGCAAGGCCCGCAAGGAGCAGGCCGAGGACGCCCGTCGGCACCTGGCCGGTGAGGACGACCGGCAGGATCTTCTCGAAGTCAGGGTTTCCCTGCGCGCGGAAGACCGGCATGCAGAAGGCGAGGGCGAGGACGGTGATCCCCGCGATCATGAGGTAGCGCGGGAACATGAGGACGACGGTGACCCAGCCGTTCATGAGGCTCGCCTCACGGGGGTTGCGCGTTGCCAGGATGCGCTGCATGTCGTAGTTCGGCGCGGGGCCGGCCAGGCTCGCCAGGATCCCCTTGAAGACCATGAGGGAGAAGACGATCGTGAAGAGGTCGTTCCCGTCGCTCCTGATGGCATCGTTCGCCGTCTTCAGTATCCCTGTCCAGTCCAGTCCGAGCCTCCAGCCGAAGAACGGGTTCATCCAGCCGTGGGGAATGTTGCGGGCGATCATGTCGGGGCTCACCTTCACGAGCGCGATGATCCCTATGCAGAACGCGCTCAGCGTGAGGATGACGAACTGTGCCACCTCCGTGATGACGACGCTCACCATTCCGCCCTTGATGGCATAGAGGGAGGTGAGCCCCAGCAGGACGGCGGCATAGATGTTCTCGTCGGTGAATATGCCCGACGTGTTCCCGGTGAAGTGCCAGGGCAGCATCACGACCGCGAACTTTCCAATCCCCTTGAAGGCGTAGGCGAGGAGGCCGATCACGTTCACCAGCGCGAATGCCACGACGCTCAGGTGCGCATAGGTCGCGCCGCGCCCGTCGCCGAAGCGCGTCTGCATCCACTGGGCGCCGGTGAGGACGTTTGAGCGCCTGGTCCAGGCGCTCATGAACATCATCAGGAAGATCTGGTTGAAGGTCGGCCAGACCCAGGGGAGCCAGATGCTCTTCAGGCCGTAGATGAAGAGCACGTAGACCAGCCACATCGTCCCGCTGATGTCGAACATGCCGGACGCATCGGAGACGCCGAGGAGGTACCAGGGCATCGTCTTACCCCCGAGGAAGTAGCTGTCGAGGTTCCTGTTGCCCCGCTTGGAGACCCAGAGGCCCACCGAGACGACGAGGATGAAGTAGCCGATGATGATCCCTATATCGAGGTTGTGCAGCTGCATGGGGCGGGGGACTTGCCGGGGCGAAAAGGGGGCTGGATCGCGGCCGCGGGGTCCGGCCGAGAATCGGGCAATCGGAGGGGAGGGCAACCAAATCCTTATCGTGCCCGCAGCAGAAGTGACTAACTCCACGAGCGCTTGTGAATTCCCCCCTTCGGGACCACCATGGGCGTCCCCAAACCCCCTGAACCCATGCGCACCACGCTCCGCATTGCGGCCCTTTCGATGGCCGCCGCCCTGACAATGGCCTCCCTCTCACGCGCCGAGCCGTCACCTTCCCCCGCCGAGCGCCAGGAGCTGGCCGGCCTCGCTTCGCAGACCCAGGACGAGGTGCGCGGGGACATCCTCCCGTGGTGGATCAAGTATGCGCCGAACGAGCAGAACAAGGGGATCCAGGGCTTCATCGGCGCCGACATGACGGTCCGGCCGGACGCCGACCGGGGCGCGCTGCTGACGAGCAGGATCCTGTGGACGTTCTCCACGGCCTACCGGATCTACCACAACCAGGAATACCTCGACATGGCCCGGTGGGCCTACAGGGACCTGGTCGACCACTTCGTCGACCCGCAGTACGGCGGGCTCTACTGGACGATCACCGCCGACGGCAGGCCCAAGAACACGGTCAAGCAGATCTACGGGCAGGCGTTCGGCATCTACGCCCTCGCGGAGTATTACCGGGCGACGGGCGACAACGAGGCCCTGGCCAAGGCCCTCGGCATCTACGCGCTCATAGAGAAGCACGCCTGGGACCGGGAGCACGGCGGGTACTATGACGCGCTTGGCCGGGACTGGGGCCGCCTCGAGGGGAAGAACCTCCTCGGCCCGGCGCCGAAGTCCCAGAATTCGCACATCCACATCCTCGAGGCCTACACGGAGCTGCTGCGCGTGTGGCGCGACCCCGGCCTGCTCGAGAGCCAGAGGGACCTGATCCGCCTCACCCTCGACAGGATCATCGACCCGAAGACCCATCACCTCATCCTCTTCATGAAGGACGACTGGACCCCGGTGGGGGACCACGTCTCCTACGGCCACGACATCGAGCTCAGCTGGCTGATCGTCGAGGCCGCCAACGTGGTGGGCGACCAGGACCTGATCGCCCGGGCGAGAAAGGCCTCGGTCGAGATCGCGAACGCGACCCTCACCGAGGGCATCGACAAGGACGGGGGCGTCCCCATCGAGGGCGGACCCAACGGCTACATCGACAGAAACAAGGAATGGTGGGAGCAGGCCGAGGCCATGGTCGGTTTCCTGAACGCGTACCAGATCTCCGGCGAGCCCCGTTTCCTCGAGGCCAGCCGGAACTCATGGCATTTCATCGAGACCCGGCTCATCGACCGTGTCCACGGGGACTGGCTCATGGAGGTGACCCCCGAGGGCAAGCTCGCCGAGGTGGAGCTTCGCGACGGCCGGCATTTCCCGATGCCAAAGCTCGACCTCTGGAAATGCCCCTACCACAGCGGCCGGTCCTGCTTTGAGGTCGACGCGCGGGTCCGCGAGATCCTGGGCGGCGGCCCGCAGGACTAGGTCGTCGTCCCTCGTTCCGTGGCCGTTCCACGTCACCGGCCCCTGGGACGCCCCGGGGGAGGCGGCTACACCCTAACTTAAACCGCCCTGGCCCTCAGCCCTGCTGGATGAGCTCCAGCATCCCGCGGTCGAGCTTGTGGCCATGGAAGTCCTCGTAGGCCACCTCAGGCCGCTCGCTATCGACGATCCCGAATCCCCCGCGGAGGTTCCAGAGCGCCCAGCCCCAGCCGACCTCCTTCCAGAGCGAAAGCTGGTCGGCCATCCAGCCCATGCACGCGGCGCGGGGCGTCCGCGAGAAGCAGCCCCATTCGCCCACATGGACCCGTCCGCCCCGGTCGGTGTAGGGCTTCCACTTGGTGATCTCCACCTCGCGCAGCTTGTCCTTGTTCCAGAGGACGCCATGCCGGTCCACCATGGGCCACGTCGGCTTGGCGAGCGACTCGAACTCGGCGGCGGGCACCCAGTCCGCGGTGTAGTGGCTCACCATCTTCGGCTGGTAGCAGTGCTGGCTCTGCACGATGCCCTCGTCGAGGAGCCCGAGTACCGGTTCCTGGCCGATGTCGGCCCCGTTGGCGAAGATGAGGCGGTCGGGCGACTCCACACGGATGGCCCGGATGAGGCCCTTGCAGACCTCCACGTAGCGCGTCAGGTCTCCCTTTGCGCGGGGCTCGTTCAGGAGGTCGAAGCTCAGGCGCGAGCTCGGCACGCCGCGGTACCTCTTCGCGAAGTACCCCCAGTGATGGGAGGCGGCCTCCAGGGCGCGAAGCATCGAGTCGCGCGGGCTGTCGAAGAGCTGGTAGGGCTCGCCGGAGCTGCCGTTCACGCTGTAGCCCGGGATATGGTTGAAGCTGATGCTCGTGTGGATGCCGTACTTTCGGCCGAGCTCGAGGGCGCGGTCGAGTGGCTCCAGCCCCTTGGGGTCGATGCGCATCCAGTCCTTCGGGCTCGACCAGTTCAGGTAGGAGCAGGGCAGGCGGGCGAAGTTGAAGCCCCATCCAGCCATCCACTCGAAGTCGGATTCCCTGAAATCCCTGTCGCCGCCGAAGCCATTCATCTCCGTCAGGTTGAATCCCCTCCAGCGCGGGATGTCCGGCTGGGGGTGCGGGGCCGCGGCGTTCGACCGGCTGGCCGTGAGGACGGCGCCCGCGGCCGCGGCTGCTGTGCCCAGGAATTCCCTGCGCGTCATGGGTGTGCTCATTTGATTGATTTGGCGTCCAGGCCGGCGTGCGCGGCGCTTCCCGACAGCCCCGAGTCCTGGAGGCCCGGGCAGGCTTCGGCGTCGAGGGCGTACTTGAAGGTTTCCGGGACGCCGGGTCCCCAGGTGACACCGCAGTCGCGGAAGGACACGCCGGACGCGTTCCTCAGGAGAAAGCCGCTCGTCGGGATTTCCCGCAGGCCGCCGTTGTCATTGGGCCTCAGGTCCTGCTGGCCCCCCGGATAGTGCGCGGGAGCGGTGAGGTGGACGCTGACCCGGTCGAAGGTCACGTTCTCGATGTGGCCGGGCTCGTCCGCGAACACCACGGCGCTGTTCTCGGAATTGCAGAGGATGTTCGAGAAATGGATGTCGCGGATTACCCCGAGCTTGCTCGACTTCGTCCACGGGAGCGCGGCCACCTGGATCGGCTCGCCCCGGCCCCACCACATCGGGTCGAAGATGCGCGTCTGGATGATGATGTTGGAGAAGAGCACGCGCTCGATGCTTCCCCCAAGGCTCAGCCTCACCCCGATGCCGCGGTGGCTGTCCTTCACCACGCAGTCGCTGACGACGACGTCACGGATCGGGCCGGCGACGTCGCATCCCAGGGCGATCGCGCAGGAGCGCGTGCGCAGCGTGCACCCGCTGATGACGATGTTCTCGCAGGGACGGTCGATGCCGCCGCTGAGCGGCGCAGTCTTCAGCGAGATGCAGTCGTCGCCGGTCGAGATGTTGCAGTCATGTATCCGGACGTTCGAGGACCAGTCGATGTCGATCCCGTCATCATTGGGCATCCGCAGGTCGCCGTCGATCCGCAGCCCGTCGAGGTTCGCGTCGTCGCAGCCCTGCAGGCGCAGCGTCCAGAACGGGGAATTTGTCAGCGAGAAGTCCCGCAGGAGGACGTGGCGGCAGTTGCGTAGCACGACCGCAAAAGGCCGCAGCTCCGTGCACGTGTAGATGTCCGGCCCCTTCTTCGTCACGTAGGCCAGGTCGTTGCCGTCGATCCGCCCGTCGCCGGTGATCGCAATGTCCTCGGCGCCGTCCGCGTAGACGATGACGCCCAGCTTCGGGGCGGGGGCCTTGTCGAAGGTGACGGGCAGCGTGGAGAACCGCGTGAAGTCGGAGTGGTTCGGGCTGCCCTGCAGGAGGGAGTCCCGCTCAAGGTGGAGGTCGACATGGCTCTTCAGCTCAATCGTGCCAATGACGAGCGAGACCCCGGAGGGCACGATCACCCTGCCGCCGCCGGTCGCGCTGCATGCATTGATGGCCGACTGGACGGCCGCCGTGTTCCTGCCGATGTTCCCCAGGCCATAGCCATAATCGAGGATGTTGAAATCCCTTGGGGGCGCCCCGGCGGCGAGGCCGGCGGCGGGGACGAGAAGCAGCATTACGAATCGCAGGTCCATGAGTCGTTGGGGTACGAGGGCTTGGAACGGGCGCCTTTTGCGCCGTGAAACCACCACTCTAACTCACACCTGTCCATGGGGATGTCAAATCGGTTAGCCGGAAGGCCGCAGCGCCCCTCGGGGCGAAATGCCGAAAAACGGGGTTAAATTCTGTGACAAAGGATCTCATTAACATCTCTTTCGGTTACAGGTAGTCTGGGCCGTCAGAGTGACCAGCCTAGGGCCGTACCCTATACCGCGCACCCCCGCCGCGGACGGCCTAATCCCCACCAGCTAACACCCCATGAAGCTCAAGATCGTCGGACCGGCACTGCCCAACATCCCTTGGGAGCCGAAGGCTGCCGGAAACACGGACGTCGCCTGGAGGTACAGCGCCAACCCCGTCGTCGGCCGCCGCCCGCTTCCGCGCGTGACGGGCATCTACAACAGCGCCGTCGTCCCCTGGAAGGGCCAGTTCATCGGCGTCTTCCGGACGGAGGGCATGGACCGCATCCCCCACCTCCACGTGGGGCGCAGCCCCGACGGCCTCAAGTTCTCCTTCAACCCCAAGCCGATCGACCTGAAGTGCGACGACCCGGAGGTCCGCCGCTTCGAGTACGCCTACGACCCCCGCGTCACCCAGATCGACGGGGTCCACTATGTGACCTGGTGCAACGGGTACCACGGGCCCACCATCGGGATCGCGAGGACGACCGACTTCGAGAACTTCGAGCAGCTCGAGAACGCCTTCCTTCCCTACAACCGGAACGGCGTCCTCTTCCCGAGGAAGTTCGGGAAGAATTTCCTCATGCTGAGCCGCCCGTCGGACACGGGCCACACGCCATTTGGAGACATCTTCGTCAGCGAAAGCCCCGACATGGTGTTCTGGGGCAAGCACCGGCACGTCATCGGCAGGGGCGGCCCCTGGTGGCAGGGGACGAAGATCGGCGCCGGACCCTCCCCGATAGAGACGAGCGAGGGATGGCTCCTCTTCTACCATGGCGTCACGACGACGTGCAACGGGTTCGTCTACTCGATCAGCGCGATGCTCCTCGACCTCGAGCGGCCCTGGAAGGTCATCGCGTGCGCCAACCAGCCGATCATCGTCCCCGAGGCCGACTACGAGCTCACGGGGTTCGTTCCCGGCGTCTGCTTCCCGGTCGGGTGCCTGTGCGACTCGGCGACCGGCAGGCTGGCCATGTACTACGGGGCCGCGGACACGTTCACCGCGCTCTGTTTCTGCAAGGCCGACGAGATCATCAGGTTCATCAAGGAAAACCCCCTAAAGTCCTGACCCGGCCGCCCGTCCGCGCCCGATCTTGCCTCGCGTTTTGGTTTCTCCAACCATGGCGCCGAGTGAAGCGGAAACCCGACGTACTCCTCGTCTTCCTGACGAGGTTCGAGGAGAGCATGGCCATGCTCAAGGGAATCGCCCACTTCGAGAGGACCCACCGCCTCTGGACGGCCTTCCACGACGACATGGCGGTCTCGGAACGGGATCCCAGGTGGCTCCGGACGAAGCGCTGGCACGGGGTCATCAGCCGCCACACGACGCCCGAGATGGCAGCGGCGTGCGTTGAGATGAGGATTCCCCTCGTCGACCTGAACGACATGGAGTCATTCCCGGGGGTCCCGAAGATCCGCCCGGACAACACGGGCATAGGCCACCTCGGCGCGGAGCACTTCATCGAGCGGGGCTACCAGAAGTTCGGCTTCGCGGGGTTCTCGAACAACCTGTGGTCGTGCGAGAGGCGGGACGGATTCGTCGAGGCGGTGCGGCTCGCGGGCCGCGACTGCGCGGTGCTCGACGTCGAGTATCCCGGGGACTCGAGCCCCTTCTGGGAGGAGGACGAGATCCGAAGGCTGAGCGACTGGCTCAAGGCGCTCCCCAAGCCCATCGGGGTGATGGGCTGCGCGGACCTGCGCGCGCAGCAGCTGATCAGCGCCGCGCACCTTGCCGGCATTCTCGTCCCCGAGGAGGTGGCCATCCTCGGCGCCAACAACGACACCATCCGGTGCGAGCTGGCCGAGCCGGCGCTCTCGAGCGTGGCGCCGAACGCCTTCCAGTCGGGATACCGCGCCGCATCCCTGCTGCGTGACCTGATGACCGGCCAGAAGCCGACGGTGATGGAGCAGCGGGTGGAGCCGCTGGGGGTCGTCACGCGGCACTCCACGGACGTGCTGGCCGTGGAGGACCGCAACGTCGCCTCGGCGCTGAGCTTCATACGCGAGAGGGCCTGCCACGGGATCACCGTCGACCAAGTGATCCAGCACGCCCACGCGTCGAGGAGCCAGATCGAGAGGAAGTTCCGCCACCACATCGGGCGCTCCCCGCAGTCCGAGATACGGCGGGTCCAGCTGCGCAAGATAAGCCAGCTTCTCCTGGAGACGGATTTTCCCCTGAAGCGGATTGCCGAGCTGACCGGCTTTGAGCACATGGAGTACATGTGCGTCCTATTCAAGAGGTTCACCGGCGTCTCACCTGGCACCTACCGGGTGAGGATGCAGGACAAGGCGACGGTGGGGCCCGCCTCGGTCGAGGCCCACTCCTGAACTTTCCCCTGAAAATGAAGCCATCCCGCATCCGTTTGCTGGCCGCCGTCCTGCTCGCGCAGTCCGTGGTCCTGGCCAAGCCCATCGAATTCGATTTTGTAGCCCCGGCGAACGAGGCCGCGCAGAATCCCTACTCCCGCGAGCTCTGGGCGGAGGTGACGACCCCGAGGGGCGAGAAGCTGACCCTCCCGGCCTTTTACGCCGACGGCGGCCTGTACGGGGTCCGGGCGCGGCCCGACGAGCTTGGCGCGTACAAGTTCGGCGCCGTCTCCGAGACGACGCTGGGGATAAGGAAGACCGACCTGGTGGTCAGCCTGGTCACACCCGCCGAGGTCGAGAACACGGAGCGCACCCGCCTGCCCTCGATCCTGGTCGACCCGAAGGACCCCAGGCGTTTCATCCGCTCCGACGGGCTTCCTTACCTCCCGGTGGGCGCAAACCTGGCATGGTCGCCCGACGACGTCACCGACCGGCAGGCCTACTACGACCGCGCGTTCCCCGCATTCGCGAAGGCCAACCTCAACTGGATGCGTATCTGGATGGCGCATTGGGACGGCCTCAACCTTGACTGGCTTCCGGCCGACATGGGCCCGTCGCCGAAGCCCGGGTACCTGAGCGAGGACGTCGCCGAGCGCTGGGACAAGATGCTGGCCGACGCCGAGGAGAACGGCGTCTACGTCCAGATGGTGCTCCAGTACCACGGCCAATACACGACGGGCCCGAATTCCAACTGGGCGGACAACCCCTGGAACGCCGCGAACCCGGGCGGCTTCCTGAAGACGCCCGACGACTTCTTCACGGACGCCAATGCCCGCGTCATCTCGCTCATAAAGTACCGGTACATCGTCGCCCGGTACGGCTGGTCCCCGGCGGTGGTCGCCTGGGAGCTGTTCAACGAGGTGCACTGGACGGACGCCTTCCGCCACGGCCACGAGGCGGATGTCGCTAAGTGGCACGCGGAGGTCGCCGACTACATCCGCGCGGTCGACATGTACGGCCACCTGATCACGACGAGCACGGATAACCTCCGCAGCCCGATCTACGCCAAGATGGACTACTACCAGCCCCATCTCTACCCGGTGAACCTGATCGCTGGCGCGAGGAGCTTCGACCCTGCGCCCTCCGAGCTCACCAAGCCGGTGTTCTACGGGGAGACGGGCGACGACCACCAGCCGCTGGCCGACGACGCAAAGAAGGCGGGCCTCAACCTGGTCCCCCCCGTATGGGCCAGCATCATGGGCGAGGGGACGATGGCGGCGCAGCCCTGGCTCGGGTCGGACATCCTCTCCCAGAACCGCCAGAACGAGCTCGGGGCCGTCTTCCGGTTCCAGGCGATCAACCGGGTTGCCATGCAGGGCGCCCTCAGCCCCTTCTCGGCCGTCGTCGAGTGCAAGGAGCGCATGCCGCTCAAGGTCATGGCCGGCCAGTTCTGGCAGCGCCGCGCGGCCCCGAACTTCACCTTTCCCGTGGACGGCACGGACCCGGTCCAGGAGGCCGACATCCCGGCCATCCTTGCGGGATCGGTGGCGGGAAAGGCGGACGGTTACCCCAGCAAGATCAGCCTAAGCCTCGACCTGCCGAAGCGGTCCATCCTCGTGGTCCACGTGTTCTCGGTTGCCGACGACGGGGCGGCCCTGACCTCGCTCATCGACGGGAAGGTGGAGGGGAGCTTTTCTTGGAAGGGGACGAAGGGCACCCCCGACCCCTCCGCCGTGCGCTTTGTGATGCCGGCCGGCAGCCACGACCTGGTCATTGAGAACCCCGGCCCGGACTGGATCGGCGTCTCGGCCATCGACCTGGGAATCGACGAGTCCACGCTCGGGCTCATCGGCCGCAGGAACGACAGCTTCATCGAGGCGTGGGTGTGGAACCGCCCGAACATCTTCCTCAAGGACACGTACCCGGCGGTCACGGGCCTGGTCGACCTGCCCGACGTGCCCGCCGGCACCTGGAAGGTGACCTGGTGGGACACGCACAAGGGCGTCCCTGGCGAGTCGCAGGTCGTGACCCACAAGGGCGGCCTCCTTCACCTCCCGACCCCGCCGATCGAGCGCGACGCAGCCTTCGTCCTCGTGCGCCAGGGCTGACCGCTCAGCGGGACGCGTAGACCGCGAGCGCGAGCAGCTGGTCGCCGGGCGCCTGCGCGCTTGAGTCGTCGAGCGACTGCGAAAGGGCCCCCGCGACCTCCATGGCGCGCGGGGAGCCCGCGCAGATGGCGAGCGACTCCGCCGAGGGCGGGTCGTCGGCCGGGACGGGCCTGATGAAGAAGCCCGCGCCCGGCGGATTCGGGGCGCCAAGGTACGTGCCCGTCGCCGCGTCGAAGTAGCGGGCGTCCATCTGCGCCAGAAGGCGGCCGGCAAGGGCGGAGGCAGCGCGGTCATGGGCCGCGGCCGCATAGTCCCTGCAGCCCAGCGCCAGCGAAGCGTAGTCGTCGGCAAAGGCGCCGACCGCGGAGCCCGGCATCCGCCTCAGGCTGCCGTCCGCCGAGACGAGAAGGGCGGCCCTGGCCGCGCCGAGGGTCCTACGGGCGGCGTCCAAGTAGCGGGGCTCGTGGAGCTCGGCGCCCGCCCGCGAAAGGGCGTCCAGGACCAGGCCATATTCGCCCGCCGTGGCGCGCGTGTCGACGGGGGGCGCCGGCCTGCGCCCGCGCAGCGCAAGGAGGAGGGCGCAGTCCCTCCTGTCCCGGTCCGTCTGCTCGGCCGTTGAGCGCAGGATGTTCCGGTGGGCGTAGGTCGCCGAGGGATCGTCCGAAGCGGGGATGTTGCCATCCGCCTGCACGCCGTGGGCCTCCTTGAAGGAGGCGGCATCGGCGCCGAGGGCCGCGTCGATCTCCGCCGAGGCCCATGTATAATATCCGGCATAGCCGTCGCCGGTGGCGTCCTCGGCCGACGAGAACAGGCCGCCGGGCAGGGCCAGCCGGCCGAGCGCGAAGTCCAGGGCCCCCCGTGCGCATTCGGAGAATGAGCGCCTGTCGGCGCCCTTTGCGGCGTCGAGGTACGCCAGGGCGATCCGCGCCTGGTCCGAGAGCGTCTTCTGCTGGTAGGGGATGTGCCATGCCGCGTCGGCGCCATGCTTGAAGAATCCCCCATCCAGGGGATCGCGCACCGCGCTGGTCGCAAGGGCCCGGAGCGTCCTCAGGGCCGCCTCGCGGTCCTCGGCCGACCGCCGCAGCATGAACCGGATCAGCTCCGGCTCCGGCAGCCTCGGGATGTCCCCGAATCCCCCCGTCTGGGGATCGTAGGCGGAAAGCCACGCCGCGGCGTCGGCGTCCAGGCGGGTTCGGGCCTTCCCTGCGTCCCATGCCGCGGGGGGCGGGGGGTGCGGCGGCGGCGTCAGCTGGACGACGGCCTCGTGGGCCCTCCTGCGGCAGGCGGCCGGGCTCGTGGCCCATGCCGAGCGCGCCTGGTCCGCTAGCTTCAGGAACCCGGGGGCCCCCCAGTCCTCCGAGGGCGAGAGGTAGGTCGCCCCCTCATACGGCTCAAAATCCGGGGTGAGCCAGATGTTGAGCGGCCAGCCCGTCACCTGCCTCACCAGCTCGACATACGACTCGTAGAGCGCCGCGACATCGGGCCGCTCGTCGCGGTCGACGATGACGCAGATGAAATGCTGGTTCATCCACGCCGCATTCTTCGGGTTGGAGAACGTCTGTCGCCTCATGTCCCCAGCGAGCTCGCTCGTGAAGGACCCGATGAAGAGGAACACGGGCTTCTGCTCCGATTTCGCACGGGCAACCGCGGCGCCGCCCCAGGGCATCCAGTCCACCGGGCTGGCCGCGTACTGGCGAAGGAACGCGGATTGCTCCCCGGCCAGCCTTTCGGCCGCCTGGCCGCTCGCCAGGCCGGCCGCGGCCCAGATGAGGAGCAGGCGCAGGGATTTCATACGGCAGGTGGGGGAAAGGAGGCACCAGCAAGGCCGATCATGGGGGTGAGCGTCAATCCCGGTCCCACCCCCGGGGGCGCCTCGCCCGTTGCGTGCCGCGCCACTTGGTGCCACCCTCTGGGAATGGACGTCCATTCCAGCCAGGCGGCCCTGAGGGGCGGAGCCCCGCTCGAGGGCGCGAACGCCGCGCTCATCCTCATCCACGGCCGCGGGAGTTCCGCCGGGGACATCCTCGGCCTCGGCGAGGAGGTGTCCGACGGGGTGGCGGGCGTGGCGCTCCTTGCGCCGGAGGCTGCGGGGCACACCTGGTACCCGCAGCGTTTCCTCGCGCCAGTCGCCCAGAATGAGCCCTTTCTCGGCTCCGCGCTCGGCGTCATCGCGCGGCTGGCCGCCGAAGCCGCGGGCGCGTGCCTGGGTCCCGAGAAGCTGGTCATAATCGGTTTTTCCCAGGGCGCGTGCCTGGCCCTCGAGTTCGCCGCGCGCAATCCGTGCAGGTACGGGGGGGTCGTGGGCCTCAGCGGGGCGCTCATCGGCGAGCCCGGCGCGGCGCGCCAGGCCTCCGGGGGGTTCGGCGGCACGCCCGTCTACCTCGGCTGCAGCGACCGCGACGCGCACATTCCCCTGCAGAGCGTCGAGGACGCCGCCGCCTTCTTCTCCGCGCATGGCGCGGGTGTCACCAAGTCCATCTTCAGGGGGATGGGACACGCCGTGAATCCCGAGGAGCTCTCGGCCGTCCGGGCGATCGTGCGGGGCGTGGCCGCCGGCAGGTAGGCCGGCGCTCCGGCCTTGCGGTGCCGGCGCTGCGGCCCCAACAATCGTTCCCCCATCCGGCGGCACTCGCGCGCCGGGCCCCACCATGGACACCAGCACATTCGCCGCCGCATTGGCGCACAAAATAATGATCCCGACCCTGCTCTGCATGATGACTGTTGGCGCCGTGGCCACGGCGCGCGCCGCCTCCACGGGCGACACCGGCGTTTTCGAGGGGCATGGTGACATCGGGAGCGTGGGCCTCGCCGGCAGCACGCAATACTATCCCGACTCCCAGGAGTATGTCCTCTCGTCCTCCGGTGCCGACATGTGGGGCGGCCACGATGAATTCCAGTTCGCGTGGAGGAAGGTGAAGGGGGACTTCATCCTCCAGGCCTTCACCCAGTTCATAGGGGAGGGGGCGCACCCCAAGCGGAAGATGGGGCTCATCGTGAGGGCGAGTCTCGACACGGGCTCGCCGCAGGTGAACGCCTGCCGGCACGGGAACGGGGAGATGTGCCTGCAGTTCCGCCGCACGCCCGGCGCCACCACGGAGGAATTCCTCCTGCCGGTCGAGGGCGCCGATGTCCTCCAGCTGGAGCGGGCCGGGGGAAAATTCGTCATGTCGGTGGCGCGCTTCGGCGACACCTTCACGACCAGGGAGATTTCGGATGTCAGCCTGCCCGACGAGGTCTATGTCGGCATCTACCTTTGCGGCCACAACGACTCCGTCCTCGAGAAGGCCGCCTTCCGCAACGTCCGCCTGATCAGGCCCGCGGCCCCGGACTTCAAGCCCTACAGGGACTACATCGGCAGCGACATCGAGGTCCTCGACGTCAACACGGGGATCCGCAGGACACTGTTCAGGGCCGAGGACTCGCTGCAGGCCCCCAACTGGACCCCCGACGGCCGCAGGCTGGTCTATAACCACAACGGCCGGATGTTCAGCTTCGACCTGGCGACCCGCCAGCCGTCGCCGATCGACACGGGCGCGCAGGTCCACTGCAACAACGACCACACGCTGTCATTCGACGGAAGGATGCTAGGCATCAGCAGCGGCTCGCCTTCCATCGTTTACACGGTTCCGCTCGCGGGCGGGGAGCCGACAAGGATCACCCCCGTGGGGCCGTCCTACCTCCACAGCTGGTCGCCGGACGGGAAGTACCTGCTCTTCACCGGCGAGCGGAACAAGGAGTTCGACATCTACCGCGTTCCGTCGGCCGGCGGCCCGGAGGAGCGCCTGACGACGGCCAAGGGCCTCGACGACGGTTCGGAATACGCGCCCGACGGCAGGACCATCTACTTCAACTCGGTGCGCTCGGGGCGCATGCAGGTCTGGAAGATGAACGCCGACGGGTCCGCGCAGACCAAGGTCACGGACGACGGGTACAACAACTGGTTTCCCCACGTCTCGCCGGACGGCAAGACAATCCTCTTCATCAGCTTCCCCTCCGACATCAGTCCCGACGACCATCCCTTCTACAAGCGCGTCTATCTGAGGCGCATGCCTGCGGGTGGCGGCAAGCCCACGGTCGTCGCGTACCTTTACGGCGGCCAGGGCTCCATCAACGTCAACTCCTGGGCGCCCGACAGCGGCACCATCGCCTTCGTCAGCAACTCGGGCTCGTTTTAGGACTACCTGGAAACCACCTTGCCCGGCGAGGGCAGGTCGGACGCCGTCCATCCGCCCCCAAGCGCCTCGATGAGGGCGACGCTTGAGATGAGCTGGGACTGCTCGATGCCGAGGGCCGTCTCGCGGTTCGTGAGCTCGGTCACCTGGGCCGTCACCACCGTCGTGAAGTCCACCGTCCCGGCGTTGTACTCGTTGACCGCGATCTGGGCCGCCTGGGCGGCCTCCTTCACGGCGTCCTTCTCGACCTGCGACTCATCGCTGAGGATGCGCACCTCGGCCACGTTGTCCTCCACCTGCTGGAACGCCGTCAGCACCGTCTCGCGGTAGTTTGCCGCTGACACCTGGTAGGCCGCCTTTGCGGAAAGGACGAGGTCATGCCTCTGGCCCCAGTCGAGCAGGCTGTCGGTGGCCGACGCCCCCAGGGTCCAGAAACGGAAGGGGGCCGTGAAGAGCTGGCGGAGCGGGCTGCCCTCGTAGCCGGCGGCGCCCGATATCGTGATGTCGGGGAAGTACGCGGCCGTCTGGATCCCGATCCTTGCGTTTGCGGCCGCCGCCTGCCGCTCCGCGGCGGCGATGTCGGGCCGGCGCTCAAGCAGGCTCGAGGGGAGGGTCGCCGGCACGGCCGGGATCGCGATGCCCAGGTCGGGCCGGCGAGCGATCGAGAAGTCCGCGGGCGCCGTCCCCAGGAGGACGGCGATCGCGTGCTCGAACTGCGCGCGCTGCACGCCGACGCCGATGAGCTGCGCCCTCGTGCTGTCGAGCTGCGTCTCCGCCGTGATGATGTCGCTGCGGGCGGAGACGCCGACGTTGTACTTGTTCTGCGTGATCTTGACGGTCCTGCGGTAGTCGTTGACCGCGTTCTCTAGGAGCCTGATCTGGTCGTCCGCGGCCCGGAGCTGGATGTAATCCTGCGCGAGAGTCCCCTCCGAGGAGAGCCTCGCGTTTGCGAGGTTGGCGGCGTCGGACTGGGCCGTGGCGATGTCTGACTCGACCGTGCGCTGGAGCTTTCCCCAGAAGTCGGGTTGCCAGCTTCCGGTGAGCTCGCCCGCGTACGTCGAGGTCGTCAGGGAATGGCCGGTAGGCGACTGGATGGCCGGGGTCTTCGAGCGCTGGGCCGATGCCTCGAGTCCGATGTCGGGGAGGTAGCCCGCCCGGTCGCTGCGCGCGACCTGCCTGGCCTCCTCATAGTTGAAGAAGGCCTGGGCCACCGTGAGGTTCGCGGCATCCACCTTGGACTCGAGGTCGTTGAGGACGGGGTCCCCGAACGCCTCCCACCAGGGCCCGCGGGCGACCCCGTCCGACGGGGTCGCAGACTTCCAACCCGGGTTCTCCTTGAATGCCGCGGGCGTGCTCACCTGCGGCTTCTTGTAGTCGGGGCCCGCGGCGCAGCCGGCAAGGAGGGCGGCGGCGATGAGGGAGGCGGCGGCGCCGCGCGGTTTCATTCCTGCCGCGGTCTGGATTTTGGTCGGCATCAGATTGCGTTGGCCTGCCTGCCCCGAGGGCCAGGGAGGCCGATC
Organism: Opitutaceae bacterium; assembly: GCA_036489955.1. Lineage (GTDB taxonomy): Bacteria > Verrucomicrobiota > Verrucomicrobiia > Opitutales > Opitutaceae > Palsa-1447. Next base: position 26,128 of record DASXEV010000048.1, read on the forward strand.
CGGCCCCAGGTCCTGTGGAGCCAAAGTCGGAACTGCTCGACGTAGAGGTAGACGACGGGGGTCGTGTAAAGGGTCAGCATCTGGCTGACGACGAGGCCGCCGACGATCGAGATGCCAAGGGGCTGGCGCAGCTCGGCGCCGTCGCCGTATCCGATGGCGAGCGGGACGGCGCCCAGGATGGCGGCCATGGTCGTCATCATGATGGGGCGGAAGCGGAGCTCGCACGCCTTGTAGATGGCGTCGCGCGGGCTGAGGCCCTCCTCCCGCTCGGCCTCGATCGCGAAGTCGATCATCATGATGGCGTTCTTCTTCACGATGCCGATGAGGAGGAGGACCCCGATGAGGGAGATGAGGGAAAAGGCGAGGTGGAAGAGCATGAGCGCCAGGACCGCGCCGAGGCCGGCCGAGGGCAGCGTGGAGAGGATGGTGAAGGGGTGGGCGTAGCTCTCGTAGAGGATGCCGAGCACGAGGTAGATGGCGATGATCGCGGCGAGGATGAGCACCAGCTCGTTGCCCAGGGTGTCCTGGAACGTCTTCGCGGTGCCCTGGAATCCCCCGTGGATCGAGGTCGGCATGTGGATCGCGGCCGTCTGCCTGTCGAAGGCCTCGACGGCGTCCGAAAGGGACGCGCCGGGGACCAGGTTGAACGAGATCGTCCCGGCGGCGAAGGTGCCCTGGTGGTTGACGGCCAGCGGCGTCGAGCCGAGGCCGTAATGCGCGAAGGCCGAGAGGGGCACCATGGTCTCGTGCAGCGTGCTCACCGCCTCGCCCGTGGAGGCCGCCCCGTGCCCGGTGGTCGCGATGGCGTTGATGGCGGCGTTCCGCGCGGAGTCGGCGGCGACGGAGCTGGCGCTGGGCGCCGCGGACGCCGACGACTGGTTGGAGATCGGGAATCCCGAAAAGCCGGAAACGGTGCCGGCGACGGCATTGGACGACTGCGTCCCGCTGACGGTGCCGCCCGTGGAGCTCACGTAGATCTGGCTGAGCGCCCACGGGTCCTGCCAGTACTTCTGGGCGACCACCATGACGACGTGGTACTGGTTGAGCGATTCGTAGATCGTGGAGACCTGCCGCTGGCCGAAAGCGTCGTAGAGCGTGTTGTCAATCTGCGCCGCCGTGAGGCCGAGGCGCGAGGCCGTGTCGCGGTCGATGACGAGGTCCGTCTCAAGGCCCTTGTCCTGCTGGTCCGTGTTGAGGTCGATGAGGGCGGGCTCATCCTTCAGCGCGTCCATCAGCTTGGGGGTCCAGAGCCTGAGCATGCCCAGGTCGTCCGACTGGAGGGTGTACTGCCATGCCGTGTTGCTGATCCGCCCCCCCGTGCGCGGGGTCTCCTGCTGCGGGAACATGTAGAGGACGGCGCCCGGCACCTTGGCCAGCTGGGGCCTCAGCCTGGCGATGATCTGCTCCGAGGAGGACTTTCTCTGGTCGAGGGGCTTGGCGGAGATGAAGAGGGCGCCGGTGTTGCCGCCGCGCCCGCCGGCGCCGGTGTACCCGCCGACCTCGGCGACGTCAGGGTCGGCCTCCACGATCTTCATGAACTCCCGGAGCTTCTGCGACATCCTCTGGAACGAGACCGTCTGGTCAGCCTGGATCCAGCCGTTCAGGCGGCCCGTGTCCTCCTCGGGGAAGAATGCCTTCGGGATGATCGCGAAGAGCCACACGTTGAGCCCCACGGTGCAGGCGAGCACGATGATCATCACGAAGGAGTGCTTGAGCGACCACGCGAGCGTGTCCCGGTAGAGGTCGAGGAGCCCCTCGAACGCCGCCGCCGTCCAGCGGTGGAATCGGCCGACATCCTCCCCCTCGTCGCGGACGGTCAGCAGGCGGGCGCACATCATGGGCGTCGTCGTCAGCGAGATCACCATCGAGATGATGATCGCCACGGACAGCGTGACCGCGAACTCCCGGAACGTGCGGCCCACCTGGCCGCCCATGAGGAGGATGGGGATGAAGACGGCGATGAGGGAGAGGCTCATCGAGAGGACGGTGAAGGCGACCTGCCGCGCGCCGACGAGCGCCGCCTCGAACCTCGGCTTGCCGAGCTCCATGTGGCGGGCGATGTTCTCCATGACGACGATCGCGTCGTCGACGACGAACCCGGTCGCGACCGTGAGGGCCATCAGGGACATGTTGTCCAGGCTGTAGTCGAGGAGGTACATGGCCCCGAACGTCCCCACGAGCGAGACCGGCACGGCGACGCTCGGGATCAGGGTCGCCCGGCCGTCGCGCAGGAAGATGTAGACGACGAGGACGACGAGGACGATCGCCACGAGGAGCGAGCGCTCGACGTCCCTCAGGGAGGCGCGGATGGTCGTGCTCCTGTCCATCGCCACGTCGAGCTCCGTCGCCGGCGGGACGTCGGCCCGAAATTGCGGGAGCATCGAGCGGACGAGGTCCACGGTCTCGATGATGTTCGCCTGGGGCTCCTTGAATACCGCGATCAGCACCGCGGGCTTCTCGTTGAAGAGCCCGAGGTTCCGGGTGTCCTCGACCGAGTCGGCGACGGTGGCGACGTCGGAGAGGCGGATCGCGGCCCCGTTGCGGTAGGCCACGATGAGGCTCCTGTAGTCGGCGGCCTTCTTTGACTGGTCGTTGTCGTAGATCTGCCAGCGGGTCGTGCCGTTCTCGATCGCGCCCTTAGGGCTGTTGGCGTTCGCGGCCGCAAGCGCGGCCCGCACGTCCTCGAGGCCCACGCCGTACTTGAAGAGCACCGGCGGGTTCAGCTCGACGCGCACGGCAGGCAGCGAGCTTCCCCAGACCCCCACGTTGCCCACGCCGGCGACCTGCGAGAGCTTCTGGGCCAGCTTCGTCGAGGCCTCGTCGTAGAGCTGGCCGGCCGTCATCGTCTTCGAGGTGAGGGCGAGGATGATGATCGGCTGGTCCGCGGGGTTCTGCTTGTGGTAGGACGGGTTGCTCCTCAGGGCCTGCGGCAGGTCGACCCTGGCGCCGACGATCGCGGCCTGCACGTCGCGGGCCGCCCCGTCGATGTCCCGGTTCAGCCCGAACTGGAGCGTGATGTTCGTGCTGCCCGTGGCGCTCGTCGAGGTCATCTCCGTCACGTCGGCGATCGCGCCCAGGTGCCGCTCGAGCGGCGTGGCCACGCTCGTCGCCATGATCTCCGGGCTCGCCCCGGCCATCGACGCGTTGACCGAGATCGTGGCCGTGTCGACCTGCGGGAACGGCGCCACGGCGAGCTTCATGTAGGCGGCCAGGCCCGCCAGCACGATGCCCGCGGTGAACAGCGTCGTCGCGACGGGCCTGCGGATGAAGACCTCGGTGAGGCTCACGTCAGCGCCTCCTTGGAATGCCTGGCGCGCGAGCGGTTGCGCACCCTCGCGGCAACCCGGTCGAACGCCAGGTAGATGACGGGCGTCGTGAACAGGGTCAGGACCTGGCTCACGATGAGCCCGCCCACGATCGTGACGCCGAGCGGGTGGCGGAGCTCCGAGCCCATCCCCCGGCCGATCATGAGCGGCACGGCGCCCAGGATGGCGGCCATCGTCGTCATGAGGATCGGCCTGAAGCGCAGCAGGCACGCCTGGTAGATCGCCTCCCTGGGCTGCAGCCCCTCGTTCCGCTCGGCGTCGAGGGCGAAGTCGATCATCATGATCGCGTTCTTCTTCACCAGGCCGATGAGGAGGATGATGCCGATGATCCCGATGACATCCAGGTCGCTGCCGACGACCATGAGGGCAAGGAGGGCGCCGATCCCGGCCGACGGGAGCGTCGACAGGATGGTCACCGGGTGGATGAAGCTCTCGTAGAGGATCCCGAGGATGATGTACATCGTCAGGATCGCGGCCCCGATGAGGAATATCTCGTTCGTGAGCGAGCTCTGGAAGGCATCCGCGGCGCCCTGGAAGCTCGTGGACAGGCTCGCCGGCATGCCGATCCCGGCCTCCACCGAGCGTATCGCCTTCACCGCGCTCCCGAGGGACCCGCCCTTGGGCACGTTGAAGGAGATCGTGTTGGCGGGGAACTGCCCCAGGTGATTGATGAGGAGGGGCTCCGACCGCTGCTCGATCCTCGCTATCGAGGTCAGCGGCACCTGGCCGCCGCTTGCCGAGGGAATGTAGATCTGCGACAGCGACTGGGGGGAGCGCTGCAGGGCGGGGTCGGCCTCCATGATGACGCGGTACTGCGTCGACTGGGTGAATATGGTCGAGACGATGCGCTGGCCGAAGGCGTCATAGAGCGCGTTGTCGATCGTCGCCGCCGTGATCCCAAACCGCGCCGCCGTGTCCCTGTCGATGTCGATGTAGGTGCCCAGGCCGTGGTCGGAGAGGTCGGAGGCCACGTCGGTGAGCTCGGGCCGCTCGCGGAGCGCGTCGGTCAGCTTCGGCACCCATGTCGTCAGGTCGTCGGGGTTCGTGCTCTCGAGGACGAACTGGAACTGCGTCCTGCTGACCCGGTCGTCGATCGTCAGGTCCTGGACCGGCTGCATGTAGGCCGTGATTCCCGGGACGCTGGCCAGGGACCCCTGCAGCCTGCGGATGACGGCCGACGCGGAGTCGGGCCTGTCCTCCTTCGGCTTCAGGTTCACCTGCATCCGGCCCGTGTTGAGCGTCGTGTTCTGGCCGTCGACCCCCACGATTGACGAGAGGCTCTCGACGGCCGGGTCCTTGAGGATCACGTCCGCCAGCCGCTGCTGCCGGTCCGCCATCGCCTCGTAGGAGGCCGACTGGGGCCCCTCGGTGATCACCTGGATGAGCCCGGTGTCCTGCACCGGGAAGAATCCCTTCGGGATGAAGACGTAGAGGATGACCGTGAGGACGAGCGTCCCTACCGCGACCGCGAGCGTGAGGGGCTGGCGGTCGAGCACCCAGTTGAGCATGCTCCCGTACTTCGCGATGACGGCGTCAATGAACGCGCCGGCCTTCCTGCTCCAGCGGGCCTCCTCGTCGGGGTTGTGGTGCCGCACGAGCTTGGAGCACATCATCGGCACGAGGGTCAGGGAGACGACGGCCGAGATCAGGATCGTGACGGCGAGCGTGATTGCGAACTCCCGGAAGAGGCGGCCGACGACGTCGCCCATGAACAGCAGCGGGATGAGGACCGCGATGAGGGAGATCGTGAGCGAGATGATCGTGAAGCCGATCTGCGACGAGCCCTTGAGGGCGGCCTCGAGCGGGCTGTCGCCCTTCTCGACGTACCTGGCGATGTTCTCGATCATCACGATCGCGTCGTCGACGACGAAGCCCGCGGCTATCGTGAGCGACATGAGCGAGAGGTTGTTGAGGCTGAACCCCAGCAGGTACATGACGGCGAAGGTGCCGACGAGGGAGAGCGGCACCGAGAGGCTCGGGATCACGGTCGCCGGGACGTTCCGCAGGAACACGAAGATGACGAGGACGACGAGGATCACGGCCAGCGTGAGCTCGAACTCGACGTCGTGGATCGACGCCCTGATCGTGACCGTCCGGTCGGTGAGGACGCTCACCTCCACCGACGAGGGCAGCGACGCCTTCAGCTGGGGGAGGAGCGCGTAGACCCCCTGGACGACCTTGATCACGTTCGCGCCCGGCTGCCTGCGGATGTCGAGGATGACGGCGGGCGTTCGGTTGTACCACGCGGCGAGCTTGTTGTTCTCGGGTGCGAACTCGACCGTGGCCACGTCGGAGAGCCTGACGGCCGCGCCGTCCTTGTAGGCGACCACGAGGTTCTTGTAGTCGTTCACCGACTTCAGCTGGTCGTTGGCATTGATCGTGAACGCGCGGGACGGGCCGTCGAAGTTCCCCTTGGCCTCGTTCTGGTTGCCGTTCATGATCGTCGTCCGCATGTCGTCGATGTTCAGCCCGTAGGCCGCCAGCGCCATCGGGTTGGCGCGGACCCTGACGGACTGCCTCTGGCCGCCGCCGATGCTGACAAGGCCCACCCCGGGCAGCTGCGAGATGTTCTGGGCGAGGCGCGTGTCGGCGAGGTCCTCGACCGTCGTCAGCGGGAGCGTCTTCGAGGTGAGCGCCAGCGAAAGCACCGGCGCGTCGGCCGGGTTCACCTTGGCGTAGATCGGGGGCGCCGGCAGGTCCGAGGGCAGGAGGAACTGGGCCTGGTTGATCGCCGCCTGGACCTCCTGCTCCGCCACGTCGAGGCTGAGGTCGAGGCCGAACTGGAGGGTGATGACCGAGGCCCCGGCGGAGCTCGACGAGGACATCTGCTTGAGGCCCGCCATCTGCCCCAGGTTCCTCTCCAGGGGCGCCGTGACCGAGGACGTCATGACGTCCGGGCTCGCCCCGGGGTAGAAGGTCTCGACCTGGATGGTCGGATAGTCGACCTCGGGCAGCGCCGACAGGGGCAGGAAGCGGTAAGCGATGATGCCGACGATGAGGATCGCCGACATCAGCAGCGTCGTGGCCACCGGCCTGACGATGAAAATGCGGGATGGGCTCATCCTGCGGTCCCCGGCCGGCGCCAGTTCATCCGGCGCACCTTAATTGCTTCCGCCACCCTGGGTCTGGTTGGATCCGGCGCCCTGCTTCGAGTGCGCCTGCCCGCCGCTCTGCGAGCCGGCCTGGCCGCCATTCCAGTGGCCCTGGCCGCCCCAGTGGCCCTGGCCGCCCGCCCCGGACCGGTGGCCGTGGCCCGTGCCTGCGGGCTGCTCGGTCATCGACGGCGCGACCTCCATGCCGTCCTTCAGGCGGTCGGCCCCGTCGACGACGACCTTGTCGCCCACGGAGACCCCCTTGGTGACCGCGACCCGCTCGCCCTCCGTGGGCCCCAGGGTCACGTCGGTGGCCTTAACCTTGTTGTCATCCCCGACGATGAAGACAAAGGACCCGTTCTGCCCGCGCTCGACGGCCGACGTCGGTATCACGATCGCGTTCCTGTCGGTGTCGATGTGCATCGAAACGTTGACGAACTGGTTCGGGAACAGGGTCTCGTCCTCGTTCGTGAACGTGGCGCGGAGCTTGAAGGTGCCCGTCGCGGGATCGACGGTGTTGTCGATGGTCGACAGGACGCCGGAGGCCAGCTTCTGGGTGTCATCCCTGTTGTAGGCCTGGACCGGGATCCTGACGTGGGCCCACAGCTGCTTGGTGACCTCCGGGATGTTGTCCTCAGGGAGGGTGAAAATCACCGTGATCGGCTTCACCTGCGTCAGGAGGACGAGGCCGGTCGAGGTGGCGGGCGTCACGTAGTTGCCCGAGTCGACGAGCCGCAGCCCCACCCGGCCCGTGAAAGGCGCCGTGATGTGGCAGTAGTCCAGGTTGAGCTTCGCGTTGTCCACGATGCCCTGGTCCTGGTTCACCATGCCAAGGTACTGCTGGACGAGCGCCCTCTGGGAATCGACCTGCTGCGCCGAGATGGAGTCCTGCTGGGCAAGCTTCTGGTAGCGGTCGAGGTCGATCTGCGCCTCCTTGTACTGGGCCTGGGCCTGCTGCAGCTGCCCGGATGCCTGCTCGACCGCCGCCTGGTAGGGGCGCGGGTCGATGACGGCGAGGACGTCGCCCTTGTTCACGAGCTGGCCCTCCGTGAAGTTCACCTGGGTCAGGTAGCCGCTGATCTGGGTCGTCACGGTGACGGTCGACACCGGCGTCACGCTCCCCAGGCCCGTCAGGATGATGTTGATGTTCGAGTTGATCGCCTTGTTGACGACCACCGGCAGGGCCTGGCCCGCCCCGTAGGCGCCGCGCCTGAACCGCCCCCGCCCCGTCAGCCCGGCCGTCTGCGGCATCCTCGAGCGGTAAATCCAGAGGGAGGCCGTTCCCACGACGAGTATGGTCACCAGACCGATGAGGACCGCCCGCCGGCTCCGCTTTTTCTGCTCCGAGCTCACGGCCGGAAGGTTGGGCCGCGCCGCGCCTTTCGGTGGGGCCACCTCATTGGGTAAGTTACTCATGATAAGAGATTAAAATATGACAAATAGGGTGTGCGCGGGCGGCATGGGACAGCCCACAGCAAAACCCCTCGCGTGGACAGACGCAAATACCAACGAAAGGTCACAGCCCCAAATCGGCCGCGGGATCCTAGGCGGCTGCGGCGAGGGGCGGGAGCGGGACGTCCAGCGAGGCCGCGACGGCGCGCATGAGCTCGGCCTCGGAGGTCAGCAGGACGCCGTCCGCGCTGACAACGTGGCCGCCCGCGACAAGCAGGCGCTGCTTGATGGGGCCGCTCGCGCCGGCCAGCCTGTCAAGCGCCGCGTCCAGCTTGTCCATCGTGCACTGCGCCTGCGGCAGGTAGGCGAGCTTCCCCTCGAGGAGCTTCAGCTGCGAGGAGCCCTCGGCGAACGCCCTTGACGCGGCCTCGTCGTTGTCGCTCGACGCATGCGCGAGCGCCGAAAGGACCACCGAGATCTCCCCGGCGACCGCCTGGAACGAGTAGATCTCGGTCGACGCCGACGCCGGGGCGCGGCTGAGCGCCAGCGCCCGCAGGACAAGCTTCTGCAGCGCGAACTCGAAGGTGGAGACCCTGCCGTCGGCCTTCACCAGCTCGTCGAGGGCCCCGGCAAACGTGCGCAGGGCCGTCGGCGGGACAGCCTTCAGGGCCGGGAGCGCGAGCTGCAGGACCGGCAGGCGGTGCTCGGGCCCGAGCGCCCGCAGGCCCGCGTCCAGCCGCGAGAGAGTCGACAGGGCGTCGCTCCCCTCGGCGCTCCCGATCGACTGCAGCTGCGACGACCTGACGGTGGGCTCGTCGTCGAGGAGGAGGCCGAGGACGAGGATCGGGGCGTCGTGGGGGGAGCGCGCCGCGGCCCGTATGTCCGCCGGCACGCCCGCAAGGATCGCCTGCGCCCCGGCGATCCCGTTCGCCGTGATTGTCCCGGCCGCGGCGGCCAGGGCGGCGCCGAGCGCCACGCCGGCCATGGGGGAGGGTGGGGGCGGCGTCGGGGGCATTCCGGGCACGCGGCCCCAGGGCTCCTTCGCCACGTCGACCACCTCCTTCGGCTCAAAGTACTTGCCGTCGAAGGCGGGCTCGATCGCCCGGATCCGGGTGCCAAGCGGTGGATGGGTGGCCCAAAGGCCGCCGAAGTTCGACACGAATTCCTGGGCGAAGAAAAAGTGGCTTATCTCGGCGGCCTTGTGCGTCGAGAGCGTGGAGCCGATGGCGTAGCCCCCGATCTTCTTCAGGGCCCCGGTGACCCCTTCCGGGTTGCGGGTGAACTGGACGGCCGAGGCGTCCGCGAGGAATTCCCGCTGGCGCGACACGGAGGCCTGGATGAGGCGCCCGAAGAAGTAGCCCACGTACCCGGCGACGAGGAGCGCGGCGCCGACCCCCACGACAAGGAGCATCGCGCCGCCCCCGTTGCGGTCGCGCGAGGAGCCGAACCTGCCATAACGCAGGCTCCAGAGCGTCGCCCGGCCCGCAAGGCCGAGGACGAGTATGCCGAAGATGATCGCGGAGACCCGGATGTTCATCCGCATGTCGCCGTTCAGGATGTGGCTGAACTCGTGCGCGACGACCCCCTGCATCTCGTCCCGGCTCAGCTTCTCCAGCGCCCCGCGCGTCACCGTGATGACGGCGTCGCTGCTCGTCAGCCCCGCGGCGAAGGAGTTGATGGCCGGCTCGTCGTCGAGGATGTAGACGGACGGCACGGGCGCGCCCGAGGCGATCGCCATCTCCTCGACGACGTTCAGCAGCTGGTGCTCCCTGGGGTCCGTCGTGTGCGGGTCCACCTTGCGGCCCCCCACGCCCTCCGCCACGGCCGCGCCGCCGGAGCTGAACTCGGACCACTTGTAGAGGGACGCGGCGCCGATGACGACGAGGGTGCCGAGGGCCACGACCGCGAAGAGGCCCGGGCGGAACAGCGGCTGGTCGGCCGCGGGCTCCCCCCCGTAGGAGTAGCCGCTGCGCCCGTAGGACTGGCGGGCCTGGACCGCCCCCGAGAGGATGACGGCGCCGATGTAGCCCGCGGCCACCGTGCCCGCGACGGCCATGCCGAAGAGGATAAGCAGCCGCGCGGTCTTCTTTTTCGCGCGCTGCTCGGCCGCGAAGAAATCCATCAGGCGAACGAGACCTTGGGGGCGTTGCGCTCCGTCGGGTCCTCGACGTGGAACAGCTCGGCCGGCAGGAACCCGAACGTCCCCGCAAGCACCACGTTGGGGAACGTCTCGCGCGTCGTGTTGTACTGCATGACCGCGTCGTTGTAGGCCTGGCGCGCGAAGGCGATCTTGTTCTCGGTCGACGTGAGCTCCTCCGTCAGCTGCATCATGTTCTGGTTGGCCTTCAGGTCCGGGTACTGCTCCGAGACGACCATCAGCCTGCCCAGCGCGCCCGTGAGGCCGCCCTCCGCCGAGACCAGGCCCTTCACCGCGTTGGAGTCCGCGGGGTTGGCCGCCGCCGCCTGGGAGGCCGCCAGCGCGATGTTGCGGGCCTTGATCACGTCCTCCAGGGTGTCGTGCTCGTGCTTCATGTACCCCTTGGCGGTCTCGACCAGGTTCGGGATCAGGTCGTACCGCCGCTTCAGCTGCACGTCTATCTGGGCGAACGCGTTCTTGAAGCGGTTGCGCAGGGATACGAGCGAGTTGTAGATGCCTGCGGCGAAGAGCGCCGCGATGACGACGACGGCAACGATGACGCCAAGGATGATGAGGGCTGCTGTCATGGGGCGCACATGATCCCCCCGCGGAGGGGCCGGGTCAAATTGAACCTTGGGGCGACCAATCCGGGTTGATTGTTCGCCGCGCCCCAGCAAGGTTCAGAATGCCTCCATGCGACTCCCGACCGCCCTCGCCCTGCTGGTGGCCGCGCCGGCGGCCCTGGCCTCGCCGGGCCCGCTGAACGAGGCGGTCCCCCTCGCCCCGGCGCCCGCCGCGGCCTCGGCCGGCGACTCCTCCTTTGACCTGGTCTCGGCCGACCGCGCCCTGAGCCTGGGCTTTCCCTCCGCGGCCGCGACCATCTACCGCTCGCTCCTGCGCCAGCCCGGCTCCGACGCCGGCAGGCTGACCCTCGACCTCGCCTCCGCCCTACTCGACGACGGGGACGTGGCCGGCGCCGCCCGCGCGCTCGAGTCCTACCCGGGAAGCCGAGGGGCAGCCTGGCACCTGCGCCAGGGCCTGGTCGACGCCCACCAGCAGAGGACGGACCAGGCGCGGTCCGAGCTGGCGGAAACACGGGCCGAGGACCTGGAAGGCTATGAGAAGGGCTGGTACCACTTCCTGGAGGGGATGCTCGCCGACGCAGCGAACGAGCCCGTGCGCGCGGCGACCTTCTACCAGCAGGCGGTCTCCTCGGCTACATCCGACCTGCAGAGGGCGCGGTTCGTCCTCGCCGAGGAGCAGCTTAGGCTTCGCCTGGGCAAGGTGACGCAGGAGCAGATCAGCAACGACAGGAAGAACGCCGAGAAATTCCAGGGCCAGAAGATCGGCTACGGCTTCGCCCGGGAGTACGCCATCGCCCTCAACGCCTCGGGCCAGCGCCAGCAGGCCGTCGACGCCCTGCAGTCGGCCCTCCGGGCGCTGCCCCAGGAGGAGCGGGCGGAGGTCGACCATGTCCGGCTCCTCATCGGCCTGGTGGCAGGCGCGGGGGCCGGGGTGGGGCGCCAGGAGCTCTTCGAGCTCCTCTCGTCGGGAAGCGACCCGGACCTGCAGCGCGCCGCGCTCCAGCTGCTCGACCGCGAATCCCCGCCGGGGCCGCGGCGGACCGAGCTCGGCGAGCGGCTCGACCGACTCATCGACGCCCCGCGCCCCCATCCCATCCTTGAGAGCCTGCTCGTCTGCAGGGCCGAGCTTGCCCTGGGCGAGGCCCGCTCGGGCCTCGGGGACTCGGCGGCCCTCTACGCGAAGGCCGAGGACAGCGCGAACGCGCTGCTGCAGAGGTTCCCGGGATCCCCGCTGAAGGCCCATGCGTACGCCGTCCTCGCGGGCTCGGCCTGGGAGCAGCAGCGCTACAGGACCGCCGCGGACTACGGGACGAAGGCCGCGGCCGTGCTGCCGGCCGGCCAGGTCCGGTCCTCCTTCGGCGTCCTCGTCGCCGAGGCCTGGTACCGGGCGGGCGTCCAGGGGAGGGACAGGTCCGACTTCAGAAGCGCCGCGGACGCCTACGCGGTTGCGCTCCGCTCCAGGCCCTCCGGCACGCCCGCAGGCGTCCTCATGTTCCAGGAGGTGCAGTCCCAGATCGAGGCCGGGGACCTGCGCGGCGCCGAGTCCGAGCTCGACGAGCTGTCCCGCGACCGGTCGTTCGACTCCGACGACCGCTGGGAGGCCGAGTGGAACCTCGCCAGGAGCCTCGAGGTGCAGGGCGGCACCGACGCGGCCTACGCGCGGGTGAACAGGCTGCTCGAGGCGGCGCCGCAGCACGGGCTCCGTCCCGAGCTCCGCGCGAGGATGGCCTGGCTGCAGGCGAGGCTGTCCTTCGACGCGCACAAGCCGAGGGAGACGCTGAGGCTCGTCGACGCGCTTTCGTCCTCCGTCGGCGGGCTGCCCGAGCAGCTCGGGACCGACATCATGAGCACGAGCGACCTCCTCCGCGCCCAGGCGCACTTCGCGCTCCACCAGGAATCCGACGCCGAGGACACCCTGGGCCGGCTCCGCAGGACCTACCCGACGACCGACGCGGCCGTCTATTCCTACATCGTCGAGGCCGGCTGGGCGGCCCAGCAGGACAAGGTCATCGACGCGGAGCGCCTGCTGACGAAGCTCGCCGACAGCTTCCCGTCCAGCAGGTACGCGCCCTATGCCCTCTACCAGGCGGCACTCCAGGCCGAGCGCCTCGGGACCGACGAGAACCTCCGGGACTCGGACAAGTTCCTTGAGGACCTGGTGACGAAGTACCCGGAGAGCGACCTTGTATTCGCGGCGCGGATGCGCCAGGGCGACATCCTCAGGGAGCTGAACCAGTTCCCCCAGGCCCAGCAGGCCTACGAGTCGCTCGTCAACAGCCCCACGGCCTACCTGCACCCGGAGAACACGGTGCTTGCCCAGCTCGCGCTCGCGGAGTGCCACAACGCGCAGTCGGCGGACAGCCCGTCGCACGAGGAGGCGGCCCGGAGGATATTCGAGGACCTCGTCGACCGCGTCGTCGACGGGCGCGGCGTCTCGGCCGACGTGAAGGCCGAGGCCGGCTACAACCTCGGCGTCATCATCGCCAGGAAGAGCCCCGAGAAGGCCGAGGCCGTGTGGTGGAACGACGTCGTCGACCCGCTGCTCCTCAGGCCCGGCGGCGCCGCGGAGCTGAGGTCGCAGGGCCGGTGGTGGCTCGCGCGCACGCTCCTCGACGTGGGCGCCCTCTACGAGCGGCAGGGCAAGCTCGAGGAGGCCAGGCGCGCCTGGACGCTCCTCATCGATTCCGGCCTCCCCGGCGGGTCCCTCGCCAGGCAGCGGCTCGCCCGCTTCAACTTGCCCGCGCCCCGGGCCTGATGTAGTCCCCTCACCTGATGCCACCCCTGGATACCAGCGTCCTGTCGCGAGGCGGCCCGATGATGTGGGTGCTCTTCGCGCTCGGCGTCATCTTCGTCGTCATCTTCGCGGAGCGGGCCCTCTACCTCCACAGGGGGCAGATCCGCTCCACCGCGTTCATGAGCGGCATCAAGAACATCCTGGCTAAGCGCAGGCTCGTCGAGGCGCTCACGGTGTGCGAGGAGACCCCCGGCCCCGTCGCCGCAGTCGTCAAGGCCGCGCTCCTGCATGCGGACGACGACCCCGACTCGATGCGCTTCCACGTCCAGGAGGCCGCGGTCGTCGAGCTGCCCATCCTCGAGCGGCGGATCGGGGCCATCGGCGCCATAGCCCAGGTCGCCCCCCTCGTGGGCCTCCTCGGCACCGTCCTCGGGATGATCTCGACGTTCGCCGCCTTCCAGCGCGACTACGCGACCGCGAGCGCGCTCGCCCACGGCATGTGGCAGGCGCTCCTCTGCACGGCCGGCGGCCTCATGCTCGCCATCCCGGCGCACCTCGCCGTGCACTTCCTGAGCGGCCGCGTGAGGGCCATCGTCCGGGACATGGAGTGGTCCGGCAACGAGATCATGAAGTATCTGAACACTGAATACAAGGGCCAGGCCAAGTGATCGCGCGGCCGCTCGACCTCGCCTCCAGGCTCCGGCCGGTGCCGCACGGGACGGGGGCCCTCCACTACGTGAACGTGGGGCTCCTCGGTATCTTCTTCATGCTGTTCGGCTCGAAGTTCGTCCTCGCGCCGGGCCTCGGCGTCGACTTCCAGATCCCCGAGGTCGAGGACGCGCAGTCGGGCGCCGCCCGCGCGAACCACGTCATCAGCGTCCTGCGCTCGGGCCAGATCTTCTCGGAGGACGGCCTCATCGACGTGGCCCAGCTCCGGGCGTGGCTGAAGGCCAAGGCCCCCAGGTCGGGGCCCGCGCCGACCCTGCTCGTCCGTGCGAGCTCGGGCGTCACCCTTTCCAAGCTGATCGAGATCGAGGACGCGGCCCACGAGGCCGGCTTCCGGGTGCTCCTGGGGGCTGAGGAATCCCGCCCGTCCGCCGGCCCGGTCGAAGCCAGGTGAAGGCGGGGGCTCCAAGGACCTCGACGGCCTGGGCGTGGGCGGCGGTTGCGGGAGTCATTGTGCTCCTGTGGCTTGCGTTTTCAGTCAAGGTTCCCGAGCCGCTTCCCGCCCCGGCGCTGCCTCATCCCCCGAGGATACGCCTGGTGGACCCGGTGGTCGCCTCGGGCACGCTCCTCCTGGATCCGGCGCCCCTGTTCCTTCCGACCCGCTACAGCAGCGCCAGGATCGACTCTCCGCCGGCCGAGCCGGGCGGGAATTTTGCGCCTTTCCCGATGAAGAAGGCGTTTTCGGACGCTGAGCTCAACCTCAGCCTGCCGGCGGCCGCCCCGGTGCCCCGCAGCCCCGCCGACGCCCTGGCCGGCGACCCGCCGGGAGCGCCATTCATCGGGTTTGGGCAATCAAATGATATTGTGCAACGCATTGACAGGCGAGCGGCTTATGTGGAGGTCCTCGATGCCGGCACGGGTCGGAGCGTGCTGGGGGTGGCCCTGGCCGACGCCCAGCCGCCCCAGGGCGTGGCCTGGCAGCCCATGGTCCTCATGGCGGCCGTGGACAGCGCCGGCCTTGTCGGGCCCCTGACGCCCGAGACCCGCTCGGGGGTCGAGGATGTCGACACGTATTTCGAGCGCTACCTGGCCGATGACTTCAGGATCGGCCAGCGCCTGCAGCCGGGCTTCTACCGGATCATCGTCGGACCCTGATTTTCGACGGGAAGCGGCCGTCCTCGGGCCGTCCTGAGGATTTCTGGATCGCGGGCCCATATTTCTGTTGACGGTGGAAATTCAAAGTAGCACTTTCATCGCTCTTTTTCTGTTTATTGCACGACAGTCTTGGTCTGCCCAGATAGCTCAGTTGGCAGAGCACGTCCTTGGTAAGGACGAGGTCGCCGGTTCAAATCCGGTTCTGGGCTCCATGCAATGAACGCAGGTCAGCGATAATCAATCTCTTCAGAAACCCACCAACTCGTCAAAAGATCCGGAACCGTCATGGCTAAAGGAACATTCGAACGCAAGAAACCGCACGTCAACGTCGGCACCATCGGTCACGTCGACCATGGTAAGACCACGCTCACGACCTCCATCCTGAAGGTCCAGTCGGACAAGGGCCTTGCCGAGTTCAAGTCGTACGCCGACATCGCCAAGGGCGGCACCTTCCGTGACGCGTCGAAGATCGTCACGATCTCGGTGGCCCACGTCGAATACGAGACCGCCAAGCGCCACTACGCGCACGTCGACTGCCCGGGACACGCCGACTTCGTCAAGAACATGATCACGGGCGCCGCCCAGATGGACGGCGCCATCCTCGTCGTCTCGGCCGCGGACGGCCCGATGCCCCAGACGCGCGAGCACATCCTCCTGGCCTACCAGGTCGGCGTCCCGAAGATCGTCGTGTTCCTCAACAAGGTCGACCTCATCGACGACAAGGAGCTCCTCGCCCTCGTCGAGGAGGAGATCCGCGACCTCCTCACGAAGTACAAGTTCGACGGGAAGAACGCGAAGATCATCCACGGCTCGGCCACGGCCGCCCTCGAGGGCAAGCCGGAGGGCGTCAAGGCCATCGGCGAGCTGATGGACGCCATCGACTCCGAGATCCCGGAGCCGGTCCGCGAGATCGACAAGCCCTTCCTCATGTCGGTCGAGGACGTGTTCTCGATCACGGGCCGCGGCACAGTCGCCACGGGCCGCATCGAGCGCGGCGTCGTCAAGCTCAACGAGACGGTCGAGATCGTCGGCCTCAAGGACACCTCGGCCACCGTCGTCACGGGCATCGAGATGTTCCGCAAGCTGCTCGACCAGGGCCAGGCCGGTGACAACGTCGGCGTGCTCCTGCGCGGCATCGAGAAGGACGGGATTGAGCGCGGCCAGGTCCTCGCCGCCCCGAAGAGCATCACGCCGCACAAGAAGGCCAAGGCCGAGATCTACGTCCTTTCCAAGGACGAGGGCGGCCGCCACACGCCGTTCTTCAACGGCTACAGGCCCCAGTTCTACTTCCGTACGACCGACGTGACGGGCATCATCGCGCTGCCGAAGGGCGTCGAGATGATCATGCCCGGCGACAACATCAACGTGGACGTCGACCTCATCGTCCCGATCGCCATGGAGAAGACGCAGCGCTTCGCGATCCGCGAGGGCGGCCGGACGATCGGCGCCGGGCGCATCACGGAGATCACGGAATAACACCTCGGCCAGAATAACTTAAACACGTCTCGCCGAGGCTCCAAATGGAGGCCTCGGCGTCGTCGTCTAAAAAACAAACTCTTATAAACACAGGGGTGTAGCTCAATTGGTAGAGTAGCGGTCTCCAAAACCGTTGGTTGGGGGTTCGATTCCCTCCGCCCCTGCCACCTCCGAAGTCCCTCACAGCAGAAATGAAGAACCCTTTCCAAAGCACGCGCATCTTCGTCGGCGAGATGGTGGGCGAGCTCCAGAAGGCCAGCTGGCCGACCCGGACCGAGCTGCGCGACTCGACGATCGTCGTCATCGCCGCGAGCTTCCTCCTCGGGCTTTTCACCAGCATAAGCGACTTCTCGCTCTACCAGGTCGTGGACCTCTTCACGGGCTTCGTCAGCCGCTAGAACACGATGGCAACAGACACGACAGCCCCCGCGGGGGCGCAGTGGTTCGCGCTTCACACGCTCTCCGGCCAGGAGAACAAGGTGAAGAGCTACATCGAGCGCTTCAAGACAGCCGAGGAGCTCGACGACTTCATCTTCGAGGTGCTGCTTCCCACCGAGGTCGTCTCGGAGGTGAAGAACGGCAAGAAGAGCTCGAAGGTCCGCAAGCTCTATCCCGGCTACGTGTTCATCCAGATGTGCCTCTTCGGGGAGGACCGGAACCTCATCAACAAGCCCTGGTACTTCGTCAAGGAGGTGGCCGGCGTGATCGGTTTCGTGGGCGGCGAGCATCCCGCCCCCCTTCGGCAGGCGGAGATCGACGAGATCCGCGCCCGCATCGAGGCGGCGAACGGCAAGGAGGTGCCGAAGGTGCAGTACGGCGTGGGCGAGGAGGTGAAGATCAACGACGGGCCGTTCGCGAACCTGAACGGCCGCATCGACGAGATCGACCCGGACCGCGGCAAGCTGAAGATATCCGTCTCCATCTTCGGGCGCTTCACCCCCGTGGAGCTCGAGTACTGGCAGGTCCAGCGCAGCACCGAGTAACCCCGAATCCCCCCTCTCAAAATGGCCAAGAAAATCCAAGGCTACATCCGGCTCCAGCTTCCCGCCGGCGCGGCGAACCCCGCCCCGCCCGTCGGGCCCGCGCTCGGCGCCCAGGGCGTCAACATCATGGCGTTCTGCAAGGAGTTCAACGCGAAGACCAAGGACCAGAACGGCATGATCCTGCCGGTCGTCATCACGGTCTTCTCGGACAAGAGCTTCACCTTCATCCTTAAGTCGCCGCCCGCGTCCATCCTGCTGAAGAAGGCGGCCAACATCGCCAGCGGCTCAGCCCGGCCGAACCAGGACAAGGTCGGCAAGGTGAACAGGAAGCAGCTGCTCGAGATCTACCGCCTCAAGCAGAAGGACCTCAACGCCGGAAACGACGAGGCGGGCATCCGCATCATCGCAGGCACCGCCCGCAACATGGGCATCGAGGTCGTCGACTAACACGAGAATCTAGAAGCGGGAGTCCCGCCAGGGACGCATGCACCGCAAGGAGCAAACCATGGAAAAACAAAGCAAACGTTACCGGAGCGCCCTCCAGGTGGCCGATCTCGCCAAGGATTACCCCCTGAGCGAGGCCGTCGACATCCTGGGCAAGTTCCCCAAGGCCAAGTTCGACGAGACGATCGAGCTGTCCGTCCGGCTGGGCGTCGACCCGACGGCCGGCGACCAGATGATCCGCGGCACGACGCCGCTCCCCAATGGCTCGGGCAAGAAGGTCCGGGTCCTGGTCTTCACGGACGACGCCAAGGCCGCGGTCACCGCGGGGGCGGACCACGCCGGCCTCCAGGACATGATGGCCAAGATCAACGAGGGCTGGCTCGACTTCGACGTCGCGATCGCGACCACCGAGGCGATGAAGACCGTGCGCACCATCGCGCGCGTCCTGGGGCCCAAGGGCCTCATGCCCAACCCGAAGAGCGGCACCGTCACGGACGACATCGCCGCCGGCATCAAGGCCGTCAAGGCCGGCCGGGTGGAGTTCAAGATGGACAAGACGGCCAACATCGGGGTCGGGATCGGCAAGCGCTCGTTCAGCGCGGCGCAGATCCTCGAGAACGCCCAGGCCGTCCTCGACGCCGTGGGCAAGGCGAAGCCCGCGTCCTTCAAGGGCCACTACATCAAGACCGTCACCCTCTCCTCCTCGCAGAGCCCCTCCGTGAGGATCTCCTCAACCGAATACGGCAAGTACTAGAGACCCATGAGAGCCGAAAAGAAATACCTTATCGAGGAGGTCGAGAAGCACCTCAAGAAGTCCGACTACGTCATCCTGGCGAACTTCAACGGCGTCACGGTGGCCGACGCGGCGGACCTGCGCAAGAAGCTGGCCGCCGAGAAGGCCGAGTACCACGTGGTGAAGAACAGCTCGCTGCGGGTCGCCGCCAAGTCCCTAGGGCTCCCCGACATCGAGGGCGCCCTCACCGGGCCGACGGCGATCGTCGTCGGCGGCGAGAACTCGGCCGGCGTCGCCAAGGTCCTCAAGCAGTTCTTCAAGGACAAGCAGAAGGTCGAGGTGAAGGCGGGCATACTCTCGAAGAAGCTGATCACGTCGAAGGACGTCGAGCGGCTCGCAGACATGCCCTCCCTCGACACGCTGCGCGCGCAGCTGCTCGGGCTCCTCAACCAGCCCGCCAGCATGTTCGTGCGGGTCGTCAACGCCGTCCCGCAGGGCCTCGTCAACGTCCTCCAGGCGAAGGTCCGCTCCGCCGAGGGCAAGTAAGCCAGCCAACAAACCCATTTCCAAAGGGGCGCCAGCCCCGAAGAAAGCAAAAATCCAACACGCAGCCGGCTAGGGGATACGTCCCTTAAACGAGCCCCAACGGGCCGCTAACCGGAAGCCAAAGGAACCATGAGCAACATCACCAAAGACCAAGTCATCGAGTGGCTCTCCAGCCAGTCGGTCCTCGAAATCTCAGGCCTCGTCAAGGACCTGGAGTCCAAGTGGGGCGTTTCCGCCGCGGCCCCCGTCGCGGCAGCAGCCGCCGCCCCTGGCGCCGCCGCAGCCGCCGCGCCCGCCGAGGAGAAGACCGAGTTCACCGTCGTTCTCGTCGAGGCCGGCGCCAACAAGATCGGCGCCATCAAGGAGGTTCGCGCGATCACCGGACTGGGCCTCAAGGAGGCCAAGGACCTGGTCGAAGGCGCCCCGAAGCCGGTCAAGGAGGGCGTCAACAAGGCCGAGGCCGAGGAAATCAAGAAGAAGCTCGAGGCCGCGGGCGCCAAGGTGGAGCTCAAGTAACACGACGGCTTCCGATATTTGGAGATCAACAGTTTAAAGGCCATCAGGGCCGCGGGGCAGGCCGCGCAAGGCGCGCGGCCTGTCCTTTGCTATTTTCACAAACGTCACTATGCTTCCAATCCGCCGCCCGTCCTGTCCGGGGCGGCGCATTGAGTAATCGCGTCCGTTAAAACATCCGGGATTTTCCATGGCCGACCGCAGCAACTCCACTGAACGCATCAACTTCGGCAAGCTACGCGAAGTACTCCAGCCGCCGAACCTGATCGAGATCCAGATCAATTCCTACTTGGATTTCCTCCAGAAGGGCGTGCCCGAGAAGCAGCGCAAGCCCCAGGGCCTTGAGGCCGTGTTCCGGGAGGTGTTTCCCATCCAGTCGTACGACGAGCGCCTGACGCTCGAATACGTCTCCTACACGC
The DNA here is from genome assembly GCA_036489955.1 of Opitutaceae bacterium. Taxonomy (GTDB): domain Bacteria; phylum Verrucomicrobiota; class Verrucomicrobiia; order Opitutales; family Opitutaceae; genus Palsa-1447. Next base: position 46,328 of record DASXEV010000048.1, read on the forward strand.
TGGGCGAGCCCAAGAACTCCGAGATCGAGTGCATCCGCGAGGGCATCACCTACTCGGTGCCGCTCTACGTTAAGCTTCGCCTGCGCGAGGAGGACTTCATCAAGGACGAGGACATCTACATGGGCGAGATCCCGATGGTGAC
>DASXEV010000050.1:0-4865 GCA_036489955.1 Opitutaceae bacterium
CTGGCGCATCCAGCTGAACCTGCAGAGCATCGGTGAGAAGGACCACCTGTTCGCCTCGGGCTACAACCCGGACGGCAGCCTCTACCTCGCCCGCATCCAGGAAGGCATGGGCTGGGAGCTCGAGAACTCGTTCGACTTCTAAGCCAGCGCCTCACCTAAGAGGCACATAGATTCAAGTCCGGCGGCAGAAATGCCGCCGGACTTTTTTGTGTCCCGCGGGAACCGTGTTGGGATAAGACCGAAATCCCCCGCCCGAACGGTGGGTTGGCTAACGGGCGCGCGGTATGCGGGTCAACGGCCAACCTGTGGCGTGCGGCCACCTTATGTGGTAAGCCGGAAGGAGGTCCTCGGCCTGTCTACAACGACGCAAGGCGAGCCCTATGGCACCAGCTGGGTAGCGCTCCAATCTGAGGGCAGCTTGCCTGCAACGCTGAGGCGCATTTGAACCGAGCGGGAGCGCCGTGCCTGCAGCCCTGCTGTCAACGGCATGCCTGCCTGTGGCAGCGCCATCGCCATGGAATCCGACTGACCGCCCTCGCGAATGCGTCCAATCCCGGATCTGCGGAGTTTTCGGCCTGGCAGGCAAATTCTGTGGCCGTGGGTCTATGGGTGGGCCGGCTTGCCGCTGTGCCCGGCAGGGCATTTTGCGGGTAATGGAGGCTAACGGCACCTGGCGATTCACGTGCCGTCAGCCGGGCGTCCCCGCCCCTGTACGGCAAGGAGGTGGATGAATGAACGCAGAAGGGGCGCCTGCAGGCCCAATGGGCTGTCGGCTCCGGATGTCATTTGCGGCCCTTGGGCACAGCCCATGAACCTCCGGGCTTCGGGGCCATCGGGTCTCCGGGGATGCGGGTCCCGGCCAGGGGTGGGGCGGAGCCTTTGGGCGAAGGGCCTACTGCGAGTTGCGAAGATACTGCAGGATCCGGAGAGCCGTGGGGTCCGATGGCCGCAATGCGAGGACCCGTTCATATTCCTCCACCGCCTCATCCTTCCGGCCCGCCTGGAGGAGCGCGGCACCCCGAGCGAAATGTGCCTGGGCAAAGTCCGGCTTCATCCGGATGGCCGCGTCGATGCGTGCCATTCCCTCCTGGTTCCTTCCGATCCTGCAGAGGACCATTCCGAGGTTGTTGCTGGCCTCGGGAAAGTCCGGATGGATGCGAAGGGCCTCCTCGTACTGGATGATCGCATCGGGGACTTGGCCCTCCTGGATGAGCGCGTTTGCCAGGAAGAAATGGGCGTCCGCGTAGTCGGGGTTGATGCGGAGCGCCTCCCTGAACTGGGCGATCGCATCGCCGGCCCGCCCGTTCACCCTCATGAACGCCAGTCCGAGGTTGGCGTGGGTCTCGGGGATGTTGGGCATTGAGCGGAGCGCCTCCTGGTACTGGTCGATGGCGTCGCTTATGCGGCCGGATCTTGCCAGGGCCAGGCCCAGGTTGTTGTGCGCCTCTGCGTAGTTTGGGTCCAACGCCAGCGCCGCCTTGTACTCAAGTATGGCGTCGGCCGTGAGGCCGGAGGCATTGAGGGCATTCCCGAGGTTGTAGTGCGCCTGGGGGTAGCCCGGCTTGTAGCGCAGGGCGTCCTCGTACTGGGCGATGGCATCCCGGGTCCGCCCCAGGCTTCCAAGCGCGTTTCCGAGGTTGTAGTGGGCCTCGGCAAAATCCGGCTTCAGCTTCAGGGCCGCCTCATACTGGCCGATGGCGTCGTCGACCCGGCCCGGGATCTTCTCCAGGTCGGCTCCCAGGCTGTTGTGGGCCTCGGCAAAGCCGGGATTGAGGCGCAGCGCCTCCTCATAGAGCGCCACCGCCTCGCTCGAGTGCGCGGGATCCTTGTCCAGCTCGTACCCGAGGTTGTTGTAGGCGAGCCAGCACCCGGGATTGCGCGCCAGGGTCCGGCGATAGAGCGTGATGTTGTCGTGGAACATGCCGCAGTGCCGCCAGCTGAGGACGCCGAGCAGCGCGAGGAGGGCCGGTACGGGCACAGAGGCCCAAAGTGCGGGCTGCCGGCCCAGCTTCCGCACTCCCGCAGTGATTGCCACGGCGATGGCGGCCAGGGGCGCCAGGTCGGGCAGGTACTGCCAGTGGTCCCATACCCAGGAATAGCGCGCCCCGTAGAGGTTGACGAAGCCGAGGGCGGGAAAAAGCGAGCCCACGAAGAGGAGAAACGTCGCAAGCGGCCCGCGGGACCGCCGCCGGATGGCCCATAGGACGGCGGCGACGGCAGCCACCCCCAGGGGAAACAGCCACTGGCGCCAGTCAGACGAGTCAAGGGTCCAACGCGCATAGACGAAGTTGAGCCCGAACGGCCAGACAACATGGCCGGCGTAGAACCATATCGCCCTTCCCGCCACAAGAACGCGCTCGGCGAGGGTCAGGTCAAAGTCGTCCCCTGTCGCGCCGCCGTAGTGGCGCTCGACCCAGCCGCTGAACAGGCCGGCGGCCGCTCCAACGGCCAGCCATGGCAGGAGGGGAAGCAGGTCCCGGCGCCAGCCGAGGCGGCCCCGCTTCCACCAGAAGATCACGAGCAGGGCGGCCGGGAGGCTGGCCGTCATGGTCTTGCAGAGGAGCGAGCAGGCGAAAAGGGCCGTGGCCGCGGCGTAGGCTGCCGGGCGGCGGGTCCCGTCGAATCCCAGGTAGCACAGCGCCGCGCCTAGGTAGAACACGAGCGACAGGGTGTTCTTCTCCTCGGAGATCCATGCGACCGACTGGACGTGGACGGGGTGCAGCGCAAAGAGGAGTGCCGCCACCCAGGCGATGCCTGCCGGCGCCGCTCCCGCGGCTCCCGCGTGCTGCTCATCGTCTTTTCCCGCCTGCCTGTCCGGGAACAACTGCCCCAGCACGAGGGCAAAAAGGACGGCCGAGCCGGCATGGAGAAGGAGCGTGAAGACGTGATAGCCGAACGGATGGTCCCCCCATAGCCGGTGCTGCAGCCAGAACATGCTATGCAGCAGGGGATAGTATTGCTGGGTGGCTCCCACCTCAAACCAGATGCGGTAAAGCCCGTGCAGCGAGCGAAGGGCCGGCGCCGTCACGTAGTCGCTGTCATTCCATATGAAATCCCCGAAGAGCGCCGGAATGTAGGCGACCAATGCCGCGCAGAACACGGCCCCCAGCGGCCAAAATCGCCCCGGGCGGGCGCCTGGAATGCCCGTCGGGGCTGGGGGTCTCTTCGCCACCCGGGAAGGCGAGCAAAACTTATCTCGAGCCGCAACAGTCTAACTGACGCGCGCGGGATGGGCGCGCCGCGGGCGGAGACGGATGCCTGGCCACCGGACCTGACGTGTTTATGCGCCTGACGGTGTTTCAAGAGGTGGTGAACCGGACGCATGCCGATCCGATCGACGAGGCCCTGGACAGCCTCAAGTCAACGCGCAGCTCGTTCTGCCACGCCGAGATGGCCGCGCCCTGGCGGCTTCCCGTCGACGGCGGTTGCCCGAAGTATTATTTTGTCATGGCCGGGAGTTGCCGGCTGCAGATGGAGGGCGGCGAGGCCCATGAGCTCTCCGCCGGGGATTTCGCGATACTGATCCGTGGGGCGGGGCATGAGCTGCGGAGCACGGCGCCCACGCCGTCCAGCGCCGGCTCCGGCGTGTCCCGGCACCGCCTGGGCGAGCGGATCGAGCGGCTGAGGAGGGAGGGGGGCGGCGAGTGCACGACCTTCATCTGCGGCGACATCCAGTTCGAGGGGGCGGCCGCCGACCATGTCGCCGCCCTTCTCCCGGGGGTCCTGCGCGTGCGCGCCGGCCAATACCAGATCCTCGACTGGCTTTACTGCACGTCGCGGCTCATGGCGTTCGAGTCCAGCCTGCCCGGGCCCGGGGCGGAGGCATTCGTGTCGCGGCTGGTGAACATCATGGTCATCCAGGCGATGCGCGGCTGGATCGCCGAGAACCCGGACAAGCTGACGGGCTGGCTGGGCTCCTTCCGCGACCCCTCGATCGGCAGGGCCATCGCGCTGATCCATGACAGGCCGGGGTTCGCATGGAACGTCGAGTCCCTTGCGAAGCAGGTTGCCATGTCGCGGTCGGCCTTTAGCGAGCAGTTCACCGCACTCGTGGGCGAGTCGGTCATGCAGTACCTTGGCCGCTGGCGGATGCTGCTGGCCGACAACTGCCTGAGGGACGGCAGGACCGGGCTGGAGGAGATTGCGCTCCAGCTCGGCTACCAGTCGGGGTCGGCATTCAGCCGCGCCTACAAGAAGAGCAGGGGGATGACCCCGGGAAGGTTCCGGCGGATGTCGCGCGGCGCCCCAAGGGAGGCGCGGGCCACGGCAGCATGACGGCCACCGGAGGCATCGCGCCAACGCCCGGATTTGGACGATTGGTAGGGATTTTCGGACGGCCGGGCATTGCGGGTGCCGGGGGCGGATGTTATAAAGGTCGCGCACCTTGGCATTGCGGCGCACCGCCCCTCGTCCGCTGAAGGAAAGCGCGGATTCCGGGCGTCCCGCCACAATGCCAAGCGGTATCTAAACCCCATATACAAAGGCGCCCGGAGACGGCTCCCGGCCCGCCCCGAGCTTTCCCGGACGTTCCCCCGGCACACAGGGGGGCACCCGCCAATGTCCCAAACCCTAAGTCCAAAACACCAAAACATGCCTGCTAATCGTATTCTAGCGCTGCTGCGTGCCCTCACGGTCACGACGGCGCTTGGTTTCGCGGTAGTGCCCAACATCGCGGTCGCCCAGGCCGCTGCAGATAATAGTTCCCCGACGACAACGGACCAGAGCCAGGAGGAGCCGACGGTTCTTTCTCCCTTCGTCGTAGACGCATCAGAAGACAAGGGCAGCTACCAAGCTGAGAGCACCCTGGCCGGCACGCGCGTGCGCACCGACCTGAAGGACGTCGCCTCGGCGATCTCCGTGGTGAC
>DASXEV010000004.1:0-34653 GCA_036489955.1 Opitutaceae bacterium
GCGGCGTCGGACGTCTTGGAGGCGACCTCCTTGACCATCTGGGCGCCCATGTTCTCGTACGGGTCCGGGAGCTCGATCTCCTTGGCGACCGTGACGCCGTCCTTGGTGACGGTCGGCGAGCCGAATTTCTTGTCGATGACGACGTTGCGGCCCTTGGGCCCGAGCGTCACCTTGACGGCGCGGGACAGGAGCTCGACGCCGCGCAGGATCTTCTGGCGGGCGGTTTCGTCGAATATGAGTTGTTTGGCAGGCATTTTTGTTTGTGGATTATTTCTGAGTTGTGGGTTCCGCGGGGAATCAGGCGATGACCCCGAGGATGTCGTCCTCGCGGACGAGCGTGTACTTCTGCTCGTCGAGCTTCACCTCGGTGCCGCCGTACTTTCCGACGAGGACACGGTCGCCGACCTTCACCTCGAAGGGATGGACCTTGCCGCTCTCGTCCCGCTTGCCGGTGCCGAGGGCGATGACCTCGGCCTCCTGGGGCTTTTCCTTAGCGCTGTCGGGGATGATGATGCCTCCCCGCACTTGCTCCTTGTCCTCGAGATGCTTCACGAGGACGCGATCACCGATCGGTCTGATTTTGACTTTAGCCATATGGTTTTGGTTCTGGGTTGAAGGTCGAAGGGGGGCGTTATGCCGCCCCCCTCCGCAAAGCGATCACTTCTTGGACTTTTCCTCGTCGACGACCTCGAAGTCGGCGTCGACGACGTCGGCCTTCTTCTCGGCCTTCGGCGCCGCGCCCCGGCCCTGCCCCTGGTCGGGCTCGGCCTGGCCTTGGGCGCCCTGGCGGCCTGCGGCCTCCGCCGCGGCCTGGGCCTCGGCGTAGAATTCCTGGCCGATCTTCGAGAGGCTCTCCAGCGACGCCTTCATCTGGTCCGCGTCGTTCGACTCGAGGGCCTTCTTGGCGTCCGCGATGGCGCCCTCGGCCTTCGACTTCTTCTCGGCCGCGAGCTTGTCGCCCGCGTCCTTGACCGCCTTCTCGAGCTGGTAGACGGACGAGTCGAGCTGGTTGCGCGTCTCGACCGCGTCGCGCCGCTTCTTGTCCTCGGCCGCGTTAAGCTCGGCCTCCTTCGTCATCTTCTCGACTTCCTCCTTCGAGAGGCCCGAGGAGCCCTGGATGGTGATCTTCTGGTCCTTGCCGGTCCCGAGGTCCTTGGCCGAGACATGGAGGATCCCGTTCGCATCGATGTCGAACGTGACCTCGATCTGGGGCGTTCCCCGCGGCGCCGGCGGGATCCCGTCGAGCTTGAAGGTGCCGAGGGTCTTGTTGTCGCGCGCCATGGGCCGCTCGCCCTGCAGCACCACGATCTCGACGGAAGGCTGGCTGTCGCTGTAGGTCGAGAAGACCTGCGTCTTCTTCGACGGGATCGTCGTGTTGCGCGGGATCATCGGCGTGGCCACGTCGCCCGCCGTCATGATGCCGAGCGTGAGCGGCGTCACGTCGAGGAGGAGCACGTCGCGCACGTCGCCCTTGAGGACGCCGCCCTGGATGGCCGCGCCCACGGCGACGACCTCATCGGGATTGACGCCCTGGTGCGGCGGCTTGCCGCCGAGGTTCCTGGCGATCTCGACCACCTTCGGCATGCGTGTCATGCCGCCGACGAGCACGAGCTCGTCGATCTGTGCGGACGTGACCGCGGCGTCCTTGAGGCAGTTCTTGAACGGCTGGATGCACCGCTCGAAGAGCGGGTCGCAGATCTGCTCCATCTTGGCCCGGCTGAGCTGCACGTTCAGGTGCTTGGGGCCGGACGCGTCCGCCGTGATGAAGGGAAGGTTGATGTCGACCGACTGGGTCGAAGAGAGGGCGATCTTGGCCTTCTCCGCCTCCTCTTTCAGGCGCTGGAGCGCCATCGGGTCCTTGCGCAGGTCGATGCCGTTGTCCTTCTTGAAATTGTCGACGAGCCAGGAGATGAGGGCCTCGTCCCAGTTGTCGCCGCCGAGGTGGGTGTCGCCGTTCGTCGCCTTCACCTCGAAGACGCCGTCGCCGATCTCGAGCACCGACACGTCGAACGTGCCGCCGCCCAGGTCGAACACCGCGATCTTCTCGTCCTTCTTCTTGTCCAGGCCGTAGGCCAGCGAGGCCGCCGTGGGCTCGTTGATGATGCGCATGACCTCGAGGCCGGCGATCTTGCCGGCGTCCTTCGTCGCCTGGCGCTGGGAGTCGTTGAAGTAAGCGGGGACCGTGATCACGGCCTGCGTGATCTTCTCCCCGAGGTAGGCCTCGGCGTCGGCCTTCAGCTTGCCGAGGACGAACGCGCCGATCTGCTGCGGGGCGAACTGCTCGGACTTGTCGCCCATCTGAACCTCGACGTACGCGTCGCCGTTCTTGCCCTCGACGACCTTGAAGGGGAGGTTCTTGGCCTCCTCGCGGACCTCCGAGAATTTCCGGCCGATGAGGCGTTTCGACGAGAAGATGGTGTTGCGGGGGTTGGTGACGGCCTGCCTCTTGGCGGCCTGGCCGACGACGCGCTCGCCCGTCTTGGTGAAGGCGACGACCGACGGCGTTGTCCGCCCGCCCTCGGCGTTCGGAATGACAACGGGTTCGCCACCCTCCATGACGGCCATGCAGGAATTTGTGGTGCCCAGATCTATGCCCAAAATGCGACTCATGCCCCACAAGCAAGCAGTGCCCGTGCCCGGGCGGCCTATTGCATCTTTAGATGATGGTGACTAATGACTTGCCGCGCATATGGCCTCGGCTTGCAAGACGGCAAAGTGCGCCAAAAAACGCCATTCTGTCCCATGCGCGCCTCCCCTGCGACAGGGGCTGGCACAGTCCGTCAGCCCTTTGAGCCGGTGGTCGCGATGCCCCGGATGAAGCTCTTCTGGGCGAAGAGGAAGAGGACGATGACCGGCAAGATGGTCACGGCGCTCGCCGCCATGAGGTAGTGCCACTGCACGCCGCCATTCTGCGACTGGTAGCTCTGGAGCGCGATCGCGAGGGTGTAGGTGTCCTTGCGGGTGAGGTAAAGCAGCGGGGCCAGGAAGTCGTTCCACGCGAAAATGAAATGGAAGAGCGCCGCGACGACGAGGACCGGCGTGCTGAGCGGGACGATGATCCTCCAGAAAATGCGCCATTCGCTGCACCCGTCGATCCGCGCCGCCTCGCTGAGCTCCTCGGGGATGGTCCTGAAGAACTGCCGCATGAGGAAGATGTTGAACGCGCTGCCGAACCAGGTCGGCAGCCACAGCGGCATCAGTGTCCCGATCATGTGGAAGGCCTTGAATATGCCGTAGAGCGGCACCATGAGCACCGGGAAGGGCACCATCATCGTGGCGAGCGTCAGCGCAAAGAACGCGTCGCGCCCCTTCCACTTGAGGCGCGAGAAGCCGTAGGCGACGATCGCGTTCGAGATGACCGTCCCAATGACGCCGAGGATGGCGACCGTCAGGGAATTGCCGAGGAACGTCCAGAACGTGGCCCTGTTCGGACCCGAGGAGGAATCGCCCCCCAGCGCCGCAAGCGCGCGCGGGTAGTTCCTCCACCGGAACCTGACCTGGGACCCGATCTGGCGCCGGGGGAGCACGTCCCAGAGGGGATCGGGCGCGCGCTCACTGGGGCCGTGGTCGAAGCGCTGGCTGACGTGCCAGGACCCGGCATCGACGTCGTGGATGACCTGAAAGCCGCCCGGGCGCGCGGCAAGCTCCTTCCGGCTGACGTAGCCCAGCTTGCCGGCGTCGTCCCCGGCGAGGATCCTGACGACGGCCCCGGGCTGGGTCACCTGAAAGTCGAGCGTGACCTCCATGCGCCTGCCATCCAGCACGGCGTAATAGGCCTTCGGGATGAATGAGATGGGCAGGGACAGGGTCTGCTCGATGGGTTTCAGCGACGTGCTGACGAGCCACACGAAGGGCGCGACAAAGGCGGCCGAGAAGAGGAGCAGGAGCGCCGTCGCCACGGCCTTGCCGGTCCTTGTCCGCGGTTTCATCAGACGGCGTCCTCGTAGTGGCCGCGCGACAGCCGGGTGCCGATCCAGGTGAGCGCCGCCGTGATCACGAAGAGGATGTACGCCATGGCGCTCGCGTAGCCCATCCGCAGGTCCTGGAATGCCGTCGAGAAGAGGTAGATCGTGTAGAAGAGGGTCGAGCGGGCCGGGTTGCCGTCGGAGGCATTGCCGTTCCCGTTAGCCCCCTCCGACATGATGTAGGCCTGGGCGAAGATCTGCATCGCGCTGATGAGCGCCATGATCGCGTTGAAGGCGACCACGGGCGCGATGGACGGCAGCGCCACGTGGACGAAGCGCTGCCAGCCCGAGGCGCCGTCGATCTCTGCCGCCTCGTAGAGCTCCATGGGGACGCCCTGGAGACCGGCAAGGTAGATGACGACCGCGTTGCCCGTGCCCCAGAGGCTCATGATGACGAGGGCGGGCTTGGACCACTCGGGGTCGGCAAGCCACGCCGGGCCGTGGAGGCCGAAGGGCCTGAGCAGCAGGTCGAGGAAGCCGTTCATCAGGCCGTATTGCCCGTTGAAGATCCAGAGCCACAGCATCGACGACGCGACGATCGGGACGATCGACGGCATGAAGAAGAGGAGCCTGTAGAGCGACTTGCCCCTCATGTCGCAGTTGAGCAGCACGGCGAGCCCGAGCGCGACTATGGTGCCGAGCGGCACCGAGAGCCCCGCGTAGAAGAGAGTGTTAGCAAGCGACTTCCAGAAGAGACCGTCGTGGATCAGCTGGTTGTAGTTCTCGGCGCCGCACCAGACCGGCGACTTGAGGATCGAGTAGTCGCAGAAGCTGTAGTACAGGGACGCCAGGACCGGATAGGCCGTGAAGGCGCCCAGGCCTACGATCCAGAGGCTCGTGAAGCCGAGTCCCGAGCGGAGCTGCTTCCTCTCGTGCCGGGTCATTGCGGCGGCTTCTCCCCGAGCGCGGCCCACTGGCCGTGGCGCTCCAGGCTCCTCCTGTACCTCACCCAGCTGGCCTCAAGCCTGTTCTGGGAATAATCAAGCGCCTCCTCGGGGGTCGCATCCATGAGCCTCACCTTGTCGAAGGAGGCGATGATTTCCCGGTAGTACTCCTGCCAGATCCCGATCTGGGGGACGAAGACCACGTGCGGGCCGGAGGAAAGCTGCCTGACCATCGCGATGTGGGAGTGCGGGTTGTGGTTTGTGAAATAGGGGCTCCAGACCCTGAGGGGCGAGCCCTTCACCTGCAGGAAATCGAGCAGCTCGGCGCCCTCAAGCTCGTCGCGGGTCCGGGCATTGGGGTTGGCCGTGTTCATGTACTTGATGAACTCCCAGGCCTCGCGGGGATGCCTGGCGCCGCGCGGGATCGTGAGGACGTCGGCCTCGGCCATGGCGAAGTCCCTTATTCCCGGCACGTTTTCCGGCCACGGGCCCATCCCGTAGTCGAGGCCCGGCTTATACTGCCTGATGTAGTTCTCGTAGAACGATCCCTGGAACACCATCGCGATCTTCCCCGTGAAGAACGGCGCGGCCGGCGACGCCCACGGCCCGAACTCCGAGGAGAGCTGCTTCACGCCGTCCAGCGTGTAGAACTTCGTGAAGGACTGGATCCACGCGTAGGCCTCGACGTTCTTCGGGTCGGTCGCGAAGGTGATGTGCTTCCCGTCAAAGAGCCTGCCGCCGAACCACTCGCAGAAGATCCAGGGCCACCATCCCGGGTCCTGGGGGAGGAAGCCGACCTGGAGCAGGCGGCCGGTCTTGGGATCGCGCTTCGTCAGCCGCCTCGAGTAGTCGTTGAACTCGGCCAGCGTGCGCGGCGGCCGGTCGGGGTCGAGGCCGGCCTCCCGGAAGAGCGTCTTGTTCCAGTACAGGGCCATCACGGCGGGCGTGCTGATGCCCGCATAGACGTGGCCCCCGTGGGTGCAGATCTTGGCGTACACCGGGTAGTAGCGGGACAGCCATTCCTCGTTCGTAATCCCCTCGCCGCGGATGAAGCCGTCGAGCGGCTCCAGCGCCTCCGCGTCCGCGAACGGGGCGACATTCTGCTCGTGGAGGCCGGCTATGTCCGGCGGGTCGCCGCCGGCCGTCACGACGATGACCTTCCGGTCGATCTGCCCGGTGGCGTCGTAGTAGTCGACGTGGATGCGGTCCTGGGACGCGTTGAACTTGTCGATGACGGCCTGCGCGGCCTGCTGCTCGAACCCGTTCCACTTCTCCCAGTAGACGACGTGCACCGGGCCGCCCGCGGCAGCCAGCGGGGCCGAGGCAAGCAGGAGTGTCGCCAGTATGGTGGTGGGGTGTCGCAAGGGGCTCGGCGAGCGGCGGGGGTGACGCGGGTCTACCCGCAACTGGCGGATAATCGACCAGATTCTTGAAAATCCGGCCCGCGCCGGCAAGATGGGACAATGGAGGTGGAGATACAGGTGCCGGGGGAGGTTCCCGCGATGACGCTGCCGATCGCGTTCTTCCCGCAGGCGCTGCTGCCGCTTCACATCTTCGAGCCCCGCTATCGCCGCATGCTGAGGGACGTGCTGTCGACGAACCGGATCTTCGCCGTGGCCTGCCTCGACGCCGAGGCCGCGGCGACGCAGGCCCGCTTCGAGCCGCCTCACCGCGTCGCCTGCATCGGCCTCGTGCGCGCCTGCCAGGACAACGAGAACGGCACGTCCAATCTCCTCCTGCAGGGGCTCTGCCGGGTGGCCGTCGAGGGGATCGTGGGCGAGGAGCCGTACAGGAGGATCCGGATCCGGGCGCTGCCGAGCGAGCCGGGCGCCGATCCCGTCGAGAATGCCCGGCTCAGGCAGGAGCTCTCGCGCGTCATACGCCTGAAGCTCAAGCTCGCCCCCGGCGGCGCGGAGGGGATGACGGACCTCCTTAAGTCGGTGGAGGACCCCGAGATCTTCGCCGACATCGCGGCCTTCAACCTCTGCGACGACGTGCCGATGAAGCAGAAGCTGCTCGAGACGCTCGACGTGAACCGGCGCCTCCTCCTCCTGCTGAAGGCGCTGCGCAGCGACGTCGACGCCGCGATGCTGAACCTGAAGCTCCAGGGCGGGATTCCCGACGACGAGGTCCCCCTGAACTGAAGGCGCCCGGATGGCCCGGGTAGCCGCACCTTATTTGCCCTTTTTTAGCAATAAGCGGCGAAACAAGAACGGGCTTTGGACGTCTACAATATCGTCAACGGAACACGCCCGCCCGCCATGATTTCCACGCCGCCCCAGCAACCCGTCGCCCGGACGACAAGGCGGGTGCTCTACGTCGACGACATGCGCGAGCTGAGGGACGTGGCCAAGCTGGCGCTCACCAGGTGCGGCCACTCGGTCGACTGCGCTCCCGACGGATCAGACGCCTTCGAGATGGTGTCCAACGACCCGAAGGGATACGACATCGTCATCTCGGACCACCACATGGCCAACATGAACGGCCTCGAGCTGGTGATGAAGCTCCGCGAGCTGAAGTTCGGCGGCATGATCGCCATCGTGAGCTCGGAGCTGAACGAGGACGTCGAGGAGGACTATCGCCGCCTCGGCGTTGACAGGATCCTCTACAAGCCCGTCTCCCTTTCGGAGCTCAGGGCGCTGGTCCTCGAGTCGTAGGCGCCCCTTTCCGGGCGTCAGAGCGGCGGGACAAGGCTGAGCGCATCGGCCCCCAGGGGCGCCCGGGCCGCGTTCGGGAAGTGAAGCGTGAACGTGGTTCCCGCGCCCTCCCTGCTCCTGAATTCCACGCGTCCGCCATGGAAGGCGACGGTGCGCTGGACGATCGCGAGGCCGAGCCCGGTGCCCGGTATCGTCCCGACGTTCCCGGCCCTGAAGAAGGGGGTGAATATCTTCTCCTGGTCCTCCAGGGGGATGCCGTTGCCCTGGTCCGCCACCTCCATCGACCAGCCGGGCCTCTCCTCGTACAGGCGCACCTGGACGGGTTTCTCGAGGCCGGAATACTTAAGCCCGTTGGAGATCAGGTTCTCGGCGGCCGCCTTGATCAGCCCCGGGTCGATGAACGCCGTGAACTCGGGCGGCAGCTCGTTGAGCAGGCGGACCCTCGAGACCTGCATGGAGTCGTTGAAGCGCCCGATCGTCTCCTCCAGGACCGGCCCGGGCTGCAGTGCCTCCAGGGCCGCCTCGCTCGTCATGTGCTCGATGCGATTCAGCACAAGCACCTGGTCGACCAGCTTGTTCAGCGTCCGCGTCCCGGAGGCCTGCAGGTCCAGCCACTTCCTTGCCTTCTCGATGACGGCCTCGTCGAGGCCCGGCGTCTCGCTGAGCAGCTTCTCCAGCAGGAACTGCGAGCCCTGGATCGCCGTCAGCGGGGTGCGGAACTCGTGCGACACCATCGAGACAAAGTCCCGCTGGATCTCCAGGTATTCGCGGCGGCGCTCCGACACGCTGCGCGTCTCCTGTTCCAGGCGCTCCAGGTTCTCATGCGCGATCTTGGATTTCTGGAGCGACTCCTCGCTGCGCTGGTGGGCGGTCTCGATGAGCTTTATCATGCTTATCGCCAGGCAATAAAACAGGGCCATCGCCAGCAGGCCATCGCGCAGGAGCGTGTCCGTTGACGACCGGAAGGACGGGCCCGGGTCGGCGTTCCGGAGCAGGAACATGTGAAACCCCACCTGGCCCGCCATGACGACGGCGAAGACCGCGGCCGCCACGTTTCGCGAGGCGAAGAGGATCGCCGACAGGAGGAAGACGAAGTCGAACGCGAGCAGCTGGATGCCGACCGCGAGGGGGTGCACCGGCTTGACGACCGAGCCGACGAGCAGCAGGGCCACGTGGACGTCGAGCACGACTGCCAGGACCAATCCGTTTCCCGCGGCCTTCAGCCTTCCCCTCAGGAGGTACCGGATGCAGGCCAGCGCGGCGCCCCCGATGACAAGGTTGACCGCGATACGGGCCACGACCTGCGGAGGCTCGAACCATAGGTTCTTTGCGATGTTGACGACGACGAAGGCCAGCATCACCAGCGATATCGCCGCGAGGAGGCGCGCCTTCTGCCGCAACAGGAATGACTCGCCCCGATAGGCGGAATCCAGGCGGGCTAGGTACGAGTGGTGCGGTGAACGCATTGGGGAGTCCGATGTGGGCGGAGTCTACCCGGTCGCTGGGGATTCGGCGAACCGGAATGGAGCGCCGCTACCGCTTCAGGCCGGGAAAGTCACCGCTGGCGGAATCGCGATTTTGAGCGCCACACCCTGTCAGCCCTGGGAAGCCGGCGGGAAGGGCGCCCTGCTGGCCGGCGCAAGCGGCAGGCTCAATGTGACGGAAAGCCCCTTCTTCGCTCCCTCGCCGGACCGCAGTTCCAGGTCTCCGCCCGATTTCCGGGCAAAGGTCGTCGCCAGCATGAGGCCCATCCCGAGGCCGGGCTGCTCAAGCCTCTGCCGCTCGAACTGCTTGAACATCCCGACATTGGCCACCTGCTCCTTGCTCATGCCGCGGCCCGAATCGGATATGACGACCAGGAGTCTGCTGGCGTCCGTTCCGGCGCTGATCCGCACGGGCGTGTGGGGCAGGGAGTACTTGAACGCATTCTCCAGGAGGTGGCCCACGATGAATTCCAGGCCGGGGGTGACCACCTCGACAACCGCCTCGGACGGGCAGGTGTACTCGAGAATGATGTCCTTCTGGCGCCCGAACGGCGTCGCGGCCGTCTCCGCCCAGAGCTGGAGGTTCTCCGCGTTCAGCCGCTCCCTCGAGCGCTGGACCATCTGCGGCTCGGACGGCACGTCGACCGGCATTTCCAGCCGGGCCCAGAACATGAGGTTCTTGACGATCCTGAAGATGCTCGCTCCGGACTGCTTGATCATGCGGCCGTATTCCTGCAGCTCCTCCACGGGCAGCGTCCGGCCGTCGGCCGCCGTGTCCAGCATGAGGTCGGCGTAGCCGATTATCCCGGTCAGCGGCGTGCGCAGCTCGTACGGCAGGATCCGCGAAAGGAACTGCTGCTGGTTTGCGACGGCCTCGGACACGCGCCTGGCCCGCTCCAGCCGCATCGTGATCGTCTTTTGCAGGTCGTCAGGCTGGTAGGGCTTCGCGACGTAATCGTCGGCGCCCAGCGACATTCCCATCCGGAAATCCGCGCTTTCGGCCTTCGCGGAAACGATGATGAAGGGTATCTGGTTCCATGCCGAATGGGAGCGGACCTTCTGCAGGAGCTGGAAGCCGTCGATGACAGGCATCCGCACATCGCACAGGATGAGGTCCGGCTGCGCGGCGCCCATCGCCTCAAGGGCCTCGGCGCCGTCTGCCACGGCCGTCACGCTATGCCCGAATGCGGACAACACTCCCTGCGTTGTCGCGCGGACGATGGGCTCGTCCTCGACAAGAAGGATGTTGGCATGGGTCTGACTCATTCCGTCAATCGCGACGAATTAGCGATAATCGTCAACCTTCGTTCTTACGTAAAAATTACACGGTTTGGGTGGATCCACCCCGTAGAACCGTGCCTAGTTCGGCATGGATCGACCAACATTCATACACTTGGAGCTTTATGTCGATCCCCGGAGGCGGGACGGGCTGGCGTGCGTGGGACCAGGAACCCGCGCCTCGCGCCGCCCCAAGGCAGCGGAAACCGGATATTCCATCTTACCTCTCCTGTGCAGTTTTGATCCAAAGCCAGTCCTAGCGAATGCCTGATTTTGTGTAAGCCCTCGCGGCATCAGCTAGAAATGGAGCCGGCTGTCGGGGTTGAACCGACGACCCTCGGTTTACGATACCGATGCTCTACCACTGAGCTAAGCCGGCGTCTCGAACGGTCAGGAGACCAGCGCCGCAAAGGGGTGTCAAGTTCCGGGCCATCCTCGTTCCCGGGACGCGCCACCGGGGGGCCGCAGGGCCGCACCCGCTTGATATCTCGGCCTTAACTCGCAGATTCGCGGCCATGCGCCTCCTCCTTGCGGGACTACTGCTCCTCGGGATCACTTCGGCTGCGGCGGCGCAGGACAACACGCTTGCGCCCCACCCCAGGCTCCTCGTCACGGATGCGGACCTCGCGGCGGCACGGCGCGCCGAGCGCGCCGATCCGCTCCGCGCCGCCCTTAGGCGCCGCATCGTCGACGAGGCGACGCGGGACCTGAAGGCCAAGCCCCTTGAGCACGTCCTGGTGGGCCCGAGGCTCCTCACCCAGTCGCGCCGGGCGATCGGCTACATCCTCACCTGCGCCATGGCCTACCGGCTGACGGGCGACATGCGCTTCGCGGAACGGGCGCGGAGCGACATGCTGACGGCGGCCTCGTTCGCCGACTGGAATCCCTCCCATTTCCTGGATGTCGCGGAGATGAGCTTCGCGGTCGCCGTGGGGTACGACTGGCTGTACCCCGAACTGTCGCCCAGCGACCGCGAGGCCATCGAGAACGCCCTCGTGGCCAATAGCCTCGCCTTTGCGCTGCCGGCCTACGACCCGCCGGGAAAGCCCGATCCCAGGCTCTTCTTTGCCACGGCGCACATGAACTGGAACCAGGTCTGCAACGGCGGCCTCCTCGCCGCCGCCCTCGCGGTCGGCGACAAGAGGCCCGACCTCCTCAAGGTGGTCGTCGCCGGCGTGCGCAAGTCGCTTCCGCTCGCCATTGCCGCCTATGAGCCGGACGGCGCGTATCCCGAGGGGCCCGGCTACTGGTCCTACGGGACCACCTACAACGCGATCATCCTTGCGCTCCTTGACGGCGCGTACGGCACGGACTTCGGCCTGGGCGATTCCCGCGCATTCGCCAGGACGGCGCTATACCGCACGGAAGTCGTCGGGCCGACCGGCCTCGCCTTCAACTACGCCGACGGCGAGACCGGGGTCGAGCCGACTCCGGCCTACGCGTGGCTCGCCCTGCGCTACCACGACGAGACGTCCCTGGAGAGCAGCCGCGAGGTCCTGCGCTCCTCCATCGAGAGGCGCGCCTATGACCGGTTCCTGGCGCTCAATGAGACCTGGTTTCCGGCGCTCGCCCCGGGTGGCGGCGACCCTCCTGCCGACAGGGCGCTTGATATCGGGGAACTGCCGCTTGCGGTGCACCTGCGCGGCGGCGCCGACATCGCCATGATAAGGGGCGCATGGAGCGACCCCCGCGCCCTTTTCGTCGGCTTCAAGGCGGGCGACAACGGTACCAACCACGCGCACCTCGACCTCGGCTCCTTCGTGCTCGAGTCGGACGGCGTCCGCTGGGCCGTGGACCTGGGCCCGGACAACTACAACCTGCCGGGCTACTTCGGCGACATGCGCTGGACCTACTTCCGGCTGAACAACCACAGCCACAACACCATAACCCCAGGGGACAGGATCCAGGACCCGAAGGCGACGGCCCCGATCATCGCGTTCTCCGAGTCGAGGCAGCAGCCCTTCGCCGTGGCAGACCTCACGCCGGCCTATCCGGGGTCCGCCAAGCGGATGCTTCGCGGCGTCAGGATGGTCGGCGGGTCGGCCGTGCTCGTCCAGGACGACATCACCGGGCTTGCCCCGGGCACGGTGCTCCACTGGGTCATGATGACCGCGGCGGCGGTCTCAATCTCTGCCGACGGGTCCACGGCGACCCTTTCGGAGGACGGACGCACCCTGAGGGCCGGGATCCTTTCCCCAGTCGAAGCCCGATTCGCGAGCGTCTCGGCGGCCCCGCCGGCAGCGGTGGAGGCCCAGAACTCGGGCTACACGATCCTGACCCTCGTCATCCCCCCAACGGCGGCGCCGGACGCCCGGATCGCCGTCGAGCTCGCGCCGGTCGGCGACATCTGGCCGCTGTGGCTGCCGATCCCGGTCACGCCCCTGGCGGGCTGGCGGTAGCCTGCCTCGGCGTGATGATCATCGGCATCCCCCAGCGCGGCCTCAGCGTCATGCGGCCCAGGGGCTCGACCACCGCGCCCGGCTTCAGGCGCAGCCGGAAGGACCGCGCCGTCATCGCGAAGAGGAACGTCGCCTCGAGGAGCCCCAGGTGCTTCCCGAGGCACACCCTGGGGCCCGTCCCGAAGGGGATATAGGCGAAGCGGTCGACCTGGTCGGCATTTTCGGGGAGGAACCGCTCGGGCCGGAATTCCCCCGGCTCCTTCCAGAACAGCTTGTGGCGGTGGAGGACCCACGACGCGACGGTGATGAACGATCCCTTCGGGACGCGGTGGCCGCAGACCTCGTCGTCCGCCAGCGCCTGCCGGGAAAACACGTGGACGGGCGGGAACAGCCGGAGCGTCTCGTCGATGACGGCGCGGCAATAGACGAGGCTGCCCAGGTCCTCGTAGGCCGCCGGCCGGCGGCCCAGGACCCGGTCGACCTCCTCGTGGACCCGCGCCTCGACCGCGGGGTGGCGGTCGAGGAGGTAGAAGGCCCATGCGAGCGTGATGGCCGTCGTCTCGTGGCCGGCGAGGAAGATGGACGCCACCTCGTCGCGCACGAGGCCCGGCTCCATCGGCTTGCCCTGGTCGTCCTTGAACGAGAGGAGCATGTTCAGCAGGTCGTCGGGGCCGTCCACCCCGCGCCTGCGGCCCGTCTCGATGATCTCAAGAAGCACCGAGTCGAACTTCTCCACGGCCTTCCGTCCGCGCGCCCGGCCCGGCCTCGGGAGCCAGTCCGGCACGCCTATGATCTCGGCAACGTGCACGCGCCCGGCCGACGCCTGGTACTCCTTGAAGGCCTCGTAGAGGGTCAC
Organism: Opitutaceae bacterium; assembly: GCA_036489955.1. Taxonomy (GTDB): domain Bacteria; phylum Verrucomicrobiota; class Verrucomicrobiia; order Opitutales; family Opitutaceae; genus Palsa-1447. The sequence goes on from DASXEV010000004.1 coordinate 13,524, forward strand.
GCCCTTCGGCCCAAGGCGGTAGCCGAACATGATCTGCGAGATCACCTCCGCCGTGGTGATCGTGAAGGGCTCGTTCACGTCGGCCTCGAACGGCGCCGTCCCGCGCGAGCCCCAGCCGTCAAGCATCTCGGCACCCGCCGCGATGACGATCCTGGCATAGTCCGCAAGCCGGCTGTGGGCCACCGCCGGCGTCATGACCTTCCGCTGGCGGTTCCAGAGCTCGCCCTCGCTGACGAAGAGGCCGCGTCCCAGGAGCGGCGTCAGCGTCGCGGAGTTGGACGGGCTCTTCCGGTAGTTCCGGGCATTGGTCACGAAGACGTGCTGCACCCCGGCCGGGCAGTTCACGATGAAGAGCCTCCGGCCAAGGATGTTCTCCGAGATGAACTCGCGCCGGTAGAAGGAGACCGGCCACGCGGCCACCATGTTGTCACGGGCGAGGCGCAGCGCCCTCAGCGTGCCGATCGAGTCCTGTATGAATTGGCGCAATGCGTGCGGTCCTGCGGAGGTGCGCGGTTGACGATGGGGTCGGCCGGCGGTTCTTATTGCGGAGCGTAGGACGCGCGGCCCGACGGTCGAGCGCAGACTGCGGAAGCCGACAATGAATCCCCTGCCGCTGACGCCGCTGGAGTCGTATTTGTACCACGACGACACCAGGGCCCACCCGTGCTGGCAGTTCTGCAGGATTTCGTACCGGGGATCCCTCCGGCGGGACGCCATGGAAAAGGCGTGGGCAGAGGCGACGGGAAGGCAGCGGCTCCTCAACTGCGTCGTCAGGCGCGGCGCCCTGGGCTCGCTGCGGTGGGTTCCTGGCCCCGGCGGGCCGCCGCCGCTCCACTGGAGCCGGGGCGAGGCCGGCGCGGAATGGCCGAAATGGCAGCCGCTCGACCTCGAGCGGGGACCCGGCGCCCGGCTTTACGTGATCGAGCGCGAGGGCTCCGGGGACTGCATCATCTGCGTCCACCACGCCGTCTGCGACGGCCTCGCGCTCCTCGAGGTCATGGAGGACACCTTCGTCATCTATGCGAGGGAGCTCGGCGAGGGTACCGAGCCCAGGCCCGCGCCGCCCGGGCGGGCGCTCGCGGCGCGCGGGAGATACGGCAGGAACCTCGCGGAGGCCGTCTGGATCCCGGCGCTCCAGGTGGCCGGAATGGCCGCCGAGTGGCGGCTTTTCACGCGGCAGGTCGCCCCCATCCTCCCGTCGCCCCTCGGCGACGACGACGCTGGGGCCCCGCCAGGCTGGCCCTTCATCGTCTCGCGCCGCTGGTCCATCGAGGAGGCGAACGCCGTGAAGGCGGCCGCACGGGACGCGAAGGTGAGCGTCGCGGAGCTGTGCATGCGGGACCTGCAGGCGGCGGTCGGCGCATGGAGGAAGGCCCATGGGGTGGACGAGCCCGAGGCATGGCTGCGCCTCGGGATGGCCGTCAGCCTGAGGAGGCGAACGAGGGACCCATGGCCGGCGGCCAACATCTTCGGCATCTCGGTCATCGACCGGCAGGCGAAGACGCTCGACCGCCGCGAGCGCCTGCTGCGGCGCGCCCACGAGGACATGACGCTCATCGAGAAGTGGCACCTCGGCTATGCATTCTGGGTTCTCCTTGCGGCCTGCAGGTGGCTGCCCGGCGGCCTGCGCGGCTACGCCAGGCGGCGCGTCGTCCGGATGACCCTCGTCATGTCGTACATGGGGAAGGTGTTCGCGAAGATGCCGCTTCCAAAGGAGGGCCAGCACCCGGTTGTCCCCGGCGCGGTCATCACCGAGATCGTCGGCGTCGCCCCGACGCGGCGGGGGACCGCGCTCTGCGTGGACTTCGGCCTCATTTTCGGGCGCCTGGACATGCACGTCCACTTCGACCCGCTCGTCCTCGACCGCGCGCGCGCGCAGGCCCTGGTCGAGGAATTCGGGCGGCAGCTCTCGATGTCCCTGGCCGGGAAATGACACCGTGATCGCCACCGACAGGCTCGACTACGCCCTTCCGCCGGAGCTTGTCGCCCAGAAGCCCTCGCAGCAGAGGGACGGGTCCCGGCTGCTCGTGGTCGACCGGTACTCCCACACGACGGAGCACCGGCATTTCTCGGACCTGCCCGACTACATAAGGCGCGGCGACACGCTGCTGCGCAACAATGCCTCCGTGCTCCCTGCGCGCCTGCTCGGGCGCCGGCCCACCGGCGGGAAAATCGAGTGCTTCCTCCTGAGGAAGGCGGCTGAGGCGCCGCAGGGGGGGGAGGACTGGCAGTGCCTCGTCCGCCCGGGGCGAAGGCTGCCGGCCGGCTCCCGTTTCGAGGCGGCGGCCTCCCTCCAGGGCACCGTCGTCTCCGTCTCGCCCGACGGCACGGTCCTCGTTCGCTTCGTGAGCTGCGACGGGGCCTCGGTCGCCGAGGCCGCGAACAAGGCGGGCGAGGTGCCCCTGCCCCCGTACATCGTCAGGGACGACTCCAGCCGGCGCGAGGAGGACAGGGACCGCTACCAGACCGTGTATGCGGACCCGGCGAGGCAGGTCGCCGTCGCCGCGCCGACGGCGGGGCTCCATTTCACCCCCGCAGTCCTTGGGCGCATCGAGGCGAAGGGCGCGGCCACGGCGGATCTCACGCTTCACGTGGGCCTCGGCACGTTCCGGCCCATCGCCACGGAATTCATCGAGGCCCACCCGATCCACAGCGAAATCTACGAGATCCCGGCTGCAACCCAGAAGCGCCTCTTCAAGAAGGAGGGCGGGCGGCGGTTCGCCGTCGGGACGACGACAGTCCGAACGGTCGAGGACTTCCTCTCCCGCCACGACGCCCCCACGGGGGGCAACCATGTCTCCGAGGCTTCCATCTATATCCACCCGCCCTTCTCCTTCAGGGGGGTGGACGCCATGATCACGAACTTCCACCAGCCTAGGTCCACCCTCCTCTGCCTGGTCGCGGCGTTCCTGGACCCGGGCGGCACGGCCGGCATCGACTGGCTCATGCAGATCTACGCGGAGGCCGTCTCCAGGCGCTACCGCTTCTTCTCCTACGGGGACTCGATGCTGATCCTGTGAATTGTCGCCTCGAGGGTTGAAGTCCCCGGGAACTCGGCCCATTTGTACCCGCCTTGCTCGAAATCAACACCCTATGAAACTTATCCCAAAGCAGATCGTCCTCGCGGCAGCCGCCCTCAGCCTCGCCTCGGCCGCGTCCGCCGCCGTCGAGACCTACGCCATCGATCCCGTGCACTCCTCGGTGGGGTTCGCGGTGAGGCACATCTTCACCAAGGTCCCGGGACGCTTCACCGAGTTCAAGGGCACGATCACCGTCGACCGGGACAACCTCGAGAACAGCAAGGTGGACGCCACCATCCAGGTCGCGAGCCTCGACACCGACAGCGCCATGCGCGACAAGGACCTCAAGGGGCCCAACTATTTCGACCTGGCGGGATTTTCGACGATCACCTTCGCGAGCACCTCCTGGAAGAAGACCGGGGACAGCAGCTATGATGTCGCCGGGGACCTGACAATTCACGGCGTGACGAAACCGGTTGTCCTCAGGGTCGACTCGCTTGGCTTCGGCCCGGGAATGATGGGCAAGCCCGTCTCCGGATGGGACGCCTCGGTCACGCTGAACCGCAAGGACTACGGCGTGGACGGGCCGCCCATGATCGGCAAGGCGATCGGCGACGAGGTCACGGTCTTGATCACCGTCGAGGCCGACCTCAGGAAGTGAGTCCGGACGAGCTCCAGGCGCTCATCGACGACGCGACGTTCGACTACGTCAGCGGGGACGCCTCGGCCGCGCTCAAGAAGCTCGGCCGGGCGACCTCGGAAAACCCGGACTCGGCCGACGCGTGGCACGCTGCGGCCGAGATCAACCTGAGCCTGCGGCGCCTCGACGATGCCCTTGCCGCGGCTGACCGCGCCTTCGCCCTCAAGAAGGGCGACCCGCTTGCGATAGCGACGCTTTCCCGGATCTGGATGGAGCGGGGCGACAAGGCGAAGGCGGAGCAGTACGGCGCGATGGCGCGGGTGCAGAGCTGGAAGGACGAGCTTAGCACGCCGCCGCAGCAGGATGCAGGCGGATTGCGTTGAGGGCCTTGGGCGTCCGTTGACAGTGTCCCGGCCGCGACGGTAGGCTTCTGGCTACATCCCTTTTGATGGAAACCCCCTCCTATTCGCTGGAGTTCGAGAAGCCGCTCCGCGAACTCGCGCGCCAGCTCGATGAGCTCCGGCAGCAGTCGGTGGAGAACAACGTGGACATGGTGAAGGAGATAAGGTCCATCGAGAAGAGGATCGAGTCCACCCAGCGGGAGATCTACTCAAACCTGACGGCGTGGCAGAGGGTGCTCGTGGCCCGGCATCCCAAGCGGCCGTACGCCCTGGACTACATCGATATTCTGTGCCGGGGATTCCAGGAGTTCCAGGGCGACCGGCAGTACAATGACGACCGCGCCCTCATCGGGGGCACCGCGTTTTTTGACGGGAACGCCGTCGTCATCATCGCCCAGCAGAAGGGCCGCGACCCCAAGGAGCGGATCAGCAGGAACTTCGGGATGCCCCAACCCGAGGGGTACCGCAAGGCCTTGAGGATAATGAAGATGGCAGAGAAATTCCGGCTGCCTGTCCTCTCGTTCGTCGACACGCCCGGGGCTTTCCCTGGAGTCGGGTCGGAGGAGCGGCATGTCTCGGAGTCGATCGCTGTCAACCTGCGCGAGATGGCGATGCTTCGGACACCCACCCTTTCGGTCGTGATTGGCGAGGGCGGATCCGGCGGCGCGCTGGGGATCGGCGTCACCGACCGCGTGCTCATGTTCGAGAACAGCTATTACTCGGTCATTTCCCCCGAAGGCTGCGCGGCCATCCTCTGGAAGGACGGGGCCGCGGCGCCCAAGGCAGCCGAGGCCCTGAAGGTCGGCGCCAGCGACCTCGAGCGGCTTGGCGCCGTCGAGGAGGTCATACCCGAGCCGCTGGGCGGGGCGCACAATGACCCGCAGAAGGCCGCGGCGGCGCTCAAGCATTCGCTTCAGAAGCACGTGGCCGAGCTGAGGGCCATGGACATCGACCGCCTGCTCGAGGCGCGCTACGAGCGTTACCGCCGCCTGGGGACCTACCAGGAGGCGGGCGTCATCAGGTCGTAGCCTCAGCGCCGGACGGTCAGGAGCTCGATCGACGAGGCACGGGCCATCCCGGGCTCAATCCCGATGAGGGCCGCCGACATGCGGACGTCCCCTGTCGCCACCTCGAAGCGCCGGGGCATCCCGTCCATGAATTTCGAGATCACGGGCGCCGTCTCGCGGCCAAGAACGCTCGCGTAGGGCCCCGTCATCCCGACGTCGCACATGAACGCGGTGCCCTTCGGCAGGATGCAGGCGTCGGCGGTGGGGACATGCGTGTGGGTTCCGAGGACGGCGGTGACCCGGCCGTCCAGGTGCCAGCCGAGGGCCTGCTTCTCCGACGTCGCCTCGGCGTGGATCTCGACAATGACGGCGTCGGCCTGGCCCTTCAGCCGCTCGACCATCCTGTCGGCGCACAGGAAGGGATCCTCCGCCTTCATGTTCATGTACTGCCGCCCGAGGACCGTGAACACCGCGACCTTGAATCCGCGGCCGGAAAGGAGGACATGGTCCCAGCCCGGGCATGACGCGGGGAGGTTCGCAGGACGGCACACCTTGTCGATCTCGCCGATCTCGTTCTCCCAGCCCCGCTGGTCCCAGACGTGGTCGCCCAACGTGATCGCGTCGACCCCCGACTCGAGGAGCGAGCGGGCGATGGACCCGGTGATGCCGGCGCCCGCCGCGGAGTTCTCGGCGTTGGCGATGACAAAGTCCAGGGACCGCTCCGCGCGCAGGCGCGCAAGCCTCTCCGTGACGACGTCCCTGCCGGGCTTTCCGACAATGTCCCCGATGAAGAGCAGCTTGAGCACGGGCCAAGCCTGATCCTTGGGCGGCCTCCGGCCAGAAAAATGGGTACAAAATCGGCCTCGTCAGCCGGCTTTTGCACCCGGGGCCGTGTTCCGGCAGGCAGCGGACAGCCCCAGCATTGCGCCCGCCAGGGCGAAATGGATGGCCACGTAGTTGAGGCCCTCGTCGATGTCGGCGGCCTTGGCTGTCGTGAGCGGCACATAGACGGCGAGGGTGATCACGACCATCGTCACGCCCAGCACCATTGCCGACCCGCGCGCCGTCCTCCGGGACAGGAGCCCGAGGGCGCACAGGGCGAATATGGCTCCCGAAAGGCACCCCCAGAGGGAATGCCACGGCATCCATCCGGGCAGGACCTTGACCGAGCCGCCTTCCGGCGGAAACCCGGGGGCCGTCAGGGGGTGCATGAGCTGCATGACCCCGTACGTCCCGATGCCGACCGCGCACACGAACCGCGCCACGTCGACGACCGCCGACGGAGGCCTGCGCAGGTTTGCGGTGGGGTCCGCCGGCGAGCCGCGCGCCGCGAATGCCATGAAGGACCAGCCGAGCATGGTGTCCCTGAGAAGCAGGACCACAAAGACGCTGTTCGCGGGGGCCGACAGCCAGAGGGGCGCAAAGACAAGGAGCGCGAAGCAGAAGATCATGCCCCCGAGGAGCCTGGCGGCCAGCGTGGCCTGGATCCCGCTCGACAGTCCCAGCGCGGCCGCCTCCAGCGCGAGCCCGACGAAGATCGCCCAAAACTCGCGCCACGGCATCCACTTCGGGACAACGAAGGCGACCGTCTTCGGCGCGACGAGGTGGTCGCCGCCGAATATCGCCATGCCGATGGCGATGAACACGGGGGCCAGGACGAACAGCACCCCGAGGCCGCGCGCGTGGCGAAGCGCCGAGCGCTTCCGGACAAGCCCGATGCAGGCTGCCGCGCCGCCGGCAAAGTAGGGCCAGAAAACCTGCGGCGAGATATGCATGGGGGGCGCCGCCCTGTCGGGGCCTGGGGCGGCGTTGCCCAGAATGCGTTGAGTATCGGGCAGGTGGTGCCAACCCAAAAATGGGAAAGCGGCCACCCGCGGGCCAGCCCACCCAGGCTGGCGCGATGCGCCAGCCGCCGGGCCCGGGCGGATGTCAGGAGGCTTGCCTCCACCCTTCCCGGATGCTGGAATGGAGGGCTTTTCAACGATAATAACCGCCATGAAAACCCGCACGAAGACCACGCCGTTTCCAAAGGTCGAGATCGGCCCAGAGATGAAGGGTTCCGACGCCGTCGTCCAGTGCCTCATACGGGAAGGGGTGGATGTCGTGTTCGCCTACCCGGGCGGCGCCTCCCAGGAACTCCACCAGTCGCTCGCCCGCACGGACAAGATCCGGGTCATCCTCCCGCGCCACGAGCAGGGGGGATCCTTCGCGGCGGAGGGCTACGCGAGGGCCACGGGCAAGGTCGGGGTGTGCATGGCGACCAGCGGCCCGGGCGCCACGAACCTCGTGTCGGCGATCGCCGACGCCTACATGGATTCCGTCCCCCTCGTCGCCATCACCGGGCAGGTGAAGAAGGAGTTCATCGGCAAGATGGCCTTCCAGGAGACCGACTTCTTCGGGATGACCCTCCCCATCGTGAAGCACTCGTACCTCGTCATGGACGTGAACGAGCTCCCGAAGATCATGAAGGAGGCCTTCCATCTCGCCCGCAGCGGCAGGCCGGGCCCGATCGTCATCGACATCCCCAAGGACGTCCAGCAGGCGAAGTTCCAGCCCGTCTTCCCGGCGGCCACCGAGCTGCGCAACCCAGTCCTCTCCATTGAGCACCGAGCGAGCGACGAGGACCTGAAGGCCGTGCTCGGGCTCGTCGCCAACGCGCGGAAGCCCATCATCTATGCCGGCGGCGGGATCATCTCGGCCGGTGCCCACGGGGAGCTACGCGCCTTCGCGGAGAAGGCCAACATCCAGGTGGCGACGACCCTCATGGGGGTCGGCGCGTTTCCCGAGACCCATGCCCTCTCGCTGCAGTGGTTCGGCATGCACGGCGCAGCCTACGGGAACTGGGCCGTCGACGAGTGCGACCTGCTGATCGTGGTGGGCGCCCGCTTCGACGACCGGATCACCGGCGACACGCGCAAGTTCGCCCGGAACGCGGCGATCGTCCACATCGACATCGACGCCTCGGAGCACAACAAGAACCTGCGCGCCTCCCTCGCCGTCGTGAGCGACGTGAAATACGCCCTCGGCCGCCTCCTCGAGATCGCTGCCGGCGCAAAGTTCTCGCCGCCGGACACGGCCGCCTGGCATGCGCAGGTCTCCAAGTGGAAGAAGGATCACCCGTTCAGCTACGAGGCGAGCAAGCACATCCAGCCGCAGGAGGCGGTGAAGGTCCTCTATGAGCTCACGAAGGGCGACGCCATCATCACGACCGGCGTGGGCCAGCACCAGATGTGGGCCGCCCAGTTCTACCGGTTTGACGAGCCCCGCTGCTACATCAGCTCCCTGGGCCTGGGGGCCATGGGCTTCGGCTACCCGGCGGCCCTGGGCGCCAAGGTCGGCTGCCCGGACCGGCAGGTCATCGACATCGACGGCGACGGCTCCTTCGCGATGAACATCCAGGAGCTCGCGACGGCCCACATCGAGAAGATCGCGGCCAAGGCCATCATCCTCAACAACCAGCACCTCGGCATGGTCGTCCAGTGGGAGGACCGGTTTTACGGGAGCGTCCGAGGCAACACGATCCTCGGCGACGAGAGCAACGTCGGGAGCCCTGATAACCCGGACGCCCTCTATCCGGACTTCGTGAAGATCGCCGAGGGATTCGGGGTCAAGGGGCGCCGCGTGATCAAGAAAAGCGAGCTCCGGCAGGCCATCCAGGAGATGCTGGATTTCGACGGGCCCTACGTGCTCGACGTCGTCGTCCCCTACACCGAGCACGTCCTTCCGATGATCCCTGCCGGGAAGACCGTGAAGGACATGCTCCTGAAGTAGGGGCCGCGCCTCAGTTCGAGGACGGCTTCGGCGCCGTGATGGTCGGGCCCCCGGTGCTGGGCGCCGGCGCCGCCTGCGGGTGGCTCTTCTGGTATTCCCCGATCAGGTTCCTCACCCGCTGCTGGAACTCCGGCATGGCGGACTGGAGCTGGCCCATGGAGCCCGCCATGCTCTGCTGGTAGAGCGCCGGGTTCTTGCGCGCCATCTTCTGGCCGACCGGGGTCTGCATGAAGTTCAGCATGTCGCCCAGCTCGCCCGCCGTGAAGCTCTCGGCGTAGATCTTGACGATCTTCGGCTTCGCCTCGTCCCACTTGAAGTACTCCTTGAAGAACCCGCGCGCCATGTCGTGGATGCTGTCCACGAGGTCGGCGGGGGCGCCCTGCGCCCTCATCTGGTCGAGCGAGGGCTTGAGCCCCGCCTCGAAGGCGTCGTTCATCATGTCGGGCGTGTACATGACGCTGACGAGCTTGTCGGCGAGGTCGGTGCCCTCGTCGGCCCGGCAGAGCGGGGCCGCCAGTAAAACGAGGAGGAGGAATCGTGCTGTCTTCATCTTTGGAGGGATGGCGGTTTTCGGCCTATTGGGTTGAACCGCGGCCGGGGCGGCTTGGGAGGAATCCCGATTATCTGAAGGCGAGAATGAGGAACTGCGGCAGGTAGGCCCTCCAGTTGGGCCACTCGTGCCCGCCGTCGCTGACGACCCAGGTGTGGGGGATGCCCTTCTTTTGGAGCCACTGGTGGAATGCCTCGTTCCTCTTGAACAGGAAGTCGTCCTTGCCGACGCCGATCCAGAGGACGGCGGGCCTCGATCCCGGATGCCGCGCCACGTCCGGGAAGAGGCCGTCAAGGTCACGCTCCGGGGCGGCGGCGCTGAAGGCGCCCACGTAGCCGAAGAGTTCCGGGTTCCCGAGGCCGATCCTCAGCGATTGTCCGCCGCCCATCGACAGCCCGGCGATCGCGCGCGAGCCCCGGTGCGCGTCGACCCGGTACTCCCGCTCGACGAGGGGAATGACCGTGCCAAGGAGGTCCTTCGCCATGGCGTCGTCGTTCAGGGTTCCGTAGTCCCTGATCTCGCCGCGCTTCCCCACGGGAACGGGGTGCCCGTAGGGCATCACGATGATGACGGGGCGGATCCTTCCCTGGGCGATCAGGTTGTCGGCAATCCAGTTTGCATGGCCGGCGTCGATCCACGCCTCCTCCCGGTCGCCGAAGCCGTGAAGGAGGTACACGACGGGATACAGGCGCGAGCCGCGGGCATCGTAGCCCGGTGGGGTGTAGATCTCCACGCCTGCGTCGCCGCCCCGGACCCTTGACGGGTAGAACTCATGGTGGACGACCCCGTGCGGCACGGCCTGCATGGCGGCGAGGATCGGCGGGTTGCCGGGAATCTCGAAGAGGCTCTCGGACGAGAAGTACTTCTTTATGTCCCGGTCATGCGGGTCCGTGACGATGGCGCCGTCGATCGAGAACGTGTAGGAGTAGATGTCCGGCGACAGCGGGCCCACCGTGACGCTCCAGAGGCCCTTGGCGTCCCTCGCCATGGGCTGGTCGCCCAGGCGCCGCAGGCCGTGGACAAGCACCTCCCTGGCGTTCGGGGCCAGCATCCGGAAGGTGACGTGCCCGTCGGCCGAAACCTCGGGCGAGACGATCGGGGCGTCGGCCGCCCTTGCCCGCGGGCTTCCCGCAAAGGCCGCAGCCACCAGCGCGAGGGCAACGAGACGACAGGGGGAATACATCCCGCCAAATTGAGGGGAGCCGGGCCGCAGCACAATCCCAAGGGCGACCGGATACTAGTACCGGCCAGGGTCGTCATTTAGCCACGCAGACGGAGCTTTTACACCGAATGCGTTCCATCACCGCTCAGGAATCACCGAACCTCGATCAATTGCTGTACCGGCAGTTTGCTTGAATCGATCGATGCCTGATCAAACAAATACGAAAGCAAAGTGAACTCCGTTGTATTTGGCATTGAGGGGATGATGTTGTTGGCGGTCGATTCGATTTCTTCCTGAGTGTTGCCAACTACAAAATTCGTCGTTTTCCCTCTAAGCTTATAAGGTAACGCCACGAGTGTGAGCTCCTTATCGGGATGATAATTTGTGAGTCTAAGCGTTGCCTTTGCCCAGAATGTTTCAGGCGGAGCGTCGCCGCACTTCAGCGTCAGCTCGGCAAGGTCGCCGTGACCATTCGCGGAAGGGCTGGAGACCTCCACGTCGAGCTCGCAATTGGGCGGCATGATCTCCTTCGGGAATTGGCAATGAAGCGCTTTAATCGTGGTCGGTTTCTCAGGTTGGCCCGGCCCAGGATCTGAAATTTTAGGCATGCTCGTCAACGATGCCGCCAGCAATTTGTCTTCCGGCACCAGTGGTTTCTTCCCGGCAATTATAATCAGACTGTCGTGAAACGAAACAGAAGCTTTCTTTTTCCGATCTCCCGCCTCTCTTCGGATAGCCTCTTTTATCTTCAACATTTCGGGCGTGGCAAACACGTCTGTCATCGAACCGAATCGATGATCCTCTTGTGCAATGAAATATAATATGGTGTCAAAGCTTCGCAACGACCATTCAATGCGCTCTCCTCGGCGCTGGATCCACCTGAGGAGAATTTCGTTGTTGAGAAATTTAGGATTTGGGAGGGGCAATAGAGAGGTGTCATCGGGAGGGGCAGGCTTCTTGTAGACCTTGTAGTCATGATTTATTCTAGCGCTAGCGTCCCCAGCCGCGTCCGCTTTCGGCGCTGAGTCTTCAATTGTATAGTTGTTGGAGTCGGATTGGGCAGATATCGCATCGGCAAGCTTGATGTTGCCCATTGTGATCGCCTTGGATTCCGATTCGCGCTCGGCTCTTTCCTGACGCTTTTTCTCGAAATCGCTTGTGAACGGTGCCGGTATAACGTGATCCCTCTGCGCGCACAGAATTTCATAGGTCAGCGCGAGAAACAGGGGATATGACTGATCCTTTGGATCGTTCTTGATCACGATCGGATCTGTTTCCTTTTCCGTCACTTTGCATCTGAATCGCCGGAGGTTCATCTTTTCGGTCACGCGAACTACGCTCAGCTGCCCAGTTTTGACGCCAGAATACACGACAAGATTATGAGGATCGCTAGAATCCCCTCTATCAGCGCCATCTACTAGAGCGGCCCAAGTCCTTCCGGAGTCCGCACTGGCTTCCCATTGATAATTTACATCCCCAGGAGGCTGATCAGCTACACACGCGGTCGCCATGCCCACAGTGAATACGGCCCTTCCATTCGATTTGCAGCTCTGGTCACTAGGTTGACTGGCAAACAATGGTGGTGGCGGCAATTCCGGGTCGGCAACCGTGAGGTCGAAAACCGTGGCCGGGGCATTATCACTACCAAGGGATACTATCCATGTTCCAGCCTCGGTCGGTGTGCCGGATATAGATCCCGACTCGAGCTTTAGGCCCGGAGGAAGTCCGCTAATGATGCTCCCTTCCGGTAGATTGTTAAAAAAGGGCAGTGGAAAGCAATATTTGGAATCTCGGGTAGCAATCGTGGGATGCGGAATCGGGAAACTCCTGGATACGGAGGTAAGCTCGGAGGAATCGGCATGCAATTGGGCCGCAATACGTAGGAGCGTCGAAATCTTGACCGTGCCGATGCCGGAGGTCGTAGGCACGCCGCTCACTGTCCCTGTCGACGAGTCAATACTTAGGCCAATGGGGAGACCTGTGGCGGCGTAAATTGGGGGGTTTTTCGAGTAATACTTAGGAGTGTAACTAAAGCTGCTGTCCACGTATCCCGTGTTGCCCTGACACCATTTTGTTCCTGGCGCCGCTCGAGTCGCGGTTACATTCACCGAGAGAGTGGGTGCGGTCGTGGTAGGCGCCGCCGCTGGTGCTTCTCCCGAACTGGCCGGGTCGGCCCCTTGGCGGGTCCCCGTGACCGCCGCAGGGGCCGTAGCCACGGCCTTAGCCGTCTGAGGTAGAATTATAATATTATAGGATCCCGAGACGGTAGCCGTCCATTCGCCGGTCATAGCTGGCTCGCCTGTTATATTGCCGGATGCATCAATCGCTAGCCCGGGTGGCAGCCCAGTGGCCGTGTAGCTGATCGGAGGTTCGCTCTCCGCGGGATTATGCACCCTGTAGCTAGAAAGTTTTGCATCCCACGTCCAAGTATCAATTGCAGGCACAAACAGGACAGCCTCGTCGGAGGTTCTTTCCCTTGGTTCAGGCGGCACGATCTTCATCGATTGCACCAGAGTCCGGATGGCGCAGTCGGTGGTCCACGTCGACAAGATCAGCGAGAATACATTTTTGGGTACAGGTGTAAAAAGTGCCTTAGTTACTGCGTCCCCAGAAAGGGGTGTGAAGCTAAAAGTTGGCGCCTCAGAATAGCTCAGACCTAGGGCGGCGCCCAAGTTCACCGTTGTCGTGGCCGGTTTTCCCCCGCCAAAACCGCCTGCATAGGTGGGCGTAGCGGTCCCTAAAGTCGCGCCATATGTGTAAGCCGCGCTAAAGGTTCCGATCTGAATGTAGGATGCAGGCTCATCATCTGCTAAACGGGCCAAATTCATTAGGAGCTGCTGATTGGAGACGGCCTGAAATTTATTCACATAGTCGTCGTTCGCTTTCACGAGCGTGGGGTTTGTGATGCTCTTGCAAGCGGCCAATAGGAGAAGGGCAAGACTCGCTGCCCCGACCGGGGCTATTGAATTGCGTTTTATAGACATATAACTTATTGCCTGTTAGTCATTTAGTAATTTTATACCGGAGTTGATAATGACAAACCCTGATCTCGTTATTGTAGCCGACCAGATTTATTATTACCTATAAATTCATCATTAATTCTTGTATCGTTTAGGTAGGTTCAAAGACACAGACTGCCTCACTCAATTATTAAAAACGCATAGATTTACGTAATGGATATCTATTGGTTGCATTGGCGCCGAGAAACGTATTCTAGCGACATCGAGCCGAATTCCGCCCCCGCTTTTTAGCCGAAAGTTACGGCAGAGAATCAAATTTTGATACCCAAGCGAATTGGGGCCCAAATAAACATGCGGACGGCTTGCAAATAGTGGTTAAGCCATACTCGATTCGGCAGCTAATTTCCTCAGGCCGGCGAAGTACATAGTTTGGATGTGACGACATGAGGTTTTGGCCTCAAACGGGCAGCGCGGACGGCTTTGGTTATAGTGATCGCGTGAATCCGGGCAGGCTCCGACGGTTTTGCGCACGTCCGAGTCGACTAGTTGTCCAGAGTTTATTCCCAGCCGCTTGCCCTGAAGGCCGCTGCGAGCCGTAGCTGGGCCTGGGATTTTCTGCACAAGGGCACGGATTGGCCCCACAGTTCCTGCCGTCGGCTTGTTCGGGGTGCCGTTCGATACTGGCGATTGACTCCCCGGAGCGCAGCGTATGATCCACGGGAGCTTGCCGACCCCACGCACCTCGCCGGAAAGGATGGGCCTAGTCGCAATCGCGTGGCCGATCTTCGTCGAGCAGACGCTGCGCATGCTGATTGGTACCGTGGACACCTTCATGGTGAGCCATGTCTCCGACGGCGCCGTCGCGGCCCTGGGCGTCTCCAACCAGGTCATCATATTCTTCCTCATCGCGTTCAACTTCATCGGGATAGGCACGAGCGTGGTCATCACGCATCACCTGGGGGCCAGGGACAGGCCGGGGGCGGACCGCATCGCGACGAATGCCATCGCGGTGAACACCTGGCTCGGGGCGGCGTTCAGCGCGGCGGTCTACTTCTTCGCGCTCCCCATGCTGCGCCTCCTGCAGCTGCCGGAGAGCCTCATGGAGTACGCCCTGCCCTTCCTGGGCCTCATGGGGGGCACGCTGTTCATGGAGTCCATGAACATCTCGATCGGGGCCGTCCTGCGCGCCCACGGGCACACGCGCGACACGATGCTCATCACACTGGGCCAGAACATCCTGAACATCCTGGGGGACTGGATCACGCTCTTCGGCCTTTTCGGCTGCCCGAAGCTCGGCGTCCTCGGCGTCGCCCTCTCCGGCATTTTCAGCCGTTTCGCGGCGTGCGTCGCCTTCTGGATCCTCCTCGACCACCACACCCACCTGAAGCTGCGGGCGGCCGACTTCATCTCCATCCAGTGGGGCCGCGTGAAGCGCATCCTGCACATCGGGCTCCCCGCCGCGGGCGAACAGATGTGTTACTGGTCGGCCTTCCTGGTCGTGACGACCTTCATCGCGCGCATGGGCCCCGAGAAGCTGGCCGTCCAGTCGTACACGCTCATGATCCAGCGCTTCGCCATGCTGTTCAGCTTCTCGATCGGCCTGGGGACCGAGATCCTGATCGGGCACCTCATCGGCGCCGGGAAATTCGAGGAGGCCTTCCATCGGCTGCTGCGCAGCCTCCGCATGAGCCTCATTGTCGTCACGGCGGTCATCTCCGTCGTGGCTCTCCTCGGGCCCACGATCCTCGGCCAGTTCTCGTCCGACAAGGCGATCGTGGCCTCCGGCGCGGTCCTGCTTCGCATCGCGGTCATCCTTGAGGCGGGCCGCGTCTTCAATGTCGTCATCATCAGCTCCCTGCGGGCGACGGGCGACGTCGGCTTCCCGATCCAGATGGCCGCGCTCTCGATGTGGTGTGTCTGGGTGCCGCTTGCGTGGCTCCTCGGCCTGCGGTTCCACTGGGGCCTCGTCGGCGTCTGGATCGCCATGATGACGGACGAGTGGACGCGCGGGCTCCTCATGCACTGGCGCTGGCGAAAGCGCCGGTGGCTGAAGTACGCGGAGCGGAGCCGGGCGCACATCATCGCCGCCTCCGACGCGGCCCCGGGATCCTAGCAGCCGCCCTTTAGAAACGCCTCGGGTTATGCCATCCCCTGGGAAGCAGGGACTCGGGGCCGTCGATCTGCATCCTGTAGTACATCCAGTACACGAGGACGCAGAGGCCCACCAGGAACAGCGCCTCGCCCAGGCCACCCAGGCCGGCGCGGCTCCCCTTCCTCAGGGTGGCGACCATCGCCTCAATCATCGGCGAGACGAGGAAGGCGACGACCGAGCTCCCGAAGAGCACCATGCCCATGACGGCCGCGGTCTGAAGGTAGGGATCCCCGATCACCTTCGCCTTGTAGCCCACGAGCCCCGTGCAGAGGTTGAGGAGCAGCAGGCAGCACGGGAGCACGAGGTAATTCCGGACGACGGCGGCTTTCTTCATGGACGAGCCGGGATCGTGACGACACGGGGACCTCCTGCCAGCCGGAATGCCATGCGTCTGCCGGCCGACCGGCGCATTCCAGGTCCCCTTGGCCCGCCAGGAAAACCCCGGACTCGGCATCGGGCGCATGGCCCTAATCCAAGGGCTTGCCGGGGCGTCGAGGGTATGCGCAGCCGCCGTCGGGCCGCGGGGGCCCTGAATGCCCATTCACCATTTGCGCTGTTAGTTATTATACAAAAACAGGTTGCATTCACATCAATGGCGCCGGCCGGGAAAATGCGGGCATTTGACGTTATGCTGCCGACACTCCTCCGGCTTTCCGGCACGTGACCCCCTTCATCCAGCTGCCTCTCAGGCTGGCCGTCCTTGGCCTCGTCGCGTCCACGTTCGCCGCGCAGTGCCCGGCGCAAGAGGCGGTAGCCGTCGCGTCGAAGGTGAGCGTGGACTACAGGCGGAGCCGGCTGCCCGACGGAAGCTTCCGCCCGGAGTCGTATGCGTTCTCAAAAGGCGACCGCTGGGAAGGCGCCAGGGTCGACCCGTCATCCGACAAGGTGGACTTCATGAGCGTCGCCAGGACGCTTGCCGGGCCCCTCGCAAAGGCCGGCTACCTTCCCACAAGGGACCCCAGGATGACACAGCTGCTGCTCCTGGTGACCTGGGGGACCACGCGGGCACCCGAACATGCCTCCGAGTCATTCGGCTACTCGGAAGTCCAGGAACTGCAGGGGAAGGTGGCTTCGGCCGCCGTCAATCTCAACAATGCCATGACAAAGTCCGCTGGCAGCAGCACCGGCAACGGCAACTCCGAGGCGCGTGTGGCGGGCGTGATAAGCAACGATGCCCAGGACCAGATGCTGGATGCGCTGACGGCCCTCTCCGCCGAGAACCAAAGGCGCGAGGACATCGACCGGCGCACGGCAGCCCTGCTCGGATACGACTCCTGGTGGATCGGCACCATTCAGGACTCAAGCGGCACCGGGCTCGGCTACCGGAGGCAGGACATGCTGAACGAGCTCGAGGAGGACCGTTACTTCGTGGTCGTGTCCGCGCTCGACTATCAGCTGCTCGTGAAGCGCAAGAAATCAAAGCTGCTCTGGGAAGCGCGCTTCAGCGTCCGCGAGCACAACCATGAATTCGACAAGATCCTCCCATCAATGGTCACGGCGGCCTCGGCCTACTTCGGGAAGGACAGCAAGGGGTTGCATCACGACGACCTGCCCGAGGGCAAGGTCGAGATAGGCCCCCTCAAGTCGCTGGGCGTGGTTGGCGGCGCAAGGTGATCGCCGACGCCGAAGCTTTGGCGCCCCGAACACGTCACTCGGTGCAGCGCCAGAGTACAGGCCCGGGTTCTCAGCCCCCAAGCGCCGCCTTTGCGTCCACTGCGGCGTCGGTCATGAGCTTGAATAATTGATGGTGCAGGACCTCGTTGATCTTCTCGGCGGGCTGGCCGGTCGCCATATAGGATGCGCCGTCCTTCGGGCCATCCGTGTAGACCTTGTCCAGGAGCGTGCTGCCGTTCGGCCTTAGAAGGACCACGTGCAGGTCCACGTCGACGACTGGCGTGATCGCAAACCCGAGGTTCTTAAGCTGGTTGTACTGGTAGGTGAAATTATTGACCTTCGGTTCGATGATAAGCCGGTAGCCGGTCGCTGCAGCCGCCGTCGAACGAAAATCGACGCCATCCTTGAAGGCCGCGCCGAAGACCTTGAGGGCGATCTCCTTTGTGATCTCACCAAGCGGGAGCTTTAGCGTCGTTCCGCCGCCGGAAAAGCTCGTTGGTGACCCTGTATAGACCCAGCCGGCATCGACGTCGCTGATGACAACGAGGCCCTTTCCGCCGATTCCCATTCGCATCGCATCGTTCGGGAGATAGGCAGGATTGTAGCCAACATTGAAAGTGCACCCTGCAAGCAGGGCGGCAGCAGCGACTAGGAAGGGGCGGAGCGCGGTTCGCATGGCGGAGTTGGTCTGGCTGGTTGGCTAGGGGGGTCCGATCGGGGGGTTAGGAGGTCGAGGTTTCTGGCCTGCCGCTGGAGCCGCCGCATCCGCGAGCGCAGGCCCTGTCACGCTTGAAATGGCTGTAGTCGAGGCGGTCGCGGCCGCAGGGGGCGGCACGGGCACAAGAGTCACCTCGATTGGGTTTGGCCTGTGCGAAAGCGTCGCGCCCGTGGCGATGTCGACACCCCCTCCGATGATTCCCCCGATCAGGATGTTGCCGGCGAACCCGGCAGCGCCGGCACCGGCGATCTTAGTCGTCACGGAAATATTCGCGGTCTCGTAGCCCTCCTTTGAGACCGTGACGTACAGGTCGCCCTTCCGGGGAACCGTGAATATCGCAGGTGTGGTTCCGGTGAACCCGTTTGAAACGCGAACCTGGGCCCCCTGGGGAGTCGAATTTATCTTAAGCTGCTCTGAGGTGCCGCGGGTTACAGTGGCGCACCCGTATTGAAGGAGCGCACTCACGCTCATGAGCATGGCAACGCGTAGCTGTCGCATGGGGGTAAATGTCTGACGTTGGGGATATGTGCAGACACGTCGGCTGGAAACGACGTGCATCCGCTGGGGCTGGACCGGATGCCATTGGGCCTGAAATTCCCGCCCCGGGCAAGAATGCCAGCTACGTGAATTCACGCTGGATAATGACAATCATTGGCGTGAGGTCACCGCAGGGGGCCCGTATCATTCGGCGGCACCTTAAGTTTCCTAAGGGGGAATGGCATCCCATATACCTGATAATACGGCACGATAAGTTCGGCGGGGGCGCCAAGGATGCGGGCGTTTCGGGCGTTCACACGCATGTCGTCCTCGATGCTTACGCTCTCAAGCACCACGGCCCACCGGCCCTTGTCGCGGCCGCCGAGCCGGCGCCGGAGGTCGCCCTCCCCGGAAAAATACGTGATGCGGCGAAGCGCCCCGCGGAATTCCGCCCGCTCGAGGTTCACCCCGTAGTCAAAGCCGCCATCGGCAATCGGGACCGATGGCGCCGGCAAGTAGTAGTCGGTCGCGCCGTCCGGATCCTCCGAGATCAGCCGGAGGGCGAGCGCGGACTGCGTCATGGTATTGAAGGAATGGGCGTACGGTTGGTACAGCGCGCCGCGACTGGCCTCGGGATAGCGGTCCAGCTCGTAAACGCACAGGCCAGCCGCCAGCGCCGCGGCCGCGAACACCCCGGCGGCCCCGAGCAACCGCAGGAGCGATACGGCCGCATCGCCCCCCATCATCAGCAGTCCGAGGAGGGGGATCATGCTCCAGGTCAGGTAATCGGGATTGTCCGCACGCTCGATCAGCAGCTGGGCGAGGAAAAGGCTCCAGAAAAGGACCAGGCTTACCCAGGCGTATGGCTCGAGCCGCCGCCTAATGGCCGACGCCGTGCCCAGCACGAGAAGCACGAGGAATGGAATCGAGAGCAGGTGAGCGCCGAACTCCCATAGGGAATGCCGCCGAATGCTGGCGCCTTCGGCCGAGAAGAATCCCCGGAGGAGCCCGGCCTGGTTCGCGATCCGGGCACCGACGATGGGGTGCGCGAGGGCGGCAAGCCCCCCAAACAGGGTCGCCGCCGCCAGGACGGCCGCGGCAGCCGCGAGCCGGCGACGCGACGGCCACCGCCCGTTCCCGGGCATGAGCACCAGGAATGCCGCAGGCAGCAGGTAGATCGCGCTCCCAAAGTAGAGGTAGCAGCTCAGCGCGAACACCCCGGCGGCCGCGGCCCTGGCCGCGCCCGGACGCGCGGGCCAGATCGCCTCCGGCATGAAGAAGGCATAGACCGAAAGCGCCGCGAGGAACGTCACCGAATGCCACTTGTATCGGCGGACGCAGACGCAAAGCATGGCCGAGCAGGCAATCGGGAAGACTGGAAGCAATGACGCCCGTGGGTAGGCCCTGTGGTGCAGGGCCAGGACGGCGCCCAGCAGGACGCTCAGGATCGGGGCGAGCACCCAGGGAATCAGGCGGAAGTCGTAGCCGAACCGTTGGTAAAACGGGACCATCACCCAGAAGTAGCCCTTGTTGTAGGTGCGCAGGCCGTGCGTGAAAACCTCCCACCAGGACCCCAAGCGCGCCGCCTCGCCGCAGGCCACCCGGGCCATGTCCAGCGAACGCGCCTCCTCTCCATCGAAGAATGCCGGGAAATAATCCGCCCGATACATGAGCCGAAGCCATATGGCCGCAGCCGCCATGAGCAGGACCAACACGGGCATGATGGTCGCGCTTCTGCGCGCTCCGGCTTCCGCCCGGGCAAGGGCCTCCCTGATCCGTGCCATCTTAAGGGTTGGAGGAGGGCGCCGGGCCGGCCCCCCTGCACCGTCCAGGACAACATTCCGCGTCATGCGGGGGGTCTGCCTTGCCGCAATAGAGGGAAGTCATGGGTCCGCGCCGCATGGAA
Source organism: Opitutaceae bacterium (assembly GCA_036489955.1). Lineage (GTDB taxonomy): Bacteria > Verrucomicrobiota > Verrucomicrobiia > Opitutales > Opitutaceae > Palsa-1447. The sequence continues at coordinate 33,902 of DASXEV010000004.1, forward strand.
TGAGCAACGCCGGGAGAGGACAAGGCTGGGTTCACCGGCGACTTCCATCCAACCGGTAGCGCCCCCTTTCGCGCACCCCAAAAAAGAGGCCCGGTCCCCCTGTTCGGGAAACCGGGCCATAACCTGGCAACAACCTACTCTCGCGGGACCTATCGTCCTACTACCATTGGCTGATCGGGGCTTAACGGCCGTGTTCGGGATGGGAACGGGTGGACCCCCGGCATATGGTCACCAGGAATTGGATCTCTCGCCTTGCGGGAGAGAAAGTAAAAAGCCCAGGGCAATAGGTGCGGACAAGTAAGCAAGATAAACGCCTTCGAACAGCTAGAGGCTGCACTAACCAAGCAAGGTCATTAGTACCAGTAAACTGAACGCCTTACGACGCTTGCATTTCTGGCCTATCAACCGGGTGGTCTACCCGGACCTTGCACCGTATTGCTACGGATTGTGATCTTATCTTGGGATGGGCTTGGCGCTTAGATGCTTTCAGCGCTTATCCCTTCCGAACATAGCTACCCGGCGCTGCCACTGACGTGACAACCGGAACACCAGAGGTTCGTCATTCTCGGTCCTCTCGTACTAGAGAATGAACCCCTCAAATCACAGACGCACACAGCGGATAGAGGACCGAACTGTCTCACGACGTTCTGAACCCAGCTCGCGTACCACTTTAATCGGCGAACAGCCGAACCCTTGGGACCTTCTCCAGCCCCAGGATGTGATGAGCCGACATCGAGGTGCCAAACCGCGCC
>DASXEV010000033.1:0-2198 GCA_036489955.1 Opitutaceae bacterium
TAAGACCCGGCCCGATGGAGCTCTTGAAGCCGAATCTCCTTGTCTGGCGGGCCGTTCAGCTCCGGCGCCGAGACGGGCGTGGGGCGCGTTCAGGTGAACGCTTCTTGGGGGCCCGGTCGTCGCGCTCGCCTGGGATGGACGGCTCTTGGGCAAGGATGAGGGGCGCGGCCTTCGCGGTGAAGGCCCGCATCTGGGCGAGCACGTCGCGTGCCAAGCGGTCGTTGGCGATCCACTCCTCGTAGAGAAGGGCCTCGTGTTCGGAGAGGCGCTTGTTGACCGTCTTGCCGTCGACCTTGGCGGTGAAGTGCCAGTACGGCCCGTGCAGACGCGGCGGGTCGCCGTGGCAGGCGCAGTTCTGCTTGCCGCAGCGGTTCGAGCGCAGGGCCACGCTGCCCGACGCGATGTAGCCGATGCGCGCCAGTTGTCCGGCGAGCTCTTGGTAGCGGCGCTCATACGACGCCAGTCGCGCGCTCGATGTCGTCGTCATGGTGCCGCGAAGCGCGCCAGATCGCCCGGCGCCTCGACGAGGCGGTCGTCCCGAACTTCGAGAGCCCCGTCCTCGGGCGGGCCAACATCGCCTACGAGCTCTCAGAGCGCACCAAGGCGACCGCGCACGGCGGCATGGGCATGATCGCCAAGTTGGTCGAGAACGTCGGCCTGGCCGAGCAGATCGACTCCTCGCTGCACCTGCTCAAGGTGCACCGGCCCTACCACGAGTCCGACCACGTGCTGAAGATCACCTATAACGCGCTCATGGGAGGGCGGACCCTCGACGACATCGAGCTGCGTCGGCGCGACGCGGTGTTCCTCGACGGCCTCGGGGTCCAGAGCCCTGCCGGATCCCACCACGGCGGGGGAATTCTGCCGGCGTTTCGACGCCGACGCGGTGCTCGCCCTCCAAGAGGCGTTCAACGCGGCCCGCCTCGAGGTGTGGGCCCAACAGCCGGCCTCCTTCTTCGAGGGCCCCGCCATCATCGAGGCCGACGCCTCGATCGTGGCGACGGGGGCCGAGACCAAGGCGGGCATGGACATTTCCTACAACGGCATCTGGGGCTACTCGGCCCTCGTGACCTCGCTCGCCAACACCAAAGAAACCCTCTTTTTGGGCCTGCTCGGCGCCAACCGGCCCTCCCACGAGGGGGCGGTCGACTCCTTCGACCGCTCGATCGCCCTGTGCCGCAAGGCGGGGTGGAAAGAGATCCGCCTGCGCGGCGACACCGACTACGCGATGACCGCCCACTTCGACCGCTGGGACGACGACGGTGTGAAATTCGTCTTCGGCTTCGACGCCAGGGCCAACCTCGTCACGCGCGCCGAGAGCGCGAACGAAGCCATGTACCACGAGCTCGTCACCCGCGCCGAGCGGGCGATCGCCACAACCGCGCGCGCCCGTCCGCGCCAGGTGAAGGACGACATCGTGCGCCAGCGGGGCCACAAGGTGCTGCTCCAAAAGGCCAAAGACGTCGTCGAGTTCTCCTACCGGCCCGGCAAATGCGATCGCGACTACCGGGTGGTGGCCTTGCGCAAGAACATCTCGGTCGAGCGCGGCGAGGACGTCCTCTTCGAGGAGTTCAGGTACTTTTTCTACGTCACCAACGAACGGGAGATGACCCCCGACGAGGTGGTGGACCAGGCCCGCCAGCGCTGTGACCAAGAGAACCTCATCAGCCAACTCAAGTCCGACGTGCGCGCCCTGCACGCCCAGGTCAACACGCTCAACGCCAATTGGGCGTATATGACCATGGCGTCGCTCGCCTGGAGCCTCAAGGCCTGGTGCGCCTGTTGTTGCCGGTGAGCCCCCGCTGGGCCGAGCGCCATCAAGAACAACGACGCCGTCTGCTCACCATGGAGTTCAGGACCTTCGTGGGCGCCTTCATCGAGATCCCCGCCCAGATCCTCACCACGGGCCGGCGCGTGTGCTGGCGCATCTTGGCCTACACCCCGTGGCTGGGCGCGTTCTTCCGATTGTCCGACGCCCTCTGACGCGACGACGGCCCGCGCGTGGACGACCGGCCAAGTGCCGGTTGCTTCAGCGACCTCGAAATGCGGTCCCGAAGCGGTGCAACGCGCTCGCGCGCGTCGAAAATGCACTTCGCAGTGACCCTCAGTCCCCTGCTTCGGCCTTGAAGCCTCGCCGCACCGCATCGGACCGGCGAAAGTCGGCCTACACGGCCGGGATTCGCTTGTTTTAGGACTAG
>DASXEV010000019.1:0-82764 GCA_036489955.1 Opitutaceae bacterium
CCGTGACCGAAGGCTTCAACTCTAAGATCCAGATGATCAAGTCCGCCGCGCGCGGCTTCCGCTCCTTCGCCAACTACCGGATCGCTATCCTTTTTCACTGCGGAAAGCTCGATCTTTACCCACTATAATTGCAGAAGAACCCCAAAACTTAAGTGCTTATTGCTAAGCCCTTAAGTTGGTGCCCGGGGTGGGGATCGAACCCACACGCCTTGCGGCGGCAGATTTTGAGTCTGCTGCGTCTGCCAATTCCGCCACCCGGGCTTGGGAGCGGCGATGCGATTCCAAGCCGGCCGATGACGCAAGACCTTACATCAGTGCGTCGTGGCTCCGAACGGCCCCGATGACGCACAAGCTCCCAGCGCGTCGTTGACACGCCGTTATCCCGGGATCTCCTCTGGGTCAAATGCCCGACTTCCGCGTCTACTCGCATCCGACCGTCGCTGATCCCCGTGAAATCACCCTCTCCTCTGACGAATCCCACCACTTGGTCGTCGTCAATCGAGCGCAGAGCGGCGCAACAGTCGTGGCTTTCGATGGCAAGGGATCCGAGTGGATCTGCGAACTCGGCGCCGCCGACAAACGCGAGGCGCTCCTCAAGGTCCGGTTTTCCCAGAAGGCCAAGCCCCTCCCCTGGCGCATCACCCTTGGCCAGGCACTTCCACTGGGCAGCGCCATGGATTCCATCGTGAGGAAGGCGACCGAGATCGGCGTCTCGACGATCGTCCCACTTGAGAGCGAGCGAACCCAGATGAAGCTCGAGGGCGACCGCTCGGACCGCAAAATCGAGAAATGGCAGACCGCGGCGCTCGAGGCGGCGAAGCAGTGCGGCAATCCCTGGTTGCCTGAGATTTTGCCGGTGGCCGAAGCGGCCGACTTCATGGCCTCCGCAAAGGGCTACGACCTCAAGCTCATCGCGAGCCTGCAGCCGGGGGCCAAGGGCCTGAAGGCCGTACTGGAGCAGTTCCGGTCTTCGCAGGGAAAGACGCCGCGAAATGTCCTCTGGCTCATCGGCCCGGAAGGCGACTTCACACCCGCGGAGATGGGCGTGTCGCGGGGAAGCGGCTTCGAGCCCATCACGCTGGGCCCGCTCGTGCTTCGCTGCGAAACGGCCGCCGTCTACGCGCTCAGCGTCCTCAGCTACGAGCTCACGGGCTGACGCGCCCTACCAGACGAGGAGGCCGCCGGCGAAGGTGAGCCCAGCGCCGACGCTGCAGAAGATGATCTTGTCCCCCTCGGTGAAGATCCCCTCCTCGGCCGCCCAGCCGAGTGCCATGGAGACGCTGGCGCCGCTCGTGTTCCCGTACTTCGCGATCGTGACGACGAATTTCTCGTAGGGGATTCCTACGCGCTTGCTGACGGCCTTGAGTATCCTCGCGTTCGCCTGGTGGGGAACGACCCAGGCTATCTCGTCGGGCTTTATCCTCTCGCGCGCGAGGGTTTCCTCGATCTTCTCGGCAAAGCCCACGACCGCGTGCTTGAAGACGGCGACGCCGTCCATCTTCAGATAGAAATGGTGCATCTCGGACTCCGTGCCCGGCCACGGGATGCGCGCGCCGCCTCCCGTCCTCTGAATCGCGCAGAACTGGTTGGCGTCTCCCGACAGGCCCATCCTGTGGAGCCGGTGCCCTCCCTGTTCCTTGGATAGCACGGCGGCCCCCGCGCCGTCGCCGAAGAGGAACGCCGTCTCGTGGTCCTGCGGGTTGGTGATGCGTGAGAGGAGCTCGGCCGTGACCACTATGACGTTCCGGGCGGACCCGCCGAGGATCAGCGACCGGCCGACCTCAAGGGCGTAGAGCCAGCCCGAGCATGCCGCATTGAGGTCAAACGCCGCCACATGCGGAATGCGAAGCTCGGCCGCAAGCGCGCTCGCCATCGAGGGAACCGGCTGGTCGGGGATGATGGTGGCCATGATGATGGCGTCCATCTCGGCCACCTGCATCCCGGCCTGGGTGAGAGCGTGCGAGACGGCGATGGCGGCGAGCGCCGTGGCGCTCTCGTCGTCCGACGCATAGCGGCGTTCCCTGATTCCCGTGAGCCGGACGATTTCGTCCTCCGTCCGGTTGGGGAAGGACTTCAGGATCTCGCTGTTTGCGCGGATGTTCTTCGGGACCGCGAAGCCGACCCCGGCGATGCGGACGGTCTCGGAGGCTGGTGTCTGTATGGGCGTCATTTCCGGTGCTTGGCGATGTAACGGTCGACGTCGTCGCCCGAAACCCGTCCGCCCGGACCGCTTGCCTCGATTTCGGTTATCTTCTCCGGATCGAGGCCCGCCTCCTTTGCGAGCTTGATTGCCCGGGGCGTCCATACGGCCGCCGCCTTCGGGGCGGCCTGGGAAGCTCCAGCGGAAGCGCCGCCCTTGCTCTTCAGGTGAAGCAGGCTGGAGTCCGAGGTCTCGATCTGCATGAACAGGGAGCCCGACGGTTTCGCGTCTCCTGGGCTGACGTGGATAAACTTCACGGTGCCGTCGCACGGCGCCTCGTACTCGAAAACCGACTTGTCGCTTTCCAGCTCGCCAAGCTTTTGTCCGCGCACCACGCGGGCCCCCGGCTGCACCCTAAGGCTGACGACGGTCAGCTCGTTCACTGTAGCCCCCATCGAGGGCATGGGCACGTCGATTAGGAAGGGTTCCATCTGGGGTTCTTGTCGGGGGATGGTGGTCGCCGCCCGCGGCAGGGTCAACTCCGCAGCCCGCGGGCCGCTGTTATCGTGTGGCTTAGATAAGTGGCACCTGTGGGTCGCGTCAGCATCGGCAAGGGATTGCCCAAAGAGACGCAACTTCAGCTGGCTGCCGGGCAGGTCGGAATCCCCGGCTCGCGTGGCCCAGAAAGCCAGGCAGGGGGCACAGCAGGCGGAAATCAGACATGGGGCTCGATTGGGACCGATCGGAATGATGGCCCCCGCGGGCGATGGCTTGGGCCCAGGCGCGCTTGGATGGAACCCTTGGGGCAATTATTCGGGGATCGTAACCCGTGCGCCCTTGATTAGAAGGCAGCTGTGCGATGAGCGATTCGCCCGCGATTGCTAAGTCTGCTGTCCGGTTCGCCAAATGGCGCGACGCAGCCGGGTTTCTTCCATCCGAACTTACTACTGTTGCCCTGGTTCTCTTGGTCGCCGCTCGTTTCTACTATACCGCGAGCTTTTCTCCATCGGACCTGATCGGCGGGCTGGTTCTCTGGGCATTGGTTGCATGTGGCGTTGAGGTTGCACGTGCCGCCTGTGATGGGAGGCCCGCTGTTGAGCTAGGTATCTTGAAGTACGGGCTCGGGCCGGCGCTGATCGCAGCCGCCGCAAGGGCCGCTGTGGGCAACCTGAGCTGGGCCCAGGCTGGTGCAATTGGGACCTCGCTCGCCCTGTCGCTCATCGCCGTCCGTGCGCTTCTCGCATTTCCCAGGGGCTATGGGAAACCTGCCTTTTCCGACGGGCTGCGAGTGGCGCTTGTCCAATGCGTGGCCGCCTACGCCATCCACCCCTACGCGATCTGTGCCCAAGTAGGCCTGGGCGATGCCTATCATTATACGCTGAGCCTTGCCGACGCCGTTCACCAGCTACGGGCGGGTGTATTCCCGATATTCGTTGGCCAGTCGCGCTTCGCATTCAACGGCGGCATCCATACGCTGCGGACCGCGCCCTATTTCACGCATCTTGGTTTCATTCTTGATGCTGCGACGCTTCACACCCTGCCGGCCTTTGCCCTGTGCAATCTTATCCTGCTTTTCTCGACCGTTGTCGGGGCGGTGTCTGCTTACTCCGCCTTGTTGGTATACTCCCCGAATCGGCCGTGGCTAGACGCGGCGCTTGCCGCACTCTTCATCCTGTCGCCGGCCATTTTGGCTTCGCTCTACGAAGGCGACATGATCCCGACCTTCATCGCCATGCCCATGATCCCGTGGCTTGCGCTCGGGCTTGCACTGGCCGCCGAGGATCCGAGTGGCTGGAGGCCATGGCTCTATCAAAGCGTGGCCGTAGCAGCGCTCTGGTGGGCCCATCCCCCGACGGCCCTTTGGGCCAGCATCTTGTGCGCAGGGGGCGTGCTTGCAGCGGTCGCCCGCCGCCGAATGACGCGCATTGGCCTGGCACGCATGACCCTGGCTGCGCTCTTGTTCGCACTCCTGGCCGCATATGAGTTCACGTCGGTATTGACGCTCAGGCTCCCCCCCGGGCCTGACACCCAGGCCACCGAGGCAACAGATTTCGTCCAGAAGGTCTCGAGCCGCGGATTAGCCCCGTTCGAACCCCTGAGCACGGATGGAGGCCACCTGAACGGGGACGTCCAATTGGGCTACAGCCTCCTGCTGGCTATAATCGCGGGCCTACTTGTCTCAAAACGGCTGAAGTCGGCAAATACCCTATTTGGACTCATACTGTTCCTGATTGCCTTTATTGTCCCACTGCCGGGTGCGACGAGATGGCTTTGGTTGCATGTCCCCAAGATTGTCCTGGATGTCACAAAATTCGGACCCAAGGAGCGATTCTACCCGTTACTGGCCGGCCTGGCAATTTTTGTGTCCGTGGCCGGGCTCTCCCAGCTTGATCTCGCGCGCCGGCGACGGGCCGTCTTCCTGTCGCTGGGCCTGTCTGCGGCTGTTGCGTGGAGCGGCTTTGAGGCGACAAGGCTGTTCAAATGCGCCGTTGGCGGCTCCTTTTCCCCGGAGTCATCAACGCAGCATTTTAGTCCCGCGAACCTGGTTCTCACCCGCGTCTCGTACATGTTTTTCGGATTTTTTCCGGGGTATTTTTCCAACTCCCCGACCGAGCCGTTCCTGGAAACGAGGCTTCTCGACGCCCATACGCTTGGCGTGATTTCTGATGGAGAAACGAGCTTTCCTGATTCGGCGGTGGCCCGCGGGCCTTCCCTCGAGTTCTCAGCTTCCAGCAACGACACGTCCGAACTCAGGATACCGTTGAAGCCCGAGGAGACGGCCGTACTTCGCTTTGATTTCCTGGGACGGGAGCCGCGCGGCGAGTTGCAGCTGGAAAGTCGCACCCTGGACCGGCTCTATGCCCTTCCATCGTCAGGAGGCGAGAAGGCGTTCGGCGCTGGCCCGCGCAACGGACGGCTGATTGCGATCACAAACAGCAGCAAGCGGCCGGACCTATTGAATATGCGATTCGTGCCGGATCGGGCAGCCGGCGACGGGCGGGGTGCCCCAGGCCCATTCGCGCGGGTGACAATCACGCCCTTCGTGAACGACGGCCACGCTCTCACCTTGCGCTCGCTGATGCCATTCAACGTGGACGTTCATTCTGATCGTGAAGGCATCCTGGAAACCCCCAGGGTGGATATTCCCGGATACCATGCGACGGTGAACGGAGCGGAGGTCGGGATCGTCAAGACAGCGGACGGCCTGGTCGGGGTGCCGGTCCCTCCTGGCACGAGCAACGTGCACGTCTTTTATCCAGGACCGCGCATCCTCCGAGTGACATACTGGATGAGCCTGGCGTCCTGGATTATGATGGGTGTCTGCCTTGGGACTTTCCCGTTGGCAATCGGCCGGGAGAAGCGGCGCCGTTTCGCATCCGTGCTCGACGCTTTCATTTCCCGCTTGGTCGTTCCCGTGCTTGCGGCTATCGCCATAGGGGCCGGCCTCACCGTCTCCATCCGGGCATTCTCAGGCTGGGTGAAAGCGTCCGGCAACCTCCGGGTTGTAGTGAGGTTGCCCGCAGAGCCCGCGGGCACCATCGAACCCCTGGTGACGACCGGCCGGACCGGCCGGGGCGACGTCATTTTTATCAAGTTCCTCGGAGGTGATCATGTCTCCGTGGGTTATGACCATTGGGGATTTGGCGGAACCGTTTCCAAGCCGATCAAGGTCGACTTTGCCCAGCCGCAGTCGGTTGAGATCTCGATGAGGTCGCTTTCGCGGCGGAGCATTTTGGGAATCGGGGGTCCGGATGTCATGCCGACGGGCATACGCGTGGAATGGAACGGCCGGGAGGTGATTTCGGCGGCCCGCGATTCATATTCCCCGGGGCCACTGGAAATCGGCGTGAATTCCATCGGCGCCTCCAGCTGCGGCCCGCGTTTCAACGGGGAGATCCTGGCGGTCGATCGGCCAGGAACGGCCCAATCGCCAGCCGCTCCCCCACGGGAAGGCCGGTAGCCGCCCCTGCAGGATCCCAAACCTTAGGCGCTGCCCTATCTGCCGGCCCCGGCGCGGACAGCCTTCCATACGGAGAGGCACCGCGCGACCAGCGCCGGGAGGTCGGAAAGCGGGATCATGTTCGGCCCGTCGCTCGGCGCCGTGTCCGGGGCCGGATGGGTCTCTATGAAGAGGCCGTCCGCCCCGGCCGCGAGCGCGGCTTTGGCCAGCGGCTCCGCAAACTCGCGCTGGCCGCCGCTCCTCCCCCCGGCCGCGCCCGGGAGCTGGACACTGTGTGTCGCGTCAAAGACCGCCGGAAAGCCGCTGGCCTTCATGATCGCGAAGGATCGCATGTCGACGACCAGGTTCTGGTAGCCGAAGGTCGTCCCCCGTTCCGTCTGCCAGATCTCCTTGGCGCCGCCCTGCCTGACCTTCGCCGTCACGTGTGACATCTCCTGGGGCGAGAGGAACTGGCCCTTCTTCACGTTGACCGTGCGACCGGTTCCCGCGGCCGCGATGAGAAGGTCCGTCTGCCGGCAGAGGAACGCCGGTATCTGCAGCACGTCGCAGACCTTGGCGACGGGGACCGCCTGGCCGATCTCATGGACGTCCGTGAGAACCGGCAGGGCGAATTCCTTCCTCACGAGGGACAGGAGCCCAAGGCCCTCGTCGAGCCCCGTCCCGCGCGGACCCGTCCCGGAGGTCCGGTTCGCCTTGTCGAACGACCCCTTGAAAACGATGTTGAGCTCGGGATGGGCCTTGCCGAGGGCCACCAGGGCCTTCGCAACGGCGCGGCAGATCGGCTCGCTCTCGAGGGAGCACGGCCCCGCGATGAGCAGAAGCCTCGCAGGATCGTGGATCACGTCCTGCCCTTCCTGGTTGCCGGCCTGTTGTGCCTGATCGCGGCGGCGACGAACGCGGCGAAGAGCGGGTGGGCGCGGTTGGGCTTTGACTGGAACTCGGGATGGAACTGGACCGCAAGGAACCACGCGTGATTCCTCAGCTCGATGATCTCGACAAGGTTCCGCTTCGGGTTGACCCCGCTGATGACGACAGCTGACTTGAGGCGTTCGACATAGGCGTTGTTCACCTCGAACCGGTGCCGGTGGCGCTCCAGGACGACCGCCTTTGCGTAGGCACGGGCGGCAAGGGTCCCGGGCGTGACCGCGCAGTCATAGCTTCCCAGGCGCATCGTCGCCCCCTTGTCCGTGATCGCCTTCTGCTCCTCCATCATGTTGATGACGGGCTCGGCGCACCTGGGGTCGAACTCGGTGCTGTTCGCGCCCTTGAGCCGGAGCACGTTGCGGGCGATCTCGATGACCGCGATCTGGAGGCCGAGGCAGAGCCCGAAATAGGGCACGCCCTTCTCGCGGGCGTACTTCGCGGCGGCGATCTTCCCCTCGGTGCCCCGGTCCCCGAACCCGCCGGGCACGAGGATGCCGTCCAGGCCCTTCAGGAGCGCGGTGCCCCCCTTCTTCTCCAGGTCCTCGGCGTCTATGCGCCGGACGTTCACGCGGCAGGTGTTCGCGATCCCCGCATGGGTGATCGACTCGTAGACCGACTTGTAGGCGTCCTGGAGCTCGATGTACTTGCCCACGACGCCGATCGTGACCTCGTGACGGGGATTGAGGATCCGCCTCACGATCTCGACCCAGATGTTCTTCCTCGGGGGCGGGATCGAGTATCCGAGCAGGTCGAGGACCAGCTCGTCCATGCCCTCGCGCTGAAGGGCCAGCGGAAGCTGGTAGATGGAGGCGTCGACGTCGCGGCACTCGATGACCGCCTTCACCGGCACGTTGCAGAACATGCTGATCTTGTCGCGCAGGTCCATGTCCAGCGGGTGGTCGCAGCGGCAGACGACGACATTGGGCTGTATGCCGATCTCGCGGAGCTTCGCGACCGACTGCTGCGTGGGCTTCGTCTTCAGCTCGCCAGCCGCCGCGACGAAGGGGACCAGCGTCACGTGGATGAAGATCACGTCCTTCGGCTTCACCTCGAGCGCGAACTGCCTCATCGCCTCGAGGAACGGCAGCCCCTCGATGTCCCCCGTCGTCCCCCCGATCTCCGTGATGAGCACGTCCACGTCCTTGCCGCCCGCGTAGATCCGCTCCTTGATCTCGTTCGTCACGTGCGGGATCACCTGGACGGTCTTCCCGAGGTAGACGCCGCGGCGCTCCTTCTGGATGACGCTCTCGTAAACCTGGCCAGAGCTCAGGCTATTGAGGCGCGAGAGCCTGCCGCTCGTGAACCGCTCGTAGTGGCCCAGGTCGAGGTCGGTCTCGGCCCCGTCCTCCAGAACGTAGACCTCCCCGTGCTGGTAGGGGCTCATCGTCCCAGGGTCGACGTTCAGGTACGGGTCAAATTTCTGGATGCGGACAGTGAGGCCCCTGAGCTCCAGCAGCGCACCCAGCGATGCCGCAGTCAGGCCCTTGCCCAGCGAAGAAACCACTCCGCCCGTGACGAAGATGTATTTCATCCGCGAGGGTTAAACCCCGCCGCGTTGCCCGGCAAGAATCTTAGCCGAAAAAGTACAGGACGAGCGACACGAGGCCTGCCGCTATGATGAAGTAGAAGAGGATCCAGAGCGCGATCTTGAGCAGCTTGAGGATGACCCACAGGACGAAGATCGCGACAAGCAGCGAGCAGGCGGTGACAAGCCAGTTCGGGTAGCCCTGGATCCATGTGTCGATCACGGGGGAACGATGGCACGTGCCACGGGGCGCCGCAAAATGAATTGCCGGGCCTCCGGAGCCACCTTGGACTGCGGGACCGATGCAAACCCCAGCGGACGGAGCGGAGTCGTTCGAGCTTGCCGGCGTGGGTTCGCCCATCGTCGACCTGACGGCACAGGTGCCCGAGTCCTTCCTCGCCCACATCGCCGGCGGAAAGGGCGGCATGGTCCTCGTGGACGACGCCGAGATGGGCCGCATCCTCTCGCTTCTCAAGGAGCCCACCTCCCTCTCGACCGGCGGCTCGGCGGCCAACGCGACCTTCAACGCGTGCCGCCTCGGCCTGAAGACGACCTTCATCGGCAAGCTGGGCAACGACGCCTTCGCCGCCGCTTTCGTCGAGCGGTTCCAGGCGGCCGGCGTCGACAGCACGAGGTTCAAGCGCGGGAGCTCCGCCAATGCCCGCTGCCTCGCCCTCGTGACACCGGACGCGCAGCGGACAATGCGCACATGCCTCGGCGCCGCGATGACCCTTTCCCCTGCCGAGATCACGCCGGCGGACTTTGCCGGGGTCCGGCATGCGCACATCGAGGGCTACCTCGTCTTCAACGAGGCCCTCTGCACCCAGGTCCTCAACTGCGCGCGGGCGGCCGGGTGCACGATCAGCCTCGACCTCTCGTCCTACGAGGTCGTGAACGCGACGCGCCCGTGGATGCTGGCGCAGCTCGGTCGCGGCATCGACGTCGTCTTCGCGAACGAGGACGAGATTCGTGCGCTGTATCCCGGCAGGCCCGCCGACTACGAGGCCCTGGCAAGGGAGCTTGCCTCAAACGGGGTCATCGCCGCGGTGAAGCTCGGCGCCGACGGCGCCTGGATCGCCAGGGGCTCGGAGGTCCACCGGATCGCCGGGGTCAGGGTAGACGAGGTCGTCGACACGAACGGCGCCGGCGACGCATGGGCGGCGGGTTTCCTTTTCGGGCACGTGCGGGGACTGCCGCTCGCGCGATGCGGCGCCATCGCATCGGTCATGGGCGCCGAGACGGTCCGCCATGTCGGCCCGCTGATTCCAGAGGAAGCCTGGGAGGCCGCGCAGAATGCGGCTTTGGCAGCAGCAACGTGACAGGGCTGGCGATTCAAAAGCACCTATACCATTAATTGAAAATCACTTAGGATTATCCCAGGTGACAACGTTGACAGATTACTCTGCATTATAGAGTACTCTATACATGAACATTACTCCCGCCGAGGCCGCGCAGGCGCTCAGTGAAATCGAGGCTTCACGGGTCGCGATGCGTCGGGCCATTCGCAGCACCGCAGGACACGTCTACCTATGGATTTGGGGAACGATCTGGATGCTGATCGCAGCGCTCGGCTGTGCGAACCTCGTGCAGGCCCATCCCAACGTTGTGATCAATTCCATCTGCGGCCTGGGCATCGTGGCGAGCGTTGCCTTTGGCGCCGTCCAGGCGCGCCGCATGCGCTGCCAGTTCGACATGCGCTTCCTCGGGGTGTGCGGGATGCTTCTCCTCTTTTCCTATATCGTGTGGCCGTCGGTCATCGGCTTCGGGCCCCTCACCCACTCGCTGGAACGGAGCTACGCCTACAGCTGCCTCATCTTCATGCAGCTCTACATCGTGGCCGGCATCCTCTTCGACAACATCCTGCTGTGGGTGGGGCTCGTCATCACGGCGCTCCTGCTGGCCGGCCTTCTCCTCCTGCCGGCCCTCTTCTGGCCGGCCTGCCTCGCGAGCGGCGCGGTCCTCGTCGCGACCGGGTTCCATGCCCGCCGCCGCTGGAGCCACTGAGCCGATGGCAGCGCTCGACCCCATCATCCACCAGCCGGCCCGCCTCCAGATCATGGCCGCGCTCTGCACGCTGAAGGACGGCAACCGCGTGGATTTCAGTTTCCTGAAGGACAGCCTCGCCCTCACGGACGGCAACCTCGGGGCGCACCTGTCGACGCTGGAGTCGAAGGGCTACGTCACCGTCGAGAAGGAGTTCGTCGGCCGGCGGCCGAAGACTTTCCTGTCCGTGACGGCCCCGGGCAAGGACGCCTTCCAGGGCCACGTCGAGGCGCTGCGCGCGATCCTCAGCTCCCCATGAGCGAGCCCCTCCTTACCGCAAGGTCCGTCGTGAAGCGCTTCGGCGCCGTGACCGCCCTCGACGGCGTCACGCTCGACATCGCGAAGGGGGAATTCTTCGGGCTCCTCGGCCCCAACGGCGCCGGGAAGTCGACCTTCATGTCCCTCGTGGCCGGCCTGCGCGCGCCGGACTCGGGAAGCCTCGACTTGGACTCGGGCCGCGCCGCCGCGGGCTCGCAGCAGGCCCGGCGCCGGCTGGGGCTCGTCCCCCAGCACATCGCCCTCTACACGGAGCTGAGCGCCGAGATGAACCTCGAGATATTCGGCGGCCTGAACGGGCTGCGGGGCCGCGCCCTCAAGGCGAGGATCGACGCGCTCCTGGAGGCGGTGCAGCTGGCGGATCGCAGGCGCGACCTGGTGAGCACCTTCTCGGGCGGGATGATGAGGCGGCTCAACCTCGCGGCGTCGCTCCTCCACGCGCCGAGCCTGCTTCTCTGCGACGAGCCGACGGTCGGCGTCGACCCCCAGTCCCGCAACGCGATCTTCGACTACCTTGAGGAGCTGAACCGCGGCGGGCTGACGATCATCTATTCGACCCACTACATGGAGGAGGCGACGCGGCTCTGCTCGCGCGTCGGGATCATCGACCATGGGAAGATCCTGGCCCTGGGAACGGTCGACGAGCTCCTGAGCCAGCTGCCCTTCGAGGACGAGATCCGGTTCCCCGCCCGGGAGGAGACGGCGGCCCTCGCCGGGGAGCTCTCCCTTCTCGGCTCCCTCGACACCTCGGCGGGCGTCCACCGGTTCAGGTCCAAGGCGGGCCTCCCGCTCAGCGCCTTCTACGCGCTCACGGAAAAGCACAACCTACCCGGCCGCATGTTCACGAGCCAGCGGCCGACCCTCGAGGCCGTCTTCCTCAGCCTGACGGGCCGCGTCCTGCGCGAATAACCCTCCCCATGCACCCCATCCTCGTCCTCCTGCGCAAGGACATCAGCCTCTTCATCAGGGACAAGGCGTCGATCGTCCTCACCTTTGTCGTGCCCTTCGCCCTCATCTACCTCTTTGGGCAGATCTACCACGTCAACTCGCCGGACACCGGGCCCTCGGGGATACCCATCGGTGTCGTGAACCAGAGCTCGAACCCGGCGGCGGCGAAGCTCGTCGACGCCCTCAAGGCCGAAAAGGCGTTCAAGGTCGTTGCGGACTTCAAGGAGCCGGACGGGACCCGGCGGCCGCTCCGCGAGGACGACCTGCGCCCGCTCATGAAGTCGGACGCCTTCCGCTTCGCCCTGGTCATCCCGCCGGACGTCATACGCAAGGACTCGCTCGGGCTGCGCCTCAAGACCTACTCCAACCCCCGCAACTCAGTGGAAGCCCAGACCGTCCAGGGCCTCTTCCAGAAGGACCTGTTCACGGAGGCGCCGCAGCTCATAGGCCAGGCGCTCCAGGAGCGCGCCCGCGCCTATGTCGGCACGAGGAGGTTCGACGAATTCAACTCGCGGATCGCCTCCGCCGTGGCGTCCACGTTCGGCGGGGACCCGGCCAGGATCAGGGAGAGGATGGCGAGCGGCTCCTTCGTGCCGCAGGCCGGCGAGGGCGACGCCTCCCCCTCCCATTTCCTCTCGACGCTCGTCCACATCGACAATGTCCAGGTCGCCGGGGCCGACGTGAAGTCGCCGATGGCGACGCTCCTTGTCGGCGGGTGGGCCATGCAGTTCCTGCTCTTCGCCCTCACGAGTTCGGCCACCGCGCTCTTCAGGGAGAAGGAGCACGGCATCTTCCAGAGGATCCTCTCCGCGCCGGTGACGCGGTCCGACGTCCTCTGGAGCAAGTTCCTCTACGGCATCTGCCTCGGCCTCGTGCAGCTGGGCACCCTCTTCCTCGCGGGCCACGTGCTCTACGGGATCGACCTGGGCGCCCGGTTCCCGGAGCTGCTGGTCGTGTGCGCCACGGCGGCCGCGGCCTGCACGTCCTTCGGCATGCTGATCGCCGCCGTCTCCCCGACCCCCGAGGCCGCCCGCGGGCTGTCGACGTTCGCGATCCTCCTCCTCTGCGCCATTGGCGGCGCCTGGTTCCCCGTCAGCTTCATGCCGGAGTTTATCCAGAAGCTGAGCCGGCTGACGCTAGTCTACTGGTCCATGGAGGGGTTCAGCCAGGTCCTCTGGGCCAGGGACGGATTCATGGACATCCTTCCCACCCTCGGCTGGCTGGCCCTCATCACGGCCATCGCCATGGCGGTGGCCGTCTGGAGGTTCCGGCGGGGCAGGATCTTCGAGTAGGCCGCGGCCCGGTTTTTCCTTTGCGGCCGGCGCCGTCAGGCGCGAGAGTGGCGGGCTTTTTCATGCCCGAAGACCTTACAGGCCTCGTGAGGGGGATCGCCGAGCGGGCGCGCGCTGCCGCGCTCGCCCTTGCCGTCAGCCCGGGCGCGCGGCGCCGCGCGGCCGTGGCGGACCTCGCCGGGCGCCTGGTATCCTCATGGCCCGCCATCCTAGCCGCGAACAGGAGGGATGTTGAGGCCGCAGGCCGCGCCGGCCTCGCGCCGGCGCAGGTTGACCGGCTGACGCTCGACGAGGCGAGGATCGCCCACCTCGCGGAGGCCGTGAGGCAGGTGGCCGCGCTGCCGGACCCCGTGGGCGAGGTGCTCGAGGAGACCACGCGGCCGAACGGCCTCGTCCTGCGCAAGGTCCGTGTCCCGATCGGCGTCATCGGGGTCATCTTCGAGGCCCGGCCGAACGTCACCGTCGACTGCGCGGTCCTCTGCCTCATGAGCGGCAACGCCTCGATCCTGCGCGGCGGCAAGGAAGTCTTTGAGACCAACCGCGCCCTGGCGGCCCTGATCGGCGAGTCGCTCGCCGCGGCCGGCCTGCCGAAGGACGCCGTGCAGGTGATCCCGACGACGGACCGCGCGGCCCTGGAGGCCCTCCTACGGCTCAATTCGCTCGTCCAGTGCATCATCCCCCGCGGCGGCGAGGGGCTCATCCGCTTCGTCTCCGAGAACAGCACGATCCCGGTCATCAAGCACTTCACGGGGGTCTGCTTCGTCTACGTCGACAAGGCCGCGGACGCCGCGATGGCCGAGGCGATCTGCGTGAACGCCAAGGTCCAACGTCCGGGCGTCTGCAACGCCGCGGAACAGCTCCTCTTCCACCGCGACGCCGCCGGCGCCCTCCTGCCCCGGGTCGGCAGGGCCCTCGCCGCAAGGGGCGTCGAGCTCCGCTGCGACGAGGCCTCCGCGCGCATCCTCGGCCAGGCCGGCGTTCCCGCCAAGACCGCGGCGCCGGAGGATTTCCGCGCGGAATTCCTCGCCCTGGTGGCGGCCGTCCGGGTCGTCGACTCCCTCGACCAGGCGGTGGAGACGATCAACAGGGACGGCTCGGCGCACAGCGACGCCATCGTGACCGCCGACAAGACTTCGGCGGACCGCTTCATGGCGGGGGTCGACAGCTCGGCCGTGTTCTGGAACGCGAGCACGCGATTCAACGACGGCTTCGAGTTCGGCTTCGGCGCCGAGATCGGCATCAGCACGGACAGGCTCCATGCCCGCGGCCCGATGGGCCTGCGGGAGCTATGCTCCTACAAGTGGCTTGTGACGGGAACTGGACAGGTCAGGAGCTGACCTTGGGTCGGCAAGGAATGGGTTGCGTGGAACTCCCGCCGACGGTACGTTTCTCCAGAAGGTCATCCATGAATCACCGCGCCCTCCAGGTCATCGCCGCGCTTGCGGCCGCAGCCTGTGCCCGCGCGGCCGATCCGCCGCCGCCGGCCCCCACGCCGACGCCCACCCCGCCGGCCGACGCCGCGCAGCTCCTCCTGACCCCGAAGCAGCAGCCGGCCCCCGTGGTGCAGGCGGCGCCCGACAGCGACAACGTGCGGCCTGTATCCGCCGGGATCGCCGCGGCCCTCTCGGAGGGGCTGCCGAAGTTCACCCCCCCGACGCCGACCCCCACGCCCGAGCCAGAGGACAAGCCGAAAAACGGGATCATCCGGCTGCCCGAGTACATCGTCCACGAGAAGCCGCCCCCCATCTTCCGCAAGCGGGACATCTTCACCCAGCAGAGCCTCATCGACCTGGAGTTCAAGGCCCACCCGGGCCTCTACGTCGGCAACATCCTCGGCCTCAACTCCGCCGCCGCGGAGCAGATGCGCGAGGACGAGGAGCGGCAGGACGACATGGGCGACCTGAACGACCTCGCCCACGCCATGTCGGCCGGCGGCGACCGGGCGGAAAGCCAGTACATCCTCAAGGAGAGCGACGACACCTACATGCGCGGAAGCAACTGGGACTGGAGCGGCGGCGGGCCGGTCGGGCCAAAGTGACCGAGACCCTGATCCTGCGGGAGCTGCTCGCGGCCGAGCCCGGCTGGGTCTCCGGGGGCGCCATGGCCTCGAAGCTCGGGGTGAGCCGGGTGTCGGTCTGGCACCAGATGGAGAAGCTGAGGGCCCAGGGCTTCGGGTTCGAGGCCCTGCCGGCGCGCGGCTACCGCCTTTCCAGGCGCCCGAAGATGCTCCATGCGGGCCTCGTCGAGGCCCAGCTGCGGGTCCGCAGGAAGGGCTTCACCTTCCTCGTCCTGGACGAGGTCGACAGCACGAACGACGAGTGCGCCCGCCAGCTGGCGGCCGGCCGCCCAGCGCCGTTCGCCGTCCTGGCGCAGATGCAGACCAAGGGGAGGGGCCGCTTCGGCAGGGCGTGGCACAGCGAGGCCAACGGCAACCTGTACTCGAGTTTCGCCTTCCGCCCCCTCATCGCGCCGGAGAGGATGCAGACCTTCACCCTCTGGATGGGGGTCACGATCTGCGAGCTGGTCTCCAAGTTCCTGCCCGTGGCCCCGGGGATCAAGTGGCCGAACGACATCGTGTTCGACGGCCGGAAGGCGGGCGGGATGCTCACGGAGGCCCGCGTCGATGCCGACCAGATACGGGACCTCATCTTCGGCCTCGGGCTCAACGTGAATTGCCCGCCGACCGGCTGGCCCTCGGACCTCTCGAGGCGGGCCATCTCCCTGTCCGAGGTGGCGGGGGAGACCGTCGACCTCAACCGCCTCACGGCGGCCCTCATCGGCCGGGTCGTCCTCGCCTACGAGAGCTTCCTCGAGGGCGAGCACGTGGACCGCTTCCAGGAGCTGTGGAACAAGTATGACATCCTGCGCGGCCGGGACGTCACCCTCAGCGAGGGGGGCCGCCGCCGGCGCGGCCGGGTGCTCGGTCTCGACGACGTGGGCTCCCTCCTGCTGCGCGACGAGCATGGCCGGACCCGGGGCTTCCGGGCGGGCGAGGTCACCGTCGAAAGGGGCGCCTAGGGGCGATGGCAGCACCCGAAAAAGCCGGCATGAACGCGGCCCCGCCCCAGCCGGCCATCGAGGTGTCGCACCTCGTCAAGAGCTACGCCGGCGTCCTCGCCGTGAATGACATCACCTTCTCGGTGCCGCGGGGCGAGATCATCGGCTTCCTGGGGCCCAATGGCGCCGGGAAGTCGACGACAATGCGGATCCTGACGGGCTACCTGCCGGCGACCTCCGGGGCCGTCTCCATCTGCGGGCATCCCGTCGCGTCCGAGCCCGACGTCGTCAAGCGGTGCGTCGGCTACATGCCTGAGAACAACCCGCTGCCGGACGAGATGCGCGTCAGCGAATACCTCTACTTCCGGGGCCGCCTGAAGGAGGTGCCGCGCCGCAAGCTGGGCGAGCGGATCGACGAGGTCCTCGAGCTCTGCGACCTGAAGCGCGTCCGGCACAAGATCATCGGCAAGCTCTCGAAGGGGTTCCGCCAGAGGGTCGGCATCGCCGAGGCGGTCCTCGCCGAGCCGCCCGTCATCATCATGGACGAGCCGACGATCGGCCTGGACCCGCACCAGATCCTCATCGTCCGCGACCTTATCGCGAGCCTGCGAGGCCGGATGACCGTCCTCATCTCGAGCCACATCCTGCCCGAGATCGAGATGACGTGCAACCGGGTGCTCATCATCAACCAGGGCAGGATCGTCGCGCAGGGGACGCCGGCCGAGCTGCGGCGCGAGGTGCTCGGCCAGTCCGCCTACGAGGTCGAGGCCGCCGGCGCCATGGGCGCGCTCCCCTTCCTGCTGGCATCCATCGACCCGGGGCTCTCGGTGGCCTCGGAGGGTCCCATGGACGGCCAGGGCTTCCGCACGATCAAGCTGAAGGCGCTCAACCCGGAGGACGCGGGTGAGGGGATCCTGCGGGCCTGCCTCTCCGAGGGCCTTCGCGTCAGGGCGCTCAGCCGCGCCCACCCCACCCTGGAGGACGTGTTCCTCGCCGCCACCCGCCGCAGCTGGGACGCCGTGGCGGAGGACACCCCGAAGACCCACGCGCCATGAGGCACTTCTTCACCATCCTCTCCCACGAGGTCCGCATGCTGCTAGTGAGCCCGGCGACCTACATCGCTGGCAGCGCCTTCCTCGCCTTCGTCGGCTTCATCTTCACGGCGCTCCTCGAGGACTACAGCAAGGCGCCGCAGGACCTCTCGCCGGCGGCCGTCTTCTTCCTCTACTACTGGTTCCCGGTCATCTTCATGGTCCCGCTGCTCACGATGAAGTGCCTCGCGGAGGAGCGCAGGCTGGGGACCCTGGAGACGCTGCTGACGACCCCCGTCACGACGGCCGAGGTCGTGCTGGGCAAGTACGCGGCGGCCTACCTCCTCTACCTGGCCTTCTGGCTCTCCACGGCCGGCTATTTCGTGATCCTGCGGCGCTTCGCGGGCGACGCCCACCTCATCGACCCGGGCCCCATCGTCGGCGGCTACGTCTTCATCGCGGTCTCCGGCCTTCTCTTCGTCGCCATCGGGGTGTTCTCGAGCTCGCTGTCCCGGAACCAGGCCGTCGCCGGCATGATCTGCGTCACGATGCTCGTCGCGCTCATCCTCGGCGGCGAGTACCTCTACCACGCGTCCTGGCTCGACCGCGAGTCGCTCGCGCAGCTCAAGGCCGCGGTCGACTACGGGCACATCGCGCAGCACCGGCAGGACTTCACGCGGGGCATCGTCGACATGCGCGAGCTGCTGTTCTACGTCAGCGGCACCGTCCTGGCACTCATCTTCAGCATCCTGGCCGTCGAGGCCAAGCTGCTCCACAGCTAGGGCCCGGCGCGTGACCGACAGCTTCAGAGCCGCCCGCTGGATCCGGACCATCAACCTGGCGCTCCAGGCCGTCCTCTTCCTGACGCTCATCGGGGGCATAAACTTCCTGGCGCGCAGCCACTCCTGGCGGTTCGACCTGACGCGCTACAGGCGGTTCTCCCTGTCCGCCGAGACGCTCGCCTACCTCCGCGAGCTCCCGCTGCCCGTCCGCATCGTGGTCGCTACGAGCGGCTCCGACGAGGACCCTGAGGTGCGGGGACTCCTCTCGGAATACGCCTACGCCACGGAGTCCAACCCCCCCGGCCGCGTCACGATCGAGTACGTCGACCTCTACGAGGACCGCCGCAAGACGGAGAAGTACGGCCTTGAGAGGCCCTGCCTGCTGCTCCTCTGCGGCGACCGCAGGCGGGTGCTGACGCCCGACACCCTCTACCGCGTGCAGAACGGCGAGAGGAGGGAGTTCATCGGGGAGCAGGCAGTGACGGCCGCGATACTCGACGTCTCGAACCCCGACCGGAAGCGGATCTACTTCCTGGTCGGCCACGGCGAGCTCCGCCCGGACGACGTGGACCCGACGCACGGCCTCTCGCTGGCGCGCGACGAGCTGATCGCCCGCAACTACGACATCCAGACCCTCGAGCTCGCGTCCGCGAGGCGCATACCCCAGGACGCGGCGCTCCTCATCTGCGCGTGGCCGCGGGAGACCTTCACTCCCTTCGAGGAGGAGCTGCTGCGCCAGTACCTCGGCGCGGGCGCCGGCCGCCTCATCCTGTTCCTGGCGCCGTTCACGAAGCCGGGCCTCGACGACCTCCTCATCGACGACTGGGGCGTCCAGGTGGACGATGACCTCATCCTCGACCTCGCGCCGGACAGCATGACGGAGGACGGCGACCTCATCGTGCGCGCCTACAACCCCCACCCGATCACGCAGGCGCTGCTCGACTACAAGGAGGTCCTGACCCTCGGCCGCGCCCGCAGCGTGAGGCCCGTCCCGGGCCACCCGGCCGGCGCGGGGCTCACGGTGGTGACCCTCGCCGCGACGTCCAAGTCCGCGTGGGGCGAGATCAACTACCCGCAGCGCGGCATCCAGCCGTACACCCCCGGCATCGACCTGAGGGGCCTGCCGCAGATGGACCCCGCCGGCCGCCTCGGCATAGCCGTCGCCTCCGAGCGCGTGCCCGTGCGCGGCGACCTGCCGTTCAGCGTGCGCGGCGGCAAGCTCGTCGTCGTCGGCACCGGCGACATGATCTCCAACTCGCGCATCACGACGACCGGCAACGAGCAGATGCTCCTCGGCGCCATCAACTGGACGGTCGGGCGCGACGCGTCGCTCAACGTCCCCGCGCGCCCCATCGAGAGGTTCTCGCTCTCCCTCAGCGCGGGCGACCTCGCGCGCCTGCGCTACACCCTCATGCTCGTCCTCCCCGGCATTGCCGCGCTCCTCGGGCTCGCCGTATACTGGGCCCGGCGCAACTAGAGGCGCGCCACCAACAGACATGCGCTCCAAAGTCACCCTCGTCCTGCTCTTCCTGAACGTCGCGCTGTTCTTCTTCATCTTCTACTTCGAGCGCGACTGGCGGATCGAGCACGCGTCCCAGGAGGCGAGGCACCGGGTCCTCGGCGACGAGGCCTCGGCGATCCGCCGGCTTGAGGTCACGAGCACGGCGCCGGGGGCCAGCTTCACCCTCGAGCTGCGCGGCGACACGTGGTTCCTCACGAGTCCCGTGGAATGGCCCGCGAACCCGGCGGCAGTGAGCCACATCCTGAACGAGCTGCAGGGCCTGGAGAACGTGACGAGCTTCCCGACGAGGGAACTGGAGAAGAACGGCCAGAAGCTCGCCGACTACGGCCTCGACCAGCCGAAGCTGACCCTGTCCTTCACCTCCGGCGACGATCCCTCCTCGGCCAAGGAGTCGGTCCTGCGCATCGGCGACACGACCAAGGTCGGCGACCGCCTCTACCTGCTCTCCTCGGACGGGCAGAAGATCCACGTCGTCGGCCGCTCGCTTGCCGACAGCCTCTCCATCCCCTTCGAGGAGCTCCGCTCCGACGTCGTCTTCTCGATCCCAACCTTCGAGGCGCGCTCCCTCAACCTGCAGACGGCGTCGCCCTCGAGCGTCCGGGTGCGCATCGACCGCGAGGGCGGCGGGTGGACGTTCCGCACTCCCGTCAGCGCCCGCGCGGCCAAGAACGCGACCGACCTGGCGATCAACGACCTCGACGCCCTGAGGGTGAAGTCCTTCGTCCTCCAGAATCCCCCCGCCGCCCTCCCCTCGGCCTCCCCGTCCCTTCGGGTCACGCTCGAGGGCAACAACCGCAACGAGACGCTCTTCGTCGGGGCGGCGGCGGCGGGCGGCGGCGGCGACTACGTGGCCCAGCTCGAGGGCCGGAGCGCCGTCTTCGTCGTCACGATCCCTAAGGACCTCATGGAGATGCTCCGGGACGCGGCCGACGTCCTGCGCGACCGCCACATCCTCTTCTTCGACCCCTCCACCGTGACCTCGATCTCGCTGTCGGCACTCAACCAGCCCGAGATCACGCTGCAGCGCCTCGAGGCGCCCGCAGGCGGGCACCCGGCGGCCTGGCAGATCACCCAGAGGTCGGGCGCGGCGCCCACGCAGCCGATGCCCGCGGACCCGGACGCCGTGAAGGGCCTGCTCGACCGGCTGGAGACGCTGAGCGCCGTCCGCTTCCAGAGCGACGCGCCGACGAACGCGGACATCGAGGAGTGGGGCTTCAACCGCCCGGAGCGGGAGGTGACGCTGACCTTCGGCGGGACGTCCGCCACCCAGACCCTCCAGATCGGGCTGCCGACGCAGAGGCAGAGCGTCGCCTACGCGCGGATCGCGGGCCTGCCCTCCGTGTACGCCGTGGAGCCGGACATCCTCGGGGAGGCGAGCGCCTCGCCGCTCGCCTGGCGCGAGCGGCTGCTCTCGACGCTGCCGGAGTCGGCCCGGATCACCTCCCTGGCGCTGACCGGGGCCGCCGACGGGGCCGTCATCTTCTCGAAGAAGCTCGCCGACGGCGAGGACTGGGACCACGCGCTCGCCGGCGAGACGCCGGCCCGGCGCGAGGCGGCCGAGACCATCCTCTCGCAGCTGCGCTCGCTGCGCGCCGCGGGCTTCGCCGAGGAGGGCTTCCCCGACAAGGTCCTCGCCGCCGGTGAGATGCGCCCCTGGAAATACCGGCTGGACGCCGTCGTCTCCCTCCCCGGCGGGGCGGGGCAGGTGAACACCATGACGCTCTTCCTCGCCGAGCGCACCGGGTCCACCGAGCAGCTCGCCGGCTCGAAGGAGATCGGCGCCGTGTTCCGGGTCGAGCAGCCGCTCCTCGACGCGGTCTTCACGCTCACCCAGCCCTGAGAGATGCCCGAGGCCACCAAGAGCCGCTGGCGCTCCGGCGCGCGCTTCTGCGCGTCGTGCACGGGCACGCTCTGCCTGTGGACCCTCTGGCTGGCGCTCGTCGTCCTCCTTGCCTGCCAGGCCTACGTCGCGTCGGTCAACGAGCTCCAGGTGCCGCCCTTCATGCTGCGGGCGATCGAGGCCCACCTCGCCGAGTCCGGCGTCTCCGTGAAGTTCGGGGCGGCGATATTCGACCCGACGGGCCGGGTGCTCCTCAGGAACGCGAGCTTCCGGCTGGACTCCTTCGCCGAGCCGGCCGTCACGGCCGACGCCATCTACCTGCGCCTCGACCCGGTCGGGCTCCTTGAGCGCCGCTTCGAGGCGCGGGAGATCCGGGCCACGGGCGCAAACCTGTACATCCCGGCCATGCTCTCGGCCTCCGGCCGGGCCGAGACCGTCGTGAAGGACCTCGACGCCGCGTTCTCCATCGCCTCGCGCGGCGACGAGTTCACGGTCGACTACCTGAGCTGCCGCGTGGGCGGCATGTCGATCTCGGCGCACGGCCAGGTGAACGCCGGGGTCGCGGCGCGCGTCGAGACGCGGGTCCGCAACGTGCCCCTGACCCAGTTCCTGTCCAGGAACTACACCGCCCTCGCCCGCGAATTCTCGAAGGCCGAGGAGCAGCTGGCCGGCCTCGACGGCGCCACGCTGCGCGCGGTCCTCACGCCCTCCGACACGCGGGGGGCGATCGTGAGCGCCGATCTCTTCGCCAGGTCGCTGCGCCTTTCGGCGCCGGTGGCCGTCGACGCCGAGGGCCTGCGCCTGCACGTCCGGGTGCCCCTCCTCGGGGGGGCCCCGATCATGACCTCCCTCTCCGCCTGGGCCGACCGCGTCGCAGTCCGCGGGCGCTTCTCAGGGGAGGGCGTGCATGCGCGGGTTCGCGGGATCCTGAAGGTTGACACGCTGGCGTTCAGCCCGCGCAGGCTGGATGTCACGGCGGCGGCGATCCGCCTGCCCTGGGGCCGGGTGGAGGCGCCGATCGTGGGCCTCAGCCTGCGGCCCGACAGGACGGTCTCCGCCCAGGTCCGGGGCCTCGTCCTGGGCCTGCCGGTCGCGGCGCAGGGCCGGGCGGACCTCGCCGCCCGCACGGCGGACATCGACTTTGACGGGCTCCTCTCCCCCGACGCCGTGGGCGAGGCCTCGCGCCGCACCGGGCGCGACCTGGCGCGGTTTGCCGACCTGCGCCAGCCGGTCTCCGCGTCGGGCCGGCTGACCCTCGGGCCCGGCTGGGCCTTCCAGAGCGTGCGCGGGCACGTGGACACGCGCGACCTGACGGCGTACCGGGTCAGGATAGACGAGGCCCGCGGCGACGTGTCGTACTCGCGCGGGAGGCTCCTCGTCGAGAACGCGACGGTCGTCAGCGGCGGCAACCTGGCCGAGGGATCCTACGAGCAGGACTTCCGGACGAGGGGGTTCCGCTACCTGCTCGGCGGCCGGCTGCGCCCGATGGACATCTCGCCCTGGATCCCAGGGGCCTGGTGGCCGGTGCTCTGGGCGCCGTTCGGCTTCGAGGCCGCGCCCCCCGACGCCTCCGTCGACATCCGTGGGCGGTATACGCACCACCGGCACTTCTCGGTCTTCGGCTACGTGGAGGCGAGGAACCCGGTCATCAAGGGCGTCCCGTTCGACACCGCGCGGACCCTGCTCTACGTCGACCAGGACGCCGTCTACGGCTACGAGGCGTCGGGGACGAAGGGCGGCGGCGGGGCGGCGGGAAGCTTCAGGATGCTCACGGCTCCCGCCACAGGCGCCTGGACGTCGCTCGACTTCGACGCGACGGCGAACCTCGACCCCACCCCGTTGGGATCCATGCTCCCGGGGCCCGCAAAGGCGGCCCTCGCGGCCTTCGCCTTCGACAAGGCGCCGCAGCTTGCCGTCGAGGGCCACTTCGAGCGACAGGAGGAGAAAGGGCCCGTGGCGCACCGTGTCCACGCCAGGCTCCGGTCCGCGGGCGGCATGCGGGCGCACGGCGTCGCCTTCGACAGGGCGGCCTTCACGCTCGACGTCGACGGGGACAACATCTCGGTGGCGGACGTCGACGCGGGCCTCGCCGGCGGCAGCCTGACCGGCAGCGGCAGCGTGACCGGCAGCGAGCCGGACCGCAGGCTTCGGTTCAAGGCGGCCCTGGACGGGGCCAGCCTCGGGCTGGCCGCGGGCGCCGCGGCGGGCTACGTGAAGGGAAGCGCGCAGCCCTCGCCGGCGCTGGCCACCTTCGCCCGCGACAAGTCGGGCGTCCGCCTCGACCTCAACGCCTCGGGCGAGGGGCGCCTCGGGGACATTGCCTCCATCGTCGGCGAGGGTTCCGTCCAGATCCAGGGCTCCAAGCTCGGCGAGCTCTCGCTCCTGGGGGGCCTGTCCCGCGTGCTCAAGTTCGCCGAGCTCAGGTTCACGCAGGCCCAGGCCTCGTTCAAGATACAGGACGGCGCCCTCGACTTCGGGGACGTGAAGGTGATCGGGGCCAACTCGGCCATCAGGGCAAAGGGCACCTACTCGATAGGCCAGCACGCCCTGGACTTCTCGGCCACCATCTACCCGTTCATGGAGAGCCACTCCCTCCTGCAGGTCATCAACCCGCTCTCGGCGCCCTTCTCGGCCATCTTCCGGGTGCGGCTGACGGGGAGCGTCGAGAAGCCGGTCTGGAGGCTCGCCTACAGCCCCCTCAACCTCCTGCGCCCCGACCTGGGCAGGGGCCAGGCGGCCGAGAAGGCCCCGGCGCCGGCCCCCGCCGCCAACCCCCCTCCCTGAAAAGGGGGCCCCCAGGCCCGCCCCGCCGCCCTCCCAGCTGCGTAAATCCCGCGCCCGGAAACACATTGCCCCGGATGGGCCCGCCCGCTTGAATGGCGCTGCCCAATGGACCACGTGAACACGCTGCCCCGGCGCACATGGCCGGAGCGGGCATCGCTTGCCCTCGCCATCGCCCTAGTGGTGATCGGCGCCGCGGGCGTGCTTGGCTGGTGGCTGCGCGTGGACCGCATCGTCGAGCCCATGGAGCACATGGCGCCGATCATGTTCAACGAGGCGCTGTGCTTCCTCGCCATGGGCCTGGCGCTCGCGTGCAGGGAGAAGAAGCTCCGCGGCGCGGCGTGGATGGGGCTCGTCCCGGCCGTCATCGGCTTCCTCACGGCCCTCGAGTGCTTCTTCGGCTTCGACTTCAGGATCGATGAGCTCTTCGCGAGGGACATCCTCCTCGTCGACACGGTCCAGCCCGGCCGGGGCTCGGTCATGGCGGCCTGCTGCATCATGGTCGCCGGAATCACCGTCGCCTGGCGCCTGACCGACAAGGGCGCGCGCGAGCGCCTGTTCGCCGAGGCGGTCTCCGGGTCGGTCCTGGCGTCGGTCGGCTTCTCGACGCTGCTCGGCTACCCCTTCCAGCTCCCCGCCGTCTACAACTGGGGCACGAACACGGCGATGTCGGCGGTGACGGCGGCGGCGCTCCTCATCGCCGGCATGGCGCTCCTCACGCTCGCGTGGCGCGAGAGCCAGAAGGAGGAGGGCGGGCCGCCCGCGTGGCTGCCGATGCCGGCCATCGTGGTGAGCCTCACGATGACCCTCATCTTCTGGATCGGCCTCCAGGAGCGCGAGATGATCTACCTCGACGCCAGCACGACGACCGTCGCCGACCAGATCGCCACGACGGCCAAGTCGGTCATCGACCAGCAGATGAACCTGATGGACCGCCTTTCGCGGAACGGGGCCGACAACCCGGACACGAACATGGCGGAGTGGCAGACGGACGCGGCCTCGTTCTTCGACGAGTCGAAGGACCTGGGCTGCATCTCGGTGGCGCTCATCGACGCCGGCACGAAGACCCCGAGCCGCTGGGTCTACCCCGTGCAGGAGAACCTCGGCGCCGTGGGCGTCGACCAGTCTGCGGACCCCCGCAGGCGTGAGGCGATCGAGGCGGCCTCGGCCGCCAACGCCCCGGAGATCGCCAGCACGGCCGATGTCGACGGCAAGGGGAACCCCGGGTTCATCATCTACTCGCCGATCGGGAGGGGCTTGAACCCGAACCACTACGCGTCCGCCAGCTACCTCTACACGCGCTTCTTCTCGTGGCTCTTCACCAAGCAGCTGAAGCTCTCGGGCAACTACAACCTCGCCGTGCGCGTGCACGGGGCGGAGGTCTACCGCTCGATGATGGGCGAGCAGCCCGCACGGGCCAGGGTCCTGGAGAGGGTCTACCCGCAGCTCTTCGGCCAGCGCGTGTGGATGGGGCTCGCGCCCACCCCCGAGTTCCTGCGGGCGAACAAGCGCTACCTTCCCGAGATGGCCCTGGCGGGCGGCCTGGCGATCACGCTGCTCCTCGGTTTCACGCTCCACCTGGCGCGCCGGGCGCGCTCCGGCCAGTACCTCTCCGAGCTGTCGAACAAGAAGCTCGTCGCCGAGAACGAGGAGCGCCGGCGGATCGAGGCCCGGCTCAAGGTCTCGGACGAGCGCCTGCGCCTGGCCCTCGACTCCACGCAGATCGGCATCTTCGAATGGAACGTCCCCAAGGGGCACGTCTACTACAGCCCGAGCCTCTGGAGCCTCCTCGGCTACGACCATGCCCGGATGCCTTCGACGCTCGAGGTCTGGCAGTCGCTCATCCACCCGGACGACCTGCCGATGTACCGCAAGCGCACGGAGTCGCAGCTTAACGGCATCGCCTCCTTCATCGACCCGGAGTACCGCGTGCGGGCCCGCACGGGCGAGTGGCGCTGGGTCTACGTACGCTCGAAGTCGGTCCTGGCGGCGCCGAACGGCAGGCCGACGCGGATCATCGGGACCGTTCAGGACATCACGGTCCGCCGCGAGTCCGAGCAGGCGCTGCGCGAGACGCAGGCCGAGGCCCGCAAGCTCTCCCTAGTCGCGTCGAAGACGGACAACCTCGTCATCATCGGCTCCGCCGACGGCCGGATCGAGTGGGTGAACAGCGCGTTCTGCCGCGTGATGGAGTACACGCTCGAGGAGGTCGTCGGCAAGGACCCCGGGACGCTCATGAGCGGGCCGGACACCGACCCCACCCAGGCCGACCTCATCCGCGACGAGATCGCGAACGGGCACGCCGTCAACACCGAGGTCGTCCACTACTCCAAGTCCGGCCGGAAGTACTACCTGCACCTCGAGGTCCAGGTCGTGCGCGACCAGACGGGCAGGGTGGAGAACTACATCGCGATCGAGAACGACGTCACCTCGCGGGTCGAGACCGAGAACCAGCTGAGGCGCGCCAAGGCCGAGGCCGACTTCGCCTCCCGCGCGAAGAGCGAGTTCCTGGCCTCGATGTCGCACGAGATCCGGACGCCCATGAACGGCGTGATCGGCATGACGAGCATCCTCATGGAGACGCCGCTGACGGGCGAGCAGCGCGACTTCGTCAACACGATCAGGACGTCCGGCGAGGCGCTCCTCACCATCATCAACGACATCCTCGACTTCTCGAAGATCGAGTCCGGCAAGATGGACCTGGAGAAGCTCCCCTTCGAGCTCGCCCTCTGCGTCGAGGAGGCGCTCGACCTCTTCGCGCCCACGGCAGCCGCGAAGCGCCTCGAGATCGGCTACCACGTCGAGCAGGATGTTCCCGCGTGGATCGTGGGCGACGTCACCCGGCTGCGGCAGATCATCGTCAACCTCGTCAACAACGCCATCAAGTTCACGCCCTCGGGGAGCATCTCCATCCAGGTCCGCAAGGTGCCGCTCGACGCCGTCGTGCGGCCGACGCCCGCGGGGCGCACCAGGCTGGAGATCTCGGTGCAGGACACGGGCATCGGCATACCGCAGGACCGGATCGACCGGCTCTTCAAGGCGTTCAGCCAGGTGGACTCGTCGACCACGCGCAAGTACGGCGGCACGGGCCTTGGCCTGGCGATCTGCCAGAGGCTCTGCCAGCTGATGTACGGCGACATCCGCGTCGAGAGCACGCTCGGCAAGGGCTCGACGTTCACGGTCGCGTTCATGACGGACCCGGCCCAGCGCCCGACGGAGGTCTCCACCCCGCCCTTCACGGGCATCGACCTGCGCGGCTCGGTCGCGCTCTGCATCGAGGACAACCCGATCACGCGCGCGCGGCTGAGGACGCTCTTCGACGGGCTCGGCGCCGGGACGGTCTTCGCAAACGACGCCGACGCGGCCGTGGAGCTGGCCTCCACCCTCCAGCACCCCCCCTCCGTCGTCATCCTCGACCTCCCGGAATTCGAGAGCCACCGCGCGCTCGAGCGCACGGCCGACGTCAAGTGCCCGCGCCTCGTCCTCTTCCGCCTCGGCCAGACACCGCCCGCCGCCCCGAAGGACGGCTACCCGTTTGCGACCGTCTCGAAGCCCATCAAGACGGTCTCGTTCCTCCAGGCCCTGGCCCAGCTCGGCAGCCGCGGCAAGGAGACGGTCCAGCAGGCCCGCGTGGAGGACCGCCCGCTCGCGGCCGACATCCCGCTCAGCGTCCTCCTCGCCGAGGACAACGCGGTCAACCAGAAGGTCGCCCTGCGATTCCTGGAGAGGATGGGCTACAACGCCGACGCCGTCGGCAACGGGGTCGAGGCCGTGAACGCCCTGAAGACCCGCAGCTACGACCTGGTCCTCATGGACCTGCAGATGCCGGAGATGGACGGCCTCGAGGCGAGCCGCCAGATCCGCAGGACGTTCCCCGCCGACCGCCAGCCGAAGATCATCGCGCTGACGGCCAATGCCATGCAGGGCGACCGGGAGCTCTGCCTGGACGCCGGCATGGACGACTACATCTCAAAGCCCGTGAAGCTGCACGACATCGTGTCGGCCATCCGTCGGCAGTTCGGCAAGAACCGCGCCGCCAAGCCCGTCACCGCGGGCTGACCAGGGCGGCGAGCTCCGCCGCCTCCGCGGCCCGCGAGGGGTCGCCCGCGAGGTTGCGCTCCTCCAGCGGGTCCTCCGAAAGGTCGAAGTGCAGCCAGGGTACGCCGTCCGGCCCGAGGACGAGCTTGCGGTCCCGGGTCCTGACGCCCGCCCATGCCCGGTCGCACTGGTCGGGCAGCGCGACGACGGACGGCATCGAGATCCGCGCGTGGGGGCGCGGGGCGGCCCAGGGGACGCCGTCCGCCAGGGCTCCGACGAGCCCCGGGATGTCCGAGAGCGACACCGCCGAGTCGTCCGCCCCCCTGCGGCCGAGGCCGGCGACGAGCAGCGGCACGCGGACGCTCTCCTCGTGGGGCCAGCCCTTCCTGAAGAGCCCGTGCGAGCCGTGCATGTCGCCGTGGACGGACGTGAGGATGACGGCCGTGTCGTGCGGCAGGGCGGCCACGAGCCGGCCGATCGCCCGGTCGGTCGCCTCGACGTGGGCGTAGTAGCCCGCGAGATCCCGCCCCGCCCTTTGGGCCGCGGCCGGGGGCACGTTCCGCCGCAAGGGGACCGAGGCCGCGTCGCGCCGCGCGACGCCGGGGGCCGGCTCGCGGTACGGGGGATGGGGCGCCTCAAGGCTCACGACGGCGAACCACGGCCCCTTCTCCCTCCCGAGGAGGCCCGCGGCCCGGGCGCAGAGGACGTCGCTCTGGTAGCCGGGGAAGCGCACGGGCTCGGGCAGACGGGTGCCGTGGAGCCAGGGGTCATTGAGGAGGAAGCCGCTCTCGAAGCCCTCGAAGAAGTCGAAGCCGCCCCGGCGCCCTGGCGGGATGACGATCCGGGCGTGGTCGTCGCCGGTGAGGGCCGCGTCCGGGTCCCGCTCGAAGAGGTGCCACTTGCCGAAGAAGAAAGTGCGGTAGGAGCGCTCCCGCACCGCGTGGGCGACGGTGCGTGCGTCCGCCGGCAGCGCGTCAAAGTAGTCCCGGACGCCGTTCGCGGGGGACTCGACGCCGGTGAGGAGCGCCGCCCTCGCGAAGGGCCCGAACGGGTGCGGCGTCACCGCCTGCCTGAAGTTGACGGCGGCCAGGGACAGGGCGTCCAGGAACGGGGTCCTCGCGGCGGGGTCGCCGGCATAGCCGCAGGCCTGCGCCCGCCACTGCGTCGCCAGGATGAGGAGGATGTTGGGGCGCATGTCCGTTTGCTGGCCGCGGGATGGGATGGCGGCCCTCTTCAGGCCAAGGAACGCGCAGCCCCCTATCTCGCAAGGTCCGCCCCGACCTGGTCTGCGGCGCGGCGGGCGCAGTCGTTGAGTCCCGCGACGGCCTTGCCGGCCTGCGAGAGGATGGCGTCGTAGTTCCTGAAGCGGTAGGTCGGGTCGGCGTCGAGGTGGACGCTGTTCCCTATCTTCATCTTCCAGCCGACGCCGATCAGCTTGCGGTAGAGCTCCTGCTTCGTCGCGGCATCGACCATCTCCACGCTGATGCCGACCCACGGCTCGTAGTGGATCGAGTTGGCGTCGGACATGTAGCCGTCGATCGTGAACCAGGCGATGAGGATGGCATCGCCGTCCACCTTGATCGCCGAGAAGTCGTCGGACTTCCCGTCGGCGGACTTCACCGGCCACTGCCTCGCGTCCACGCTGACCTGGTAGCCGTCGCGGGCGAGGGCCTGGCTCAGGGCGTCCACCAGCGGCTGCGTCAGGTTGAGCTTCTGCTCCGCGACCGCCGCGGCAAAGGCCTTCGTGTTGTTGAGGTTGATCTGGGCCTGCGCCAGGCCGCCGATGACGCCGAAGCCCATGGCAACGCCCATGTTGTTGATGACCAGCGGCGGCGGCCGGGGCGTCAAGATGACGACCCGCCTCATGCGCGCCACGGTGTCCTTGCTGGCCTCCAGCCGGGGGGCCGAGACGCAGCCCGCGGCCAGGAGGGCGGCGGCAAGGAGCGACGCAAGGGGCGCGATGCCCGGGACCCGGGCGCGGGTTGGAGCCATGGAGCCCGCATCATTGGGGACCCGCTCCGCGCTTGTAAAGCCGTGGACGGCGCGGGCGTTAACGCAACGCCGTGTTGTGAATCCCCGGCGAACCGCCATGCTGGTAGGCTGAAGTGAACGTTGCCGCGCAGTCCCGGCCGAGCTGGTGGCTCTGGCCGACCATCGTCTCCATCGACGCCCCGGCGGTGGCGGTCCTGTGGCAGGCTCTCGTCTCGCGGAGCGCCGGCGCGCCCGTCCGTCCGGCGGAGGCGTTCGTCCTCGGGTGCTCGGTCTGGCTCGCCTACTGCACGGACCGGTGGCTCGAGGCGTGCCGCCTCGATCCCTCGGAGATGCGCACGCACCGCCTGAGGTTCCACCACGACCACCGCTGGGCGCTGGCCGCGCTCTGGGCCTGCCTCTTCGCCGTGGACGTGGCGGCGGCCTTCCGCTGCCTGCTCCCCTCCCAGCTTAGGGCCGGGGTCATCCTCATGGCTGCGGTCGCCGTCTACCTCTTCTCGCACCAGCAGCTCCACCGGCGGAGCCCCTGGAGGATTCCGAAGGAGGTCTGCGTCGCGCTCCTCCTCGGCATCGGGTCCGTCCTCTTCGCCGCGGAGAGGCCGGGCACGGACCTGCGCCGGGCGGCGGCGCCGCTCGGGCTCTTCATGGCCCTCTGCTTCAGCAACTGCGCCCTCATCTCCCTCTGGGAGGACGAGGTGGACCTGTCGCACGG
Source organism: Opitutaceae bacterium (assembly GCA_036489955.1). Classification (GTDB taxonomy): domain Bacteria; phylum Verrucomicrobiota; class Verrucomicrobiia; order Opitutales; family Opitutaceae; genus Palsa-1447. Next base: position 30,802 of record DASXEV010000019.1, read on the forward strand.
GCAGACGTCCCTTGCCCTCCAGCTGCGCGGCGCCGCGATCCTGTGCCGGGGCCTGCCCTGGGCCATCGCCGCGGCCGGGGCCGGCACGCTCGCGCTTGGGCCCCCCTCGTGCGCGCCGGAGGCGGCCTGCGCGGCGGCAAGCGGGATCCTCCTCGGGGCCGTCGACCTGGCTGAGCCCAGGATCGGGAGGGCCACGGCGAGGGTCCTCGCCGACGTCGCCCTCATGACGCCGGCCGCGTGGCTCGCCCTTCGATGAGCCGCGCCGGCGCGGGCTTCGACCGGATGGCGCGCGGCTACCGCGCGCTGGAATTGCTGGCGTTCGGGGGGGACCTCGAGCGGGCCCGCTTCGCCCTCCTTCCCAGGCTCTCGGGGTGCCGCGACATCCTCCTGCTCGGCGAGGGCGACGGCCGGTGCTCGGAGCGCCTGGCGCAGCTGTGCCCCCAGGCGCGGATCACCTGCGTCGACTCCAGCGCCGGCATGATCGCGCAGGCCCTTGCGCGGACGGCGCCCTACCGCAACCGGGTGAACTTCGTCCGCGCGGACGCGATGGACCTGGACCTGCAGCCCGGGGGATTTGACGCCGTCGCCACCCTCTTCTTCCTCGACTGCTTCACGCCGGATCAGGCGGCCGCGCTCATCCGCAGGCTGTCGCCCGGGATGAGGCCCCCGGCCCTCTGGCTCTATGCGGATTTTGCGCTGCCGGCGCGCGGCCTGGCCCGGCTGCGCGCCCGGGCCTGGCTCCGCGTCCTTTACGCCTTCTTCAGGTGGGAGGCGGGGATCGGCGCCCGCCGGCTCCCGCCCGCGGAGGACCTCCTCGCGGCCGAGGGTTGGCTCCCGTCGGAGGCGGCCACCTTCCAGGGCGGCCTCCTGAGGAGCGTGGTCTTCTCGCGCGCGCCTACTGGAGGACCTGCGGCATCGCCATGATGCGGCCCGCCATGGAGTCCAGGAGCTCAGCCGTGTGGGCCTTGCTCGTGTCGCCCGTCGGGAGGGTGGCCATCGGCGAGAAGTTCCCGAGGACGACGCAGTAGTCGTTGTTCACCATGACGCCGAGGAGTTCTCCGGAGCGGCTGAAGACGAGGTCCCCTGGGGAGGTCGCAAAGTCGCCGAACAGCCGCTTGAAGATCCGGTTGTCGAGCTTCACGTAGCCCTTGTGGGCGGCGTCGAGCTTGAAGCCCAGCTCCCCGTAGCCCTTGCCGCCGCCGCTCACAAGGAGCGCATCCGGGAACCTCAGGGGGTCGGATGCCAGCGGGTAGACCTTCACGCCGAGCGCGGCCACCTGCTGCGCGTCCACCGGGATGACGACGATGCGGGGGTCGGCCTGCAGGAAGTCGATCTCGCCGCCCTCGGAGTGGTAGCCCGGCTGGCGGTCAAAGCTCACCGTCACCTTCTCCCAGTCGACACCCATCTCGCGCAGCGAGAAGGGCGTGTCGTCGATCTCGAGGAGCGCGTAGACCCTCCTGCCGTCCGTCGTGAACACGGTCTTCACGTCCTTCTGCCGCGTCGCGTTGCCGAAGAGGCCCTTGCGGCTGGCCACGAAGGTCGTGTCGACGCGGTTCGCGAGGAAGTCGTTGAAGAGGACGTTGTCGGAGATGGGCGTGTTGCTCCGGATCTCCTGGGTGAGCTCCCCGGAGCTCTGGGCCAGCTGCCCGACGCCCTGGGCGAGCTCGTTCGTCGCCTGCTCGACCTTCACCCGCTCGGAGCGCTCGGTCTGCACCTCGCCCTGGAGCTCCGAGGCCTTCTGGGCCAGGTCCTGGTTCTCCTTGTCCCCGAGCGCCACCTGGACGTTGAGGCCCTCGATGCGCCTCCTGGCCTCGGCCTGCTGGCGCTCGAGCTCGGCGATCGACGCCTTCTGGCGGTCGGACTCGGACCGCTTGTCCTCCAGCTCGCGCTGCAGCTGGGCGAGCTGGCTGCGGGTCAGGGAGTTCTGCTCGGTCTCGGCCTGGTACCGGACGTTCAGGGCCGCCTGGGACTTCTGGGTGTCCACAAGCTGGGCCGTCAGCTTCTGCTGGTCGCCCTGGAGCTGCCCGAGGCTCTTCTCGCGGGAGGCGAGCGTCTGGTCCTCGGAGGCGAGCTTCTGCTCGACCGCCTGGCGGGAAAGCTGCTCCTCGGCGAGCGACTGGCGCATCGACGCCATGAGGTCGCTCTCGGCGGAGGGGGCGTTGGCCGCCACCTGGTTCACCGGCGGCGGCGCGTTCCGGACAGGCTGCGCCCGCTCCCACCGCGTGAGCGCGATGAGGTTCAGGAACAGGAAGTCGACGATGAAGAGGAGGAGGGTCTTGTTCATACCGCCACCGCGGCGCGCTGGGTCTCCATGATCAGGCGCGTCCTGTAGGCGCGCACGTGCCGGATCTTGACCAGGGCGACGCAGATGATGCCGAAGAGGTTCGAGGAGTAGGCGGCGAGCAGGTTCGGCTCGATGACGCCGAGGACCTGCAGGACGAGGGCGGCCGCGGTGCCCATCATCCCCACGTAGAGGCCGCTGTCGAAGAGGTTCTCCTCATTCTCCATGAGGCGCAGCTTCAGCAGCGGGGCGAGGTCCTGCGTGTCGATCTCTCGGATCTTGCGCAGGCACACGAGGTACATGCCGACCTGGAGGGCGGCGAACACGGCTATGGACACGAGCGTTGAGGTTTCCATGGGTGCGAACTTTCTGTTGCTTTCAGAGGGTTGGGCCTGGGCCGGGACGGTGGACGAGGCGGCCAGGATGAACACGGGCTTCATCATGTACTCGGACGGGGGGGCCGCCTTGAGGAGGAAGGGCTCGGTGGCGACGATGAGGAGCGCCGACATGACGACGGCGAGGATGCCCGCGCGTGCGCGCTGGCCGCCCGCCTCGGCCGTGCCGGCCGGGGCAACGATCCAGGTGTCGAGGCCCTGGAGGAGGAGGAAGAGCCCGAGGAGGTAGCCCGCGTACTTGACGGCCAGCATCAGCCTCGGGTGCTCGAGGACGAGGGCGGCGGCGGCGCCCATCCCGGGACCGGCCGGCGCATGGTTCACAGGCACCTGCCGCTGCAGCAGGAGGTTCACGGCGCCCTGGCCGTCCCCGATGGCGATCCTCAGGTCCTCGGAGCCGGCCTTGCCGTACCGGATGAGGTACGAGGCCACGCGGTCCGCTGAGTTGGAAAGGAGCGCCGCCGAGTAGATGAACGGCATCTGGTCGGGCGCCACCCGCGCCAGGTGCGCGAACTCGCCGACCGTCCTGACGCTGTCCGTGCGCCCGACGAGCTCGCAGAGCTGCGTCCAGTCGAGGCGCCGGCCGAGCGAGAGGACGTCCATGTAGAAGTCCTCGAGGGGGCCCAGGTCGTTGCGCTGCACGGCCGACTCGGCGAGCGAGCGCACCTCGCGCTGGAGCGGCGGGGACATGCGCTCGCCCTGGTACAGGAGGCCCGTGAGGAGGATGAGGGCGTCAAGCGGCTGGCCGCCCGGCCGGTTCGCAGGGACGAAGCGGCCCGTTACGGTGACGTCGCGCGTGCGAAGGATGTCCTGGACGCCGATCGAGCCCGAGTTGGCGAGGTAGGCGCGGACCGTGTCGCGCGCCTGGGTGGGGACGAGGAATGTGAGCACCGGCGTGCTCTCCGTGCGGCCCGTCCTGCGCCGGAGGTTGAAGAGCGGGTCGAGCGACGCGTCCCATCCGCCCCAGGCGACGAGCGTGGGCTGGCGAGCGGAGAGGTCGGCAAGCGCGCCCTCGAGGACGCCCGCCGCGGGGTCGCCGACCGAGCGCGACGCCTCGAGGAAGAACTTCGCCGGCCCGATCTTCTCCGAGTCGACGAGGTCCCTGCCGTAGGCGCCCACGGACGGCGTGCCGGCTCCCGCGGACTTGAGGAGCGCCCGGCTGACCGACTTCAGGCTCACCGGCAGAAGCCACGCGAGGAGGGCGATCAGCGTCCCCGCAAGGACGCGGGCGGGCGCCGAGGCGGGTGTACGATGCTCCGATGACGGACTCATTGGCGTTCGCGAAAGTATTGATTTGCGGGCCGTATACGGGGCGGTACGCTGGGAAGTCCTACGACCGATGCCTCTGGGAATTGTTCACTACAACGATCCAGTTTTGAGGCGCAAGGGCGAGAAAGTCACGGCGTTTGACGAGGCCCTTGCGTCATTCAGCATGCAGATGATCAACACGATGCATGAGGCCCACGGAATCGGCCTGGCGGCCCAGCAGGTGGGCAGGGCCGTCCAGCTGTGCGTCGTCGACTTGCGGGAGGTTGAGGTCGAATTCGACTGGAAACTTGACGGCAAGAAGACCCCGCTGGCGGTCATCATGCCGCTTGTCATCGTCAACCCGAAGGTGACCCAGGCGAAGGGCGTGGAGCCCATCGTCTCCGAGGAGGGCTGCCTTTCGTTTCCCGATATCCGCGGCGACGTGCCGCGGACCGAGTCGATCACCGTGAAATACCAGGACCAGACGGGGGCAGCCCACACGCTCGAGTGCACCGGGCTCCTCGCGCGCTGCGTCCTCCACGAGGTCGACCACCTGAACGGCGTCCTCTTCATAGACCGGATGGACAAGGCGGTCCGCGCGGTCATCGACGAGGCCGCGAGGGCCCTCGCGAAGCGGACGAAGGCCGAACGCACGGCGGCTGCGACGTGAGCATCGCGACAAGGACGGGCGACGACGGGACGACGGGCCTGCTTCACGGCCAGCGCGTCCCGAAGAACCATCCGCAGATCGAGGCGCTCGGCGCCTTTGACGAGTTGAACGTCGAGATCGGGGGCGCGAGGCTGGCCAGCAAGGATGCCGGCGTCCTGCGGGTCCTCCTCGGGGTCCAGTCCTCGCTCATCGCCGTCATGGGGGAAATCGCCTGCGCCGAGGAGGACGCCGAGGGCCACGCCCATTCCAAGTTCGCGCGCCTCACGGACGACGAGCTCTCCCAGCTGGACGAGCTCGTGAGGGAGCTCGAGAAGGAGGGCCTGAAGATGGACGGGTGGGCGTCGCCGGGCGCGAACCCGGCCGCCCTCGCGTTCGACCGGGCGCGCGTGGCGGCGCGGAGGGCCGAACGGCGGCTCGCCGCCCTCCCTTGCGCCGTCAGGCAGCCGCGGCCCCTGCTCCTCAAGTGGACCAACCGCCTGTCCGACGCCCTGTGGCTGCTCGCCAGAAGGGCGGAGAGCCGGCCGCAGGCATAGGCCAGGGGCAGTCGTTGCCCGCAATGGCGAAAAAAGGCGCTTAGCGCGAAACCTGGGGACCCCCGGCTACGTAATACTAGGGTCCGACCGGTCAGATCCGCGCCGCCCCAATCCAACCCCAATTCGCCCATGCGCTCGCCCGCCGGACCATTCGTCGCGCTTCTAGCCGCTCTCCTGCCCTTGGCCGCTCGGGCCATGGATACATCGGCCGTCAGTCTTTCGGTCGTGCCCGCGGAAAGGTCCTTTTTCCTCGGCGCTCCCATCCCGGCCACGGTCGCCGTCACCAACAACTCGGGCGACAACATAGTCTTTGAGAATATGAATCCCTATTCCGTGGTGGTGACGGATGGGTCGGGAAAAGTCCTCTTCGACCCGACCACACGGATGATTTTTACCGGTGGGTATATCAGGAAGGTGGTGAGCCCCGGGATGACAAAGGAGTTCCCGGTCGACCTCGGACTGTACATTGAAACCCTCACGCCGGGTACCTACTCGGTCAGGCTTGCAATACGGCGAACGTCAGAGCCCGCGTGGCCCGACTATCCGGCGCCGGTTGAGTTTGCCGTCAAGCTCGAGATGCCCACCGCCGGGGAGGCGGCAGAAGTCATCGCGTCGGATATGAAGCAGCGCAGGGGCTTCGTCCGGCTGCTTCCGCCGATTTACGTGGCGCCCTTGGAAAAATTCGCGGCCGAGGGCGACGGGTCCGCCTTTGAGGGGTTGCGCCAGGTTCCCTCGAAGGAGGCGACGAGGGCAATGGTGGACGTCCTGTCGAACGAAACCGACCCCAGGCGCCTGGATGCTGAAGCCACAGGGCTGATTCTCCGGCTCCCCTCACTCAACCACCCAACCTTCGCGCCGCCGCCCCTGGGCGGCGTGCCGCTTGACACCGTTTGGGACGATGACGCCAAAAACAAGGCTCGCCAGCTCGCACATGTGCTCCTTCGAAGCCCTGAGGCTCGGCTCAGGATGGACGGGGCCCAGCTTCTCGGAACCCTGGGGTTGGCTTCCGATGCCGATGAGCTGACGCAGGCGGGCCTGGAGGCACTTGGGGCCGACCGGGGTGACGTGCCCGGACCATGGCAACCGGACCAGCTCAATGTCGGAGCCTTCACGTCTGCGCTCTCCAGCCTTGCCAAGCGCGGGATCATTGTGCCCGGGGATCCCAAGGCAGACCCCCTCTGGGCGCTCGTCACATTTGATTCGTACGGGCCCGGCAAGGGCCGTCCGCAGGGGTGGGCCGAACTCGTCCGACAGTGGTTTGGCAGCCCCATTCCCGCGCTGCGGGCTGCAGCCGTGTCCTCGATCCCTCACCCGCCGCCGGCGAGTTTTGCCGGACTCCTCGCCAAGGCGAAGGACGACCCCGCCGAAACGGTGCGAAGGTCGGCGCTCTTTGTCACCGAGCACAAGGTTATCATAGGCAGGGGCAGCCCGCTTGCTCCCCTGCCTCCGGTGGTCATACAAATCCAGGGCAACACGGCGAAGATGGTCACCAGTAGCGCCCAATGGCAGGTCGAGGCCTATTCGGCCTTGATCGCCAAGTATCCGCAGAACGCGGACAACTACGACAACCGGGGCGTGGCAAAGTGCGACTTGGGCCAGCCCGACTCGGCAATCTCCGATTTTGACACGGCCATTCGCCTGAGACCCGGGCTGGCCGCCGCCTACAACAACCGCGGCCTCGCGCATGCCGCCAAGGGCGACGCCGCAGCCGCCATTTCCGACTACACGGCCGCGCTTTCCATCGATCCCAAGATGGCCGAGGCCTACTTCAACCGGGGGCTCCGCTACGCGGCGGCGAGGCAATACGATGACGCAATCAGGGATTTCAGCGCGGCCATTCCCCTCGACCCTGATTATGCCCCGGCCTTCGGCCAGCGGGCAGAGCTGGAGCGCGCCGAAGGGAAAACCAAGCTTGCCGAGGCCGACGAGCGGCACGCCAACGCCCTGGACTCGAATTGGCGCGACGTGAAGGGCAGGCCGCGAATCCAGGCTGGGGGTTAGAGCCGGCGGGTGAACGCCTTGCGCGCCCCGCGCCCGGCGCTTGAAATCGCGCCGCGTCCGCTCCAAGCTTCCCTTCCCATGATCCTCGCGATCGCGATCCTCGTCCTCACGGCCCTCTGGCGCATCGTCACCGTGCGCATACCCGAGCTCGGGAACTTCTCGCCGGTGATGGCGCTCGCCTTCTGCGCGGGCGTCTACACGAGGAACCGCTGGCTGTGGGTCGCGCCCTTCGCGGCCCTGGTCCTCTCGGACCTCTACATCGACCACTGGTACGCCGTCACGTACCGCTACGACTGGACACTGCAGGGCGAGACGATCCGGATCCTCTGCTTCGCCGCCGCGCTCGGGATAGGCCTGGCGGTGTCGAGGCGCAAGAACTGGGCGGGCATCGTCGGCGGGACGCTTGGGGCCTCGCTTCTCTTCTATCTTGTCACGAACACGGCCTCCTGGGCGGGCGACATGGCCTACAGCCATGACTTCGCGGGCTGGGTGCAGGCCATGACGGTCGGCCACCCGCAGTTCGCGTCCACGATCTCCTTCTACAAGAACACGCTCGCCAGCGACCTCTCGTTCGTCGCGGTGTTCGCGCTCGGCATGGAATACCAGGCCAGGCGCCGCGGCCAGCCGAGCCTGCTTGGGCTAAAGCAGGTCGGCGGCTAGCTCGGCCAGCTCGGAGCGCTCGCCCTTCCTCAGGCTGACGTGGGCCGCCACGGCCTGGCCCTTCATGCGGTCATGGCAGTAGACAAGGCCGTTGCTGCGCGAGTCGACGTAGGGGTTGTCGATCTGGGCCGGGTCGCCGATGAGGACGATCTTCGAGCCCTCGGAAATCCTCGTGATCACCGTCTTCACCTCGTGCGGCGTCAGCTGCTGGGCCTCGTCGAGGATGAAGAAGCGCCGCGCGATCGAGCGGCCGCGGATGAAGCAGAGGGCCTCGATCTCGACGAGCCCGCTCTTCAGGAGCCGCTCGTAGGGCTTGGCGAGGCCGGTCGGCGCATGCCCGTGGCCGTTCGCCTGCGGCGGCGCCATCGTGGCCATGGCACCGTCGCGGTTCCAGCGCCTCTTCTTTGAGACCTTCTTCGCCGCGAACTGGGGCTCCTTCGGGGGCTTTGACGGCATGAGCACCTCGAGGGCGTCGTAGTACGGCTGCAGCCAGGGCCTCATCTTCTCGTCCAGGGTGCCGGGGAGGAAACCGATGTCGTTGCCGAGCGCGATCACGGGGCGCGAGATCGAGAGGCCGTCGTACCGGGAGTTCTCCTCAAGCGCCTGGTGGAGCGCGCAGGCCGTGGAGAGGAGCGTCTTGCCCGTGCCGGCCTTGCCGAAGCACGTCAGCATGTGGATGCTGTCGTCGAGGAGCGCGTCCATGAGGAACTGCTGCTCCAGGTTGCGGGCGCGGATCGGGATGCCCCCCGGGGCCTTGACGTACTCCGGCAGCTTCAGGCGCTGGACGACGTCGTCGCCGTAGTAGCGGGCGGGCATCGTCTTTCCCTCGTCGGAGCGCAGCAGGACATACTCGTTGAGGCAAAGGCCGCGGGCCGCCTTGGCGTCGATCTCGAACCGCCCCTCCGAGCAGAAGCGCTGGAGCTCGTAGATGGAGACGGGGATCTCGCGGCACGCGTCCTCGTCGCTGGCCTCCGGCACCTTGTCGTTCAGGTAGTCCTGGGACTCGAGCCCGACGGCGCGCGCCTTCAGCTGCACGTTCACGTCCTTGGTCACGAGGACCGTCGGCGGAGGGTACTGCTCCTGCACGTATATCGCCGAGGCGATGATCCTGTTGTCCTGCTTGGAGAGGTCCGGCAGCACGGAGCGCAGGCGGTCCATCGCGGACGAGCGCCTGTTCGGCTCCGCAAGGTACGGGTTGATGATGACGGACAGCGTGCCGCCGTTCGGCAGCTCCACGCCCTCCAGCATCGAGCGCGAATCGGGCAGCAGCTCCTGGAGGATCCGGTGCACGCGCCTCGCGTTGCGGCCGCGCTCCGTCGACTGCTCCGTCTTTATGGAGTCCAGCTCCTCCAGGACCTCCACGGGTATGGCGAGGTTGTTCTCCTCGAATTTGTAAATCGACTGTGGGTCGTGGATAAGGACATTCGTATCCAGGACGAACGTCTTGACCTTGCCCGACACCCTTATCCGCGAAATTGGGGCCGTGGCCCCGCGCAGGTTGTCCATTTAAGGTTGGGGAATATCCTGTGAGTAACTGTGCACTCCGGCGACCGCCTGTCGATGACAGAATCGGCGCCACCTGTTACAAATGGGCTCAGACCCGCCGCTTACCGACGGGTTCCGCTAGGACGCCGCGACCGGCACCCGGCGGCCGCCATGGGCAGCAGAATAGTAGATGGCGTCGATGACGCGCATGTGGTCGCGGCCCATCTCGCCGGGGACGGGGCTTTCCCTCCCGGCAAGGACGCCGGCCGCGAAGTCGTCGATGTGCCGCGACTGCTGGTGCACGTCGGCGTAGCGCAGCGTGCCGCGCGAGGTCTGCGCGCGGATCCCGCGGTAGGCGTACGCGGGCTCCATGCGGATCCACCCGCCTTCGCCCCGCGCCTCGAAGACATTGCTGTTCCTCGCGTAGCTCGACGAGGCGCGGCACGTCGCCCCGCCCGGGAATTCCATCTCCCACTCGATCGTTTCCTCCACCTCGTTGAATAGCTCGGGCTTCGTCTTTGGCAGCTCGCGCGCGGTGACGGCGACCGGCTGCGCGAGGGCGGCGCGGCACGCCGCCTGGATGACGTAGATCCCGACGTCCATGAGGGGCCCGCCGCCGGAGAGCTTCCGCTCGATGCGCCACATGCGCGAGCCGACGACCCAGCTGTGCTCGCCCGACATGCGGGTCAGCGCGCCGAAGTCCCGGTCGCGCGCCAGGCGGTCGAGCTCCTGGTGGTAGGGGTCGTAATGGAGCCGGTATCCGATCGAGAGCTTTACGCCCGCCTTCCGGCAGGCCGCCAGCATGGCCTCGCACTCCGCGGCGTTGTTCGCCATGGGCTTCTCGCAGATGACGTGCTTGCCGGCCTCGGCGAGCCGGACCACATGCTCGGCATGGAGGCCGTTCGGCGTCACGACGTAGACGATGTCGATGTCGGGGTTGCCCGCCAGCTCATGGACCTGGCCGTAGCCCCAGACGTTCCCCTGCGGGAAGCCGTACTTGCGGCTCCACGCGTGGCCCTTCTCGCGCGAGCCGGTGATGACGCCGGCAAGGCGGGCGACACGGGTGTGCGTGAGGGCGGGGCCAAGTTCGCCCGTGGCGTAGAGGCCGAGGCCCATGAGGGCGACGCCTGGGCGGCGCTCGCCGCCCTTCGTCGCCTCCTCGATCTCGGCCGGGAGCCGCGCGGCCCCGGCCCCTAGGGCGGCGGCCCCAAACGTCATGCTCCTGAGGAACCTGCGGCGCGAGGACAGGGGGGCCTTCTCGGAAAGGGGTTCATTCATGTGGCGGGTGGGACGAGGCGCGCGGCAGGATCGGAGCGCAACGCCGTATCCGGGGCAAGCCCCGCCGTCACGTGGCCTTCGGCGCCACGAGGTCCCACTTGTTCCCGTAGAGGTCGCGGAAGACGACGACGGTCCCGTAGGCCTCGCTCCTCGGCTCCTCGATGAAGTCGACCCCCCGTGCCCTCATCCGCGCATGGGCGCCGGCAAAGTCATCCGTGTGGAGGAAAAGGAACACGCGGCCGCCGGCCTGCCGCCCGGTGGCGGCGCGCTCCTCGTCGTTCTTCGCCCTCGCCAGGAGGAACCGCGTTCCCTCCCCCGGCGGGGCCACGACGACCCACCGCTTGCCCCCGCCCTGGGGCGTGTCCTCGGCGAGCGTGAAGCCGAGGCTGCCCGTGTAGTAGGCGATCGCCTCGTCATAGTCCCTGACGAGAAGGGCCACGAGGGCGATTCCGGTCCTCATGGGTTCAGATGATCGCCGGCTTTGGCGCGGCGCCAAGCGCGATTCCCTCGACCCGCGCCAGCGCCGCCGTGATGTCGTCCATGACGGCGGGATCTCCGGGCAGGAGCGAGTGCAGCGGGCACCACGTGACGACCTCCGTCGCGCCCGGCAGGCGCGTCGTGCTGCCCGGCACAACCATGAGGTCGAGGGGAGCCCGGTAGGTGCGGACAGGGACGCCTCCCAGGGCGCCGAGCCCGCGGTCGAGATCGCGCAGGAAGGGGCTGCCCCGCCGCAGCTCTCGGGCGCCCTGGCCCGGGCCCAGGGGCGCCCAGAGCGTCCCTTGGTGGGGTCCGGCGATCGAAAAATAGGCCCGCGCCCGGCGGGCGCCGCCGCGGCACTGCAGGTAGTGGCGGGCCACGATGGCGCCCATGCTGAAGCCGACGAGGGCCAGCTGGGAGGAGGCCGGGACGCGCTCCCCGATGAACGCCTCCAGCTTGGCCGAGAGGTCGGCGATGCCGAGGGAGCCCGAGCGGGGCGAGAGCGTGGGGCAGTGGGCGTCGTGGCCCCCGGCCGACAGCCGCCGGGCGAACCGCCGGAAGAGCCGGCCGGTGTCGAGGAAGCCATGGACAAGGACGACGTGCAGGGGGCCCTCCTCCTCCCCGCCCTCAGGGCGCCTCTTTGCCGGCCGCCATCGCCTCCAGGGCCCGGATCGTCTGCCAGTTGCGGGTCGTCGCCCGGCGGCCAAGCCGCTTCTCCCAGAAGGCGTTGCTGAGCCTCGTGTTTCCGTATCCGTTTGGACAGTACAGATAGACCGTGTCGCCCAGGAGCTCGGCCATCTCGCCCCTGGAGACGGGAAGGTCGCCCAGGTCCGCGCCCTTGCCGGGCGCCGAGGCGAGGAGCGTCGCGTGCAGGAACGCCGGGTCGACGCCCCTGCGGCGCGGGAGCGGGTTCCTGGACAGGATCCGCCCCATTCGGGCCGCCGTCCGGACCACGACGGCGACATCGTAGCCCGTGTCCTCCCGGATCGCCCTCTCGATCGCGGCGGCGGCCCTGGCCTCGTCGCCGGACTTGGCCCCAAAGACGGCGTTGCCGCTCTGCAGGTAGGTGCGCACGTCGCTGCAGCCGAGGGTTCCCAGGATGGCGCGCAGGCGGTCCATCCTCAGCGGGCGGTGTCCCGCGACGTTGATGCCGCGGATCATGGAGACCAGGGTCGGCATGGTCGGTTGGCCCCCAGCCTCCCCGGCGCGGGACGGAGCCGGCAACACGAAATCTCGCAGCCGGGAGCTATGACACGATTACCAACCCGCAAGCTTGTCAAAGGGGCACCGATGCTGCAGATTGACCCCTCGTAGATGAAACCAGCCTCCGCACGGCAAGGGGTGAGCGACGCATGCTGCGTCTGCACCTGCTGCTGCCTCTCCTAGGATGCCAACTGCGGACAGCGTGATTGCCGCGGTTGACCTGACCGCGGCGGACCGGAGGCTATCCGGGGTCCCGGCCGAGGAGCGCATGGCCTGGGCCGCCGAGAAATTCGGCAAGTCCTTGGTGGTCAGCACCAGCTTTGGTGCCCAGTCCGCGGTCATGCTCCACCTGGCATCCCGGACAATCCCCGACATCCCGGTCATCTTCATCGACACGGGCTACCTCTTCCCGGAGACCTACCGCTTCGCAGACGAGCTGGCCTCCCGCCTGCGCCTCAACCTCAAGGTCTACCGGCCCGCGCTGTCCAGCGCCTGGGCGGAGGCCCGGCACGGAAGGCTCTGGGAGCAGGGCGCCGGGGGCCTGGAGGCCTACAACCAGATGGCCAAGGTGGAGCCCATGGCCAGGGCCCTTTCGGAACTGGGCGCCCAGGCTTGGCTTGCGGGCCTCAGGCGCGTCCAGTCGAGCACGCGCGAGGTCCTGCCCGTCGTCGGCCAGCAGGACGGCCGGGCCAAGATTCTCCCGATCGTCGACTGGACCGACCGGGACGTGCACCGCTACCTGACGGACAACGCCCTGCCCTACCACCCCCTGTGGGAGAAGGGCTACGTCTCGATAGGCGACACCCACACGAGCCGGCCCCTCACGGCCGACCTGACCCCGGAGCAGACGCGCTTCTTCGGGATCAAGCGCGAGTGCGGGCTGCATGAGCCCGCCAAGGGCCGATAGCCGCCGAATTTCAAGATGGATCACATAGACGAACTCGAATCCCAGAGCATCTACCTGCTTCGCGAGGCGTACCACGCCTTCGAGAAGCCGGCCATGCTCTGGTCCATGGGCAAGGACTCCAACGTCCTTGTATGGCTGGCGAAGAAGGCGTTCTGCGGGCACGTCCCCTTCCCCATCGTGCACATCGACACGACCTACGAGTTCCCGGAGATGCTGGAGTTCCGCGCCTGGGCCCAGAAGCACTATGGCTTCGAGCTGATCGTCTGGACCAACCAGGAGGCCCGCAGCCGCGGCATCGGCTACGAGACCACCGACCCGGTGACGGTCACCCATGAGCTGAAGACCGTGGCGCTGCAGCAGTGCCTCGCGGCGCACAACTTCGACGCCCTCGTGACCGGCATACGCCGCGACGAGGACTCGACCCGCGCCAAGGAGCGCTACTTCTCGCCGAGGAACGCCGAGTTCGAGTGGGACTACAAGGACCAGCCCCCCGAGTTCTGGAACCACTTCACGACCGAGTCAGGGCCGGGCGAGCACGTGCGCATCCAGCCGCTCCTCGACTGGACCGAGATCGACATCTGGCGCTACCTCGACCGGGAGAAGGTGCCCCTGCCTGGGATGTACTTCTCGCGCGGCGGCCAGCGCTACCGCTCGCTGGGGTGCATGCCGATTTCCAAGCCCGTCCAGAGCGACGCCAAGACGATCGACGACATCATCGAGGAGCTGAAGGTGACGAAGGTCTCCGAGCGCGCGGGGCGCGCCCAGGACCACCACGAGCGCAACGCCATGCAGAAGCTCAGGGCGAAGGGATTCATGTGACAATGCCTGCGACCACCGACACCACCCTCCCGAACAAGCCTGCCGCCGCCCAGCCCGCGGCGGCCCCCCGCACGCAGACGCCGAGCCACCTGCAGCTCGTCGTCGTCGGCCACGTCGACCACGGCAAGTCGACCCTCATCGGCCGGCTGCTCTTCGACACGCACTCCGTGCCGGACGGCAAGAAGGAGCGCATCGAGGCCGCGAGCCGCGCCGAGGGCATGGAGTTCGAGTACGCCTTCCTCCTCGACGCCCTCCTGGAGGAGCAGGCGCAGAACATCACGATGGACACGACGCGGGTCCCCTTCCGGACCGAGCGCCGCTCGTTCACGATCATCGACGCGCCGGGCCACAAGGAGTTCCTGAAGAACATGATCACCGGGGCCGCGAGCGCGGACGCCGCGGTCCTCCTCGTCGACGCTGCCGAGGGCCTGCGCGAGCAGACCCGCCGGCACTGCTTCCTCCTCTCGCTCCTCGGCCTGCGGCAGATCGTCGTCGCCGTGAACAAGATGGACCTCGTGGACTACAAGCCCGCGGTCTTTGAGGCCATCCGCACCGAGCTCACGGGCTTCCTGGCAAAGCTCGGCGTCGAGCCGGCCCACTACATCCCCATCTCCGCGAAGCACGGCGAGGGCCTCCTCGGGCCCAGCGCCAAGATGCCGTGGTACCGCGGCCCAGCCCTCCTGGCCGCGCTGGAGCAGTTCCGGTCGAACCCGCCAGCCTCCGGCGGCCCCCTCCGGCTCTCCGTGCAGGACATCTACCGCTTCGATTCCCGCCGCATCGTGGCGGGCCTCGTGGAGTCGGGCAGCGTCAGCGTCGGCGACACCGTCGAATTCCTTCCCGGCGGCAAGAGAAGCCACGTCAAGTCCATCGAGACCTGGCCGCAGCCGGACGCCCCCTTCAAGGGCCCGGTCGGCTCCGGCAACGGGGTGGCGCTCACGCTCGAGGACGAGCTCTTTGTCGAGCGCGGCCAGATCGGCGCGCCGCCGTCGGACCTGCCCTACGAGGCCAGAACCTTCACGGCCCGCGTCTTCTGGATCCACCAGACGCCGCTCCGCTCGGGCGAGCTCATCCCGCTTCGCCTCGGCACCCAGAAGGCCGAGGCGCGCGTCCTCGGCATCCAGCGCACGCTGGACGCCGTGACGCTGGAGACCGGCACCGGCACGACCGGCGAGGTCAAGATGCACGAGGTGGCGGAGATCCGCCTTCGCGTGCGCCGGCCGATCGCCTTCGATGTCGGCGGCAAGGTCCCCTCGCTCGGCCGCTTCGTCCTCATGCGGGGACGCAGGATCGGCGGCGGCGGCGTGATCGACTCCGTGGTCGACGAGCCGATCGAGAGCCGGGGCTCCCGCCCCATCTCGCGCGCGGCCATCCTCGGCCACCGCGGCTGCATCATCTGGATGACGGGCCTCTCCGGGTCCGGCAAGTCGACCCTCGCCCAGGCCCTGGAGCAGAGGCTCCTCGGCTCGGGCGTCCTGTCGGCCATCCTGGACGGCGACGTGCTGCGCACGGGCCTGTCCCGCAACCTGGGCTTCACCCCGGACGACCGCAGCGAGAACCTGCGCCGCGCCACGGAGCTCGCCATCCACCTCGCCGACGCGGGTGTCGTCGTCATCGCGGCCCTCATCTCCCCCTTCAGGAGCGACCGCGTCATGGCCGCCGAGCGCGCCAAGGAGCGCGGGGTCCCGTTCGCGGAGATCTTCGTCAACGCGCCCCTCGCCGAATGCGAGAAGCGCGACCCGAAGCAGCTCTACAAGAAGGCGCGCGCGGGCCAGATCCAGCAGTTCACGGGGATCGACTCGCCCTACGAGGCGCCGACTTCCCCCGACCTCGAGATACGCACCGACCGGCTAACGGTCCCCGAGTCCATCGAGAAGCTCGCGCACCTGGCGCTAGGCCTGGCGCGGCCCGAGACCCAGGACGAGGGGGCAGGCGCGGACATATGAGCTCGGGCACGGTCTACCTCGTGGGCGCGGGCCCCGGCGACCCGGAGCTCATCACCGCCAAGGGGCGTCGCCTCATCCGTGAGGCTGACGCGGTCGTCTACGACCACCTGGTGGACACGTCGCTACTCGATCTCGCGCCCGCGCACTGCGAGCGGATCTTCGCGGGGAAGAGGGCCGGCATGCCCTGCCAGCCGCAGGACGAGATCGACGGGACGCTCGTGCGGCTGGCGCTCGAGGGAAAGACCGTCGTCCGCCTGAAGGGCGGCGATCCCTTCATCTTCGGCCGCGGCGGCGAGGAGGCTGCGGCGCTCGCGTCCGCGGGGGTGCCCTTCGAGGTCGTCCCCGGCGTGACGTCCGCCCTGGCGGCCGGCGCCTACGCGGGCATCCCCCTCACCCACAGGAAGCACAGCTCGGCCGTCGTCCTCCTCACGGGCCACGAGGACCCCTCGAAGCCGGACGCCTCGGTGCGCTGGGAGGACTACGCGCGCCTGAATGCGACGCTCTGCATCTACATGGGGGTCCGAAACCTGGCGACCATCGCCCGGCGCCTCGGGGAAGGCGGGATGGGCCCGGACACCCCGGCCGCCGTCATCGAGTCGGCGACGACGGACGGCCACCGGAGGATCCTGGGGACCCTGTCGACGATCGCGGACGCCTGCGGGGCGGCGGGAGTCGGCGCCCCGGCAATGCTCATCATCGGCGCCGTGGCCGGCCTCGCCGAGCAGCTCACCTGGTTCGAGGACGCGCGGACCCTGGCGCAGGCGCCATGAGGATCGCCCTCATAGACAACGGCTCGCTTGAGCCCCCGGCGCACCTTGCGCTGCGGGAGGTCGCAAGGGCCATCTCCCGGAACGCCGGCGCCGACGTCGAGGCCGTCTCGTGGAGGCACAGCGACGCCATAGCGCCAGCCGAGCTCGGCGGCTGGCCGGCGCGCACGCTCGGCCCGTGGGTCCGCGCCCACGCCGCCGCCGACGAGCGCGACTTCGTCCTCATCCCCTTCTTTGTCTCGCCGAAGGGCGCCATCGGCTCGCTCCTGAGGCGCGACCTCTCGCTCCTCTGCGAGGAGCTGGGCGACCTGGAGTTCACGTTCGCGGACGGCCTGGCGGACGGCCCGGACCTGGCGCGGATCGCCGCGGACTGCGTGCGCGAGGCGTGCCCTGCCGCAAACACCCCGCGCCCCGCGGTTGTCGTCGTCGACCACGGCGGGCCCTCCGCGGAATCGGCAGCCGTCCGCGACCGGGTGGCCGCGCAGGTGCGCGCGGAATTGGGAGGGTTCGCGCGCAGCGTCGCCGCCGCGTCCATGGAGTCCCGCGGCCCGCACTCCGACCCTCTCCTCTCGGCCCTCCTCGGCTCGCCGGGCCTCGGCTCCGGCGACGTGGTCGTCTCGCCCCTCTTCCTCCTTCCCGGGCGGCATGCCGGCCCCGGCGGCGACCTCCACCGGATCACGCAGGCCGCCGGCGCAGCGTCGCCGGGCCTGCGCTGCCGCGTGGCCGGCCTCGTCGGCACGCACCCTGCGGCCGCAATCGCCCTGTCGGGCTCCCTTTCCCGCGCCCTCGGCGCGGCCGCACACGCATGAGCGACCAGCCACACGCGGCCACAAAGCCGCTCCACAAGAACGAACAGCTGAAGGCCGAGAGCCGATTCCTGCGCGGCCACATCCGCCGCGACCTCGAGGACCCCGCGAGCGGGACCATCACTGAGGAGAGCTCCCAGCTGACCAAATTCCACGGGATCTATCCCCAGGACGACCGCGACCTGCGCGTCCAGCGGCGCAAGGAGGGCAAGGAGAAGGCGTACATCTTCATGGCGCGCGTCCGCGTGCCGGGCGGCGTCTGCACGCCTGAGCAGTGGCTGGCGCTCGACCGGGTCTCCGACGAGCACGGCAACGGGACGCTCAAGATCACGAACCGCCAGTCCTTCCAGCTGCATGGCGTCCTGAAGGGCAACCTGCGGCCTGCGATCAACGCGGTCAACAGGGCGCTCCTGGACACGCTGGCCGCCTGCGGCGACGTGAACAGGAACGTGATGTGCAACCCGAACCCCCACGTCTCCCGGCTCCACGCCGAGACGCTCGGGATCGCAAAGGCCGTGGCCGGCCACCTGCTGCCGAAGACCAGGGCCTACCACGAGCTCTGGGTGGACGACACGCTGGTCGGCGGCGCCGACCCGGACGCCGATGAGGAGCCGATGTACGGCAGGACCTACCTGCCGAGGAAGTTCAAGATCGCCTTCGCGATCCCGCCGAGCAACGACGTCGACGTCTACACGAACGACGTCGGCTTCATCGCGATCGTGGGCGAGGGCGGCAGGCTCGAGGGCTTCAACATCATCGTCGGCGGGGGAATGGGCATGTCCCATAACCAGCCGGAGACCTATCCCAGGCTCGCGGACGTGCTCGGCTTCTGCACGCCCGACCAGGCGGTCAGGGTCGCCGAGGCGATCCTCACGGTCCAGAGGGACTTCGGGGACCGGACGGACCGCAAGCATGCTCGCTTCAAGTACACGGTGGCGGACCGGGGCGTCGTGTGGATCCGCAGCGAGGTCGAGCGCAGGCTCGGCTGGGAGCTCGGCTCCCCGCGCAGGTACGAGTTCACTGACTCCGGCGACCGCTACGGCTGGGTCGACGGGCCCAACGGCGACTGGCACTTCACGCTGTTCATCGAGAACGGCCGCGTGAAGGACAGGACCAAGGCCGCCCTGCGCGAGATCGCGAAGATCCACAAGGGCGACTTCAGGCTGACGCCGAACCAGCACCTCATCATCGCGAGCGTTTCCGCCGCCGAGCGCCCTGCCATTGAGGCGATCCTGGCGGCCCACGGGCTCGACGGGGCCCACAAGGCCTCCCTCCTGCGCCTGAACGCGATGGCGTGCGTGGCGCTCCCGACGTGCGGGCTGGCGCTCGCGGAGAGCGAGCGGTACCTGCCCGATGTCATCACCCACCTCGAGGCCGAGGTCGAGGCGGCGGGGCTGCGCGATGACGCGATCCTGATCCGCATGACCGGCTGCCCGAACGGCTGCGGCCGCCCGTACCTGGGCGAGATCGCCTTCGTCGGCAAGGCCCCCGGGAAGTACGCGATGTACCTCGGAGCGGCGTTCAACGGCTCGCGCATGAACAGCATGTACCGCGGGGTGGTGGCCGCCGCTGACATCGTCCCGACGGTGCGGCCGCTCCTGCGCCGCTACGCGGCCGAGCGGCACACGGGCGAGAGGTTCGGCGACTTCGTGGTGCGCGTCGGCATCGTGTCGCCGACCGGCAAGCCCGCGGACTTCCACGAGAAGGCGCTCGAGAAGGCTGCGCCCCAGGCGATGGAGATCTGAGCGGCCCCGGGGAACCCTGCAAAAGAAACGGGCCGCCTTACCCGAGGCGGCCCGTTTGCAGTGCTAGCTTACCCTACATTTACCCTATTTGATGCGTGCGCCCTATGAAGCGCCGCATCTGATCCGTCCAGCAAGACGCGGCGCAGCCACGAAGGTTTCAAAAAGGCGCGAGGAATTGCTGCGCGTGCGCAGCATCGGGCAGCGCCCTATGGCCTCTCGCCAAATGGGGCGCCGTCCGGGCCGGCCTTCGGCTTGGGCTCTGTCCAGAGCCTGATGAGGTGCTCGGCAAGATTGCGCATGCTCGTGCGCTTGAGTCCCCAGGCCTTCGCGGCCGCCTTGAAGGGCGCCGCTACTTCGCTGCGTTCCAAGTAGTAACGCCAGAGGTCGGGCTCGATGAGGGAGGCCGCCTCGGCGGTCCCGGCCGACCCGGAAGCGATCTTTTGAACTTTGGATTTCCAGTAATGTCCTTCTTCAGAGTGCCCCTGCACGTAGTCGAAGAGCAGCTGTTCGCTCCGGTTCAGGCTCATGCCCGGAACGTGCGGGCCTATTTGTAAAAAACAACGGTAAACCCAAGCATCAGCATGGCATTGCTTTCCACTGCTTGGGTTTGCTAGTCTTTCCAACCGAAGCGTCACCCGCCCTTCCCCTCATCCCAACATGTGGTCCAAAATCAAAGATCAGCTACCCGCAGTCATCCTGACAGCCGTGCTTATAGCTGGCGTCGCTTTCTGGCTGCATACCGAAACGGTCTCCGAAATGTCAGCCAAGGAGCAGGAGGACCTGAAGCCCCTCCAGGCGCAGAATGAGGAGCTGAAGGCGTCCGCCCAGGAGAACCAGCGCAACATCGAGGAGACGAAGAAGATGCTCCAGCAGGCCATCGCGTCGCGCCAGGCTGACCTCTTCAGGACGGACGACGAGCTGAACAAGCTGAACAGCGAGAAGATGGACGCCCTTGCCGAGGCCATCGCGAAGAAGGTCCAGCCGTACAACCCGCTCCCGAAGACGCCCGAGGAGGCCGAGCGGATGCAGAACGAGCAGGTCGACAAGGTCTCGAGCCGCCTCGTCCTCAAGATCCAGCCGATCCTCTCGGAAATGGCGAAGGACCAGAACCTGACCCGCGACTCGATCCAGCGCTACAGCGAGCGGATCTCGGACCAGGTCGGCACGGCCCTGACGGGCGAGATGGCCCGCAACCAGAAGCTGAACAACAATCTCCAGGAGACGCAGGCCGTGGCCAACGACGCCCTGAAGCTCAACCACGAGCTGACGGCGCTCTACCTGAGCACCTTCAAGGACCAGGGTATCGTGACCCGCCTCCTCATGCTGCCGGCGAACGTCGTCAGGGACGCCTCGAACTTCAGCATCATCACGAGCAACGACCGCAAGAAGGTCGAGCAGGACCTCGTGAACAAGGAGAACGACATCGAGAAGCGCCTCTCGGACATCCAGGCGCAGAACCCGAAGAGCTGATCAGCCCGCCGCGACGCGGGTCGGCAGCAGGGCGGCGTCCTGCATGCCGTGGATGATCTTCTTGTCGGGCGGGCAGAACGTGGCGAGGGCGCCGCTCAGCCGCGCCCTGCCCCCCTCCACCAAGTAATACGGGCAGAGGCGGAGCCGCCCGTCCGAGTCATGCGGCTCGTGGGGCGCCCCGGCCGCGTAGAGCGGGTGCCGCACCCGCCGCGGCTTGCGGTAGGCCTGGAGGACGTGGAGGTTCGTGGGCGCGAGCTCGAGGGCGCGCTCGACCCCCTGCTGCCACTCCTCGCGAGAGGAGTCGCTCCCGAGGACCACGCTGCGCGCGCCCCAGGCGGTCTCGTGGTAGCCGCTGATCTTGATGATGAGGTCGCGCTCCTTCTGCGAGGCGTGCGCCAGGTCGCGCCAGTCGGCGAGCGGACGGCCCGCGGCCCGCGGCCCGTCGAGGACGGCGCCGGGGGGGAGCGGCGCCGGGTCCATGACCCAGGTCGGCGGGATGAGCGAGCGCAGGAGGGAAAGCGTGCCCGATCCCAGGGCCTCCTCCCAATAGGGCAGCAGCAGGTGGTGGTGGAAGAGCGCGAACGCGAGCTTCTCCTCCTGGAAGGTGCGCAGGGGCGGGGTCACGGCGACCTCGCCCGCGGCCCACGCCTCCATGATGAACCTTGC
The DNA here is from genome assembly GCA_036489955.1 of Opitutaceae bacterium. Taxonomy (GTDB): domain Bacteria; phylum Verrucomicrobiota; class Verrucomicrobiia; order Opitutales; family Opitutaceae; genus Palsa-1447. The sequence continues at coordinate 52,153 of DASXEV010000019.1, forward strand.
CGACGGCACGTTGCCCAGGTCGAAGAGCTCGAAGAACCGGTAGACGACGTCGATCCTCTCGGGATTGCCCTCGACGTCGAAGAAGAGGGCGCCCCCCAGGGGGAAGATGTCGCCCGCGCCCATGCAGAAGGCGCGGTGGCCGGCCACCTGCATCTGGTGGGCCAGCCATTCCATTTCCGGCCGGTAGGTCGCGGCCTCGTCGCTGACGACGAGGGCGATGAGGGGGTTGCGGACGCCGGGCCGGAGCGCGGCGAGCGCCGCGTGGAACCCTGAAACCATGGCGTCCCCGGCGCCGATGAGGCCCGGCTCGTCCCTGTAGAGGCGGTTGAGGAACGCCGTGAGGCCGATCCCCCCGGGCACGGAGTCGAGCTCCGTCATGGTGAAGCCGTCGTCCGTCAGCAGGAGGTCGGGGCGCAGGACCGAGGGGAAGGCGCCCCGGTTCTTCGGGTCGCGGCCGTGGGCGACGAGCTCGGCCGGCTTCCCGCGCTCCAGGTACTCGGCGACCCAGGGAGCCAGGAGGGGGCGGTTGCGCAGGAGGTTCCGGCCCGACGCCGCCCGGAGGTAGAGCGTCTCCAGCGCCTGGTGGAACTCGAGGCAGGCCGGGCCGATGGCCTCGAGGGCCGAGGCCTGCTGCGCCGTGATCGGCCACGCCTGCGGCGAAAGCCGCCACGACTTGTCCTCGAAGAGGGGCTGCGCGGCGAACGCCTCCTTCAGGGCGTCATGGGAGAGTGCCGGCATCCCCTAGTCCTCGATCACGATGTCCTTGTTGCGGTGCCGTGGGCTCCCCGCGCGCAGCCACGCGGTGACGAAGGGGTCGATCTCGCCGTCCAGGACGCCCTGCGTGTCGCTCGTGCTGTATCCCGTCCGCAGGTCCTTAACCATTTGGTAGGGCTGGAGCACGTAGCTGCGGATCTGGCTGCCCCAGCCGATCTCGCCCTTCTCGCCGTAGAACCGCTCCATCTCGCTGCGCTGCTCGTCGAGCCTCTTCTCGTAGAGGCGCGCCTTCAGGACCGCCATCGCGCTCGCGCGGTTCTTGATCTGCGAGCGCTCGTTCTGGCAGACGACGACGATGCCCGTCGGCAGGTGCGTGATCCGGACGGCCGAGTCGGTCGTGTTGACGCCCTGGCCCCCCTTGCCGGAGGAGCGGTAGACGTCGACCCGGATCTCGCCCTCGGGCACGTCGACCTCGATGTCCTCGGTGATCTCGGCGATGACGTCGACGGCGCAGAAGGAGGTGTGCCTCCTCTTGTTGGAGTCGAAGGGGCTGATGCGGACCAGCCGGTGGACACCGCGCTCGGCCTTCGCGTAGCCGTAGGCGTTCTCCCCCTTGATGAGGAGGGTCGCCTTCGTGATGCCGGCCTGGTCGCCCACCTGGACGTCCTGGACCTCGACCTGGAAACCGCGACGCTCGGCCCAGCGGTTGTACATCCGGAAGAGCATGTCCGCCCAGTCGCAGGCCTCGGTCCCGCCGGCGCCCGCCTGGATGGAGAGGAACGCGTTGTTGCCGTCGAACTGCCCGGTGAGGAAGGAGGCGATCTCCAGGCGGTCGAGCTCGGCCGCCATCGAGGCGACGGTTCCCGCGAGCTCGCGCTCGTGGGCCTCGCGCTCGGGGCCGTCCGCCGCGGAGACGAGCTCCAGCATGACGGCGATGTCGTCCACCCTGCCGTGGAAGGCCGCGACCGGAAGGACGCTCCTCTTCATGGCGTTTAGCTTCCCTATGTGCTTCTGGGCCCGCTCGTTGCTGTCCCAGAAGCCGGGCACGCCCATCTGGGCCTCGAGGGCCTCTATCTCCCGGCGCCGCTGGTCGACGTCAAAGAAACCTCCATAGGTGACCGGCGCGCTTCTTGATGTTCTCGATCTGGTTTACGGTCTCGGGGAGGATCATGGTCGAAGGGACCAATAAAGGACGCGTGCGCGGCGACCGCAAGCGGACAACTCCCCCGGGGGCCACCGGGTTCCCGGCAAGATTCGGGGAAACCGCGCGGGGCGCCTTGCCGGGGCGCGAAGTTGTGCAAGGTTTGCCCGCCAAACGAACACACAATGACTGAGCGCAATCTGGGAAAAAGCGGCCTGCGGGTCTCGGCAATGGGCCTCGGGTGCATGGGCATGAGCGAGTTCTACGGGCCCTCGCGCATGAACGACGGGGACTCGATCAGCGTCATCCAGCAGTACATCGGCGCCGGGGGGAACTTCCTCGACACGGCCGACATGTACGGGATCGGCAGGAACGAGGAGCTGGTCGGACGCGCGATTGGCGGCAGGCGCGACCAGGTGATCCTCGCCACCAAGTTCGGCAACGTGCGCGGCCCGAAGGGGGAATTCCTCGGCGTCCGCGGCGACGCGGCCTACGTGCGCGAGAGCTGCGAGGCCAGCCTCTCGCGCCTCAAGGTCGACGTCATCGACCTCTACTACCAGCACCGCGTCGACCCCAAGGTCCCGATCGAGGAGACCGTCGGCGCGATGGCGGAGCTGGTCCGCCAGGGCAAGGTGAGGCACCTCGGGCTCTCCGAGGCTGCGCCGGACACGGTCCGCAGGGCCGCGGCCGTCCACCCGATCGCGGCCCTCCAGACCGAGTACTCGCTCTGGAGCCGCGAGCCCGAGGACGCGATCCTCGACACGGTGCGCGCGCTCGGCATCGGCTTCGTGGCCTACAGCCCGCTCGGGCGCGGCTTCCTCGCCGGCAAGTTCCAGAAGCTGGACGACCTTCCCCCCGACGACTACCGCAGGAACTCCCCGAGGTTCCAGGGCGAGAACTTCCAGCGCAACCTCGACCTCGTCACCAAGGTGGGCGCCATCGCCAAGGCGAAGGGCTGCACGCCCGGCCAGCTGGCGCTGGCCTGGGTGCTCGCGCAGGGGGACGACATCGTCCCCATCCCCGGGACGAAGCGGTCGGCCTACCTGGACGAGAACCTGGGGGCGCTGGACGTGCGCCTCACGGACGGGGAGCTCCGGGAGATCGACGAGGCCTTCCCCGTCGGCTCGACCTCGGGCGAGCGCTACTCGCCGCAGGCGATGCAGGCCGTCAACCGCTGACGGTCGGGCCGGCCCCGGCAAGGCCCGGCGCGAGCGCGGTCAGCATCGACTCCTCGTGGTCTAGGAGCTGCTGGAGCGGCCGGTAGACCTCGTCGATGATGGCGCCGCTGCGCCAGAGCTCGTCCAGGGCCCTGCGCTCCGCCTGGAGGGCGACAAAGTGGTACCTCAGGTCCGCAGACCTCCTGCGGTGCGCGCTCCGCTGCGTCTCCCCCTCCGCCGTGAGGACCGCCAGGCGCTGCTCGTATTCCGCGATCGCAAGTCCCAGGGCCGCATGGTGCTCGGGCGCCCCCGCGGAATCCTCCATCCCCCGGAGCGCAATGAGGCCGGCCTCGACGGCCGTCATGCGGGCCAGCCTCTCCTCCTTGGGCCTCTCCTCGTCGCCGTGGATGCCGAGGCGCCGGATGACGGCCTCGAGGGACGTGCCCTGGATGACGAGGGTCGAGACGATGACGCCGAAGGCGAGGAAGATGACGATGTCTCGGCCCGGGTACGGGGAGCCGCCCTCCGCCATGAGCGGGATGGACAGGGCCGCCGCCAGGGTCACCGTCCCGCGCATCCCCGCCCAGCCGATCACGAAGACGTGGCGCTGGAGCGGGCGGCGCTCGGTTCGCCGGACGGAGGCCAGGCAGTGCGGGAGGTACGCGGCCGGGTAGACCCAGGCGAGGCGGGCCAGCATCGCCGTCCCCGCGACCGCGGCCGTGAAGAGGGCCAGCTGGCCCGGCGTGTAATGGTGGCGCACCGAGGCGAGGAGCGCCGGGAACTGGAGGCCCAGGAGGACGAAGGCGATCCCGTTCAGCCAGAAGAGGACAAGCGACCAGACGCTGAAGGCGTTCTGGCGGGCCCCGGCGTCCATCCGGACGGGGTCGCGCCAGCCCGAGTAGAGGCCGCACGCCACGACGGACAGGATGGCGGAGGCGTGGAGCGCGTCCGCCACGAGGTACGCGGCGTACGGCGTCATGAGGGAGATCGTGGTCTCGAGCAGCGTGTCCGACACCCGCAGGCTCCGCAGGACGTCGCGCAGCCGGCCGACGAGGTACCCGACCGCGAGGCCGATCCCGAGGCCGCCGATGGAGATGACGACGAACTCGCCGGCCATGGCCCCGAGGGAGAACGTGCCGACCGCCGCCGCCGCGAGCGCGAACTTGAAGGCCACGAGGCCCGTCGCGTCGTTCATGAGGCTCTCCCCGGAGAGGATGGTCGACATCCTCGCCGGCACGCGGAGGCGCTCCGTCGCCGCGGTCACGGCGACGGCGTCCGTCGGGGATACGATGGCCCCGAGGGCGAAGGCCATCGCGAGCGGCAGGCCGGGAACGAGGGCGTGCGCCACGAGCCCAACGAGGAGCGTCGTGAAGGACACGAGGCCCACCGCCAGGAGAAGGATCGGCCGCTTCGCCCGGACGAATTCCCGGAGCGGCATCAGCCACCCGTCCGAGAAGAGGAGCGGCGGAAGGAAGCAGAGGAAGAAGAAGCCGGGGTCGAGCGCGAACCTCGGGAAGCGCGGGACGAAGGCGGCGGCGACGCCGCCCGCGAGGTACGTGATGAGGGCCGGCCAGGGGAGCCTGCGCCCGACGATGCTGAGCGCCGCCACGAGGAGGAGGAGCGCCAGCGCGTGCTTGAAGGCTTCCATTCCGTCGGGCTCAGGCCGGCGCGGCGGGCCGGCTCTTCTTCCTCTCCCAGTACCAGGCGATCCAGATGCAGGCCTCGTAGAGGAGGTAGAGGGGGACGGCCATGGCGACCTGGGTGATGACCTCCGGGGTCGTGAGCACGGCCCCGAGGATGAGGGAGACGACGGCGACGTGGCGGCGGTACTTCGCCAGCTGCTTGTGCGTCAGGACGCCGATCTTCACGAGGAAGAGGACCACGATCGGGAACTGGAACCCGAGGCCCATCCCGAAGATGAACTTGCAGGCGAAGTTGATGTACTCGATGGCGCGCCAGTCCTGGGCCGAGAAGCCGAGGAGCTGCGAGTACTCGACGGACGCCCGGAGGGCGACCGGCAGGAGGAGGACGTACGTGAGGGCGGCGCCGACGAAGAAGAGGGCGACGGACCAGCCGAGCCACCCGAAGACGACCCTGCGCTCGCGCAGGTTGAGGGCCGGCAGGATGAACCCGCCCATGAAGTAGATCCAGAAGGGCGACGACACGGCCAGCGCGGCGAAGAGCGCCACGTGGAACGCGACCATGAAGGACTCGGCGGGGCTGAAGTTGTGGAGCGTGATGTCCGAGCGCTCCCCCGGCGAGGCGTTCGGCTCCAGCGTCAGGGTCGCCACCTGCTTGCCCCCGACCTGCGCGGAGCCCACGCGGAAGACGGCGTTCGGCGCCGCGCCGGGCGGCAGGCCGGCGAACTGGTCCCTCGAGACCGGATAGGGCCCGAGCTTCGAGTCGCCGATCATGAGCGTCACGGTCGGCACCGCCTTCTCGAACATGTGCATCCGCAGGATCGGCCTCATCAGCACCTTCACGATGAGGGGGCTCGCGAAGAGGCAGATGATGACGGCCGCGCCGATGGCGATCGCGGATCGGATGAGCGCCGAGCGCAGGTCGGCCAGGTGGCCCCAGAACGACTTCTTGGGTCCCATGTCCTCGGTCTCGAGCGGGGCGGCCTCGGCCATGGCGGGGGCGCGCTAGGCGCGCAGCTTGCCGGCCTTCTTCTCCTCGAGAAAGCTCCTGTAGGTGGAGGCGATCCCCTCGCGCAGCGGGATGCGGGCCTTCCAGCCGAGCGCCGCCATGCGGGACACGTCGAGGAGCTTGCGGGGCGTCCCGTCGGGCTTGCTGGGGTCCCAGGAGATCCTGCCCCGGTAGCCCGTCACCTCCGCGACGAGCTCCGTCAGCTCGCGGATGGTGACGTCCGACCCCGTGCCGACGTTCGTCCAGTCGGGCAGGTCGCCCCGGCCGAGCATGAAGGCGCAGGCGTCCGCCAGGTCGTCGACGTGGAGGAACTCCCTCCTCGGGGAGCCGGTGCCCCAGGCCTCGACCTGCGGCGCGCCCACCTCCGCGGCCTCGTGGAAGCGCCGGATGAGGGCCGGCAGCACGTGGGAGTTGACCGGGTGGTAGTTGTCGCCCGGGCCATAGAGGTTGGTCGGCATCGCCGAGTGGAAGGCCGCCCCGTATTGCCGGCGGTAATACTGGCAGAGCTTCAGGCCCGCTATCTTAGCCACCGCGTAGGCCTCGTTTGTCGGCTCGAGCGGCCCCGACAGAAGGCAGTCCTCCGTCATGGGCTGGGGCGCGTGCTTCGGGTAGATGCACGAGCTCCCGAGGAAGAGGAGGCGCCCCACCCCCGCCTTGTGCGCGCCGTGGATCGTGGCCAGCGCTATGGCGAGGTTGTCCGCCAGGAACTCGGCGGGATACGTGGCGTTGGCGTGGATGCCGCCCACCTTGGCGGCGGCGATGATCGCGGCGTCCGGCTTCTCGGAGGCGAGGAACGCCGTCACGGCGGACTGGCTCGTCAGGTCCAGCTGCTTGCGGTCGCGCAGGACGAGCTCGACGCCCGGCTCGCGCCCGAGCCGGCGCACCAGCGCCGAGCCCACCATGCCGCGGTGGCCAGCGATGAAGAGCCTCGTCACGGGCTCGGCAGCTTGGCGATCTGGGCCTCGCGCTTGGCGAGGTCCAGGTCGTGGTCGACCATGATCCGGACGAGCTCCCTGAACTTCACCTTGGGCTTCCAGCCGAGCTGGCGGGCCGCCTTGGCGGGGTCGCCGATGAGGAGCTCCACCTCGGCCGGGCGCTCGTAGCGGGGGTCGTGGCGCACGTACTTCTGCCAGTCGAGCCCCAGGTGGGCGAAGGTCGCCTCGCAGAACTCCCGCACGCTGTGCGTCTCGTTGGTGGCGACGACGTAGTCGTCGGGCCTCTCCTGCTGGAGCATGATCCACATCATCTCGACGTACTCCTTCGCGTAGCCCCAGTCGCGCTGGGCGTCCAGGTTGCCGAGGTAGAGGGACTCCTGCAGGCCCACCTTGATGCGGGTGGCGGCCCTCGTGATCTTGCGCGTCACGAAGGTCTCGCCCCGGCGCGGCGACTCGTGGTTGAAGAGGATTCCGTTGCTCGCGTGGAGGTTGTAGCTCTCGCGGTAGTTGACCGTCAGGTAGTAGGCGTAGCACTTCGCGCAGCCGTAGGGCGAGCGGGGCCAGAAGGGCGTCGCCTCGGTCTGGGGCACCTGCTGGACCTTGCCGAACATCTCGGAGGACGACGCCTGGTAGTACCGCACCTTCTTCACCAGGCCAGCCTCGCGGATGGCCTCGAGGATCCTCACCGAGCCCAGGGCGTCGACGTCGCCCGTGTACTCGGGGATGTCGAAGGACACGCGCACGTGGGACTGGGCGCCCAGGTTGTAGATCTCGTCCGGCTGGAGCTCGTAGAGGAGCTTCACCATCTGGACCGAGTCCGCGAGGTCCCCGTAGTGCAGGAAGAGCCGGACGCCGTTAACGTGCGGGTCCCGGTAGAGGTGGTCGATGCGGCTCGTGTTGAAGGTCGACGCCCGCCGGATGATGCCGTGCACCTCGTAGCCCTTCTCGAGCAGGAGCTCGGCGAGGTACGATCCGTCCTGGCCGGTGATGCCGGTGATGAGGGCTTTCTTCATGAAGGGCGGAATTAAGCCCATGCTGGCGGGGTCCCGCAAGTCCGCATGACAGAGGGCCACCGGCCCCCGGGCGGCCGCGTCAGGAGGCCGCGGCCTTGGCGAGCTTGGCCACGAGGGCCCGCGCCGACTTCTGGGCGTGGGCGTCCGTGAGGCGGCCCGCCTCGTCGAAGGCCTTCGCCGCGTTGGGGAGCGAGCACTGGCCGGGGACAACCCGGCAGCCGAGCTTCAGGAAGAGCGCCTGCGCCATCATGAGGGAGCGGATGCCCCCCAGCATCCCGGGCGAGGCCGAGATTACCGCGACGGCCTTGCCCTCAAAGGGGTTCTCGTCGCCCCGCGTGCACCAGTCGACGGTGTTCTTCAGGAGCGGCGTGATCATGGAGTTGTACTCGGGCGACGCGACGAGGAGCCCGGCGTGCCCCGAGACGAGCGCCACCAGCCTCGTCGCGGCCTCCGGCATCCCGGACTCGTCCTCCTGGTCGCCGTGGTAGAGCGGCATCACGTAGTCGTTCAGGTCGACGAGGGTCACCTCGCAGCCGGCCTCGCGCGCCGCGTCGGCCGCGAAGGCGAGGAACCTGCGGTTGAAGGAGGCCTTTCGGGCGCTGCCGCTGAAGGCGAGGATGCGGGGGGAGGCCATGGTTCAGCCCAGACCCGCCAGGAGGCGGGTGAGTTCGGCCTGTTTCGCGGAGAGCTCGGCCATCTGCCGGCGCGCGCCCTCGAGGACATGGGCGGGCGCCTTGCTGACGAAGGCCTCGTTCGCGAGCCGGGCCTTCGAGGAGGCGATGTGCCTTGAAATCGCCTCCAGCTCCTTCGCAAGGCGCGCGCGCTCGGTCGCGGGGTCCGCCGTCCCGGACGTGTCCAGGTGGAGGGTGCCGAACGCGGTCACGACGGCGGGGCCCGCCGCCTTCTCGGCGCGGACGATCTGGGAGGCGCCGGCCATCCGGGCCAGCTTGGCCATGTTGGACTCGACGACCTGCCAGTCGCGGTCGGGCGCGATGAGGACGAACCCGGAATCCCTGCGGCCGGCCTGGCCGTTCTCGGCCTTGAGGGCGCGGGCCTGGGAGATGAAGGACTTCATGCGCTCCACCGTCGCGGCAAGGGCCTGGTCGGGCTTGGCGCCCAGGATCCCCAGGTCCGTCGCGCAGCGCGACGCGTTGTCGAGGGTGCCGTCCATGATGGAGGCGCGGCCCCCGTCGTAGCCCAGGAGCGACCAGAGCTCCTCGGTGATGAAGGGGATGAACGGGTGGAGGAGGAGGAGGGTCTGGCGAAGGACGAGGTCCTGGATGGCCAGGCACGTCGCCTTCGTCTCCTCGGCCTGGAGCTTCGCCTTCGAGACCTCGACGTACCAGTCGCAGAAGTCGTTCCAGAAAAAGCTGTAGAGGGCCTGGGCGGCCGCGCTGAACTCGAACTGGGCGAAGTAGCGGTCGACCTCGCGGGTGGCGAAGAGCAGCCGGTCGAGGATCGCGTGGTCGTCGGCGTCGAACTTCGCGGCGTCGATCCGCGACATGATCGCGTGGGGCGAGCCGTTGTCTCCCGCCGGGCCGCTCATCTGGCGGAAGCGGCAGGCGTTCCAGAGCTTGTTGCAGAAGTTCTTGCCCTGCTCGATCCGGTCCTCCTGGAAGCGGATGTCCTGGCCCTGGGGGGCGATGGACACGATGCCGAAGCGCAGGCCGTCCGCCCCGTAGCGGTCCATGAGGTCCAGCGGGTCCGGGGAATTACCGAGGGACTTCGACATCTTGCGGCCCTGGGCGTCGCGGATGATGCCGGTGAAGAAGACGTCGCGGAAGGGCAAGCGCCGGTCGACGCCCTCGCCGGGCCTCGAGAGCTCGAGGCCGGCCATGATCATGCGCGCCACCCAGAAGAAGATGATGTCCGGGCCGGTGACGAGGGTGCTCGTGGGGTAGAAGTAGTCGAAGCCCGCCTCCTTCATCCGCGCGGCGTCCGGCCAGCCGAGGGTCGTCAGCGGCCAGAGCCAGGACGAGGCCCAGGTGTCGAGGACGTCGTCCTCCTGCACCCAGTCCTCGGGGTCGGACGGGCCCGCCGCCGAGACATGCACCTTCTGCGGGTCCCGCAGGTCCGCCTCGGTGAGCGAGTCCCGGTCGACCCCCTTCCTGTACCAGACAGGGATCCTGTGGCCCCACCAGAGCTGGCGGCTGATGCACCAGTCCTGGATGTTCTCAAGCCAGTGCAGGTAGACCTTGGCCCAGCGCTCGGGGTGGAAGCGGATCTGGCCCGACTGGACGACGGCCTTGGCCTCCTCGACCTTCGGGTAGCGCAGCCACCACTGCCAGGTGAGCCGCGGCTCGATGGGGACGTCCGCCCGCTCGGAATAGCCGACATTGTTCTGGTAGGCCTCCTCCCCCACGAGGGCGCCCGAGGCCTTGAGGAGCTCGGCCGCCTTCTTCCTTGCGGCAAAGCGCTCCATCCGCGCGAGCCCCGGGCCCGCAAGGAGGTTCATGGTGCCGTCGGCCTCGAGGACCTCGACGACGGGGAGCCCGTGCCGCAGGCCCACCTCGTAGTCCACCTTGTCGTGCGCCGGCGTGATCTTGAGGGCGCCCGAGCCGAACGCCGGGTCGACCGCCTTGTCGGCGACGACCGGGATCTCCGTGCGGACGAGGGGGCGCCAGACCTTGCGGCCGACGAGGCCGGCGTACCTCGGGTCGTCCGGGTGGACCGCGAGGGCCACGTCGCCCGGGATGGTCTCGGGGCGCGTGGTCGCCACCTGGATGAACTGCCCGGGGGAATCCACGACCTCGTAGCGGACCTTGTAGAGGGTGCCGTTCACCGGCTTCATGATGACCTCCTCGTCCGAGAGGGCCGTGAGGGACGCCGGGCACCAGTTGACCATCCTCTTCCCCCGGTAGATGCGCCCCTTGTTGAAGAGGTCGGCAAAGACGCCGAGGACGGCCGAGGAGTACTCGGGGTCCATCGTGAACTGGGTGCGGTCCCAGTCGCAGGACGCGCCGAGGCGCCGCAGCTGCTCGAGGATGACGCCGCCCTTCTCCTTGCGCCACGCCCAGACCCGCTCGAGGAAGGCCTCGCGGCCCAGGTCGTGCCGGGTCTTCTTCTGCTTGCGCAGCTCCCTCTCGACGACGGTCTGGGTCGCGATGCCCGCGTGGTCGAGGCCGGGGATCCACACCGTCGAATAGCCCTCAAGGCGCGCCCGGCGCACCAGGATGTCCTGGATCGTGTTGTTGAGCACGTGCCCCATCGTGAGGACGCCCGTCACGTTGGGGGGTGGCATCACGATGGAATACCCCTGCCTGCCCCGCGCCGGCCGGCCCGCAAAGGCCCCGGACGCCAGCCACGCCGCGTACCACTTTCTCTCCACCTCGCGCGGCTCATAACTCTTTGTGATCTCGGGCATGAAGAGAGTGAATCAAACGCCCGGCCAGCGGGCCATGCAAGCCCGCGGGCGCCATACGGTGTTGAATCGGCGCGCGGGGGGGCCAGATTCGCGGCCTGGCCATGCCTAGGACCCTGGACGAGCTTGCCGGAGACCACCTTCCCTTCCCCCCGGACGCCCCCGGGGGGGACCGGATCGCCGCGTGCAAGGCGTTCCTCAGGGCAGCGACGGCGGACCTGAAGGCCCGCCACGACGAGGGGGCCTCGGGGACCGAGGTGGTGGGCGGCCGCTCGGCCATCATCGACACCCTGGTGACCCGCCTCTTCGACCATGCGGTGACGCGGTACGCGGCGACCCGGGGCGCCGCGCCGGCCGCCGTCTCCCTCGTGGCCCTGGGGGGCTACGGCCGGGCCGAGCTGGCCCCCTGGAGCGACGTCGACATCATGTTCCTCTATCCCACCAAGTCGAAGCCGGCCGTCGTCGAGCCGTTCCAGGCGCACCTGACGCAGGAGATCCTCTACCCCCTCTGGGACTGCGGCCTCAAGGTCGGCCATTCGACCCGGAAGGTGGAGGAGGTCTTCGAGCAGGCGAAGAAGGAGATCCAGACCATGACGGCGCTGCTCGAGGCGCGCTACGTCGCCGGTTCCGCCGCGCTCTATGACTCGTTCGCCCAGGCCTACCGGGCCTTCTACACGACGGACGACCCGAAGGGCTACATCCTCGCGCGGCTCGAGGACCAGGCCTCCAGGAGGGCGAAGTACGGCAACACGATCTTCAACCAGGAGCCCGACATAAAGAACGGCGTCGGCGGCCTGCGGGACTACCAGAACACCCTCTGGATGGCCCAGGTGAAGCTGGGGACGCGGGGCCCGGCGGAGCTCGCGGCCGAGGGCCACGTCCCGCAGGCGGAGCTCGCGGAATTCATGCGGGCGCACGACTTCCTGCTGCGGGTGCGCAACGAGCTCCACTTCGAGAGCCCGCGGCCGACCGATGTCCTCAGCCTCGACGCCCAGCCGAGGGTCGCCCTCAACCTGGGCTACGTCCAGGAGGCTCTCCTAGCGCGCGTCGAGTGGTTCATGCAGGACTACTACCGCTGCGCGCAGGCCATCTTCCAGACCTCGAAGAACGTCGAGAGCCGCCTGGCGCTCACGATCGGCCGCACGTCAAGCGGGGCCAAGGTGCCGCTCCGCGAAACGCTCAAGATCGCGCGCCTGAGGCGCGCGCGTCGGGTGGACGGGCTCATCGTCCGGGGCCATGAGCTGGCCGCCGAGTCGCCCGGCATCTTCAACGATGACCCGGTGCGGCTCCTCCGGGTCTTCCGGCACTGCCAGCAGCTCGACTGCGTGCCGGACTTCCACCTGGCGCAGCTCATCAAGGCCTCGGTCCCCCTCATGCAGGGGATCACCGACTCGCCCGACGCCGGCATGGCCTTCCGGGCCATCCTGTCGGAGCCGGGCGCCGTGCACCCGGCCCTCTCCCGGATGCACGAGCTGGGCATCCTGGGGGGCTACATCCCGGAGTTCGACGCCCTCACCTGCCTCGTCCAGCACGAGTATTACCATAGGTATACGGCTGATATCCATACGCTTAACGCGATAAGGGAGCTGGACCTCATCTACACGGAGGCGGACCCGATGATGAGGAAGTACCGCGACGTCCTCCACGAGGTGGAGGACCCCGCCCTCGTCTACCTGACCCTCCTCCTCCACGACATCGGCAAGGCCGTGGGGATAAAGAACCATTCCGAGTCCGGGGTCCGCCTGGCCGAGCCCATCCTCGGCCGCCTGGGGGTGTCGCCCCGCGGCAGGGACCTCGTCACCTTCGTCATAAAGAATCATCTCGCGATGGCACGATTCTGGCAGAAGCGGGATGTCGATGACCCCAGGACATCAGCCAGTTTTGCCGAACTCGTTGGCGAGCCCGAGCGCCTGCGCTGCCTTTACGTGCACACCTTCTGCGACGCGCGGGGGACCTCCTCCGACCTCTGGAACAGCTACAAGGACACCCTGCACACCACGCTCTACCGCAACACCCTGGAGCGGCTGAGGCTCGGCGCCGCCGTCGACGCCAACTTCCAGGAAAAACGACTCATGACCGAACAGGAACTCATCGCCAGACGGATCCCGGGGATCAGCAACGACGAGATCGCGGCGCACTTCAGCCTGCTGCCCGACCGATACTTCATCCTCACGGACGCGAGCGAGATCACGCTCCACATCCAGATGGTGAACCGGCTGCTGAAGTCGATCAACGACACGGACTCGGTCGGCTCGCTGCGGCCCGTGCTCGACTGGAAGGACGACCTCAACCGCTCGCTGACGGTGGTGAACGTCGTCACCTGGGACCGGGCCGGCCTCTTCTACAAGCTGGCGGGCGCGTTCAGCGTGGCGGGCCTCAACATCCTCGGCTCCAAGGTCATCTCGAGGACGGACCACATCGCGATCGACACCTTCTACGTCGTCGAGCCCGGCCGCGGGGTCGTCCAGAACGCGGCGGCGCAGGAGACCTTCGCCAGGACGATCGAGGCCGCGCTCGTGGCCAACACGGACCTCTACCCCGAGATCGTCTCCCAGGCGAAGAAGATCGCCGCCACCCGCTACCTCTACGCGAAGGGCGGCGAGGCGCTCCAGAGCTCCTTCCCCCCGACGGTAGACGTCTACCACGAGATCTCGATGCAGAGGACGATCGTCGAGGTCCAGGCGCGGGACCAGATCGGGCTCCTGTACCGCCTCGCCAAGTCGATCTCGGACCATGGCTTCGACATCACGTTCGCCCGGATCGGCACCGAGCGCGGCGTCGCCATCGACACGTTCTACATCGAGAGCGCGAACCACGAGGCGGTGGAGGACCCGGAGCGGCTGCCGCGCCTGCGGACGGCGCTGACCGAGGTGATCACCCCCGCCCTCGTGCCGGCGGCGGAGGGCGCATAGGCCCCCTTATCCCTTGCGGGCGGACGGGGACGCCTGCACGACTTGTGGCATGACGGACGAGGAGGAACTTCGGGCGCTCCACGCGGTGGCGGGGCTGGCGTCCGGCACGGACGGCCCGAAGGCCGCGACGGCGCGCATCCTTTCCGTCGCCGCTGGGGCGCTGCGGGCCGACTCCGGGCTCGTGGCCTTCAAGAACCCCGAGTCCGGCCGCCTGGAGGTCGAGGCCTCCCTCGGCCTAGGCGCGGGGGACGACGCCTCCATTGCGCCCGGCCACGGCACCGCGGGGTGGGCGGCCTGGCACATGAAGCCGGCCCTGGTGCCGGACACCCATGCCGACCCGCGGAGCCGGCCCATGCGCCGCGAGGCGCGCTGCGAGCTGGCGGCCCCCCTCATGACCCCCGACGGCCAGGCCCATGGCGTCATCGCGCTCGACCGCGACGCCGCGGGCGCCTGGGGCGAGGCCGACCTCGCGGTCCTCGTGGCCATCGCGGAGGCCGCCTCGCCGGTCCTGCGGCGCCTCTGGGAGCTGGAGCACCTGCGCGGCAAGGCGCGGCAACTGGAGACCCTAATCGCGACCGGCCAGGCGCTCGTCGGCAAGCTGGAGCAGCGCGAGCTCTTCGAGACCCTGACCCGCGACGCCACGGCCATGACGCAGGCGAAGGCCTGCGCGTTCTTCCTCTTCGACGCCGAGTCCGAGGCGCTGAGGCTCATGTCGTTCCGAGGGGAGCCTGGCTCCCTCATGCCCGAGGGCGACCTCCCGCTCGGCTCGTGCCTGTCGGCCTCGGCCGTGCGCACGAAGAAGCCCGTCTCCTTCGTCGACATCCAGAAGCCGGAGTACTTCGACCTGGCGGACCTGCCGCAGGACCCCGCGTTGCGCTCGGTCATCGCGGCCCCGATGCTCTTCGAGGGCGAGGTCCTCGGCGTCCTCGTCATCTTCACGGACAGGGTCCGGGTCTTCGACAACGACGAGAAGCGCCTGTGCAGCGCGCTGGCGAGCCTGGGGGCCGTGGCCCTGCAGAATTCCCGGCTGTATTCCCGGGTGTTCATGAGCGAGGAGTCGCTGAGGAAGAACGAGCGGCTCACCATGCTGGGCCTCCTCGCCGCGGAGATCGCCCACGAGATCAGGAACCCGCTCACGGTCCTGAAGCTCCTCCACGGCAGCCTCGGCTTCGACTTCAGGGAGGGCGACCCGCGCCGGACGGACATGCGGGTCATCGACGAAAAGCTCGACCAGCTGGAATCCATCGTGACGCGGGTCCTCTCGTTCGCGAAGGCGCCGTCCAGCCTGCATGCGCGCCACCAGGTGGGCGACATCATCGGGGACACGCTCCTCCTCGTCCGCCTGAAGCTCGCCCAGAGCAACATCCGCGTCGTCCTCGAGGCGCCGCAGCAGCCCCTCGTCGTCGAGGGCCACAAGGGCCAGCTGCAGCAGGTGCTCCTCAACCTCCTCATCAATTCCATGCAGGCCATGCCGGAGGGCGGCGTCATCACGATCCGCGTCGGCCAGGGCCCGCGCGAGGGGGGCGGCGAGGCCGTCATCGACGTCTCGGACACCGGCACCGGCATCCCCGACGCCATACGCGGCCGCATCTTCGACTCTTTCCTGACGGGCAGGCCCGACGGCACGGGCCTCGGCCTGGCGATCGCCAAGCGCGTCCTCTTGGGGCACCACGGCGACATCCAGCTCGTCACCTCCGGCCCGGGCGGGACGACGATCCGCGTCACGATCCCGCTCGCGCGGGGATAGGCCTACTCCTCCAGCTCGACGTTCCAGTAGGCCACGTCGAGGAAGTCCTTCCAGATCTCACGGTTCTGGTTGCCGAGCACCATGGAGATGACCGGGCGCCACTTCGGCCGCGAGGGCTTGCGGATGAGGCGCATGCCCGCCTCGTGCGGCAGGCGGTTCGCCTTGCGCGTGTTGCAGCGGATGCAGGAGCAGACGATGTTCTCCCAAGTGGTCTTCCCGCCGTAGTCGCGCGGGATCACGTGGTCCAGGTTCAGCTCCTCGCGTGGGAGGGCCTTCGAGCAGTACTGGCAGGAGTTCTTGTCGCGCTCGAAGACGTTGTTGCGCGTGAGCTTCAGCTCCTTGCAGGGAAGCTTGTCGAAGAAGGTGAGGAGGATGACGCGCGGCAGCCGGATGGTCCGCGTCGGCGTGCGGACGGCCTCCATCTCGGCAATGGGGGGGTTGTCCGCCGAGAAGTCGATCCAGTCCATCATGGAGAACATGCGGAAATCGTCCTCCTCCTGGTGGACGACGTGGGCATGGCCCCGGGAGAGAAGCCCAAAGGCCCTGCGCGCCCCGATGACATTCACCGCCTGCCAGAGGCGGTTGAGGACGAGCACCGGCTGGTCGAGGGCGGCCTCCATGGTCGGGGGGCAGTTTCGGGGGCGGGCGCCCGGCCTGTCAAGCGGGGGGCCCGGCGGGCGCCGGCTCAGTCTGGAGTCATTCCTATCGTCCTGAGCCAGGTCTCCACCAACCGGGGCCACGCCGTCACAGGGAGGCCCGTCTGCCGCAGCCCGAACCCGTGGCCACCCTCCGCATAGAGGTGCATCTCCACGGGCACCCCCGCCTTCCTCAGGGCGGCGTAGTAATCCAGGGAATTCGCCACGTCGTCCACCGGGTCGTCCTCGTTCTGCAGCAGGAACGTGGGCGGCGCCTCGCGGGTGACGCGTATGTCCGCGTTCAACTCGGAAGGCTTCTCGTAATTCGCCAGGTGCCCCGGGTAGAGGGCCACGGCAAAGTCCGGGCGGCAGCTCTCCTTGTCGGCCGCGTCGACAGGCGGGTAGAGGCGCCGCCCGAAATGGATGCTCATCGCGGCCGCAAGGTGCCCGCCCGCCGAAAATCCCAGGACCCCGATCTTGTGCGGGTCGATGTGCCACTGCGCGGCGTGGAACCGGACCAGCCCGAGCGTCCTCTGCGCATCCTCAAGCGCCTGTGGCGCCCTCGGGTACGGCCCCGACTTCGGCGCCGAGTCCGTGTACTTCCCCGACCCTCCCGGCACGCGGTATTTGAGCAGCACGCAGGTGACCCCCCTTGACGTCAGCCAGTCGCAGACCTCCGTCCCCTCAAGGTCCATGGCCAGTTCCCAGTAGCCCCCGCCGGGGAACACGACGACGGCAACGCCCGTGTTGTTCCCCTTCGGCGAATAGACCGTCATTGTGGGCCTCGAGACGAGGCCCACCAGGACGATCGGCCTGCCGGCAACCAGCGCCGCCTTTCCCGTCGTTGTCGCGGTCTCCGGGCCGGCGACGGGCAGCGGGTCAGGCGCCGCCCCGGGCCATATCGGCACCTGCGTGTGGCCGGGCGAGGGCTGCCAGGCGTCGGGAGCCGCGCAAAGGCCTCCCGCCGCAAGCATGGCACCGAGGGCAAGGAAGAGGGGCCTCACCCCGTCCCAATCACACCCCGCCGGATTTTTTTCAAGCGGGGACGTTGCCCGCACGCATGCCCGTCCAAACGGACCCCCGCCGCCCGCCGCTAAGAAACATTAACTTT
Organism: Opitutaceae bacterium; assembly: GCA_036489955.1. Lineage (GTDB taxonomy): Bacteria > Verrucomicrobiota > Verrucomicrobiia > Opitutales > Opitutaceae > Palsa-1447. Next base: position 69,528 of record DASXEV010000019.1, read on the forward strand.
TCCTCGGTAGGCCGCATGGCGCAGGTCCTTACGCATGCGCGATATATAGCTTTCTTGCCGGGCAGGCGCCGCTCGGCATCGTCCCGCCCCGTCCGGCGGGTCCCCCAGGGCCCAAGGGTCCAGCCATGTCGCTCAAGTCGCTCCTCTTCGGCCGCGAGAAATCGCTCTCCGACCGAAACCTTTTCCACAGCCTCTCCCTCATCGCGGTGTTCGCGTGGGTGGGCCTGGGGGCCGACGGCCTGTCGTCGTCGTGCTACGGCCCGGAGGAGACCTACAAGGCCCTGGGCGGCGCCACCCACCTCTCCCTCTTCGTGGCCCTGGGCTGCGTGGTCACGATCGTCGCCATCTGCGCCAGCTATTCCCAGATCATCTCCCTCTTCCCGACGGGCGGCGGCGGCTACCTGGTGGCGAGCAAGCTCCTCTCGCCCGGGGCCGGCGTCGTCTCGGGCTGCGCGCTCCTCATCGACTACGTGCTCACTGTGACGATCTCCGTGGCGAGCGGCGCCGACGCCCTGTTCAGCCTCTTCCCCGCGGCCGTGGAGCAGTTCCCGGTCATGGGGTTCACGGCGAAGCTCTTCTTCGAGATGGCCTGCGTCGTCGGCCTGACGCTCATCAACATGCGGGGCGTCAAGGAGTCGGTCCTCATCTGGGTCCCGATCTTCGCCGTCTTCGTCCTCACCCACGCCTTCGCGATCATCTATGCCCTGGCGAGCCATGGCCACGGCCTGGCGGCCATCCCGGCCGCGACCGCCCACGACATCCGCTCCGTCTCGGCCAGCGTGGGCACCTTCGGGCTCATGGCGCTCCTCCTGAGGAGCTACAGCATGGGAGCCGGCACGTACACGGGCATCGAGGCCGTGAGCAACGGCCTGCCGATCCTCCGGGAGCCACGGGTGAAGACCGGGCGGCGCACCATGGTCTACATGGGCATCTCCCTCGCCGTCACGGTCGCGGGGCTCCTCCTCGCCTACCAGCTGTACAACGTCGAGATCAGCCCGGACAAGACGCTGAACGCGGTCCTCTTCGAGCGCATGACCACGGGATGGGGCCACGGGAGCGCCGCCGGCTTCATCTTCGTGACGCTGCTCTCCGAGGCCGCGCTCCTCATCATAGCGGCGCAGACCGGCTTCCTCGACGGGCCGCGGGTCCTCGCCAACATGGCCCTCGACCGGTGGTTCCCGGCGCAGTTCGCGAACCTCTCCGAGCGCCTCGTGACGCGCAACGGGGTGCTCCTCATGGGCCTGGCGGGCTTCGCCATGATGTGGGCGACTCATGGCTCGGTGGACCTCCTCGTCATCTTCTACTCCATCAACGTCTTCATCACGTTCTCGCTCTCGCAGGCCGGGATGGTGAGGCACTGGTGGCAGGAGCGCGGCTCCGGGCCAGGCTGGCTGCACAAGCTGCTGATCAACGGCTTCGGCCTCATCCTGACAGCGTCGATCCTCGTCTCCCTGACCGCGGTCAAGTTCTTCGAGGGCGGCTGGGCGACCCTGGCCATCACGGCGCTCCTCGTCCTCGCGGCGTATGCCGTGAAGCGCCACTACAACGGCGTCCGGGCCCAGCTGGGGCGCCTGGACGCGATCCTCGACGCCGCGGAGGCCGAGGCGAAGCGGGTGCCGGCCTCGCCGGCGCCGGCCGACCCGAAGGCACGCACGGCCGTCATCCTCGTCAACGGGTTCAATGGCCTCGGGCTCCACACGATCCTCAACGTCCCCCGCATCTTCGGGAACACGTTCCGCAACCTCGTCTTCGTGCAGGTGGGCTCCGTCGACGCCGGCAACTTCAAGGGGGCCGCCGAGATCGACCAGCTGCGGGCCCACACCGAGGGCGAGGCGGCCCGCTACGTCCAGTTCGCCCAGGCCCGCGGGTTCGGCTCAAAGTCCTTCACGAGCGTCGGCTACGACATCACGGGCGAGGTGATGAAGCTGGCGCGCGAGGCCTCCACCGAGTTCCCGAACCAGATCTTCTTCGCCGGCCAGCTCCTCTTCACCAACGAGACGAACCTCACCCGGTGGCTGCACAACCACACCGTGGCCACGCTCCAGAGGAGGTTTTTCCTCTCGAACATGCCGTTCGTCGTGCTGCCGATACGGGTCGGCGCCTAGCGGCGCCGACCCGGCCCCCGCTGCCCGTCAGGAGAGCAGCACCTGCCACTGGTTTTCCCGGGCGGCGCGGGCCGCCTTCAGGGCGCCGATGGCAACATACCTCTGGAAATCCTGGCCCGCCAGCCGGACCTTGGGGCTCTCGTAGCCGTCGTCCGCGAGCTTCTTCTGGAGCAGCGTGTCTATCCCCCGGATCTGTGAGCCGCCGCCGGTGACGATGACGTTCTGGAGCAGGGTCACGACGGAGTCCGAGGAGGCCGACCCGATGAGGGTCGTCAGCGCCGGGTAGATCCGCTCGATGAGGGCGTTGCAGGCGTTGCCGACCGCGTCGCCGAGCTCGAGGGTGCGGCTTTTCCCCCCGATCACGACCTTCACGTCCATCGGCTTGCGGCTCGGCCCCACGTAGGCGTGCTTCTCCTTGATCTCGCGCACCGTGATCCGGGACAGGCCGTTGTTGGGATAGGTCCGGTTTAGCTCGTCGTAGAGCAGCTCGTCGATGGCGTCGCCCGCGAATGCGATGCTGATCTGGTCGTCGCGGGTCGGGAAGTACCCCTGGACGAGGCAGAGGTCGCTCGTGCCCCCGCCGATGTCGATGAAGAGGGAATTGACCACGGGATCAACGTAGCCCGGCTGCTTGACGCGGGAGTCGTCCCGGTACCCGAGCGCCGCGAGGAACGGCTCGGGGATGAGGAGGACCCGCGAGAAGACGCCCTGGGCCGCCCGGCGGATGCTTTCGCGCGCCGGCTCGCCGGCGTTGGCCGGCACGCCGACGACGGCGCGGATCTCGGCCTTGCCCGAAGGGTCGGCCAGGTTCCGGAGGTGGAGCATGAAGTCGCGGGCGGCCTCCGGCCGTGCGACGATTCCGGATTCCAACGGGGCCACGAGGTCAACGTGGAGCATCTGCTCCAGCGCGTCCTGGCCGTAGAGGATCTTCGCGTTGTTGGTGATGATGCCGTCGACGATGCCGTCCTTCACGTAGCCGACGACGGACGGCACCACCTTGCTGACGGTGATGTCGGTGGATCCCGAGGGACCGGCGAGGACGCAGGACTTGTTGGTGCCGAGGTCGAGGCCGACCAGGAGGACGGATGACTTGGCGAGGGCGGGGCGGGCGGCGGGCGCCGGCGTGAGGGTCTGTGCGGCCTGCGCGGCCGAGGGCTTTTCGAGTGTGGCTGTTGTCATGGTGGTTTGGATTGCGGTCTCTGGAAGGTCCTATGATCCGCCGCCACGCTGCTGCTCCAGCATGTCGTCGATGAAGTCGGCGATGCCCTTTTCCCCGCCGGGCTGCGCACCCGGCACTCGCCTCGGGGCGGCAGGGAGAGGCGCGGGCGCCGCAGCCGAGCCCAGGCGCCGGATGAGGACCGGCGCCAGGTAGCCGCACAGCGCCTCCGCGTCCGCGAGGCGGGCGGCCTCGGCCTCCTCGACCGCCTTCAGCATGGCGTCCGCCTCGTATTCGCTGGGCATAGAGGCCCGGGCGCGGCCCACGGCCTCGGGATAGTCCCCCCGCGAGAGGCGGAGCGCGTCGGCGAGGCGCCCCTCCGCACGGAGGAGGGACATCTCACGGCAAAGCCGCGCAACCTCGGTCCAAGGCGGCTCAAGCGGGCGGCGGGCTTCGGCCAGTGCGCTCAACGGATGGGCGGTGGGACAGGGCCCGCGGCGCGCCGGTTCAAATTTTAATTTTGAACGGCAGCGTCGTGCAAAACGCGGCAGCTTATCGCGGCGCGCCGCCGTCCGTAGCCTGGACGGGGGCGCCGTCCGGCGGCTCGAGCTTCCTCAGGTCGTCGACGAGCCACTTGTGGGCGGCGTCGCCCTCGGCAATTCGCCTTCCGGCGTCGAAGATCACGATGAAGGGCAGGCCCTTTATGCCGTATTGCCTCGCGACCGGCGACTGGTAGTCGATCCCGACAAACCCCGGGCGGTTGATATCGACGCGGCGTATGGCGTAGCGAGCCGGGTGGCTCTTGCCCGCCTGGATGAGGAACATCGCCAGGCCGACGCAGGGCGCGCAGTAGTCGCTCGAAAAGTCGACGATCGTGACTTTCCCGGGGACGACCAGGGTGTTGATGTCGAGCTTCCGCCCATGCGAGACCTCGAGGTAGTCTGCGCGCCCTCCCCTATTGGAGGCGGCCCATTCGGCGATCTTGGCGGTCGCCACGGGCTCGGCCGACGTCACCCCTGCGCCGGCCGCCAGGAGCACGAGGACGGCCCAGGCGCCGAAGGTGGAAAGCCGCCGCCGTGGCGGACTGCCGCAGCTGGCCCCGGTGCTAGCGGGACTTCTCATCCGCGTTCAGCATCTGAAAGATCGTCCGCGGCCTGGTGGCCGCCGCCCGCCGGTACTTGCCCTCCAGGGCCCCCTGAAGCCGATCAGCCATGGGAAAGCCGGGGCGCCCCAGGTTGACGGCAATGCGGTTCCAGTCGCGGATCGACCGCGGGTTGACGCCAGGCAGGCCCTTGAACCACCGCCTCACGCCGGCGTCGCCCTGGTCCGCCGCGCCCAGGACCTGCTCCTTCGTGAGCGAAAAGTGCGCAAGGAAAAGGCCGTCCACCGAGTCCGGCTTGCAGAACCGCGCGGCGTAGGGGCCGGGAAGCGTCCCGGCCCTGAGCGCGCGGGCCCTGTCCATGATGCGCGCCACCCACACACAGCCGGCGAGTTTTGCCTGGGGGGCGGAGATCTTCATTTAATTCCGCAATAATTGAAGAGTGACTGCGGGCGTCGCAACCGATCATTCCAGCCCTGCAGTCTCGGGATTGGATGACGCCCTCTTGTCAAAGCGGCTTCTCAAGGATCGGCAAATAGCGCTCTTGGCCGTCCATGTGTGCCCATTCGCGGCCCGTGGTCGTGGCACCCATGCGGTGGTAAAAGCCTTCGGAGTTCGGGTCGCTCACAATCTTCAGCAGTAGGGAGCCGCTCCGTCGGGCATGGTCTTCGGCACGTGCAAAGAGCGCCCTGCCAACCCCTCCGCCGATCATGCGGGGCAGAACCCACATATGATCGAGGCCCGCTTCGCCACTTTGGAATTGGAGCGCGCAGAATCCCACGATCTGCCCGTCGTCCACGGCCATGAAAGTCGGATGGGAGAGAACGTAGTCAGGCGTTACCGTGAGCACACGCTCCCACGACCGGACCCATTCGGCGGGGTAGCCCCAGTGGCTTTTGGCCGCAAAGGCGATATCCGTCAGCGCCTGCGCATCCTGGGGCCTCGCTTCGACGATCTCCATCGGTCTTGCCGCTCGATGGGCTTAGAGCGCGAATGGTGCGCCCAGAGGGCCCAGTTCAGCCAGGAGCCACTAAGGCCTCCCCGTTTTTATCAGCAACGTGATAAACTAATTTTATTAGGAATACCTGATCCGCCTCTGGGCTAGCTAAAGATAATCCTGACGCAGGCGAGGCAACCAAACGATATCTTGGCATGGATCGTGACCAAAAAGAGCGTTCAATCGTATCGTCTGAATACAATGGAGTATTCAAACCAAGCGTTTCGCGAACGTAATACCTTTGGGCCCGGCTCCCATCTCGCCTGCATAGCGTTCGCGACGGCATTTCGTTCAAACAGAGCCAATGAGGAATGCGCGACGCCGATCCTGATAGGGTACCCAAATTCGTTGATCCTTACGTATAATGCTACATTTCCCGGAGCACCAGAACGTGCTTCAAACGGGTACACTACTGATGGCGCATAAATTAGCTTCGGCGGCGGACATTGCGCATCCTTGGGGTAGACCACCGCGCTCACGGCCTGGTCCACGATCGCAGGGGCGAACTTCTCTTCAAGCGACGCCGCAAGGACCGGCGAGATGAATAGCAGCAATAAAATAAGAAGACGCTTCATACTCCTACCGATGTCGATGGTCCGCACGTGGCCGTGAACTCAGTCAAATATTCACTCACTTCCAGCCAGCTTGAAGATGGCATCACCCATCCGTGCGAATCGCTTCAGGGTCTTGGGGGAAAAACCACCGGTTCGCTCGCCCCATGAGTTCGCGATTTCGAAGAACTCAAGCATCTCATCCAGTCGTTTCTTTGTTTGGGCATCGTCTCCCGAGGGCTTGGCCTGCGCCGCGGCCTCTTCGGCGCACTCGCGCAGGAGGTGCAGGGTGGGATCGGCTTCCCTGCGCTTCCTCTCTATCAGGATTAGTCGAAAGGTTTCCCAGACGTCAGAGATGGCCTCGAAATGGTCCCGCCGGTCGCCCAATGTGTGGGTGACTTTGATGATTCCCCAGCCCTGCAACTCCTTGATGCCCGTGCTCACGTTGGAGCGGGCGATTGACAGGAGTTCGGCAATCTCCTCCGCGGAAAGCGGGCGCGCGCAGATATAGAGCAAGGCATGGATCTGGGCCACGGAGCGGTTGATTCCCCACTTCGTCCCCATTTCCCCCCAATGGAGGATGTATTTGCTCATGATTGGGGTTAATTTCATTGTTTCTGTTATTACAGAAAGATCATTAGTTCGGCGATCTCAATAGCCTTTTTGCCGTCGCTCCTGGCGACGTCCTGAAGTTGGCGCGCCAAGCCGCCGTCTACCAGGCGAGCCACCGCATACGCCTTGCGGACGCCTTCGCGGCGGAGAAGAAAGCCGAACTCGTGACTGTAGACCTGGAATCACGGCTGTCCAGTTAAGGAAGGTTCGTAGTGATGGAAGAATCTAATAAGCGATGAGTTACAAAGCGCCAATGGTGTCTTCGATCTGGACTCGGGTAACCCGTGCTGCGCTTTTCTGGGAGGCGCATGCACAACACGCCGACTGTCTTTGCTCAGATCATGGCTGGTGTGGATCCGAACGAATTGCTGCGAGCGACACAGCGATTCCCGATGGGCAGAGCGTCGCGGTCGTTTCGAGCTTACGATCACTTCGCTGCGATGGTTTTCGCTCAGCTGACCTACCGGGAGAGCCTCCGAGGAATCGAGACCTGCCTGAGCGCCAGACCGGCGGTCGCCTACCGCATGGGGTTTCGGGGCCGGGTTACGCGAACGAACCTGGCCTACGCCAACGATCATCGGGACTGACGTGTGTTCGCAGAGATTGGCGCAGTGCTGATGCGGCGGGCGCAGAGGCTCTACGCGGACGCCGCCGACGCTGGGCCTGGAGGCCGACCTGTTCGCCTTGGACGCAACGGTGATCGAACTGAGCATGGCCCTGTTCCCCTGGGCTCGCTGGAAGAGTTCGTTGGCCTCTGTGAAGCTCAGTGTCCTGCTCGATCTGCGGAACGACATCCCGGCCTCCGCCAGTCTGCACGAGGGGAAGCGGCACGAAGTCGCCTCCCTGGACGAGATCCCGGTGTATCCCGGCAGCTATTACGTGATGGATCGTGGCTTCTTGGACTTTGCCCGTCTCCACCGCCTGCACCAAGCCGGCGCGTTCTTCGTCACCCGCCTCAAATCGAATACGCGCTTTTACGTGGCCGCGAGCCGTCCGCTCCAAGCCGCCGAAGAGCAATCCGGCCTGCGTTGCGACCAAACCATCAAGCTCAACTCGTACATTGGCCGGCGGGACTATCCGGACAAGCTGCGCCGAATCAGCTACGCGGATCCGGCGACCGGCAAGTTCCTGGTCTTCCTGACCAACCAGTTCGAGCTGGACGCCCTGATCGTCGCCCAGATTTTCCGCCGCCGCTGGGCGATCGAGCTGTTTTTCCGCTGGATCAAGCAGCACCTGCGGCTGCGCGGCTTCTACAGCACCTCGGCCAACGGCGTGCGCGTCCAGGTCTGGTCGGCGGTCTGCGCGTATCTCCTGGTGGCCATCGCCAAACACCGTCTCAACCTCTCTGGACAGCCGTGACCTGGAATTCAAGTCGCTTGAGGGCGAAATCAAGATCCATTGGCTCGCAGCCAAAGCCCGAAATGGTGGACCACACTCTCGTTTAGCACACACCAAAGAGTGCTAAACATTTCCCGCGAACAAAGAATCTCGGTGCTAAACACGGCAGTGGTTTCACTGCTAAACGAACATTCGGATCAGCGCGTGAGACGCCAATATATTGTCCTATCGAATACGAGAAATTTCTTGACATGTGATATCATTGATATCAGCATGAAACCATGCCGCAACTACTGGTCCGAGATATCGAAAGCGCCGTCGTCAAAAAGCTCCGGAGTAGTGCGGCCGCTCAGGGCATATCCGTCGAGGAGGCACACCGACGGGTTCTGAGGTCGGCATTGCTAGGCGACAAACACAGCCCTCAGCGAAATATTATCGAATATATCAGGAGCATCCCTCCAAGCGACGACATCGATTTCCCGCGCAATAAGAGCCTTCCCCGCGAGGTTTCGCTCTAATGCCCTATCTAGTCGATACATGCGTGGTGTCCGAACATCGGAAGCAGTCTAGGTGCAATACGGGCGTCACTGCGTGGATGGAGAGCATTCTGCCCAATGAGCTTTACCTCAGTGTCCTCACCGTGGGAGAAATTCGAAGAGGCATCGAGCTGCTTCGCCAAAAGGACCTGAGGACGGCAAATGTGTATGAGTCATGGCTGACAGGCCTAGAAACCTATTATGGCGAGCGGATTCTGCCCATCACTTCGGCCATTGCCGACAAGTGGGGCCGCCTGTCCCCAATGCAGCCGTTGCCAACCGAGGATGGGTTGATCGCGGCAACGGGCCTTGAGCACAATCTAACGGTCGTCACGCGCAACGTCGCCGATTTCAAGCGATCAGGCGTGAACACGCTCAATCCGTTTACTTGATCTAAAGATGCCGCGCGTCTTTCTTGCAGCGCGCTGGCAGCACCTGGCGATGGCCAATTACGTGGTTGATCCAGAGATCCCTACTCCCCTGGTGCCCCGATTGACGGAGCTCGATCTTTTTCAGGGGCCCTAAACAGCGGTTGAACGAAATGCGCTAAAATCATGTCCGGTTTTGGGGATGACGGCAGCCGTTAGGTAACAACCACCATGTTTAGCGATCTTGAACTGCTTCGGGCTTACGCTAAGGGCCATTCCGAGCCCGCATTCGCTGAGTTGGTCAGGCGCAATGCAGGCCTCGCTATGTCCTTGCATCGAGACGGTAACTCTTGGCGTCTGTTTGTGCCGGCTCAGGCCGTAGATCTATTCGGAGTACCGGCGCAGTGACCGTTTGGACTTGGAAAATCCGAAGGCGCGCCGACTTGTTTATAGTTGTGGAGCAGATCGGGATCAAACCGGGTGGTAACCTAAATTCCTTATGCCACTTTTGCGCTCTAGATCGTTGCATTATAGGCGATTGCATCGCGCTAAATTCTGCATCCGTACGTCGATTTGAGCTATCCCGCGCTGGGTTTTCAGCAAACTCCTAGCAAATGAGCGATCTGTCCTCAGCCATGATCAAGGGAACGTCGAGAGCGATACAATCTAGGCGGCCATTCCGACAAGCGTCCCGTCATAGATACAATGGCGAACTTCTTCGGCTTGGAAGAAAAGCGTCCCGCTCACCTGGTAATAGGGAATCAGGCCGCGGCCGACCCTAGTCCGAAGAACCCTTTCACAAGGCCGCCCCAGAGCACTCCAAAGACCCAGATTTGAAATGTCCCTGAATCGGATTAGTCTCCACTCCGAAGCCTCCATTCGCACTAGGTGTGGTGGCCGCGATAATTTCTCAGGCCAATGCCAGTGGCTGCGCCTCATAGCCGCCGCAACTTCATCCACCAAAAACAGCGTCTTCGCCGGAAAATGATGAAAGGGAATTTGCCTCAACTCGACCCAGTGTTGGAGGACTCGAAGCGAAGGAGCCGAGTCCGCATCCCATATACCGCTGTGTCGCAAATCTTCGTAACCACACAGTCCTCGTTGTGTCACTGCGGGTATCATCTTGGTTGAATGCTCCAATATAAATCCAAGTCTTCCCTCGTTATACCGAGGTTTCGATAATGCTTTGTCGCAATTTTCTCATTGTGGCCCGCCGCCTCATTCGTCTTCGCCGACCCATGCTTCTTGGCATAAAACGAGTCGAAATTGTGACGAAAGGCGTTTTTCGGGATCTCGAATTTCTTTTTTATCAATCGTGCGTATCGGTTGTGGAGCCGCATATCAAAATGACGCGCAACCGGCTGATATCGAGCCATCCACTTCTCAAGATTGCTCTCGATATCAATCCACCTCGGACTCCCAGTCTTTGTAATTTCCGGGCCTAGATAAATCTGTTCCGGACAGATCGCAAATATCTCATGCGCTCTGCCGGATTCAACTATCTTAGAAATTCTATTCATTTCGCCGTCGGGTCTAATCCCTGCAAAAAGGAGCAACGCATAGATAGCCGAAAGACGGCCGTCCTCAATCGTCTCAACATACGCCATAATTTCTTGCGCCGTTTTCGCCGACAAAATCTTAGGCACCTTGATTGGCAATTCAGGGACTCCGACGCCAAGTATCGGGTTTTCTGGAATCCATTGGCGCGGTTTGCACAGAGCCCATGAAAAAAATGCTCCCAGATCTGCGCGATGATTTCTCCAATTCTTGGGCTGCAACTTAAGCTCCTTAAACCAATCCGAGACCATTTCAGAGCTGAACTCATGGAGAGCTGTTGAAGGAAATTTCTTCGCGGTACGCCGTAAGACGTATGAGATGTTTTTCAGCTGAGCATCACTAACTCCTTCCTCTTTCTTACACTGAAGATAAACGGCTAGAATTGATTGAATAGTGTGCTCCGTCTTGTTCGCCTTGAACTTGGAGACGAAAAACTGCGCAACAGTTACGAGGGAGTAGACTTCTGAGGGGAATTTCTCGAGGACAAGGGTGCTCGCGGCCTCCGCCTCTGTCACCTGAGAGGCCGACAGCCAGGTGAGCCTCGACTGCTGCCTTGGACCCTTGGCTTCCTCCAACTCAAGCTGGTATTTGCGTTTCAGCGCATTCTCGCGAGTTTTGAATTGTTCCCGAACTTGGTACCCAAACAGCATTCCGGCTACTCGATAAGCGATCGAGCCGCTGGGATTCCGAATCTGAACGACGTAGAAGGTGGATCCGTTTCGCTTCATTCCGTAAGGATGGCGTCCCGGGTTCCAACTTCTTCTTCTCGATAGTGATGGGAGATAGAATTACAAACTGGCTTCCGCCTTTGGGGAACGACCGCATCACTTTGTGGTGACTTGAGCAGGGAGATTATTAGCAGGGATAGCACTGCCCCCTCATTCCGTCCGTTTCTCGCGAGGAATTAAAAAAAAAATCCTCCGTCCATCTTCACTATCTTAAGTCCCTAAAAAAGCGTACTTTAGGAGGTTTTTTGCGATCACAAGAGACGGCTCATAATTTAGCTTCTTGGCATCTCCCCGCGACCTATGAATCGCTAATCGCTTACGAATTGCTTCCGTAAAGACCAACCGGGATAGAAATCTACTGCTTAGACGGTGGATGTAGAAGATCTAGCTCGGATACGTCTAATACTTTGGCTAGCTGCACGAGATCGGAATCGGCAACCCAGCGAAATTGAGATTCAATCTTCGCTAGCGTTTCCCGGGAAATGTCCCAGCCACGGCGTTGGCATTTTGCCGCGAGTGCAGCCTGAGAGAGCCCTTGGGAGTTTCTAATTCTACGCACTTGGGGGCCAACTATGTTGCGGGGATGCATGTTCCGATTTCGGAACTTGATAATATCCTTCCGCTGCCGATCTTTTGTTCTGTATTCGGAACATTCGGATTTAACTCGCTCCTTCCTGCATATGCCGGCCGACTGCCAATTCCTTTTAGGATTTCAAGCCGTTCCAAATGGCCGCCTTCCGCGCAGGCCAGTAAAAGGAGTATATTCCGCCCCGCGCACGCGTCCACCAAGAGTCGCTGCTGGCGCATTGCAGGCGACCCTTTGCGAAGCATTTTTGGTCTCTGCCTTTGAGCTAATAAACGAACAATGCTGGTGCATCGTCAACGGTCCAGAAGCGATGCACCGACAAATGGTATGCGGTGTTGAGGTGGACGTTTTCTTGAAACTCACGGACGGTCGCCAGATTTTGATCTTCCTTGACGGTGCTCGTTTCCACGGTGGGGCCCCAAATATTAACGGCGGGCCATCAAAAGTGATCAAGGACTGCAACCAAAGAGCCGGGCTTTCTGCTGTAGGGGACATTTATAATGTACGCGAGGGAGCTTTACCTCCTCTTACCGTAGGGTCCAATATTTATGTCTCCGATCTGAGTAGCAAGGGCCAGCAGTTGCGAGCTTGCTTGAAACTCTGCTGGAATATCTGGGGTGCAGAGTCGCCTGAGATTTGCGCTCTCTTAAATCCCTTATTCGTCAGCAACATTCGCCGTCGATGTGCCGACTATTGGTATCCTCACCTTAGCGCATATGTACCCGATTATCGTCAACTAAGGAACATCCTTACCCCGGAGGCTCTTGGTGACCTTATCGAAAGGTGCGTGCAGCCCAACGCATCAGCGATCATTCCGCACGCTGGCCGAAGCTCCAAGCGCCTATGGAACTGGCGCTGTCGTCGATGCTCACGGATCTACAGCGCGCAGATTGGAGCACTTCTAAGTGGCACCGAAAGTAGAGGGTGCCCTTTTTGCGGAGGCAGCAAAATAGTGGCCTTCGAAAACAGCGTCGCTGCCGACCCTTGCCTGGTGAGCAGCTTCATCTGTGTTCCAAGTAATCCGGAGCTAAGAGCGGCGGGTATATCACAATGCTCGGGCAAGGTCGTTGCTTGGAGGTGCCGCAACGCACCGCGATGCACTCGTGTTTGCCTCGATCGTCCTCGAAATCGGAAGCTGTCCACGGGGCTCTGCCAGTCTTGCGGTCGAGTACATCGCCGCTTTCCCAAGCATTGGGTGCCGAGCGACATCCAGCAACGCGTACAATCGGCTATCCGCGACCTATTGCCCAAAAACAAGCGTCTAACATGGAGGGATGTGTTCCATTGCTTACGTGTAGTCGACCAGGAACATCTCCAGAGGAAGAAACCCCTTGGCGATTCCCTGTCGAAATGGGGCTTCAAGCAGATTCAGAGATTCCGAAGTAATCTCGATAAACTAAGCGTTGATAATGCAGGGAGCCAAAACGAAAAGGTCATCGAATGAAGAAGACGAAGGATGACAACCCCCGGCGACAATTAGACCCCACCGCGACGACAACTAAAACCCGCCGGTCTCTGGCGGGTTTTTAATAGGGTCGTCGGACTGCGCGATCGGTAGGCTCGGGCCTTTTCGCAGGCCCATGATCACCGAGCATCAGTATCGA
>DASXEV010000006.1:0-3004 GCA_036489955.1 Opitutaceae bacterium
ACTCCTGGTCCGGGTCACAGGCACCAGACCCGGCGCCGACCAGCAGGAATTACAAGATCAAAGAACTTCATGCGCCGAACGCCCGTCGGCACCCTGTTCCCCGCCCGGCCTTCTCCCCAGGTCCGTGGACCACCAGCGGGGTCGGCGGACCGAAACACCGGTAGCAGACCGTCAGCAGCAAGCGCCTGGGCTCGATCGCGGCCGTGGCGGTCGTCGTCCTGATCCTGGTCGCCCGCCGCCGCGTCCTGTTCCAGTAACGAAGGCCTCCACCCGCAGCGCCGCCGGGCAAAAACCCGCAATCAGCCGAACGCCCCACAGCGACTCCCCCCGGCAAGGCCGGTCAGTGATCGTCGTAGTGGAAGCGGCAGGCGATGACCGTAATGGTGTCATCCTTGATGTCATAGACGAGGCGGTCTTTCTCGGTGATGCGTCGTGACCATATCTCGCCGCCCATGTGCTTGAGCCGCTCAGGCTTGCCGGTCCCGCTGCGGGGCGTACGGGTAACCTCGGCTACAAGCCTGATGATCCTGGACAGGACCTTGGGATTACTCGTCGACCAGGTTTCCAGGTCCTCAAGCGCGCCCGAGGTAACCGACAGCTTCACGTTCCCGCTCGGGGATCGAACCGGGCAGCGAGGTCATCCACGCTGACAGGCTGAGCCCCGCCCTCGCGGGCCTCAGTGATGCCTCGCATGAGGTGAAGGGCATTGGCCCGCGTGGAGAACAGGTAGAGCGTCTCCTGAAGAGACTCGTAATCCTCGGCGGACATGAGGACCGCGTTGCCCCCGTTGCGGGCGACGATCTCGATGACGACGTGATCGTCACTGACCTGCCGCACGAGGGGAAACAGGTTCTCCCGGGCCTGGCTGACACTGACAGCAGTCACTAGCGCCCACCTCACTCGTACAGGGTTACCGTACGAGAATACGGTACTCCGGGCAGGACTGCAACCGGCGGCCTCTCTCACGCCGTGCCGCCAGGCCGGCCAACGCGCCCCCGGCCTTCTCCGCTTCCCCCTGGTTGAAGTACACCTGGATCCGGTTTTCTCGCGCCTGGAACCACAAGCCCGACAGCCTCCCGTCCCGCTCCCGGCGCAGGGACTCCATCGTAGTTGGCGATCAAGCGAGCGAGTCCAGCTGGCGGGACCGACGTCACCGGCGAGCATGACGAGGACGGATCGGAAGTCCTGGTCATGCACGCGTGCCCCGACGGGCGGCTGAAGCCGCGCTGACTCCGGGCAGGCACTGAGAACACAAGCATCATCAGCCGAACGCCCAGTTGCGGCTCTTCCCTGTCCGGTTCCCCTCCCCTCTCCGGAGACCGCGCCGTCAGGCGTCGTACGGGAGGATCGTGAAGTAGCCGGCTCCCCACAGCGATGGCCATCGTCCTCCTCCTGGCCACCCCGGCCCCGGCCTCCGCCGTCGAGGGCGCGGTCGAAGGTGAGGCCGGGAGCGGCGCCCGGTGGCGGCAGACCATCAGCAGCAAGCGCCTGGGCTCGATCGCGGCAGTGGCGGTCGTCGTCCTCATCCTGGTCGCCGCATCCTGTTCCAGTAACGAAGACCTCCGAACCGTCAAGTCAACATCCCATAATCCGAACGCCCCGAGCCATCTGCCCCCCGGCCCCGCCATGAAAGCGGTTCGTGCTGGTCTCGCGCGTCCAGCTGCTCGGAATGGAGATGGAAGTATACTTGCCACATATATACAAGTGACTAATGTACTTGTGACGGTTAGGGGCAGCAGTGACACAGATTCCTGTCAAGCCCGCATGGGTGTACGAGCGTGACTTCGAATGGTCCGCGCTCATGAGGTTCGCGCGATCAGCGAGCCCGCATGCCCGCCTTGGCATCGTCAGCGGACGACGGCGGCAGGGAAAGACTTTCCTGCTCCGTGCACTGGCCGAGGCGACCGGGGCCTTCTACTACGCGGCAGCGGAAGCCACCAGCGCGGATTCTCTCCGCGACCTGGGAGCCGCCCTGGCAGCGCATGCAGGCGCGGCGCTTCCCTACGCCATCCGCGACTGGGATGAGGCGCTTCGCGCCATCGACGATACGGTCCCGGGCGGGCTGGCGATCATCGACGAATTCCCGTACCTGATCCGGGCCGAACCTGCCCTGCCCTCGCTGCTCCAACGGACCCTGGACGGCCGTGCCTGGGGCCCTCGAACCCGGGAAAGCGGGACACGGTTCCTGCTGTGCGGCTCGGTCATGTCCGTTATGGGCGGTCTCCTCGCCGGGAACGCGCCCCTGCGGGGACGCAGCGCCCTGGAACTCGTCGTTGCCCCGTTCGACTACCGAACCGCCGCCCGGTTTTGGGGGGTCGCCGACGATCCGGCGCTCGCGGTGCTGGTCCACTCGATCGTCGGCGGCACGCCCGCGTACGGATCGGAGTTCGTCGTCGATGACACGCCAGGCTCCAGGGACGATTTCGACGACTGGGTCGTCCGCACGGTGCTCAACCCTGCGATCCCGCTATTCCGGGAGGCTAGGTACCTCCTGGCCGAGGAGACGGATATCCGCGAGCCCGCGCTATACAACTCGGTCCTCGGCGCCATCGCTGCGGGCAACGCCACCCGCGGCGGGATTTCCAACTATGTGGGCCGCAAGTCCTCCGAGGTCATGCACCCGCTCAATGTCCTGGAGGACGCCGGGCTGATCACCCGTGAGGCCGATCCTTTCCACGCCCGCAAGTCCAGGTTCCGCATCGCCGAGCCGCTCATCACCTTCTACGAGGCCATCATGCGCCCGGCCTGGGCACAGCTGGAGCAGCGGCAGGCCCGGCCCGTCTGGCACCGCCAGCGTTCGGCCTTTCTGTCCGGGGTCGTCGGCCCCCATTTCGAGGCCCTGTGCCGGGACTGGGCGGTCCGCAGCGGAAAGGAGGCCTTCGGGGAATTCCCCGCCCAGGTAGCGGCCACAGAGGTAAGCGACCCGGTCCGCAAGACCCAGATCCAGGTCGACGTCGCGGCGCTCTCCGCCGGCACGCCCGACACGCCAAAACGGGTGCTCTCA
>DASXEV010000028.1:0-43755 GCA_036489955.1 Opitutaceae bacterium
CCCTGCTGCGCAGGGCCGAGGCCCGAACTCATCCCGATCTGCTCCAGGCCATCACGCATGCGTTGCACGCAATTACCCCCGAAGATGCCGCCGGTTGGTTTACCCACTGCGGCTACAGTTTTATTTAAAATGCTCTAGCGCCAGTGGCCGTCGTGCCAGACCCAGCGCCCGTCGCGGTGGTCCCAGCGCCCGGCCTCCCATGAGGCGCCGGGGTGGAAGTGCGGGTGGCGCTGGTAGCGGCCGTGGATCCAGACCCAGCGGCCCTCCCAGTGCCAGTGGCCGCCAATCCAGAAGAAGTCGGGCCCAGGGGCGACGGGCACGGCCTCGTACTCGGGCGGGGGAGGGGCCGAGTTGGCAACCTCGCCCTCGTAGGCGACCGCGGCCGGCGCCGGGGCGGCGCCATAGCTGCCCTCGATCCAGACGTAGCCGCCGCCGCGGGGCTCCCAGTGACCGGCGGTCCAGGCGCCGCCGGGATGGTAGTCCCAGCGCCCGCCGTTCCATTCCCAGCGCTCGTGGTGCCAGCCCCAGTGGCCGCCGATCCAGACGTAGCCGGGGCCTGGCCTCGGCGGCATGTATTCATGGCGGGGGGGCGGCGGCGAGGACCGCACGACGACGGGTCCGCCGATGTTGATGCCGATGTCGAGGCCGGCATGGGCCGCGGTGGGCACGAGGCCGCACGCCGCGGCAAGTAGGGCTATTTGTGCTAGTTTCATGGGCATAGGTAGGTAGGCTTCCAAAACCCTTAGACGCGGGATGACGGAAAATGTTACGCCCCCGGCAAGGCTTTGGAGGCGCGGGCCCTGCCCGGGGGCGGCCCCGGGGCGCACGCCGTTTACGCTTTGTCACGCGGCCCAAATGCTGCCTTAAGTCCGCTCCGCAAACGATGAAGGTCACCGGACTCGCCCTTGTCCCCCCGCCCACCGCCGCCGACCTGCCCAGGGTCACGCCGGAGCTCCTC
Organism: Opitutaceae bacterium; assembly: GCA_036489955.1. Lineage (GTDB taxonomy): Bacteria > Verrucomicrobiota > Verrucomicrobiia > Opitutales > Opitutaceae > Palsa-1447. The sequence goes on from DASXEV010000028.1 coordinate 959, forward strand.
GCCTCGGTCCTGGCGCGGTACTCCCGCAGCAACGAGGGTATCGCCGCCATCCTGTCCAAGGTGGACGTCCAGAACCCGGACGCGTCCATCGACCGGATCCTCAAGTTCGTGGACTACGGGCATGCGTCGATAGGCGGCCTCACGGGCGGGCTCGCGGTCGCCCTGGACGGCGTCTCCATGTGGCTTGCGTACAAGCTCTTCGATGTCGCGCAGATGGCGGACGGCCAGGAGTCGAGCACGCGCTACATCGCGATGGACGCCGCCAACATCCCGCCGGCGGCCGAGCTCGGCATCCCGGACGACCTCGCCGGGGCCTGGGGGGCCCTGAACGCCCGCGCCTTCCAGGCCTACAACGCCGAGTACGCGCGGCTGGACGCCCTGTCGGCGTCGGAGCCCGGCCGGATCCGCATCCCCGTGGACGCGAAGCCCGCCGTCGCCGCGCGCATGCGCAAGAACTACGCCCTCGACCGCGCGCGCTACTTCATCCCTTTCGCCACCCGGACGAACGTCGGACTCGTGCAGAGCTCGCGCATGTGGGCCCAGACCGTGAAGCACCTGGCGTCGCTGCCCCACGCCGAGGCGAGGGCCGCCGCGGAGCTCATCCGGGGCGAGCTCCTGAAGCAGTCGCCGCGCCTCATGAGGCACAGCCTCGCCGAGGCCTCCTACGAGGAGCAGGCGCGCCAGGAGCTCTCCGGGTCGCTGCGCCTCGGGCTAGAGGCCCTCTCGGACAGGCCGCTCGCGGACCAGGTCTGGGTCCAGGTCGAGCGCTCGGCGCCGCCCTGGCTCGGGCAGGGCCAGCCCGTCGCCGAGGCGCTGCGCCACCGGGCGAACCGCTACGGGCAGCAGGGCAGCGCAACCCGCCGCATGCGGGTGGCCTTCGCCTGGAACAACATGGCGCTCGCCGAGCTGCGGGACCTGAACCGGCACCGGACGGGCAGCCGGCACACGCCGCTCATCCAGGCGGGCTTCTACCTGCCGCCGGAGATCGGGCACGCCGACCACGCGGCGCTCCTGCGCGACCAGGCGGCGCTGACGCGCGAGCTCATGGCGCGGGGCTCGCCGGCCTACGTGTATTCGCTGCTCCTCGGCGCCCAGACGCCCTTTGAGCACTCGACGCATGCCGACAAGTTCATCTACGAGGCCGAGCTGCGGACGGGGATGGGGGCGCACTTCCGCTACGCCGAGCATCTCTCGGCCGCGCTGCGCGAGTTCCTCGGGCAGGTTCCGGAGGCCAGGGACTGGGTCGTCGAGGGCACGGCGGAGCCGGAGTAGGGCGGGGCGCAATTCCGCGCGCCCGGGGCAGAAAGATGCTGCAATCGGGTGGCAAAGCCTCCAACTACGCTTGTTTGCCCATGCCAGAAGCGCCCAATTCCGCCCCCGCCGGACGCAGGTATCCCTGAGGCTACCATGTTCAGGGTGATGCAGTTCAACATGCAGTTCGGCATGGCCTGGGACGCCGCCGCCCCCGACTCGGTCCCGATCGACCTCGGGGTCACGATCGCCGAGGTGAGACGGCATGACCCGGACGTCTTCCTGCTCCAGGAGGTCGAGCACGCCCAGGTGGGCGGCGCGCAGGTGGAGCCGCCGCCGAACTACACGAGGCTGAGGGAGGAGTTCGAGGGCTACGACAGCTGGTTCTCCTACCCGAAGGCGGACACGCGCGAGCTTCCGTTCGGCATCGGCCTTGCGATCTTCTCGAAGACGCCGCTCCACGAGAAGATCCGCATCGACGTGCCCTCGCCGGCGATCGAGTTCGAGTTCGGCGGGCGCAAGATGACGCCGACCGACCGCGTCCTCATCGGCGCGCGCACGTCCGTCGGCGGCCGGGAGGTCCAGTTCTTCAACACGCACCTTCTCGCGTTCTTCATGCTGGGCTCCAGCAGTACCATGTTCCCGTGGCAGAGGGACCTCGTCGCGGACCGCCTCGCCGCGTCCGACATCCCCACCATCCTCGGCGGCGACTTCAACGTCAGCCAGCACGCCTCCCTCGTCGAGCAGTACGCGGAGTTCGGCTACGCCTCCGTGCAGTACAAGGTGCCCACCTGGCACCGCAGGCCGTTCGTGCTCGACCACATCTTCTACAATTCCGGGCTGCGCTGCACCCGGCACACGGTGGCCCAGACGACGGCCTCCGACCACCTGCCCCTCGTCGCCGAGTTCGAGTTCGGGGCCTAGGGAACCTGGTGCCCGCCGGACCTGACCCGGTCCTTCTCGGCCTCGCGCTCCTCCTCGAGCCGCGCCTTCTCGGAAGCCATCTGCTTCCTCACCTTGTCGGCCTCGTCGGCGTCGGGGGCGGCGAGCGCCTTCTCCAGCTGCTGCCGGAGGAAGATCTCCCGCTCGGCGATCCTGCCCTGGTAGACCCGGTCGATCTCGCCCAGCCTCGAGCGCTTCTCCGCGGAGAGCGGCTTGGAACCCTGGGGGTCCGACTTCGACAGCCGCTCCATCGCGAGCTCGTAGGCGCTTTTCATGGCAGGCAGCGTCGCACGCCCCCGGTCGGACGCAAGAAAATGGCTTCGCGTTTGGGCGGCTTCGCGCGGAGATTCCCGCGCCATGGCAGGCGACGACCAGAGCGAGCTTTTCGGGGAGGAGCCGGCCGGGCGCACGCCCGCTGACGAGGCCTCGCGCCCCCTCGCCGTCCGCATGCGCCCGCGCTCGCTTGGCGAGGTCGCCGGCCAGGAGCACCTGCTTGGGGCCGGCAGCCTGCTGAAGAGGCTCGTCGCCCAGAACAGCTTCGGCTCCCTCCTCTTCTACGGGCCCCCTGGGTCAGGCAAGACAAGCATCGCCGAGGCGATCGCGCGCGAGACCTCGAGCCGCTTTGTCCGCATCAACGCCGTGCTCTCCAACGCCGCGGAGCTCAGGGACGTCCTGTCGGCCGCGCGGCGCCGGCCGGGGTCCCGGACGATCCTCTTCATCGACGAGCTGCACCGCTTCAACAAGACGCAGCAGGACCTGCTCCTGCCCGACGTGGAGCAGGGGACCGTGCGCCTCATCGGCGCCACGACCCACAACCCGGGCTTCTACGTCAACCCCCCGCTCCTCTCAAGGAGCCACCTCTTCAGGCTGGAGCCGCTGTCGCCGGGGGCCGTGGCGGGCGTCCTTGCTCGCGCCCTCGACGACAAGGAGCGGGGCCTCGGCGGGCTCGGGGTCACGGCCTCCCCGGAGATCCTGCTCGCCCTCGCCGTCCAGTGCGACGGCGACCTGCGCCGCGCCCTGAACGCCCTCGAGGTCATCGCCCTCGGCAAGGGCGGGCCGTCCGCGATATCGGGCGACGACGTCGAGGTGTTCGCCCGGGAGCGGCACATCCGCTACGACGCCGGCGAGGACGAGCACTATGACACCATCTCGGCGTTCATAAAGAGCTGCCGCGGCTCGGACCCCGACGCCGCCATGTACTGGCTGGCGAAGATGCTCGCCGGCGGCGAGGACCCGAGGTTCGTCGCCCGGCGCCTCGTCATCCTCGCCAGCGAGGACGTGGGCCTCGCCGATCCCCAGGCCCTCACCCTCGCCGTGGCTGCGCACCACGCCGTCGACTTCATCGGGCTGCCCGAGGCCGAGCTCACGCTCGCCCACGCGACGCTCCACATCGCGTGCGCCCCGAAGAGCAACACCGCCACGATGGCGCTCGCGGCGGCCAAGGCGGCGCTGGCCTCGGCGCCCGTCCAGGCGGTGCCGTTGCACCTGCGGGACAAGGGCGGGCAGGCGGGCAAGCGGCTCGGACACGGCAAGGGCTACCAATATTCACATGACTTTGACGAGGGGATCTCCGGCCAGGCCTACCTGGAGAAGCCGCTTTCCCTGTATGTCCCGGGCACATCCGGGGCCGAGGCCGAGGTGGCCGCCCGCCTGGAGCGGTGGCGCTCCCTCAGGGCGCCCCAGGCCGGCGGGGACAAGGGGCTTGCGAAGGGCCGCGCGGCGTTGTAGTTTGGTTGCATGAGGCGGCTCATCTTCCTGCTGCTCGCGGGGCTCCTCGTTGGGGGCGCCTGGTCGCGGGCTGCGGACACGCCCCTCGACCCGAAGGAGGGGATCATCGTGGGCACGCCCATCCAGCGCCCGAACGGCCACTGGCTCGGCCTTGAACTCAAGGAGAACCACTTCCTCCTGCACTTCTACAACGCGAAGAAGAAGCCCGAGGACGCGGACGCCTCATCGGCCGTGCTCAAGTGGGCCGTCCACTACCAGCCGAACGACGAGCGGACCGAGCTGGCCCCGACGGACGACCCGTCGACGCTCGGCTCGGGCTACACGATCCGCGCCCCGCACTCCTTCAAGCTCCACATCGCGCTCTTCACGCCCACCTCGGGGGACAACCCCGAGAGCTACGTCATCGACTTCAGCGCCTAGCCTGGGTCACTGGACCTCGTAGACCTCGATGAGCGCCAGGCCGCCGTCGCCCGAGGCGCCCGTCACCTCGGCCGTGTAGGCTCCCGGCGGGAGGCTGATGAGGAACGCGGAGTCGGCCGTCGGGATGCTGCCCCACGAGAAGGCGCCCGCCGCGGCTGCGGCCGCGGCGATCGACGCGTCGGCCTGCCAGCCGGCCTCCGAGTCGAGGAGCGCCGAGGTCCCGTCGGCGTTGCTGCGATAGAGCCTGAGCTCCGGGTCGGCGAGGAGGCCGCCGAGCGCGAACTGCCCGAGCGCGGGGCCGGAGGCCCTGATGAGGACGGTCCGCGCCGCAGTGCCGCCGATCACGAATCCCGCGATGAGGACGTCGTTGGGCGAGACCTGGGCCCGCGCCGAGATGTTGGAGAGGTGAAGCGGGCCGGGCGTCGGCTCGGCCCCGGCGTCGTACATCTCGGCGAGGACGACGCCGCTGTCGCCGCTGGCGCCCGTCACCTGGGCCGTGTACGCGCCGGCCGGCAGGTTCTCGACGAGGGCCGAGTCATGGCTTGAGGCGCTCGTCCATGCGAACGCCCCGACCTCTGCCGCGACCGCGGCGACCGTGGAATTGCCGGCCCACCCGCCGTTGGAGGCGATCACGCCGGAGGGCCCGTCCAGGGTGAGCGAGGGGTCGGGCAGCACGCCGCTGACGCCGAACTGCGCCAGCGCCGGCCCGGAGGCGCGGACGAGGACGGGCTCGGTGCCGGCCTGCCCGGCCGGTGCCACGACGAATCCGACGACCAGCTCGTCCTCGCCGGAGCCGGCCGAGGTCCTGCAGGACATGTCCAGCATCGGGCCCTCTTGGGCGGCCGAGTCGACGGTCACCGTCGCCGGGCCGCTGATGATGGAGCCCGCCTTCGTCGTGGCGATGCAGACGTAGGTCCCCTCGGTCTGGGGGCTCGCGTAGAGGAGGAGCGTCGGCCCGTTGCCGCCGGGCACCGGCGAGCCGTTCTGGAACCACTGGTAGGACGGGGCGGGGACGAGGGTCCCCGCCAGGGCCTCGAGCGAGAACCGCGTGGCCGGCTCCACCGTCTGGGAGAACGGCTGGCTCGTGAACGCCGCCGGGTTGCCCGACGAGGTGCCGAGGAACAGCCCCGCCGCCGCGCTCGAGACGGAGCCGCCCAGGTTCGACACGGTCACGGAGACCGAGCCCGCGCCGAGGGAGTTCACGTCGACGTCGGTGAGGAGCGCGTTCGTCGCCCCGGCGATGGGCGCGCCGTTCATGTACCACTGGTAGGAGAGCGGCTGGGTGCCCGAGACGGAGACCCAGAACGCGGCGTTGGCGCCGAGGTTCACCGTCTGCGACTGCGGCTGCGCGGTGATCTGCGGCGCGACCGCGACGATGACGTCGATGGGGGCGGAGGTGCCCTTGACCCCGGGGATCGCCGTGTCGGCGGCGGTGACCGTCTGGTTGCCGACGGTCTCCAGCGTCACCGGGAGCGTCGCCGTGCCGTTCGTGAGGAGAAGGGCAGCGGGGAGCTTCGCGGAGGGGTCCGAGCTCGTGAGGAGGATGGAGCCGCCGTAGGCGACCGCGACGTCGCCGGAGGCGTCGATGGCGGTCACGGTGACGGTCAGGGGGGTCGCATGGTTCACGACGGACGGCGCCGTGACCACGAGGTGGATGCCCGTCGGCGTGAGCAGGTAGCCCTGGTTGTCGGAGCCGTTCGCGGCGATCTGGCCGAGGGAGTTGATCCCGACGGCGGAGGTCAGCGTCACGCCGGGAATGGAGGCGAGGGAATTCAGGTCCTGCATGGTCCCGCCCGTGTAGATGAAGGCGTGATCGCCGCCCCCGGACACGGCGGAGAAGCCCACGATGACGCCGGAGACATTCACGGCCTTCGCGTTGCTGGTCCCCGATGCCCCGCCTATCGTGCCCAGGTCGCTCATGACGCCGCCCTCGTAGGCGAAGGCATGGATGTCGCCCGCCGCCGTCTGGGAGTCGCCCACGATCACGCCGAGGTCGTTGACGGCGAGCGCCGTGCTCAGCACGCCGCCGAGCGTGCCCAGGTCGGACATCGTGCCGCCCACGTACGCGAAGGCGTGGTGGTTCGCGGACCCGACCGCCAGCTCGGCGTTGCCCACGACCATGCCGGCGGCGTTGATGCCGTAGGCGTTGCTGTTGGAGCCGCCGAAGGTCCCGAGGTCCGTCATCGTTCCCGACTGGTCGACGAAGGCGTGCGTCGACGCGTCGCCCGTCACCTCCGAGGTGCCGGCGATGGTGCCGGACGCGTTGATGGCGAGCCCGTAGCTGTTCGTCCCGCCGAGGGTCCCCAGGTCCTTCATGATGCCCTTCGTGTCCAGGTACGCGTGGAAGGCCGTGTCCGTGCTGTTCTGGGAGTTGCCGGTCAGCTGCTGCGAGTCGTTGATGGCGGCGCCATAGCTGTTGGAGCCGCCCAGCGTCCCCAGGCTGAGGGTGGCGCCGTTAAGGTACACGGAGGCCTGCGTCAGCAGGTCGCCGGCGGTCGTGGCCTGCGAGGCAACGGCCCCCGAGCTGTTGACACCGAACGCCTCGGACTGGGTGCCCCCCAGCGTCGGGATCAGCGTGGCGGTGTAGGCGGGCGCCTGGGCGTGCACCCGCAGGGCGAGGAGCAGCAATGCCGCGGCCAGGGTTCGACGCACGGTTGCGGGCGGGTGGGAAGGGTTCACGTGGGATTGGAGCCCCGCCCTTGGGCGGGAAGCTGGATCTTCGCGGTCACTTCTTGCCTGAAAAGGGACCGTCCGTCGACCGCCTTGTCTGGATTCGGGCGGGCCGCGCCGGCCGGACTGTGGCAAACCCCTGATTTGCCGCGGGATGCGTCCCGTCAGAAGTCGGTAAATTGCGCACGGCCCGCGAATTGACAGGGGCGGACGCCGTTGAGACTTTGGCCGGATGCCCCCGTTCCAGCCGCCGAAGTTTGACACGGTCGAGTCGGCCGTCGCCGACATCGCCGCGGGCCGGATGGTCATCGTGACCGACGACGAGAGGCGCGAGAACGAGGGCGACCTCATCATGGCGGCCTCCAAGGTGACGGCCGAGGCGGTCGGCATCATGATCCGGCACTGCAGCGGGATCGTCTGCGTGCCGACCACGGGCGAGGTCCTGATGCGCCTCGGGCTGGGGCCCATGGTGGCGAACAACCGCGACCTCTACCGGACCGACTTCGCGATCAGCGTGGACGCGGCCAAGGGGGTCACGACCGGCATCAGCGCCGAGGACCGCGCGCGGACGATCCGGATCATCGCCGACCCGGCGTCGAGGACCGACGACCTGGCGCGGCCCGGCCACGTCTTCCCGCTCCGCGCGCGGCCGGGCGGCGTCCTCGAGCGGCCAGGCCACACCGAGGCCGCGGTCGACCTCGCCATCCTCGCCGGCCTGCACCCGAGCGGGGTCCTGTGCGAGCTCATGAACGACGACGGCACGGTCGCGCGGCTGCCCGACATCGCCCGCTTCAGGGAGAAGTTCTCGCTCAGGCTCATCTCCATCGAGGACCTCGTCAGATTCCGCAGGAAATCTGGTTGCGGATAGCCGCCGCGGGGTTCAGCTCTCAATGTTCCATGAGCGGCAATACACCCGTCGCGGAGGCCGTTGACGCCTCGAGGTTCAGGATAGCCGTCGTCGCCGCCCGCTACAACGGGGCGATGGTCGACGCGCTCCTTGCGCGCGTCGAGGGGGAGCTCGCGAGGGCGGGCGTCCGGAAGGGGCGCCTCACGGTGACGAGGGTGCCCGGCTCCAACGAGCTCCCGCTGGCCGCGCGCCTGCTGATCGGCGCCGGCAGGCCGGACGCGGTGGTCGCGCTCGGGGTCATCATCCGCGGGGCGACGCTCCACTTCGAGCTCGTCGCCGAGGCGGCCTCGCGGGGCCTCATGGATGTCGGCCTTGCGACGCGGGTCCCCGTCATCAACGGGGTGATCGCGGCGGACACGGCCGCGCAGGCGCGCGAGCGCTGCTCGGGCAGGATCAACCGCGGGGCCGAGTTTGCGTCGGCGGCGCTGTCGATGGCCCGCCTCTCCAGGAGCCTCCGGCGATGAGCAAGGCCCAGTACGCCCAGAGGCACGACGGGCGGGTGGCCGCCGTGCAGTACCTCTACGCGTGGAGCATCAACACCCCCGACAGCCTGCCCGACGACCTGCGGGTCTTCTTCGAGGGCAGGGAGCAGCCGAGGGACCACTACTCGTTCGGCGAAGAGATCATCCACGGCGTCATCGCAAACCGCGAGGGGATCGACGGGCAGATCCGGAAGCTCGCCCACAACTGGGACTTTGAGCGGATAGCCAAGATCGACCTGGCGATCCTGCGGGTCGCCATCTTCGAGATGCTCCACAGGAAGGACATCCCGCCTGTCGTGTCGATCAACGAGGCGATCGACATCTCCAAGCAGTTCTCGAACGCCGACTCGAAGCGCTTCATCAACGGGATCCTCGACCGCCTGAAGGACCAGCTCGGCCGGGACGCGCGCAAGGCCGAGGACTGAGGGGGCGGCAGGACGGTGCTCTCGCTTTTCAAGAAGTTCCGGGACGGGCTTTCGAAGACCGTATCCCAGATCGCCGCCAGGACCCACGGGCTCTTCGGCGGGCGCAGGATCGACGCCGAGTCGCTATCCGGGCTGGAGGAGGCCCTCTACGGGGCCGACTTCGGCGTCGAGACGACGGCGGAGATCCTCGCCGAGATCAAGGAGGCCTACCGCAAGGACAGCGGCCTCGAGGGCAGGAAGGCGGCCGCCATCGGCGCCGAGGTCCTGCGCAGGGCCCTCTCGGGGTCGGAGGGGCGCCTCACGAGGGCGCCTGCGCCCCCGACCGTGATCGCGCTCATCGGCGTCAACGGGTCCGGGAAGACGACGACGGCGGCGAAGCTCGCCTGGCGCCTGAAGCAGGGCGGGGGCACGGTCCTCCTCGCCGCGTGCGACACCTTCCGGGCCGCCGCCATCGAACAGCTGAGGGTGTGGGCCGGCCGCCTCGACCTGGAGATCGTGGCCGGAAAGCCGGGCGGCGACGCGGCCGCGACGGCCTTCGACGCCGTCCAGGCCGGCCGCAGCCGCGGCCGCGACTGGGTGATCATCGACACCGCGGGCCGGCTCCACACGAAGGACAACCTCCTCGCCGAGCTGGCCAAGATCAGGCGCGTCGTCGCCAAGGTCGACCCGGCGGCCCCGCACCATTCATGGCTCGTCGTCGACGGCTCCCTCGGTGGCAACTCCATCGAGCAGGCGCGCGTCTTCCACAAGAGCTTCGGGCTGACCGGCATCGTCGTCACGAAGCTGGACGGCACGAGCCGCGGAGGCGCGCTCGTCGCCATCTGGAGGGAGCTCAGGATCCCGATCTACTTCGTGGGGCTCGGCGAGGCGCCTGGGGACCTCGAGGAGTTCAGCGCCGATAGCTACGCGGGCGCGGTCTTCGGGGCCGACGAGAAGTAGGGGGGATCAGCGCGCCGCCTGGCGGCGCCGCAGCAGCGTCGCCGTCAGGATGAGGGCGAACGAGATCCCGAGCAGGAGCGCCGCAAACGCGTGGGCCCGGCCGTAGTCCATGTTCTGGACGTCGTCAAAGAGGGCGATGCTCGCCACCCTCGTGACGCCTGGGATCGACCCGCCGATCATGAGGATGACGCCGAACTCCCCGAGCGTGTGGGCGAACCCGAGCGTGAGCCCGGCGATGATGCCGCGGGAGGCCATCGGGATGTGGACGCGGGTCCACACGTGCCAGGGCGGCGCCCCGTGCGCCGCGCACGCGTCGAGCTGCTCCTGGGGCACGGATTTCAGCGCGGCCTGGAAGGGCTGGACGGCGAAGGGGAAGGAATAGATGACCGAGCCGACGACGAGCCCGGTGAACGTGAAGGCGAGCGAATGGCCGGCCACGGCGGCCCACCAGCTCCCCGGGGGGTGGTCGGGCGAGAAGAGCACGAGGAGGTAGAAGCCGAGCACGGTCGGGGGCAGGACGAGCGGGAGCGCGACCAGCGTCTCGGCCACGGGGGCCGCCCGGGACCGTGAGACGTTGAGCCAGTGGGCGACGGGAAGGCCGACGACGGCGAGGATGAGGGTCGTCACGGCCGCAAGCTCCAGCGTCAGGCGCAGCGACACCCAGAGCGCGGCGTCGATGCCTAGGAACCATGGGTCGCTCATGCCTCGCAGCGCAGGACGTAGACGGCGCCCGTTTCGGTGCCGATGGCAAGGAGGCGGTCGTCGGGAGACCAGGACAGGCAGGACGCCGCCGCGGGCATCGTCACGGTGGCGCGCATCGGCTGGCGGCGGTCGACGCTCCAGAGGCGCACGCCGCCGTCCAGGGAAGCCGTCGCCAGGAGGCTGTGGGATCCCTGGAAGGCCACTCCGCAGACGGGTGCCTCGTGCGGCAGCATGACCGGCTCGCGTCCCTCGGGGCCCCCGCCCTCGCAGTCCCAGATGCAGGCGTCCGCCCCCCCGCTCGTGGCCAGCCACCGGCTCGAGTGGTCGAAGGACAGGTGCCGGACCTTGCCCTCGTACCCGCTCATCTGGAGCTCGGTGTCGGACTCCGGGATCCAGAGGTGGACGCTCGGGTCCTGGTTGCCGGAGACGAGCCACCGGGAGTCGGGCGACCACGCGAGGGTGTTGATGCCATTGCCGTAGGCATACTGCTTCTGCGCCGTGAATCCGTCGGCCTCCCAGAGGCAGACGCCGCCAAAGTGCCCGGCGGCGGCGCACCCGCCCCCGGGATGCCAGGCGAGCGCGGTGATCGTCTTGGGCGCCTCCGGAAACGCATGCATGACGGCGAGGTCCGCCCCCAGGAAGACGAGGCTGCGGCCCGCCGCGGCCGCCAGGGCGCCCCCGCCGGGCCGCCAGCCCAGGTGGTCGACCCAGGCCTTCCCGAGCGCCGCCGTCGCGGCATGGCGGCCGCTTGCGCCGTCCCAGAGCTTCACGCCGCCGTCCTGGCCGCCGGTCGCCAGGAGCCCCGAGCCCGGCTTCCAGGCGAGCGCGTTCGTGCCCCCCTCGTGGCCGGGGAGCTCATGGAGGCGCCCGCCGTCCGCCGCCGAGAACAGGGCGACCGGGCCGGATCCCGAGGCCGCCGCAAGCTGGGAGCCCGACGGCTCCCACGACAGGCCGATGGCGTAGTCGTCCAGCTGGCCGGCCCAGTGCTTTTCCAGCTGCATCGGCCGCGTCAGGCGATGCAGCCCCGGAAGGCCTCCGTCAGCGCCGCGCGGTCCAGGTTCTTGCCGATGAAGACCAGCGTGTTGGTCCGCGCGTCCGCACCCCATTCGCGGTCGAAGCGCGCGTCGAAGAGCATGTGGATGCCCTGGAAGACGAGGCGCTTGGCGGCGCCCTTGACGCTGAGGACGCCCTTCATCCGGTAGATGTCGTTGCCCTTGGTCCGCAGGAGCGAGCTGATCCAGTCGTTCAGGCGCTTGCCGTCGAGCTCGCCCTCCTGGCGGATGCCGACCGAGGTCACCTCCAGGTTGTGCTCGTGGGCGGGGTGGAAGTCCGCCTGCCAGGACGGCTTCACGACCTTTCCCGAGGCCTCGATGTGGAGCGGGTCCTCGCCGCAGCCCTCGAAGACGAGGTAGGTGCCGGCGTCGGCGACCTCGAGCTTGAACCGGCCGATTCCGTCCGTGAGGACGAGCCGGTGGAGGGTCGGCCCCGGGGCCACGCCCCCGCCGCCCTCCACGCGGTTCTCCCAGTCCGAGAACACCTCTGCAGCCCTGTCGCGCACGGCGGCGATGGCCTCGGGGGAGAGGGAGGCGACGGGCATCACCGCCACGTCGAGCTCGTCCTTGTTGCCGTGGTGGTGGTGCTCGTGGCCGCAGTCGTGCCCTTGGGCGTGTCCCGCCCCGGCCTCGTGGCCGATCTCGAGGCCGTGCGTCCCCCTGGGGAGCTCGTAGGCGCCCGCCCACTCGAACGGGTACTCCGGCTCGAGGAAGGACGGGTCGATCTCCGTCGCCCGGCCGAGGTTGAACCCGCCGATGCCGAGCACCTTGTCGAGGGCGATGTCGCAGTTGCGCGTCCGGTGGATCCTCGCCACGGCGTTGATGCCGCGCAGGCGCTTCTCCAGGGCGTCCAGCTCCGCGGGGCCCGCGAGGTCCGTCTTGTTGAGGAGGATGACGTCGGCGAAGGCGGACTGCTTCACGGACTCGTCGCCCGCATCCAGGTGCGCCGACACGTGCTTCGCGTCGACGACCGTGACAATCGCGTCGAGGCGGAAGTTCTTCCGCATCTCATCGTCCGTGAAGAAGGTCTGCGCGACCGGGGCCGGGTTCGCCAGGCCGGTCGTCTCGATGATGATCCCGTCCAGGCGGTCCTTGCGCTTCAGGAGCCTGCCGAGGATCCGGATCAGGTCGCCGCGCACCGAGCAGCAGATGCACCCGTTGTTCATCTCGAAGAGCTCCTCCTCGCTCTGGATGACCAGCTGGTTGTCGACGCCCACCTCCCCGAACTCGTTCTCGATGACCGCGAGCTTGCGGCCGTGGGTCTCCGAGAGGATGCGGTTGAGGAGCGTCGTCTTCCCCGAGCCTAGGAAGCCCGTGAGGACGGTGACGGGAATGGGAGTGGTTTCCATGCTGGACGGCGGGAGGCCGCCCACAATGAACCCGGCCGCGGGCGGGCGTCAACCGGCCCGCGTCAGCGCACCGTGCGCATCTGCACGCTGTCGACCAGCCGGTCCTGCACAAGGATGTCGGTGGCGATGATCAGCTTGTCGCCGGACCTGACCCGCCCGCTCCTCGTCAGGTGCCCCACGGCGTTCTCTATCGTGGCGTCGGGCTCGGGCATGAATGGCATGAGGACCGGGTCCACGGAGCGCAGCAGCCGCAGCTGGCGGAGGGTCCCGGGAAACGGGGTGAAGGCGATGATGGGCGAGCGCACCGGCCGGAGCGCCGCGAGGCCCCCGGCCATGAAGCCCTGCCGGGTGAAGGTCACAATGTACGAGCGGGGCAGCTCGTCGGCGAGCACGACGGCCGAGTGCAGGACCTTCATCTTCTCGGACGTGAAGGCGGCGCCCGAGCCCGCGTCGGGGGACTCCTCCGCCTCGATCCTGCGGGCGATCTTGTCCAGCATCTGCACGCACTCGAGCGGGAAGCGGCCGACGGTGGTCTCTCCGGAGAGCATGACGCAGTCTGCCTGCTCGTAGACCGCGTTCGCCACGTCGGTGATTTCCGCGCGCGTCGGCACCGGCTGGGAGATCATGGACTCCAGCATGTGGGTCGCGATGATGACGGGCTTGCCGCGGGCGATGCAGAGGTTGACCGCGCGGCGCTGGATGACCGGCAGGTCCTCGAAGGGGCACTCGATCCCCAGGTCGCCCCGGGCCACCATGAGGGCGTCGCACGCCTCGATGATCGTGTCCAGGTTCGCGATGGCCGACTGGTCCTCGATCTTGGCGATGATCCTCGCGTTCGACTTTCGGGCGGCGAGGAATTCCCTCAGCTGCAGGACGTCGGCGGCCTCGCGGACGAAGGAGAGGGCGACGAAGTCCACCCCCTCCTCGACGCCCACGGCGGTGTCGGCCCTGTCCTTGTCGGTGAACGCGGGGAGATTCACCTTCACGCCCGGAAGGTTGATGTGCCGGCGGCTCTTCAGCTCGCCGGGGATGAGCACCCGGCAGCGGATGTGGGCATCCTGCTTCTCGAGGACCTCGAGGCGGATGAGCCCGCTGTCGACGAGCACCGTGTCACCGACCTTGATGTCGCCCAGCATGTCCTTGTAGTTGACGTCGACGGAGCGGATCTCCTCGGCGCGCTCGCGCGCCGCGCCGGGCTTCACCGTGAAGTCGAAGATCTCGCCGGGCCTCAGCTCGATCGGGGCCTCGAGGTCGCCCGTCCGGATCTCCGGGCCCTTGATGTCCATCATGACGGCGACGTCGCGCTCCACCCTGGCGGCGACGGCACGGATCCTCCTGATAGTGCCGCGCGTCCACTCGTGGGTCGCGTGCGCCATGTTGATGCGCACCACGTCGGCGCCCGCGAGGATCATCCTCTCCAGCATCTCCTCGCTCTCGGTCGAGGGCCCGAGGGTGAAGATGATCTTCGTCCGCCTGAACGGCTGTTCGCTCATCCGCGCGGCCTCAGGCGATCTCGTAGAGGGGGGTGCCCTCGCCGTGGCCGACGATCGAGAACTCGCACTTGACGAGGAGCCGCAGCGCCGCGAGGGCGGCCTCGACGGCCTCGCGCGAGTTGCAGTCGCGGGAAAGGTGGGCGAGGTAGATCCTCCTCCAGCGGGGGCTGGCGACGCTCGAGAGCAGCTCGCTCATCCGCTCGTTCGAGAGGTGGCCGTGGCGGCCGGATATCCTGCGCTTCAGGGTCCACGAGCGCTTCGGGTCGGCCTCCAGCATCCTCGGGCAGTGGTTCGACTCGACCACGACGACGTCGCACTCCCGGATGCGGTCCCTGACGCCCTGGGGGGCGTGGCCCAGGTCGGTCACCCACGCGAGCGAGCGGCGCGGCAGGAAGAGGTCGCCGTCGAGGCCGCACGATATGCGGAAGCCGACCGGGTCCTGCGCGTCGTGCGGGATGGGAAAGCTCTCGACATCCAGGTCGCCGTGCCGGAACGAGGAGCCCGTGGCGAAGATTCGCCACTCAGGCGTCCAGGTGAGCGTCTTCTGGACCGCGCGGGCCGTGGCCGCGTTCGCGTAGAACTTCAGGTGGGGGTAGCGCTTCAGGCCCTCGATGCCGGCGCAGTGGTCGCTGTGCTCGTGCGTCACGAAGACGGCGTCGATCGCCGACATCGGCGCCCCCGCGGCGGCGCAGTGCGCGGCGATGCGCCGGGCCGAGAGGCCGGCGTCCAGGAGCACGCGGGCCTCGTCGCTCATCACCAGTGCGCTGTTGCCCGAGCTGCCGCTGGCCAGGATCGAGAAACGAAGGGCCATCGCACAAGGTTCAATGCCCCGGGGCGCCGCGGCGCAATGCCAATAGTGGGCCGGCGGCGCCCGCCCTCCGGCGCTTCCCGCAGGCCCCTCATTCCATCAGTTTCGTTACTATTTAGGCTGGGGGCACGGGTTGACCGGGGCCCGAATTGTGATACCTCTGACCCTCCATGCCCAAGCGCGCCCAGTACGCCGACGTCGGTGAGGTCTCCGTCACCCGGCAGCTGCATTTCAACGCGGGGCACCGCCTCTACAACCCCGCCAAGGGCCGGGCCTGGAACGAGAAGACCTACGGCCCGTGCGCCAACCCGAACGGGCACGGCCACAACTACGTCATCGAGGTGACCGTCCGCGGCAGGCCGGACCCGGATACGGGCTACGTCCTAGACCTGGTGAGGCTGAAGCGCATCGTCGAGGCGGCCGTGATCGAGCCGTGCGACCACCGCAACCTCAACAAGGACGTGGTGTTCCTGAGGGGCGTCATCCCGACGACCGAGAACCTCGTCACCGCGTTCTGGAGGCGGATCGAGCCGCTCGTCAGCCCGGCGCGCCTCGAGTGCGTGAGGCTCTACGAGACGCCGAGGAACTTCGCCGAGTACAGGGGGCACGGAGCATGAAGGCCGGCAAGCCGATGTACCTGCACCCCGCGGCCAATGGCGCGCGCCCCCGAATCGATGTCGGCTACGACGAGCGCTTCAGGCCCACGAGCCGCTACCGCGCCTCGATGCCGGACATCATGGACGTTGCCTACGACGTCATCAAGGGTGCGCACGTGCCGATCCAGCAGGTCGGCGTCTCCAACTTCAGGCTGCCCCTCAAGATCCGCACGAAGGCGGGCGGGACGCTGACCCTGGAGACGAGCGTCACGGGGACCGTGTCGCTGGAGGCGGAGCTGAAGGGCATCAACATGAGCCGCATCGTGCGCTCGTTCTACGACCACAGCGACGAGGCCTTCACGGGGGAGAGCGTCGGGAGGATCCTGGGGGCGTACCTGCGCCGGGTGAAGAGCAAGGACGCGCGCCTGAAGCTCGAGTTCTCCTACCCGATCCTCCAGAAAAGCCTGCGCAGCGGCCTGAAGGGCTACCAGTACTACAACGCCGGCTTCGAGGGCGTCGTCACGAGGTCGGGGCAGTACCGGCGCTTCGTGCACTTT
The DNA here is from genome assembly GCA_036489955.1 of Opitutaceae bacterium. Classification (GTDB taxonomy): domain Bacteria; phylum Verrucomicrobiota; class Verrucomicrobiia; order Opitutales; family Opitutaceae; genus Palsa-1447. The sequence continues at coordinate 17,280 of DASXEV010000028.1, forward strand.
GACTTCGTCTACTCCTCGGCCTGCCCCTGCTCGGCGGAGCTCGCCGAGCACGCGCGCGACACCCGCGGGGCCTACGGGGTGCCGCACTCCCAGCGCAGCAAGGCGCGGCTCACGCTGGAGGAGGCGAAGGGCCGGAAGATCTGGATTGAGGACGTGCACGCCAAGTGCGTCAGGGCCCTGCGGACCGAGACCCAGGTCATGGTGAAGCGCGAGGACGAGCAGGCCTTTGCGGAGCTGAACGGCGCCAACCTGAAGTTCGTCGAGGACGCCGCAAGGCTCCTCTACCGGGAGTTCGACTCGGACAAGCGCATCAAGGACTTCCAGATCGCCTGCGCCCACCTGGAGTCGCTGCACTCCCATGACGCCGTAAGCGTCATCTGCAAGGGCGTGAGGGGCGGATTCACGGCGGATTTCACGGACTTCAAGTCCCTCGTCTGCTAGGGTCCGCGCCGTGGCAAAGGGCCCCAAGCCGCCGGTCGTCGTCGTCACGGGTTCGTCCCAGGGGATAGGCGCGGCCATCGCCGCGGCCTTCGCCGCCGAGGTGCCCGGCGTGTGCGTCGCCCTCGTGGCTCGCAGCGCGGAGAAGCTGGCCGGCGTCGCGCGCGCGTGCGCCTCGCTGGGGGCCACGCCGGGGGTCTTCCCCTGCGACGTGACCGACGAGGCGCAGGTCGGCCAGCTGGCCTCGGCCGTCCTCGGCCGCTTCGGCGCCGTGGACGTCCTCGTCAACAACGCGGGCAGGTACGCCGGCGGGTCCTTCCTCGACACGAGCGCCTCGGACTTCGACCGGATGATCTCGGCCAACCTGCGGAGCCTCTTCCTCGTGACGCGCGCCTTCGCCCCCGCGATGATCAGGCGCGGCAGGGGCGACATCTTCAACATGGGATCCGTCGCCGGGATCACGGCCCTGGCCGGCGCGCCCGCCTACACCGCCGCCAAGTTCGGGGTCGCGGGCCTCTCGAAGGCCATGCGCGCGGAATGGAAGGACAAGGGCGTCCGCGTCTGCTGCGTCCACCCGGGGGCGACCGTCTCGCCGTCGTGGAAGGGGAGCGGGGTGCCTGCGGGCCGCATGATGCCGGCCGAGGACGTGGCCAAGGCCTTCGTCGCCCTCTACCGGATGACCCGCCGCACCGTCGTCGAGGAGATCGTGCTCAGGCCCCAGCTGGGCGACCTGTAGGGGTGGGGGCGCCAGGCCCCGTTTCGCGCAGCCTGCACGACGCCCAAGCCGGCTAATCATGCAAATTGCGTGGCTGCCGGGGTCCCTCACGGGGGTGACGGCAACTAACGCGATGCATGGCAGGGATTAGGGATATCAATGCCCGGATGGCACGGCTTTCGCTTTACAAGAGGGCGGAAAGCTCCCCCATGAATACGCCGAACACCATGATTCTTGCCGCCTTAGGCATGGTCATGGAGGCGCTTCCGCGGGTCTTTCCGGCTTGGTTTCCGCCCACCGGGGCGGACCAAGCCAGTGCCCGCGCACTCTGGCTGGCGGTCATGGGCGGAGTCGAGGTGGCAATCGCCGCCGGATTCCTCGCCAGGCTGCTGGCCCTGCCTCTCGCCTTCCGGCTTTTCCGCCTCGTGCGCGCCCACGAGCAGGCATCGATCGGCCTGCCGAGCGCGCGGGGGATCTCGGGGCGATAGCCGGCTAGATGAGGGAACCCTGGGCGCCCGGCTGCGGGCTGCGCCCGACCGCGGCGTACCCGCGGTCCGTCAGCACGCGTCCCTGCGGCGTCCGCTGGAGGTAGCCTTCCTGGATGAGGAAGGGCTCGTGCACCTCCTCGAGCGTCTCCGCCTCCTCGCCGACCGCGACCGCGATGGTGCTCATCCCGACGGGCCCGCCGCGGTAGTTGTCCGCCATCGTCCTCAGCATGCGCTTGTCCATCTCGTCCAGGCCCGCGGCGTCGATCTCGAGGAGCTCCAGCGCCGCCGCCGCGACCGCCGCCGTGATGGCGCCCTGCGCCCTCTCCTGTGCGTAGTCGCGGACGAAGCTGACAAGGTTGTTGGCGACACGCGGGGTCCCGCGGGCCCGCCTTGCGATCTCGGCGGCGCCGGGCTCGTCGATCTCCACCCGCAGGAGCGAGCACGTCCTGCGGACGATGCCGCGCAGGACGTCGCGGTCGTAGTAGTCGAGGCGCGTCTGCAGGATGAACCGCGAGCGCAGCGGGGCCGTGAGGAGGCCCGCCCTCGTCGTCGCGGCGACCAGCGTGAACCTCGGAAGGCTGAGCCGCACGCTCCTCGCGTTCGGCCCCTGGTCGATCATGATGTCGATCCTGAAGTCCTCCATCGCGGAGTAGAGGTACTCCTCGACGGTCTTCGGGATGCGGTGCACCTCGTCGATGAAGAGGATGTCGCCCTCCTCGAGGTTCGTGAGGAGCCCGGCCAGGTCCCCGGCCTTCTCGACGACGGGCCCGGAGGTCACCCGCACGTTGCGGCCGAGCTCGTTCCCCAGGATGAACGCGAGCGTGGTCTTGCCCAGGCCCGGCGGGCCCGAGAGGAGGATGTGGCTCAGGGGTTCGCCGCGCTTGCGCGCCGCGCCGACCATCACCTGGAGGCGCTCGATGGTCTTCTTCTGGCCCGCGAAGTCCGCGAACGTGAGCGGGCGCAGGGCCGCCTCGGCGGCGGTGACGGGCGAGGCGAGGGTGGACGTCACGAAGCCGACGCCCCTGCCCGCCGCTCCGGCCGCCTCGTCCTCCTTCATGTCCAATCGAGGTCCGCGCCCAGCGAGCGCAGGTTTTCGACGAAGCGCGGGTGGGCGCGCTTTATGATCTCCGCGTTGCGCACGACGCTGCGCCCGGGGATGGAGGCCGCGACCATGGTGAGGGCCACGGCGGCGCGGATGACGTAGGGCGAGTCGACGACGGCGGGGCGCAGGGGGCGGTTGCCGAAGACGACGATCCTGTGGGGGTCGCTCACCATCACGTGGGCGCCGAACTTCGCCAGCTCGGGTATCCACGAGAACCCGTTCTCGTAGACCTTGTTCCAGAAATGGATGGTGCCCTCGCACCTCACGGACAGGGCGATGAGGAGCGGCAGCAGGTCGACCGAGAAGTACGGCCAGGGCGCGGCCTCGATCTTGGGGAGCAGGTTCGGGGTGAACGGCGCCTCGATGACCCGCGTCTGGCCGCCCGCCACCCGGGCCGAGTCCCCGTCGTGGTTCACCGTGACGCCGAGCTTCCTGAACGAGCGCGCGATGAGGTCGAAGTGCTCCGGCACGGACCTGACCACCGTCACGTCGCCGCCGGTGATGGCGCCGAGGGCGAGGAATGTCGTCACCTCGTGGTAGTCGGTCCCGATGGCGATCTGCGCGCCGTGGAGGGAGGCGACGCCCTCGATGCTCAGCATGCTGGTCCCTATGCCGCTGATCCGGGCCCCCATGGCGGCGAGCGCCCTGCACAGGTCCTGGACGTGCGGCTCGCTCGCCGCGTTGATGAGGGTCGAGGACCCCCTGGCGACGGACGCCGCCATGGCGAAGTTCTCGGTCACCGTGACCGACATGTAGTCGAGCCAGTGGCGCGAGCCGCGGAAGCCCTCGGGCGCCGAGATGGTGAGCGGGTCGCCCGGCTGGACCGTGGCGCCAAGGGCCGCCAGGACGTCGAGATGGGGGTCGATCTCTCGGACACCGAGCGAGCAGCCCTTCGCGTTCGAGCGGATGGCGATGCTCCCCATGCGGCGCAGGAGGGCGGGGTAGAGCAGCACCGTGGAGCGCATGTCCTGCGGCAGCTCGGCGCCCGCAAGGCGGCCGGCAAACCCGGCGTGGTCGACCTTCATGACCCCCGAGGCCCTGTTCCAGTCGATCCGCGAGCCCTGCGACACGAAGAAGGAGACCAGCTTGTCGAGGTCGGTGATGTCCGGGACGTTGGTCAGCGTCACCGGCCCGTCCGCCAGGAGCGTCGCGCAAAGGATGGGGAGCGCGGAATTCTTGTTTCCGGAGGGGGTGATGGATCCGGAGAGCGGCTTGCCCCCGTTCACGACGAGATCTGCCATTGAAAAAGAAAAAGGCGCCAGGCTTGGCTGGCGCCTTTTGACTGCGCTCTCTGCGGAGCGCATTGGCAAGTACTATTTAGATGGCGCCGCCACCCTGGTGGCCTTCCGGCCTGGGCTCGCCGCCGCGGTCGCGGCCTCGGCCCCCGCGGTGGCGCCTGCGCCTGCCGCCGCCGTGTTGCTGCTCGCCGCGGGCTTCGCCTTCGCCGCCCTGGTAGGGACGGTCGCTGCGGAAGCCCTGCTGGCCGCCGCGGGCCTCGCCTTCGCCGCCCTGTTGGGGACGGTCGCTGCGGAAGCCCTGCTGCCCGCCGCCGCCGCCCGGTCCCCGGCCCCTGCCACCGCGGTGGCGCCTGCGCCTGCCGCCGTGCTGGTGATCGCCGGAACGGTGCTCACCAGAATGCTCGCGCACGGGCTCCGCGGCGGGGGTCTTCGGGCCGCTGAAGAGCGACTTGAGCCAGCCGAAGAAGCCCTTGGGGGCCTCGGCGGCGGGCGCCGTGTACTGCGCCCGCTCCTCGCGGGGCTGCCGCTCGAAATCGCGGCGCCGGTCGCGGCCGTCATTGCGCTGCTCGCCCTCGCGGCGCTGGCCTGACTGGCCATCGTCCCTGCGTTCGGGCCGGAATGAGGGCCTGCGGTCGCCCTGGCCTTCGCGCCGGGAGGATTCCCAGCTCGTCGACGGGCGGTGCGGCTCCGCGGGGGGAAGGATATTGATCTCCCGCTCCTTGGGCTCCGGCTCGCGGTTCTCCGGCTCGCGGTTCTCGGGCTCGTGGTTCTCGGGCTCGAGTTCCTCCACTTCGTGTTCCTCCACCTCGTGGGCGGGTTGTTCCGGGACGTGGATGGGAGCCTGCGCCACCGCCGCGGGGGCCGGGGCCGCCGCAGCGGGCGCCTGCGGCGTCTCAACTTTGACCGGCTGCTCGGCCGGTGCGTTCTCGGGCTCGGGGCTCGCGAACGGATTCCTGTACTCGCTGGCCGGCGTTATGACCTCAAGCGCGGTGGGCTTGTAGTCTGTCTTCGCCTGGCTTGTCGTCGGGGCCGCAGCGCCCGAGGGGCGCTTGCCGCGGGCAAGGCCCGATCCGCGGCTGCTGCCGAATATTCCGGCAGATGTCGCGGCGCTGGCCGAGGCTGCCTGGTTGTCGGCAGCCGGGGCTTCTTGGGCGCCGGACGGGTTTTGGTCTGTCATTTGTGGGTTTTGTTTTTTGTGGAGCGGCGCTCACCGGGTTTGGGAGCAGCCTCTTTTCCGGCGATGCGGAGCGCATGGGTGTCGCGCTCGGACGAAAACGCCGAAGCCAAACACCATCGCCTATTTACGCGCATTCGGCAATCCCAAAAGGACCTGGGCCGCCGGGCCCCTGCGGCCGGATCTGTGGCGGTGGCAAGTCGCGGAACCCGTTGATCCCGCGCCTAAAGGGCCGGGCCTCGGGCTCCCTGGCGGGACAGGACGACGTACGCCGCGTGGACGTCCACGGCGACGTTCCCGTTCTCGATGATCGAGGCCCGGAGCTTCAACTTGGCCTTGCCGTAGCGGGCGAGGGCCTCCTTGAACTCCGCAATCGCGGCCTGGGCCGGCCGCTCGCAGATCGCCCTGAGGTCGCCGATCACCGGGCGCCTGTAGGCGGCGCGGCTCTCCTTCACCACAATGTGCCAGACGGGCTTCTCGTGGTCCTTCTCGTCGCGCATCAGCTCCCAGACAACGCCGTAGCCGGCCAAGGTCGCCAGCGCGACGAGGCTCCCGCCGAACGCGGTGTTCAGCGAGTTCTTGTTCTGCTCCTTCGGCGCCGTCAGCACGAGCGAACGATCGTCACTCACCTCCACGCCGACGCCCATCGCCTTCGCAAGCGGGATCATCTCGTGGAGGAAGAGCTCAAGAGCTGGGACTTTGACTGCTCTCATCCGGAGCCACTTAGGATGGAAAGGGTGCCTTCGTCAAAAACGAGCTGGCATGGATTTGCAACACACTCTCAAGTCATTTGAATCCAGCGGCATAGGAATGCATTTTCCGCAGGCAACGCGGCTTGCGGTGCGGCCCTGGGCACGTTTTGGTGTCGCTCGTCATGGCGCGCCCCGAAGAACCCAAGGTCATTTTCTCGATGATAGGCGTCTCGAAGAAGATCGAGCGCAAGGAGATCCTCAGGGACATTTCCCTCTCATTCTACCTGGGCGCGAAGATCGGGGTCCTCGGCGCCAACGGCTCGGGCAAGTCCTCGCTGATGAGGATACTCGCGCGCCGCGACACGGACATCGACGGGCGCGTCCACGTCGAGGCGGGCTACGAGGCGGGGCTGCTCGAGCAGGAGCCGCAGCTCGCTGCGGGCAGCACGGTGCGCGCGTGCGTCGAGGAGGGCGTCTCCCACCTCACGTCGCTGGTCGCGGCGTACGACGCGACGTGGGACGAGATCAACGACGCGCCCGACGACAAGGCCAAGGACGCGATCATGGCGCGCCAAGGCGAGCTCCAGGAGAAGATCGAGGCGCTCGGCGCCTGGGACGTGGCGCCGCGGGTCGAGATGGCGATGGAGGCCCTCCGCTGCCCGCCGGGCGACCAGGTGGTGGACCGGCTCTCGGGCGGCGAGCGCCGCCGCGTGGCTCTCGCGCGCCTCCTCCTGAAGAAGCCGCAGATACTCCTCCTCGACGAGCCGACGAACCACCTGGACGCGGAGAGCGTGCAGTGGCTCGAGCAGCACCTGGCCCGCTACGAGGGAACCGTCATCGCGGTCACCCACGACCGCTACTTCCTCGACAACGTCGCGCAGTGGATACTCGAGCTCGACCACGGCCACGGGATCCCGTGGAAGGGCAACTACTCCTCGTGGCTCGAGCAGAAGCAGCGCAGGCAGGCCGTCGAGCAGCGCACCGAGGACCGCAGGCAGAAGGCGATGGCCCGCGAGCTCGAGTGGATCCGGCGTTCGCCGTCCGCCCGCCGTGCAAAGTCCCAGGCGAGGATCACCGCCTACGAGACGATGCTGAAGGACAACACCTCCGAGAAGGAGAGGGAGTTCGAGATCCTGATCCCCGCCGGCCCCCGCCTCGGCGACCTGGTGGTCGAGGCCAAGGGGATCACGAAGGCGTACGGGCCGAACCTCATCTTCGAGAACGTGACGTTCTCGCTGCCGCCGGGAGGGATCGTCGGCGTGATCGGCCCGAACGGCGCCGGGAAGACGACGCTCTTCCGCCTCATCACGGGCGCCGAGAAGCCCGACGCGGGGACGCTGCGCGTCGGCGACACGGTCAAGATCGCCCACGTCGACCAGTCGCGCGACTCGCTTCCCGACAAGGCGACGATCTTCGAGGCGATCAGCGGCGGCGAGGAGATCCTGCGCCTCGGGGGGCGCGAGGTGAACGCCCGCGCCTACTGCGCGCAGTTCGGCTTCACCGGCCCGGACCAGCAGAAGAAGGTCGGCATCCTCTCGGGCGGCGAGCGGAACCGCGTCCACCTGGCGCGGCTCCTCAAGTCGGGGGCCAACCTCATCCTCCTCGACGAGCCCACCAACGACCTCGACGTCAACTCGATCCGCGCGATCGAGGAGTCGCTCGAGAACTTCGCGGGCTGCGCGGTCGTCGTCTCGCACGACCGGTGGTTCCTCGACCGGGTGGCGACCCACATCCTGGCGTTTGAGGGGGAAAGCGCGGCCCACTGGTTTTCCGGGAACTACTCGAGCTACCTCGAGGATTTCCGGCGCAGGAAGGGCAAGGACGCGGACCAGCCGCACCGGTTGAAGTACCGCCCACTCTCCAGGTAGGGCTCAGGGCGCCCTCAGGAGGTCCCGCAGGTCCGGGAGGGACAGGCGGGCCGACGCGGCGTCGCTGGCCTCGAAGACGCCCGCCAGGAGCTTTCGCTTCGCCTCCTGGAGCCCCAGGACGCGCTCCTCGACGGTGCCCGGGCAGACGAGCTTGTAGATCGTGACGACGCGGGTCTGCCCGATGCGGTGGGCCCTGTCCGAGGCCTGCGCCTCGGCGGCCGGGTTCCACCAGGGATCGAAGTGGACCACCGTGTCCGCCGCCGTGAGGTTGAGCCCGGAGCCCCCCGCCTTGAGGGACAGGAGGAAGACCGGCGCCCCGGCCGGCGACTGGAACCGGTCGACCTCGGCCTGGCGCGCCGCGGCAGGCATGGCGCCGTCGAGGTAGCAGTACCCGAGGCCCTGCGCGTCCAGCTCCTCCCGGAGCAGGGCGAGGAGCGACGTGAACTGCGAGAAGACGAGCAGGCGGTGCCCGTCGCCGACGGCCTGCGAGAGGATCTCCCTGAAGGACGCGAGCTTCGCCGAGTCGTCGGCCGCGCCCGCGGCCGCGACGAGCCGCGGGTCGCAGCAGATCTGGCGCAGGCGCAGGAGCTGTGTGAGGGCCGCGAGGCGCAGGGCGCCCTCGCCGGCCCCGGACGCCTCGAGGTCGAACAGCTCGCGCTCGGACTGCTCCTCGTAGGACCTGTAGAGGGCCGCCTGCGGCCCCGAGGGCTCGCACCATATGACCTGCTCGATCCGCGCCGGGAGCTCGGGCGCGACCGCGGCCTTGGTCCTGCGCAGGATGTAGCGTGCCGTCTTCGCCTTCACGCGCTCGTCGAGCCACGCGCGCTCCTCGCCCCGCGCGCCGCCCGGGACGCGCTCCAGGTAGCCCGGCATGACAAACTCGAACAGCGAGCGCAGGTCGTCCATCGAGTTCTCGACGGGGGTTCCGGTTAGCAGGAAGCGGCCCTCGGCCCTCAGCGAGCAGAGGGCCTTCGCGTTCTGCGACTGGCGGTTCTTGACGTTCTGGGCCTCGTCGCCGATGGCGCACACGAACTCCGCCTGGGAGAAGAGGTCGGCGTCGCGCGCGAGGGTGCCGTAGGAGGTGATGATGAGGTCCCGGCCGGCGAGGTCGGCGGGTCCCGGCAGGCGAGACTCCCCGTGGTGCACGAACACCCGCAGGGAGGGCGCGAACCTCGCGGCCTCGCGCCTCCAGTTCTCGAGGAGCGAGGCGGGGCAGACGACGAGGGAGGGCCGCCCGCGCCCGGACGCCGCGCAGAGGAGCGCCAGGGCCTGGAGCGTCTTCCCGAGGCCCATCTCGTCCGCAAGGATGCCGCCCAGGCCGTGGGTGAACAGGTGCCAGAGCCAGGCGGCCCCGAGCCTCTGGTAGCCCCTCAGGACCCGCGACAGGTCCTCCGGGATCGGCGCCGGCCGCAGGGACGAGAGGTCGCGCAGGGCCGCTGTCCGCGCGGCCCACTCCTCCGGCGGGCGGAAGGACGGGGCGTACTCCCCGAGGAGGTCCTCGACCTCGGCCGCGCGCGCGGGGGCGACCCGCGCCTTCCGCCTTGCGGCGACCGGCGCCCCCGGGTCGCCGGCCAGGGCGCGCTGGGCCTCCCCGAGCCTCCTCAGCCTCGAGGGGTCGATGAGGATCACCTTCCCGTCCGACTCGGCATACGTGCGCCCGGCGTCCACGGCCTCGCGGAGCGCGGCCTCGCTCGCCCCCGGGGCGTGCAGTCCGACCGAGACGTCCCAGCCCCCCCCGGCGGGCGACGCCTCGGCGGCCAGGTCCGCTGCGACCAGGTGCGAGGTGCGCTCCAGGAAGTTGGGTGTGAACCGCGCCCCGAATTCCCCTCGGAGCCTGTCCCCGTTCGCCGCGAGGAAAGAGAGCGTCTTGTGGCGGTCGCGCAGCCACCACTTCCTGTTGGAGGGCTCGAGCGAGAAGCCGAAGGACCTGAGGAGCTCGGCGGCCCCGGCGTAGGCCGGGTGCTCGCGCGACGGCAGCGTAATGGCGAGGTAGTGCTCCGAGCCGTCAATCGTCATCGGCTCCCCCTCGGGCTTTCCCGGCGGTCGCCGCCGCGGCGCCGCAGGGGGGGAGGGCGCGGCCGCCGGCGCGGCGGCGGCGGCGTCCAGGAGGTCCCCATGGGCCCACGAGCCGACCCTGCCGCCCTCCGCGAACACGGGGAGCGCACCCGCCGCGGCCACGAGCTCCCGCATCCTCTGCGTCGAGAGCTCGATGAACCGCGGCGGCCTCGGCTCGCCGCACCAGGACTGGAGGAGCGCAAGGGCCGGGAGGAGCGCCGGCTCGGGCGCCACGGCGGGATCGAAGTCCACCTTGATCGCGATGGCCCCCCGCCCCGCGGCGGCGGCTAGGTTCGGCGGCAGGTGAAGGACGAGGGCGGGCATGGTTCCCAGTCCATGCTTTCAATTCGGCGCGGAAAATGGAATAAAACTCGTCGCGGCGTACTCTGAAGGGGGACACAATGAACAACGAGGCCTTCGCCCAGCTGGTGGACGCGCATTACGCGCCGCTCTACCGTTTTGCGCTCAGCCTCGCGCGCAACGGCTCCGATGCAGGGGACCTCGTCCAGCAGACGTTCTTCATCTGGGCGACCAAGGGCCACGGGCTCCGGGAGATGGCCAAGGCCAAGTCCTGGCTGTTCACGACCCTCTACCGCGAGTTCCTCCGCGGGCGTCGCCGCGACTCGCGTTCCTCCTCGCTCGAGGACCTGCCCGCCGGGGAACGCGACCCAGCCGCCGAGGACGTGGAGCGGGTGAGCCGGCTGGACGCGTCGGTCGTGATGACGGCCCTCCAGTCGATCGACGAGATCTTCCGGGCGCCGCTGACGCTGTTCTACCTGGAGGACATGTCCTACCAGGAGATCGCCGCGGCCCTCGGCGTGCCGATTGGCACCGTCATGTCCCGGCTTTCCCGGGGCAAGTCGCAGCTGCGCGCTTCGCTCGACAGGACCGAGGCCGCCGGGGGCAAGGTGCTCCCGTTTCCCAATTCAAAAAAAAGCAGCGCATGACCATCGACGAGGCCAAGTTCATCCTTTCTGCCTACCGGCCTACCGGCAGCGACACCTCCGACCAGACCTTCTGCGAGGCGCTGCGCATGGCGAAGGACGACCCGTCGCTCGGGGCGTGGCTCGCCCAGTCGCGGGCGCATGACTCCGCCGTCGCGGCCAAGCTTGCCCAGGTGGCGCCCCCGGCTGGCCTCCGGGACGCGATACTCGCCGGGGTGCGGGTGAGCGACTCCGGGCGCAGCAGCGGGCTCGGCTGGGGCTGGGTGGCCTCGATGGCAGCCGCCGCGGCCCTCCTCGTCGGCGTTCTCTGGATGCGCGCGCCGTCCAGCCCCGACTCGGGCGCCGCGACGTTCGGGAGGTTCGCCATCAACGACATGGTGACGGAGAGGCACGGCGGAAAGGGGGAGCCCTCCGCTGCGCTCGTCGCCGAGCTGCAGGCCACGGGCTCGCCGATGCCCGGGGCCGGCCAGATCGACTTCGAGAAGCTGCGCGACACGGGGTGCAGGACGGTCACCTTCGCCGGCCACGACGTCGTGGAAGTCTGCTTCAACAGGGACGGCTCGTGGTTCCACCTCTACGTGACGCGCAGGGACGGCCCCGTCGGCGACTCCGTCGCGAGGGGCCCCTCGTACTTCAAGGAGGCGGTGGGGGCGGCGGCGGTCTGGTCGGACAAGCAGTTCGATTACGCCGTGGCCAGCACGGCGGGCGTCGACGCCCTGCGCAGGCTGCTGTAGGCAAGACAGGCGGAGGGGGTTGCGCCCGGAGCAGGGCCCCGCCATGTTTGCCCCTCCCCATGCCGAACAACGGGCCAAACGCCGAGCGGGCACGACTTGCCGAGGACGACGCCCGGACAAAAAACTGGAAGCGCTGGGGGCCCTACCTCGCCGAGAGGCAGTGGGGCACGGTCCGCGAGGACTACTCGGCGGACGGCGACAGCTGGAAGTACTTCACGCACGAGCAGGCCCGGTCGCGGGCCTACCGGTGGGGGGAGGACGGGCTGCTCGGGATCACTGACCGCGAGTGCCGCCTGTGCTTCGCCGTCGCCCTCTGGAATGGCGCGGACCCGTTCCTGAAGGAACGGCTGTTCGGCCTCACGAACGGGGAGGGCAACCACGGCGAGGACGTGAAGGAGTGCCACTTCTACACCGACTCGACGCCCACGCACTCCTGGATGAGCGCTCTCTACAAGTATCCCCAGGCCGCGTTTCCCTACGACCGCCTGAGGGCCGAGTCCCGGGCCCGGACGAGGGACCAGCCCGAGTTCGAGCTCTGGGACACCGGCGCCTTCCAGGACGGCAGGTACTTCGACGTGGGCGCCCAGTACGCCAAGGCGGGCCCCGACGACATCTGCATCCGCCTCACTGCGGCCAACCGGGGGCCGGACCGCGCCGTCCTCCACCTGCTGCCCACGCTCTGGTTCAGGAACACCTGGACGTGGGGATGCCGGCACGAGGGCTCGGTCCAGAAGCCGTCGCTTCGCGCCGCGTCGCCGACGAGGGTCGCGTGCGACCATGAGACCCTGGGAAGGATGTTCCTCGACGTCGAGGCGCCGGGCGGCGCCGCCGTCCCGCTGCTCTTCACGGAGAACGAGAACAACGGCAACGCGCTCTACGGGACGCCGAACCCGTCGCCCTTCGTCAAGGACTCGATCAACGACTTCGTCGTCGCCGGGCGGGCCGGCGCGGTCAACCCGGCGCTCCGGGGCACGAAGTGCTCGGCCCATGTCATCCTCGACCTGGCGCCGGGGGAGGAGAGGAGCGTGCGCCTGCGCCTCCGGGCGGACGCCGCGGCCGAGGCCTTCGGCGACTCCTTCGCGTCCGCGTTCGAGGCGAGGCTCCGCGAGGCCGACGAGTTCCATGCGTCGCTGCCGGGGCCCGCCGACCCCGAGCAGCGCCGCGTCGCCCGCCAGGCGAACGCGGGCCTCCTCTGGTCGAAGCAGTTCTACACCTACATCGTCCAGGACTGGCTCGTCGGCGACGCGAACTTCCCGCCGCCGCCGGCGGCGCGCCTGGACGGGCGCAACCACGACTGGTCGCACGTCTATTCCCGGGACGTCATCTCGATGCCGGACAAGTGGGAGTACCCGTGGTTCGCCGCCTGGGACCTCGCCTTCCACATGATCTCGATGGCGAGGCTCGACCCGTCGTTCGCCAAGCACCAGCTGAACCTGCTCCTGCGGGAGTGGTACATGCACCCGAACGGGCAAATCCCGGCCTACGAGTGGAACTTCTCGGACGTGAACCCGCCGGTCCACGCCTGGGCCTGCTGGCGCGTCTACAAGATCACGGCGCCCCGCGGGCAGCGCGACAGGAACTTCCTGGCCCGCGTGTTCCAGAAGCTCCTCGTCAACTTCACGTGGTGGGTGAACCGCAAGGACATCTGCGGCAAGCACGTGTTCAGCGGCGGGTTCCTGGGCCTGGACAACATCGGCGTCTTCGACCGCTCCAAGCCCCTGCCGGGGGGAGGGCAGCTCGAGCAGGCCGACGGCACCGCGTGGATGGCGTTCTATTGCAGCACCATGCTCGCGATGGCCCTCGAGCTCGCCGAGGGCGACCCCGCGTACGAGGACATCGCGTCCAAGTTCTTCGAGCACTTCGTCGCCATCGCCGACGCCATGAACAACCTCGGCGGCGGCGGCCTCTGGCACGAGGAGGACGGCTTCTACTACGACCAACTGCTCGTCCACGGCAACTCGATGCCCCTGCGCCTGCGGTCGGCCGTCGGCATCATCCCGCTCTTCGCGGTCGAGTTCATCGAGGTGGGCCGCCTGGACAAGCTGCCGGGGTTCGCCAAGCGGACCCGCTGGTTCCTCGAGAACCGCAAGGACCTTGCGGCGAACATCTCCTACATGGCGAGGGACGGGCAGGACCCCGGCCGCAGGCTGCTCGCGATCCCGACGCGGGCCCGCCTGGAGCGCGTCCTGCGCTACCTCTTCGACGAGTCGGAATTCCTCTCGCCCCACGGGATCCGCTCGCTCTCGCGTGCCTACAAGGACAAGCCCTTCTCGATCGAGGTGGACGGCGGGACCTACAAGGTCGACTACGAGCCCGCGGAGTCGCGGACGTGGCTCTTCGGCGGCAACTCGAACTGGCGCGGGCCGGTGTGGTTCCCGCTCAACTACGTCCTCATCGAGGCGCTGCAGCGCTACCACCTGTTCTACGGCGACGGGTTCACGATGGAGTTCCCCACGGGGAGCGGCAAGAGGATGAACCTGGACCAGATCGCCACAGAGCTCGCCCGCCGCATGCTGCGCCTCTTCCTCCCCGATCCCGCGGGCCGGCGCCCGGGGCTCGCCGCGAACCCGCTCTTTGCAAGCGACCCGCATTGGAAGGGCCTCCTCTGGTTCCACGAGTACTACGACGGCGACACCGGCGCCGGCCTCGGCGCGGACCACCAGACGGGCTGGACCGCGCTCGCGGCCCGGCTGATCGAGGAATTCGCTGACTGAGCGGGGATTGCGAAGTCAGCTCGCAGGCTGCACGGCCTCGTGCAAAACGCGTGAAGGCGAAAGTTCCATCGGCCCGGAAAATTTAGTCCGCCGAAGAATCGAACAGCGGCTGCCCACGCTCGGTCTGTCAGGGCGTGACGGTGAACCCTAGAGGCATCCTTCGGATGGGCCGGCCCCTGCTGGCGCGGGCGGCCGTGCCCGTGTTCATCGTGACAACGGTCCTTAGCTCCCTCCCCGCCGCGGCGTCGGAGCGCTGGGCCACGCTGGAGGCGATCCACCAGCTGGAGAACCCGAGCAACTCGGCCGCGCCCGGCGCGCTTGGCGAACTCGGGCCCTACCAGTTCCGCGAGGCGACATGGAGGATGCACACGAACGCCCCCTTCAGCCGCGCCCTCGACCGGCGCTCCGCCGACGCCGTCGCGGTCAAGCATTACGACTGGATCAGCTCCGAGCTCGAGCGCGTGGGCGCGCCGGTGACCCCCTACAACGTGGCCCTCGCCTGGAACGCGGGGCTGCGGGCCGTGACCTCCGAGCACCCGCCCGGGGTGGCCATCGACTACGCCACCCGGGCGGCAAACCTCGCGGGGGCGTTCCTGCGGAGCGAGAGCGCCTACTCCCGGTAGGCGCGCCTCACTCGAGGAAGCTGGCCTGCCTGGGCGCCCTCGGCGCCTTCTTCGCCTCGTCCCGGGGCGGCGCATTCAGGTGGCGCGGCGGCTTCGAGGTGCGCTGGGAGACAGCGACTTCGCGGTCGCGGACGATGCGGTCGCAGATGTCCTGGAGCTGGAGGTGCAGCCAGAGGGACGTGCTGCTCTCCGGCGTGTAGTCGGCCGGGCCGTAGTGGTCGATCCGTCCGACCTGCCTCAGCCTGTCGTTCTGGGCGTACTCTTCCGGCTTGGCGGGGTTGTAGACCGCGTAGGCCTTGCCGCCGTTTCCCTTGACGACGGAGAAGCTCGGCACGTCGCTCGGGCCGTCGGCGACGTAGATCATGTTCTGGAAGGGGATCCTGCGGTCCTCGGCGGCGACGCGCGAGTTGACGTCGATGGCGGGGTTGCGGTTGGTTCCCTTGTTGATCTCGAAGAGGGCCCGCGTCTTGGTCGTGTTGTCGATCACCATCCCGATCTGGGCGATCTCCGCAGCGGCGCTGATCTCCAGCTCCTTCTGCTGCAGGAATCCCGGCTGGAGCGGGTTCTCGATGAACTCGCATCCCCAGATGCCGTCGACGTGCCCGGCGACGGGGCTGCCGCGTATCATCTGGGCCAGGCCGGTGCTGACGACATAGTGCTCCAGGCGGATGTCGTGCTTGCGGTACTCGGCCTTCTCGGCGACCCACGCCCTGGAGGCGTCGAAGAATCCCGGCAACCCGGGGTAGAGGCGGATCTCGGACCCGCACTTTGCGAGTATCTCGTTGTTGAGGCCGGCCATGCGCCCGGCCAGGACATAGGTCAGAAGATGGTTAAGGTAGCCGATCTCCCCGGAAAGCGCATAGCCGCGGCCGCGGTAGTTGTCGACGAGCGCGTTCGTCTCGGCCCAGAAGGTCGCCTCGTCGACGCCGTAGCGCCGGAACAGCGGCGACTGCATGTAGTCGGGGATTAAGGTCTTGTCGAAGTCCCAGATGCAGGCGATGATGTTTTGCGTGAAGAGCGTCGCGGCCATGCGGTGCGTGAGGCTGGATGCTACGCCCCGGACTGCGGCCCGCGCAATTCGCAAATGACCGGCATGGAGCCCCTTCCCGATATTTCACCGTTCAGGCGCCGCCTCGAGGAACTCGACGCGCAGATGGCGGAGCCGTCGTTCTACACGAACCCCCGCCGGGCGGCCGAGGTGACGCGCGAGCAGCAGAAGCTCCGCCGGCTCGTGGACGACCACGCCGCCTACCTCCAGGCCGGCCGCGAGATCGAGGAGGCCGAGGCGATGGCAAGGGATGCCGGGGCCAGCACCGAGCTGCGCGAGCTGGCGGCGGCCGAGGTGCCCGAGCTCGGGAAAAGGGCGCGGGGTCTGCGCGAGTCGGCGCTCCTGGCCATGATCCCCCCCGACCCGTCCGACTCACGCAACACCGTGATGGAGATCCGCGCCGGCACCGGGGGCGAAGAGGCGGCGCTCTTTGCCGCCGAGCTCGCGAGGGCCTACCAGAAGTACGCGGACTCGAGGGGGTGGAGGGTCCAGCCGATGAACAGCAGCCAGTCGGAGCGGGGTGGCCTGCGGGAGGTCTCGTTCCTTGTCGAGGGCTCGGACGTCTACCGCCAGCTCAAGTGGGAGAGCGGCGTCCACCGCGTCCAGCGCGTCCCGGTCACCGAGGCCAGCGGTCGCATCCACACCTCCACGGTCACGGTCGCCGTCCTTCCCGAGGCGGAGGAGGTGGACCTCCAGATCAACCCCCAGGACCTCGAGATCACGGTCAGCCGCGCGAGCGGGCCCGGCGGCCAGGGCGTGAACACCACGGACTCCGCGGTGCAGATCCTCCACAAGCCGACCGGGCTCATCGTCCAGTGCGCCGACGAGCGCTCGCAGATAAAGAACAAGGCGAGCGCCATGACGGTCCTGCGCTCGCGACTGCTGAAGCTGAAGGAGGACGAGGAGAAGGCGAAGTACGCCGCCGAGCGGCGCAGCCAGATCGGCTCGGGCGACAGGAGCGAGCGCATACGCACGTACAACTTCCCGCAGAACCGGGTCACCGACCACAGGATAGGCTTCACGATGCACGGGCTGCCCCAGGTCATGGAGGGCGCGATCGGGCCCGTCATCGAGGCGCTGCAGAAGGCGCACTACGAGGAGCGGCTGGCCGCGCTCGAGGGCCGCTCCTACGAGCTCGCCCGGCAGGGGAACGACACCGGGTGAGCGGCGCCCCCCAGCCTGGGCCGACGCTGGGCGTCCTCGAGGTCATCAAGAAGACCTCCGATTTCCTCGCCTCGAGGGGCGTCGAGTCCCCGAGGCTCAACGCCGAGCTGATCGTGGGGGAGGCCCTCGGCCTGGCGAGGATGCGCCTTTACCTGGAATTCGAGCGGCCGGTCGCCCCGGGGGAGCTGGACGCCATCAGGGAGATGGTGCGCCGGCGCGGCCGCCGGGAGCCCCTGCAGTACGTGCTCGGGCATTCGGACTTCTGCGGCCTGCGCCTGAAGACCGACCGGCGCGCCCTCATCCCCAGGCCCGAGACGGAGCTGCTCGTAGAGACCGTCGTCGCGCGCTGCCAGCAGCCTCCCCCCGGCATCCTCGACCTCGGCACCGGCACGGGGGCCATCGCCCTCGCCCTCGCGCGCGCGTACCCCGAGGCGCGGGTCACCGCGGCCGACTCGAGCCCCCAGGCGCTCGAGCTTGCCGCCGAGAACGCGGCCTCCGCGGGCCTGGCCGGCCGGGTCGCCTTCGTGCGCTCGGACTGGTTCAGCGGGCTTGCCGAGGGCCCCCGCTTCGAGCTGATCGTATCGAACCCGCCGTACCTCTCGGGCGAGGAGCTCGCCGGCGCGTCACCCGAGGTCCGGGACAACGAGCCAGCAGGGGCGCTCGCCTCCGGCGCGGGAGGGTTCGCCGACATCGAGAGGATCATCCTTGGGGCGCCGGCGTGGCTCGCCGAGGGCGGCCTTCTTGCCCTTGAGACCGGCACCGGCCACCACGCGCTTGCCGCGGACGCGGCGCGGCGCGCCGGCCTTTCCGGCGCCGAGTCCCTTCGCGACCTTTCGGGCCGGGACAGGATCTTCCTGGCTCGGCGCTGACCGCCGCTCAGCTCTTCGCGACGACCGTGAGCGGGGCATGGTTGCTTGCCCAGTATTCGTGGTCGTGGCCGAGGTCTATCGCGTCGTCGACGACGCGGAGCGCCTCGCGCAGGGACACGTCGACCTTGCCGTAGGTGTCGGCGCTGGCGTCGTCGTCGAAGTCGGCCGCGTCATCGTCGGCGGCCTGGTCCTGGGGGGTGGGCGTCGGCGTCACCTTCGGCGGCGGCGGCGGGCCCATCCTGAATTCCTTGAAGGGGAAGTCGCTCTTTGCGAGCTGCTCGCGCTCCGCCTTGATCGCCTTCAGGAAGACGTCGTCGGCCGACTTCTGCTTGCGCCGGTCCACGAGGTCGAGCGAGACGAGCTTCTCGGCCTGGCGCTGCTTGAACCAGTTGACGTACTTGCGCACGTAGGCGAACTCCGGCAGGCCCGCCTGGCGCGCCTCGCTCTCCCCCCTCAGCTTGGCGAGGACCTTCGCGCTGATCGGCTGGCCGTCGAACGAGCTCGTCCCGATCTTGTCCCAGACCAGGGCGTGCGGCAGGTCCGACTCGCCGATGGGGAGGAACTCGTCGATGGAGGGAAGGACGATGTCGGAGACGACGCCCTTGAGCTGCGTCGACGAGCCGTCGGGCAGGTAGAACTTCTGGATCGTTATCTTCGCCGCCCCGGTCTTGGCGCTCGACATCGCGAGCTCGCGGGAAATCTGCTTCATCTCGACCGTCGCCTGCACCGTTCCCTTGCCGTGCGTCGAGGTGTCGCCGATGACGATCGCACGTCCGTAGTCCTTGAGGGCCCCGGCCACGATCTCCGAGGCGGAGGCGCTGAACCTGTCGACGAGGACCGCCATCGGACCGTCGTAGGACAGGTTCTCGGCGTCGTCGGAGTCGACCTGAACCTGCCCGTCGTATCCCTTCACCTGCACGACGGGGCCCTTGTGGATGAAGAGGCCGGCGAGCTCGATGGCCTCCTTGAGGTAGCCGCCGCCATTGTGGCGAAGGTCGAGCACGACGCCCTGGACCTTCGCGGCCTTGAGGTCCACGAGGAGCTTCGCGACGTCGCCGCTGGCGCTCTCCGGGTCCGCGTCAGTGTCCCCCTCGTCGGCCGGCCCGTAGAACTCCGGCAGGGTGATGACGCCGAGGGGCACCGTGGAGCCGTCGCGGCCGGGGACCTGGAAGACCGCCGCGCGCGCCCTCGCGGAATTGAGCTTCACCACGTCGCGCGTGATCGAGATCACCTTGCGCATGGAGCTGTCCGTAGCCGTGGCCGGCTGGACGGTCAGGCGGACGACGGTCCCCTTGTTGCCGCGGATCATCTCGACGATCTTGCGCAGCTTCGGGATGCCGGTGATGTCGACCGAGGGGCCGTCGCCCTGGGCGACCGCGATGATCTTGTCGTTCGGCTTGAGCTGGTGGCCGAGGTCGGCCGGGCCCCCGGGGACCAGCTCCTTCACGGTGCAGACGTCGTCGTCGAGGCCGAGCATCGCGCCGATGCCGACGAGCTTGAGCTTCATCTGAATGCCGAAGTCCTCGTAGGTGTCCGCGGAGAAGTAGGTGCTGTGCGGGTCGTAGATCCCCGCGATCGAGGAGAGGAATGTCTCAGCAAGCTCGCTGCCCTCGGTCTCGTTGACGTTCTTCAGGAGGCGCTCGTAGCGCTTGCTCACGGTGTCCTTGGCCTGCGCGAGCGTCTTGTCGTTCAGGAGCTCCTGCAGCACGTCGAACTTGAGGCGCTTGCGCCAGAGGTCGTCCGCCTCGGCCATCGTGGTCGGCCACTGCGAGTCGGAACGGTCGGCCCTGAACGTCTCTGGCACGGTGAAGTCGATCTTGTTCTTCAGCTCGTCGATGATCCACGCGACCCGGGCGGTGACCCTGTCATTGTAGGAGTAGAATATCTCGTACGCGGCGTCGATCTTGCCGAGGTAGTCGACGTTGTAGTACACGTTCTTGCCGTAGCGGGCGGCGAACTGCGCCCGGTCGGAGTCGAGAAAGAACAGGTGCTGCCCGTCCAGGGCCTTCATGTAGTCAGGGATGGCCTCCGCGTAGTCGTCGCTGTGGATGGCGTCCCGGTTGTACTGCATCTGCTCCAGCAGCGTGATCAGCGTCTGGGCTTCGATCGACAGGGTGTCGGAGGTGGTGAAGTGGAGCTCCGTGGCGCGAAGCGCGGGCGCCAGGAAAAGGGCCGTGGCGAGCGCAAGCGCGGCCGCGGCTCGGCCTGCAGGGACTCCGGAGGGGCGGGGGGGCTGGACGGTTCTGCTCAAGGGGCGAAGTCTTCCATGGGAGGCCGGGGAATTCAAGGTGGCGCGGCGGATTGCCGGCAATTAATCGGCGGACCGCGGCGGGCCACCCCCTCCCGGCCCGCCGCTCACCGGCGGCCGATCAGGTCTCGGGCGTCGTCCAGGACCTTCTTCTCCTCGGCCGAGAGCGACCCGAAGCCGTCGCTGTTGATCTTGTCGAGGATCCGGTCGACCTCGGCGCGAAGGTGGCCGCGGCCGCTCAGGTTCACGCTGTAGGCGGCCTGCGCCGGCGTCTTCGCCGAGGTCCTCTGCTTCACCCATTTCGGCAGCTCGATGTCCGGCGCCCCCGCGATGCCCCAGGTCGCATCGTGGATGTAGCGGAAATAGACCCAGGCGACCGCTATCCCGGCCAGCTGGGCGGAGAACGCAACCGGCCCGAAGGGCGAGGCCGCCCGCATGCACTCGTAGAAGATGAAGCCGAGCGAGTCGACCGCGAGCAGGCCGTAGGCGATGTACTTCGGCTTGACGGTCATCGGGAAGACAAAGAACAGCAGGAGCGTCACGTCCCTGTTTGGGAAGAAGCAGGCGTATAGCACGACCAGCGCGCAGACTGCGGCCGACGCGCCGAAGAGCACCTCGGGCTGGCTCCAGTGCATGGCCGTGTAGGCGAGGCCGCCGACGATGAGCGCCGCGGCGTAGAACCCGGCGAACCGCCGCGGGCCGAGGACCGGCAGGATCTCCCGGCCGACAAAGTAGATCACCAGCATGTAGCAGATGATCTGGAGCAGGTTACCCGTGTCGTGCAGGAACCCGTAGGTGAGGAGGGTCCAGACGAAGCCGGACTTGAGCCCCAGGGACGAGAGGCCCAGCGAGGCCTCGAACCAGTACCCCGTGGCGGGAAAAAACCGGGCCAGGATATGCTGCAGCACGTAGACGGAGGCCATCGAGCACAGCAGCCACGTGAGGACGCTCGTCCTCTGGGTCTCGTAGCTGTCGCGCATGTAGGGTCTGTCCTGCAGCATTGGGGGATAAGCTAGGCGGCGGCCCCGCAAACACAAGCCGCCTTCCCTTGCAGCCGGCTCCCGTCTGTCCGGGTGCGCGGGCGCGGCGTGTGCTCGGCCGTCCTGGGCGTGAACCTCAGACAATCGGCAGGGGAAAGGGGTCCATAAAGGCCCGCTTTTGGCCCCCAAAATCGAGCCAGATACCCCCTTGACAGACCCGCCATGCCCTTGTCCCTTCTACTGCAAGTATGGCCAACAAAGCAGATAAATGGGCGCAGAACGCGCTGGGACGATTTTACGTCGACCAGCAGTGCATAGACTGCGACCTCTGCCGCGAGACCGCGCCGAATTTCTTCACCAGGAACGACGAGGGCGGCCATTCATTTGTCTTCAAGCAGCCGGAGACCGAGGAGGACATCGCGCTCTGCATGGAGGCCCTGGAGGGCTGCCCGGTCGAGGCGATCGGCGACGACGGGGACAAGGTGTGAGCCGGGCCGCCGGCCCTTGTTAGGTCAATCCCCGTGCGGGATTAACAATGCTTGTTTTTTGCCGTCGGCCTGTTAGCGGTCGGCGCAGATGAAGCCCATATCAAAGGCCCTGGCTGCAGCGGCGCTTGCGCCGCTGCTCGCGTGCGCCGCCCGGGCGCAGGCGACGGACATGATGCCGACCGTTACGGTCAATTCGCCCAGCGTCGCCAACCAGGCGCCCGCGGGGAACTTCGCGATGCCCGTCTCTGGGCTGCGCTACGACCCGCTGGTCGACATCGAGGCTCGCAACATGGCCGAGGCGCAGGCCGACGTCACCATCCGCGGCGACACGTTCGAGAGCACGGGGCTCCAGGTGGGGGCCCTGTCGATCCTCGACCCCCAGACCGGCCACTACCTGATGGAGCTGCCGGTCGCCCCGGCGATGCTGAGCCCTCCCGCGATCCTCACGGGCACCGACTTCGCGACCTACGCCATGGACGCGACGGGGGGCGCCGTCCAATACGGCTGGCGGACGATAGCGAACTCCGGGTTCGCGTCGGCGGCCGCCGGCGACGACGGGTTCAGCCACGAGGAGCTCTACGAGGGCGTCGCGGCGACGGGGGCCTCGCATCTTGCCGCGGACGCGGACGTCGCCCACTCGGAGGGCAACGGGACCGTGGACTTCGGGGACTTCCACTTCGACCGGGCGGACGCCCGGCTGGAATACGCGGCCCCGGGCTCGCAGACGGACCTCTTCTTCGGCTATCAGGCCGACTTCTTCGGTTGGCCGAACCTCTACACGCCCTTCGACTCGGACGAGACCGAGAACCTCCAGACCGTCCTCGTCGACCTCAACAACAGGGAGGACCTGGGCGACGGCCAGTACGTCGAGTCGGGCGCCTTTTACCGCAGGAACAAGGACGACTACGCCTTCGACCGCTTCGCGCCGCTGGGGCCCGTCCACCCCTACCAGCACACGACATGGGAGTACGGCGCGGGCTTCGGCGGCCGCCAGGTCCTGAGCGGCCTCTTCATCGACTACCACGCCGAGGTGACGACTGACGCCCTCCAGTCGACCTCGCTCATCTTCGGGCCCTACCACACGCGCACCTTGGAGAAGTTCTCGGTGGTCCCCGAGGAGCAGTGGGAGGAGGACGGCGGGCTGCTGATCCTGCGCGCGGGCGGGTCCTACGACGACAGCAACCGGGCGTCCGCGACCTTCTCGCCGATCGCCGAGCTTGCGCGGACCTGGACCTCCGGGCCGGTCCAGAAGGTCTTCGCCAGCTTCACGACGACGACGGAGATGCCCTCCTACACGGCCCTGGACTCGAGCCCGACGGCGGGCCTGTTCTTCGGCAACCCGGACCTCGGCCGGGAGACCTCGCACGAGTCCGACCTCGGCGTCTCGGGCACCCTGCTCGGGTGGACGGGCCGCGCAGCCCTCTTCTACCGGCGCGACGACGACCTCGTCGACTGGACCTACACGGACGGTATCTTCGGCCGGACCGCGAACCCCGTCGACATCGACACCTACGGGCTTGAGCTGACGGGCCGGCGCCAGTGGGGCATGGTCGGCGTCGTCCTCGGCTACACGGCCCTCGCCAAGGACGCCAACTACCTCGACGGCAGCGTGACCGCGAGCTTCTACGCCCTCAACTACGCCCGCCAGCGGGTCACGGCCGCGTTCACCGTCGGGCTGACCCCGGACCTCGAGCTGCGCCTCGACAACGTGGCTAGGATCCAGGATCCCGACAGCCTGAGGACGCAGGGCGGCAACGACGCCCTGACGAGCTCGCTCGGGCTGTACTGGCATCCCCCGGCGACCAAGCGGATGGAGCTCTCGCTCCTGGTCGACAACCTCTGGAACAGCGCGTTCCAGGCGGTGCCGGGCGTGCCGGCCTCGAGGAGGCAGTTGTCTTTTGGCGTGACCTACGGTTGGTAGGCGGGATGCCCGCCAACCCCTTCCTCGACCCGTCCTTCCTCCCGCGCTGGGGCGACATGGCCCCGGAATTCGTGGGGCCGGCGGTCGCGGAGGCCCTCGCGTCCGCCGAGGCGGCCCTGAGGGCGATCGAGGACTGCGGGGAAGAGCCCACGTTCAAGAACACGTTCCTCGCGCTCGACGAGGCGACGGACGGGCTCAACCGCGCCTGGGGACGCGTCACCCACCTCCAGGCCGTCGCGGACAGCCCCGGCCTGCGCGAGGCCCACAACAACGCCCTTCCCCTCGTCTCGGCCTTCTTCGCGCGCGTGCCGCTGCGCCCAGCGCTCTGGGCCCGCCTGAAGGCGTGCGCGTCGCGGCCGGAGGCGTCCGGACTTTCGCCCGTCCGGGCCAGGTATAGGGATGAGACGATCGCCGAGTTCAGGGAGGCCGGGGCGGACCTGCCGGCGGCCGGCCGCGAGAGGCTGGAGGCGCTCCAGGCCGAGCTCGCCCAGCTGACCCAGAAATACTCGGAGAACGTCCTCGACGCGACGAATGCATGGCAGGCGGTCGTCACGGACGAGCGCCGCCTTGCGGGCATCCCGGCCCACGCGCTTGAGCGCGCGAGGGCCGACGCTGCGGCGCGCGGCCTCCCGCCGCAGGGCGGGCCGGCATGGAGGTTCACGCTCCACGCGCCCTCGGCCGAGCCCGTGCTCACATACGCCGAGGACGCCGCGCTCCGTGAGGAGCTCTGGCGCGCCTTGTCCGCGGTCGGCTCGTCGGCGCCCCATGACAACGCGCCGCTCGTCCCCCGGATCCTCGGTCTCCGCGCCGAGCGCGCGGCCCTCCTCGGCAAGGCGCACTTCGCCGACCTCGTGCTTGCCCGGCGGATGGCAAAGAGCGGGCAGGCGGCGCTGGCCTTCGTCGAGGACTTCGAGGCGCGCTGCGCCCCGGCCTTCAGGCGGGAATGCCGCGAGCTGGAGGAGGAGGCCGCGCGCAAGGCCGGGCGGCCGCCCGGCCCGCTGGCGCCCTGGGAGGTCTCGTTCCGCGCGGAAAGCCTGCGCCGGGAGCGCTACGCATTCGACGAGGAGGATCTGAGGCCGTACTTCCCCATGGACGGGGTGATGTCGGGCCTCTTTGAGATCGCCAAGCGCGTCTTCGGGGTCCGCGCCGAAAGGAGGGAGGCCGCCCCGGCGGCCTGGCACCCGGATGTCATACTCTACGACCTGTTCGACTCCGGGGGCCGGAACCTCGGGTCCTTCTACGCCGACTGGCACCCCAGGGAGTCCAAGCGGGGAGGGGCCTGGATGAACGCCCTCGAGACCGGGGGGCCCAGGCCGGACGGGTTCCGGAGGCCGCACCTTGGGCTCATCTGCGGCAACCTGACGCCGCCCTCGCCCGGGAGGCCCTCCCTCCTCACGCACCGGGAGGCGCAGACCATTTTCCACGAGTTCGGGCACCTCCTCCACCACCTCCTTGGCGAGGTGGAGATCAAGTCGCTCAACGGCACGAACGTCGCCTGGGACTTCGTGGAGCTGCCCTCGCAGATCATGGAGAACTGGTGCTGGGAGCGCGAGGCGCTGGACCTCTTTGCGCGCCACCAAGGGACGGGCGCCCCCATTCCCGACGGGCTTTTCTCGAGGATGACGGCGGCGAGGAACTTCCGGTCCGCGTGCGCCACGATGCGGCAGGTCTCGTTCGCGAAGATGGACCTCCTCCTGCACACGAGGCCCGGGGAGTTTGCCGGGACGGACGACATCGAGTCCAGGATCCGCCCGATGATCGAGGGATGCCTCATCCCGACGCGCCCCGCCGCCCCGACCGCCCTCCGGCGGTTCAACCACATCTTCGCCGACGGCGTCGGCTACGCGGCCGGATACTACTCCTACAAGTGGGCCGAGGTGCTCGACGCCGACGCCTTCACCCGGTTCAGGAGGGAGGGCGTCTTCAGCGAGGGGGTGGGGAGGCGGTTCGTGGAGACGATCCTAAGCCGAGGCAACTCGGAGGATCCCGCCAGGCTCTTCAGGGACTTCATGGGGAGGGACCCGGACCCCTCGGCCCTACTCGAGCGCTCGGGCCTCTCAGCTTGAAATCTGCCCGGTTTCGGCGATCTTCCTTGGCACCATGCCCTCTTCGCTAGCCCAGATGTACTACCAGGGATACGGCTACCATTCGTCGCAGTTCATGTCGACGGGCATGGTCTGGATCCTGTTCGGCTTCGTCTTCATCTTCTCGCTCTACGCGCAGATGAAGGTGTCGAGCGCATACAAGAAGTACTCCCAGGTGCCCTCGCGCGGCCGCATCACGGGCCGCGACGCCGCAGCGGCGGTCATGAACCAGGCGGGCATCCGCGACGTCGAGATCGTCGAGGTGGACGGGCGCCTGACGGACCACTACGACCCGCTCCACAAGCGCCTCGCCCTCTCCAGCGAGAACTACTCCGGGACGAGCCTGGCGGCTGTCGGCGTCTCCGCGCACGAGGCCGGCCACGCCATCCAGCACAAGGAGTCCTACAGCATGCTCGAGTTCCGGATGTCGCTGTTTCCCGTGACGCGGATCGCCGCGGGCATCGTCCCCATCATCTACATCCTCGTCTTCTTCGCCGCGCGCGGCCTGAGCGGCATCGTCCTCGACATCGGGATCATCGCGTTCGCGATCCTCACGGTCTTCCAGCTGGTGACGCTCCCCGTGGAATATGACGCGAGCCGGAGGGCGAAGCGCCAGCTCGTGGCGCTGGGGATCCTCGACCAGGACGAGATGCCGGGCGTCAACGCGGTGCTGGACGCGGCGGCGCTGACCTACCTGGCGGCGTTCCTGACGGCGCTCCTCAACCTCCTCTCGCTCCTCAACCAGCGCCGCTAGAGCATTTTAAATAAAACTGTAGCCGCAGTGGGTAAACCAACCGGCGGCATCTTCGGGGGTAATTGCGTGCAACGCATGCGTGATGGCCTGGAGCAGATCGGGATGAGTTCGGGCCTCGGCCCTGCGCAGCAGGGC
>DASXEV010000007.1:0-13472 GCA_036489955.1 Opitutaceae bacterium
CGGGTACAACAGCAAGATTGAGGGCGACGTGATCGTCAGCCGCTCCGACGCGGTGATCAACTGGATCCGGACCAACTCGATGTGGCCGATGCCGATGGGCCTGGCCTGCTGCGCCATCGAGCTGATGGCCACCGCGGCCAGCCGCTTCGACATCGCCCGCTTCGGGGCGGAGGTCATGCGCTTTTCCCCCCGGCAGTCCGACGTGATGATCGTGGCCGGGACCGTGACCTACAAGATGGCCACCTCGCTGCGCCGCATCTACGACCAGATGGCCGCCCCCAAATGGGTGATCGCCATGGGCGCCTGCGCCAGCACCGG
Organism: Opitutaceae bacterium; assembly: GCA_036489955.1. Taxonomy (GTDB): domain Bacteria; phylum Verrucomicrobiota; class Verrucomicrobiia; order Opitutales; family Opitutaceae; genus Palsa-1447. Next base: position 319 of record DASXEV010000007.1, read on the forward strand.
CGGCATGTACCGGAGCTACGCCGTCCTGCAGGGCGTCGACCGGATCGTCCCCGTCGACGTCTACGTGAGCGGGTGCCCCCCGCGGCCGGAGGCCCTGCTTGACGCGCTCATCAGCCTACAGAACAAGGTGAAGCGGGAGCCCTCCGCTGGAAAACTCTTCTCGGCCTGATGCCCGCATCCGACGCGATCACCGCCGTGAAGGGCAGGTGGCCGGGCGTGACCGACAGGCCGACCCTCGACCACCCGGCCGTGAACGTGCCGGCCAGCGACCTGCCTGCGGTCCTCGGGGCCCTCAAGCGGGACCACGGCTTCGACATGCTGGTCGACGTCTCCGGGGTCGACTGGACCTCCTCGGCGCCCGCGCGCTTCAGCGCCGTCTACCACCTCTTCTCCACGGTGAGCCACGACTATGTCCGCGTGTGCGCCGACTGCCCGGACTCCGGGGCCCCCGAGCTGCCGACGGTGACCCACCTCTGGCCGGGCGCCGACTGGCATGAGCGGGAGGCCTTCGACATGTACGGGATCCGGTTCAAGGGACATCCCGACCTGCGGCGCATCCTCATGTGGGACGGCTATCCCCACCACCCGCTGCGCAAGGACTTCCCCCTGGCCGGCATACCGACCGAGCTTCCCGACGCCGAGGTGGTCGCCGAGACGAACACGGGCGCCATCGCGGCCCCCATGATGGGCGGCCCCTTCGTCGCCACCCCCGGCGAGGTCAACATGACGGACGCCGAGCCGATGGCCAAGGACGAGAGCTGGAACGAGAAACGCCCGAAGCCCGGAGCCTAGGGCGCCCCACCACGATGTCCTCCGTCCACACATTCCCGGATTCGGCCGCCAAGGCGGCCCAGGGGGGCTTCGAGACGGAGAAGATGTCCCTGTCCATGGGGCCGTCGCACCCGTCGACGCACGGCGTCCTGCGGATCCAGCTGGAGCTCGACGGCGAGATCGTCACCAAGGCCGACCCGGTCGTCGGCTACCTGCACAGGGGCGACGAGAAGATCGCCGAGAACATGACCTACAACCAGTTCGTGCCGTACACGGACCGGCTGGACTACCTTGCGCCGCTGGCCAACAACATGGCCTACGCGATCGCGGTCGAGAAGCTGGCGAAGCTGGAGGTGCCGCCCCGCTGCCAGGCGATCCGCGTCATCACGGCCGAGATGGCCCGCATCTCCTCCCACCTCCTCGGGCTCGGCGCCTTCGGGATCGATGTCGGCGCCTGGAGCGTCTTCCTCTACTCCTTCACGGAGCGCGAGAAGCTCTACAAGCTCTTCGAGGAGCTGACGGGGGCGCGCTTCACGACCAGCTACACGCGGATCGGCGGCCTCATGCGGGACGTCCCCCCCGGGTGGACCGAGCGGGTCTCCGGCTTCTGCGAGCAGTTCCTGCCGAGGCTGGAGGAGACGCTCGACCTCCTGACGCGCAACAAGATCTTCCTCGACCGCACGGCCGGGATCGGCGTCATCTCGAGGGAGGACGCCGTCGCCTACGGCCTCACCGGCCCCAACCTGCGCGCGAGCGGCCTGCCGCTCGACCTGCGCAAGGACAAGCCGTACAGCGGCTACGAGCAGTACGACTTCGACGTGGCCGTGGGGACGAAGGGCGACGCCTACGACCGCTACCTCGTCCGCGGCGAGGAGATGCGCCAGTCTGTGCGGATCCTGAGGCAGGCCATCGCCAAGTTCCCGTCCGGGCCCTGGTACGCCGAGAACGCGAAGAAGATCTTCGGGCCCAGGAAGGACAAGGTCCTCACCTCCATGGAGGAGCTGATCCAGAACTTCATGCTCGTCACCGAGGGCCCGCAGATGCCGGCCGGCGAGGTGTACTTCGAGGCCGAGAACCCGAAGGGGTCGCTCGGCTTCTTCGTGGTCTCCAAGGGGGGCGGCGTTCCCTGGAGGCTCAAGATCCGGGCCCCCTCGTTCTGCAACCTCTCCATCCTCCCGAAGCTGTGCGTCGGGGCCATGGTGTCCGACGTGGTCTCGATCCTCGGGTCCCTGGACTTCGTCATGGGGGAGTGCGACCGATGACCCTCTCCGAAGACACCCTCCGGCGGATCGACGAGGTGATCACCCATTACCCGGTGAAGCGCAGCGCGGCGCTGCCGCTCCTGCACCTCGTCCAGGAGGAGAAGGGCTTCATCGCGCCCGAGGCCGTCGCATGGATCGCCCAGAAGCTGGGCCTCGAGCCCATCAACATCCACGAGCTCGTCACCTTCTACCCCATGTTCAGGCAGAAGCCGATCGGGCGCCGGCACATCAAGGTCTGCCGCACCCTCTCCTGCGCCATCATGGGCGGCTACCGCACCTGCGCCGAGTTCCAGAGGCAGTTCGGGACGGAGCTGGGCGCCGTCTCGCCGGACGGTGAGGTCACGGTCGAGTTTGTCGAATGCCTGGCGAGCTGCGGGACGGCGCCCGTTGTCATGATCGACGACGAGCTCCACGAGAAGGTGGGCCCCGAGAAGGCCCGCGAGCTCTCCGAGCGCATCAAGGCGGAGGCAAAGCGCTGACACCATGGCCGCCCCCGAACAGAAGCGGATGATCTTCCGGCACATCGATGAGCCGGGCTACACGAACGACCTGGCGTGCTACCAGAGGAACGGGGGCTACGAGGTCATGAGGAAGGCCTTCCAGAGGAAGCCCGAGGAGCTAATCGATGAAGTGAAGAAGTCCGGCCTGCGGGGCAGGGGAGGGGCTGGGTTCTCCTGCGGTCTCAAATTCTCCCTCGTCGATCGCAAGAGCGGCAAGCCGATCTACCTCGTTGTCAACGCCGACGAGTCGGAGCCCGGGACGTTCAAGGACCGCTATATCATCCACAAGGACCCTCACCAGCTGATCGAGGGGATCATGATCGCCTGCTTCGCCAACAAGGTGGAGCGCACGTTCATCTACATCCGCGGGGAATTCCCGGACGGCGCGAAAATCCTCGAGAAGGCGATCGCAGAGGCCCGCGCTGCGGGCTTCTGCGGCCCGAACACGCTCGGGAGCGGCTACGGCTGCGAGATCTACGTCCACCGCGGCGCCGGCGCCTACATCTGCGGCGAGGAGACGGGCCTCATCGAGTCCCTGGAGGGCAAGCGCCCGTACCCCCGGATCAAGCCTCCTTACTATCCTGCGGTGCTCGGCCTCTACCAGTGCCCGACCATCGTCAACAACGTGGAGACCCTCTGCCATGTGAAGCACATCGCCGACATGGGCGGGGAGGCCTACGCGAAGATCGGCACCCCCAACAACACGGGGACCCGCATCCTCTGCGTCTCCGGCCACGTCCAGAGGCCCGGGTACTACGAGTTCGAGGTGGGCAAGGTCACGATGGGCCAGCTCCTCAACGAGGTCTGCGGCGGCCCGCTCCCGGGCAGGACGTTCAAGGCCGTCATCCCCGGGGGGTCGTCCGCGAAGGTCCTGCGCTTCGGCGAGCGCTTCAAGGGCAAGCGCAAGGCCGGCGCCGAGATGGTCGAGTACGACTGGGGCGTCGAGGACATCCCGATGGACTTCGACTCCCTGGCCATGATCGGGTCCATGGGCGGGTCGGGCGGCGTCATCGTGATGGACGACTCGGTCAGCATGGTCGAGGCGCTCGGCAACATCAACGCGTTCTACTCGCACGAGAGCTGCGGCCAGTGCACGCCGTGCCGCGAGGGCTCCCTCTGGATGAAGAAGATCACGGCGCGGATGGTCCACGGCGAGGCGCGTCCGGAGGACGGCGCGCTCCTGAAGAGCGTCGCCGACCAGATCGCCGGCCGCACCATCTGCGCCTTCGGCGAGGCGTGCGCCTGGCCGACGCAGAGCTTCATCGCGAAGTTCGGCGACGAGTTCAAGGGGTACGGCGCGGGCAAGGCGCAGAGGCCGCAGGGGGCGGCGGAGCTCGTATGATCCAGCCCGCGTCACCGGAGCTCGTCACCGTCAACATCGACGGCAGGGAGATCAGCGTCCCCAAGGGGACGAACGTCATCGAGGCCGCGAAGCGCGCCACGATCGACATCCCGTTCTACTGCTACCACCCGAAGCTGACGGTCGTCGGCAACTGCAGGATGTGCCTCGTCGAGATGGGCCTGCCCGCCGTCGACCCGGCGACGAAGGCCCCCGTCATGGACCCGGCCACGGGCAAGCAGAAGATCAACTGGTCGCCGCGACCGACGATCGGCTGCGCCACCAACGTGTCGCCCGGCCTCCACATCCGCACGACCTCCCAGATGGTGAAGGAGTGCCGGGAGGGCGTCATGGAGTTCCTCCTCATCAACCACCCGCTCGACTGCCCGATCTGCGACCAGGCCGGCGAGTGCAAGCTCCAGGAGCAGGCGACGGGCTACGGGCGGGGATACTCGAGGTTCATCGAGGAGAAGAACGTGAAGCCGAAGAGGACGCAGCTCGGGCCCCGCGTCACCCTCGACGACGAGCGCTGCATCCTCTGCTCGCGCTGCATCCGCTTCTGCAAGGAGATCGCGAAGGACGACGTCCTCGGGTTCACCGACCGCGGCAGCTACAGCACGCTGACCTGCTATCCGGGCAAGAAGCTGGAGAACAACTATTCCCTCAACACGGTGGACATCTGCCCCGTGGGCGCGCTGACGAGCACCGACTTCCGGTTCAAGATGCGCGTCTGGTTCCTGAAGCAGGCGACCAGCATCGACACCGAGTCGAGCGTGGGGGCCAACACGACCGTGTGGTCGCGCGAGGGCGTCATCTACCGCATCACCCCCCGCGAGAACGACGCCGTGAACGACGCCTGGATGTCGGACAGCGGCCGGCTCCTCTACAAGGAGGTGCGGGCGGCGAACCGCCTGGCGGCGCCCGCGATTTCCGGCGCTGGGAGCGCCATGGAATTTGCCGTGCGGGCCGCGGCCGAGCTCCTCCGGAAGGGCGGCGTCGCGGTCGTCGGCTCCGGCCGGAGCTCCGTCGAGGAGCAGTTCCTGACGAAGAAGCTCGCGGCGGCCCTGGGCGCGCGCGTTCACCTCGTCTCGCGCACCGCGAAGGGCGACGGTATCCTCATTTCCGCGGACAGGAACCCCAACGTGCGCGGCGCCCTCGTGACGGGCCTCGTGGACGCCCTGCCGGGGGCGGACCTCTCGGGACTCGGTGCCGCCATCGACTCCGGCGAGGTCCGGGCGGTCCTCAGCGTCGGCGAGGACCTCGCGGCGGCCGGGATCGGCGCCGCGCAGCTGGCGAAGGTCGCCGTCGTCTACATGGGCACCCACGCCGACGCGACGAGCGCCGCCGCCAGGGTCGTCATCCCCACGCTCACCGTCTTTGAGAAGCACGGCACCTTCGTGAACCAGCAGTTCAGGATCCAGCGCTTCGCCGCCGCCGTCCCCGGCCCGGCGGGGGCGCAGGACGACCTCCTTGTCCTCTCGGCCCTCGCGGCGGCGGTCGGCGCCCCGGCCGCGGGCGCGGACGTGGGCTCGGTCTGGAGGGCGATCGCCCGCGAGGTCCCCGCCCTGGCCGCGCTCTCCTACGCGAACATCCCCGACACCGGCCTGCTCCTCGACGCCGGCCCCTGGGCCGGGCTCGCCTTCGCCGAGGGCGACAGCCTCCACCACAAGGGCGCGGGAAGGGAGGCGGCCCGTGGTTAGCTTCTGGGCCGGCCTGCCGATCGCGGTGCGCGCCCTCGTGAAGGGCCTCGTGGTCCTCCTCGTCACCTTTCCCGTCGCCGCCGCGTGCTCGATGGCCGAGCGCAAGGTCTGCGCCTGGATCCAGAGCAGGCCCGGGCCCAACCGGGCGCTGCCGCCGTTCCTCGCCTGGGTCCCCGGCATCCACGTCCTCCAGAGGCTGGGGCTCTTCCAGCTGGCGGCCGACGGCGCCAAGTTCCTCTTCAAGGAGGAGCCGCTGCCGGACCACGTGAACCGGCTCTACTACACGCTGGCCCCCGTGATCGCCATGGTGCCGGCGTTCACGACGATGACGGTCATCCCGTTCGGGGCCTACGTGGCCGCCGGACGCGGGCTCGTGCCCCTCTCGCTCGCCAACGTCGACATCGGCATCCTGGCCGTCTTCGCCGTCGCGTCCCTCGGCGTCTACGCCGTCATCCTCGCCGGGTGGGCGTCCAACTCCAAGTACCCGTTCCTCGGCGGCGTGCGGGCGTCCGCGCAGCTCATCTCCTACGAGCTGTCGATGACCCTCTCCGTGCTCCCGGTATTCCTCTGGATCAACGCGCCGGGGACCCCGGGCTCCCTCAGCCTCTTCCGCGTCGTCCAGTTCCAGAGCGGCACGTGGATGTCGGGGGGCGGGGCCTGGTACGTCCTCACGATGCCCCTCTCGGCGCTCATCTTCGCCGTCGCCCTCTTCGCGGAGACGAACCGCCAGCCCTTCGACATGCCCGAGTCCGAGGCGGACCTCGTCGGCGGGTTCCACACGGAGTACGGCGCCTTCAAGTGGTCGCTGTTCTTCGTCGCCGAGTACGCGAACATGATCGTGGGCTCGTCGGTCTTCGCGCTCCTCTTCCTCGGCGGCTGGAACATCCTGCCCTGGGTCCCGCTGGCGCCCGTCATGGGCCACCTCGCGGCGGCGACGCACCACCCGGTGTTCATGAACCCCGTCCTCTTCGGGCTCGTCTCCATCGCCATCTTCGCCGCGAAGGTCTTCTCCCTCATCTTCGTCTTCATGTGGGTGCGCTGGACCGTGCCGCGCTTCCGCTACGATCAGGTGATGAGGCTCGGCTGGACGAAGCTCCTGCCGCTCTCGATCCTCAACCTGCTCGCCTACACGGTGGGCATCTTCTTCCTGCAGCGCTGACCCCATGGCCGTAATCCAAGTCCACCGCAGGCCCCTGACGCTCCCGGAGAAGACCTATCTCCCGCAGATCCTGGGCGCGCTGAAGACGACGTTCAGGCACCTCCTCGGGCCCGCCGACACGCTCGAGTACCCGGAGCAGCGCCCGGCGATCCCGCCGGGTTACCGCGGGGCCCCGACGCTCGTCAGGGACCCCCACGGGCGCGAGAAGTGCGTCTCCTGCCAGCTCTGCGAGTTCGTGTGCCCGCCGAAGGCCATCCGCATCACGCCGGGCGAGATCCCCGCCACGGCCGAGAACGCGAACGTCGAGAAGGCGCCGAAGGCCTTCGACATCGACATGCTCCGGTGCATCTACTGCGGCCTCTGCGAGGAGGTCTGCCCGGAGGAGGCCATCTTCCTGCAGAACCAGTACTCCACGAACGGCTACAGCAGGGCGGAGATGGTGAACCACAAGGACCGCCTCTACGAGATGGGCGGCACGCTTCCCGACAGCCACTTCAAGTGGGAGAAGAAGAAGGCCGCCGAGGAAGGGGCGGGCGGCCACCACTAGGCCGTTCCTGCCATGGAGCACGCCGCCTTCATCTGCCTCTCCGCGTTCACGCTCGCGTGCGCGGCCTGCGTCGTCCTCTCGAGGAACACGGTGAACGGCGCCATGTGCCTGCTCCTGTGCCTCATGGGCATCGCCGGCCTCTTCATCCAGCTGCACGCGGCGCTCCTGGCGTTCATCCTCATCCTCGTCTACGCGGGCGCGGTCGTGACCCTCTTCCTCTTCATCATCATGCTCCTCGACATGCAGGGCGGCCGCCCCTGGCGCCCGAGGGGCGTGGAGATCGCGGCCGGCGCCGTGTCCGCGGCCCTCGTCATCGGCGGCCTGGACCTCCTCGCGCTGCGGGGCCGCCTGCCGTCCGCCGTCCCCGCCTCCGCCGAGGTCGGCGCGTCCCTGCGGCTGTACGCCTACCAGCTCTTCACGACCTACTTCCTGCCGGTCCAGGTGATCGGGTTCCTGCTCCTCATCGCCATGCTGGGGGTCATCCTCCTCAGCCACCGCGCGCGCCGGGAGGGCCCCCGGTGACGCCCTCCCTCGAGTCCTACGTGATGCTGAGCGCCGCGCTCTTCGCGGTCGGCTTCCTCGGCGTCCTCATCCGCAGGAACACGCTCGTCATCTTCATGTGCCTGGAGCTCATGCTGATCGCCTCCACGCTCGCGCTCGCAGCCTTCTCTCGGTTCAACGGGACGGAGGACGGCGACGTCTTCATCTTCTTCATCCTCACGGTCGCCGCCGCGGAGGTCGCCGTGGGCCTGGCGATCATCGTCGCGCTCTTCCGCGCGCGCCAGACGGTCAACGTCAACGAGCTGGACTCGCTCAAGCACTAAGGATGACGCCCCTCTGCGCAGCGCTCACGGTCCTCCTCGCCCCGCTCCTCAGCGCGGCGGTGATCGCCCTCCTCCTCGGGCGCAGGGGCGGGCCGGCCTCGGCCCTTTCGACGCTCGTCTCCGCGCTCGTTGCGGGGCTTGCCCTCTGGCTTGCCGTCGGCGGCCGGCACTTCTCGGCCTCCAGGGAGTGGCTGCGCTTCGGGGACTTCGCCATCAGCATGGGGTTCCAGTTCGACGCCCTGGCGGCGCTCATGCTGTCCATCGTCGGCGTCGTGGGCCTGTGCGTCCACGTGTTCTCGCTCGGCTACATGCGCGACGACCCGCACAAGGCGCGGTACTTCGGCGGCCTCTCGATGTTCATGTTCTCCATGATCGGGATCGTCCTCGCGGACAACCTGTTCATGATGTTCGTCTTCTGGGAGCTGGTGGGGTTCAGCAGCTATTTCCTCATCAACCACTGGCACGAGCGGCGCGAGGCAGCCGACGCGGCGAAGAAGGCCTTTATCACGAACCGCGTGGGCGACTGGGGCTTTCTGCTGGGGATCATCCTCTGCTACTGGACGAACGGCACGGTGAGCCTTTCCGGCCTCGCGGCCGAGCATGCGTTCAGCCGGGCCGTCGCGCTCCTCCTCTTCTGCGGCGCGGTCGGAAAGTCCGCCCAGCTCCCCCTGCAGGTCTGGCTGCCCGACGCCATGGAGGGCCCGACGCCCGTCTCGGCGCTCATCCACGCCGCCACCATGGTCGCGGCCGGCATCTACATGCTGTGCCGGATCGAGCCCATCATGGCGCCCGACGCGCTCACCGTCATCACCTGGGTGGGCACCCTGACGGCGCTCTACGCGGCCCTCTGCGCGGTGACGCAGCGCGACATCAAGAAGGTCCTCGCCTACTCGACGCTGTCGCAGCTGGGCTACATGGTGGCCGCCTTCGGCATGGGCTCCTCGTCGGCCGCGATGTTCCACCTGACGACACACGCCTTCTTCAAGGCCCTCCTCTTCCTGGGCTCGGGCTCGGTCATCATGGGCTGCCACCACGAGCAGGACATCTTCAGGATGGGCGGCCTGCGCCGGAGGATGCCGCTCACCTTCTGGACGTTCACGGTCGCCGTGGCCGCCATCTCCGGGCTCCCGGGCCTGGCGGGCTTCTTCTCGAAGGACGCCATCCTCGCGCTCGCCTACGGGGCCAGCACCCCCGTCTTCGCCATCCTCGCCTTCACGGCGGCGCTCACGGCGTTCTACATGTTCAGGCTCTGGAAGATCGTCTTCCTCGGCGCCCCGAGGACCGACGCCGCGTCGCACGCCCACGAGGCCGGCCTGCCCGTGACGGCGCCCCTCGTCCTCCTGGCGGCCCTGTCCGTCGTCGGCGGGTACCTCCGGCTCTACCCGGCGGGCCTCTCGGCGGTGTTCGCCGGCGTGCACGAGGCAGAGGGCGGGGCGAGGATCGTGATCTTGGGGACAAGCCTCGTCGTCCTCGTCGTCGGCGCCGGCGCGGCCCTCGCCTTCTACGGCGAGGGCGGGACCGACGCCCTCGAGGAGCGCTTCCCCGGGCTCTTCGGCCTCCTCGTCGCCCTCAGGGCGTCCTTCGACGCGGCCTACGGCTGGTACGTGGCTAAGGTCCAGCGGCGCGTGGCGATCGCACTCAACTTCGTCGACATCGTCGCCATCGCCGGGGCGGCCGTGAGGGGCCTGGCCGGCGCGGTGGAGATCGTGGGATTCGGCGTCCGCGCCCTCCACACGGGGCGCCTCGGCACCTACGTCTACTGGTTCCTCGGCGGCGTCGTCATCCTCTGGGCCTACGCCGCTGGGCTCCTCTGACCGAATGACCCTCGACCCCCTCCTCCTCGCCGTAGCGGCGCCCCTCTGCGTGGCGGCGGCCATCGCGCTCGGGCTTCCCAAGAAGCTCGCCGTGCCGCTGGCGTACCTGGGCTTCGGCGTCCCGCTCCTCGTGTCGCTCTGGGCCTGGGCCAGCTTCGGGGCGGCGGCCAAGGAGGCGCACGGCTACGCCTTCGTGACGCGCTACTCGACGGGCCTCGACGGGTTCGGGATCGCGCTCAAGCTCGGGCTGAACGGCATCGCGCTGCCCGTCTTCGTCCTGGCGGGCGTCGTCGGCTTCGCGGCGGGCCTCTACGCCATCCAGTCGGGCGCCGAGCGCCTGAAGACCTACCTCCTGCTGCTCCTCATCATGCAGGGCGGCCTCATGGGCGCCTTTGCGAGCGTCGACGTCTTCTACTTCTACTTCTTCCACGAGCTGGCCCTCATCCCGACCTTCATCATGGTCGGCGTCTGGGGGGGCCGCGACCGGACGTACGCGGCCATGATGATGACCGTGTACCTGACGCTGGGGGCGATGCTCTCCCTGGTCGGGCTCATCGCCATCTACGTGAAGAGCGGAGCCTCGAGCTTCGACCTCTTCGCCATCAGGGACGCGCTCTCCGCGGCGCCCCTGGGGACCGTCACCCAGACCCACATCTTCGGGATCCTCCTCTTCGGCTTCGGCATCCTCGTCTCCCTCTGGCCGTTCCACTCCTGGGCCCCCCCGGGGTACGGCGCCGCGCCGACCTCGGCGGCGATGCTCCATGCCGGCGTCCTCAAGAAGTTCGGGCTCTACGGGCTGATCCAGGTCGCCCTCCCGCTCCTGCCCTCTGGGCTGGGCCGGTGGGGCAGCACCCTCCTCGTCCTCGCGGCGGTCGGCAACGTGCTCGTCATCGGCCTGGTCACGGTGGCGCAGAGGGACCTGAAGCAGATGGTGGGCTACAGCTCGGTCATGCACATGGGCTACGCGTTCCTCGGCATCGCGGCCGCGTCCGCGCTCGGCGCCTCGGGCGTCGTCATGCTGATGGTGGCCCACGGGCTCTCCGTCGCCCTCCTCTTCCTCCTCTCGACGAGCCTGCACCGCAGGACGGGCACCTTCGACATGGAGGCCATGGGGGGCGTTGCCCAGAAGGCCCCCCTCCTCGCGTGGCTCTTCGTCGCCGCGACGTTCGCCAGCATCGGGCTGCCCGGCATGGCCAACTTCTGGGGGGAGCTCACGATCTTCGTCGCCCTCTGGCAGTTCTCGCACTGGGCGACCGTGGTCGCCGTCGCCGGCACCATCATCTCCGCCGTCTACGGCCTGCGCGCGGCCGCGAACATCTTCTTCGGCCGCCCGACCGAGACCTTTGAGCGGGTGTGCGAGGCCAGCCCGCCCTCGGACCTCGCCTGGGGCGAGCGCCTGCCGGCCTTCATCCTCCTGGCCACGATCCTCTTCATCGGCGTCTGGCCGAGGTCGATCTCGGTCCCCATAAACGCGGCGCTCGGCGCCCCCCGGGCCGCGGCGGCCCCAGCCCGCTGACCCCGATGGACTTCTCCACACTGAGGCAGCTCGCGGCGGGCAACGCGTGGGGGGCCATCTGGCCCGAGGTCTCGCTCGCCTGCCTGGCGCTCCTCCTCCTCGTCCTCGAGATGGTGCTGCCGCGGGGCGCGCACCGCAGGATCCCCGCCGTCTCCCTCCTCGGGCAGCTGGCCGTCCTCGCCCTCGTCCTCACGCACCTCGGGGCGCCGACGCGGCCGCTGTTCAACGGGCTGATCGAGCAGTCGCCCTCCGGCCAGGTGATGCGCGCGTTCCTCATCGCCGCCTCGATCCTCGTCTGCCTGCTGGCGCGGGAGAGCCTGCCGAGGCAGCCCGTCCCGAGGACCGAGTTCCACCACATCGTCCTCGTCGTCACGGCGGCCCTCATGCTCCTCGTCCAGAGCAGGAACTTCGTGATGCTCTTCGTGGCTCTGGAGACCGTGACCGTGGGCTTCTACATCCTCGTGTCCTACACCCGCGGGAACCCGGGGTCGCTGGAGGCGGGCCTGAAGTACCTCGTCATGGGGGCGCTCAGCTCCGCGCTCCTCCTCTTCGGGATCGTGCTCCTCTACGGCGTGGCCGGCAATCCGGCCCTCCCCGGGAGGACGGCCGAGGCGATGCAGTACCCGGCGCTCGCCGCCTTCCTCGAGGCCAACCCGCACAACTTCATGGCCGCGGCGGGCATCGTGCTCGTCCTTGCGGGGGTCGGGTTCAAGATCGGGGCCGTCCCCTTCCAGATCTGGGTGCCCGACGTCTACCAGGGGGCCCCGACGCCCGTGACGGCGTTCCTCGCCGTGTCGTCCAAGGCCGCGGGCTTCGCGGTCCTCCTCGTCCTCGTCGAGCAGGTGTTCCTGCCCTACGAGTGGCTCGTGACGCCCGTCCTCACGTGCATGGCCGCGGCGACGCTCATCTTCGGCAACCTGGCGGCGCTGAAGCAGCACAACGTGAAGCGCCTGATCGGGCTCTCGGGGGTCTCGCACGCCGGCTTCATCCTCCTGGCGGTCATCCCCGCCGCGCACTCGCAGGCGGCCGCGGGCGCCGTGTACTTCTACCTTGTCGCGTACCTGCTGGCCTCGTTCCTCGTCTTCGGCGTCATGACGGTGATGTCGGGGCCCGACGACACGCGCCAGGAGCTGGGCGACTACGCGGGCCTCGCGAGGCAGAGCCCGTTCCTGGCGGGCGTCCTCGCCTGCGGACTCGGCTCCCTGGCGGGCATCCCCCCGCTCGCCGGCTTCCTGGGGAAGGTCTTCGCCTTCGTGGCCGCGTTCAGGGCCGGCCACTACGGGCTCCTCGCCCTCGCCGTCCTCGGGGTCGTCGTCTCCATCTACTACTACTTCGGCTGGATCCGGGCGGCATACTTCAGCGACGAGCCGCCGCTCTCGGCCGATGTCCTGGCGCGCGTCCGCTCGTCCGGCCTCCTCCTGCGGGTCGTCCTCGCGCTCCTTGCCGTGGGCACGATCGCCCTCGGCTTCTACCAGGGCCCGCTCGGCAGCCTGGTCTCCGGGCAATAGGAAAGCCGGGCGCCGTGGCCCGGCTTGCGTCCCTGCCCGGCTGCCGCGGCAGGCGCCCTAGAGCGTTTTAAATAAAACTGTAGCCATTATTAAGTAATCGGCTACAATCGGGGGGATGAAAACGCTCTCCCTTGATTTGCGGGAAAGGATCCTGACGGCCTACGACAACGAGCAGGGCAGCCGCGAGGAGATCGGGAGGCGCTTCCGGGTGTCG
>DASXEV010000031.1:0-53075 GCA_036489955.1 Opitutaceae bacterium
ACGGGCGCCGCACGGCTTCGCTCGGATCGAAGACGTACTCACCCGCGAGGAACTGGAGGAAGCCGCTTCCGGCTACAAGCGCATCGCCGGTTTCGATAAGGACGAGTTGAACGCAAGGCCGCCGATCGTCACGCCATCTCCACGATGACATATTGTTCCTCAACCGTGACAGGCAGCGTCTCGGCGACGTAAGGCCCTTGCACGACGGTCTGACCCGCCACGACCTCCATCGGATAATTGCGAACGCTGATCTTCGACGGATCGCAAAAGCTCTGCCCGGTTTTGACGTCGAACTCCCAGCCGTGCCACGGGCAGCGCAGGATCCGTCCCTGGAGGCCGTACTCGTACTCGTAGACGCGGGACGGGAGGGACGTGCCGGAGATCCGCCCCAGGCAGACCGGCGCCCCCGCGTGCGGGCATGCGTTGCGGTACGCCCTCATCTTGCCGCCCACGTTGAAAATCCCGATCTCCAGGCGCCCGACCGTGACGATCTTGCGGCCGCCTGGGGGTATCTCGCCTGCCTGGGCGACGGGATGGCGTTTCATCGGGAGCGGCCCCTGCGGCCGGCCCCCACTCTGCGCATGTGGCCGCGGTGATCAACCGCCCGCTTGCCTCGGGCCCGGCGGCCCCGGGCGGGGCCGATTCGGCGCCACGCGCGGGCCGGCCGGCACGTGGCCTGCTAGGGGCTGGGGGCCGTGAACGTCCTCCGACTCTTTTATTCCTCAGCCCATGTCTACCGCGGCCACCATGGCCGGGCCGCCGGCACGGCGCCCATGACGGAGGCCGCGGTCGTCCGGCTTCGCCTCGGGCGCGGTATCGAGGGGGACCGCTATGCAGCGCTGGAGGGCGCCAGGGGGCAGGTCACCTTCTTCGCCGAGGAGACATGGCTGCGCCTCTGCTGCGAGCTTTCGGTTGAGCGCGATCCCGGCGTCTTCCGGCGCAACATCCTGGTCAGGGGGGCGGACCTCAATTCGCTCATCGGCGCCGAGTTCGAGGTCCAGGGCATGCGCTTTGGCGGCGTCGAGCACTGCAAGCCCTGCTATTGGATGGATCAGGCCTTCGCCCCGGGCACGCTTGGGCGCCTGGGCGAATGGAAGGCCGGCGGCCTGCGGGCGGCGGTGCTTTCCGACGGCGTGCTTTCGGCCGAGCCGGTCCTGGCGTCCCGATGCTCGGCGTAGTCCTCGCGGGTGGGGAGGGCCGCCGGATGGGCCGGGACAAGGCATTCGTCGAGGTGTCGGGCGAGCCGCTCTGGAGGCGCCAGGTGGGGGTCCTCCAGAGGGCCGGCGCCGTGCGGGTGGCCGTGGCCCGGCGGCGCGGCCAGGCGCCCATCGGCCATGCCGGCTGCCTCCTCGACGAGTACGAGGGAAGGGGGCCCCTTGCGGGCCTGCACGCGGGGCTCAAGGCGGCGGGCTCCGGCCGCCTCGCCGTGCTCGCCGTCGACATGCCGGGCGTCGACGAGGCCTGGTTCGCGTGGCTCGCGGGCCTGTGCGGTCCGGGGTCCGGCGCCGCGGCTTCGAGCGGCGGCGTGATTGAGCCCCTCGCCGCCCTTTACCCCGCGGAGGCGCTAGGCGAGGCCGCCTCGAGGCTGGAACGGGGCGAGCTTTCGGCCACCGGGTTCGTCCTCGCGCTCGCCGGCGCCGGAATGATGACGGTGGCCGCGGCGCCCCCGGCCTATGCGGGCCGGCTCCGCAGCCTCAACGAGCCGCCGGCCGGACCCAGCGCGCCCCCAGGCGGCTGCTCCTCACCACCGCCTCGATGAACGCCATTCCCTCGACGCCATCGTCGATGTCCGGGAAGTCGGCGTCCCTCGGTATCCTGCGGCCCTCGACTTCCGCCGAGATCGCCCTGAAGGCCTCGCGGTAGACGTTCCCGAACGCCTCGAGGTATCCCTCCGGGTGGCCGGGCGGTATGCGGGTCGCCTTCTTCGCAGCGTCGCCCGTGTAGCCGTTGCCCCTGCGCCAGACCTGCCTCGGCCTTTCGGGGAACTTCACCACGAGCTCGTTGGGGTGCTCCTGGCGCCACTCGAGGGCGGCCTTTGTCCCATAGACCCGGATGTTGAGGTCGTTTTCGTCGCCCACGGAGATCTGGGAGGCATGGAGGACGCCCTTGGCGCCGCCCCTGAAGCGCAGGAGCACATTGCCGTCGTCGTCCAGCCGGCGGCCCTTCACGAAGCTGGTCAGGTCGGCGCAGAGCTCCTGGATGTGCAGTCCGGTAATGTACCTGGCGAGGTTCTCGGCGTGGGTCCCGATGTCGCCCATGCACCCGGCAGCGCCGCTCCTTTTCGGGTCGGTGCGCCAGGAGGCCTGCTTCTGGCCCGAGCGCTCGATGGCGTCCGCCAGCCAGCCCTGAGGGTACTCGACCACCACCTTGCGAACTTTCCCCAGGAAGCCGTCCCGAACCATCTCGCGCGCCTGCTTCACCATGGCGTTTCCCGTGTAGTTGTGCGTGAGCGCGAAGACCTTCCCGGTGCGGCGCACCACGTCGCGCAGCTTCCGCGACTGGGCGAGGTCGAAGGTCACCGGCTTGTCGCAGACGACGTTGAAGCCGGACTCCAGGAAAAGCTTCGCAGGCCCGAAATGCGCATGGTTCGGCGTCACGATGACGACGAAGTCGAGCCTCCTGCCGGCCGGCATCGCCTTTTCCGACGCCGCCATCTCGGCGTAGGAGCCGTAGACGCGCGCCGGGTCGAGGAAGAGGTCCGCCCCCGAGGCCCGCGAGCGGGCCGGGTCGCTCGAGAACGCCCCTGCGACCAGCTCCGCCTGCCCGTCCATCGCCGCGGCGATCCTGTGCACGGCGCCGATGAAGGCCCCGCGGCCGCCCCCGATCATGCCGAACCTCAGCTTCCTCTTCATGGTCACTGGTTCTTCTTGTCGAAGGCGGCGTCGAAGGCGAGGGAGCTGGGCGGGAAATCCACACGCCGGACGAAGGCCGCGGCTTCCGTGGCGCCATGGACGCGGTCCATGCGGATGTCCTCCCATTCCACGGAGAGCGGCCCGCGGTAGCCGATGTCATTGAGGGCGACGATGATGTCCTCGAACCTGATGTCGCCGTGGCCGAGCGAGCGGAAATCCCAGTACCTGCCGGGATCGCCGAAGTTCGTGTGGCCCCCGAAGACACCGGCGGTGCCGTCGCCGTGCCCCCACCAGACGTCCTTCATGTGGACGTGAAAGACCCGGCTGCCGAATGCCCGTATGAACTTCACGTAGTCGACACCCTGGTAGCCCAGGTGCGAGGGGTCGTAGTTGAAGCCGAAACGCCTGTGGCCCTTCACCGCCTCCACGGCCCTCTTCGCGCTCGCCGTGTCGAAGGCGATCTCGGTGGGGTGCACCTCGAGGCCGAAGTTCACGTTCTGCCGCTCGAACGCCTCGAGGATCGGGCCGAACCTCCTGGCAAAGTCCGCGAATCCCTTCTCCCAATAGTCCTGCGAGGTGGGCGGGAAGGCGTAGATCGAGTGCCAGATCGACGAGCCCGTGAACCCGTTCACGACCGCGGGGAAATCCCCGGCATTGCCCTTGCCCGGGCGGGCGTCGAAGAACTTCCGCGCGGCCTCCGCCGTGGCGATCATCTTCCCGGCCGCCCGCTTGCGCACCGCCTCGGGCTTGCCGTCGCCCCAGACATCCGGCGGGAGGATGGCCTTGTGCCGGTCGTCGATAAGGTCGCAGATCGCCTGGCCCACGAGGTGGCTGGAGACCGCCTGGCACGAGAGGCCGTGCGCCTTCAGCAGGTCCCACTTCTCCCTGACGTAGGTCTTTGAGCCCAGGGCCTTGTCCACCTCGAAGTGGTCGCCCCAGCAGGCGAGTTCCACGCCGTCGTACCCCATCTTCTTCGCGAGGGGGGCCAGCTTTTCGAGGGGAAGGTCGGCCCATTGGCCGGTGAACAGGGTGACGGGGCGGGGCATGGTCGGATTGGGGGTTTGAGTCGTAATTGTCCTCGGCCGGGGCCTCGTATCAAGCCCGGCCCCAGGATTTCAGCTGCTCAAGGCACTTCCTGACGGAGACCATCGGGTCGTGGCTGTACTGCTCCTGCTCGACGATGTGCCACTCGGCCGCGCCGACCGAGTCGACCGCGGCGAAGACCTCGCCAAAGTCCACGGGCCCGGTTCCCAGCTCCCTGGAGTCCTTGAGGTGGATCAGCGAGACCCTGGCGCCGTGGTCGCGGATGAACTTCGCCGGCGAGTACCCCGCGTGGTGCACCCAGTAGACGTCGACCTCCGCGAAGAGGTTCCTCGGCTCGGCGGCGCCGAGGATCCATTCGAAGGCGGGCCGCCCGTCGAACAGCCTGAACTCCGCGTCGTGGTTGTGGAATCCGAACTGGATCCCGAACGCCCGGAAGGTCTGCCCGTACCCGCCAAGCAGCTCGCCGATCCGCTCGCAGGCGGCCCTCGAGACATACTGCGCGGGCGGCCACCAGGAGCAGGCGACATGCCTGGCCCCCAGCAGGATGGCCTCGCCGACGACTGCCCTGATGTCCCCGGAAAGCGCGGGGAAGCCGACGTGCATGCCGGCGACCCTCAGGCCCGCGGCGTCGAGCGCTGCCTTCGCGCCCGCGGCGTCAAGGTTGCCATAGCCGGCCAGCTCGACGCCCGCGTAGCCCATCCGCGCGACCTCGCCGACCGTCGCCGCGAAGTCGCGCTTCATCTCCTCGCGCACCGACCAGAGCTGGAGCGCGACGGGCACCCTGCCGTGGGCGGCCTTCACCTGATCCGGACCTCCCGGCCGGTCTTCGCGGAGGCATAGATCGCGTCCAGGATCTTCTGGACCGCGAGCGACTCGGAGTTCCTCACGAACGGCTTCGCGCTTCCGAGGAGGCAGTCGATGAAATGGACCATCCTGTTCGGGTTCACGAGCGGGGGCAGGGGATCGACCTCCTCGGCCGCATAGGCGCTGTTCATGCGCCGGAACAGCTTGACCGGCGGCAGGCGCAGGCCGGCCTCCGTCCCGAAGAGCTGGGTCTCATTGGCATCGACCACCGGCCCGTGGCCGGCCCATGACGCCTCCAGGAGCACGGTCCGGCCGCTCCTCAGCTTGATGAGCGCGACCGAGAGGTCGTCCACGTCGAACGGCGCCCGCGGGTCGATCTCGCTTCGTCCCCAGCCGCCGTTTCCCATCCCCCGGGGGCCGAACTTCGCGAACGTCTGTCCGCTCACCGCGGCGGCGTCGAACTCGCCCATCAGGAAGAGGCACCTGTCCAGCGCGTGGACGCCGATGTCGTACGTGCAGCCGCCGCCCGCGTACTTCTTCTGCGTGAACCAGGAACCGATGCGGGGGATCCCCGCGCGCCTGTTCCACGCCGTCTTTGCGTGGTAGATCTCGCCGAGCGCGCCGGAGTCGACCACCTGCCTCGCCGTCTGCGTGTCCCGGTTGAAGCGGAAGTTCTGGCCGACCATGAGGAGGACCCCCCGGCGTGCGGCCTCGGCGGCCAGCCTTGCCGCGTCCCTCGCATTCGTCGCCATCGGCTTGTCGAGCATCACGTGCTTGCCCGCCCTCAGCGCGTCCAGCGCCACCCTCGCATGGAGGTAATTCGGGAGCGCCACCGAGACGACGTCGATGTCGTCGCGGGCGAGCAGCTTCCTGTAGTCGGTGGCGACGTCGCTGATGCCGAACTTCGCGGCCGCCTCGCGTCCCCGCTCGAGGGAGACCTCCGCGATCGCGACGACGCGGGCCGCCGGGTGCTGCCTGAAGCTGGCGATGTGGTCGATTCCGATCCCGCCAGCCCCGATTACCGCGACATTGAACTGGGTCTTCCTGCTTTTCCTCATGGGTCGAGCCCCCAAGCCTTGGCCCTTGGGCCGGCCCTTGGCGAATTCTTTTGGCGGCCGCGGGCAGCGCTCAGCGGTAGAGCCAGTATCTCCGACTGTCCGCCTGATAGGCCGCGTCGCGCTCCCGCCACTGCCTCAGGTAGGGTAGGACGTCCACGCGCGAACCGTGCACGGCGAGGTCCTCCAGGAAGGCGCTCGATCCCCAGTAGATCAGGAACGAGCGCTTTTCCTGCTGCGTGAGGCCGGCAAACGGGTTGCGCCCGGAAGCGCGCGCGGAGTACTGGCAGGCGAGACGCACGAGGTAGACGCTGAGCTCGGTCGGCCGCCATGCGTCCCAGTCCGTGATCGTCACGTAGAGGCCGAGCTCCGGCTTGCCCGTCTTCGGGTCGGGCACGCTGACCCTCTGGAAGCCGATCCCGGGTATGTCCAGGGCCTTCAGGTCCCTCTCCAGCACGTCGAGCTTCACGCCGTGGAACGAGATACCGCGGAAGGGGTAGTTGGACCCTATCCCGTTCCTGAAGCCGCCCCTCTCTGAGCCAAGCCCCGTCATGGGGTACCCCTCCACGGCTGAGAAGTCGGGGATGTATGGCGAGGTCGGGATCCACGGCAGGCGCGTCTCGGGCCAGCGCATCGAGCGGCGCCATCCCCGCATGGGGACGACCGTGAGCTTGCCGGCCTCGCGCCGGGCGTCGGAAATCCCAAGGACCCCCGGCGCCTCCTTCGCCATGAGCGCCAGTTCCCCCATGGTGAGGCCGTGGACATAGGGCACGCGGAAGTCGCTGACGTAGGACACGGGCGTGCTGGGGTCGAGCGGGGGGCCGTCCACCTTCAGGCCCCCGAGCGGATTCGGGCGGTCGAGCACCACCACCTCGACCCCGTTCATGAAGCATCCTGCCATGCACTCCTTCATCGCGCTGATGTAGGTGTAGCTGCGCGTCCCAATGTCCTGCAGGTCGATGACCATCGCCTCGATGCCCTTCAGCTGGGCGCGCGTCGGCCGGTAGCTCACCCCGTTGTAGAGGGAATGCACGACCAGGCCGGTCCCGGGGTCGACACGGTCCGGAAAGTTCACGCCGCTTGGGAAGCGGCTGTCGAGGCCGTTCTCGGGGGCAAAGAGGGCGACGAGCCGGACGCCGGGGGCACGCCTCAGGATGTCGGATGTCCGCTGGCCATGCATGTTGACGCCCGCGGCGTGGGTGAGCAGCCCGATGGTCTTGCCCTCGATCGGCGCGAAGCCCTCGGCCGCGAGGACGTCGATGCCGAGCATGACGGGGTGCGCCGCGTCGTAGGGGGGCCTTGGGATCGCGGCGGGAGCCGCGGCCCGCACGGGCGGCGGCGGCGGGGGCGCCGGCGGCCCGGGGTTCGCGCTGCAGCCCGCGAGAGCGAAGATGGGTGCGACCGAGGCGAGGACGCGCCTCAGCGGGCGCGGGATCGGGCTGCGCATCCGGAAGATATCGGGCACGCCTCCCGCCCGGTCGAGACGTTTCATCCTTCCCCGAACGCCTGGTGGACCGACTCGGAAAGCAGCGCGGGCGCCGCGGCGAGCGCCTCCTCCAGCGGCATCGTGGGCGGCGTGATCTGGTGGACGATGAGGCCGGGCACCCGCTGGGACACCGCGATCGTGCCGGCGAAGACGTGGACGAGCTTCCCCTGCGCCAGCGCGCGGCACGCCACCGTTCCCGGTCCCTTCCCGCTGAGGGAGGAGTCGTCGAAGCGGCCTTCGCCGGTGACGACCATGTCCGCCGCGCTGATGCGCTCGTCGAGGTCCGTCCAGGACGAGACGAGGTCAAAGCCGGGCACGATCGCGGCGCCGAGGGCCGCCATGAGGCCGAACCCGATCCCTCCCGCGGCCCCCGCGCCCGGCTCCATGGCGAGTTCCGGGGGCCTGCCAAAGTGCCGGCACACGAGGGCCGCCACCCTTCCCGTGCCGGCCTCGAGGTTCGCCGCGTCCAGGGGCTTCAGCCCCTTCTGCGGGCCGTAGACGGCGAGCGCGCCGCGCTCGCCGAGGAGCGGGTTGGCGACGTCACAGGCGAGGAAGAGCGGCGGAAGCGGCCTCGGGCGCCCGACGAGCCGCGACAGGAAGGCCCATTCCGCGGGCACGAGCGGGTTGAGGGACTCGCCGGCGGCGCCCTCGCAGCGCACGCCGAGGGCCCCAAGCGCCCCGAGGCCCAGGTCATGGGTCGCGCTGCCGCCGACCCCGAGGATGATGAAGGCCGCCTGGGCGGCCGCCGCCGCCGCGATGAGTTCGCCCGTCCCCATGGAGGACGCCCACGTCAGGTCCCGCTCCGAGGCCGGCAGCATGGCCAGGCCGCTTGCCGTGGCCATCTCGATGACCGCCGCCATTGCGCCGCGGCCCGCGGGCGGGTTTCCAAGGAGCGCGCGCGCCCTCTCGGGTATGCGCCCGACGGGCACCAGGCCGACCGGCGCGGACACCTTCGCCCCCCTGGGCCCCGTCACGCGCACGGGGTGTTCGGTCCCCCCGGCGGCCCGCGCCAGTATGCCGCAGAAGCCCTCGCCGCCGTCGGTCAGGGGGCACGGGTCGAGAACCCATCCGCCCCTCGCGGCGGCAATGGCGGAGACCACCGCGTCGCAGGCGGAGCCTGCCGACATCGAGTCCTTGAACTTGTCGAGGGCCACCAGGACACGCATGCGCGGCGAGGCTTGGGCGTCGCCCCGCGGTTTGCAATTCCACGGCGGCGGGCAAAGCATGGGCGGATGCCTGGGGCAGGAGGGCCGACAACCATTCGCAGCGTCCGTTTCGCCCCCCTGGACATCCCCCTGCGCACCCCGTTTGGGATCTCACGGGGCGCGCTGGAGTCCGCGAGGAACGTGATCGTCAGGGTGGAACTCGAGGGCGGCAGCGTCGGGCACGGCGAGGCTGCGCCCTTTCCGGCCTACAACGGCGAGACGCAGCCAGATGCGCTCCGCGCTCTGGCG
Source organism: Opitutaceae bacterium (assembly GCA_036489955.1). Classification (GTDB taxonomy): domain Bacteria; phylum Verrucomicrobiota; class Verrucomicrobiia; order Opitutales; family Opitutaceae; genus Palsa-1447. Next base: position 8,696 of record DASXEV010000031.1, read on the forward strand.
TCCGCGGCGCCGCGCCTCGCGGGGAGCGACGCGCGCAACTGGCGGGCGATCTCGGGGGCGTGGAACGCCCCCGATCCGCCCACGGGGTCGGCCCTCTGCGCCCTGGAGACGGCCGTCCTCGATGCGGTGGCGCGCCACGACGGGGTGCCGCTCTGGTCCTTCTTTGGGGGGGCCGCCACGACCATCGAGACCGACATGACGGTGACGACCGGGACCGTGCGCGAGGCGGCCGGGGCGGCTGCGGCCATCGTTGCCCGCGGCATAAGGGTCATCAAGGTCAAGGTGGGCGGCCCGGGGGGGCCGGAGGCGGACGCCGGGAGGATCGCGGCCGTAGCCGAGGCGGCGCCGGGTTCGCCGCTCGTCATCGACGGCAACGCCGCCCTGTCCCGATCCGCCTCATCGCTCCTCGTCGCCGGCCTCCGGTCGCGCCAGATTGCGCCCGCGCTTCTCGAGCAGTGGCTGCCGAAGGACGACTTGGACGGGATGCGTGCGCTGTCCGCCGAGAGCGGCTGGAGAGTGGCGGCCGACGAGAGCGTGTCCACCCGGGCCGACGCGCGCAGGGTGGCCCGGGCCGGCGCCGCCCAGGTGATCAACGTGAAGCTCATGAAGGCCGGCGTCGCCGAGGCCCTCGGGGTCGTCGCCGAGGCCAGGGCCGCGGGAATTGGGCTCATGATCGGTGGAAACGTCGAGTCCATCCTCGCGATGACCATGTCCGCGTGCTTTGCGTGCGGCCTTGGCGGCTTCGAGCACGCCGACCTCGACACGCCCCTGTTCCTGGCGGAGAACCCGTTCCTTGGGGGATACGCCCTCAGCGGCGGCACGGTCTCGGTTTCCGGCGTCACCGAGGGCCATGGCGTTGTGCCCCGGGGCCTTTTGCTTTGAACGGGGCCGTTGCCTGGGATCTGATGGGAGGCGATGCCCAAGCCCGGAGCCCTCGCCATCTGCCAGCACGGCTTCGAGGAGCTCCTCCTTCGGGAGATGGGGTCCCTTGGCCTGGGTCCCGGCCCGTCGGGGCCCGGCTGGGCGACGTGCGAGTCCGGCGACGTCGGCCGGTCCGCCTTCACCCACCTCGGGCTCGAGGCCCCGGACCTCGTCAGCGGCGCGGGCGTCAACGAGCTCGCCCAGCGCCTTGAGGAGGCGTTCTCCTCGGGCATCCGCGGCGAGCGGATCGAGGGTCCGTGGCCCTGCTTCTTTGACGGCCGCCAGGAGGCGGTCGGCCTGGGCCGCCGGGTGGCCTCGGTGGAGAAGGCGTTCCACACCCTTCTGAGGAGGAAGCTTGGGCGGGTCGAAAGGCTCTCGCGGCCGGACCGGCCCCGGATCGGCCCAGCGCGGGGCTTCTTCGTCTGGTTCACGGACTTCGGCGAGGCCTACGCCTCGTGCTCGGCCCTCATGAACGGGCAGCGGAGGATGGCCGACGACGACGCGGCCCCCTCGCGGTCCTACCTCAAGGTCGAGGAGGCCTACGGGCTCGTCGGCGCCGAGCCGGTGCCCGGCGAAAGCGTGTGCGACCTCGGCGCCGCGCCCGGCGGCTGGAGCTACAGCGCCGCAAAGCGCGGCGCCCGCGTCGTCGCCGTCGACAACGGCCCGCTGAAGGGGGGCGCCCTCGGCAACCCCCTCGTCGAGCACCGCCAGGCCGACGCATTCGGCTTCCGGCCGGAGGCGGGCGCGGCATTCGACTGGCTGTTCTGCGACATGCTGGAGGACCCGCGCAGGATCCTCACGTCGATCGTGCGGCCCTGGCTGTCGGAGGGGTGGTGCCGGCGTTTCATCATCAACCTCAAGTTCGGGCGCGTGGACCCCGTCGAGCTCCTGGCCGAGCTGCGCGGCGGGGATTCGGCCTTTGCAAGGTTCGGGACGGGGGTCAGGATCACGCACCTGTACCATGACCGGGAGGAGCTTACCGTGACGGGGATGACCAAATGAGGCCTGGGGAGTTCGCAATCTGCGGGCTGCCGGCGGTGCGCGCCCGTTTCCGGCGCAGCCCGGAATCGATCCAGAAGCTGTTCTTCGATTTCCCGACGTCGAAGAAAGTGGGGATCCTCTGCCGCACCCTGGCGTCGCTGCGGAAGGTGTACAGGTGCGTGGAGGCGGCCGACCTCGAGAAGCTCTCCGGCTCGATGCACCATGGGGGCATCGTGGCGATCGTCCATGATCCGGCCCCGGCCAGCCCCACGGCGCAGGACGCCGCGTCCTGGGCCCGGCGAGGGGAATGCCTGGTGGCCCTGGACCGGATCGGAAACGCGCACAACCTGGGCGCGATTGCGAGGACGGCGGGCTACTTCGGCATCCCGAGGATACTGATATCCGGCGATCCCGCGTCGGCCCGGCCCGGCACAGCGGCCTACCGCGTCGCGGAGGGCGGCCTCGAGGCGCTTGAGGTGCGCATAACGGAAGACCTGGCCCAGTTCTTGGGGATCTTGTCTGCTGCAGGCTTCGAGGTCGTGGGCGCCGCCGCGCGGGGAGGACGCCACGAGGCGCCGGTCCGCTCTCCGTGGGCTCTCGTGCTCGGGAACGAGGAGGAGGGCCTGTCGCCGGCCGTGGCCGCGGCTTGCACGAGGCTGGTCACGATCGCCGGCAGCGGCAAGGTGGAGTCCCTCAACGTTTCGGCCGCCGCCGCCGTGCTTATCCACGGCCTCGCCCACTCCTCCTCGAAAAAGACCCGCTGAATCGAATTGCGCGCCGGAGGGCGGCCTTCGAGACTCCCTGGCGAAACAACACCAAAACACCATGAAGCTCCGCCCCTCGCTCGCGCTCCTCCTCGCGCTGCCGATCGTATCGCCCTCCTTCCTTCTCGCCGACGACCAGCCCCCGCCGCCCAGCGCCCCGCAGGTGACCGCGCCCCAGGCGGCCCCCGCGCAGAAGGACGAGAAGAAGACCGACCTCGAGAAGCGCATGGACCGCGTCGGCCGGGCGGTCAGGAAACTGAAGAGGCAGGTCGCGGACCCGGCCAAGAACGCCTCGTCGCTGGAATTGATCGCGACGGTGCAGACCGCGCTTGGTGAGGCGGTCGACTTCACGCCGGCGAAGGCGCAGGACATTCCCGAGGACCAGCGGCCGAAGTTCATCGACGACTTCAAGGCAGGCATCAAGGGGATGCAGGACGAGTTCACCAAGCTTTCGGACGCCATCACCGCCGGGAAGAACGACGACGCCTCGAAGATCCTCGCCGAGATCCTAAATCTCGAGAAGAAGGATCACCACGAGTTCAAGAGGCCCGAGAAGGACTAAGGTGCGTTGACGAGGACAGCCGGGCGAGCGCGAGGGTGAGCTCCCCGGCCTGGCGGGAAAGGCCTGCCAGCTCCTCGCCAAGTTCTATCTCCGAATAGACGGCGGCGTACTCCTGCAGGTCTGCGGCGGCCGAGGCCATCGCGTCGTCGCCGATCATCCTTGCGAGCGAGAGGATGCGATGCGCCGCCGAGGCGACCGCGGCCCGCGAGCCGGACGCGCGGGCCGTCCCGAGGCCGCGCAGGGCGTCATCAAGGGCGGCCATGAACTTTGCCACCTCCCTGGCGACGGCGCCGGACTCGTCGCCGGCAAGGTGCCGGATGAGGTCGAGGCTGAACGGCCCACGCGTGCGCCCGGCCGCCTCGGGGGCGTTGATGGCAAGGCCCAGGGCAGCCTTCAGTTTTTCCGGCGTTATCGGCTTTGCCAGGAAGACGTCCATGCCGGCCTCAAGGCAGCGTTGCCGGTCTGCCGCCGTGGTGAGCGCCGTGGTTGCGACCACCAGGGCCCTCCTGCCGCCGGACTCCATGCCGCGCAGGCGCCTTGCCACCTCGATTCCGCTCAGGCCTGGCAGGTCGCAATCGATGAAGACGGCATTGTAGGCCCCCTGCGAGAGGAGCTCCAGCGCCGCAGGCCCGTCGGCCGCAAAGTAGGTCTCGAACCCCATGCGGGACAGCATGAGCCCGAGCGCCCTGGCATTGTAGTCGAGGTCCTCCACCACGAGGGCCCTCGAGCCGTGTGCGGCGGCAGCCGGCGCCGAGTCCGGTGACGTCGCCTCCAGGGGCAGCTTCAGGCAGAACCTCGACCCGCGCCCGGCGCCGGGCTGGTAGCTCACCTTGCCGCCCATGCGCTCGGCGAGCGTCCGGCTCACCGCAAGGCCCAGGCCCGTGCCGGGAATCGCCGAGTTTCGGGCCGACTTCAGCCGGGAAAAGCGGATGAAGAGATTGCGCTGCTCGTCCGCGGGCACGCCGATGCCGTCGTCGTCGACGGCGAAGACGACCTCGCCCCCGGAGCGCGAGACGGAAAGGACGACCCTGTGCCCGCCGAACTTCAGCGAGTTGCCGGCGAAGTTCACTATGACCTGCTGGATGCGCGCGGCATCGCCCGCGAGCCACTCGGGGACGCCGGCCCCGACCCGGACATCGATCCGCGCGTCCTGGGCGCGCGGCGCGAGCATGGTGGCCACCGTCTCCAGGATCTCCGCGGGCCTGAAGGCGGCACGCGAGACCTTGTAGGCCCCCTCCTCGATCGCCGCGAAGTCGAGGACGTCCTCGACCAGGGATGCGAGGAACGTCGCGCAGGTCCGGATCGTCGTGACCAGCCTGTCCTGGTGCGGGCCGAGCGGGGTCTCCGACAGCTCCAGCGCGGACGACAGGATGCCGCCCATGGGATTGCGAATCTCATGGCTCATGCTTGAGACAAACTCCGTCTTTGCGGCGCTGGCCTTCTGGAGCTCCTCGGTGCGCTTCTGGACCATGGCCTCAAGGAGGTGGGCCCGCCGGTTCAGGGCGCGCGTCCTTAGCCTGATTGCCAGGAAGGCGAAGGCCACGAGCGCCGCGGCGATTGCCGTCCTGGCGTAGCCCGTGGCCCACCAGGGTGGCGAGATGGTGAAGCTGAGCTCAGACGGGGAGCCGGCGGCCCCGGAATCGCTCAACATCCGCACCCTGAAGGTGTAGCTTCCGTCCCGCAGCCCCGCGATGTCCCTTTCCGCCGCCTGCGTCGGCGCGGACCAGAGCGTCTCGGCGCCGCCAAGCATCGTCTGGAAGCGCTCCGACTCGCGCATGCCGTAGTCCGGGGACGAATATTCGATGTGGATGCCGCGCGTGGAGCTGGGGAGCACCCAGTCCGGCGGGCTCGGGGCGGGGCCGCCGGCTTCGATCGGCCACGCCCGGAGGAGGGGAGCCACCGGAGCCCCCTGCGCCGCGAGGGCGCCCGGGCGCGCACAAAGGAGCGCCTCCGTCCCAAGGATCCAAAGGTCGTCGCCGTCGGCCGTGGGCAGCACGCGCAGGCCGAGGAGGGAGCCGGTCTCGTTGATCCCCTCGACAGACTGGGGCGTCCAGCGGCCGGAGCCGGGCTCGATCCTGCCCAGCCTCACCGAGTGGGCCCCCAGCTCCGGCTCGAAGGCGACCCAGACGGCGCCGGCCGAGTCGGGATTGGACACCGCAAGGGGGCCGGCGTCGGGTATCCCGTCGACGCGGCGGACGGCCCGCCCGTCGGCCTGGAGCGCCCAGGCATTCCGCCGCGTTATGAATACGGGGCGTCCTCCGGCCCTGCCGACGAGGGCGGGCCCGGCGCCGCGCAGCTCCGCGAAAACGCTGGAGGCGGGCACGGCGCGCCGCGACCCGCGGCCAGCCACAAAGAGCCCGCGCGAGGGCGTGCCCATCCACGTGCGCCCGAAGGCGTCGTCGGCGACGGTGTCGGCGTAATCCGGCAGCGAATCGGCAACCACGGCCGAGGCGCCGGTGGAGAGGTCGACGGCTGCGACGCGGTCCGAAAGGGAGACCAGCACGCGCCCCGGGAGCGCCGACGAGGGCGTGATCCGGAACGCCGCGTCGCGCAGGGCTCCGGCATCCCTTGAGCCGTCGGCGGACCAGAGGCTGAGGCCCTTCACGTCCCCCACGGCAAGCCCCTGCGGCGTCCGCAGGAGACTGTAGAACCGGCTGCTTTCGGATCCCACCGGCACAAAGCGGGCACCCGCGCCCGTCCGGGGGCTTGCGCCGAGCCTGAGCAGGTCGCTGTGCCCGACGGCATAGACTTGCCCCGACGATAGTGCGAGGGACAGGCAGCCTCCCGGCGGATAGCCCGACCTGGAGTCGAGCACCGAGACCCCCGACTCGATCCCGAGCCGGACGATGCTGGACGGGCCCATGCACCAAAGCGCGCCGTCGCGGTCGACGTACAGGGCGTAAACCTGGTTCGTCGGCAGCCCGGCGTCCGTGCCGAAAATCCGCTCGATCTGGCCCGAGCTGTTCAGGATCGCGACGCCCCCCTGGAGCGAGCCGACCGCAAGGCGCCCGTCGCGCAGCCTTGCGGCGCAGCTTGGGATGTTCGCGCGGGCGAAAGCGGAGGCCTGCGTGTCGACGGGGACGCACGTGCCTCCCCGCAGGCTCTTGAATCCCTGCGATGTCAGGAGGAGGAGATCGTCCCCCGAGTCGTCGAGCCAGCGCACTTCCGAGGAGCCGATGACGGAGGCTGGTGCCGCCACCACGGGGCCGGCGGACTCCAGCCGGAGGAGCCCCGTCGGTGGGTAGTCGATGTAGACCGCCCTCGCCGTCCTCGTTGACCAGAGCAGGTGCATGCCCGGAAAGGACCAGCTGGCGAACCGGCTGCCGTCCCACCTTAGGACGCGGTCCCGCGCCACGAAGACGGCGCCCTTGCCCTGGGCGTAGGCGCGCCACACGTCGCCCAGGTCGCCGGAGCCCGCCGGCAGCATCGGGACCAGGGAATGATACTCGGGCGTGGCCGACGGTGAGCCGCCAAACCACCCGATCTCATTGACGCCGGCGGCCCAGACCCGCCCGTCGGCGCCCACGTCGAGTCCCCGCACCAGGTACGTGGGCGCCATGCTCAGCGGCCGCCACCGGTCCCCGTCGAACGACACCACCGTGTCACAACCAAAGTACAGGATGCCCCGCGGGCCCTGGGTTGCGGACCAGGCCATCGTGGTGACGCCGGTGTCGCGCGCGGTGAATATGCGCATGGGGGGCCGGCCCGCCCCATCGGTCCCCCGCCCGGAATCCGGCGACGGCAAAGCCATGCCGTGAAGCGCAGTTACCAGCGCGCTTGCCAGCAGGGGGAGGGTAAGCCTTTTCGAAACCGGAGGGACGCCTATGATGAAAATGCCCAGACGCGCGGCGTCATGGGATTTTCTTACGCAAATCCATGTATTCGGCGGGAAGCCCGGCCGAACGGTTCCGGGCTTACCGCCGGTCAGCGCCCCGCGGCAAAGAGGCGGCCGGGGTTGTTGCCGACAATGACGCCCTCCGCGTGGCCGCCCAGATCCAGGAGCAGTTCCTTCAGCGCCCCGTCGTGCAGGACATTGTCGCGGATGACGCAGTTCCGCAGGCCCTGGTAGATGATGCCGAAGCTGGGCGTGTAGGTCCCCTTGCCGCCGTCATCGCGGCCCGACCATATGCTGTTCCCGACGCAGGTGACGCCCTCGCAGCCCTCCATGAGGATCTGCGACGAGTCGTGGCTTCCGTCAGCGGCGTGCTTTCCGCTGCGCTTGATGAAGTTCCCGGTGATCGTGACCTGCGTGCACCCCGACCGGCCCTTCCGGAGGGCGATGCCGCAGGTTCCCGCACGGTCGAAGAAGTTCCCCGTTATCTGGTAGCCGTCGGCGCCCGTGATCAGCATGTTTTCCTCGCCATTCCACTCGACGCGGTTGGCCGTGAACGTGACCGATGCATTCTCGCGGCGGGCCGCGAATCCGGCCCTCCCGTTGCCCGAGAACCAGTTGTCCAGCAGGAACCCGTCCCATCCCCGGAGGTTGAGGCCGTCGCCCCTGTTGAAGGCCAGCATGGAATGGCGGACGCTGAAGCACCAGGCGCAGGACAGGTGGGCCCCGTCCCCGCTGAACCGGGCCACCTGGCAGCGATCGATGCGGAAGCCGTCCTCGTGCTCCGCAAAGTGGGTCCGGTCGAGGAGGATCCCGTGGATGTCCGTCCCCAGGTCCCGGCCATCCAGCGCCAGGCCCTCAATCGAGGCGCCGCGTGCGTCCGTGAGATTGAGAAGGCTTGCCGAGTCGGCGTCCTTCAGCCGCAGCACGCTGCCGCCCGGGCCGCTGTAGTTCCACGCGGGGACCCCGATCAGGGCGATCCCCGCGCGCACCCGCAGTTCCTTCGTCAGGTAGATGCCCGGCGGCAGGAACACGCCGCCGCCCGCGCCGGCGGCCTCGTCGATCGCCCCCTGCAGCGCCTGCGTGTCGTCGGTCGTGCCGTCCCCCGCAGCGCCGCGCTCCCTGGCGTTGAGGAGGCCTCCCCTTGCGGCGGGTACCGCCGACGCGCCAAGCGCGGCGTTCCCGAGTAGCATGGAGGCGCCGCCGACCATCGCCGCCCGGGCCAATTCGCGTCGGTTGAACAATTTTGCGTCGGTCTCTGCCATGATTCGGGGAAGGGGCTCCCTAAGGGAGGGGGGATTTTCGGGTTCGGGCAATCCCTAAGGCCTCGCGACCTCGAACATCTGCGAGGCGCGAAAGGACTTCCCCATCGGGTCGGTGGCCATCACTTCGAGGCGGTGCGCGCCGAGGGACAGGCCTGCGGGCAATGGCCCCCGCCAGAGGTGGTAGCAGACGACCGGGTCGGGCAGCCTGGGCCCGGCGAGGGGCGTCGCCGCCGTGTCCTGGGCAAGGAAAGCCTCCGCATAGGTGGGATCCCACCCCAGGACCCGGCGCACGCTGTTCCACGCACCGTCGTCGACGCGGAAGCGGACGTCCCAGCCGTCGTACCCGTTGAAAATGTTCGCGTAAAAGGAGACGAAGCCCTGCGCGGGAGCCACAACCCTGGGCACGTGGAGGGCGATCTGGTGGTCGGCAGGCTCGCGGGCGGGGTAGTAGTCGAGGGAAGCGCTGTCGCCGGAGATGCCGACAAGGGCGTATCCCGGCGGGGTTCCATCCCACATGGTCGACACGGGGATCCCGTCCCGGTCGGGAGGGCCCCCCCAGAATCCGCCGCAGGCCGCGGCGACATTGTACTCGTGCAGCGGCCTCTGCCCCATCCAGCCGTCAACCGGCCCGTGGAGGACGTGCCTCTGGTAGTGCGTGTGGCCCGAAAGGATGAGGACCCTTGGGCGGCCCTCGAGGAGCCCGAACAGCCTCAGCCGGTCGGCTGCCCGGAATCCCTCCGTGCCGGACGGGTCCGGGGCAAAGGTCGGTATGTGCATCATGAGGACCACCCATTCCGAGGCCGGGCTTCGCCGGAGCAGGTTTGCGAGGAAGGTGAATTGGTCCCTCGTTAGCCCGCCCGTGAAGCGGGGGCCGCCGAGGGGCCTCACATCGTCGAGCGCGACGAACAGGGCCGGCCCCGCGTGGAACGCGAACGTGGACGGCCCATAGACGGCCTCAAAGGGCGCAACGGCGCCGTGCTCGTCCGGCGTCGCCAGGGAGACATCGTGGTTTCCGGGGAGGTTGTACCAGGGCAGCCCTATCTTCGCCACGGCGGCGTTCACGGCGCCGAAGAGGTCGGGCCGGTCGTAGGCGATGTCGCCGAGGGTCACCCCCAGGCAGGCTCCGGTGTCCCTGGGGATCCGTTCCGTCACGCCGCGCTCAAGGTAGCCGACCTGCTCCGTGCTCGCGGGCTGGGTGTCGGTGAGGACAAGGACGCGGATGGCGTCGCCTTCGCTGCAGCGCTCGAGGCTGAAGTCGTGGCGCTCCTCCCGGGGCTTCGCGTGGAACTGCGGCAACTGGGCGGCGTTCCTCGGCGACCGCCAGCCCCGCGGCTTGATGACAAAGACGATGCCGCCGGGGCGGTCGGGCAGCGAATAGGCCCCGTCGGCGCCCGACTCCGTGATGTCGACGCCGTTCGACACCTCGACGCCGGCGATGCCGCGGGGCGCGGGCGAACCGGCCTCGATGACGCGGCCGGTTGCCGCCAGGCCGGCGGCCGCCGAGGCCAGCCCGGCCAGAGCTGCCGCGACCAGTCGGCCGGGGCGGACGCCCGTCATTGGTGCCCGGCGACCGGGTGCGGGACGTAGGGCTCCTCGAGGGCCTTTGTCTCCTCGGGGTCGAGGCGCAGCGAAAGGGCCCCGACGGCATCGTAAAGGTGGCCCGGCTTCGACACCCCCACGATGGGCGCCACGACCTGCGGGTTCCGAAGGACCCAGGCGAGGGCGACCTGCGCCTGCGGGACGCCCCTTGCCGCCGCGACCTTCGCTACCGCGGCGACAACCGCCGCGTCGGCGTCGGCATCGGACTTGTAGAGCATCTTGGCATACTGGTCCGTCTTGGCCCTGACGGTGGACGATCCCGGCGCCCGCGCGAGCGTCCCGCGCGCCAGGGGGCTCCACGGCAGGAGGCCCACCCCGAGGTCGGCGCAGAGGGGGATCATCTCCCGCTCCTCCTCGCGGTAAAGCAGGTTGTAGTGGTCCTGCATCGCCACGAACCGGGCCCATCCGCGGTCGCCGGCGACATGGACCATCTTCGCGAACTGCCAGGCGAACATCGACGAGGCGCCGACGTGAAGGACCTTCCCGGACCGGACGAGGTCGTCCAGGGCCTCCAGCGTCTCCTCGATCGGGGTCGCCGGGTCGAACCTGTGGATCTGGTAGAGATCGATGTAGTCCGTGCCCAGGCGTCGCAGGCTGGCCTCGGCCGCATGGCGGATGTGCTTGCGGGACAGCCCGCGCTGGTTCGGGTCGTCTCCCATCGGGTTGAAGACCTTCGTCGCGATGACCACCCGGTCGCGCCCCGGGCCGAAGTCCCGGAGGGCCCGGCCCAGCACCTCCTCGCTTGCGCCGACCGAGTACATGTCGGCCGTGTCGAAGAAATTGATGCCGGCCTCGACCGCGCTGCGGATCAGCGGCCTGCTCTCCGCCTCGTCGAGCACCCATTCCCGCCACTTCTTGGACCCATAGGTCATCGCCCCCAGGCAGATCCTGGAAACCTTGAGTCCGGTGCGCCCCAGATTGACGTAGTCCATGGCCGGCTAGGACCGCGGCGGCGGCCCGAAGTGCGCGGCGTGGGCCGCATAGGCAGCGGTGTCCGACAGCATAGCGTCTATCGTGGCGGCTAGGGGCTCGACCTGTACGATGCCCGAGAATACGGCCTTGTCGCCTATCGAGTCCGTGAGGACGTACGCCGGGCGCTGGTCAATGCGGTGCGAGAAGAACTCCGCGGTGCTTGCGTCGACCCGGGCGCGGACGGCCGCCGACTTCGCGCGGGCGAGCAGCTTCTTCTCGGGTATCCCCGCCGCCTTCGCGCCGACATCGGCCGCCACCTCGACGCGCCCGACCTTCTTTCCCTCGATCTCGGACGCGTGCGAAAGGGCCAGCCTGAGGCCGTCGTCGGAGATCCCAAAATCGCGCCCCGCCTCGGCCACGAGGTCCGCGCCCTGGAACGACACGTTCGGGCCCGCCTCGAACCATCCGGAGTTCAGCATCGCGGGCGAGCGCATGATCATGCCGCTCCTCCGGTAGAACCAGTCGCACTGCTCTCTTGACGCCGGGAAGTCCTCGGGGCGCATGAGGGCGATCTTCCACTCGAATTCGACCCTCCCGGCATAGCGGGCCCTGAGGCTCGCCCACATGGGCTCGGACCAGAAGCACCACGACGACATGATCTCGAGGTAATAGGTGACCTTCATCGTGCAGGAAGGTCAGCGGCGTGCGGCTCCCGCGTCAAGGGCACCCCGGGGAAAGACGGCATTGAAAAGCGGCCCGCTCGATGTCTTTGTGCCCGGATGAAAGTCCTCGGCATCGACATCGGCGGTTCGGCCATCAAGGGAGCCCCAGTGGACACAGTCACCGGCCGCCTGCTTGCGCCGCGCTTCAAGATCGAGACGCCCCTGCTCCTTTCGCCGGGGGAGATGGCCGACGCGGCCGCGATGATCGCGGCCCATTTCCGGTGGAAGGGCCACGTGGGGGTGGGCTTCCCGGGTGTCATCCACGGCACGAACATCCTCACGTCGGCCAACCTCGACAAGAAATTCATAGGGTGCGACGGCGTCCGCCTTTTCAGCAAGGCGATGGGGCTGCCGGTTGCCCTCACCAACGACGCCGCGGCCGCGGGCCTCGCCGAGATGAAGTTCGGCGCCGGCCGGAAATTCGACGGCAAGGCGCTCCTGCTGACGCTCGGCACCGGGGTCGGCTCGGTTCTGTTTTTCAGGGGCCGCCTGTTTCCCTGCGAGCTAGGGCACCTTCAGATGGATGGCCGGGACGCGGAGCACCGCGTGGCTGCCTCCGCAAAGCACCGGAAGGGCCTTTCATGGAAGCAATGGGGCGGGCGCCTGCGGAAATACATCGCGACCCTGGAGAACATCCTCTGGCCCGAGCTCATCGTCATCGGCGGCGGGGTCAGCGCGAAGCACGACAAGTTCTTCAAGTACATCAAGCCACGGGCAAAGCTGGTTCCGGCGCAGTTCCTCAACGAGGCCGGAATCGTCGGGGCGGCGCTCTGGGCTGAGCAGGAGCACCTGGGCTGAGCGGCAGCGCAGTCGTTAAGCCGCGCGCGGCGGTTTTGGACGCATCGGGGCGGCGTTCCGGCGCGTTTTATAGTGCGTTCGTCGCAAATATTCGGGTATCGGCTTGATACGTCCGGCCCGTCATCGGAATGAAACCCTCTGCATCCATGAAGAACCGATGGCTGAGGGCTGCCGCCACCGCAGCGGTGTGGGCGTTGCTGGGCCTCGTGCTCTCGCTGGAGCTCTATTTCAACCAGAAGGCCGAGATGAGCTGGTCGGACTTCGTGGGCGTCGCTATTCCCCAGTTTGGCCGGGCGACGATGTGGGCGTGCATGGCGCCCTTCATCCTCCTCCTGCGCGACCGGATGCCGCTCAGCTCGGGGCACTGGGTTGGAGGGTTTTTCTACCACCTGGCGTTTAGCTTCGTGGTCATGGCCACGTTCTACCTCGGTAGGATCGAGGCCTATGCGCTCTTCTTCGGTGCAGATGACACCTTCGGCAAATACGGCTTCTGGGAATTCGCAATCAAGAGCTTCTACGGGCACAACCTCGTGGACATCGCGTATTATTGGGCCGTGATCGCGTACGGATACGGCACGGAGCTCCAGCGGCGCGTGAAGAACGAGGAGGTCAGGGCGGCACAGCTGGAGAGCCGCCTCATCGAGGCGGAGCTCAAGGCCCTCAAGGAGCAGATAAAGCCCCACTTCCTCTTCAACACGCTGAACACCATCTCCGCGATGATCCGCGACGGCCGCGGCGAAACGGCTGTAACTTTGATCGCCCGGCTGGGTTCTCTCCTGCGGATGTCCCTTGAGGGGAACCACAAGAACGAGACCACCCTTCGCGTAGAAATGGACTTCTTGCAGCGATACATAGAGATACAAAAGGCCCGTTTCCCTGACCGCCTCTCCGTCGACATCGACGTGCAGGAGGAGGCGCTGCCCATGCCGGTCCCATGGCTGCTCCTCCAGCCGATCGTCGAGAATGCGATCCTCCACGGGGTGGCCCCCAAGTCCGGCCCCGGCCGCGTGGAAATCTTCGGGCGCATAATCGGGGGTTCACTCCACCTTGAGGTGCGCGACGACGGCCCTGGGATTCCGGAGAATCGCCGCGTTGTCGAGGGCACCGGCCTGGCGAACACCCGCGAGCGCCTGACGAAGCTCTACGGCGCCGAGGGCCGGATGACGCTCAAGCCCCGCCCGACGGGCGGGGTCTCGGTGGAGATCGACCTTCCCTGCCGCGCATGACCCCCCAACGAAAGGCCACACTGGAACCGACAATCCGGACGCTCATTGCGGACGATGAGCCCCTTGCCAGGCACGGCGTCCGCCTGCTCCTCGAGCGCTCGCCGGGAATCGAGATCGTGGGCGAGGCGACGGGCGGCGTGGAGGCGGCGGACCTGATCCAGCGCCTGAGGCCCGACCTCGTGTTCCTTGACGTCCAGATGGTCGGATGCGACGGGTTTGAAACGCTGAAGCGAATCGGGCCCGGGGACGCCCCGGTCGTCGTTTTCGTGACCGCGTATGACGAATACGCCCTGAAGGCATTCGAGTTCAACGCCGTCGACTACCTGCTCAAGCCCTACGACGATTCCAGGTTTGAGGCGGCCCTCGGGCGGGCAAGGGAGCTGGTGCTGCGGAAGAAGAGCGACCTTGTGGGGAGCCGCCTCGAGCGCCTCATAGAGCAAATAGAGGGGGAGGGGCGGGACCGGATACTCCTCAAGTCCTCCGGCGAGATAATCTTCCTGAAGACCGGCGAGATTGACTGGATCGAGGCGGAGGGGGACTACGTTAAGTTCCACGTGTCGGGGCGGACGCACCTGATGCGCGGGACCATGGCGGCCCTGGAGGAGCGCCTCGACCCCAAGAGGTTCATCCGCATCCATCGTTCGACCATCGTGAACGCGGACCGGGTGAGGAAGCTCAGCCCCTCGTTCGAGGGGGAATACGCCGTCGTCCTCATGGACGGGACGAAGCTCCGCATGAGCCGCGGGTACCAGGACCGCATCAAGGCGATCCTCGGCAGCCTCGACTAGCGCCCGCCGCTCCGCGGGTGCGTTTCACCGCACCGGCCCCGCAGGACGTCGCATTTTGGAATCCTGCGGGCGGCGCCGCGGGTTTACAGGGGCATGCGAACGCTGCTCCTCATGATTGTCCTGGCGGCCGCCGGGCCTGCGGGCGCGCGGGCCCCGGAGCAGGGGCTCGGGGACGCAGCCTCGGCGCGCTCCCTCCTCGGGGCCGGCCCCTGGGCACGCATCGTGCGTATCGAGAACTCCAATCCCAGCGGCTTTTTCAGCAGGGGGTCGTATCCCAAGGTGGTATACGGCCTGGTTTTCGAGATGTCGGGCATCCTCTGGTTTTACACCGACACGGACGGAACGCAGAGCCTGTCCCTGACCCGCGGCACCGTCGGCAGGGACGAGCGTGACCCCGGCCCCCTCTTCCTTGGGGTTGAGAAGGGCTTCAGGGCCTGGTCGTGGGTCGACGAGTCGCGCGTTCCGCGGGGGCCCTCCGGGCGCCCGCCAAATGCATGCTTCATCGAAAGCGTGGCCGAGGCCGTCCGGCGCGCCGCCGTGGGCACGAGGGTGCTTTCCCCGGAGCTTCTCTCATACTACGTGGACACTCCACACGGCCGCGTCGGCCACACGGTCCTCATCTACGATTCGGGCAGCGGGCTGGTAGCCGTCGACGGCGAGTCGGCCGGCCGGCCGGTCAGGATTCCGGCCGGGCTCGGCGCGGATCTCCGCGCCATCTCGGCCTTCCTGCGAGGCGGCCCGGTTTCGGCGGTCAGGACGCTTCCGATCTTCTGCGAGCGGCGCCCTGGCGCCCGCGGCGACCAGTGGGCCGCCCTGCCGGCCCCCCCGCTGCCCCAGGGCTGACGGGGGGCCGCCCATCCATGGGGGCAACCGGTCATCAAAGTTTTGTGTAACTTTTGGCCCAAGGGGGGTGTTGTGGGTCCATGATTGCCCGGCCCGTACCCGATTCCGTGCGTCCTGACCCCTCCGGTCGGGCCGTTCGGCGCTATGTGGGGGCGTTTCGGCGCAATACGATTCCACTTTCACGCCGCTCCCGTTTGCTGGGCCCTTGCTCGTTGTTAGTTGTGTTAGCGTGGGGGGGTTCCTCGGAACCCCCCCACGCTGTGTTTTCAGGGGGTTCACAGGCTGGGATCGTGGCTTGAACCATTGACCCGCAACCCATTCGCCGTGAATGCTCCGTCCATGACCGCACCGCTAACGCCCAGCAACCTTGCTGCCGCCCCGGCCTCCACGCGCCCTCGCAAGAAATCAAAGCTGCTTTGGTGGCTGATCGGGGGCGGCCTGGTCGTCGTCGTCGTCCTCTGCGTCGTCGCCGCCAAGATGTCCGGCGGCAAGGACGTGATCGGCGTAACGGTCGACAAGGCAACGACTAAAACAATTGTCCAGATTGTGACCGCCACGGGGAAGGTCCAATCGGAGGTCGAGGTCAAGATCTCCCCGGAGGTGTACGGCGAGATCATCTCGCTGCCCTACAGGGAGGGGGCGGCCGTGAAGAAGGGCGCCCTCATCGTGAAGATCAAGCCGGACCTTTACCAGGCCCAGGTGGACCAGCAGACGGCGGCCGTCGCGGTCGCGCACTCGAACGCCCAGAACAGCGAGGTGCAGCTCGAGAAGGCTACCGCCGACCTGCAGAAGTACCAGGACCTCTACGACCGCAAGCTCGTCTCCGATTTCGACTACGTCACCTACAAGACGGCCTTCGACGCGGCCAAGGCGGGGCGGGCGGCTGCCCTTGCCCAGGTCGACGAGGCCGAGGGCCTCCTCAAGCAGGCGAAGGACTCGCTTTCAAAGACCTCCATCTACTCCCCGATGGACGGAACCGTCAGCTCGCGCTCCTCGGAGGTAGGCGAGAGGGTCCAGGCATCGACGGAATTCTCGGGCACCGAGATCATGCGCGTCGCCGACCTCAGCAAGATGGAGGTCCGCGTGAACGTTAACGAGAACGACATCGTGAACGTGAAGGTCGGCGACACGGTCAAGATCAGCATCGACGCCTACCCGGACAGGAAGTTCAGCGGCAAGGTCTGGGAGATCGGCGCATCCGCCGCGAATTCCGGCGCCAGCGGCCAGGCGACGGCGACGACCGACCAGGTGACCAATTTCGTCGTTAGGATCCGCATCGCGGACAAGGATGTCCTCCTGCGGCCCGGCATGAGCGCCACCGCGGACATCCAGACCCAGACGGCCAGCAACGTCACGGCGATCCCGATCCAGAGCGTCACGGTCCGCGACGTGAGCGGCAAGACGGCCGATGAGCTCCAGAAGAAGGACGCAAGCGACCAGAAGGAGAAATCCGGCAACGACATGGACGAGGCCGCCCAGAAGGCGCTCGCCGCGCGGGACCGCGAGAAGCTCATCAAGGTGGTCTTCATCAAGCAGGGCGACAAGGTGCACATGCAGAGGGTCGAGACGGGAATCGCCGACAACGACTCGATCGAGGTCACGTCCGGGGTGAAGCCCGGCGACGACGTCGTCTCCGGGCCCTACGCCGCGATCAGCAGGAAGCTGAAGGACGGCTCGAAGGTGCGGATCGAGAAGCCCAAGCCGGAGACCACCGACTCGAAGTAGGTCCGCGTCATGTCCTCGCCCACTGCTCCCCTGGAGGCGCGCAAGGTGCGGCCCCACGGCCCGCTTGTCATCTCGATCGAGAACGTCACCAAGCTCTACCAGATGGGCGAGGAGACGATCCACGCCCTGCGCGGGGTCTCGCTGAGCATCCACAGGAACGAGTATCTCGCCATCATGGGGCCCTCCGGCTCCGGCAAGTCGACCCTGATGAACATGCTCGGCTGCCTGGATACGCCGACCTCTGGCCGGTACGAGTTCAACGGCGAGAACGTCGCGGCGATGGTGGACGACGAGCTCGCGGCGATCCGGAACAGGGAGATTGGCTTCGTCTTCCAGACCTTCAACCTGCTGGCCCGCTCGGATGCGCTGAGGAACGTCGAGCTTCCCCTCATCTATGCCGGGCTCCCGCCCCATGAGCGCGCCGAGCGCGCGCGGGCGGCCCTGGACAGCGTCGGCCTAGGGGCGCGCATCCACCACAAGCCGAACGAGCTCTCCGGCGGCCAGAGGCAGAGGGTCGCGATCGCGCGGGCGCTTGTGAACCGCCCGTCCATCATCCTGGCGGACGAGCCCACCGGGAACCTCGACTCGAAGACCGGCGTCGAGATCATGGCCCTCTTCGAGGACCTCTACGAGAAGGGCAACACGCTCATCGTGGTCACGCACGAGGAATCGATAGCCCGCCATGCAAGGCGGATCGTGCGGCTCCACGACGGGCTGATCGAGAGCGACGGCCCCGTCGACTGACCGTGGACCGGCTTGTCTACGAGTTCACGGAGGCGGTCCGGATCGCGATGGCGCAGATCCGCGCGAACAAGATGAGGTCGCTCCTCACCGCGCTCGGCGTCGTGATCGGGATCGTCGCGGTGACCCTGATGGGCACGGCCATCAACGGGATCAACGTCGGGTTCAACCGGAGCCTGGCGATCCTGGGCGACGACATGCTCTATATCGAGAAGTGGCCCTGGCACGGCGTGGAGGACTGGTGGGACTACGCGAACCGCCCGCCCTTCCGCATCCAGGACGCCGATTCGCTGAACAAGATCTTCCAGAGGTCGCCGAACACGCTCCTCGACGTCGCCGTCCCGAGCGCGCAGCGCCAGTCGACGCTGAAGTCCAACGTGAACCAGGTCTCGGGGGTCTTCACGATCGGCACGACGGACGCCTACGCCCGGACGGTCTCCGTGGAGTACCAGTCGGGTCGCTTCTTCAACGAGAGCGAGTCCCGCGCGGGATCCCAGGTCTGCATCGTCGGGATCGACGTCGCCGACAAGCTGTTCCCCGGCCGTTCCCCCATAGGGGAGAGCGTCAAGATCGAGGGCAATCCGTTCCGGGTCATCGGCGTCCTCGCGAGGCAGGGCTCGTTCCTGGGCCTGTTCAGCCTGGACACGCAGGTGATCATCCCCATCAACGCGTTCAAGAAGTTCTTCGACGTCCACGACGGCCAGGTGACGATCCGCGTGAAGGCGAAGGACAAGCTGCACCTGCTCGACGCGCAGGAGGAGCTGATCGGCGCCATGAGGCGGGTGCGCGGGCAGCTCCCGGGCGAACCGGAAAACTTCTCCGTCGAGCAGCAGCAGGCGTTCAAGGCGACGCTTGATCCCATCAAGAGCGGCATTGCCTTCGCGGGCCTGTTCGTGACCGGGCTCTCCCTGTTCGTGGGCGCGATCGGCATCATGAACATCACCTTCGTCAGCGTCCGCGAGCGGACGAAGGAGATCGGGACCAGGAAGGCCCTGGGGGCCCGCAGGGCCACGATACTGCTGCAGTTCCTGATAGAGGCCGTCTCCATCTGCTGCGTAGGGGGCGTGTTCGGCCTGCTGCTGACCGTGGGCATCAGCTTCATGCTCAAGGCGGCGATGCCCTCCTTCCCCCTGGAGTTTTCCGCGGGCCTCATCGTCATTTCAATTGTCGTCTCCGTGGCCACGGGCGTTGTCTCGGGCTTCGTCCCGGCGCTCGGGGCCTCCCGCCTCGACCCCGTCGTGGCCCTGCGCTATGAATGAGACGGCGAAGATGGCGCTGGCCTCGCTGGGGGTGAACAAGCTCCGGTCGTTCCTCACGATGTCGGGCATCACCATCGGGGTGTTCTCCGTGATCGGCGTCATGACCGCCGTCTCGGCGCTGCGGGGCTCCATCGAGACCGGGCTGAGCTTCCTCGGCTCCAACATGTTCCAGTTCGCCAAGTATCCCACGGGCATAACGGTGGACGGCAACGACCGCCACAAGTACGAGTCGCGCCGCAACATCACGCTGCCCCAGGCGAGGCGCTACATGGAGCTGATGCGCGGGACGGCCGACGTCATCTGCCTGAAGGCGATCGAGAACAGCAAGATAGTCCAGGCCACCTACCAGAACAAGAAGACCACCCCCGACATCAACTTCCTCGGCACGAACGAGTACTTCCTCACGTCGAACCAGTTCTCGATCGCCACGGGGCGCAACTTCACGGGCGCGGACATCGACCTGATGAGGCCGGTCTGCATCATCGGGCAGGACATCGTCGCCAAGCTGTTCCCGTCCGAGAACCCCCTCGGCAAGTGGGTGAGTGCGAACGGGAGGGCGTACCAGGTCATCGGCACCTTTGCGGTGAAGGGCTCCTCGTTCGGGGAGAGCCAGGACAACTATTTCACGATCCCGGTGACGCGGTTCCTGATGGAGAACGGCGCCGACAACTACACGATCAACATCGCGACGCAGGCCCCCTCGCAGGAGCTCTACAATGACACGATGGACAAGGGCATCGGCGCCATGAGGATCGCCCGGGGCCTCAGGCCCGAGCAGGAGAACGACTTCGAGCTCTATTCCAACGACTCCCTGGTGGCCGCGTTTGCAAAGATCGCCGACGTCGTGAGCGCCGGCGCCTTCATCATCAGCGCCATCGCCCTTCTCGCGGCCGGCGTCGGCATCATGAACATCATGCTGGTCTCGGTCACGGAGCGCACGCGCGAGATCGGCATAAGGAAGGCGATTGGCGCCCGAAAGGTGCTCATCCTCACCCAGTTCCTCCTCGAGTCCGTGGTCCTGTCCGTGACGGGGGGGCTTTTCGGGATCCTGCTCGGCACCCTCGCGGGCGACGCGCTCGCCCTCTGGCTTCATGTCTCGGTCGTCTTTCCCTGGGGCTGGGCGATCACCGGGGTCGTGGTGTGCTCCGGGATCGGGATCGTCTTCGGCATGTATCCCGCGTGGAAGGCCGCCTCCCTGGACCCCATCGAGGCCCTCCGCTTCGAATAGCCGCCGGCCTATCCGCGGCGTATTTCGGAGCCCGTGAAGCGGATCTGGATGCGGTAGACCTTCTTCAGGCGGCACCTGACGGCACCGGTCTTCAGGTCGACCTGCTCCGGAATCTCGATCCGGTGAAGGTCGACGACCGCGTGGTAGCCGCGCTCGGAAAAGATGTCGATCAGCATGGCCAGGGCCAGCGGGTCGTCCAGGATCGCGTCCTCGGTGTTCACCTGGGCGGTGCCGGAGATGGCGTGGCGGATCACGATCGGCTTGATCTTGCGCTCGATGAACCCGACGACGCTGCTGAACAGCTCCTCGTTCTCGAGCTCGTAGCCGTCCAGCCGCTTGACCAGCTCCTGCCGGGCGTGCACCACGATCTCGCTCGCTACCGGGATCCCGCGGAGGCGGTCGACCGTCTTGGGGTCCAGCTCGAGGGTGCTCTGGTACTCGAGCTCACGGATGATGTTCCCCTCGACCTCGGGGAGCGTCCCCTGGGCGTTGACGAAGTGGTAGTGGAAGATCTCCTTTAGTTCCTGCAGCGCGTCCCAGGTCTGCTCCTTGAAGACGCGGTATCGGCGCTGGGCCAGCGCCTTGTCGAAGTCGGTCCCCCGCTCCTCCTGGAGCTCCCCTATGCCCGTCCTCTTCACCTCCTTGTTGTGGGAGCGGACCTCCACGCCGCGCCTGAGCTGCCGGGCAACGCTCGTCGCCTCGTCGACGAAGAGCACCATGATGTGGATGGTCGGCTGGCGGAAATGCGTCTTGAGGGGGGTCTTGTAGAATTCGCGCCTCAGGGCATGCATCTTGTCGACGAGGAGCTTCAGACACTCGACCTGCACCTTCGTCCGGGGGAACCCGTCGAGGATCACGCCGTCGCGGTACACGGGATTCAATAGCTGGTGAAAAAGCAGGTCTATGACCTCGCGGTCGCCCACGAGGATGCCGGCGTCCTTGTAGCGGCGGGCCTCGGGTGAATCCAGGAGGGCGCTGATGACGATGGGCCCGCAGGTGAGGCCCCGCGCCTTGGCGATGAAGCGGGTGTTCGTGCCCTTGCCCGCGCCGGGGGCGCCCCCGAGCAGGATTATCTCCTTGGGAAACCGCAGGTTCTCCACCCCGATCTCCGATTCCAGCTGCTGCCAGACCCCGCCGAAGATGATCTGGGCGTCCTTGATCTCTAAGTCGGTGATCTTGGCCGACGTAGGTGGGGTTGCCGCTGTTTCGGCCGGGGTTTTGGCGGGTTCGGAGGTCATTCGGGCTTCCGCGGCACGCTCAGAGGGGGATTTAGGGCTGGCAAGCTTTCAATGGGAACCGGTTTGGCCATGGCCGGTCGAACAGGCGTGCCATCTCGGCGGGTGTGAACCCGCGAGAGCACTTAGTTGAAGCTGGACCTGGCGGGGTCGCGCGAGCGACCCCGCCTTGGCTTTTATGGAGTCGGATGGGCCGCGGCGGGCGGCGAAATGGCCGCCGGGCGCGACAAGACCCCGGGATTGCGCGCCAGCGGGCGGCCTAGGGGCCATTTTTGTCCCGTATTTTCGTCGATTCATGGCAATTGGCGGGCCGTTCATCGCAGAAGCGTAGGCGAATGTTACGGGCAGGCGCATTGGATTGTTCCAAGCAGACAGCCCCGGGTTCCGGGGCGGCTTCAAGTCACAGCAATCCTGACCACAAACACCATGCACGCATTGCGTACGTTCAGGTCCGCGGCCGTTGGCATCATGGCCACCGGCGCCGCGTTGGCGCTCAGGGCGCAGACAGCAGGCACGACGGGCGGCACCGCCCCATCCGACAGCAGCACGCAGGTGATGGAGAAGTACGTCGTCACGGGCTCCAACATCGCCTCCGCCGACACGGCCCTCGCGGTGCCCCTGTCGATCCTCGGCCAGCAGCAGATCGACGATGCGGGGATCCAGACGAACGTCCTGGACATCCTCAGGCGCATCTCGCCGAGCATCTCGGGCACGGGCGACGAGAACGCCAACATCGGGTCCGCAAGCACCCTCGGCGGCTCGGCGCTCCTGATCCACGGGCTTCCCGCGCTGGTCCTCGTTGACGGCAGGCGCGTCGCGTACGACCCCGCTGACGCCTCGAGCGCGACATCCGAGTTCGTCGACCTCAACATGATCCCGGTGGCCGCGATCGGGCGCATCGAGGTCGTCACCGGCGGCGCCTCCGCGATCTACGGGTCCGACGCCGTGGGCGGCGTCGTGAACATCATCCTCAAGAAGGACTACAACGGATGGGAGGTCGACACCCACTACGGCTACAGCGACAACAACGGGCACTACAGCGAGCGCTCGGGCTCGGTCGTCGGCGGGGTCAGCAACGGGACCACGTCGATCACGGTCTCGGCGGAATACACGCAGAACGACCCGATCTTCTTCTCCAACAGGCCGTACACGAACCCCTACTACGCCACCACCTACTACCCCGGAATCATCGACATCTACAACGCTTCCTCCGGAAACGACGAGTACTACCAGCTGGCGGGCGGTCACAACGCCCCCCCGGGAGGGGCCCAGTACACGATCAACCAGCTGGTCTCTATGGGCTACTACGCGGACCTGGGCAGCAGCAGCAACCCGGCGGTCGTCCAGAGCGTGCAGGACGGCTTCAACCTCGCGGACAAGCAAACGCTCCAGCAGAGCAACAAGCGCCAGAGCGCCACGGTGGACATCGACCACAAGATATTCGGCGAGGCCCTGGAGGGCTTCGGCGACCTGCTCTACAGCCATGACGTCAACGTGAGCGAGCTGAACGCCCAGCCCGATTTCCCCTACGTCTCGACGCCCGACGCGGACCTGATCGAGTACGGGGTCACGCCGCCGGCCCCCGGCACAGAGTACGTGCCCGCCTCCGCGCCCGACAACCCGTTCTCGCAGGCGTTCATCGACCAGGGAGCCTCGGACGGCTCCGCGGGGATGGGCGTCCTCGCCCATGCGCGGTTCGTGCAGTATCCCCGCATCTTCGAGGACGACTCCGACCTCCTGCGCATCGTCGGCGGCCTGAAGGGCAAGATAGGCGAGAACTGGTCATGGGAGGCCGGGGCGGACTTCAACAGGTACACGCTCTACTACACGAACCAGAACCTCCTCGACACGAACGCATTCGTGGGCGCCCTGGCCTCCGGGGAGCTCAACCCGTTCGCCCTGACGCAGAGCCCGGGCGTGCTGCCGGGCAGCATCCTCGGCACCGCCTACGTGAACTACGTCAGCTCGCTCAACACCTATGACGCCGTCATCCGCGGCTCGCTGTTCAGCCTTCCTGCGGGCTCCGTCAACGCCGCGGTCGGCGGCATGTTCGAGCGGGAGACCCTGTCCGCCTCCCCCGACCTCAACACGGCGACGAACGGGTGGGTGGACGCCCCGACCGTGCTTCCCTTTTCCCAGAGCCGGACAGTCTGGTCGGGATACGCGGAACTGGAGATCCCGATCCTGGCGAAGGCGCCCTACGCCTACTCCCTGGACGTCGACGTCGCCGGCCGCTACGAGGACTACTCGGGCATCGGCAGCTCGAGCGTCCCCAAGGTCGACCTCAAATACCAGCCCTTCGGCGACGACCTCACCTTCCGGGCGAGCGCCGGCAAGTCCTTCATCGCGCCGACGCTCTACGCGCTCTACGGGCCCGTGACGCAGGGCTCCTCCGACAGCATCAACTACACGGCCGCGAACGGGAACGTCTTCGACGAGGTGCAGTTCCAGGATGAGGGCGGCTCCAATCCCAGCCTGAAGGCGTCGACGTCAACGACCTGGTCGGCGGGCGCAGTCTACTCCCCCAAGGCGGTCAGCAACCTCACGTTCACGCTCGACTACTACCAGACGGTGCAGAAGGGCGAGGTCGGCTTCCTTGACGAGGCCACCATCATCCAGAGCGTGGAAGACCTCGGCGCGTCGTCGCCGTACGCGGCCCAGGTCCACTTCGGCAGCCCCACGGGGCCGGGCCCGGCCGGCGCCGCGCCCGGCCAGATCAGCGACAAGCCTCTGTCCAATGTCTGGCTCGTGACGCCGTACATCAACCTCGGCTCCACGGCCATCAAGGGCATCGACGCCGCCGTCGAGTACCAGGCCAAGACGGAGTACGGCGAGTGGGACCTGGGCACCGAGCTCACGGCCTACAGCAGCTACCTGCTCCAGATCCTCCCGACGGAGAACTACTACCAGTACGCGGGGACGGCCTCCGGCAACGGGTTCGCGAACGCGGTCGGCACGATACCGCGCTGGCGCACGTACACGACGATCGGCTGGAAGGACCACGGGTTCGATGTGCTGCTGGCCTACACGTACATCCCGACCGTCGAGGACGTGGGCTCGGGGGGCAACGGCGCCACGGCGCCCGTGGGGCTGCCGTCCTACCAGGAGTACGACGTGGGCGTGGGCTACAACTTCGGCGCCCTCAGGTGGAACCGCTGGCTTGACCAGCTCTACGTGCGCCTCGGGGTCAACAACGCGTTCAACTACATGCCGCCCAACGCGCCCGGCGGCATCTTCACGACGAACGCGGACCTCGCCACCTATGACGGGGCGATCGGGCGGATGTTCTACGCCGAGGGCCGCTACAAGTTCTGATCCCGGGCCGCGGGCCGCGACAATCTGATCGCGGCCCGCGGGGCCCCCTGGCAGGGTGGTCGCCATGAGGTTCCGCGCCGCACTGGCGGCGCCGCTCGCCGCGGCGGCCGTTTGGTCCTTCGCCGCCCCAGGCCCGGCGACCGAGCTGCGCTACGTCGCCTTCCTGCGCCCGGACCCGGCCCGCAAGAGGCTCATGCCCGAGGAGGGCCAGGGGATCATGGAGGCCCACATGGCGAACATCCGGAGCATGGCCGACCGGGGCCTCCTTGTCGCCGCCGGGCCGATGGACGACAGCCCGACGACGATCAGCGGCGTGTTCGTCCTCAGCACGCCCTCGATCGGCGAGGCCATGCGGATCGCCCTCCAGGACCCGACCGTGACCGCAGGCCTGAACACCGTCGACGTCCACCCCTGGCAGGCCCCGGCGGGGATCGGGAAGGCCTACTTCAAGTGGAAGAGGACCGACCCCGGGCCCGGGGACGAGATGGCGGTCCATGCCTTCTGCATCCTCAGGCATGGCCGCTCATGGACGCCCCAGCCGGGCTCGGGCTCGCACGAGGCGTTCATCGAGGTGCTCCGCAGGGCCGGCATCCTGGCCGCGGCCGGCCCGGTGCCCGGGGATGCGGAAATCTCGGGGATCGTGATCTTCAAGACCGCCTCGGCGCAGGAGGCCAGGCGGTCGATGGAGCAGGACCCGGATGTCGCGTCGGGACGCCTTGCCGTCGAGTACCACCGCTGGTGGACAGCCGATAGGGTGTTGCCCTGGTAGGGGTTCCGCCTGCCGGAACATGAGCTCGGTGCCCTTTGTCTCTGGATGGCGCTGCCTTGCGCGACCAGGCCACCATTCCCGCCGCCATGCGGGTCCTAATCGTAGACGACGAGCCTTCAATCCGGAGGACGACGCGGGTCGCCGTGGAGTCCGCCGGGCACCTGGCGGCCGAGGCCCAGAGCGGCGCGCGCGCGGTCAAGGCGGCCGACTCCGAGGGCTTTGACGCCGTCTTCCTCGACGTGAAGCTCGGCTCGGAGGACGGCCTCGACGTCCTTGACCGCCTCGGCCGGCTTGACCCGCCCCCGGCCGTCATCCTGTTCACGGCGTACGCCAACATCGCGACCGCCGTGGAGGCGATGCGCCGGGGCGCCTTCGACTTCATCCCGAAGCCGTTCACCCCTGAGCAGATCCGGAACGTCCTCGACAAGGTCGCGAAGTCGCGGGCGATGGAGCGCAGGATTCAGGCGCTGGAGAGCGACCTGGCCTCGGGCGTCCAGCCCATCGACATGCACTCCGACGAGCCCGCGATGAAGCGCGCGCTCGGCGTGGCGTTCAAGGCCGCGGAGACCGAGGCCAACATCCTCATCCTTGGCCCGAGCGGCACGGGCAAGAGCGTCCTGGCGCGCGAGATCCACCGGCGCAGCGGCAGGCGCGACGGGCCCTTCGTGACGGTCAACTGCCCGAGCCTGTCCCGCGAACTCCTGGAGAGCGAACTCTTCGGGCACGCGAAGGGCTCCTTCACCCGGGCGATCGCGGAGACCTCGGGAAAGGTCGCCGCCGCCGACGGCGGCACGCTCTTCCTCGACGAGATCGGCGAGATGCCGATGGAGATCCAGCCCAAGCTGCTTCGCCTGCTCCAGGAGCGCGAATACGAGCGGGTCGGCGAGACGGCGGGCAGGACCGCCGACGTGCGCGTCATTGCGGCCAGCAACCGCGACCTCGCGGCGGAGGTGAGGGCCGGCAGCTTCAGGGAGGACCTCTACTACCGGCTCAATGTCATCGCGGTCACGCTCCCGGGCCTACGGGAGCGGCCCGCGGACCTGGGGGCGCTTGCCGAGGGAAGCCGCAGTTTCTTCGGGGCGCGGTCCGGCAAGCCGGACGTGGCCCTCTCGCAGGCGGTGATGGAGGCCTTTGCCCAGTATCCGTGGCCGGGCAACCTCCGCGAGATGCGGAACATCGTCGAGCGGGCCGTGATCCTCTCGCAGGGCGGCACCATCGAGCTTGCCGACCTGCCGGAGGAGTTCCGGGAGCCCCAGCGGGCCTCCACCGCGGTGGGTGGGAGGGTCACGCTGGACGCACTCGAGGCGGAGCACATCCGCAGGGTGCTCGCCATCTCGCGCAACCTCGACGAGGCCGCGAGGATCCTCGGGATCGACCCGGCGACGCTTTACCGGAAGCGGAGCAAGCTCGGCCTGCTCTAGCCGCGGCGGCATGCTCAGGTCGCGCCTTTTCCTGGGGCTGCTCCCGCTCCTGCTCGCCGTCGTGGGGACGGGGGCCTACGCCATTTACGCCTGCCACCGCCTCGCCGGTCCCCTGCAGGGCGAGCTCGTTGCCGGCTACCGCGCGGCCCTCGCGTCCGAGAGCATGAGGACGTCCGCGACGCTCATGTCGGGCGACCTCACCCTGGAGGACGCCGACCCGGTCGCCATCCGCCAGCGCCTCGAGGGGCAGCGGGGGGCCTTCACCCGCGAGCTCATGGGGCAGGCGGCGTCGTCCGCGGGGACGCCGAGGGAGGGGCTCGTGGAGCGCCTTTACGGCGCCTTCCAGAAGTTCTCGGCCCTCTGCGACCAGGCCGCGGCCGGAGGCGGATCCCTTGCGGATTTCGGCGCAAGGGAGTCGGCCCTCTACGAGGTCTACGGGGCCCTTGACGCCCTGGTCGCAAGCGACAGCGCCCGGGCCCGCGAGGCGGCGGCGCGGGCCGGGCGGCTGGCGTCCACGGCCATCGGCGTCCTTGCGGCCACCATCGCAGCTGCGGCAGTCCTCTGCGTGGCGGTGGCCTGGGCGCTGGCGGCGTCGCTCCTTCGCCCGATAAAGGCCCTGACGGCATCGGCGGTCGCCGTGGGCGAGGGCAACCTGGATGCGGGCGTCCCGGAACTCTCGGGCGATGAGCTCGGCGTCCTGGCGAGGTCCTTCAACACGATGGCCGCGAAGCTGCGCGACTACAGGAATGCATCCGATGAAAAGGTGCTCCGCACGCAGAGGACGATGGAGGCCACGCTCACGTCGGCGCCCGAGCCCCTGTTTGTCGTCTCGCGCGAAGGGGACTTCGAGGTCCGGAATCCGGCGGCGGACGAGCTTTCGAAGCAGCCTGAATTTGCGCGCGGCCTGCCGGAGGCGCTCGCGCTCCCGCTGGCGCGCGTCCTGGAGACCAACGAGCACTATCTCCCGGCGGACTACAGCAACGTGGTGACCTTCAGGGTCGGCCGGCAGGACCGGCACTTCCTGCCCCGGATCCTCTCGATCGGCGACCGCCTCACCCAGTTCAGGGGGGCCGCCGTCATCCTGCAGGACGTCACCAGGTTCAGGCTCCTCGACGACGCAAAGACCAACCTCGTCGGCACCGTGAGCCACGAGCTCAAGACACCGCTCACGAGCCTGCGGATGGCGGTCTACCTCCTTCTTGAGGGTTCATTGGGCCCGGTCTCGGCGGGCCAGAAGGAGATGCTGGAGACGGCGCGCGACGATGCGGACCGGCTCCTGATGATCCTCGACTCGCTCCTCGACCTGGCCCGCCTCGAGGCCGGCGCCTCCGCGATGGAGCTGAGGGAGGTGGACGCGGAGGCCCTCCTTCGCGATGCGGCGGACGGGGTGCGGGCCCTGGCGGGAGGGGCTGGCCTGCGGCTCAGGCTGTCCGGCGCGCCAGGGGCGGGCCGCGTCCGGGTCGACGCCGCGAGGATCCGCCACGTGTTCGGCAATTTCCTCTCGAACGCGGCCAAGTTCTCGGACCGGGAAGGGGCGATCGAGATTGGCGCCGAGAGGGAGCCCGGCGGGTTTGTCCGCTTCCACGTGCGCAACCGCGGGGAGGCCATCCCTGCGGAGGCGCTTCCGCGGCTGTTCGAGCGTTTCTACCGCGTCCCCGGCCAGGCAAGGCCCGGGGTGGGGCTTGGACTCACGATTGCCCGCGAGATCGTCGTCGCCCACGGGGGAACCGTGGGCTGCCAGAGCGCGGCCGGGATTACGGAATTCTACTTCCTTCTGCCCGCAGCCTGACGCTTGACCCGTCGCTTGGCGGGCTTCGCCCGCGCCGGTGCGGGGGTCTCCAGGTGCGCGACTCGGGCCTCAAGCTGGCTCAGCCGGTGGTTGACGGCGGCATCCACGTGGGAGAGGGCGTCCCGAAATCTCCCCCCAAGGGTTGCGCTGGCCCTTTCGTACTCCTTCTTGCCCTCCCGTGCGATCCGTTCCGCGACGCTGCGCGCCTCCTCGGCGCTGATCCTGCCGTCCTTCACCAGCCCGTCCAGGCCCTCCTGCACCTTCTCCGCGGTGGCGACTGCCGCCCCGACGCCGGCCAGGACTGTCTTTTTGATAGTGTCGATCATTGGGAACCTTGTTTTGGCGGTTGTCTGGCATCCGGCGCTGCCCGCGCCGGCCCTTCCTTGAGGAGCGCGAGGAACTGCTCGGATCCCCGGCTCTGGTATCTCTGCATGTGCCTCAAGACCGCGATCTCGCGCACGGGTTCGGCATCGGAGAGAACAACATAGGCGATCGAGTGCCGGTCGGACGGTGACTTGGCCCCCTCGGGGAGGATCGAAATGCCCGCCTCGATGGAGACCAGAGCCTTCACGGTCGCCACCTGGGCGCAGCGGGCCCCGATCTTGGGCTCAAAATGGTGGTCGCCGCAGAACTGCCGCACCTGCGCCGCAAGCGAGCTTGAGGTGCCCAGCAGGATGAAGGTCTCATTCGCAAGGTCCGCGGGGGTCACCTGCCGCTTTGAAGCGAGCGGATGCCCATGGGATACCGCGAGCACAAGTTTTTCCTGCCAAAGGACTTCAGATTGAATCATCGGCTCCCTCACGGGGAGGGCCACAAGCGCCAGGTCGAGTTCTCCGTCGAGCACGCCCCGGACGAGGCTTTGCTTAAAGTCCTCCCTTATATTAATTTGCAGATTTGGATGACGTATCCGGCAGCGGTCGATCATCCCGGGGAGGATGTAGGGGGCCAGCGTCGGGATGGCGCCGACCGTGATCGCCCGCTCGAAGGCCGCGCTGTCCTTCACCTCCTTGGTCGCGTCCTCGACCTCGAAAAGTATCTTTCGGGCATGCGCCATGAAGGCGGCCCCTGCCTCCGTGGGGACCGCCTTGCGCCCCAGGCGGTGAAAGAGCTTATGGCCAAGCTCCTTTTCTAGTTTTATAATCTGCTGGCTTAAGGACGGTTGCGATATCCCCACACGGATCGCGGCGCGCGTGAAATTCCCCGCTTCGGCGACAGCAATCGCATACCGGAGCTGGTCAAGTTCCATAGGCATAGCCTATGAAACTCATAAAATACTGCAACTGCCATAAATGGGATATGCGTGTACTATCTCCAGTGCCAGCTCATGGGGGCCGGCCAAACAAAAGGAATACATCATGAAAACAAACATCGTCAGCGCGGTTGCCCCGGCCCTCGTGGCCATAGCCGCAATATTGCTTTCTTTCCGTTCGTTGGGTGCTGGAGCCGTGTGCGCGGAGGCCTTCTGCGCCCTCGGCGTCGCCATTGTCATGGCGCTCGATTACCGGACCAACTGACAGGCCGCAGCGGCCTAGACGGATCCCAATTCAAGGGCCCGGAGAAATCCGGGCCCTTTTTCTTGGGCCCTAGACGAGCGGGGGAGCCGCAGGCGCCTTGCGCCTGCAAAACGCGGCGATGATGAGCGCGAGAATGAACGCGAAGATGAAGCCAAACACGACCCCGAAGATACCCAGGACGCCGGGGGTGTAGATATGGCGGTAGAAGCCCTCCATCTTGTCGAGCTGGTCGCCGCTGACGCCCTTTGACTGCAGCTTGTCGACAACGCCGTCGAGCAGCACCTGGCAGTAGTTCGGGTTCACGAACGCGCAGTAGACGTAGGTGAATGCCGCCGTGAGGATGGAAGAAAAGAGCCCCTGGAGCGATCCCGCCCCGAGGGCGGCCCCATAGCCGAACGGCTTGTCCGCGGGGGTCTGCGCCCGCACGGACCGGACGCACAGCAGGATGCACGTGATGCCGATTACGAGGCCGAGGATGCTGCTGATCCAGCCGGCCGCGGCGAGTTTCGAGGGGTCGCTGTGCATGCCCGTGAAGAACAGGCCAAGCGTCATCAGCGCCTGGGCGAGGGCGGATATGAATCCGTAGAGGAGGCAGGTCTTGGCCATGGGGTATTGGGGTAGTGGGGTAAGGGGACTGGTGGCCGCGCCAGGCTAGGCGTCGACGCCATGTCCCCCGGGATGCTCGCCGGGAAAGATGAGGCGGTCGCCCGAGGGAGGGGTCGGCGGCGGCGGCGCGGCTTCCTGCGTGTCCCTGGGAACGACGGACGCCGCCGGCTTCAGCGCGATAGCCGGCGTTTCCGGCACCTCGTTCATGGCCCGCTTGAATTCCTGCTCCACGTCGCCCGCGGCCTTCTTGAACTCGCGGATAGCCTTTCCCAGGCCCTTGGCGAACTCGGGCATCTTCTCGCCGCCGAAGAAGATGAGGACGACCACGAGGACGACGATCATCTCCCCCCCGCCGAGGGAGTCGAGGAAGCCTAGCATCTGCCGCGGGTCGTGCATCGTTTGGACCCCCAACCTTGCAGTGAAAACGACGCCCCGCAAACCCTAACCCACGGAGACGCCCACTTCAAAGGCCTCGCGGCCCCCGGGCGGCACCATGTGCAGGCCCACCTTGTGCTCTGCCGCGTTCGCCGGCCCCATCCACGGCTCGACGCAGTAGAACGGCGACGAGTCGGACTCGGTCCAGGTGACGAAGGTGGAGCCGGGGGGCGGCACTGCGCCGGAACCCAGCCGCACCGTGACGTCGCCGGGCTGCCCGCGCTCGCCGAAGGCGGCCAATGGCCCGCGGAGCGAGGTGTGGAAGGTGTCGACGAGGTCGGGATTGTCCATGGGCTCGTCCAGGGAAAGCCTCGGTCCCGGGACAAGGAGCCCGGTCGGGTCCTGCCGCAGGCGCTTGTCGGACGGGATGCGGATCAGGTAGTCGCCGCGGGCCGATCCCTCGGTCCAGGGCAGGCGGAAATAGAAGTGGTGCCCGGCGCTCCACGGGATCGCCTCGGGGCCCAGGTTTTCGAGCGTCAGCGTGCAGGTGAGCCCCAGCGGGGCGAACCTGTAGGCGACGCGGAACTCGTACTCAAAAGGGTAGGACGCCCTCGCCTCGTCGCCGGGCTCGAAAACGGCCTCGAAGCCTGCGGCGTCGACGTGGGTCGCGCGGAAGTTCCCCTGCCTCGCGAGGCCGTGGGTGGGCATTGGGCGCCTCACGCCGCGGTGGTCGCGCCAGAACCCCATCGTCCCGCGGTCGAAGGAGCGGGCGCAGAACGGGAAGAGGATGGGGTTTCCGCCCCGCGCCTTGTGGAAACCCTCCAGCGACGGGATCTCCGGCCACTGGATGACGTCGCGGACCGAGCCATCGGCCAGGTTGATGTTCCAGTTCATGAGGCGCGCCCCCTTCTCGGGCAGCGCCATGAAGGTCGAGCCTCCCACGGTCCAGCGCAGGATCTCCTTTCCGAAATACGGGATCTTTTCCATGCCTTAGGGGGACACGAACCGGGGCGGCGGCCGGAATCGCGGCGCTACTGGTTTGAGAAGTCGAACTGGATCCGCTCGTACCCGGAATGCCCTGTCGGGATGAGCCTGCCCTTGTACTCGAGCTCGACCGCAGCCTGGTCGGAGGCGGTCAGGTAGATGGGGACATTGGGGACATCCCGGCGGTCGCCCGCCTGGAGCTGCCCCTGGAAAAGCTCCACCCCGTCGGACTTGCGCACAAGCTTGATGCGCACCGGCTGCGTCGCGACGACGGTCACGATGGCCGCGGGACCGGCGGGCGTGGCCGCCTGGATCTCGGGCGCCGCCCGGGCGGACTCGTGGGCTGCCGCCGGCGCCCCCGACGAGGGAATGATGGCGCGAACGATCAGGTAGAGGATGAGAAGCACCACGGCCCCGAGGACCAGGAGGCCGCCCTTGAACGCGACCGCGGGGTCGATGGCCGGAGCCTTGGGCAGCCCGTCGCCAGGCCGCTGGAAGCGCGTCTGGGGCCGGGGTGCGCCCTCGGCGATCGGAGCCGAGGCGGAAGCGTCGCGCGAGTCGTCGTCGGAGGAAATCCCGAGGTCCATCCTCCCGTAGACCTCGCGGCTCGGCGATCGGGTGCGGGCCTCGCCCCCGCGTATGGCCGCGAAGTCGGCCAGGATCCGGTCGGAGGGCAGCCTCAGGTAGTTCGCATACCCGCGCAGGAACCCGCGCGTGTAGATGTCGGTGAGGCCGATCTCGAACTGGTTGCCCTCGAACTTCTGCAGGTACTCGCCGCGGATCTTCGTCGCCTCGGCGGCCTCACGGATGGAAATGCCCTTCTTTTTCCGGGCCTCCTCGAGGCGTTCGCCTATGCTCTGCATGGTCGATCAGTTGCAGGTTTTACGCGGCAGGGGAAGTATGATTTGTCCCCGGCGGCGCCTCAGCTGTCCAGGTCGCCGATGATCTCCCTCGGGCTCGATCCGTTCTCGGGCCCGACGATGCCATTCTCCTCCATCATCTCCATGATGCGCGCGGCGCGGTTGTACCCGATCCTGAGCCTGCGCTGCAGCATCGAGGTGCTTGCCCTCCTCGTCGACTTGAGGACGTCCATGGCCTTGGCGTAGAGGTCCTCGTCGGAGCCAAGGTCGCCGTCGTCGGACTCCTCGGCGTCCTCGTCCTCCTCGCTGGAGGCCCGGTCGATGTGCTGCTGGACCGCCTGCGCGTACTGCGGGGGCCCGTTGACCTTGAGGTACTCGACGATCTCGTGCACCTCCTCGTCGCCCACGAAGGCGCCCTGCGCCCGGACGAGGCGCGAGGTCCCGGGGGGCGAGAAGAGCATGTCGCCCCTGCCGATCAGCGTCTCGGCACCCTTGCCGTCAAGGATCGTCCTCGAGTCCACCTGGGACGCGACCTGGAAGGCTATCCTGGAAGGCAGGTTCGCCTTGATGACGCCCGTGATGACATTCACCGAGGGGCGCTGCGTGGCGAGGATGAGGTGGATGCCCGCCGCCCGGGCAAGCTGCGCCAGGCGCGCGATCGATGTCTCGATCTCCGCGGGCGCCAGCATCATCAGGTCGGCAAGCTCGTCGATGATGGCGACGATGTAGGGAAGGTGGTCCGGGATCTCGATGGAGTCCGCCGCGAGGGGATCGATCCCCTGGAGCGCCGGCTGGGCCTCCACGCTCTGCTTCGCGTCCCTTTTCCTCGTGTTGAACCCGACGATGTTCCGCACGTTCGCCTTCGCGAAGATCTGGTACCGCTGCTCCATTTCGCCGAGCAGCCACTTGAGGGCGGCCGGCACCTTCTTCGGCTCGGTGACGACCGGGATGTACATGTGCGGAAGCGTGTTGAACACCTTCAGCTCGACGACCTTCGGGTCGACCATGATGAGCCGCACGTCCCTCGGGCTCTTGGAATAGACGATCGAGGTGATGATCGAGTTGATGCAGACCGACTTTCCCGAGCCGGTCGCGCCCGCGATGAGGAGGTGCGGCATCTTGGCCAGGTCCGACACGAGGGGCTTCCCCGAGACGTCCCGCCCGAGCGCGATGGGAAGCTCGGCCTTGCCCGAGGTCCAGTCCTCGCTCTCGAGGAGTTCGCGCATGCCGACGGGGGTCGGGTGCTGGTTCGGCACCTCGACGCCCACGGCCGCCTTGCCGGGGATGGGCGCAAGGATGCGCACGGACTGCGCGCGCATGCCGAGCGCGATGTTCTTGTCGAGGCCGGCGATCTTCTCCACCCGCACGCCGGGGGCGGGCACGACCTCGTAGCGGGTGATGACCGGCCCGACGTGGATCTCGCCGGCCGTCACCTCGACCCCGAACTCCCCCAGGATCCGGATCAGCGTCTCGGAATTCTTCTCGTGCTCCTCGTCGCTGTTCGCCGAGCCCGAGAGCACCTGTTCCTTCAGGAGCTTCAGCGGGGGGGCCTTGTAGCTGGCGTCGAACGTTGGAAGCTGCACCACCTTCGCCTTCTTGGGCTCCTCGGGCTTCACGATCGTGAGGGGCACCTTTGGCGCCGGCAGCTTCTGCGCCGGCTTCGGCTCGGGCTTGGCCGCGGCCTCCGGCACGGCGGGCCTCGCGGGGGCGCGGGAGAGGGGATCGTCAGCCGACCTGGCGATGGTGATCCTCTTCGCGGAGGGCCCGACCGGGGTGGGGGGCACGGGCACCGCGAGCGCGGCGGCCGGCCCGGGCTTCGGCTTGGCCCGCTCCTCCCTGTGCTGCGCCCTCTCGGCCGCGAGCTCGGCCCTGCGCCTCGCGCGGGCGGCCCGCCAGGCCGCGAAGCCGCTCACGATCTTCTCTATCTCGACACCGATGTCCCGCGTCGCGACGAACAGGAAGGCGCAGAGGTAGATGGTACCAAGGCAGAGGCCGGAGCCGAACGGCCCCAGGGCGTCGGCGAGCACCTTCTGGTAGATGGCCTTCCCGATCCAGCCGCCCCAGGCGTACGGAAAGGTGTCGTCCGGCCTGTGCGAGATCATGGCAAGGAGGCCGGACATCGACAGGATCCCGATGATGACGGCCGTGACCCTCGTCGCGACGAGGTGCCTCGAGTTGCGCACCGCGACGTAGAACATCCAGTAGAGCGCTATCGGGATGAGCCACGTCGCCATCCCGACGGCGACGAAGAGCCCGAACACGGTGTCCGCCCCCATCCAGCCGACCCAGTTCTTTCCCGTTGGCGACGTGCTGTGGAACGCCGTCTGGTTGGGGTCGTAGTCGATGAGCGCGGCGGAGAGGTAGGTGCCCACGATGAAGCAGATGGCCGCGGCGGGCCAGTTGGGGCGATACCGGGGACCCTGGAATGAGGGGCCTCCGTTTGGATTTGAACTCTCTGATTTGGGCATCTGTGCTTCCCGGCGAGGCGAATTGCGGATTGGACGCTACTACCCGGGCCGGTCAATTGTAAATCCCTCGAGGCCTTTTTTACAATAATCTCGATGTCGCCCATTTCTCTAGAAGTCCTTCAGTTCCAGCCGATTTATAAGGAGCGGGTCTGGGGGGGCAGGCGGCTTGCGACATTGCTCGGGCGGGGCCTGCCGCCGGGGCCGCCGATCGGCGAGAGCTGGGAGATCGTCGACAGGCCCGAGGCGCAGTCAAAGGTCTCGGGCGGCCCCCATGCCGGCCGCACGCTCCGCTCCCTCATCGAGGGCCACGCCGCCGGGATGATGGGCCCCCGCTGGAAGCCCGAGGGCCGGTTTCCCCTCCTCGTCAAATGGCTCGACTGCTCGGAACGGCTGAGCCTCCAGATCCACCCGCCGGCCGCGGTGGCGCCCGCGCTCGGCGGCGAGCCCAAGACCGAGAACTGGTACGTCGCGCACTCGGCCCCGGGGGCCTCGCTGTTCGTCGGGCTCAAGAAGGGGACGACGCGGGCCAGGTTCGCCAAGGCCGTGGAGGACGGCACGGCGGAGGAATGTGTCAACAAGGTCGCCGTCGCGTCGGGCGACTCCATTCTCGTCCGGAGCGGGCAGGTCCACGCCATCGATGCGGGAAACCTCATCCTGGAGGTCCAGCAGAACTCGGACACGACCTACCGCCTGTTCGACTGGGGCAGGTCGGGCCTCGACGGGAAACCCCGTGAGCTGCATGTCGAGCAGTCGCTGCGGTCGATACTCTGGAAGGAGCCGGCGCCCAAGCTCGTGCGCGCGGCCCCGACGTCGGGCACCATCGCCGAGTGCGAGGAATTTGCGATCAGGCGCGTGGTGCTGGGCCGGGGGGAGTCGGTGCGCTTCGCCTCGGGGGAGAAACCGCGCCTCCTCAGCGTCGCCGCGGGCTCCATCGCGCGCGCCGGCGAAACGCCAGGCGGCCATCCGCTGTCCATGGGGGACAATGCACTCATACCATGGTCCGTAGAGGCCGAGTTCACGGCGCCGGAGGCCGCAATCCTCCTCATCACGGAGGACTTTGCTTGAGGTTCTGGGTCTGGGCGGCCGCGGTCCTCGCCGCGGTCGTCGCGCTGGGCTGCGTCGCCTGGACGCGCATGCTCCCGGGGTTCGTCGAGCGCCAGCTGGACGCGGCGACGGGGTTCGACGTCAGGGTGCGGGTCCTTTCGGCCAACCCCCTCACCGGCAGGATCGCCGTGCGCGGGCTCTCGGCGACGAACCCGCGCTCCTACCCGGCGTCCGGCTTCATCGAGCTCCGGTCGCTGGACGCGGACGTGAACGCCTTTTCCTGGTTCACGGGACGCGTCGTCATCGACAACCTGGACATCGACACGGCCAAGTTGGTGCTCATCCGCCAGCGCAACGGCACCTCGAACGCCTCGCAGTTCATCGCGGCCTTCTCGTCGCGGCCGCAGGCCGCGTCCGGCCCGCCCCCCAAGCCGATGCAATACCTCATCAAGCGCCTGCGGATAAGGCTGTCCGAGCTGGACATAGAGGACTACTCGGGAATCACGACCTTCAAGCGGACCTACAAGCTCAACATCGACCAGAGCTACACGGACGTCTCGAACCCCAGGCAGCTCATCGTCCCCGGCGTCGTGCGCACCCTCTATAACTTCGGGCTCCACCGCTACATCGCCCAGCTCCTGCCCGGCGACTTCGGGAGGGCCCTCGACGCCGCGGTCGGCAGCGCCGCCAAGCTGGGCTCGGACGTCACCGGCGCCGCCAAGCACGCGGGCTCTGTCCTAAGGGGCCTCTTCGACAAACTTGAACAATCCCCCAAGCCGTAGTTGATTGACGGTCTTTGCCATGAGCAGACACGAGACAAAGGACGAGAAGGCGGATCCCGCCGACGAGAAACCTGCAGCGGCCGCCGGCACCGGCGCCGCCGCGGAGCCGGCCGACGAGCAGCTCCTTTCCGCCAGGAGGGAGGCGGCCGCGAACCATGACAAGTATGTCCGAGCGGTTGCCGACCTCGAGAACTTCCGCCGCCGCGCGGTGCGAGAGAAGGAGGAGCTGAGGCTCTACGCCTCCTCCCGCCTCCTGGAGGACCTCCTTCCCGCCCTGGACAACCTTGCCCTCGGCCTGTCCGCCGCAAGGCAGCCGGGCGCGGACATGAGGACCGTCACCTCCGGGGTCGAGCTCGTGCAGCAGCAGATGAAGGCCGCGCTCGCGGCCCACGGCCTGAAGGAGGTCAACCCGGTCGGCGAGGCGTTCGACCCCCACCAGCACGAGGCGATCTCCCACCAGCCTGACCCGGGGGTGGAGGCCGAGCACGTGATATCGGTCACGCGCACGGGCTACCAGCTCAACGGACGGCTCGTGCGGCCGGCGTCGGTTGTTGTCTCCAGCGGCAAGGCCAGCAAGCCTCACGCGCACTGACGCATGTCGAAGGAGGACTACTATGAGCTTCTCGGAATCTCGAAGGGCGCATCCGAGGAGGAGCTGAAGAAGGCCTACCGGAAGAAGGCCGTCCAGTACCATCCCGACAAGAACCCGGGCGACAAGGCGTCCGAGGAGAACTTCAAGAAGGTCTCGGAGGCCTATGAGGTGCTCAAGGACCCGGAGAAGCGAGCGGCCTACGACAGGTTCGGGCACGCGGCGTTCCAGGGGCCGAGCGCGCGGGGGCCGGCCGGCGCGGGCGGCTTCCACGACCCGTTCGACATCTTCCGCGAGGTGTTCGGCCAGGGCGGCGGCGGCGGGGGGATCTTCGGCGAGATGTTCGGCGGCGGCCGGGACTCCGGCCGCGACGGCGCCGACCTGCGCTATGACCTGGAGGTCACCCTCGAGGAGGCCGCGCGCGGGGCCGAGAAGCAGATCTCCTTCCGCAAGCTTGTCGGGTGCGAGCACTGCGGGGGCTCCGGCGCCGAGCCCGGGTCGAAGAAGGTGACCTGCCCGACCTGCCGCGGCTCAGGGCAGATCCGGAGGTCCGGCGGCATCATCGTCTTCACGCAGACCTGCCCGACCTGCCACGGCGCGGGCGTGCGGATCGAGAAGCCCTGCTCGGAGTGCCGCGGCGAGGGAAGGGTGGCGAAGACGACGAAGCTGAACGTCAAGATCCCCGCCGGGGTGGACACCGGCTCCAGGCTCCGCTCCGCGGGCAACGGCGAGGCGCCGGCCGCCGGCGGCTCGCCGGGGGACCTCTACATCGTCCTCAGCGTGCGGGAGCATGAGCTGTTCGAGCGCCAGGGCGACGACCTGTTCTGCGAGATCCCGGTCAAGTTCACCCTCGCCACCCTGGGCGGGTCGATCGAGGTCCCCACGCTGACGGGCAAGGCCTCGCTCAAGATCCCCGCGGCGACGCAAAGCGGGACGACCTTCCGGCTGCGCGACCGGGGCATGCCGTCCCTGGGAAGCAGCCGCCACGGCGACCAGCTCGTCCGGGTCCACGTCGAGGTGCCGTCCTCCCTCTCCGCGGAACAGCGCAGGCTGCTTGAGGAATTCGCGCGCGTGAGCGGCGACGCCCAGGAGCCCACGTCCCGGAAGTTCTTCGAGAAGGCGAAGAAGTTCTTCTAGGAATGGCCGCAACGCCCGAGAACCCGCGTCTCTATTCCATGGGGAAGGCCGTCGCGCTGCGCCGGCGCCTGCGGGGTGCCGGCCGGAAATTCGTCCTCACGAACGGCGTCTTCGACCTGCTGCACCCGGGCCACACCTCGTATCTCGCGCGGGCCCGCAAGCTCGCGGGTAAGCGGGGGGTCCTCTTCATCGCCCTCAACTCGGACGCCAGCGTGCGCGGGCTCAAGGGCCCGCGGCGGCCGATACTCAACGAGAGGTCGCGGGCCTTCAACCTCGCCCAGCTCCGGTCCGTCGACGGGGTCGTGATCTTCCGCGGCAAGCGCCTTGCCCGCGAGATCGGGGCGCTCGCACCCGACATCTACTGCAAGGCGGGCGACTACACCCTGGGGACGCTCGACCCTTCCGAGCGGGCCGCGCTCGGCAAGGCCGGGTCCAAGGTGAGGTTCCTGCCCTACCTGCGCGGCTTCAGCACGACGGCGCTCGCGCGCCGCCTGCTGGCCTGACGGCCTCGCCGATGCGCATCGTCATCCTGGGCTCCGGCCGCGGCTCGAACGCCGAGGCCGTGCTCGCCGCCCAGCGGGAGGGCAGGCTGGGCGCCGCGCGGGTGGTCGCCCTCTTCTCGGACGTTCCCGGCGCCCGTATCCTCTCGCTCGGCGCCGAGTACTCCGTGCCGTCTCACTTCATCGACCCGGCGCCATTCCGCACGAAGCTCGACGGGGAGGGCGAGAGGCGGTTCATCGACGCCGTGTCGGCGGCGCAGCCGGACCTCGTCGTCCTTGCCGGCTTCATGCGGGTGCTCAAGTCCGGCTTCCTGACGGCGTTCCAGGGGCGGATCATCAATCTCCACCCGAGCCTGCTGCCGCGGTTTCCCGGACTCGACGCCATCGGCCAGGCCCTCAGGGCCGGGGCCGAGGTGACGGGCTGCACGGTGCATTACGTGACGGCCGAGGTCGACGGCGGGCCCATCCTAGGGCAGGCCGAGGTCGCGATCGAGCCCGGCGACACCCCCGAGACGCTGGCCTCGAGGGTGCACGCCGCCGAGCACAGCCTGCTCCCGTCGGTGATCGGGCGCCTGGGCAGCGCACGGCGCGCCTGAGCGATGGAGCTCTGGGAGCTGAGGGCCGAGATCCCGAGGGCCCATGTCGAGGCCGCGGAACTCGCGGTCCAGGAGACGGGCTTTGGCGGCTGGTCCCTCCTCGAGGACGCGGTCTCGGGCCGGGCCTGGGTGACCGGCGTCTTCGGCTCGGAGCCCGAGGCCGCCGCCCGTTGGGCCGAGCTGGAGCCGGCCCTGCCTTCCCCGAGGCCGCCGATGCCCGCCGCCCGGCGTCTGCCCGATGCGGACTGGAAGAACAGCTACAGGGACCATTTCAAGGCGTGGGGCTTTGGCCGGCTGCACTGGGTGCCGGTCTGGGAGCGCGCGGCATTCACGCTGCCGCCCGGCCATGCGGTCCTCTGGCTGGATCCCGGCATGGCCTTCGGGACCGGGAACCACGAGACGACGAGGCTCTGCATCCAGCGCCTCGTCGAGTTCGAGGAGGCGCTTCCCGCGGGCCGGGCCCGGAGCCTGTCGGTCGTCGACGCCGGGTGCGGCTCGGGGATACTCGCGCTTTCGGCCGTCCTCCTGGGGTTCGGCCAGGTGAGGGGTTTCGACAATGACCCGGAGGCCGTGCGCGTCAGTGCGTCCAACGCGGAGCTGAACGGGCTGGACGGGGTTGCCTTCCTTGCGGCCGACCTGGCCCTGGGCCTCAGGGGCGGGGCCGACGTCGTCCTCGCAAACATCCAGGCCGATGTCCTGTGCGCCAACGCCCGCGTCCTCCTTGGGGCGGTCCCGGCCGGCGGCCTCCTTGCCATGAGCGGCATCCTCGCCTCGGAATCCGACTCCGTCCGGGAGGCCTTCGCCGCGATCGCCCCGGATTGGCCGGCCGACACGAGGATACTCGGCGAATGGAGCGACCTGGCGCTCCGCCGGCCGCCCTCCTGACTCAGGAGAACAGGTCGGGGGTCGTCCTCGTCAGGAACTCCTCCATGTAGGCCGTGGTCACCTTGCCCTCGATGAACAGGGGGTCTGCCATGATCGCCTTGTGGAGGGGAATCGTCGTCTTTATGCCGCGGACCAGGTACTCGCTCAGCGCCCGGTACGCCCTCTCGAGGGCCTCCTTGCGGGTGTCCCCAATGCAGATGAGCTTGCCGATCATCGAGTCGTAGTACGGCGGGATGACGTACCCGCTGTAGACATGGCTGTCGACCCGGACGCCGTGGCCGCCGGGAGCGTAGTACAGGCCGATCGTGCCGGGTGACGGCGCAAAGTTGCGCGCAGGGTCCTCGGCGTTGATGCGGCACTCGATCGCATGCTTCTTGAACTCGATGTCGCCCTGGTCGAACCCGAGCTTCTCGCCGTTGGCGATGCGGATCTGCGCCTTGACCAGGTCGATCCCGGTGACCTCCTCGGTGACCGGGTGCTCCACCTGGATCCGGGTGTTCATCTCGATGAAGTAATAGTGGCCCTTTGAGTCCACGAGGAACTCGATCGTCCCGGCATTCTCGTACTCCACGGCCTCGGCGGCCCGGATCGCGGCCTTGCCCATCTTCTTCCGGAGGTCCGGGGTCATGAAGGGCGAGGGCGACTCCTCGATCAGCTTCTGGTGGCGCCTCTGGACCGAGCAGTCGCGCTCTCCCAGGTGAACCGTGTTCCCATGGCTGTCGGCCAGGATCTGGAACTCGATGTGGCGCGGCCTCTCGATGTACTTCTCGATGTAGACCCGGCCGTCGCCGAAGGCCTTCTCGGCCTCGTTCCGCGCGACATGGTACTCCTTCGCGAAGGAGACGTCGTTGTGGGCGATCCTCATCCCCCTTCCGCCGCCGCCCGCGACCGCCTTGATGATCACGGGATAGCCGATGAGGCGCGCGGCCTTCACGGCCTCGGTCTCGGACTCGACGGGCCCGTCGCTTCCCGGGACGGTGATCACATGGGCCTTCTTGACCGTCTCCTTCGCCACGGCCTTGTCGCCCATCATCTTGATGGATTTCGACTTGGGTCCTATGAACTTGATGTTGCACGACTCGCACTGCTCGGCGAACTTCGCGTTCTCGGAGAGGAACCCGTAGCCCGGGTGGATGGCGTCGACGTCCGCGATCTCGGCGGCGCTGATGATCCGGTCGGCCCGCAGGTAGCTTTCGGAGCTTCGGTTGCCGCCGATGCAGATGGCCTCGTCGGCCAGCTGGACGTGGAGCGACTGGACGTCCGCCTCGGAGTACACGGCGAGCGTCTTGATCCCGAGCTCGCGGCAGGCCCGCACAATGCGGAGCGCGATCTCGCCCCGGTTGGCGATGAGAATCTTTTGGATCATCTGTTCGTCGATTGGATGGCCGGTCCCCGTCGCGGCCCAGCCATGACGGGTCCGGCCAGGGTCGGGCTCACTTCAGCCCTGTTTCAGCTTGAAGAGGCGCTGGCCGTATTCGACCGGCTGCCCGTTTTCGGCGAGGATCTCGACGACCGTCCCCTTGGTCTCGGCCTGGATCTCGTTCATGATCTTCATGGCCTCGATGATGCAGACGAGGGAGTTTTCCTCGATCTTCGTGCCGACGTCGGCGAACGGCTTACTCTCGGGCGAGGGGGACCGGTAAAAGGTGCCGACCATGGGCGACTTGATGTAGGTTACCCCGGCCTCCTCCTGGGCAGCCGCACCCTGGGACCCCTGGAGGGGAGGGGGGACCGGCATCGGGGGCATGGAGCCCGACTCGGCGGGGACAAACGGCGGGTTGGATCCCCTGGCCGAAATCACAGGCAGGCCGTTGGAACCCCTGCGGATCTTGAGCTTGAAACCCTCCTCCTCGACCGCGAATTCGGTCAGCTCAGAGCGCTTCATCAGATCAATGATCTGCTTGATTTGTTTAAGGTCCAATTATGGCCTTTGTTGAGGATGCTGGACGCACAGTCTGTTAGTAGGACTGGAGGTTCCAGCGTTCAAAACGAGCTGCGTCAATCCCCATATTCCTTCGTTATGCAATTACAGTGCAT
Organism: Opitutaceae bacterium; assembly: GCA_036489955.1. GTDB lineage: Bacteria > Verrucomicrobiota > Verrucomicrobiia > Opitutales > Opitutaceae > Palsa-1447. The sequence continues at coordinate 51,768 of DASXEV010000031.1, forward strand.
CACGACAATTTGAGGCCAAAATCATCATTTTCAGGCCATTTTGGGCGCGATTTTTGGGGTTTCGGGCGCTTTTCCGCCCTTTTTTTGGCGGGCGATCCTGGATTTTTTGCCCGTTTCTCCCCGACCGCACCCTTGATGGCAGAGCGGAAGAGCGAGCTCAAGATGTTTCATAATTGGCCCCTTTGGGCTAACATTCGATCAAGGGGCTCATGCCCCGCGGGTCGCAGCTCATGCGTCTGGAAGGGGCCCTCCGGGGGAGATCCATTTGCCGCCTTATGTCCGCAATCCAATCCTCCCCCTAGCGGCGCCCATAGGGACGCGAACCCCGAAGGACACGTCCTGCGCCAGGCCGTGGGGCTCTCCCCGTTGCCCGGCGACCCCAGGGATGCGCCGGCTCCCTGCATCAGCCGGAGGGCCGCGGAAGAGCCCCGGATCGGGGCGTCCGGGCGCCTCTGTAATGCCAAACATAATACGCCCGGAGCGGCGCGGCCATGGGCACGCCCCGGTGAAAAACCGGCGTCGCTTTTTGGATCAATTTAGACCCAAAAGAAATCTTGTAATATGTTATAAATGAGTACCATACATCATGGCTTTTAATTTGTAACAGAAAGTCCTTGAAGATCCCCCACGAAGTCGCATTTTCCGCCTCCCTTTGATTCTTGGGCTGCCGACGAAAGCTGAGCAGTGAGGAGAGTCAAAGCACGGCAAGCAGCGGGTTGGCCTCAGGATTTATTCACAAGTTTGGAATAGGTGTTGACGGTCGATTCGCAGAAGTTCTTGCTGGACCTCTTTCCCCTTTGGGGAGGCTCTTTGAAATTTACTTTGTGCGATTGATTGGGACCCCCAATCAAAGTATTAAAAAGGGTCCCGGCTTCGGCTGGGACCCAGTTAGTAGTTCAAATTGAATCACTAGGTTTGAACTCTCTTTTTCGGAGAGTTTGATCCTGGCTCAGAATGAACGCTGGCGGCGTGGTTAAGACATGCAAGTCGAACGGGATGAATGGTGTAGCAATACATCGTTCATCTAGTGGCGAACGGGTGCGTAACACGTGAACAATCTACCTCCAAGTGGGGAATAGCTCGTCGAAAGGCGAATTAATACCCCATACGGTTGCCTCTCTCCTGAGGGGCATACCAAAGTCAGGGACCGCAAGGCCTGACGCTAGGAGAGGAGTTCGCGGCCTATCAGCTAGTTGGCGAGGTAACGGCTCACCAAGGCTAAGACGGGTAGCTGGTCTGAGAGGATGATCAGCCACACTGGAACTGAGACACGGTCCAGACACCTACGGGTGGCAGCAGTTTCGAATC
>DASXEV010000030.1:0-26704 GCA_036489955.1 Opitutaceae bacterium
CTTTGCCCTGGCGCAGCGCTGGGCGGCCGGCGGCGACCTGACCAAGGCGCTGCAGGGCCGGAAGATCGCCTTCCTCGGCGACACCGCCTGCAACGTGGCCAATTCCTGGATCCTGGGCGCCAACCTCTTCGGGATGAAAATCGCGCTGGCCGGCCCCCCGGCGTTCGCGCCGACCGCCGCGCTTGACGCCCGGCTGAAGCAGTCCGGCTTTGCCCGGGGCTATCAGTTCACCGCCGATCCCTTCGAGGCGGTGAAGGACGCCGACGTGGTCTACACCGACGTCTGGGTCAGCATGGGCAAGGAGCAGGAGGGCGCCGTGCGCCTGAAGCAGATGGCGCCCTACGCCGTCACCACCCGGCTCTTCGCCGCGGCCAAGCCCGACGCGTATTTCATGCACTGCCTGCCGGCCCACCCGGGCGAGGAGGTCGCCCCCGAGGTCCTCGCCAGCCCGCGGTCGATCATCTTCGACCAGGCGGAGGACCGCTTGCACATGCAGAAGGCCATTCTCAGCCTGCTCAGTCGCCCATGAAAATCGTCCTGGCCTATTCCGGCGGACTCGACACGTCCGTCATCGTCAAGTGGCTCCGCGAGACCTACGACGCGGAGATCATCACCTTCGCGGCCGACATCGGCCAGGAGGAGGAGCTTCGCGGCCTGCCGCGCAAGGCCCGGAGCACGGGCGCATCGAGGCACTACACCCTCGACCTTGTGGATGAGTTCGCGAGGGACTTCATCTACCCCATGGTGAGGGCGAACGCCGTCTACGAGGGCCAGTACTACCTCGGCACCTCGATCGCGCGCCCGCTGATCGCCAAGGCGCAGATCGAGATCGCGAGGAAGGAGAAGGCCGGTGCCGTCGCCCACGGGGCGACGGGCAAGGGCAACGACCAGTGCCGGTTCGAGCTCACCTACATGGCGCTCGCGCCGGGGCTGCAGATCATCGCGCCGTGGAAGATCGAGGCCTTCCGGGAGACATTCCCCGGCAGGACGGAGATGATCGAGTACTGCCGCAGGCACCGGATCCCGGTCGAGGCGTCGGCCAAGAAGCCGTATTCCATGGACCGCAACCTCCTGCACATCTCCTACGAGGCGGGCATCCTCGAGGACCCGTGGTTCGACCCGACGTCGAAGGCCAACCGGGGCATGTTCAAGCTGACGGTCTCGCCGGAGGAGGCGCCGGACCGCGCGGAGTACGTCGAGCTCGACTTCGTGAAGGGCGACTGCGTCTCCGTGGACGGCAGGAAGCTGTCCCCGGCGGGGGTGCTTCGCGCGCTCAATAGGCTGGGCGGCAAGCACGGCATCGGCCGCGTGGACCTGGTCGAGAACCGCTTCGTCGGGATGAAGTCGCGCGGCGTCTACGAGACGCCCGGCGGCACCATCCTCATGCACGGCCACCGCCAGGTCGAGTCCCTCACCCTAGACAGGGAGGTCATGCACATCCGCGACTCCCTGATCCCGAAGTACGCCGAGCTGGTGTACAACGGCTTCTGGTTCGCGCCGGAGCGCGAGGCGCTCCAGGCCCTCGTCGACGAGTGCCAGCGGTTCGTCACGGGCACCGTGCGCCTCAAGCTCTACAAGGGCAACGTGATCACCTGCGGCAGGAAGTCGAGGTACTCGCTCTACGACCCGAAGGTGGCCTCCATGGAGGGCGTGAAGAGCTGGTACAACCAGGGCGACGCCACGGGGTTCATAAGGCTGAACGGCCTGCGCCTGCGGGCGCGCAACCTCGCCCAGCGCGGGCCCAGGGTCTAGCGTTCCCTGCCGATCGACGGGAGGATGCCGCCGTGCGTCCCGAAGTGCCGGCGCAGGCGGCGGGTGTCGCCCGACGGGCTGACGGCGTTTCCCTCCACCGGATCGAGGTAGAGGCAGCCTGCGTCCTCCGGCGGAAGCGTCCCGGCAAGGTGCCGCGCCTCGTCGATTGCGCGAAGCCAGGTCCCCTTTAGTTTCACGAGGTCCGGGGACGCCAGCCGGAGCGCTGCAAAGTCCCCGGGGTGGTAGCGGCCCTTCCGCGCGAGGGTTTCGACAAGCGACTCTGGGTTGTAGCCCGGGTCCTTGCCCACCGCCGCCCAGCAGAGCGCTCCCAGCGAGAGGAGATGCTCGTGGACGTGAATGACGTCCAGGAAGTCCCTCGGCTCGTCGCGCCCCGAAAGGGCCAGGACCTTGTTGACCGCGAGGTCAATCGGGTGGAGGCGAAACCCGACCTGGGGATCTGGCAGGGGGGGAAAGAACCGCCAAGCCGAGTCGTGGACCCAATCTACCTTTGTCGTGCCGTCTTCCCGGCCCACGATGGCGCGGATGAATCCCGGCTGGCTCAATTGCACCTCGACTCTGTATCCGGATTTCTCGAGGAGCCGCCGGTCTGACTCGAACGCCTTGGCGACCGACGCCAGGTCCTCGTGAAAATAGTCGAGGTCCTCGCTGCTGCGGGGGGAATCAGGTGCGAGGTGCAGGGCGCCGGCAAGGTGGCTGGAAGCGCTCCGATTGGGCGCCAGGAGGGTCGCGATGTCCCGTTGGATAGACACTAGGGGCATAGCAGCGCCCGTATGCGGGCCGCGCTATTGCCATTGCGCCTCAGCTGGCCTGTCACCCAGTCGACGTTGTCGGCGTTGATCTCGATGTCGCGAAAAGACCAGAAACAGGTGGCCCTGAAGTCCCGGAATGCCTGCCGCGCAAGGCGGATGGCGACCATTCGTCTCGCATCAGCGGGCGACAGCTTTCGGCGGCTTTTCTTGCCTCCAATCCGCCCGATCGCGGCCAAATAAATACGTAATTAATTTGATATAAATGACTTGACGTAAGCGGCTTATGATATTTTTCAATCAAAAACAGCACACCTCGGCGGGCAGCGACGAATAAGCGGGGGGGAACAGGCGCGCGGGCGCAGCAACCTTCTGGAACCCAGTGGCGCTGCGAATCCTCCGGCCGCGCGTCAGCAGCGCCGCGCGCGGCCCGGCGTACTGCGTCAGTTCGCCGACGCGAAATTCGAGATCAAGGCCTCGGGGCCGCCCGGCTTGTACCCCACCTGGGTGTAGACGACCTTCTCATGTGGATTGAGCACGATGAGCGTCGGGAATCCCTGGATGTCGTACTTGTCCTTGAGGCCCTCGTTCTGGGCCTTCACCGACTCGGGCATCTTGCGCTCCTCGGGGAAGTCCACCTTCACCAGGATGAGGTTCTTGTCCGCGTATTCCTTGAACTTTGCGGTGTCGAAGACCTCCTTGTCGGTCCTCTTGCACCAGATGCACCAGTCCGAGCCCGTGAAGTCGAGGAGGAGGAGCTTGTGCTCCTTCTTCGCCTGGGCGAGGGCCGAGGGGTAGTTCTCGGTCCAGTCGGCCGCGTTGGCGGCGCAGACGGCGAGGAGGACCGCCGAGCCGGCGGCGAGGATGCGGAGGAATGTCTTCATGGGCTTTGTTGTTAGAGCGGTTCCGGGGCGGGGCTATTCCCCCACCATAGCCTAAAAGAGCGCGTCGACAACTATTCCGACGGCGGTGATGGGGCCCGAGTCGTTGAGGCCGTCGAGCGTGCGGTCGACCTTCTTTATGGTGACCTCGGCGCTGTTGTAGAGGCTGTCGTCGTTGATCATCTTGCCGAGCGTGCCCTCGCCCTTGGCGAGCTTGTCGGACACGGCGCGGATGTTTGCGAGCGAGGTGCGGATGTCGTCGGCGGCCTTCTGGTCATACACGAGGGTTCCGATCGTGCCGCGGCCGGCCTTGATCTGGTCCATGATGGCCTCGGCGTTGGTGACGAACTCCTTGGCCTGCGCCGCCGCAGCCTTGATGTCGCCCACCGTCGCCAGCAGCTGGTCGTGCACGTCGGAGCTGTTGATCAGCTTCCCGAGGGTGCCGTCGCCGTGGTTCAGCTTGTCGGTGATCTGCTGCAGGTTGGTCATCGTGGCGTCAACGCGCGCCGAGTTGTCGCTCACCAGCTTGTCCAGCTTCTGGATGAGGCCGCCCTGATTGCCTTTCCCGTTCAGCGCGTTGCTGAAGGAGCCGAGCGAGTCCTGCAGCTGCTTGCCGAGGCCCCCCAGCTGCGCCATGATGGAGTTGAGGTCGGGCGTCGACTCCGTGCGGATCTGCGCGCCGTCGGGCAGCGGCGGCGAGCCGGGAGAGCCCATGTCGATGGCCACGTAGTTCCCGCCGATGAGGCCCGCCATGTCGATCGCCGCCGTCGCGTCGGACGCGATGGGGATCTTGGGGTCGATCTCGAGGACGGCCTCCGCGCGGCGGCCCGCCAGGCGGGTCTCCTTCACCGAGCCGATCTTGACGCCCGCGAGGCGGACCTCGTCGCCGGACTTGAGCTGCTTCAGGTCGTCGAAGGGCGCGATGTAGCTGTGCGTCTTCTCCTCGAAGAGCCTGCCGTCGCTCAGCGTCTCGAACGTCACCCAGACGAGGGCGACGCCCAGCAGGAAGAATAGCCCGACGCGGGCGGTCTGTTGTGCGGTGTTCATGTTGCCTCCTTTTCCTCCAGCTTCTTGAAGCGGGGGTGCTTGATGTCTATTTTTGGATTCAGGAAATCGACGATCCTCGGGTCCTTGGACTTCGTCAGGTCGTCCGGCGTTCCGAGGGAAACAAGCTCGCCGTCCATAATGATGCCGACGCGGTTGGCGATCGTGAGGGCGAGGGCCCGGTCGTGCGTCACGACGAGGCTCGTCACGCTGTACTCGTTCTTCAGGGTCCCGATGATCTCGCTGATCGTGGCGCTCATCACCGGGTCGAGCTCGCTCGTCGGCTCGTCGTAGAGGAGGAGCTGGGGCTCCATGACGAGCGCGCGGGCGATGGCGACCCGCTTTTTCATGCCGCCCGAGAGCTCGGACGGGAACTTCCGGGCCGCGTCCTCGACGGAGAGGATGCGCAGGGCGTGCATGACCTTCTGGTCGATGGCCTTCGAGTCTCCGGAGCGGTGCTCGCGGGGATAAAGGGCCAGATTGTCGTAGACGCTGAGGGAGTTGAAGAGGGCGCCGGCCTGGAAGACGAGGGCGATGCGGACGGCGTCGCGGGTCGCGTAGAGGGACGGGTCCTTGTCGTCCACGCGGACGGAGCCGGAGTCCGGGAGCTCGAGCCCGGCGATGTGCCGCAGGAGGACGCTCTTGCCCGAGCCGCTGGGGCCCATGAGGACGAAGATCTCCCCCGGCTGGACGTCGAAGGAGATGCCCTTGAGGACCTCCATGCCCCCGTAGGACTTGCGCAGCGCGTCCGCCTTCACGGCGACGGCGTTCGCCTCGGCGCCCGTGAAGGGGTTGCGTGTCTTGTTGCAGGAGAGGGCGTCCATGGCGGGCCGGTCAGAGGAGGACCTCGGTCACGAAATAGTTGATGACCAGGATGGCGATGAGAGACACGACGACCGCGCGCGTCACGGAGGCGCCGATCTCGCGCGGGCCGCCCTTCGTGTTGAGGCCGATGTCGCAGCAGACGAGGACGACCACGAACCCGAACACCTCCGCCTTGATCATGCCGTTCATGACGTCCTTGAACTTTGTGTAGTGCCGCAGCGCGGCGAAGTAGGCCTCCGGGCTGATGCCGACGTAGCTCACGTACCTGGCGACGACCGAGCCGCCGAACCAGCCGACGATGTTCGAGATCACGATGAGGACGGGCATCATGACCGTGACGGCCGCCAGGCGGGGAAGGACGAGGATCTTCGCCGCGGGGATGTTCATCGTCGTGAGGGCGTCGATCTCCTGGTACACCTTCATGGACGCCAGCTCGGCGGCGATCGCCGAGCCCACCCGCCCCGCGAGGAGGACTGCCGTCATCATGGGGCCCAGCTCCCGGGCCATGGACAGGCCCACCAGGCTGCCGATGAATTCCTTGGCCCCGAAGTCCTGCATGGCGTAGCCGGCCTCGAGCGCCAGGACGGTGCCGATGAAGAACGAGAGGATGGCGACGATGGGGAGCGTCGTGTACCCGATCATGTAGCACTGCTCGATGAAGCGGGCCCCCTGGCGCGGCAGCGTGCCGGCATACGACAGCGACCGGGTGCAGAGGAGCACCACGCTGCCTATCCCCTCCAGGATTAATCTGAGCTGCTTCATTTCAAACGGCTTGCGATACCAATATCGCCGGATTTGGCGCCGAAATCGACCCCTAAGATGCTCCAGGAGTCCCCCGCGCCGCTCCGGCGCATCCCGAGGAGGGGCCCCACGTGGAGTTCCACGAGGCCGGCCGGGCCGTTGCGGCGCCAGGTGACCGCGTTCCAGAGGATCGACGTGCGCGTCTCGCCCGTCGGGCGGCGCTGGTGGGTGTAGAGTGAGAAGAGGGGGGTCCAGGAGACGCGCATGTCGCGGTTCTCGGGGAAAAAGACCTCGAGCGGGCTCGGGGCCTCGACCTCGCGGCTCCCGGCGCCGTTGTCCCAGATGCTGGCGAGGGGCCAGATGTGGCGCTTGTACGCATGGGCGAGCCAGGGCCGCGAGACGCTCTCCTGGTCGAGCGACCAGTAGAGGAAGTAGAAGAACTGGGTCTTTGTCTGGCGCAGGTCGGCGTCGACCCACTGCCTCCGGTGCCAGAACGGCCACAGGACCCACTTCGAGTCCAGGCCCTTGTCGAGCGAGTGGGTGTAGAAGGGGCCCCAGCGCTGCACAAGCTTGTCATCCCCCCTGCCCTGGACGAGGAACGGCCAGAAATAGCGCCTTTCGCTGAAGTGATTGGGAATCGAGCGTTCGGTCCGGCCGAAGAAGGGCCAGAGCCAGTTCTCGTTCAGCAGGCCGGGCCCCGTCTCCCTCGTGTAGAAGGGCAGGAACCCGACCTCGTGCGACGGCGTCGCATTCGACGTCGCCGCCAGCGACGGGTCGAGCGTGTTGTCCCAGATGAGGGGCCAGAAGGCGAACGTGTGCCTTTCCGCGCCGGGCCCCCTCGTGGTCCCGAAGACAGGCCAGAGCCCGAAGCCCTTCGCAGCCCCGGTCACGGTCCTCACGAAGGGCCACGGCGTGTACGTGCTCGTGATGCCGCTCTTCCTCGACTGCGCGTAGAGCGGGAAGAGGAACCAGTCTATCTTGGAAAAGCCCAGGCGGAACTTGATCGATCCCGCGATGGGGAAGAGCCCCGTGTAGGTGTCGATCGGCGTGTCGGTCTCGTGGGAGAAATAGAACGGCCAGACGTCGAAGTGCCGGTCCTTGGGGCCGCCGGCCCGTGTCTCTGAGGCGTCGATGCCGTAGCCATTGATGAGGGAGTAGACCGACCACTTGTAGTGGTCCCCGTACCGCCGGTCGTAGAAGATGGGATAAAGGACGTCGTAATGCACGGCCCCGGCACCCGTAACGCGCTCGTAGAAGGGGCGCAGGCCCTCGGCCGTGCCGGCCTCGGGCGCGGCCGTGGGCCCGGAAAAGAGGAACGGGCCCGCGCCGGTCCAGGAGACCGTCTTTCCCGCCTCGTCCTTCTCCTGCACAAGGAAGGGCCAAGCGTTGACCTCGTAGCCCCGTGCCGTGCACGCGGCCGCGACGGCCGCAAGGCTGGCTGTGCGGAGGTACCTGCCAATGGTCATGGGTTGCTTGGGCTCCGGGTCAGGGAGACGCTAGCTTAGACTGGCCATTATCACATTATCCGCAACCATTTACGATGAATTTGGCCCTCTCCGGACACGCTCCGGCCTAGGGAGGTTCCCCCTTTAGGCCGCAATCGATTCGCCGGGGCGGATACTGAGGAAAACCGGGCCCCCGCCGGCGCCCCGGAGCGCCCTCGGCGGCTCGTCCCAGGGCTCGTCCGTCAGGGGGAACGTGCCCCAGTGCATGGCGAGGCTCCGGCGCGCGCCGAGCTCCCTGTGGGCCCGCACGGCCTCCGGGGGGTTCATATGGGCGTCGCGCATGAACCACCGCGGCTCGTAGGCGCCGATGGGAAGCAGGGCCAGGTCCACCGGGCCGAAGCGCCGGGAGACCTCCAGGAACAGCCGGTCGTCGTAGCCGGTGTCCCCCGCAAAATACGCCATGCGACCGCCCATCCGCAGGATGAACCCGCCCCACAGGCGCACATTGGTCGCAAAGGGCCGCCTGCGGCACCAGTGCCGGGCGGGAACCAGCGTCGCCTCCGCGCCCTTGAAGGCGGCGGCCTCCCACCAGTCGAGCTCCTGCACGCGGCGGACGCCCGCGGACGCAAGAAGGCCCGCATGCCCGACGGGCGCCACGACGAGCGGGTTGTCGCGCTCGGAGAGCCGGCGCAGGGTCGGCAGGTCGCAGTGGTCGTGGGAGAGGAGGACGGCGTCCACGCGGGGGAGGGCCCCAAAGGCCACGCCGGGCCTCGCCGCCCTGGCGGGCCCCAGCCTGCCGAGGGGCCCCGCCTTTCCCGAGAACACGGGGTCCGTGAGGACCGCGAGGCCCGCCGCCTGGAGGAGGAAGGTCGACTGGCCGACCCAGGTGGCGACGAGCCCCGGGCCGCCGGGCGGCGCAGGCGGCCGGCGCTGCTCCACGGGAACCTCGGCCGGCCACGGGGCGGCCCGGCCCGCAGCCTTCCACCGGATGAGGTCCAGGACGCCGCCCCGGCCGGCGTCCGCCCCGGGATTGAGGAAGGTTTTCCCGTTGAAGTGGTCCGACGGCGCCGGTGTCATCGGGCCCGACTCTGTGAACGGCCCATCCGCGATGTCGAACCAATGCCCCGCGCGGGCGCCGAGGCCGGGGAGGCGCCGGTGCGCATAACGGGCGGCGCGGCGCGAGGGATCGAGCTCTCGGTGCCGAGGGGCGACTCCGTGCGCCCGGCGACGGACGCCATGCGCCAGGCCGTGTTCTCCAGCCTGGGCGCGCGCGTTGCCGGCGCGCGCTTCGTCGACCTCTTCGCGGGCAGCGGTGCCTACGGCCTCGAGGCCCTGAGCCGGGGGGCCTCGGGCGGGACCTTCGTCGAGAGGAGCGCGAAGGCGGGCGCGTGCCTGCGCCGCAACATCGCCGCCGTGTGCCGGAGCATGGGCGGCGACGAGTCCGCCGTGGATGCGGTCGAGGCCGACGCGCTGTCCCTCCCGGCGGGCACGGGCGCGCCCCCGGACCTTGTCTTCGTCGATCCGCCCTACGACGACATCCCCGAGGTCGCCCCCGTCCTCTTCCAGAAGCTCCTCGCGGCCCTGGGCCCGTCGTGGGGCGGCCTCGTCGTCTTCGAGCTTCCCGGCGAGCAGGCCCTTGAGCCGCCGGGGTGGCGGTGCGTGAAGCGCCTCGGCCGCGGCGCCCGCCAGCCGAGCGTGGCCTTCCTGGCTCCCGCCCCCTAGGGCGCCGCGCCGGCCTTTGCGACAGCAAGGGCGGCGACGACAGCGGTCTCGAGGCGCAGGACGCGCGTCCCCAGGTGGGTGAGCGTGAATCCGGCCGCGCGCAGCTGGTCCCGCTCCGGCGCCGACCAGCCGCGCTCGGGCCCGAAGGCGAGGGCGAGCGGCCGTGAAATTCCATTCCCGCCGAACGGCGCCGTCGCCTCGTAGTTGTCGAGCGCCGCCCGGCGGCAGCCCTGCGGCAGGGCGGCGACCGCGGCCCCGAGGTCCGCGTCGCGGGCCACGGAGGGCAGGCGGGTGTCGAAGGCCTGCGCGGCGCCCGAGAGGAGGTGGCGGCGCCATTCCCCGGAGGTCCAGAGCGCGCTCCCCGCATAGCCGGCCTCGCCCTTGCCGGAGACAAAGAAGCGCATCGAGGCGACCCCGAGCGTGGTCGCCTCGGCGAGGATCTTCCTCGCCGTCTGGGGCCGGGGAAGGGCGACCAGCAGGTGGATGGGGTCCGCGGGCGCAGGCTCCTGCGTCGCCTGGAAGGTGAAAGCGAGCCCCTCGGCGTCCACGGAGGTCAGCGTCGCCTTGCCCCGCGGCCCGTCGACGACCCCGGCGTCGAAGGCGTCGCCGACGCCGCGCCTCAGGACGCCCAGCACGTGCGCGGCGCGCGGGTCGGCCCTAGGCAGGATCGCCCCCACCTCGCTCGGCTCGAAGAGGACGAGGTTCAAGGGACCGGCCCCGTGCCTCAGACGAGCGCCGAGTCGATGGCCCGCAGCTCCTCCGGGTGGAAGGAGAGGTTCTTCAGCGCCTCGACGTTCTCGTCGATCTGGGAGACCTTGCTGGCGCCGATGAGGGCGGAGGTGATCGAGGGCTGGCGCAGGACCCACGCGAGCGCCATCTGCGCCAGCGACTGGCCGCGGGCCTTGGCGATGGCGTCCAGCTTGCGGATCCTGGCGAGCTTGTCTGCGGTGATGGCCTCGGGCTTCAGGAAGCGCGGGTCGTGCGAGGCCCGCGAGTCGGGGGGGATCCCGTCCAGGTAGCGGCCCGTGAGGAGGCCCTGGGCCAGGGGGCAGAAGGCGATGCCGCCGATGCCCTCGCGGCCCAGCACGTCCAGGAGGCCCTTCTCCGGAGCCCGCTCGAACATGTTGTACTTCGGCTGGTGGATGAGGCACGGGGTGCCCATCTCCCGGAGGATCCTGGCCGCCTTCTCGGTCTGGGCCGGGTCGTAGTTGGAGATGCCGGCGTAGAGCGCCTTGCCGGAGCGGACGGCGTGGGCGAGCGCCCCCATCGTCTCCTCGACCGGCGTCTCGGGGTCGGGCCTGTGGCTGTAGAAGATGTCGACGTAGTCCAGGCCCAGGCGCTTCAGGCTCTGGTCGAGGCTCGCCAGGAGGTACTTGCGCGAGCCGAAGTTGCCGTAGGGCCCCTCCCACATGTCGTAGCCCGCCTTCGTGGAGACGATCATCTCGTCGCGGTAGGCGGAGAGCTCCTCGCGGAAGATGTACCGGAACGTGGTCTCGGCGGAGCCGGGCGGCGGCCCGTAGTTGTTCGCCAGGTCGAAGTGCGTGATCCCGAGGTCGAAGGCGCGGAGCACCATGGCGCGCGCCTTCGGGAATTCGTCGGCGCCGCCGAAGTTGTGCCAGAAGCCTAGCGAGAGGAGCGGTAGCTTCAACCCGCTGCGCCCGCAGCGGCGGTAGAGGTTGGGATTGGCGTAGCGGCTGGGGGAGGGGACGTGGGGCATCGAGAGGGGCTAAGGGATGGTTCCGGGCCGCCGGACGGGCAAACCCAATCTGCGGGATTGTCCCCTGGAACTTGATGGGGAATTCGGCCGGCAATCGGATATCCGCACGTTGAGGAGCGGCAGGAAGGAGCCCCGGTGGAGGCTTGACGGTGCTGGGCGAGGGGGGGAGATTCGGCGCAAGTGCCCGCGGTCGTAGTTTAGTGGTAAAACCTCTGCCTTCCAAGCAGGTGTCCCGAGTTCGATTCTCGGCGACCGCACCAATGGCGGACCTCGGGGGGTATAAACGCCGGGCGACGGGGCGAGCTTCGGCATAGTCTGGGTCGATGCGAATGGCCTCGGTGAAACCCGCCGGGCCGCCGCCTATGTCCTCCCTGCCCTCATTGGCGAGTCCTCGAGGCACGTGAGCCTCCGCGTTCTGGGTGGAGCGAGGATGGCCCCATCGAGGTCCGCGATGGACAAGGCCCAGTTGCGGGGTTTTTCATGAGCGGAGCCGTGAAGTTGCAGGGCTTCGGCCATACCTGAGGATAGCCTTGGGGCGCCGACGGCATCCTCCGGCGCATGCCTGAATTATCCCGTTTCAAAATGAATCGCGCCTCGCTCCACATGCTCTCTCGCACGGCTTGGATCGGCCCTTGATGGCTGCGCCTTTGCTGGAAACTGAAACCCGCCGAAATGCCGGATTCAGTTGGCCGGAACGGTGCTTGTGACGATTGGCCGTATTCAATTGTCAGCGACAGGGGCAATCTATGATGTCGGGCCGAAGCTTAGGCGACCGGTGCACCCCGGCGCGTCGCTTCAAGAGTTGGCCGCTTTATTCCTAGGGGTCTCGCCCCTAACAAGAGGTTCGCGATCGGGCCTATGATCTACGGGCCTGCAACAAGTTGCGTATTTTATCCGGGCCCGGATTCAGGCCGGTGGAATGGATCGTGCTATACCGGAGAAGCATGGTTCGTTCCCTGCTCACCCCATCTCAGGGAAACTATTTGGATTACGCCAAAGTCATCCTCGTAACGGCATGCGTAACCGCGGCCGGATGGTTCCTGCCGCTCAGCTATCTGGCACTCGGGTACGTGTACCTTCTTGCCATCATCGTGACCAGCACCCAGGTCGGGAGAATGCCGGCGCTTGTGAGCGCCGTCCTTAGCAGCCTTGCATGGAATTTCTTCTTTGTGCCCCCGAGGCTAACTTTTTCTGTCCCGAGGCTAGACGAGAGCTTCCTTCTCATAATCTATTTCGTCGTCGCGCTGATCTGTAGCCAGCTGGCGTCGCTGCGTTTCGCCGCCAACCGGGCCACGCTGCTGGCGGAGTCGGAGAAAATGCACCAGGCCCTCTTTGGCAACGTGGGCCACGAGCTCAAGACGCCGCTTTCCGTTTTCAGGATGGCCGTTGAGCAATTGGACACGGCTGACACCGAACGCAGAGCCCAGCTGGTTTTGGACCTTCGAATTGCAGTGCGCCGGCTGGAAAGCCTGGTCTCGAACCTTCTCAGCCTCACGCGTCTCGAGTCAGGGGTCCTCCGGCCGCGCCTCGACTGGTGCCATGCCCGAGATCTGGTGGCAGCAGCCCGTCGCTCGCTCGGCAACCGCCTTGAAAGGAGGACCCTCCTTGAGGACTTCTCACTGGAGCTGCCGATGTTTCGCGCCGACGCTTCCCTTATGGAGGAGGCGATTGGACATCTCCTCTTCAATGCGGCGGTGCACACACCTCTAAGCTCCGAAATCCGCGTTGGGGCCGCATTGTCCGCAGATCACCACTTTTTTACGATCACCGTGGCGGACGACGGCCCTGGGGTCCCACCCGAGATGGTTGACCGCCTCTTTGCCAAGTTCAGTCGCGGGGACACCGCAAGGCCCGGAGGCCTCGGCCTTGGCCTGTCAATCGTCCGCGGCTTCATGGCCGCCCAAAGGGGAGACGTGAACTATTTTCCCGGCCGCAAGGGCGGCTCGATCTTCATGTTACGCATGCCCTACAGCCCTTTCCCGGACCCGACCAGCCCATGAACTCGGAGGGAAAGTTCGATATTATGGTCGTCGACGACGAGGAGCAGATCCGGCGGCTGGTCCGGCTGACGCTCGAGGAAAGCGGCTTTGGTGTGCGGGAAGCCTACTCGGGCACCATCTTCCTAGGAGAGGCGGCGGTCCACACGCCTGATCTTGTCATTCTTGACCTCGGCCTTCCCGACGTTCCGGGGTCAGAGGTGTTGCGGGCGCTGCGAATGTTCTCTTCCGTCCCGGTGCTCGTGCTGACCGTACTCAGCGACGAAGCGAATAGAATACAAGCGTTGGAGGCGGGAGCCGACGACTACATCACGAAGCCCTTCAGCACAGGCGAGCTGATCGCGCGGATCAGGGCGATCCTGCGGCGCGCGCGCCCCTCCGGCACTTCCGTCTTCAACTTCGGGCCTATCGAGGTCGACCTGGAGAAGGGCCGGGTGCTCAAGGCGGGCAGGCAGGTGAAGCTGACGGCCATGGAATTTAAGCTCCTGCGCATGCTTGTCATCAATCGCGACAAGGTTCTGACACACCAAAACATCCTCAGCAGCATCTGGGGGCCCAAGGCGATCGACCATACGAACTACCTCCGTATCTACATGATGCACCTGCGGCGAAAACTGGGCGAGGACGTCGAGTCGGCGGGGCACTTCCAGACGGAGTCCGGCGTGGGCTACCGTTTTGTGAGCGAGCCGCTAAAGGGGGCGTGACCGTACCGTCAGAGCAGCATGAAGGCCGCTCCCATGACGAGCGTCGGCAATAGGGCTGCGAGGAAGAGTCGAATTGGTGAAACGCCATCCGGGAAGAATCGCTGAAGGATTGCTTGGCCGGCGGGATTGGGGGCATTTGCGATCACGGTCAATCCGCCTCCTGTCACGGCGCCGGCAACCACCGCGGTCTTGAAGGCTTCAGTGAATCCCGGCACGAGCGTCGCCAAATAGGTGATGGCCGCATTGTCGTTAAAACCGGTGAGTATCGTCGCCCAGACGAACAGCGAAACCCGGCCGAGGCTCTTAAGGACCGGCTCAAGCCACCAACTTTGCAGTCCCCCGTGGACCACAAGCCCGGCAAGGAAGAAGCCCACAAGGAGAGGCGGCCTAAGATCGAGTTTCTTCTGGTAGTGCGCTGTGGCCTGCGCGAATGCGAGGTAGAAGAGGAAACCCCCGATAAACAGGGGCGGGGAATGGGCGACGAGGACCGTGAAGCCCAAAAAAGCGACCTGAATGGCGATGATCCAACCCGGGATGTAGGATCCGCCGCCCTGGGTGAGCGACCGCGCGACCTTCAGGTAGACCTGATTGAGGGTGTCGAATTCATTTCGGAATACTACGTAATAGATCAGGGTTGCGCAGACGATGCCCGTGAGCGCCTTCCACCCAAAATGCATAAAAATATACAGCATATTCCAGTGCCAGGGGCCGGCAGCCATCACCATTGGCGGTGCAGCAAAATTTGTGAGGGTCCCGCCAACCGAGACGTTGACGAAAAGCAGCCCGATGGTCGCGTAGCAAAGGTTGGGGGATGGGCGATAATGGTAGAACTGCCTTGCCAAAAGAAGCGCGGAGATAGTCATCGCCCCAGGCTCGGTGATTAGGGATCCAAAGAGGGGCCCGATGATCAGGATAGTGAGCCACCACGCACTGACGGTCGCCCCACCGATGCTGGAAAAAAGAAACAGGCCCCTCTCGGCAAATCTCGTCATCGGGCGCGTTGAGGCGAGGGCCATGATGACCATCACGAACATGGGCTCCGTGAAATCCACGCGATGGCCAATGTAATCGACAGTTGTCTGCCAGCTCTTGCAGACCGTGATAGCGATCGCAAGGACCACGGTCCAGATGCCGAATACCGCCTCGACCTCGCTCAGGAAATGCAGGGCCTGGCCGCCGAAACTCACCTCAGGGACTTCGTTCCCCTCTTCGTCGGAGAATGTGAGCTTTTTTGAGACCGAAACATGCCGGTGCTTCTCCTCAACCTTACGGGCCCAATGTCGGATCCGCGGCGTAAGGAACGTATGGATGATCGCCAGGAAGAAAATGCCTGTCGCCACCAGGTTGAACGGGTCCGCTCGGACCCTCTCAACCAGCGTGTCGACCAGCCCGCCTGGGGCGGCCGGCGGATAACTCGACAGGGGAAGCGGGAAGTCAGCCATGGGTTGGGGAGGCCTACGGGTGCACGGCTGGCGCCCATCCTTTCGAAAGGATGGCGCCCGTACGGATCAAGACAGCTTGCCGCGAAGCTGCCGATAGAGCGTGTAACCGTAGCCCAGAACCACGCCGCCGGAGACGCACCACTGGGGCGCCCCGCCGGGCGTGAAAAGGATCGGAAACAGGAACTGCACGAGAGCCAGGGCCACAAGGAGGTAGGCGACGCGCCGGAACGAGCCCGGCGTCGCCGCCCAACCGCTCTTGAAGTCGCCCTGCTGTTGGCGCAGCTCGTGCCTGCGCCGGGCGCCGTCCTGGATGGTGCCGAACGCCACCCCGATCACCCCCCCCGCACAAAGTGCGAGCAGGGAGAGGATGATCGAGTTGTACGTTTGAGTCATGTCGAGGGCCCTTACTTAACCGGCGTCTCCGCGGCCAAGTCGGGTACGAAGCCCGCATAGCCTGGGGCTCCCATCTCGGGTAAGTCCAGACCGGAGATTTCCACTTCCTTGCTCACGCGGTTGCCGACGAGCTTCTCGGCTATGAAATACACGACAAGGGACAGCACCGACAGGGTGACGAAGCAGACCGTCACGCCGATCAGCTCGGCGATGAACTGGCCCCAGCCGCCGCCGTAAAACAGGCCCTTGATGTTGCCAGCGACGCCGTTCCATCCGTCGCCGTAGGTGCCGTCGGCGAAGAGGCCGAGCGAGAGGCAGCCCCAGGCGCCGTTGACGCCGTGGACCGAGATCGCGCCTACCGAGTCGTCGATGCGGTGCTTGTCGAAGAAGAACACGGACTCGACACATAGGACGCCGGCGATGAGGCCCAGGATTGAGGCGCCCCCGGCGCTGACGAATGCGCATGGGCAGGTGATGGCGACAAGGCCCGCGAGCATGCCGTTGCACATCATGGCCGGGTCGGGCTTCTTCGTCTTAAACCACCACATCCAGAGCGTTGCGCCGAGGGCGCCTGTGGCGGAGGCGAGCATGGTGTTCACCGCGACGACCGCGATGCGGTAGTCGGTGCCGGCGAGGGACGAGCCCGGGTTGAAGCCGAACCATCCGAACGCCAGAATGAACGTGCCGAGCATCACCATGGGTATGCTGTGGGGGACAATCGGGTTCACGAGCTTGCCGCTCGCATCGTACTTGCCATGGCGGGGACCGATGAGCCACGCGAAGATGAGCGCTATGACGCCGCCCTGCATATGCACCACCGACGAGCCGGCGAAATCCACGTGGCCGTGCCCGATGCCCCAGTTGACGCCCATCTCGGCGAGCCAGCCGTTGCCCCAGACCCAGTTTCCGAAGATCGGGTACATGATGGACCCGATGCAGCAGCCGTAGATCATGAAGGCGGAGAAGCGCCATCGTTCCGCCGCCGCGCCGGTGGGTATTGTCGCGGTGGTGTCCATGAACACCATCTGGAAGAGGAAGAGCGCGAACGCCGCCGTGTCATAGCCGGCGCCCTTGAGCAGGAAGCCCTTCCCGCCCAAGAGGCCTATGAAGTGGCCGCCCAGCATGAATCCGAACTCGTGGTTGAGTCCAGCGTAGCCGCCCATGGTGCTTATGCCCCCTCCAGACGGGCTCAAGGGATCGGCCATGCCGCCGAACATGAAAGCGTAGCCGCACAGGTAGAATCCCAACATGCCCATCGGATAGATCATGAAGTTCATGGCCATCGTGTGCCCGGAATTCTTTGCCCGGCAGAGGCCTGTCTCCACCAATGCGAAACCCGCCTGCATGAACATGACGAGGAAGCCCGTGAAAAGCGTCCATTCAAAGTTAATAGCGACGCGGTTGTGGCCGACCGAGTCAGCCAGTCTGACGGCGAGCGGTTCGGCTGCGGATTGCTTCGTAAAGTCGTCGAAGGCCTTCTTAGCATCATCGTAGGCCTTTACCTTTGAGGGGTCCTTCTTGTCGTCGGCACTGAGATCTGACGGCGCGCTGACTACGAATGTGCTTACGCCGGCCCCGGCCTGGGCGTCGACGGCCATTCCGGTCGCCGAGCCGTTGGGATCTGGCTTTGGATCGTCCGCTCGGGCGGTAGTCGATAACGCTAGGCAGCTCAACGCCGCAGCGGCGAGGGCAGAGCGGAACCAATGCGGTGGCATGTATCTGATGATCATCGATTAGTGAGGATTGGCTGGCGTTTAGTGTGCGTCGCTACGGGGTAGAGATCGCGTCGGCCTAGCCAATAGCACCGGAAATGCCATTTAATGAAATTTAAACGATAATGGTCATATAATTAATATTATCATGGTATTAAAATCCTTTAATTTGTTCGCAGCCATGCTGCAGCGCTTTAGGGTATCCGGGAAATAATTACGGGGATGCCGCGGCCGCGCAGCAATTGCCGTCGGCGCTTCGAAACCTTCTCCCTGTGGGCGGACTTTTCTTTGCCGGCCAGGGATTGAAGCCTGCGAAGCGCGCCCCTTGAACCACGCTATTGGACGTCGTAGATCTCGACGAGGGCGACCCCGGTGTCGCCACTCGCCCCTGAAACCTGTGCCGTATAGGCCCCAGGCGGCAGGGTGAGAAGGAGGGCCGAGTCGGGGGTCGCAGCGCTTCCCCAGCTGAAGGCGCCCACCGACGACGCGACAGCGGCAATTTCGGCGTTGCCACCCCAGCCGGTATTGGACGCGACAACGCTCTGCGAGGCGTCGAATATTTCGAGCGTGGGGTCGCCGAGCAGCCCCGAGAGGCCGAACTGGGCGAGCGCTGGTCCCGAACCGCGGATGAGCACCGTCTTGGCGGTCGAACCCCCGATCACGAATCCCGCGATGAGGATGTTGGCGCCCGTCCCGGAATCGATGCGCGCGGACAGGTTGACGAGCCGGGGCGATGTGGCGGTGTAGGTTGCTGGAGGGGTGTCATCGTAGACCTCGACGAGCGCGATTCCGGTGTCGCCGCCCGCTCCCAAGACGCTCGCCGTGTACGATCCGGGAGCAAGGGTCTCAAGGAGGGCCGAGTCGTGGCTCGAGGATGAAGTCCACTCGAATGCCCCGACTTCGGTTGCCGCCGCCGCGATGGTGGATTCGCCTTCCCACCCCGAATTGCTGGCGACCAGGGCTTGGCTGGAGTCGTAGAGCCCGAGCGTGGGGTCGGGAAGGAGGCCCGTCAGGTCGAACTGCGCGAGCGCGGGCCCCGAGGCCCTAAGGAGGAGGGTCTGGGAGCCGCTTGTGCCCGCTCCCCCGGTCGCAAATCCTGCGATGAGGGTGGCCGCCCCCGTGCCGGACTCCGCCCGGCACGAGAGGTCGATGAGGTGGCCCGGATTGGCCGCATTCGCAACGATCAGGGTCGCGGCCCTGGAGAGCACGGATCCGGCAGCATTGGAAACCAGGCAGAAGTAGCTTCCGGCATCCGCTGCCGACGCGTTTGTGATGAGGAGGGTGGAATTGGCCGCGCCCTGCACGGCGCGTGGAGTGGCGCCATGGGTGGCGCTGGGGCTGCTGCCGTCGGCGAGCGGCGCGCCGTTGAAGTACCACTGGAAGGTGGCCCCGGCTTGTATGACGCCCGCATTGAAGGCCACCGAGGAGCCTGCGCTGATGGTCGCAGCCGCGGGCTGGAGATAGAATATGGGTTCGCCCGTCGACTGCGCCACGGCGACGACGGCCGGCTGGCTTACCTGCGTGCCGAGTGGCGAGGACACCACGCAGGTGTAACTACCGGTGTCCGTGGCCTGCGCCGCGGTGACGGAGTAGATCTGGAGAGTCGCTCCGGGGATTGGCATTCCATTGAAGTACCATTGGTAGGACAGGTCCAGGCCGCCATCGTCGACACCCACCATGACTGAAAACCCCCCGCCAAGGTCAGCTTCGGTGGAGACCGGCTGGATCGTGATGGCATAGAGTTGCGCCGGCCCGACGTTGCCGGTGTCCAGGCCAAGGTCTATGAGCGAGGCGAAGTTGATGGTAGCCGGTCCCGGCACTATGTTGGCATAGGAGGGGACCGGCGGCCCGTTCGCCGAATAGGTCACGCTCCCGAACCCGTCGTAGACCTGAACCTGGGCGATGCTATAGGTGGTGCCCAGGCTCAGGCCCAAATCACTGCCGTACCAGACAAGGCCCCCTGATGAATTGGGAGAGAGGAGGAAGCTCTCCGCGGAGGCCGAGCCCGGGACGTCGACCCAGACCCTGATCATGGGAACCCCGCCCGTGGATCCGGGCGTCACGCTTATCTCATAGGCTGCCTGCCCCCCCGTCTGGTCGCTGAGGGCCGCGAACGAATTGATCGTGGGCCCGTAGTCAGTCCCGCCGCCTCCCGAAACCGTGAAGTCCAGGGCCGGCGTCACCGGGTTGGACAAATCAGTGGAGCCTGAGTCACTGGTCACGGACCCGTCCGGGTAGAACATGACATTGCCCCTGTTGCTGCTCACCTGGACATAGCGCACCTGATAGCTTCCGCTCGGCCAGTAGGCGGGGACGCTGATCGTGATCGTTTTGGTGATGAGGCTCCCGTAGAAGACCTCACTTTCTATATTGTCGGGCCCCTGAATACTCATGATGACCGAGCTCACCTGTTGGCTGGGGTCGACGGTGAAGGAGTAGGTCACCGTTGCGGCCGCCGTTCCCGCGGTGACGGGCGAGGGCGACGTCATCGCGATTGACTCCAGCTGGGCCAGCGCCGGCTTTGCCGTGAGAACCGATGCCGCGATCGCGGCCGCCAACGAAAGGCACGGGGCGCGGGTCCGACGGTCCCAGGTCCCGCAAAATAGGGACCCGAAACTACGCATGGATCAGGTGCGAATCCGACATTTTTGAGGGGAAAGGTCCGCTAATGGCGGCTTTCCGGGAGGTTTGGCCAGCAGGCGGCCCCGTCAAGCCGCCTGTTTACGTGTTTTTGACACCCTTTTCAGAGGAGGAATGGGGTTGCGGGGGCCCTTGCACCCTGCTTTATAAGCACACCATGGCTATTTTCTCCTCAGCTTCAGCCACAGCCGGAAATGCCACGCGCCTTGAGGGCGGCAAGAGGCCGGCGACCGACGTCCGCGCCGCGCAGGCGCTCGCCAAGCAGAAGTCCCTCGAGCGCAGCTCCAAGAAGTACAAGCTCCCGCTGGGCGAACTGACGATCTTCACCCAGCAGCTGGCGTCGCTCCTCGTGGCCGGCCTGCCCCTCGTCCAGTGCCTCGAGGCCCTCCAGGACCAGACCGAGGACCCGCGCTTCCGGATCATCATCCGCGACGTCCGCCTCGACATCTCGCAGGGCAATTCCTTCTCGTCGTCGGTTAAGAAGTTCCCCAAGGCGTTCCCGTCCCTCTTCATCTCGATGGTGGAGGCGGGCGAGGCGAGCGGCGGCCTGGCCGAGATCCTCGGGAAGGTCGCGGGCTACTTCGAGGCCACGGTCAAGCTGACCAAGAAGGTGAAGTCCGCCATGGCGTACCCGGTCGGCGTCATCTCGCTGGCGATCGTGCTGGTCAACGTGCTCCTCATCTTCGTCATCCCCGTCTTTGCGGCCATGTTCGCGGACTTCGGCGCCAAGCTGCCGGTCCCGACCCAGATGCTGATCGACGTCTCCCACTTCATGGGCAAGTGGTGGTGGGCGATCGGCATCACCGCCTACGGCGCATGGTGGCTGTTCAGCCGCGTGGTCGAGACGCCGAAGGGCAGGCGGATGAAGGACATCGCGCTCGTGAGGGCCCCCATATTCGGGAACCTGGTCCACAAGATCGCGCTCTCGCGCTTCTGCCGCACCTACGCGACCCTGATCCGATCGGGCGTGCCCATCCTTCGCACCCTCGAGATCGTCGCCTCCGCGAGCAACAAGGTGCAGATCGAGGACGCGTGCGTCGAGATCTCCAAGCACGTCAGCCAGGGCGGCCAGGTCTCCGACATCCTCGCGTCGAACCGGTTCTTCCCGCCGATGATGAAGCACATGGTCAAGGCCGGCGAGTCGACGGGCAACGTCGACGGGATGATGACCAAGATCGCCGACTTCTACGACGTCGAGTGCGACGCGACGGTCGGCGCGCTCACGTCCCTTATCGAGCCCCTCCTCATCGTCATCCTCGGCGTCATCATCGGCGCCATCGTCATGGCGATGTTCCTGCCGATCTTCCAGCTGGGTGCCGTGGCGGGCGGGATGGGCTGATCGGCCGTGCCCATGCCGGAAAACCGGCAGCGGGCGCAGTTGACTTGGCCGTTGCCTGAGGGAAGGATTTTCCTTCCACCTTAACCCATGCCCTCGGTCCTAATTGTCGACGACCTCATCTCGATCCACGAGATGCTGGACGCGGTGATCCAGCCGACGGGGTTCGCGACGGCCTTCGCCACGGACGGGGAGAAGGCGCTCATCCGGTACAAGGCGGAGAAGTTCGACATCGTGCTTGCGGACATCGACATGAAGCCGATGGACGGGATCACGCTGCTGAAGCAGCTGAAGCAGTACGATCCCAACTCCGTGACCATCATCATGACGGCCTACGCGAGCACCGAGAGCGCCGTCCAGGCCCTGAAGTTCGGGGCCTTCGACTACCTCCAGAAGCCGTTCCGCGTGGACGAGCTGATCGCGACGCTGCGCCGCGGCATCGAGTTCCGCGAGATCCAGGCCCAGCGCTCCGCCGCCGCCGTGGGCGCCGGCGTCAAGCCGGCCGACATCGAGGCGCGCCTCGTCGGCAAGAGCGCGCAGATCAAGAAGCTCATCCAGCAGGTGAAGAAGCTGGCGGCCGTGAGGACGCCCGTCCTCCTCATCGGGGAGAACGGGACAGGCAAGACGTCGGTCGCGGAGGTCCTGCACGGCGTCACCGGGGCCGGACCCGAGCACTTCGTCCGCATCGACTGCTCCCTCAGCTCCGAGAAGAGCTTCCGGGATGGCCTCCTCGGCGAGAACGGCGAGGGCGGCCCCTGGGTCAGGGACGCGAAGGGCGGGACGCTCTTCCTGCAGCACCTGCAGTGCCTCGCCCTCCCGGTCCAGAAGGAGCTCGTCAGCGTGCTCCGCAACACGGCGCACGGGTTCCGGCTGGTCTGCACGACGACCGAGGACCTGGAAAAGATGGTCGACGAGGGGAAGTTCAACGACGAGCTGTTCTACCGGGTCGCCTCCCTCCCGGTGCAGATGCCCCCTCTCCGGGACCGCAAGGAGGACATCCCGCTCCTCGCCAAGCACTTCTCGTCGCGCGCGACGAACCCCAACGTCGACGTGAACATCATGGAGTTCACGGAGGACGCCATGGGGGTCCTCACGGCCTACCACTGGCCGGGCAACCTGACGGAGATGTTCCAGATCGTCTCCAAGATCGCCTCCACGTCCGAGACGAGGGTGATGACCTCGGAGCAGCTTCCCCTCCGCCTCCGGGAGATCGAGCACTGGCCCACCCTGGCCGAGTTCACGGCGGGCCAGGAGAAGCAGTACATCGACCGGGTCCTGAACACGTGCCGCGGCGACAAGGCCGCGGCCGCCAAGGTCCTCGGGGTCGATCCCTCGAGGCTCGGATAGCCCGGGCCGCGGGGCCTGCGCAGCGGCCGGCCCAAATTCCCTTGCCGCGCCTTTGCGCGGCTCCAACCTCTCGGGAGTCCACGCCCATGCCCAAGCGCACCGACCTGAAGTCCGTCCTCATCATCGGAGCAGGCCCCATTGTCATTGGGCAGGCCTGCGAATTCGACTACTCGGGCACCCAGGCGTGCAAGGCGCTGAGGGAGGAGGGCTTCCGCGTCATCCTGGTCAACTCGAACCCCGCCACGATCATGACGGACCCCGAGTTCGCGGACGTGACGTACATCGAGCCGCTGACGGTCGAGATGGTGGAGAAGATCATCGAGAGGGAGAAGCCCTCGGCGCTCCTCCCGACGCTCGGGGGGCAGACGGCCCTCAACCTCTCCATGGAGCTCCACAAGCTGGGGATCCTTGAGCGCCACGGGGTCGAGATGATCGGCGCGAAGCCGGAGGCCATCGCCAAGGGCGAGGACCGCGAGCTCTTCAAGCAGGCGATGGTGCGGATCGGCCTCGACGTCGCCCGGTCCAGGACCGTGAGGACCCAGGAGGAGGCCCGGGCCGCCGCCGACGAGATCGGGGCCCTGCCGCTCATCATCAGGCCGAGCTTCACGCTCGGCGGGCAGGGCGGGGGCATCGCCTACAACCGCGAGGAATACGAGCGCATCATCGCGAACGGCCTCGACATCTCCCCGGTCCACGAGGTCCTCGTCGAGGAGTGCCTCCTCGGCTGGAAGGAGTTCGAGATGGAGGTGATGCGCGACCACAAGGACCAGTGCGTCGTCATCTGCTCCATCGAGAACTTCGACCCCATGGGCGTGCACACGGGCGACTCGATCACCGTGGCGCCCGCCATGACGCTGACCGACAAGGAGTACCAGGCGATGAGGGACGCGTCGTTCGCCGTCATCCGCGAGATCGGCGTCGAGACGGGCGGCTCCAACATCCAGTTCGCCGTCGATCCCCAGACCGGGCGCATGATCGTGATCGAGATGAATCCCCGCGTGTCGCGGTCCTCGGCGCTCGCCTCGAAGGCGACGGGCTTCCCCATCGCGAAGATCGCCGCGAAGCTGGCGGTCGGCTATTCCCTCGACGAGCTGCGCAACGACATCACGCGCCTGACGCCCGCGAGCTTCGAGCCCACGATCGACTACGTCGTCACTAAGGTGCCCCGCTTCACCTTCGAGAAGTTCCCGGACGCCGACCCGACCCTCACCTCGTCGATGAAGTCGGTCGGAGAGGCGATGGCCATCGGCCGCACGTTCAAGGAGTCCATCCAGAAGGCTCTCCGCTCCCTGGAGGTGGGATCCCGCGGCTTCGGCGGCGGGGGCAAGCTCGGTGGGAACGAGACCCCGGACGACGCGGCCATCAAGACCAAGCTCGGGACCCCGAACGCCGAGCGCATCTTCTACATACGCTACGCGTTCAGGGCCGGCTACACGGTCGAGCAGATCCACGAGCTGACGCGCATCGACCCGTGGTTCCTGCACCAGCTCAGGGAGATCCACGAGATGGAGGAGGAGCTCTCCGGGCTCCTGCCGCACGCCCTCGACACGGACCTCCTGCGCCGCGCCAAGCAGCTCGGCTTCTCCGACGCGCAGATCGCGCACCTGACGAACTCGGACCTGGCCTCCGTGAGGGCCGAGCGCGCCGCGCGCGGGATCAGGACGACCTTCCGGCTCGTCGACACCTGCGCGGCCGAGTTCGAGGCGTTCACGCCCTACTACTATTCGAGCTACGGGGACGAGAACGAGGTGATGCCGTCCAAGAAGCGCAAGATCATGATCATCGGGGGCGGCCCGAACAGGATCGGCCAGGGCATCGAGTTCGACTACTGCTGCGTCCACGCGAGCTTCGCGCTGCGCGAGGCCGGCATGGAGACCGTGATGGTCAACTCGAACCCGGAGACGGTGTCCACGGACTACGACACCAGCGACCGCCTCTACTTCGAGCCCCTGACCCTCGAGGACGTCCTCGAGGTGTACCAGCAGGAGCGCTGCGACGGCGCCATCGTGCAGTTCGGCGGCCAGACCCCCCTCAACCTCGCCGCGGCGCTGAAGGCGAACGGCGTCAACGTGATCGGCACCAGCCCGGAATCCATCGAGGTCGCGGAGGACCGGAAGCTCTTCTCGGCCGTCCTCGACAAGGTGGGGCTCCGGCAGCCCGCGAACCGGACGGCCATCAGCGAGTCGCAGGCCGAGGCGTTCGCCCGCGAGGTCGGCTATCCCGTCCTCCTGCGCCCCTCGTTCGTCCTAGGGGGCCGCGGCATGTTCATCGTCTACACGGACGAGGAGCTTCGCGCCGTTGCTGCGCGCGTCTTCGAGGTCATGCCGGGCAAGCCGGTCCTCATCGACAAGTTCCTGGAGGACGCCATCGAGATCGACGTCGACTGCGTGAGCGACGGTACGACCAGCGTCATCGGGGGGATACTGGAGCACATCGAGTTCGCGGGCGTCCACTCGGGCGACGCCGCGATGGTCATGCCCCCGCACACGCTTTCCAAGGAGGTCCTCTCGGGGATCAGGTCCGCGACCCATGCGCTCGCGAAGGAGCTGCGCGTCATCGGGCTCATGAACGCCCAGTTCGCCATCAAGGACGGCCAGCTCTACGTGCTCGAGGTGAACCCGCGCGCCTCGCGGACGGTCCCCTTTGTCGCCAAGGCGATCGGCGTCCCCCTGGCGAAGATCGCGGCCCGCGTGATGGCCGGGGCGAAGCTCGCGGACCTCGGCTTCACGGGGGAGGTCGTCCCCAGGCACTGGTGCGTCAAGGAGGCCGTCTTCCCATTCGTCCGGTTCCCCGGCGCCACCATCGCCCTGGGGCCCGAGATGCGCTCGACCGGCGAGGTCATGGGCCTCGACGCGGACCTCGGCATCGCCTTTGCCAAGGCGCAGGCCGCGGCGAAGCCGGGGCTGCCGAAGGAGGGCAACGTGTTCCTCTCGGTCAAGGACTCCGACAAGCTGCGCGCCGTAGAGATCGGCCGCGCCCTCCAGGAGATGGGCTTCACCATCTACTCGACGAGCGGCACGGCGCGGTTCCTCGCCGAGAGTGGCGTTTCGGTCCGCCGGATAGCCAAGATATCGGAGGGCCGCCCGAACGCGGTCGACATGATCAAGAACCGCCAGATCCAGCTCGTCATCAACACCCCCGGCGGCCTCATCCCCAGGCGGGACGAGAACCTGATCCGGGCCGCAGTCTACGCCCACAACATCTGCAATTTCACGACGATCATGGCCGCCAGGGCGGCCGTGGACGGCATCCGGGCCCTCCGGACGAAGCCCCTCGGGGTCAAGCCGATCCAGGAGTACAAGGGAAACGTCGTCGCCGCGTGAGGCCCCGGGGCGTTTCCGGGTTTACAGCGGCTGCCCGTTTTGATTGAGTCGCCGGTTCCAGAAGGAAGGACCCCAAGATGCCGAAAGAAGCAGCCAAGAACCATGAAGTGAGCGACCTCGCCCCCGAGGACCAGCTGAGGCTGCTCTGGGACAGGTATGGCAACCTCGCCTACTGGGTCCTCGCCGCCGCGGCGCTCTTCATCATCGCGCGGGGCGGCTGGAACTTCATGAACGCGCAGAAGGAGGCCGCGATTCGCAAGGACTACCAGGCCTGCACGACCCCGGACTCCTACCTGGCCTTTGCCGCCAAGCACCCCGGGCACCCGCTGGCGGGCGTCGCGGAGGAGAGCGTGGCCGACAACGCCTATTCCTCGGGAAGTTTCACCGACGCCCTGAAGTCCTACTCCGAGGCCGTGTCGGACCTGCCGGCGGGCCCCGCCCGCCAGCAGGCCAAGCTCGGCCAGGCGATGGCGCTCGTGTCCGTGGGCCGGACCGGCGAGGCCGAGGCGGACCTGAAGGCCCTCATGGCCGACGCGTCCGACCTGAAGACCGTGCGCTGCGAGGCGGGCTACCACCTCGCGAACCTCGAGATCGCGGCGGGCCGCGCCGGCGAGGTGCAGGGGATCTCCGAGGAGCTGGACAAGATCGACGCCACGAACCCGTTCGCCATCCAGGCGTCCACCCTGGCGGCCAAGGGCGTGTCCCAGCCGGGCCTTTCGGCGCCGTCGATCTCGCTGGGGACCCCCTAGAGCATTTTAAATAAAACTGTAGCCGAAGTGGGTAAACCAACCGGCGGCATCTTCGGGGGTAATTGCGTGCAACGCATGCGTGATGGCCTGGAGCAGATCGGGATGAGTTCGGGCCTCGGCCCTGCGCAGCAGGGCCTTCACTTTGCTCCACATCATCTCGATCGGGT